>NZ_JBIVCZ010000004.1:336048-542416 GCF_044746965.1 Promicromonospora sp. NPDC090134 | reverse complement strand
CAGGTCATGGACCAGTGGGAGGTGTCCAACGCGACCGCGGTGCGGGCGTACGCGGCCCTCAAGAAGGAGGGCCTGACCAGCGCCAGTACCGGTGCGGGCACGGTCGTGACGGACTACGGAAGCGACAACATCGCCACGCGCGTTCGTACGCACGCGTCCACGGGCGCTGCGCTGGCCACGGGGGAGGTTTCCACGATCGTCGAGGTCGGTACGGTCGGCGCAGAAGAAGCAGTCGCCGCACGCCTGGGCGTCGAGCCTGGCTCGCCGATCCAGGTGCGCCGCAGGGTCGTGGCACGTGGAGGCTTCCCGGTCCACTACTCCTCGTCCTACTACCCTCCCTACGTCGTACAGGCCGCCCCGGAACTGGCCGAACCGGTATCGACCGGCGGCTCACGAGAGCTGGCCAGTGAGCGGCTCGGGGTAGCGCAGAGCCACGTACTCGAAGAAGTGACCTCCCGGCTCGCCACCGAGCCCGAGAGCACCGCGTTGGGGCTCACCGGCTCGGTCATCGTGACCCAGACACTGCGCACCGTGTTCCTGACCGACGGCCGCGTGGTCGAGGTCGCGCTCAAGGTCTGCAGCGGGACAACCGTGCTGAAGTGGTCGACCCCTCTGAGCAGCGAACACTGACTTCCTTCGTTACGGGCGACACGTGTTTGATGGTCTTGCCGTGTTCGATCCGGGACGGGCTCACCTGCCGGTGGGACAGCGTCACAACGGCTCTGCTGGCTAACTGAGCTGACCGGAAGGGCCGGTTCGGCAGCACTTGGCGCGCGGGCGATTGCCACCAACACCACAGCCGCTTGCCATGTCGTCCGCGGGCCCACGGTGATCCCCAACAATCGGTAGCAACGACAGGACGCACTCTCACTGTCCGTTACGGCGGCGCCGCGTTGGAGGGCAATCTGGAGTCTCTGGTCCGGCAATCTGGACCGAATCGCCCGTCGGTGTGGGTGTGGTCCCTACCCTGATGTGGGACCGAGCGGAGCGAGCCGGTCTGGGACGGGAGAGGATGCTCGTGGCCAACGATCACTTGCGCCGACGCCGTGAGGCGACGCTGTCGCCGTCGGGCAGCGGCGCTCCGATGACCCGGGCGGAGCTCGCAGAAGCCGTCAACGGCTACCTCTGGCGCACCACTGGTAGACAGAGCGGCCTCGACGTCGACACGATCGCTCGCTACGAGCGCGGAAGCACACGGTGGCCTAACACGGCCTACCGGGACGGTCTGAGAGCCGTCCTCGGTGTCGAGGGCGACGCTGACCTCGGGTTCCGCCCCACTCGCCGTGGTCGCACGGTCTCGACGGCGAGGGCACAGGCCGGTGACGCACGTGCCGAGCGGGCGTCCTGGCTTCGTGAGGCGGTGGCTCCCGATACGCTGGCGTCGTCGATCGGTCTGGGGAGCGACTACATGGATGTCACGCGGCGCGCGCTTCTCGGCGCTGCGGCCTGGTCGGCCCTATCGCTCACGATGCCGGATCCGACCGCGCTCCCCGGCCGACGGATCGGTACTGAGGATGTCGCGCCTGTCCAGGCAGCCGTGATCGAGTTCTCGCGCGCAGACCAGCGTCACGGCGGTGGACACCAGCTGTACGCAATCACCCGATACCTCCGTACTGAGGTACTGCCCATGCTCGACGGTACCTACGGATCCCAGGCGTTGCGCCGGACGGCCTTCTCGTCGGCCTCAGAACTGTCCTATGTCGCAGGGTGGATGGCGTTCGACGACGGCAAGCACGCTCTCGCCCAGAGACTCTTCCACTCGTCCGTACGTCTCGCCCAGGAAGCTGATGATCCGGCGATGGCGGCGCACACCTTGCGAGCCATGGCTCACCAAGCCCTGGAGCTGGACGCGCCGAAGCGCGCGCTCGACCTGGCTGAAGCGTCGGTCGAACGGTCCCGCTACCGCGCGGCGTGCGCACGGGAACGGTCTCTCCTCGGCGTCGTCCACGCCCGCGCGCTGGCGGCCAACGACCTCCCGGGTGCTGCCGGCGCGGCGTTGCTTCGTGCGGAGGACGACCTCGCACGCGCCACCCCGGACGGTGAGCCGGGCCGGGTGTTTTTCTTCTCCGAGGCGTCCCTCGCCCACGAGACCGGTCGCACCCTGTACGCGAGCGCGGACCTGACCGGGGCCGAGGCTGCGCTCGGGCACAGCGTCGCGGTCCGGGCTCGCCAACCGTTCGCCAGGACGCACGCGGTCACCCTCGGTTACCTCGCGGAGATCCAGGCATCTGCCGGTCGACTCGACCAGGCGTACGCCACATGGTCAGACGCGCTCACCGCCATGGACGGCGTCCGATCCGGGCGGGCACGCAACACGGTCCACACCATGCGGCTTGCCCTGGCGCCGGCCCGGACCACTAATCCCGTTGCGGCAGAACTCGACCAGCGGGCCGCCGCCTATCTCACCGCAACCTGACGTAGGAGCCTTGTGAACCCGATCCAGATGACCCCCGTCGCGACCGTGCTCGGGGGCCGGTCTGAGCCGACAGACGACTACTGGGGTGGCACCCGTGCGATCATCCGGATCGACGCCGACCAGTTCCCCAACGACGCGACAGCCGGCCTGGAGGAGTTCTCACACCTGGAAGTGGCGTTCTTCTTCCACCTCACCGACCAGGCCGACCTGCACCCGGGCGCCAGGCGACCGCGGAACAATCCGGACTGGCCGGCGGTCGGGATCTTCGGGCACCGGAACATGCGCCGGCAGAACTGGCTCGGGATCTCCCGCTGCCGCCTGTTGGCCGTCGATGGCCTTGACCTGCACGTCGAAGACCTCGACGCGGTCGACGGCACCCCAGTTCTGGACATCAAACCGTGGTTCGACGAGTTCGGCCCCAGGGGCGAGGTCCACCAAGCGGGCTGGACGACCGAGATGCTCGGCGACTACTTCTCTCCCGCACGGGGCTGAGGCAGGAACACCGTGTGATCCGCAGCTTCTCTACGACGGGGAAGGGACGTTCATGGTCAATGACCACCTGCGGCGGCGTCGCGAAGCGACGCTGTCTCCGTCGGGCAGCGGAACGCCTATGACACGTGCGGAGCTGGCCCGAGCTGTCAACGAGTACGTGTGGCGCACCACGGGAAGGCAGAGTGGCCTGGACGTCGACACCCTCGCCCGGTACGAGCGGGGGCTCATCCGCTGGCCGAACGCCGACTACCGGGCGGGCCTGCGGGCAGTGCTCGGCGTCGCCAGGGATGCCGAGCTTGGTTTCCACAAGACTCGGCGGGGCCGCTCTGCTGAGGGCGGTCCGGACACCGCGACCTGGGTCCGGTCCTGGGCGGACGAGGACCACACGTCCGGTACGAGCGCCGACGTTCCAGACACCGCGATCGACCTTCTACGCCAAGCGCTGCTCACCTACGCTCCGGCGACCGGCACCGACTCAACCAGGGCAGACCTGACCTCGGCGAAATCCGAGGTCGCTACCGCGTTTGACGCGTACCAGGCGGGCAACTTCGAAGCTGCCGCACTCGCGTCTTCCTCAGCGTTGCGGGCACTGCGCGCGATGGAACGCCGGGGCGGGTCAACCGATGCCCGGGTGCTCGCGCTGGCCAATCAGGTCGGCGCGATCGTCCTGTCCAAAGCTGGCAGCGCCGACGTTGCCTGGATCGCCGCCGACCGAGGCGTGTCAGCCGCCGAGGCGAGTGGTGATCCGACTCTGCAGATGTCCCTGCTGCGCACTGCGGCGTACTCCATGGCTTCTGCCGGTCGCCGGCCCGAGGCTCTGACCCTGGTAGATCGGGCAACGAGCGAGTTCCAGCGGCGCATGTCCCAGACGGCCGCCTCGGCCGCGGTCTACGGGACGATGCTCCTGACCGGCGCGGTGCTGCTGGCCGCCGACCAGAATAGCGCCAAGGCTGCCGCGTACCTGGATGAGGCTCATGAAGCAGCCCTGGTAGTCGGTGTCGACCGCAACGACCTATGGACGGCGTTCGGTCCCACCAATGTCGCGATCCACCGAGCGAACATTGCAGCGGTGTTGGGCGACATGGACACCGTTCTCGCCGTCGGCGCACCGCTGGACGTCGAGCATGCGCCGATCGAGCGGCAGGTCCGCCTGCACCTCGATGTCGCCCGCGCCCACTTCGCGGCCGGGAACCATGACAGTGCGCTGGCCACCCTTCTGCAGGCCGAAGCGGTCGCGCCGTCGCAGGTGCGCCACCACTACATCACCCGTCAGGTCGTGTCCTCGCTCGTGGAGACCATGAGCCGTCGACCAGGCGTCGACCTGGCTCGGCTGGCCCGGCTGGCTGACGTGCCTCTGGCCTGAAGCGGTCTACGGGTTGACGAGTCGGCTGGTGTACCCGGCGGCCACCAGCCGCTCGTACGCGGCTCGCACATCGTCGGGAACCTCGACCGGGACGGCGAACCCGGCGTCGGCGTAGACCCACAGCCGCTGTGTATCCCCGACCAGCATGTTCAGCACCCGCTGTTCGTCGCCAATGGAAGCGATGTAGTCCTCCAGCGCCTGCCATCTCGCCGAGCACACCACTTCCAGCCCGGGCCAGACCTTCTGAACGGTCGCCCAGGCGCGACGTTGCTGGTAGGGGCGGCTGATGATGGTTGCCGACCTCGGATCGATCCCTTGGCTCACGAGCTGGTCGCGCGTGAACGTGAAGTTCTCGCTGGTGTTGGTTGCCTTCGTCTCCAGCACCATCGCCTCACGCGGCACACCGAGCTGCTCGGCACGCTCGGCAAAGTGCACCGCCTCACCACGCGGGAACTTCTCGACCGTCGTGGGCGCGTTCGCCCCGCTGAACACGACCAGAGGGAACCTGCCCCGCCGATACAGGTCCGCGGCGTGCTCCGCGACGCTGATGTCGTGGCCGCCGAGGCCGATCGCGACGTCGGTCGGAAGTTCCTCGTCGGGCATCTGGTGGAACTCCCAGAGAACCTGGGCGTCCTGTGTCACGGTCGGCGAAGGCATGGCCGCAAGTCTGGCACGACGCCACGTGCCGTCGGCCCGACGCCCATCCGGTCGGGGGAGCCTGCTTCGTGCCGGGCGATCACCGGCTTTCAACGGTGGTGCGGTACGCCCCAGCGAGGGTTCGCCGCGCGCTCGCCGTTGCGTCGAGGAGAGTAGCCAGGATGCGTCCGGTGAGCTGTCCTCCCGTGAGCCCGGCGGCCCTGACGAGATGGCCGAGCGCGGCAGCCTGGCCCCGGTCGAGAACCCTGTTGATTCCGGTGTGCTGGAGCACCTCACGTGCGGCGTACCCATCGTGCGCGTCCAGGGCTTCGAGCGCGGTGCGCTGCAGGACGTCGTCGGCCAGGTGCTGGTCGTGGGGTGCGACGAGGACCGTCGTGGTGACGCCGAGGCGCGCACGATAGTGCGGCCGTTCCGGGTGGCCTTGGGCTTCGTCGTGCAGGGCGACGAGGGACTCGACGGAAGCGCTAGCGTCGGCGGGTTGGGCCAGGAGGAGCTGGAGGCAGGCAGCCACCTCGTGCTCCCAGGCCTCGGTGAGGCCGGCGCCTGCGAGGGCGGCACGGGCTCCGGTGGTGTCGCCGTTGAGGAGGTGGTTGATGATGGTGATCTGCCGTCCCTCGAACAGGTGCAGGCCGATGCCGTTGTACGCCTCGACCAGTTGGGCGGCGTCCGCCCATCGACCGGCGAGGGTCAGGGCTTTGGTGCCGTCGGTCAGCAGCTGCATCCAGACGGACTTTGTCAGCTCCTGCTTGTCCGTCTCTGGGCCGTGCAGGGTCGACAGTGGCAGGGTGCGGCCGTCGATCGTGACGTCGGTAGTGCGCCGCACTCCGCGTAGCAGGTTGACGAGGATGGTCAGCGCGCTGTCGCCGTCTGCGGCGCGCATGCGGAGCCGGGCGAGGTTGGTCGCCGGTCCCAGCAGTAGCGGCGCCTCGGAGTACGCGAGGGGTCTCTGGTGCTTGAGGAGGCTGTCCAGGTGTTGGCGGCAGAGGTCTTCAGCCAGGGCCGGGTCGCGGCAGTCGGACGCGATGAGTGCAGCCAGGTTCAGCAGCGCTGCGGCGCCTTCGGCGGCGTCCCGGTCCGATGGAGCGTCCTGAAGCGTCTCAGCTCGGGTGGCGAGGTCCGCGACGCGTTCGGGGAGGGGCGGGCAGGCTGGGCGTGCCCAGGCTACGAGCGGGAAGCGGCGGACGGCGGCGTCGAGTTCGGCCCTGGTGCGTGCACCGCCAAGGATGCTGGTCGGCGGGGTGCTGCTGGGCGCATTGGTGGTCATGGCTGGTCTCCGGGGAGCAGGGCGTGGACTGCCGCGGCGGAGAGGGCGGTCTGCGTGCCGACGGACAGGCTCAGGCGGTTCCAGTGGAAGATCACGATCTGGGCCAGCACGGACCGCAGTCCGCGGCGCAACTGCCCGGTGGCAGCGAGGTCGGCCAGCTGGGACCCAGCGGTATGGAAGGCCCCGACCCAGGGCTCAAGGTGATCTCCGGCGACCGGAGCCAGCGCGGCAGGGTCCGGGTGGGCGAGGAGGTGAGGGCGCAGCAAGTCGGCGAGCCGGCGCACCTCTTCGACCCGCTTAGCGGGGACCGGCGGGCGCAGCGAGGCGATCTTCGCGAACATGTCCCCGGTCTCGAACATGTCGAGCCGGGCGCCGCGGGCCAGCGCGGCCAGCGCGGCGATCGTGGCCTCCTTCACGCCCAGGCCACCGGGCGAGGCACGATGTTCCAGGATGCCACGGGTGTCGGCGCAGAACAGATCGTGCACATAGGCCGCCGCGGCGCCGCCGCCGAACGCCGTCGTCTCGGGCTCGTAGGTCGACCAGGTCCACTCACTGACGACGCCTTCAGCTCGGAGGGCGTCCAAGGTGCGGGCGAGATCCGCACGATGCGTATCCAAGAATCGGACGCGCCAGCCAGGTGGCTTGTTCATGAACCACCAGCCTCTGTGAGCCCCGTCTCGACCGAGTTCGTCCAGGGCCCACGCGACCTCGTCGAGCGCCGAGCTCGTGGCTACTGCGATGTTGGCCTGGGTCCATCGACTGTCCGTTTTCGCGTTGAGGGCTGCCAGGCCAGCGATGATGAACGAGTCCACCGCGTCGGTGAGCATGTCAGGGTCGATGCGGTGCTGGCCGGCAACCTCGGGGACCGGCCTGGTCAGGGCTTCCACGACGGCGGCGGCAAGGGGATCAGCGCGGGTCAGGCGATCAAGAGACATGTGTCCCATCCGGAGGTCGGGGGTTGGTCGTGAGCCAGGCTCGCGGCGGCCAGGTCCACGCCGGCACGTCCGGTCAGGAAGCCTGAGTCGCCGAAGGGCGCATCGGCAGGGCAGGCGGCGACAGCCGCCAGGCGCTGAGCGACGGTGGGTAGGCGGTCGGTGATGATGGAGTCGGCGGCATCGAGTGAGGCGCGGAAGGCGCTCTGGTACAGGCCAGCTATCCCGTGGCACAGACCAGAGTCGGTCAGCCGTGCGACCTGGACACTGGTCAAGGTGGAGGCGATCGCGGCCTCCGCCGTGGCACGGCGGGCGTGGTCGTTGGCGGCAATCGCGCCGATCTGGATGGCGCGGGCGACTCCTGGGGAGCCGTAGCACCAGGAGGGGCGTGGCTGGTGCTGGTGAGCGGGCCGACCGGTGCGCAGCTCGTTGTGGGTGAGCCACTGCGGCCACCAGGTGCCATCTGGGCCGTCCTGACGCCACTGGTCGAACCAGTCCAGCAGCGTCCTGATCGCGTCGAGCTGTCCGGGCACTGCGATCCCGCGGCGGGCAGCGACGCCGAGCAGGGCCAGGATCCCGGCCGCTCCATGCGCCATGCCAAGGTTCGCGTGCCCGCTTGGGGTAGGCGCGGCCGGATCGGGGTCGTGCTCGACCCACCAACCGGGCCGGGAGACGCCATCGTCCACATGGGGTCGCGTCAGGCGGACGATGTACTCCAGGACGTCGGCCGTGACGTTGCTGCCGGGCTGTCGCAGGAGCAGTAGGACGCCGTATCCGGTCAGACCGCGGAACAGGTCGTACTCAGAGAACTCGGGCGCGAGGCCAGCGGCGATGCGGCGCTCGGCAGCGGCCAGACGGACACGAGCGAGCCGAGTCAGGTGAGCGTCCAGGAGATCGAGAGTGGCCCTTGCGCGTTGGTGCCCGTCGGCCTGGGCTGTGTGCAGGATGAATGTCAGGGCGGGCGCGCCGTAGAACAGTCCGGTGTGCCCGCCCGCCTCGACTGGTGCCGCGGCCAGGGCGCGCAGTCTTGCACGGGCTCGGTCCCAGGTCTGGTTCCCGGCGAGCGCGTGTTCGACACTCAGCAGGACCTGCCCGGCGCTGCCGCTGATCAGCGACTGCGTTGAGGGGGGAGCCTGTTCGAGGCTCGGGGTGTTCATCGCTGTCCCCCGGCTGGCTGGAGGGATTCTTGCCGGTCGATCCGTGAGAGCGCGTGCAGGGCGAGGAGTCGCTGCGCGGCACGTCTGGCGATCAGACGCGTAGCGTGCTCCAGCTCGACGTCGACGTCGAGCACTCGTGCGTAGTGATCGCGCCACAGTGCACCGATCACCCTGTTCGCCGTCCCCCGAGCGGGACCGGACTCCGAGCGGTCCAGGTAGGTGGCCACTGCGGCCCGCCGGTAGGCCCAGGCATCGGCTATCGCGTCGCCGCCGGCCGCGCGGAGGAAGTTGTGGTCGGCGGTAGGGTCGGCGAACGAGCACGCAAGATCGATCGCGTCTCGGTCGAGCTTGCCGGGGGCATGCGGGACGGTGTCCAGCACAAGCTGGTAGCCGGCGGTGGTGTCGCCGGTAAGCGCGGTGGCCAGGTCGACGAGCGACGCCGCGGCCAGCCCCGGCCCCTGGCCGGCTACGACGCTGGTGGTGTTGCGGGTGAGGCGGACCTGCTCGACGGCGGCGAGCGCGTCGGCCGCGAACACGTCATGGGCGGCCTGCAGTACGGGCCCGGCGCCGAAGATCCCGGTGCGGGGGTGATGGGCGTGGAGGCTGGCTTCGCTCGGCATGCCGGCGGCGGCCATGTCTTCCAGAACGCGAGCAACGGTCGGCAGTGCCGCTGCGGCAGCCGTGGGGTCGTGCAGGTCCAGGGTCATCTGCAGGTACTGGTCGCGTTCGGGCAGCACGAGGTCCCGCAGCCGGGTGAACCACCACCGGTGGGGGTGCGTGGCGGCCATCTCGCGGGACAGGCGGGGGAGGTGGTCGGTGATGAGTTGGTCGAACCGAGCCGGAGCACCGGCGATGCGCACCACGACCAGCCCGTCACCTAGAAGACGACCGCCCGCCGCCGCGGCGGGGCCGGATAGCGCACGGCTCACCGCGCTCTTCTGCGCAATGTCCACGGTGGCGTAGTTCGCGGTGGTGCTTTGCTGGGTCATGGAAACTGCGCTCGGTGGGAGCCGGTCGGGCGGGTCAAGGGGCGTCATGGGAACAATGACCTCGGCCGGGCGGCCCAGCCACCCGTCACCGTCCGGGATCTGCTCGTGGAGTTCGACTGTGCTCTTGCCCGCGGTTAGGCGTTCCAGTAGGTGCCGGTCCAGGGGCTGGTTCAGGTCGAGCGGCAGGTGTGTGCCGCCCTGGGCAAGCACGACCCGTGAGGGTGCGCGGTGGTAGGTGCGCCAAGCGTCGAACCGGTCCCACCAGGAGCGTTGCCCGTTGAGCTGGTCGGTGTGCAGGGTCCAGCGGGCGGAAGACAGGATGGTGCGCCCGTACCGCACCCGTGGGGTGTGTTCTAGGGTGCGGGCGGCGCCGAGGTCGAACGGCCGGAACACGATGCACCGGGCGTCGGCGACCTCGGCCAGGAACCGCACCAGCGGAGGGGTCCGCGAGGTCAGCTCCAGTGCGTGCGGCAGAACCGGGACGACCCGCCGGCCGGTCGAGGCCTGCACGAGGTAGAGCTGGTCGTCGTCCCCTGTCACGGCCAGGTCGTGGACGCCGATGTGGGTCGCGGAGCCGTCGTAGTGCTCGTCCAGCACGATCACGTGATCGGTCAGGACCGGCACCCGCACGACGTTGTCGGCGCTGGTCCGCCGCGGCCGAAAGACCAACTGCGCCACGACAGGCCGGTCGGGCGCGGTTCCTGGGGCCGCGAAGTACCGGGCCAGACGCTCTTGGTCACCCGGGTCGAGCAGGTGGGCGAACCGACCGGTCAGACTGGTGGATGATTCCGGTGCTGCGGAGACACCCAACCGGAACTCCCCGCGCTCCAGCGCCTCGGGTGAGGCAGCGTGGATGGTGAATCCGAGCTCGCACCGTGCCGGAGGCGCCGAATGGTCCGGGTCGCCCACGGTGAGCGCGGTGACATCAGCATCGGTCAGGATGACCTCGTCCTGGCCGTCGAGGGCCGCCTGGTGCAGGAGGTTCAGCACGACGGCATCCCGGTCGGTGACCTGCCGCCACGCCGGCCGGGTGCGTGGTGCACCCAGGAACCCGGTCGGGTAACCCAAGCCGGCGTCGGAGACCAGGTCGGTCACTGGGACCGGGGTGCCGGTGCCGTAGCGGGCGCGGAACCGGGCGTGGTAGTCCAGCCACCGCACCGCACCGAACGGCTCGGTCGACATCCGCAGCAGCGCCGAGGCGGCACGCTCGGCCTCCTGCACGACAGCCCGTGGGACGGTGAGAGACCCCTCGAAGCGAGTGTCCACGGCCAGCACAGTGGCGGCCTGCGGCGCCACCTCCCGTAGCAGTGCGGTCAAGGCAGAGCGATTGGGCGCCGTCCCGCCGCCCGGGGTGTTGTACCGGTCGAGCAACTCCCGTGCCCGTTCCAACGCCGCACCGGCCGGAGCACTACTTGCTTCGGCGAGCGCGAGGAGCTCGTGCAGGCCGTCACCGGAGGTCGAGGCTGGAGCGGCAGAGGAGACGAGGAAACCTTGGCCCAGGAGCGCGGCCAGCAGGACGCGCAGCCGTTCGCGCCGGGCGTCGTCGCCCTGGGTGGCCTGGGCCAGGCGCCCGCTAAGGACGGCCAGCTCGACGGGTGTGCGAGCGGTAGCGAGGATGGCGCGGACCAGGGCAGTGGCGCGGATCGAGATGTCCCGCAGCGTGGTTCCCGGGTCGTCGCCGGTTTGGCGTGGTTCGAGCAGGAGCCGACCGTCACGCTCAACGGCGAGTGCATTGGCGGTCACTATCTGGTGCTCGGCAAGGTTCGAGCCTTCTGCCAGGTCCGCACTGGTCAGGCGGAGCCACTCGGCATCCGGGCGAGCCACCGGTCGCCAGGCGGGGAGCGCTCGAGACATGGTCAGTCCTGGGGCGGCGGTGGTCACGCCTGCAAACAGCCCGAACGGGGTGCTGCGCCGCTTCCACCGGATCAGATAGGTCGCCAGGCTGCGCACGAGGCGCCGGATAGTGCGGGGCTCCGCCGCGCTCCGCATAGTGCTGGGTGAGGTCAGGAGCGTTGAAATGCGATCGGCGAGCGCGGGGCTGGCGACGGTGATTGCCTCTCGTAGCCCATCGTGTGCCCAGGCAGTCACCAGCCACCGGGTCAGGTCGGCGATGGGCGCCGTTGCTGGGTCGAGCCCGCTAGGGATGGGAAGGTCGTCCGGGGCGGTGGATGCCCGCACGAGCAGCGGGCCTGTGGTGCGCAGCAGTGGCGCCATCTCAGGACTCCTTCCGGTTGATGCTGGTGGCGCACCCGACCGGGTGCGCCACCAGAGGGTTGCGGGATCAGAACGGCGCGTTCTTGCCCGTCGTGCACGCACTGTTCTCGCAGGAGCTGCCGCAGCCGTCGCTCGTGGAGCACATCGTGGCCACCAGCGGGGTCGTCGACTCGATCACGCGCAGGTCGAGCTCGAAGTCGTCGTCGAGCAGTGCCAGGTCCAGCGTCGGGGCGGGGGCGTCCAGGGCCAGGGTGGGGGTCATGCTGTGTCCTCCTTGAAGGTGGTGATGAAGGTGATGCTGTCGTGCGGGGTGTCCTGGCCGGTCAGGACTCGAGCGGCCAGGAGATCGTGAGGACGCCGTGCGCCTTGCGCAGGTGCGCGGCACCTGGCGCAGCGGTCAGGTCGGCGCCCTCGGGCCAGTAGGCGATCTCTGCGTGGTCCGGGCGCCCGGCCTTGTCCCACGCCTCGATCTGAGCGTTGAGCCGCTCGGCGGCCTCGATGGCGTGCGGTCCCCAAGCCCGGGCTCCGAACTCCACCCCGCCGCCTTCGGCAAGGGGTCGGATCGCGAGGTGCGCGAACGAGTCTCCGGCCGCGGTCCCGAATGGGAACCAGGTCTGTGCCTGTAGCCCGGCCAGCTCGCTTCCTGGGTCGGCGTTGATCCGGCAGAACCCGTCCAGGAACGAGGCGAACCAGAGGTGCAGGCCGGAGAAGTCCTGGCCATGAGACAGGGGCAGGCCGGACCACACCTCCACGGGAGGGGTGGCCAGGACGCCGTCGAGGAGATGGGGGCGGGCGGGTACCTCGTCGTCGAATCGCAGCGTCAGGTGTCCGCCGTCGGGGTCGGGCAGGTGCAGTGCGTGCTCGTCGTGTCCGCCGATGCCCTGCATCGGGACGAATCCGCCGGTTTCGGCGCCTTCCGAAACGAGGTGGTTGCCGGCCCAGCGCAGCGCGAGCGTGCGGGTCACCGACCGCATCCGTAGCGGCACGACCAACCGCCCGCCCTCGACCAGCTGGTCCAGCCAGGCCGGCGCGATGTCCCATGCACCGACCGTCACCAAGATCGCGTCGAACGGGCCATGACCTTCCACCGGCAGCTCGCCGTCGCCGGTCAGGACCGTCACCTGCTCGCTGTATCCGGTCGCTGCCAGGCACTCCACGGCGCGCGCCGTGACCCACGGGTCGATGTCGATGCTCACCACCGACCCCGCCTCGCCCACGACCTCGGCCAGCAGCGCCGCGTTGTAGCCACCGCTACCGATCTCCAGCATCCGAGCGCCAGGACCGATCTGCGCGAGCTCAATCATCCTTCCCTGCAGCGACGGCGCCGAGACCGACGAGGTGTCCGCGCCATGCTCATCACGCCGAGTGACCACCGGCCGGTCCGGCGCATACGTCTCCTCCAGCGGCGTGCCCTCCGGCACGAACGCCTCCCGCGGCACAGTTCGCAACGCGGCCAGCACCGCCGGCGAAACCAACCGGCCCTCCAACCGGGCGACCATCGCCTCGCGCGCCGAGTGCGGCTGGGCCGTTTCAGTCGTCAGCTTCATCCTCATCCTTCAGTCGGGGTTGTGAACGCTTCTCATGCGGGGCGGTGCTGAGTCTGGGGAGCAGAGAAGGTGCCTGCCACCGCAAGCGTTGTAGATGTGTCCCCACCGGTCGGGTGGCAGCTGCCGCGACGCACACGGGAAGCGAGTTGCAGCGGCCCGGGTCTGATCGTGGCGATGATCATGCAGCGGTGTGTCCGAGCGTGCCGAGCGCGTCGCGTACGTACTTGTGTGCGAGCGCGACGACGGCGTCAGCGGTCAGGTGTGTGGTGTCGATGGTGTGGACCAGCGCACCCCGCCCGCCGATGTGCTGAGCGGCCTCTCGGTGGTACGCCGCCTCGTTTTGGCTGGAGCCGCGCTGGTCCTGGTATCTGTTGTGCGTCCCGCGGCGGGTCAGACGTCGTCGGATGACGTCGTCGTCTGCTGTCAGCGCCAGAAGGAGGTCCGGTGCACGGACCGGCCCGTTCAGGGCTCGGAGGTAGTCGGGGTCAACATGGTCGAGCTGCTGCATCACCAGGCCAGACGCGATGTATCGGTCGGTGATCACGATCGCTCCCGCTGCCAGCCGCGGTTCGATCTCGTGCGCCAAGTGGTGATGTCGGTCTGCGGTGTAGAGGCAAGCCAGAGTGAGGCCGTCGGCGGTGTTCGTCAGTGTGCGTGCGAGCGAGCCGATAGGCCCGTCGGACGGTTCAGCCGTCCGGTGCACCGTATGTCCGTCGTCTGCCAGGCGGATAGTGAGTGACCTGGTCAGAGTTGACTTGCCGACCCCGCTGGGCCCATCGACTGCGACAAGAAGCCCGGGACCGCGCTGCCCGCTCACGGAAGGGTGCGCGGGATCGGTACGCCGCGGTGCTGAAGCTTCGCTTGCTCACGCTGTGTGGCTGTGCGGCTTTGCAGTGGCAGCCAGGCGGTGACCGGCACGAGTGCCTCCTTCAAGGCGAGCTGGGCGCAACAGAACGTGGACGCTTGCCGGGTCGGCACGCGCTCCAGGCCACTCTGCGATCAGCAGGGCCGCAGGGGGAGGGCATTCTGAGCGAGCCGGTCCGGCATTCTGGAGCGGCGCCTCCCGTACTGCGGCCTTGGTCGTTACTGTGGGGCGCGGGCGTTCATCTCCATGGGGCGCGATGGAGGGGAAACTCATGGCCAACGAGCATCTGCGACGGTTGCGAGAAGCGATGCCCTCGCCCTCCGGCAGCGGCCTGGCCATGACCCGCGCGGAGCTCGCCGCGGCGGTGAATCAGTACATCTGGACGACGACGGGCGAGGAGTGCCACCTCGATGTCGACACGCTTGCCCGATACGAACGGGGTCAACCTCGTTGGCCGGGCGCGACGTATCGTGACGGGCTGCGCGCAGTCCTGGGCGTCGATACCGATGCGGATCTCGGGTTCTTTCGTACGCGACGGGGCAAGAGTGCCGATCCCACACGTCCACCGGGCGCCTCGCTCAAGGCGCTCCAACCTGATGCTTTGATCGAAAGCGTGAACCGGCGCCAGTTCCTGCAGACACTGACCGTCGCCGGCATGAGCGCTTCCATGGACGAGTTCGCGCACGAGCTTGCCCGCCTCGCACCGGCCCGGACCGTCACCGAGGCTGACATTGCTCAGCTGAACTCGGTCGGCGGCTTCTTCACGGCCTGGGCGCACGCTCATGGTGGACACGAGATCGGACGCGCTATCTCCGTCGAGATGTCGCGCGCCGTCGACCTGCTCAAGACTCCGTGCCCGCCCCGCCTGAAGCCGCAGCTCCTGAAAGCAGTGGGGCAGCTTGGCGTGGCGACCGGGTCACTGCTCTTTGACGCGCACCAACACAAGCTGTCCGAGCGGATCCTGGCCTTCGCGACCACGTGCGCAGAGGACAGCAGCGACTGGCACCTGCGAGCTAAGGCCCTGTCGTGGCGGGCACGTCAGGCGACGTGGATCGGCGACGTCGATGCTGGTTTGACGTTTGCGCAACTCGGCCTGGTCCGTGCCGAGCGGCTGACGCCGACAGAGCGCGCGATGCTGCACACGGCGGTTGCCCGCGCCCACGGCAGGCTCGGCGACATCCAGGCGACCTTCCGCGCGATCGGAGAGGCCGACGAGGCATTCGCCGGCGCAGACCCCACGAACGACGTCCCCTGGATGGCGTACTACGACCACGCCCAGCACAACGGAGACACCGGGCATGCTCTGTACGAGCTGGCCATCCACGACGTGCATGTCGAGGAGGCAACTAGCCGGCTTGCGACCGCGGTCGACGAGCACCCAGATGCCTACATTCGCTCTCGCTCGTTCTCCGGGTTCAAGCTAGCGGCCCTGACGATGCGCACCGGAGACCCACACCAAGCAACCAAGATCGCCGAGAAAGCAGTTCAAGACGCCGCGGGCGTCCGGTCGGAACGTTTGCGGCGCACCGCACTCGAGATCACCTCGCCCGCGACCCACCACCAGCGGCACGACGATGTCGCCGCGATGCTCACGTCACTACGGAAGGTCGGCACTGAGGCATGAACTCGACTGACCTGCTCCAGGACGCATGCGCACAGGCAGGGATTTCGGCTAAAGGCGCAGAGCTGCTGCGCGACGGCGAGAACCAGGTCTTCCGACTTCCCGGCAAAGTCATCGTCCGTATCAACAAACCCGGGCAGGACCAGGTGGCGCACCGGGAGGTCTTCCTCGGCCGCTGGCTCAACGACAACGGCGTGCAGGCCATCGAACCACTGGCCGTCCCCCAGCCTGTCGTCGCCGCCGACCACCCCGTGACGTTCTGGCACGAGCTGCCCCCTCGCCGGCCGGGAACACCACAGCAAGTCGCCCAAGCTCTCAAGCAACTCCACACCCTGCCTATCCCGGACGAGCTCGCGCGACACCACCTGGCTCCGTTCGTGCGTCTTCACGAACGGATCACCGGCGCGCTGTGGCTGCACGACACGGACCACGACTGGCTACTCAACCAACTCACATCCCTTCGCGACCAGTGGGCCGACCGACCCCCAGGCATGGCCGACGCAGTCATCCATGGAGACGCCTGGGCAGGGAACGTGGTCGACGTCGACGGGCAAGGCGTCACCCTGATGGACCTCGAACGGTGCACGGTCGGACCACCGGAGTGGGACCTGACCTCGACTGCCTGCCGCGTGACTAGTTTCGGCACGCTCTCCGCGGCACGTTATGTCGAGTACTGCGATGCGTACGGATTCGACGTCACCAGATGGTCGGGCTTCGAGCTCTTCCGCGACATCCGGGAACTGCGAGTCACCTGCTTCGCCGCCTACGTCGCCCAAAGTCGCGCCGAGCTCCGCGCCGGTGCCCAGCTTCGCGTAGACAATCTGCGCGGCCGCAACGGGCCACGACCCTGGCGCTGGCAACCGATCGACTGACCCACGCGAGAACACCAGAGCCTCACCTCGACTGGCCTCGCAAACGTCTGCGCACGGGATCTACGAGCCCTCCGCTTCTGGCCTCACCGGCATCAGATTGCCGGAAAGTGATTTGCAGAATGCCCTCCTGTGCGTTGGCGCGCATGGTCGATCGTGAATCCAATGCCGATCGCAGCGTGACGCTGTTTCCTCAACCGGGAAATGCGCATCGCGCGAGGAGGATTCATGAGAACCATCGCGACAAGTCCTGATTCATTGCTGCGTGCGCTGGGCGTCGTTGCCCAGGTGCTGACCTCGGTAGGCGAAGACCGGATCGAGACCGTGACACTGAACCGAGGCCGGATCAGCCTTCACCCGCACGACCTGTCAGAGGGCGAACAGATCGCTAGGGCTCTGGGCTGCACGCTCCCGGTGGACCACCGCATGCTGGTACCAGGGACCACCGACTGGAGCGGCGACATCGAAGGGCATGAGGTCCACGTCCGTGCCCAACTCCGCAGCCTCACGGGGGAACTGGCATGACCGTCACCGACGTGTCCTCGACCCGCCGGATGGTCGCCCTCGACATCGACGGAACACTCGTGCCCGACTCCGGGGTCGAGGTCCCCGAACCCACCCGGCAGGCAGTAGCCGATGCCGTCAGTGCTGGGATGAATGTCGTCCTGGCAACAGGACGGTCATTGAAAGGTGCGCTGCCAGTCGCGATCGCTCTCAAGCTGGACGGCACCAGGGTCGTGGCGTCCAACGGCGCAGTGACCGCGCGACTGGACTCGACCTGGCCGGGAGGCTACGAGCTCGAGGACAGCCACACCCTGGCCGCCGGCCCGGTACTCGCCCTCGCCCGACGCGCTTTTCCAGGCATCAAGGCTGCTGCCGAGGACATCGGTTGGGGCTATCACGTCTCGGAACTTTTCGCCCCGGGGCAGCTCAACGGGCGCCAGTACATGGTCTCCCAACAGGAGCTGGAGCGCGTCCAGACACCTCGCCTGGTCCTGAAGGGTCTCGACGCTGTCGAGCAACTGCACGAATTGGTTGCTTCACTCGACGTCACGGTGAACACCAACGGCCCGCACTGGCTAGACGTCACACCATCACGGGTATCGAAAGCGACCGCGCTCGAAGCCGTCCGGGCGGCACTGGGCGTTGCTCCACATGACACGGTGTTCGTCGGTGACGGTCTGAACGATCTGCCTGCACTGGCGTGGGCCGGCCACGCGGTAGCCATGGGCAACGCCCCCGAGCAAGTACGTCGCGCGGCTGACACCGTCACCGGGTCCCTGGTCCAGAACGGTGCTGCCGCAGTGCTCCGCGAACTCGCCGCCGAGCCGATCGCAAGCTAGGTGTCTCGACCGTGGCGATCGCACCACCTACCGAGCTGCCCGGCCAGGTACGTGCGCTGGCCGAGGAAGCACCGTCGCGCATCTTCCCGTTGGCGATCCGTGAACGCATGACCGACCTCTCTGCCGGGGCCGGTGGCGTGAACCTGACTGTCATGCGTGCGGCCCAGGATGCTGGAGTTTTCGTTTCAGTGCAGGTACGGACCTCGATGCTGACACACCGCGCGGTGCTGCTGCCGATGCGGTCTCCCCCCATCAGTCGGATCCTGCCCGACCCCCCAAGACACCGAGTTTCTTGCACGGCGGATCCGGGAAGCGACTGGTCTCCCAGGCAGTGCAGAACCCCGCGGTACCGGTCTCGGGCGCCGACGGCGTCCTGGGGACAACATGGGTCGAACGACCGCCACCATCGACGGCCTGTCCCATCACCTGCGGGCAGCCCCGCTGGCGGCCACCAGCGAACACGGCTTCGCAGAATGCCGGACCTGAGCAGCCAGAATGCCCTTCTGTCGGCCACGGTCCCGGTTGCACAGTTGACCCGGCCCCTGGTGATGGAGCCACCACATGCACCTCGTAGATCTCGTCGCCCACTGACTTTCTCCCTGGAGGCTGTTGTGCCGGTCACCGTCCCGCTGCTCACCCCTGACCAGATCGCCCAGCTGCCCGAGGCGGCGCGCAGCGTCGTGGACTACCGCAAGTCCGGCCTGTCGCTGAACCACATCCAGGGCTGCCCCCTGGACTGCGCGTACTGCATCCGCCACACCTACGGTGTGTGGGAGATGACGCAGCCGCGGGCGTTGATGCCCGACGACGAGGCCGTGCGGCAACTGGTCGGGCACCCTTACTTCCAGGCGCATCACACTCCCGTGCAGATCTTCAACCGGGCGACCGACCCGTTCCTGCCCCGGGTCAAGGAGCACCTGTTCACGGTCCTGGAGGACCTGGACTCACGCGGCCTGACCAACCACGTCCTGGTCATCACCCGCTACCGCGTCGACCCCGAGGACTGCGACCGCCTCAACCGGCTGACGAACATCCGGGTCACGATCCTGGTGACCTACTCCGGGATCAGCGACAAGCGGATCGAGCCGGTCGACAGCAAGATCGCCGAGAAGTCCCTGAAGACCCTGCACGCGCACGCCGACCGGTACCGCGTGATCCTGTACTGGCGGCCCCTGGTGCCCGGTCTGAACGACACGCCCGAACACATGGCCCAGGCCGTCGGACTGTCCCATCACGCGCACGGCACGGTGTTCACCGGCCTGTTCTACCGGGACGAGATCGCCGACTACTACAAGGCCAACAACCTGCCCGAGCCCTACGAAGGCACCGCGCGGCGCAAGATCGTGCCCGAGACACTGGAGCGCCGCGTACTGGAGGCGTTCGCCGACGGCCGAGGCGGGCCGCTGTTCCGCAAGACCAGCTGCTCTGTCTCGTTCGCGCACGAGGTGCCCGACTACAACGGGCACTACGGCATCCGGGAGCTGTGCGACATCTGCCCGGCCAAGCAGCTGGCTCTGTGCGCCCAGCACCACGACAAGCCCACCCCGGACGCGGTGCGTGACCTCGCGCGACGGCTGCCCGGCCGAGAGGATGTCGAGATCGTGGAGATCACCGAGCGCGCCGCAATCGTGGCCGGCTTGGACGAACAGCCCCGGTACTTCCTGCAGCACGGCCTCGGGTTCCAGTTCCACGACCAGCGACACCCCCACAAGCCACGCCTGCACGGCCGCGCCGACACCGGCTGGCCCGCCGACGAGGACGCTGCCGACCAGACGACGTCGAAGGAGCCGGCATGAGCACGACGATCCGATGGGACGACGTCGACTACGTCGTGGTCGACGTCGAGGGCAACGGCGCCCGGCCACCCGACCTCGTTGAGGTCGCTGCCGTACCCGTCCGTGGCGGCGTCGTCGGGAAGCCGCTGGTGTGGCTGATTCGGCCACCGGTCCCGATCACCTGGCAGGCCCGCAAGATCCACGGCATCAGCAACGACGACGTCGCCAACGCACCGACGATCGACACGGTGGCAGACGAGATCAAGGCTGCGCTCGGCGACGCGATCCCGGTCGGGCACGCCGTGCACGTCGACCTGGACGTCCTACACCGGTCGCTGCCCGACTGGGACCACCCGACCGCACTGGACACCCTGAAGCTTGCGCGACACGCCTTCGACCTGGAGTCATACAAACTCACAGCCCTGGTCGAGCACCGGCGGCTGGACACCGACCTGCCAGCAGGAATGAAGGCCCACCGCGCCGACTACGACGCCCTGGTCACCGCGCGCCTGTTCGTCGACCTCGCCTCTGGCTTCGCACCCGGCGGGGCAACTCTCGGCGACCTCGTCGAAATCGCGAGCTCTGGGAAGCGCGGCAACTCGACGCCGACCACGGATGACGCTCCGACCCTCTTCGACCTGCCATGACCGCGCCGCACCCGCACCGTGATGGCCTCCTGGTCGCCGTCGATGGTCCCTCTGGCGTCGGCAAGTCCACCCTGTGCCATGGCCTGAGCGACCGACTCCGTGCCACGGGCCTGGTGGTCCACCACACCACACAGCCCTCCACCGGACCGGTCGGGATCCTGGCCCGGCAGCTCACCCCGACGATCACCGGCCACACCCTGGCGTGCCTGTACGCCGCAGACCGGTACCACCAGGCCGTCACCGAGATCGGACCTCGCCTCAGGGAGGGCCAGATCGTCATCACCGATCGCTACACCGCCTCCGGGATGACCATGCAGCGCCACGACGGCGTCGAGTCCACCTTCCTGGACGCCCTCAACCTCCCTGTTCTCCCCGCGGACCTCACGATCCTGCTGACCGGGAGACCTGACGTCGTCCGCAATCGGCTGACCAACCGTGGCGCACACAACCGATACCAAGACCGCCCGGACTCGACCACCGACGAGATCAACTACTTCCACCAGGCCGCAGGCCGGCTCGCCACCACCGGCGCCCGGATCGTGCACATCGACACCACCAACCTCGCCCCCGAGGCCGTTGCCGACCAGGCCGCCTCGCTCGTGCTCCAGACGGTCCACGGCATGAAGGAGGCATCGTGAGCACCACCGACATCGCCGCAGAGCCGGTGCGCGAAGACCTTGGCGGCACGTTCTCGATCGGCGGGGACCTACCCGTACGACGTATCGGGTACGGGACCATGCAACTGACCGGCCCGGGGCACTGGTTCCATCCCACGGACATGGACGCCGCAAAGGCCGTTCTGCGCCGCGCGGTCGAGCTCGGCGTCAACCACCTCGACACTGCCGACGCCTACGGACCCGAGACCGCTGAACGCATCATCCGCAAAGCGCTGCACCCCTACCCAGACGACCTCGTCATCGCGACCAAAGGCGGCATGACCCGCCAAGGCCCCAACCAGTGGGCTCCTGTCGGACGGCCGGAGTACCTGCGTCAGTGCGTCGAGATGAGCCTGCGCCGCCTCGCGGTGGACCGGATCGACCTGTACTACCTGCACCGCATCGACCCGAAGGTCCCGCTCGACGACCAGATCGGCGAGCTCGCCGCGCTCCAGGCCGAGGGCAAGATCCGGCACCTCGGCCTGTCCAAGGTCACGACCACCCAGATCGGCGCAGCCCTGAAGACCGCACCGATCGCCGCCGTGCAGAACCGGCTCAACCAGAGCGACGGCGACCACGACATAGTTCGGTACTGCACGCAAGAGGATCTCGCGTTCGTGCCCTACGCACCCCTCGGCGCCGGGAGTTTGGTGGCCGACACCCGCGCCGCGATCACCTACCTGCTCGACCTGTCACCAGTCGTCCTACCGATCCCTGGGACCTCCTCGATCGAGCACCTCGAAGTCAACCTCTCACGCACGTAGGTCGCGATCCAGCTGATGCGCTCAGCGGCTCGCACGCAGGTCGCGGCCACTAGATCGCCCGACCGGTGACGCGCTGGAGAAACCGTCACCGGTCGGGTTCCACGTACTGACGCAAGGAGGCCCGAGATGGGCACGCTAGAACCCCGACCTCTCGTCGCCGGATCCGCTCCGCGACCCGGCGCGGGGCCGCACCAACCTGTAGCCGGGGGACGCCCCGTCCCGGACGACCAGGTTCGACTGCAGGCTGATGCCGGGTACGACCGGCCCGCGGCGGACGACGTCCTGGAGCAGATCCTGGCGGTACTGGGACCCGAGCGGATCGCCCGTGCGGCGGTCGCCTGGGCGATCCTGCTCGAGCCACGCAACCTTCACGACGGCGAGCAGATCGCCCGCGAGCTCGGGCTCGACCACGCGGCGGACCACACCCGCCAGGGACGTGAGGCCACTGTCTGGTCGGGTACCTACATGGGCGTAGACGTCCAGGTCCAGGCGGCCCTGCGCAACACCGCCGGGAGCGCCCAATGATCGCCGCGCCGCGCTCGCCACGGCGGTCCCGACACCTACCTGCGGAGGGGGACGGGCCGCAGGACCCGGCACAGTCCCTGGTCGACGGTGACTTGGCCCGGGCATTGTTCGCGGTCGAGCTGGCCACGACCAGCCCGGAGGGTTCCTGGGACGAGGTGACCGACTCGTTGCTGGCAGCCACCCGCACGCGCGCGGACCGATCCGCGCGAGCGAGCCTTTTCTACGGGGCGCCGGCCGCCGGGTTCGTTCTGGACACCACCGGCGCCTACCGCACCCGGTGGGCCCACCAGCTCGCGAGCCTCGACCAAGACCTGGTCGCCGTGACGATGGACCGGTTGGCTGCTGTCGAGGCGCGCGTGGAGGCGGGTGCGTCGCCGAAGGACAGCGAGTTCAACCTGGTCAATGGGATGAGCGGACTCGGGTTCGTGCTGCTCCGCCGCGTGGTCCACCAGCCGGCCCGGAACGAGGACCTGGAGAGGGCCCTGGCGGGCGTGCTGACCTACCTGGTGGATCGCGCGCAGGACCGGGTGCTGGGCGAGGTGCTGCTGCCCGGGTGGTGGACCCCGGACAGGCATCACACGACGGCGCCGGGCGCGCCGGTGGGGGTGACCGGGCATGCGGACTTCGGGATGGCTCTGGGCGGCGCGGGAATCCTGGCGCTGCTGGCTGCCAGCTACCGGGCCGGGCGCCACGTGGTCGGGCACGGCGAGGCGATCGACAAGATCGTCGGCTGGTACGCCCGGTGGCGGCAGGAGACACCGGAGCGTGTGGTGTGGTGGCCCAACCGGTTGAGCCTGGAGGAGCTACGCACCGGGCACGTTGCGCCGATCGGTCGGGACGAGCCGTCGCCGTTGGACCCAACGTGGGCACACGGCACTCCGGGTATTGGGCGGGCGCTGCAGATGGCGGCGATCGCACGCAAGGACCAGCAGGCGAGGCTCGCAGCGGAGAACGCGATCGCGTCCTGCCTGATCCAGTCCCAGCTCGGACCCATGAACGAGCCCGACCTGTATGGGGGCACGGGCGGCATGTACCTGACCGTGCTGCGCGCGGCCGAGGACGCGGAACGGTTCCACCCCCTGTCCGACTCGCGGATCCCACCCTTGCTGCACCGGCTGAGCGTGGCTGGCTCCGCGGTGTCCCGCACCAGCCGGGTCCTGCCCGACCCCGACGACTCCGAGTTCTTGTACGGGCGGTTCGGCACGCGGCTGGTGTTCGAGTCGTTGCGCCGGCGCGCGTCCCCGGTCTGCGGTGGCGACGGCGTCCTGGGGATCGGGTGGGCCGAATGAGCGGCACGATCCTCTACCTGCCCACGCCCCGCACCCAGTCGGACATGCAGGGCACGGTCGTGGTGCCCAGCCCGAGGCCAGCGCCGGCGGACGTGGTCGGCTGGTCCCAGCGCGACCTCGTCTTCGCTGCTGGACCCGAGACTCGCACGGCCGCGGCGATCGTGGTTGCCGATGTTCTGGACGAGTTGTGCGCACAGGCTGGCGGTCGGTGGTGGTTCCTGAACCAGGACCGGGGCTGGCGCGTCTACCTGCAGGGCTTGCCCGCGGTTGAGGCGGCCGCATGGGTGAACCAGGCGGGCCCAACCGGAAGAGCTGGGCCTTGGTGGGCCGCACCGGCACCGACCCCGCTCTCGGTGCGGCCGGTGGGGAGCTTGCCCGGTGTGCCGGGGTCCCGGGCTATGGTGCTGGCGGACCTTCACTGTGCCGACAGCCAGGGCGTCCTGGACTACCTGCGCGAGGACCATCCTCTGCTTGTGCCTCGGCATCTGGCCGGGATCCTGACCGTGGCTCTGTGTCACGCGGCGGGCCTGAGCACTCCGCAGACGGCGGACTTCGTCGACCAGCACTGGCTCGACGCAACCCCGCCGGGAGAGGCCGCGAGGGTCCGGGCCCACGGGCTGACCGAGATGCTCGGTGCCTACCTGCTCACGCCCGCAACCCGGTTGCTCGAGCTGGACCCATACGCGGCAGTGTGGGCCAGCGCCCTGGCCGACGTCGGGGAACGCCTGTGCGCCCTGACCCACCAGGGCTTCACTCCCACACCTAGCGCCACGGTCCCCGACGCGCTGCAGCGCGACCTGCGGAGCGCCGTGGCGGCGCACTGGAACCGGCTCGGCCTGAACGCGGCCGACCAGCAGATCCTGGCCGTCGCGATCCGCAACGCCCTGTGGGCCAAGGGCAAACGATGACACCGACCAGAGCCACACCAGCCTGCGACGACATTCTCGCCGCCGCGAACTTTGACGCACTACGGACCTCGAGATGACCGCCATGATCAGTGCACGCACCTCTGCCACGCACGCGTCGCCCGCGACTGCGGCCCCCGACCAGTACACGGACCCCGTAGCGGCCACGGTGCGAACAGGCCGTGTTGAGCGAGGAGAGATCGCTGCGTGCTTCCCGCTGGCAGCCCGTCGTCGCCCGACATGCCCGCCGCTGCGTGCTCGGCTGGACCGGGTGACGATCGCCGCACGCGCCGCCATAGCAGAGACCGACCGGCCTCTCGCGGTCCAGGAGGCAGGCAAGGCCCTGACCGGTGCCGCGCTGATCGCCCGAGACTGCCACCAGCCGGACCGCGCGCGACAGATCATCACCCGGCACATCGAGCTCTACACCGGGCTGACCCGTCCGCTGACGGTCTTGGAGGCGGGGCAGGTCGTCGGAGCGGCGACCAGTCTCGCGCGCACTGCACTGCAGACCGACCCTGCCCCGGATCGCGGTGTAACGATGCTGATCCGAGTCCTGGAGGCGACCTACCGCCGGGCAGCGATCATGCTCGACGGCGTGATTCGGCCTGTGGCACTGCCGTTGGGTGACGTCAACAGCACCCCGGAGGAGCATCGCCGGCTCGTCGCGCTGGCACAGGCCCAGCTGCTGGTCGGAGGAACTGCTGCCCTGGCTCACGCTGGCCGTTGGGCCGAGGCCGCCGACCTCGCTCGCACCTACGGCGGTTCCGGTACGCGGCTTCTCGAAGGGCGCCAGGTCTTGGCCACCTCGCGTCTGCTGACCCGGGACGGCAATGTCGCTCGGGACCTCGTGGCCCAGTCGGACAGGCCCTCGGACATCGACCACGACATAGCCGCCTGCCTGACCGCGCTGTGCGCGCCGACCGCGAAGCGGTACGACGCGGCCACCGCGATGGTCGACCGGTACCGAGCCAGCACCAGCCCAGGGGAGGGGTACGCGTACTTCCGGGCACGGTATGGCGCCGCCGTCGCGGTCATCGCCCGCGCGCACCAGCACCCGGCAGCTACGGAGATCGCGGCTCGGGCAGCCCGGGAAGCGCTGGGGTCGGGCGACGGGTACGCAGCTCAAGACGTTCTCCGGCACGCCACGATCACAGGGGCAATACCGGAGCGGCACCGCGCCCGCCTCGAGCAGGTCGTCGAGGTCGCGGGGCTGACCGGCAAGGGCCTGACCGGCCGCCTGCTGACACAACTCCAAGACGCGGTCGAGCTCGCCGCCCACGCCGTCAGGTACGACCTATGACCGGCAACTGCCCGCACCCCGGAGTCGGTGACCAGGCGCGCGGCGGGGTGATCCCTCTACCGGTTGCTGAGTCGCGGCTCGTCGCGGTCGGGATCCACGTGCGCCGGCTGGCCGCAGCCGCCGGAATCCCTGCCGACTGTGTCGTGCACGTCGACGCGAGCATGCTTTCTGTGCACGCCCGCGACGGGCGCCCGATCTGGGTCGTCGACGCGCACCTGCGCCTCCCGGCACCCGACGACGCAGCCCTCCTTGCCGCCGCCCTGCGATTGCCCGCGGTCCCACGGCGCAGCCCCGCGGACGACTGGTGCTGGCGTGGGTGGCTCACTGTCGAGGCGCCGAACGCATGGTTGGTGTCGGTCACGCTGTCCAGCCCGTCAGGTGGGGCCGTCCAGCAGGAGCCTGCGCCGGATGCTGGGGTAGGTGAGGCGTGACGAACGAGATGCTGCGGGCGCGGCGGGAGGCGACGTCCTCGCCTTCGGGTTCGGGGGCGCCGATGTCTCGCTCAGAGCTTGCCGGGCTCGTCAACGAGTACATCCGGGCGCGGACCGGACGCCCCAGCGTGCTCGCCGGCAAGGAGGTCGGGCGGTGGGAACGCGGCGAAGTACGCAGGCCCGGCAAGTTGTACCGCGATGCACTCCGTGCCGTACTGGGCGTCGTCTCCGACGAGGAACTCGGCTTCTTCCCCGCACCGCGCGGCGTGCCGCGTGCTGCCGGCCCGCTAAGGCCTGCTGCGGCAACGGCCGCGAACCAGGTCACCGCGCGGGCCTTGATCCAACAAGACGGACGGTTTCTCGTGCTCCGCCAGCGCGGACAGAGCTGGTCGTTTCTCCCTGGAGGCTCCTTCGAGCCGGGAGCGCAGTCCGTTCAAGGCGCGTTGCTCGGCCACGTTGCCGAGCAGACAGGTCTGGCTGTCACCATCGTCGGGTTCGCGGGTCTCATCGACCAGGGGGCGGTCAAAGCCGGCGGCCCGGTAGACACGACGGACGAGGCGATCACGCTGGTGTTCGAAGCCCGCGACACGTCGACCAGCGACACCGCCTCACCTCGTGGCAGGGTATCCGGGCTCGAGATCGTCTGGCTGGCTGTGGCTGACCTGGCCGACACCGACGTGCGACCGGTCGGGCTGCGTGAAGCACTCCTCGAGGGTGCGGACGGCGCGTTCTGGCGCACCTGGATCTGACAGTCCTCCCGGAACCCTGGGGCGGGACACGGCGTATGCCCACGGCACTGGTCTGTGGGCATACGCCGTGTCGGTTGGTGGCCGAGGGCTCAGCGGTTCACGGTGAAGCCCTGGTCGCGGCCGTAGGTGACGATGGAGTCCTGCCAAGCGGTGAGCCCGTCGGTCAGGGTGGTCGTGCCGGTGTAGGCCTGGCCAACGGTGTCGGAGAAGATGGCGTTGGCGTGGACCTGGTACGGCAGGTACTGGAAGTCGGGTAGGACGTGGGTGGCGGAATTGGCCAGGACCCGGTTGATCTGCTGACCACCGAAATACTCCGGCTCCTGGGACAGGAACGCGGGGTCGGTCAGGTCGCGCATGGTGGCGGGGAACGCGCCGGCGTCCAGGCGGGTGGCGACGCCGTCGCCGATGTTCGCGTACTTCAAGAACGCGTACGCCAGCTCCTGGTTCTGGCTGGCCTGGGTCACGGCGAGGGAGGACCCGCCGAGCTCGGCGGTCTCGTTGGCGCCCTTGGTCCATTGCGGCATGCGGGCGACCCGCCAGTCGCCGGAGGCGGTTGCGGCGCCGTCGGTGAGGTTGGCGGGCATCCAAGCCCCGGTCACCAGGGCCGCGATCGACCCGTCGGACAGCCCTTGGAACCACTCGTCGGACCAGTCCGCGGTGTCCGCGACCAGGCCTTGGTCGATGAGCTGCTGCCACATGGTGGCGAACCGGGTCGTGCCTTCGTCGGCGAGGTCAACGGTCACGTTCGGTCCGTCGACGGTGAACGGTCGTCCGCCGGCCTGCCAGATCATCGACGTCGTGAATGTCGAGATCCCGTTGTCCGCCGTGATGTACGTGTCCGGGTCACAGTCCTGGATGGCCCGGGCGGCGTCGGCGAACTCCTCCCACGTGGTCGGCACCGGCACGTCGGCTTCGGTGAAGACGCGCTGGTTGTAGAACAGGGCCATCGGTCCGGAGTCCATGGGCAGTGCGTACACGGCGTCACCACCGCCGGTGACGGCGTCCCAGGTGCCAGGCGAGAACGTCCTGCCCAGGTCGCCGGCACCGTAAGGCGTCAGGTCGGCGAGGGCATCGGCGATCGTGAACTGAGGCAGGGCGTGGTACTCGACCTGAGCGATGTCCGGGACGCCGGAGCCCGCGCTGATCGCGTTCTGCAGCGCGACGTAGTGGTCGTTGCCCGTGCCGACGTTCGCCAGCTCGACGTCCACGTTCGGGTACTCGGCCTCGAAGTCCTTCACCACCTGCGCCAGCGTCGGCTCCCACGCCCAGACCAGCAGCTCACCACCCTCGGCCAGCACATCGTCTTGGGTGCCGGTGTCAGCTGACGGGGCGACGCGACTGCTGGCGCTGGGACTGGAGCTGCAGGCGGCCAGCGTCAGCAGTGTGGCGACGACGGCGGTCGCGACGGCCGCTTTCTGGTGGCGGAGCCGGTGGCTGACTGAGGTGGGACGGGGCATGGAGCGGGTCCTCTCGGAGGTTCGGTGGGGTTGTGTCTGTCGCCGGCCGCGCGCGTGGCGGAGCCGGGGAAGCATGTTGGTCTCGGCCGGGTGGCGCCTAGGGCGTCCTAGGGGTGGGTCAGACGCTGACGAGGTCCCAGTCGGCAGACGCGGCCTGGTGGGCGGGGAGGGTCAGGTGTCCCGGTTCATAGGTCACAGGGAGGGTGGCCGAGGAGCGGGCCCACAGGCCGGGTACGAACGGTAGGTCCTTGACCTCGATGTCCAGCTTCAGCGTGTGCAGCCCGCGCATGACCTCTTCGACGGCGGTCTTGGTGATCAAGCGAGAGACGCGCTGGGCGGGGCAGCGGTGCACACCGGCGCCGAAGGCCAGGGTCGCGCGACTGGTGGAGGCGTCCCACAGGTCAGCGCCTTCGTGCACGGTCTTGGTCGCGTGCGCGACAGCGCACACGATCGCCTCGCCCTTGTGCAGGGCACGCCCGCCGAGCTCGGTGTCCTCGGTGATGAACCGGGCGGGGGTGTGCCAGGTCGGGGACTGGTGCACCAGGACATAGTTCAAGGCTTCGTCCACGCCCAAGCGGCCTGAGCGGGTGCGGGTGCCGAAGTCCTGGTCGCCCAGCAGATGCAGCAGCGTCATGGTGGTCCAGGCCACGGACATCTCGTGTCCGGCGGACTGGATCATCTGCGCGGTGTCCAGCAGCTCGGTATCGGTCAGGGCCCGGTCGTGGTGCACGATCACCGAGAGCATGTCGTTACCGGGGTCCTTGCGCCGGATGGTGATCAGTTCGGTGAGCATTGCGTTCATGCCTACGAACGCGGGCTCAGCCGCCGCGGTGTTGGAGAAGATATCGGTGGCGTACTGCCACATCCGGTCGGCGAGCTGGGCCGGCAGCCCGTACATCGCTGCCACGGCCAGAGCCGGGACGGCTGCGGTGTAGGAGGCGACGAGGTCGGCACTGCCCAGGGGCGCGATCTGCACCAGCAGTCGCCGGCACGCGGCGCGGACTTCGCGCACGAGTCGGGTCTCATCGATGCTCGCGAACGCGTCGTCCACGACGTTCCGCAACCGCACACGAGGCTCACCCTCGGTGTAGAACGCGTTCTCACGGGGGCGGAAGAACGCGTGCAGCCCGGTGCGGGGCCGGACCCGCCCGTCGTGGAACGCGGTCCAGTGCTCGACGTCCCGGCTGAAGAACACCGACCGGCCCATCAGGACCTGCTGGATGTCCTCGAAGTCGAGCACGAGCCAGGCCAGCACGCCGTCGGACAGCTCGACCGGCACCACCGGCCCCCACTGCGCCCGCCACGTGCGGTACACGGCGGCCGGGTCGGGGGCCATGGTCGCCGCGGCCAGCATCGGCAACCCCGGCACTGGGTTGGCGGGCAGGTCGTCCAGACGGACATCAGAAATGCCTAACAACGTATTTCTCCTCGAAAGGGGCGAGTTCAGGGCGCACGAAGCCCAGGCAGGGCGATTGGTGGGTGTCGCGCCGCGTGCCATCGGCGGGCGGGCGCTCGTGAAATGACCGGCCGGGGCCACCGTCAACGGTGGCCCCGGCACTGGTCAGACGTTGGTGGTCAGGCTCTGGTGGCGCCCAGGTGGACCGGGAGGCGGGCGTGTCCGTTGGTGATGAACCCCGGGTTGGCCGGGATCGTGGCCGGGTCCTCGGCCAGGGACAGGTCCGGGTATCGGTCGAACAGGGCCGGGAGCGCGGTCTTGGCTTCCAGGATGGCTAGGGGTGCGCCGAGGCAGTAGTGGGTGCCGTGCCCGAACCCGAGATGCTCCCGGGAGTCCCGGGTCGGGTCGAACACCTCGGGCCGGCCGAACCGGGCAGGGTCACGCCCCGCGCCGGCGTAGTTGACCAGAATCGCGTCACCCTGGTTGATCTCGGCGCCGCCGAGCTCGAAGTCCTTGACGGCGAACCGCAGCGGGAGGTTGGCGGCGATGCCGGCCCACCGCAGGGTCTCGTCGACCACGGCATCCCAGGAGATCTCCCCAGCCAGCACCGCAGCCTTGTGCTCGGGATGGGTCGCCAGGGCGAACACTGTCTGGTCGATCAGGTTGCCGGTGGTTTCGTATCCGGCCACGATCGTCAGCCGCACTGTCTCCAGCAGCACCTCACGGGTGTAGGCGTCCTTCGTGCCCAGGGTCTTGACCATGTCGCTGGTCAGGTCGACACCGGGGTCGGCGATCTTCCGGTCGACCATCGTCTCGATCGCGGCCAGTAGCGCGAGGAACCGGGCTTGGGCGTCCTCGGGTGTGACTGAGGTGTCGAACAGTGCGTCCGCGCCGGAGCGGAACGTGCCGGCCAGGTCGTCCGGGACACCGAGCAGGGCGCCGATGGCCTCGATCGGCACCGGGAGGCAGAACGCGGCCCGCAGGTCCACGACCGGCCCTGTCGTTGCGGCCGGGGCCAGGGTGTCCAGGCGGTCGGCGACGATCTGCTCGACGACCGGGGCCAGACGCTTGATCCGGCGTGGTGTGAACGCGGGCGCGGCCCAGGACCGCAGGTCCCGGTGTCGCGGCGGGTCGGCGGTGAACATCCCGGCCTTGACCGCCCACATCAGCAGCGGCCAGTCCGCTGGAACGAGCCCGGCGAGGAAGTCGGCCCAGTACGCGATGTCCTTGGACACCCACGGGTCGCGGTTGCGGATCTTCAGCACCTCGACTGCCTCGCCGTACCCGAGGACCACCCACGCGGGCAGTCCGCCGGGCATCTCGACCCGGACCACTGGGCCGTCGGCACGGAGCCGGTCGATCTCGCCGTACACATCTTGCCCGGTCGGGTCCAGAACATGCCGCGGGGGAGCCTGAGAAGTCATGGATGTAACCGCACCAGTAGGTGCTCACTTGCCACAAGACCGCACCGCTGCATTCTGGCAAAGTGCGGCGCCGCATTTTGCCAGAATGCGGCGATGAGGGATAACGCCGAGCAGTTCTGGGGCACTAGGGTCATTGTCGGCGGATTCCGTCGTGCATTCATGCATTGTCATCAGAAGGCAATTCGAACAGCTCGTCCACAGTCTGAACTTGTCCTTGTCCTTGTGCTTGAGCGCTCGACCGCTGTCGTGTGGTGTCTGCACCCTTTGGAGGATCGATCGTGACCCGTGACGATGCCTGGAGTGCGGCCGACTACGTCGTGGTCGACGTCGAGGGGAGCGGGGCACAACCGCCCCAGCTGGTCGAGCTCGCACTTGTCCCTGTCCATCAGGGCGGCATCAGGTCGGCCCGGACGTGGCTGGTTCGTCCGCCGGAGCCGATCACCTGGCAGGCTCGCAGGGTCCACGGCATCAGCAATGACGACGTCACCGACGCGCCCCGGGCCGAAGAGGTTGCCGAGGAGGTCCTGGAGGCGCTGGGCGATTCGATCCTGGTCGGGCACGCCGTGCACGTCGATGTCGCCGTCCTGAGCCGGGCGTTGCCGGGTTGGGCCGTGCCGGACATGATCGACACGCCGCGGCTGGCACGACGGGCCTTCGATCTGCCGTCCTACAGCCTGAGCTCCCTGGTCCGACACCGTCGCCTCGATGCCGGAATGCCCCCGGGGATGCGGCTCCACCGGGCCGGTTACGACGCGACGGTCACCGCGCGCCTGTTCGTCGACCTTGCTTCGACCATGACCCCCGGCGGCGCGACCCGTGACGCTCTCCTGAGCACGGGAGGCCCGGCACGGAGCCCTGCGCAGCCCGCAACGGCCCACGACGCGGACCAGACCATTTTCGACCTGTTCCGCCCCCTGACGGCACCGTGAGCAGCCCGCCGGGCCTAAGGACTGGGGTACTACTGGCCGCGTCTGGGCCACCCGGCCGTCCTGAGCATGAACCTGCTGACCTCGACCACGGAAGAAGGCGCGCATGACCGAACCCGAACTGATCGAGGCGGACCGCCCCGAGCCGGCAGCTGCGTCGGCTGGAGCAGCGCAGTGGCGTAGGCAGATGATCCAACAGCTCCTGGAGGAGGGCGTGCTGGTCGACCCGGCGATCGCGGACGCGTTCCGTGCCGTGCCCCGGGAAGTGCCCGCCTCCGCAGAAGTAGACCCGCGACGGGTGTACGAGGTGCATGACGTCGTGCGGACCCGGTTCACCCCGGACGGCACCGTTCACGGCCACGCCGTCGGGTACGAACGTGCTGCGCCGCCCGGGTCGTCGCATCGTGGGGGATCGCGGAGCATTCTGCCCAGGGAAGATGCTCGATGACGTACCCGGCACCGAGCGCCTCCACGTCGCAGACTGGCCGTTCACCGATGCGGTTGCATGACCCGGTCGATGTCCCGCTGTTGGCCGACGTGCTCTCGGCCCGGGACCCGGTCGCGGCCTGGTCCTGGCTACGTCAGCAGTGGGGAGCGGTCGCACCGGTCGGCTTGGGGCCCGGGGCGCGGGCCTGGCTGGTGACCAGCTACCCGGCCATCGCTGCCCTGGCGAGGGACTCCAGCATGGTCACTACCGATACCACCGCCTGGAACCGCACCCCGGACGGGCTGCCGGCGTATCTCCGGGCGGCGTTCCGGGCAGGGCAGTGGCAGCGGGTCGAGACGAGCACCGGTGCGGAGCACGCGCGCCTGCGCGCTCCGCTGGACGACGTCTTGGCCGCGATCGACGGCGCTGAGATCGGCCGGGTCGTCCGGGCGGTGTGCGAGGAGACGGTCTCCCGGCTGGTCGACCTTGCCCGGTCCGACCCGGGCCGGGAGATCGACCTGATGCGCGAGTACGTCGAGCCGGTGACCCGGCTCGGGTTCGGCACGCTCCTGGGTGTGGACCCGGTCACGGGCAGGCAGCTGTTCGAGCTCGCCGTCGACCCCGCAACCAGCCAGGACCGCGCAGGGCTCGACGACGCAGGCCTTGATGATGCGGGGTTGGGGGAGCTGAGCTTCCTGATCGGTGGGCAGGCGATGCGGGACGCGGGCGGCGGCATGACGCCGGCGGGCCTGCTCGCGGCCCACCCCGGCTACCGGGGCACCCGCGAGGCGGTGCTGGGCACGTTGTCCCTGGTCTCCGGTGCGTCGGCGGGCCTGCAGGCCTGGCTGGGGCAGGCACTGCTGCGTGCCCTGACCGACCAAGGGTTCGCCCGGCGGTTGGCCGGCGGGCGTCTGGGGACCGACGACGCGCTCGAGGCGGTCTTGTGGGACGCGTCCCCGGTGAGTGTCCTGGCCCCACGGTTCGCGCTCAAGGAAGGCCACCTGCTGGGCGAGGCCACCTTGATTCAGCGCGGTGACGCGTTCCTCCTCGCGGTCGGGGCCGCCGCCTGCGACCCGCACGTGCGCGGCACGAGCGCCTGGGACGGGCTGGGCAACCGTGCCCATCTGGCCTGGGGCGCGGGCTCGCACCGGTGCCCCGCACCAGGTCAGGCCCGGCTGATCGTCCGCACCGCGGTCGAGACGCTGCTGCGCCAGGTCGAACCCACCCTGAGCGTCGACGCCCACCAGATCACCTGGGCGCTCGACCTGAGGTTCCGCCGCCCGGCCGCCCTACCGGTCACCCTCGGCACCGCGACGTGATCCCACGACAAACACCGCAGGACAGAGACCTGCGAGGCAGCGACCGCGCTCGACGGTCGAGGGCGGGTGAATGTGCTCCGCATGGCGCAACACCTCTTGACCGCCACTGGCTGCCCCGATAGTCCGTTATGCGCCGATGGTGAGGCGTGAACGATGCGAGTCGTGACCGGCAACAGATCCAGCTACTACCGAGGAGAGTCGTGAGCCGTACCCCACGTACCACCCGAGTCCTGAACGCTGCGCTGGGCCCTTTCGTCACGGGCTACCGGGATCCCGCCGGGTCCTGGGCGAAGGCGGCGGCGCAGGTCGAGAAGAGGGCGGGTACCCAGGACCGCCCGTTTGCCGCGGACCTGGGCAGGATCATCGAGGCAGCGGCCGAGATCCCGGGGCTGTCGCCGCTGGGCTGGTTCCTGATCACCAATGAGGTCGAGCGCAAGTACGCCAACCGGCTGCGGGTCAACCGTGTGCTGGCCGAGCACCCGCAGGTCACGGGCGAACCGATCACGGCACCGGTGTTCGTGTGCGGGTTGCCGCGCACAGCGACGACGCTGGCCCACCGGGTCCTTGCGGAGTCGGCTGACCATCGTGGCCCGCTGACCTGGGAGTTGTCGCACACGACTCTGCACGACCCGCGGGCAGCACGGAAGGTGATCAAGCAGCTCGAGCAAGGACTCTCCCTGATGGAGCTGGTTGCTCCCGGCCTCCAGCAGAAGCACCCGACCTATATCGACCGACCGGAGGAGTCGGTGCTGTTCTTCGCGCACGGCGCCCACTGGCCGCTGCAGCGTGGGCCGATGCCGTCCTACAGCGCGTGGCTCGCCGACTACGACGTGCTGCCGGAGTACGAGTTCCTGAAGCTGGGGCTGCAGGTACTCCAGCACGGGCGCGAGCCCAAGCGGTGGGTGCTGAAGTATCCGGGGCACTTGAGCGACATGGACACGATCAGGCACGTGTTCCCGGACGCCACGTTCGTGTGGACCCATCGTGACCCCGTCACGGTCATCGGCTCGTTCGCCAGCCTCCTGGAGACGCTGCAGGCCATGGTCCAGCACGAGGTGGACCCTGAAGTGATCGGACGAGCCGCGTTGGATCATCTGGTCGACCAGGTCAACAACGGCCTCCAGGCGCGGATGAACCTGCCGCCGTCCTCGATCGTGGACGTGCCCTACCACAAGCTCAGTGCCGACCCGTTCACGGAGGTCCCCCGGCTGTACGCCGCGATCGGGGCGAGGTGGACCACCCGCGACCAGAAAACCCTGGCCGAGGTGATCGCCAAGCCGAAGGGCGCCCCGTCCCACCAGTACGACCTGTCCCGCTACGTCGACCGTGCCGAAGCCGAAGCAGCCTTCGCGCCCTACAACCGCATGCTGGACCGCCTCGACCTGCGCGACGCCACCCCGGCCGTCGAGCTGTGACAGGGCATCGGCCAGGACTGGCCGGTCGGGTCCACGGCGTCAGCGACGCCGCCGTCGCCCCGCCGGTGCAGGGGCTGCTGAGGAGGTCCTGCAGGCACGGGGCCACTCGGTGCTGGTCAGGCATGTCGTGCACGTCGACGTCGCGGTCCTGTCCCGGTCACTGTCAGTGGCGGATGTCACCATGCGCCGTATCGCCTTTGCGATGGGCCCGTGTGGCTACGGACCGATCGCGCGGCGCAGGGGCGAGCGATGCCAGTCAGGTGAGTCATGGGTGCAGGTGACAGAGGGGACCGGGATGGCACCGCGACAGGGCAATGCGATGGTTGGGCAACGTACAGCGGTAGGCAGACGGGGGTGTTTCGTGCGGTCTTCGGCACTCGTGGCCTTGCGGACTGCGGGCAATCACGTGCGGGCAGTTACGACGGGCGTCTGCAGTGAGCTGAGTGCTCCTGGGGGATCATCGCCGTCACATTCTGCCGTCCGGGGTGGGGCCCAGCCAGGGGCCTGGCCGCTGCGTGCTGTGCGGTGGTCGCGATGAGCCAGGACAAGCCGAGCGTGAGCATGAACAACCAGGCTGTGCCGTCCGCCCTGGATGCGACCGGGGGTGGTGATCTCGACTCGCTCAACGGGGCGCGGTCACGACCGGACCAGCGTGATGCGGTGTCCTACTTGGCGCATCCGGCCTCGGACGACTTCATCGCGATCATGCGGGTCCTAGACGCGGCGGTGGGCGACATGACCCCGATCGAGGTCGTCGCCGGGCTCCGCGTAGCTGGGATCCGGATGGACCAGACCCGGGTCGAGGACCGCCTCAAACGCCTCTACGACATCGGTGTGGTCGACCGATTTCAGGACAACACCAATGTGCGCGTGATCGCCGACCTGCTGGACAAGAACTTCCGGTATACCCCCACCGGGGTGGGTCGGCAGGTCCAGCGGTTCTACGAGCAGTTCCTGACCGGAACCCAGCGTCTGCGGGAGATCGCGTTCGTTTCCCTGGAGACGGTCGCCAGCGAGCTGGAGTCCCTGGCCGACCCCGGGGACCGGTGGGCGGATCTGGGCAGCGTCCAGCGGCGCGTGAACAACCTGTTCAACGCGCACGAGAGCTTGGACTCGACCCTGATCGATGCCGAGTCGGGCCTGATGAAGCTGGCCTCACGGTTCGATCTCGACACGGGCGAAGCTGGAGAGCTCAAGACGCTCCTGATCCGGTATGCAACTTTCGCGGTCAACGAGATCGAGCGGGGATCGGAACGAGCATCGAGCGCGCTGCGGGCATTGGAAGACCGGTTCGATCGGTTGATGGAGATCACGGTGTCGGAGTCGACGGCCTCGGAGCTGATCGGCAGGGAGATCTTGAGCGCGTCACGGGGCGGAAGCCTCTCGGACTGGCAGGGCTTGGTGCGGTGGTACCACCCGGAGGATGGGCGGGGCGCCCGGTTCGCGCGCCGCATTCTGGGGGCCTTGCCAACGTTCCACGCCAACCTGCGTCGCTTGCAGTCGAGCGGCCCGGGCCAGACGACCCGGTCGCGGGCGCTCCTGCTGGCCAGGGCATGTCTGGACACCGACCAGGCGCGACGGATCTATCTCGCGGCGCTGGGTGACCACCCGTGGCGCAAGTTGCATGGTGAGGCCGACGAGCCGGGCGCCGGGCGGGTACCAGCGTGGCGGATGGGGCCACAGGTAGAGACCGAAAAGTGGCAGTTCAGCACCGGAGCGACGGGCAGTCGGGGCAGGGCGCCGGCCGTGGTGGACGACTCGGCTCAGAGGGAAGAGCACCGGGCGCGCCTGGAGCAGGTCAAGGCCGAGCGGGCGAGGTACGTGTCGGAGGTCCTCGACTCGTCACCGGGCGAGGACCTGTCGGTGGGGGCGGCGCAGGTCGCGTACGAGGTGCTCACTGCTGCGGCTCGCGCCCGGTCGGTCAGCGGGCGCAGGACGGCTCGCCGCGACGGTTTGGCATGCACGATCGTCGCCGCGACCGGGCGCGAGCCAGGCACGCTCGGCTGCCAGCACTGGCGGGTGTGGCTGCCCGGGCGCGCAGTGGCGTTCCACCGGCCCGGTGCCGAGCCAACGTTGCCCCTCTCACACCAGGCAGACAACCAGGTGGGGAACCACCGCGACCAGGACCCAGCACCGGTCCTGGTCTTCGAGAGGAGGACGGCATGAGCGCTCGAGGACGCAATGTCAGGGTTGATGTCGCCACGGACACCGAGATGGAGATCGCCGGCGTGCTGCGCACTCTGGCAGCGCGTCCCTGGCTGGTGTCGGGTAGAGACGACGAAGTGATCGCTGCTGCCCGTCGCAATACCCAGGTTCTGCGCACGGCACTCTCCCGGCTGGGGTGGAGCCTGCACGTGAGCCGTGACCTGGTCCGGCTGCGCAAGTCCCCGCCGCCGCGAATCGACGACTGGACCGTCCAGGCACCGTCACCGCTGGCCTGCACCTGGGTGTTCCTCTTCGCCGCGGCCGCGGAAGGGCTGCGCCGTTCGATCTTGATCGGTGAGCTGATCGACGCGGGCAAGGTCGTCGCCGCCGAGGCCGGTGTGCCGGTCGTGGAAGGCCACCTGCTGCGTCGAGCACACACCGATGCGCTCAAGCAGCTGTGCCAGCGTGGCATCGTCGCCGAGGTCGACGGTCGCATCGAGGACTACATGGTCGATCCCGACCAGGACGTCCTTCTGCGTATCGAGCACAGTCGCCTTCCCCACCTGGTCATGAATTTCACCAGTGAGATCGACCCGGTGAGCGAACCGGAAGCATGGGTCGATGCTTTGATGCACGAGCCGGACGCCGGACGGCGCATGCGACGCCGTCTCGTGGACGACACCGTCATCCACACCACCGACCTCGACGACCAGGAGATGGACTGGCTATCGCGGCGGCTGCGCGGCGATGACGGCCGGCCGCTGGCTGCGTCGTTCGGGCTGACCATTGAGCGCCGAACCGAGGGCGCTGCGTTCGTTGTCCCGGACGAGGCCTATCGCCGCTCGGATGAGCTCGGCGAGGTCCCGTTCCCGACCCGAGCGATCGAGCAGCGTGTCGCACTGGTGCTGTGCGACTTCGTGGCCACTACCGACACCCTCGACGGCAACCGGCCGGGTAGCCCTGGTCCGGGCTGGCGCGGCATGGAGCGAGAACGTGTCTTGGAGGAGCTCACTCAGATCGCGAACGAGCAGCGCACCGGGCGCGGAGGGTGGTCGGAGGACTACACGACACAGCCGTCGCGGCTGCTGGCCAAGGCTGAAGCGCACCTGGTGGCCAACGCCCTGCTGCGGGTGGCCGATGGCTGGTGGTGGGTCTCCCCGGCCCTGGGCCGATGGGAAGCCCCACCGAATAGGCCCTTCACCACCGTCGAGACCGGTGACAGCACGGCCCGCGCCTTGAGCGATTCAGCGGGCGACTCTGTTGTCGAGCCGTCGGCCACCGTGGTGGCTGAACCTGATCCGGGCGATGCCCAGCTGTCCCTGTTCGAGGAGGAAGCATGACCGCCATTGGTGTCGAGGAGCAACTGGAGTTCCCGGCAGAGGACTTCGACCTGTCGCGCTTTGGGGCCAGGTGGCGCCTGATCGGGTTCGGTCTGTTCGACGTGTGGAAGTACACGATGTTGGACCTGCAGGCCCCTTCGGGCCGGCTTCTCCTGCGTGGCCCAAACGGAACTGGCAAGACGACTGCGATGGAAGCACTCTGGCCCTACCTCCTGGATCTGGACCGCAACAAGATGCGCGCGGGTAACTCCCGCACGACCGGCCTGACCGCACTGATGCAGGAAGGCAAGCGGGGCAACAAGCGCATCGGGTACGTGTGGATGGTGCTGGAAGGACCTGCCGAGGAAGGTGTGCGCTCTTACGGTGTACGCCTGGTCCTGTCGGGGCAGAAGGTCACCCCGGAGCCGTTCACGATCCCCGGGCGGCCCGTGGTCGACATGCCGTTGGTCGGGGCTGACGGGAGCTCCCCGATCACCACAAGCCTTGCTTTCGAAGAGCAGGTCAAGGCGGCCGGCGGACACCTTCTCGACGGCGACCAGGGGTATCGGAACGAGCTGGCCGCGCAGGTCTTCGGCACCAATGGCGACAAGCTCAAGACGATCGCCAACCTGATACGGCAGGTGCGCAATCCTGCGATTTTGCAGGCGATACGGCCTGAGCAAGCCGCCAATGAGCTGCGAGCGGCACTGCCGGGTGTTCCGGAGGACGAGATCAGTGCCACGGCCGAGGCACTGGCCGCCACCGAAGAGACCCGCGAGGAGCTCCGGCAAGCCCGCGAGGCAGCGACGCACCTGGCAGGACTGGCCGAGACATGGACCCGGTACGTCGCCGGAGTCACCAGGAAAGTCGCTACCCAGGCACGCCAGGCACGCACCGACCTGAACGAGGCGAAGGCGCGTTCCACGGAAGTACAGAAGGCACACGCGCGTGCGGCTGCGGACCTCGCGGATGCCCAAGCGGAGTACGAGGCCACACAGGAGAAGGCCACCAGAGCCGAAGCGAACATCCAGGAGTGGACCGCCAAGGACGAGTACCAGAGCGCGAAGGAACTGGAGCAGCTGGCTGCGACCGTCCAAGCGCAGCAGGCCTCCGCCGAACAGGCCAGAGAATCGCTACGCAGCGCTGTGGACGGCGCCGCGCGTCGGGCGCAGGAACTGGCCCAAGAGGCGATCGAACTCCAGGACGACGTGGCAGATGTCGTTGCTCGTGCCGCGGCCGCAGACCCGAAGGCTGGCCAGGTGGTCGCGCAGGTCACCATGACCATGCGCCCCCACGCGATGCTCAAAGTCGCGGACGAAGATCTCGACCAAGGCACCCTTCCTGAGATCGCCACGGCGCCGGCAGTGCTGGAAGGCGCAGCCGTGCACTGGCTGGACCTGGCAGGGGACCACCAGGAACGATCGGATGCCGCAGCAGCGATGGGTCGCGAGTACCAGACCGTCGCCGACGAAGAGCGGAAGGCAGCGGACGCAGCAAGAGCTGCGAGCGATGCCGCGGAAGTCGCCGACGGCCTCGAGCACACACTGCGCTCGAAGCAGGAACACGCCAACCGGGCCGCCGACCGTGCAGCCACCGAGATCATCGAATGGGCCACGCGAAATACTGACCTGACCACCACCGACCAGGATGATGCCCTGGATCAGGAGACGGTCCTGGAAGCGCGCCAGCAGAGTCCACGCGAGCTGTTCACCACCGCAAGTGGGTGGCGCACCGAGACACACACGTCGGCGGAACGCATCGCCGCGACAGCCATCGAGCAGGCGCGCCAGCTCGACTCCCAAGCTCACGATCTTCGCGGCGAGGCCGAAGGCCATCGGCAGCGCGCCCAGGCCCTTCGCTCCGGTGAACAGTTGAGAGCACCGCGCCCCGACTGGGTCGCTACGTCGCAGACCCTGTTTGCCGACGCACTGACCTGGCGCGAGGGCACCACGCCCGGCACGCGTGCCCGGATCGAGGCCGCGATGGCCGCCTCGGGCATCCTCGGTGCCGCGCTGACGCACGCGGGTCTCGACACCGACGACTGGCAGATCTGCGTGGACGGTCCCACGGTCGACGATTCTCTGAGCTCGATCCTCACCACCGACCCGGACCATCCAGACCATGTCCTGGCCGCCGCGGTCCTGGACCGCATCACCCTGACCGGCAGCGCCACCACCCCGAACAATGCGCCCGCGGTCGTCGGTACGGACTCGACCTTCCGCATCGGACCCATCCTCGGGCGCGCACCTCAGGACACCGTCGGGCAGGACTCCAAGTACATCGGCGCTGCTCAGAAGCGCGCCGCTGCTCTGGCCGAGGCCGAACGACTCGACGAGGTCGCCGCCGGCCTGGAGCAGCACGCTGCCGATCTTGAGAACGAGGCTCAGGAGGAACGTGAGGCAGCTACCCAGGTACGTGCCCGCGCTGCGACCTTTCCTGACCTTTCCGCGCTAGCCACGGCCGAGCACGAGCGAGCGACTCAGGAGACAGCCGCTACCGACGCACGCGACCGCGCGAACCAGCGGCAGGCGGTCGCCGACGACCGAGCACGGGACGCGCGCACCGCCCAGCGGGAGTGGAGGGACACCTGTGCCCAGCTGGCCTTGCCAGCCACGCTCGAGGATCTCGCCTCACTTGAACGAACGGAAGCCGACCGGGCGCGCGAACTGCGAGAGTCACGCCAGATACTGGCCAAGCTGGTCACACGCTTGACGTGGCTGCACGAACGCCTCACCCGCGCACACCAGGACCGTGACAAGCTGCCCCCACTTCAGGCCAAGGCACAGCGCCTTCACCTGGAGGCCGTGGCCGTCACTACGCGATACGAGAGCCGAACAGCGGAGCACAGCCCAGACATCGCTGACCTGGTCAAGCAGGTCGAAGAGGAGACGACCAAGCTCACCGGCCTGAAGGACACACTGGACAGGCTCGGTCGCGACTTGAGTACGAAGCAGCAGGACAAGGGCAGAGCCGAAGGCATCGCCGAGGGGGCCCGCAACGACGTCATCCGTCTGGAACCTGGCGCCGACACAGCCGTGAGCGTTCTGGTCTCCCTCGTCGCCGTGGCTGAGGTCCGTGCTGCTGTGCTGCCGGCCGGCAGCGAACCAGCAATCGGTGAGGCGCTGATCGGGCAGGTACTCGACGCGCTCGAGAATGCTGCCACCACGCCGCTGCCCAACTTCTACAAAGAGTTCGACCGTGTTGCTGGGGAGGTACGGGGGAGGTGGACGCTGGACTCCGCGGTCGCGTTCAACCACGAAGACGCCAGCTTGTTCACCTACCGCTGCGCCCACGACGGCGGTCTCATGGAACCTCTTCAGGCCGCGAGCGTAGCCACCGAGCTGGCTGAGACAGCGCACCAGCTCCTGAACGACAAGGAGGATGAAGCCCTGCGTGACTTCATCCTCGACCGGCTTCCCCGCGCCATCGGCACAGCTTGGCACCGGATGACGGACTGGATCGACATGGTCAACAAGAAGATGAACACCGTCTCGGCTTCCTCAGGCGTGGGAGTCCGGATCAAGTACCAACTGCGCGACGACTTGTCGCCCGTGCAGCGGACCATTTACGCACTTGCCTGCCAGAAGTCCGCCGCGTCCCGGACCACCGAGGAATCCGAACAGCTCGCCCTGGCTATCCGCAACCTGCTGGACGCCACCGATGGTGACATGACCGAACGGGTCACCACAGCAGTCGATCTGGGCCAGTGGCTCTACATCGAGTACCACGTGCGCCGAGGCAGCGACGAGAAGATGAAGCCCTGGCGCTCACGCGGAACCGGCCTGTCCACCGGGGAGGCGCGACTGGCGACTCTGGCACCCATGCTCGCCGCCGTCGGCGCGACCTACGACGACCTGCCAGAGACCTCGATGCGCCTGGTCGCGCTGGACGAAGTACCCGGCGAGGTCGATGAACAAGGCCGTGAAGGCTTGGCCCGCTACATCGCGTCCCTGGACCTCGACCTGGTCTGCACCTCGCACTCCTGGGATGGAGCCCCGGGCGCTTGGGACGGTACCGACATCTACGACCTCGCCCCGCTACCGGGGGACACCGTGGCCGAGATCTGGATGCCCGTACGCGCCGCGAACACCACCTACCCCCACGACCTCGAAGACATCCGGAACGCCTGGTGAGCAGCTCCCTACCGATGCACGATCTGCGCGCCTGGACCGATCGTGACCTGGCCTGGCTCTGGCAGGCGCTGGCTGACGCCGCCGACCGGCGCGGCGACCCTGTGCTGGCCGACGGCAAGGTCAGGGTCGCTCTGCCCAGCGACCCGGCCGAACGCGCTGCCGCCTCTGGCCTCATCCCGCCGGGCAGGCCAGGCGGCAAGGTCACGGTCGACCTGGGCGAGCTGTCTACCGTAGTGGGCCATCGCGCCCCGGGGATGACGCTGGGCGAGGTGGTGGCCACGCTGACCGGTCGAACGTTGGCCACCAAAGCCCTGGAGAGGGCAGCCAGAGCAGACCACCGCGCACAGGTCGAGGAAATCATCAGGACCGCCTGCGAGCAGGCCGGGATCGGTGACCTGGACCTGCTCACCACTGGGCGTGGGCGCCGTGCGGTGACGCGGTTCGTCAACGTGACCGGTGACGCGGCAATCGAGACAGCGCGGAGCGCCGTGAGCATTGCCGCGACCATCCTCAATCTGCCCGACGGTGAACGTGTCGACCGCCGGTTTCTCGTGCCCGGCAACCCGCATGCCCTGGACGAAGGGCCCCTGCCCAACCTGGTGCTGGCAATGCTCACTTCCGCCGGACGGGTCTCGACCGAGGGCCCCACACGACAGCGCTGGGAGCAGGCAGGGGTCGACTTCGACGACATCATGGGCGGCCTGGCCATGACTGGGGTCCTCCCGACCGGCTGGTCCGCCCCTCTCGGCGCGATCGTGACCGTTCCACCACGAGAGCTCGCAAGAGCCGAGTGGGCCACTACGTCCGCCCACAACCCGATTTTCGTCACCGAGAACCCGTCGATCCTCGCTGCAGCAGCCGACATGGCTGAGGCTGAGGGCCTCGACTACGTCCGGGTCGTGTGCACCCTGGGCACACCGTCAGGGAATGAGCTCGACGCTCTCGCACGCCTGGCCGGCCAGGGATGGCGCCTGATCGGCCGGTTCGACTTCGACCCGGCGGGCATCAACCACACCAACGCCTTCCTTGACCAGGTCCCAGGAGCAACCACCTGGCGCATGGCAGCTACCGACTACGACCACCTGACCGCCACCGTCCCGTTCACCGGCAAGCTCTCCCCAACGCCCTGGGACCCGAAACTCCACGAGCGGATGACCAGTACGGGTATGGCCGCCTTCGAAGAAGATCTCATCGACCCGGTCCTCAACGCACTGCGCACCGGGTTCGCTCTCGAACATCCCCAGGGACCGCTCAAGTGACGGTGCCCGCGGCCAGGGTCTGGTAGGAACGCCCCGCACACGACGATGAACAGGGAGAACATGCGAAACAAGGTCTTGAGCGCTGTCGTGCTCTGCGCGTTGCTGACAGGATGCGGGCAGACCGCTGGCGGAGTCACCACGAACAGCGACGACAGCTCGACGCCCTCGAGCACGCCGACCGTGACGGAGACCAGCTCGGACGGGTCCGCGACGATCACCTCCGAGCAGGCCGAGTCGGCGCTCTTGAGCGTCACCGACCTGCCCACCGGCGCGGGCTGGATGCTCAAGCCCCCCGGGGACGGATCCAGTACCGGGCCCCAGGAGTACGACGCCGTCGACCCACCCGATTGCGACCCCGGCGACATCGACCCGGCATTCGCGGACCCAACCGGTGCGGTCGAAGCATCCGCGGCATTCCAGGACGGCGGCGAGAACACGTTCACGATGACGGTGCAGTCCGGGCTGACCGCGAAGCCCGACGAGATCCTCGACTTCATGACCGAACGGCTCGACGATTGCCCAGTCGTATCGACGCTGTCCGGCGATCAGGCGATCCGCGCCGACTACGAGCCGAACAAAGACTTCCCTTCGCTGGGCGACCGCACGCTGGCCTACAAGTCAACGATCGAGGCATCAACGAGCTCCTGGCCGGTGTGGGTGTATGCCGTATACGTCGTCGTCGACGGCAACCTGCTCACCTTCACCGCCCGCGGGCGGTCAGCGGCCGGTGACGGCACTCTGCGCGAACTCGTGCCAACCGCCGTCGACCGTTTCGCTACGGTCACCCGTTGACCGACACCGCCGCCAACACGATGACACGGGGGATGAGGTACACCGCGCAAACCAAGGGCGCCGAAGATGTCGGTGGAGTGTGGGAGTCTTGGGCCGGTCGGATGAGGTTCGTCTGGGGCGGGGGCCGGTGCGGGTGAGTGACCAGGTGAAAGCCACGACTGAGGTTGGTGTGGAGCCGCCGGGGCGGGTCGAGGAGCGGATGCGTGCGCTGGCTGGTGCCGCGCGCCGACTGGTGGTGGATGCCCGGTCGGTAGCCGCCCAGGAGGAGTCCGCTGCCCTCTCACGGCTGTCCGCTGCGCAGCGCTCACAGACTCCCGGTGCCGACCAGCCCGCCCAGCAGGTCACCGACGCACTGGGCGCGCAGCTCGGCCCGAGCCTGGTCGACCAGGCTGCACAGCTCGCACCAGGTGCCGCCGGGTTCGCGCCGGCCGACGGGCGGTGGCGAGATGGGAACTTGACCGCTGGCCAGCAGTGGGCTGGGTTCGTCCGGGTCGGCACCGTTGCGGGCAGTGACGTGCCGGTGGTGCTGCCTCTGCTGGGCACCGCTGGGTGGGCACTGTTGCCGTCCGCCGCGGTCCTGGACGACGAGCCGACCGCCACCACCCCGCTCGAGGCAGCAGCCGATGACGCGCAGGCCGGACCGGTCCTGAGCGGTGTCGTTCCCCCAAGGGCGGTGTCGGGCGGTCTGGCCGAGCAGATCGGACACGACCGATCGGTGTGCTTGCGGGTGGTGCAGCAGGCCGTGCTGCGCGCGGTGGCAGCCTCGGAGCCGTTCGGGGTGCAGGTCGAGACGTTCGACCCCCAGGTCACCGGTGTGATGGGTGTCCTGGGCGCGATCACATCCCGGTTCGGGCAGGTCGTGGCCCGCCCGGTCCACGACACCGCGGGCCTGCGGTCCGTGCTGACGGGTCTGGGTGAGGTCTCCTCGATGCGCGCCCACCGCATGGCGCAGGCCGGTCTGAGCTCCTTCGACGCCCTGCGGGCGCGGTCGCGCTCGGCTGACGCGCACCGGGTGCTGACGGTGCTGGACTACCCGCGTGGCATCGACCAGACCACACAAGCGGACCTGGTCCGCCTGGCCAAGACCGGCCAGGAACGCGGGATCACCCTGCTGGTCACGTTCGACCCGACCGCACATCCCGCCCCGGGGGTCGATCCGGAAGACCTGCTCGGGGTGCTGTCGACGGTGGTCGCCGGCGATGACGGTCTGTGGAGCGATCACCTGCCCGAGGTTGCGGTCCAGCTCGACGTGCCGGTCACCGAGACCGAGGCGGTGTGCCGGGACGTCCTGGACCGCACCAGCAAGGCGGCGTTGCCGACGATCGAGTTCACCGAGACCCTCCCGCCACGCGAGGCGTGGTGGGCGCCGATCGAGCGAGGCGAGGGGCTGGAGGCGACGATCGGGTTCGCCGACACGGACCCCGCGGTGGTCCGGTTGCGGTCCCAGAACCCGCCACTGCCGCACGCGTTGGTGGCTGGTGCGGTCGGGCAGGGCAAGTCCAACCTCCTGCTGACCCTGATCCACAACCTGGCCGTGCGGTACTCCCCGGACGACCTGGAGATGTACCTGGTCGACATGAAGCACGGCGTCGAGTTCGCCCGCCTCGGCCCCGGAACCGGCCGGGAGGCGTTCCTCCCGCACGTGAAGGTGCTCGGCATCCACGCCGACCGCACCTTCGGTGTCGCGGTCCTGCGGCACCTGAACCAGGAGCTCGTGGCGCGTTCGCAGGTCTTCAAGGACATGGATGTCACCGACATCGCCCAGATCCCACCCGAAGGCCTGGCCGGCTTGCTGAGGCCGCCACGGATCCTGGTGGTGCTGGACGAGTTCCAGGTCCTGCTGGACGGTGACGACGACCTGGCTACCGAAGCCGTGGCCTTGCTGGAACGCATCGCCCGGATCGCGCGCAGCTACGGCGTCCACATGGTCCTGTCCACGCAGACGCTGGACGGGGCACCGAAGCTGGCCGCGAAACGCGACTCGATCTTCGGGCAGGTCCCGGTCCGGATCGCGCTCAAGACCACCAGCAACGACTCCCAGGTCGTCCTCCAAGCCGGCAACACCGCCGCGGCCGGGCTGGCATTCCGGGGGCAGGCGATCGTCAACGACAACTACGGCGCGGTCACGGACAACGGGCAGGTCCAGGTCGCCCACGCCGACCCCGAGACCCTGGCCGGGCTGCGGCGTGAGCTGTGGGAGCGCGGGGCCGGTCGGGACCTGGCCGGGCCGCGGGTGTTCCACCTGGCCGAGCCGGCCAACCTCCCCGCGACGCTGAGCTTCCTGGAACCCGGGCGTGACGCCGCAGGAGCCCCGGGTGCCTGGGCGGGCATGCCTGTCGCGGTGACCGAGCAGCCCGCGACGATCCCGGTCCCGCACGAGCCCGGTGCCGGGGTGTTCATCGTGGGCGACGGCCCGACCGAAGCCCTCGGCGTGATGACCGGCTTGGCCCTCACGACCGTCCTCGCCCAGGCATCGGCCTCCCTGCCCACCGGTGCTCGGGGAAGTTCGCCGCGGGTTCTGCTACTGGACGCCACTGCCACCGAGCCGGCCACCCAGGAGGGCAAGCGCGCGTTGACCGACGTGCTGTTCGCCGCGGGATGCTCGGTCGAGCACGTCACGTCGCACGAGTCGATCACCGCCCGCATCTTCGGCCTGCGCGACCAGATCCGCGACCACCACGTCGACGTCGAGGGCAAGGGGCCGTTGCTGGTCCTCGCGTTCGGGCTGCACGCGGTGGCCGGGATGACGCAGAACCCCGACGGCCTCATGGAGAGCCCGGCCAGCGCCCTGGACGATGTCCTCAAGCACGGCCCGGGTGCTGGGGTGGTGACGTTCGCGTGGTGGAACCGGCTGCACGTGATCACCGAGCAGCTCGGCTTCAAACGCTCCAGCATCAGCGCGTATGTCTTCCTCAAGCACCCCCAGGACGGTGTCCGCTCCGCCCTCGGGCAGCCGCTGCTGCGCTGGGCGTCGGACCCGGCGCGATGCCTGGTATGGGACGGCATCGGCGTCGAACCCGTCCTCGCCGTGCCCTTCGCACCACTGACCACGGCTGACGCCGAGCAACTCGCCCGCAGACTCCGCCCGGCCGGCGAGCCGACGGGGGAGGCGGCCCGATGACCACGAACCAGAACCCATGGACGACACCCGCCGACCAAGACGGTCCAGGCGCCCCGGCGGGCGCACCGCCAGCAAGTGGTGGCCACGGAGCAGTGTGGGAGGCCTACCGGCAGTCGGTCACCGAGCTGGCTCGGGCGCACGCCGCCGCTCTCCAGGAGAGCGCGAACCGCGAGGCAGAGACCGAAGCAGCCGTTGCACAAGCTCAGGCCGACGTCGACCAGGCCGGGACCGATCGTGCCTTGGTTGAGGAGCGGACTGGGCCGTTCGAGGCCGAAGTCACCAGGATCCTGGCCGACGCCGGCGTCTCGCCCGACGGCGCCGGATCAGGCACCGCCGAGCTGACGGTGCAGACGTCAGGGGAAGCGCTGACGGCGATGGAAGGCTTGATCGACCAGCTCCACAAGACCAACATCGAGCTCGACACCGCCCGCCAGCAGCGAGCCGCGGCCAGAGCGCGGTGGACCGCCATCGGCGTCATCCTTGCCGCCACCGGTGCGACGTTCGGGGCTCTCGCCCTACTGGGCGCCCCCGGGTACATCCAGGCGGCAGGGGCGGTGGTCACGTTCTGCGGGGCGTGGCCTACCAGAACCCGCGGCTGGGTCCCCGCCGCGATCACCGGCGGCATCGCGACCGGAGCCTTGTTCGCCGTCGTCGCGCTGACCGGGCAGGTGCTCTCCGCGATCCTGCTGCTCCTGGGCGCCGTCGTCGCCGTCCTCCTGACCGCCCGAGCCGGCATCGTGCGAGCCACCCGAGTTACACCCACGGGCAACAGGCCCGGACCAGGCCGCTGACGACCCAGCTGCTGACCAGATCCCAGATCAGACCAAGCCCGGGATCACCGGGACACGAACCACAAGGGGGTACCGGAATGTCCAAGGTTGAGGACCTGAAGACCGCTGTGTCGCAGGTGGCGAGCAACGCGCAGAACACCGCGACCAGCCTGAGCGGGTACAAGACGAAGCTGTCCGAGCAGATCGGTGAGATCCAGGAGCTCATCGGCGGCACCGCCACCCAGACCGACCGAGAAGTCATCGCGGCCCTGTCCGCTGCGGTCCGGTCCACCGAAGAGACCGTCAACTCGCTCCTGGATGCCGCCCGCAGGGCCAGCGAGTACACCAACCAGATCTGACCAACGCGTCGACCGATCCGGTCGTGCCACGTGCTGTGAGGGGGTGAGTGTTCGTGGCGATGTCCAGGCTGCAACGTATCGCCGCGGACCTGCTCGAGTTCTACCAAAAGACCGACACCGACCTCCAGTTGCTCGCGGAGCTGGCGCAGGCCACGCAGGACGACGCGAACCTGCTCGGATCCGTCGCGGCCTACGAGGCCGCCGTCAAGTCACAGCTCCTGGAGGACCGTGGCCAGGTGATCGAGTCCTCCCTCGACCATCTCACCGCCCTTCTGCAGGGCGCCGTCACGAGCCTGACGACCACGTACGACCACGTCAGGGTCTCGGGTGCGTACGCGCGGGCGTGGGCCGAGCAGACCGTGACCGACACCGCCACCGGCGTCCGCGTCCCCGACCCTGGGCTGCGGGACAAGATCCTGGCCGCGCACCCCGACCGGCTCCCACCCGCACAGGTGTCCGCCCTGTTGGACGACGCGATCCAGGAACAGATCGACCAAGCGAAGGCCGAGGAGAAAGAGTCGTGGCGGCGCCTGTTCGCGACCTACCCCCGCGGCACCGACCACCTGACCAAAGCCCGCTGGTTCGCCAGAAACGCGGTCCGCGACGATATCGCTCCCTACCAGCGAGCGTTCCTGCGCGGGATGTGGTTCAACCACGCCGCCGCGTACCGCTTCCGCACGACTGAGGTCTACATCAACAAGACTGACCCCGGTGGCAAGACCGAACGCCAGTACCGCGTCGACGCCCTGGGCGACGACGAGGTCGTCTCCCTCAAGCATGTCCAGCTCGCCGATGTCACCTTCGACACTGCGAAGCGCTACATCGACGAGATTCTTACGAAGTACCGGCCAGGACGAATGAACCTCGTGATCGCTCCAACGCCGGGCAACACCGCCCGAGTCGAACGTGCGGAACTGTTCGAAGAGGAGATCGGCCAGCCGCTCGCTGGGGCGATGGTCCTCGGTGTGCCACCACAGGCTCAGCCGGTCCCTGAACGCGTCGCCCAGTACGCTCGTGAGAAGCGCGTGGAGATCAGCGAATACCAGCCGCATCCAGACGCAGAGGAACCCCGATGACCGACGACGTCCTGTACACCACGAGCTGGAACGACCTCACACGACGCCCGGTCCTGGGTCACGACTGGCTCGACGAGGAGCAGGCGCGCGCCCAGTTCGAGAAGCGAGACCTGGACATCGTGGATGCCGCAGAGCGCGACGACGAGGGCACGCCGCGGCCTCGGTGGGTCATCGGCATCGGCCAGACCGGTGCCCGGGTCCAGTTCTTCGATCAGCACACAACGATGTGGCACATGGTCGATTGGCGAGAAACGGACGGACGCTTGTGGCGCTGGATCACCTACGACTACATCTACACCAGCCAGGACCGGAACTGGTCCCAGCGCGAATCGATCCTGACCCACAAGTCGTCCGTCGAGACCGACGGAACGGGATACGTCGTAACCGTCGACAAGTCAACGAGGCCTGGGCAGCGGCTCAAGACGGACTTCATCGCCCGTGCGTCCGAGGCGTACTGGCTCAACTACCCGGAGTTCGGGAACTGGAGCGACTTGTCGGAACCGGGACCATCGGCATATCAGGTCGCCGGGCGCGAGACCCCGATGCGCGCCTCGTAGAGCGGCGTTGTCCGTCGATAAGTCTCCCTAGCGGCGAAATGTATGCCAGGCCGCCCGGTGTGGCTCTCTGCGAATTCACGAGCGAAAATCACTGCCCTGGGGTGGCGTCGGGGAAATGTGTTTGGACTCAGTCGAGGAGTGTGGGTGTCTACGGAGGGCAAACTGGCGGAAAGTGTTTCCGGGCTCTCGGAGGGTGATCGGGCGGTGTTGGATCGAAGATTCCGCACCATGCGAGGGTCCGCCTGGGTGGTTGCAGCGGCAGCAGTTCTGTCCGTTATGTCGGCGGTGCTCAACAGGCACGACAATGACGGCGGAGTCATGGCCTACCTGGGGGCCGGTGGTGTTTTCGCAGCCTTCGCTTGCGCCATTTTGGCGACGCATCCATTTCTGCTGCTTCCCCGTCGGTACCTGAGGTGGTTACTCACAATTGAGCCCTACGAGCCCGAGACATACTGGGGGCAGTCCGCCCAGCGGTTCGTTTCGTGGGCGGGAGCATGTCTCGCGCTCGTCCTTGGTGGCATCGTCGGAGCGGAGCTCGGCGCACAGCAGACGACGAGTCAGCTGTCGGACGCCGCTTGGCAGTGGACTGGTCTCCTCCTGCTTGGAGGATTCTTGTACTTCTGGTGGACCCGGTTTCTGATCGAGCTCGCCTTCCTTCACCGCCGGGCGCTCAGGAGGGGTCAATTGGCCACGCACCCAGCCGCTGGTACCTCTGTGTGGCTCCTTTTCGTAGCGATCTGGGGGCTCGGGATCCTCGCGACCGGCCTGGCTGCAGCTGCCGCACCTTTCATATGGCAGGAGTTCCTAGGGCTCCTCGGCACCAGCGGGATGTCGTCATAGGCCGATGCTCAGCATGTGCTGAGCATCGGCGGCCACACCTGCCACACTCTTCGAGCGAACCGGCTCACAGGCTCGGGCCTTGTGTGCTCCAAGTCCGTGATCGCTCGACCCTGGAGCAGCCGGCCCACTCAACGTCGACCCAATAGCGGGCGCTTCTGCCAGCGCCGCGCCTGGTCGTTACTGGCGTTGCGGGATTTGTGAGCGCAGCGGCATCGGTTCTGGTAACGGAGAAGGTGCAGGGCACGGTTGCGCCGTGGCATTCCGGTGCAGGAGATATCACCGACGCCGCGATCCTTGCGTGCCAGGGTGCGTCGGCTGGTCGCTTCGAGAGCATCGATGGATGAGCCCTCGAGGGCTTCGTGGTGTTGACCGCGGTCGGTGACTGGCGGCAGGTCCGGAAACGCGAGCTCCCGCATTCGGAAGTAGGGGCCGGCAGCGGCCGAGCTCAGGAGAGCGACCGGCTGGTATCTGCGTACGCGCAGCAGATCTCGGCCGCCGTGCCGGGTTGTCTTGACCGGTCGCCAGCCAGTCGAGGAGTTCCCGGTAGTGCGAACGGAGATCACCTTTGCCCGGGTGCCGGGTTGCTGGCGGCGTCGATCTCGCTCTCGGCCCATTCAATCTGTTCCAGCGTGACGAGCACACTGGTAGCGATGACGGGCTGTGCCGGATCGGACGGCCCTGCGCCGTTGGGCCCAGCTGACGGAGCAGTCCGGGGGAACAGTTGATACGTCTCCGCGCCACGGGCGATCCCGGTACCTTCGTCGCCATGCTCCGTCTGCTCATCGACACGTCGACCTGGCTCGACATCTGCAAACGCCGCAATGGTCAGCGGTGGATTGTCGCTCTTCGGGTCCTGCACCACCAGGGCAAGATCGAATTGCTCGTGCCTGCCCTCGTCATCGACGAGTTCGAGCGCAATCGGGCTCGGATTGAAGCGTCTATGACAGCCAGTGTCGCCGAGCGTTTTCGGCTCATCAGACAAGACCTTGACGACTACGGTGGGCAAGGGCGGCAGGAAGACCTGCGCCTCATCGAAGACCTTGCGCGCCGCGTACCGCTGATCGGAGCGATGACGACTCGCAACTTCGTCGAGACCCTGGAACTGCTTAGAAAAGGTCGAAACCTGGAACCGACGAGTCGGGACCGAGAGGCTGTGGTCGACCGTGGCCTGTCGAAGAAGGCGCCGTTTCATAGATCGCGCAACAGTGTGGCAGATGCGCTCCTCATTGAACTCTATGCGAGCGTGGTTGACGGGATTGATCTCAAGGCGCATCCGCACGCGTTCATCACCTCGAACAGTGAAGACTTCTCTCTCAGGAATGGAGACAATCGCCAACCTCACGAGGATATTGTCGAGCTATTTGAGCCTCGGGGGTCTCGTTTTGGGCTGGGAATCGATGGCCTGAATGCGGTGCTTATCGAGTATTTTGATGATGAGGTCGAGGAGCTGTTTTTCGACGAAGACATTCCTGAAGAACCGCGGCGCCTGGACGAGATCATGGCCGCTCATCAGGAACTGTGGGACAGGATCTGGTATGAGCGCTCCCTAATGTTCGAGATACGGCACCGGGATGCTGGCGAGGACGAGGAACTGGAGCAAATGCTCAACACCGCAGGTCCCGGCAGGAAGAGGGTGGAGGAAACTTACACTCGACCGGGAGACCTTGGTCCCTACACGAACTTCGAGTGGGGAATGCTGAACGGAAAACTATCCGCTCTGAACTGGGTCCTAGGCGAGGAGTGGGACTACCTCGACACCTAGCAGCCTCGGGCGCCGTTCACCAATGCCAGTACCCGGGCACGGCAGGGCAGCGGGTACTCTGCCGAGATCGTGGTGCACAGGCGATACCGCCGCACATCTGAGCCGTGGTCAGCAATCGGCGCCCGGGGCCGTGACGCTTTCTCGGTTGAACGGCTCGCCTCGGTTGAGTACGACGTCGGTAAGTAGCATGGTGAGCCATGTTTCGGCAGGGTCTAAGCCCCTGTCCTCCATCCTGCAGCGCGCAATGTCCGGCATGTCACGGAGTATCTCGGCCCGGTCGTTACGCTCGATAAGGCGTCCCAATGAGCGAATCCTGTGACCTAGTCGGCGGCCCAGTTCGACGTCGTCGCCCGTCGCCTTGTGGATGCACACCCAAGTGCCCGTGGTGGGTAGCTTGAAGTCCAGAACGGGATGCTCCAACGCGTTGACCGCTTGCTGAAATGCCGGATCGTGCCATGGGCACTTGAGCTCGGCGGCGGTGAGGCACCACATTAGAACCGAGTCGGGATCGATCGTCGCTCGTGGCCATCCCCACGTGACGACGCAGGAGCATTTGTGCTCGAGCGGGGTCCACTGGGCCACGGCGCTGTCGGCGGGCCCCGCGCCCGCGTGCGTGCAGACACGCGCGGGTCTGGCATCGCTTGCGCGCGTGAGCTGGTCTGTCAGTTCTGCAGGGACCGGTACGCCGGCCTCTTCGGCTTTCCGCGCCCATTCGAGCGCAGCCGTGGTGTCTCCCTGCTCCAACAGGAACATCGAGAAGAGAACTTGTGCTACCGGTTGCCCTGCATGGGCGGCACGGCTAAGCCAGGTACCAGCGGTCTCGCGGTCGCCCATGTGGTCGAGCAGGGCACCCAGTCCCGCCATGGCCTCGACGTCACCTGCCTCCGCGCCGCGCTGGAACCATGTCAGTGCACTTGCGGTGTCACCCAGTTGCCGTAGCAGCGTGCCGTAGTCCGCCATCACGGGCACGTACCCGGCCGTAGCCGCGCGGTCCAACCAGAGCCGGGCTTCGTCCAAGTCCCCGCGATGGCAGAGGAGGGCACCCAGGTGCGCGGCACCCTCGACCACACCGAGCTCGGCAGCCTGGTGAAACCAGCTCTGGGCGCCGTCCAGTGCGTTCCTGGCGACGAGCAGTAGCCCAAGGTTCAGCATGGCGTGCACGCTTCCGGCGCCTGCGGCTTCCTCGTAGCATGCGGCCGCCGCATCGGTGTCCCCCTGCTTGCGGAATAGGGAGCCTAGACAAGTCATGCCCAGTCCGTCGTCGATGCCCGTCTCGCTCGCTCGCCGATACCAGTAGATCGCGGTGTCGGTGTCGCCCTCGGCCTCCAGGATCTGGCCGAGCCCCCACATCGACGTGGGATCGTTCTCGTTGTCGATGGCTCGTTGCAGCCAGTGCTTTGTGCCCTCGATGTCGCCTTGGTCCTCAAGGATCACCGCGACCATCGCGCTGACGTCCGGCTGCCCGGCCTGAGCGGCTCGTTCGAACCAAGCCTTGGCGTCGTCGAGCTTGCCCTGGTCGGCCAGGGCGAAACCGAGTGCTCCGTAGGCGTCGACAAGTCCGGCACGGGCCGCGCGAGTCAGAATGCGCTCGCCAATCTGAGGACGTCCACAGTTCACTGCGTGCATGCCGATCGTGAGGCATGCTTCCGGCTCAGCAAGGTCTTCGAGGACAGACCATGGCTTCTCTGGCAGCCGTCGCTTGGCAGCGGCCTGGCTGTGCGCGTGGTGTACGAGGATGTCGGATACCCGGTACCCGTCGATCTGGCCTACTGTGCGAGCTTGCGCGGTGAGCGGCGCGACGGTCCCGCGGACGGGCAGGCGGGCCCACTCCAGCCCCGATGTGAACCAGTCCTGATCCGCTGACGCACGTTGTGCCTCGGTCAGGTATCGCTCAGTGAGCGAGCGCAGCAGCGGGGGTGGCAGGGTCGTGGGGTGCCCGCACAGCACCGCGTCGGTTGCCGCGGAGATGATCGCGGCACCGACGGCGTTGCTCGGCACGGTCCACCGTCGAACGAGCTCGGGGGAGCAGGCAAGGACGGTTGGAACGGATCCGTCCGCTTGCCGGATCAGTGCCTCCTTGATCCGAGGGTCGGTCTTGGCCAGCTCGGTGGAGCGTTCGGACTCGTCTCTGCTGAATTGCGCCGGCACAGGCAAGCAATGGGCCATCGAAAGGACTTCACGAGCGCTGCGGCTGACGTCCGAGCGTCCACCCGTGGGGGCGGTCGTAAGGCGTTCGTAGTCGGCCGGCCAGATGGAACCGAGAAGGATCACCGGGCGGTGCGCATCGGCGAGCAGGCTCCGCAAGGTCCGGGCAGTGAGCTCGCCGGACTCGATCGTCGTTGCGATGTCGTCCATCCAGACGACACTGCGGGCAGGGATCGAGCGCACCCGCGTCGTGTCCTGCCAGAATCTTTCGTCGGGAAGTACGAGGTTCCAGTCTGGCAGCACAGCTCGGGCCGCCTCGTAGGCGCTACGCGACTTTCCCGCCGCAGCAGGACCCACAAGAAGCACGAATCCACCAACGAGCGCACTGTCGCGCAGCAGGCTGCGCAGCTGCGGATCGTGGTCACGGACCACATACATGGGCAGCTCCGGGGACAAGGCAGGAATGTGCTCGTCCGGAAGCGGGATCGCGGGGTGGATGCCTAGCACAGCCCGTCCGACGTCTGAGCCGACCACGGGGTAGTTGGTCGCAGCTCCGGCGGAGGAGGTCGAACCTAAGTCGTTCGGTACCGCGGGTGGCCCACCGCTGACGGGGTCGGCGCCCTGGAGCGTGCGGCTCACCCACGCCTCGTGACCAGCCTTCAGGGCCTGGAGACGTTCGACCGGCCAAGTCCCTTCCTGGTTGTCGATCACCTTGTGGTGGTTCTCGCACATCAGGATCAAGTTGGGGTAGCTGTTGCGCTCCTTCAGGCTCAGCGGAGAGTCACCACGCGCGGCCGTCGGCTTCTCGCCGACGATGTGCGCGATCTCGCCCAGAGTCGCCAGCGGATCCCTAGCCGTGGGCGGGGCGGTCAGCTCTCTTCTGCACTCGGGAAAGGCGCAGACGTTGCCTGAACGCTGCAGCACCTTCCGCTGCTCCGCGAGCGGGACAGACATGGTTTCAAACCCCCTTCGCGCTGAAACCTATACCGCCCCACCGACACGGCGTCTGGCTTGGCGGGACATGCACCCTTGAAAGCCCGCAGTACCGGCGGGACTCACCTGCCGAGTAGTGCGGCACGCCGCCGGCGACAGGCGCGGTTTCGCGCGCCGTCAGCCGCAATGCCTGTCCGCGCGCCCCTTGGCCGAGTGGCCGATCAAGTTCACCCGCCCCGGTGCGTCATGAACCATCCATGCCGGACTCTCTCGTACGCACCACAGGCGGCCGATTTGGGCCGCTTGATCACAACTACACGACCGAATGGCGGAGCCGCCGGAGGTCCCCAATGGAGGCACAGCATGACCTCGTCCTACCCACTCTGGTCGGATGAGCCAGCCACCCAGGACCTGCTGGCCTTCCGCGCGGTAGCGGAAACTGCAGCAGATGCACTCTTCGACGACCGACTGGATCCCGTGGCGATCGGTCTTTCTGGCGCCTGGGGAAGCGGCAAGACGAGCGTGCTCGAACTGATCAAGTCCGAGATCGAGAAACGTTCCGAGGGGAGCGTCCGCAAGGTCCTGGTCATTCCGACGCAGCCGTGGAGCTACGACCCAGCGGTCGGCCCGAAGGAGAGCCTCATAGCTGAGGTGCTGGCCGCACTCAGCGAGGAGTTCGATCAGGAAGACCCTGCCGGCAAACTCGGTGTAGACGCCTTCAAGAAGCTTGTACGGAAGGTGAACTGGTCGAAGGCGGTCAAGATGGCAGCGAGGACCGCGATCACCCTGCAGCTACCTGACATCGATGACGTCTTCGGGCTTGTCAGCGACGAGCCCGAGAGCCTCGAAAGCGAGAAGGGCATGGCCGCCTTCCGCGACGAGTTCGGGGCGCTATTGGCGGATCCTGCGCTGGCACACCTCTCGCGTGTGGTCGTGCTCGTCGACGATCTCGATCGTTGCCTGCCCGACACGGTGGTCGAGTCCCTAGAGGCAATCCGTCTGTTCCTCTCCGCCAAGGGCATGTCCTTCGTCATCGCAGCGGACGAGGATCGTGTGTCGGAGGCTATCCGGCAAAAGCTCAAGACGGCGGCCCCGAAAAACGAGGACGAGGATCCCGCCAAGCTCTACCTGCACAAGATCGTCCAGACGACGATCCCGCTGCCCGCGCTGAGCCGGTTCGACACCGAGGCGTATCTCTTCCTACTGCTCGCGAAGGCCGAACTTGGCGCCGACGAGGATGGGTATGCGGCCTTCGTCACCAAGTGCGATGAAATGCGTATCGACGGCGGAAGCCTGGATGAGCTGGAGATCAAGGACGGGAGTGCCCTGGCGAAGCACCTAGTCACAGCGACGCGCCTGACACCGATCCTCTACGAAAAATTTCACGGCAATCCGCGACGCATCAAGCGCTTCCTCAACGACCTCAACGTGCGCCAGGCGGTCGCCAGACGTCGGGGGTTCAACCTGAAGCCCGATGCGGTCGCCAAGCTCATGGTGCTGGAACGCATCCTCACTGATGACTTCGAGACGGTGCTCGGTTGGCTCGCGTCCAACCAACTGCGTGACAAGCTCGACGCTCTAGATGTTGCTGCGAACGGCCGTGTCGAGGCGACCGCGGATAGCCAGCCGACGACTGATCCGTCCGAGGATGGGGCGCCAAGTGGCGGGCGAGCGAAGAAGACTGTCGCACCGGAGACGGAGCAGGGACCTGCGCGCGAGGACGACTTCACCGACACCCTGCGCCGCTGGGCAAAACTCCTGCCTGCGCTCGATGCTTCTGCCATAGCGGGATACCTCTATCTGGCGGCCTCATTCGCCAAGATCGAGGTCATCGACACCGGGCTCCCTGAGCGTCTCCGTGACCTCGCAGTCGCGCTGACCTCTAGCCTCAAGCTCGACCGCGCAGGCGTCACCGACGAGACATTGCAGCGACTCCAAGAGGGTGATGCCCAGAACCTGGTCGGACACCTCGGACGCCGTACCCATGACCAGCCGGCGCTACAGAAGTTCACCGTCGAAAGCCTGCTCCGCCTCGCTGCACAGCAACCCACTACCCAGTCAAGCGTCGTCGCAGCTCTCAGAGATCTCCCTGCAGAGAGTGTCGAACCGGCTACGGTCATCAAGCTGCGGCCCCTGGATCCGGCCGTCTATCAGCCGGTACTTGACGCCTGGCGGACAGGAGCAGATGACCAGAGGCTTCAGGCGTCGGTGAGCATCGTTGAATCGGCGTGGAGCGGCAATGGGAACTAGCGGCTCGTTCGGCGGCAGCGGCGGCAAGGATGCGACTGACCTCCGCGACAACATTGCTGCATGGCTCGATGCGGAGGAGGTGACCGTTGGCGCCGATGGGGATGAGGCTGACAACCCAGATGGAGACGACCGGCCCTCCGACCCGACTCGGCCGAGTAGGCCCGCACGCCCACCAGCGATAGACCTCGGGCCGGCCCTTCGCATGCTGCTAAACACGCGCGGACGCGGTGGGGGCAGCGATGGCCCCGGCGGAGGCGGAGGTGGGACACGCGGTGGGCGCGGTCGCTCATCTGGAGGCGTCACCCGATCCGTCGGTCGGGTATCTCGCGCAGCTGGGCGAGCAGGAAGGCTGGCGCTCGCATACTCATCTGGCAACCGAGAGATTCTCCGCGAGGCCGGACTCAACTACGACGAACTTCGAGCGCTCGGTGACCCCGTCGCCATCGGTCTCAAGATCATCGAGACCGCCTTCGACGCTCAGGCAGACAGCACACTCGCCGACGCCGAGGAACGCGACATCGTTGCCAGCGTCGTCGAATGGATACTGGAGCAGCCCGCAGAACACTCGCCGACGCCAGAAGACGTCGTGAGGAAATCGATCGAGACGACGATCGCGGAAACCGCTCTGACGGAGGCGTCCTCGACGATCTACGCGAAGGAAGCCAGCTTCGAGAAACGACGCCACCTGGAGCGCCAGATCCGCGATGTCGCGGCGGAGTACGCAGCCCAGGCGACCCTGAACCCCAGCGGGGCGACCGAGCAGGAGATGGCGCGAGCGATTGAGAACGGCATCCGCGACATCGGCCAGATCTTTGGAGTCACGTCATGAGTCGGTTTCTACTCACACTCTCTGAAGACACTGCTGACAGCGCCCTGCAGAGCCGCAGCCTCGACGAAGTCTTCCTCTGGACCCGCAATGGACGCACCACCTTCACCGGACTCATCGATCCCCACCTAAGCAACCTTGGCGCGGTGAACCTGCGCAACGTAGACCTCATCCGGATTGCACTGGGTGTGCTCGCTGCCGACCGCTCCGTACTTCGTGAGGGCCGCGGCTCCAGCTGGAACGACAGGGACTTCGACCTCACCGTGGAGGTAAGCGATCCTGCCCTATGGGCAACGCACGCTGAGCATCTGGCAAGCACGGTCGGCTTCCTGTCGGGCGACCACTGGGCATTCAACTTCACGCAGGCGCCAGCTGCAGAGGAGACGAGTCTCCCGATCGACGAGCAGCACCACGACCGGACTGTGCTTCTGAGCGGTGGGGCGGACTCTGCTGCAGGGGCATTGCTATCTGCAGTGGACCTGGGTAGCGATCACTCGCAAGCATTGGTCTCGCACTTCAGCTCAACCGCGATCTCCCCGGTGCAGCAGGCTGTCGCCGGGTCGATCGCGGAACTGGTGCCGGGCATCAGACAAGAGCATCATCAGTTCCATCTTCATCGCGGCTCGAAGCGCCTAGACGGCTCATCGTTCCGGAGTGAGACGTCGACTCGTTCACGCTCTCTGCTCTTTCTTGCGCTTGGCCTTGCTGTCGCTGACCGTGCTGGCGCAGCGCTCTGGATCGCCGAGAATGGCTTTGCCTCGCTCAACCCGCCGCTCGGTCCGGATCGTCGTGGCAGCCTGTCGACACACACGACCCACCCGCGCTTCTTGCGCGACCTGTCTGCTCTGATGCAAAGCGTGGGCGGGTTCGGTCAGATCGAGAACCCCTTCGAGGCCCTCACGAAGGGCGAGATGTTTCGCCGTGTGGCGGACGCGGCCGGCGTCGACGCTGCCTCGGCCTACCTCAGCAACACAAACTCCTGCTCGCACACCGATGCGCGCTACAGCGGTGCTCCGGTCCGCTCTTCCTGCGGGGTGTGTTTCGGCTGCCTCGTTCGTCGGGCGGCCTTCATCGCCTCTGGTGTCCCTGACACAACCACCTATCTTGTTGACGATCCAGACGGCCGGTACGACACGTTCGTTCGGCAGAAGTCGATCGTTGAGCCTCTCCGGGACTTCGTCGACCGGGGCATCCGCGCGCGTGACGTGATGGCGATGTCGCTGCCTGAGGGCTACGCGGCGCATGACGCGCTTGCTCTATCGCAGCGAGGTGTCGAGGAACTGCGAGGGATCTTCTGATGGCACCCCAGCTTCCCCCTCTCGATCTGCACGCACACATTGATCCGAGTACTGCACCAGCCGATCTCGAGCGGCTCGGTGCGGTCGTATTCGCAGCAACCAGGTCCCCCCACGAGTACGAGTCCGTCAGGACTCGCCGCGACCAGGTCACCATCTGGGGCGTTGGCTGCCATCCAGGGGTGGTTGAGTCACAGCGGGACTATGACGCGGCGAGCTTTGCATCACTGCTCTCGTCGACGGCACTGGCGAGCGAGATCGGACTGGACAAACGCTCAATGGTGCCACTTGAGGAACAGGAGCGCGTATTCGATTCGATCCTCAGCGCACTGCAGGACACGCCCCGCATCGCATCGATCCACAGTTCCAGTGCACCGGGCCGCGTGCTTGAGGCCCTGGAAGCAAGGCCGATCAGCGGCGCCGTGCTCCATTGGTGGCGCGGTGACGAATCCCAGACGCGGAGGGCCGTCGAACTCGGCTGCTGGTTCTCGATCAACGCGGCGGGCACAAAATACCCGAGCGCCGTCGCTCTGATCCCGCTTGAGCGGATTCTTACAGAGACCGACCATCCTTCTGGCGACCGTGCCTCCCCCGCACCACGACAGCCGGGTGCTGTCGTTGACGTTGAGCAGGAGCTGGCGACGATCTACGGAGTCGATGCCCGGGCTGTCCGTGGGCAGGTTTGGATGAACTTTGCGGTCCTCGTCGAAGAGGCAGATGTTCATGATCTTCTTCCACCCGCCGTCCAGAGGATGGTCGCGTCCGCGCGAGCGCACACTGACTAGAGCTGCTGGCGGTCGTAGATGACTCGCATCTGATCGAGCGACGACCCGCTGCTGCGCGTCCTCTTCGGCGTGGTCGGCACCGAACTCTCCCGCAGGTCTATGCCGGACGCCTCCAGACCTGGGCCGACTGGAACCACCTCGCCGAACGGCCCCACGGAGGCTGACGAGCCCTGCTGCGGCAGCCGCCAGCAACTGCGCGAGGACAGAGCTGGCGGCTGCCGGGGGAGGCGATCCCCTCCGTGCCACTGGTCATCCTCGCTCACACGATCACGGCTGCACCCGCCAACCCACCTTGACCGATGCCAGCAGACGGTCGGGGCTTACGCTGCTCTCGATGGCACTGGGGATCACGGTGATCCAGTTCGTCGGCTCGATCGTCTCCGTCGCCAACCCGGTGAATCGCCACTGCCTTGGTGCTCGCATGCCTCGCGCTTGCGCATGTGCTGTGGCAGTCGCGCCGTCGTCGGGGGCTGTGGCGGTGCTCGCGGTCCTCGGGATCGCGTTGGCGCTGTGGAACGCGGTGAAGCTCTTGATCGCGAGCCTGGGGCCGTGATGATGAAGCGGCGAGACCGTCATCGGGGATCGTACTGACAGGAGGGCACAGGCGTAGGCGCCCGGCAGATCCGCTGAGTCGCGCACATATCACCCCGGTCTGCCAAGCTCTTTGACCAGGGGTTTAGCCCCACGCCTCGTAGACTCGCGTTCGTGGCAGCCGACGATGATTCCCGCCGCCTTCCGGCGGAGGCGCGTGCGCGCGTGATGATTGATGCGCAGTTCGAGGCTGCCGGGTGGCTCGTTCAGGACGGTAGAGCGCTGAACCTGTTCGCCGGTCAGGGCATCGCGGTGCGCGAGGCGATCATGGCTTCGGGGCACGGCCGTGCTGACTACCTGCTGTACGTCGACCGTCGTGTCGTAGGGGTGATCGAGGCCAAGCCGGTGGGCACGACCCTGTCGGGTGTGGAGTGGCAGTCGGCGATGTACGCGACGGGGTTGCCGGAACAGCACCGCAAGCGCGCCGTCCTGATCGAGGACCGGCTGCCGTTCGTGTTCGAGGCCTCGGGCACGGAGACGCACTTCACCAATGGCTTGGATCCTGACCCGCGTGCCAGGAAGGTCTTCGGTTTTCCGAAGCCTGGAGCGCTGGCTCGACTTCTTCGTGCCGCCGACGAGTCGCCGAGTGCGCCGACATGGCGGGCGAAGGTTCGGGCAATGCCGCCCTTGGACGAGGCTCCCTTGCGTCCTGCGCAGATCGACGCGATCAACAACACCGAGTGGTCGCTCGCGCGGCAGCAGCATGACCGGTCTCTGGTGCAGATGGCGACCGGCGCCGGCAAGACGTATACGGCGGTTACCCTCGCGTATCGCCTGCTGAAGCACGGCGGGTTCTCCAAGGTGCTGTTCCTGGTGGACCGCAACAACTTGGCCGACCAGACCCTCGCCGAGTTCCAGAATTACACCACTCCGGACGACGGGCGCCGGTTCGCGGAGATCTACAACGTCGACAAGCTCACCGGTGCTGGCATGCTCGCCAGCTCGAACGTGGTGATCTCCACGATCCAGCGGGTGCACTCGGTGTTGCGCGGCAAGGAAGTCCCCGACACTGACGATCCGCAGCTCGACGACTATGTCCCCGACAAGCCGGTTACGGTCCAGTACAGCCGCGATCTGCCGCCCGAGACGTTCGACCTGGTCATTGTCGATGAGGCCCACCGCTCCATCTACGGGCTCTGGCGCGGCGTGCTGGAGTATTTCGACGCCCACGTGGTCGGACTCACGGCTACCCCGGGTAAGCAGACGTTCGCGTTCTTCCGGCAGAACCTGGTCTCGCAGTACACGTATCAGGAGTCCGTGTCCGATGGTGTGAACGTCGACTTTGACATCTACCGCATCAAGACCCAGGTCACCGAGCAGGGTGGCCAGCTGCCGGCCGGGATGGTGGTCCCAAAGATCGACCGGCGCACCCGCGTCCAGCGCATCGAGGCGCTGGACGAGGACGTCGAGTACACCAGTCCTCAGCTCGACCGGGCGGTGACGAACCCGAACCAGATCCGCCTGGTCCTGGAGACCTACCGCGACAAGCTGTTCACGGAGATCTTTCCCGGACGATCGGCGGTGCCGAAGACGCTGATCTTCTGTAAGGACGACGCCCACGCTGAGCAGGTAGTCACCACGGTGCGCGAGGTGTTCGGCAAGGGCAACGACTTCGCCGCGAAGATCACCTACAACGCCCGCGACCCCAAGGCCGCACTGCAGGCGTTCCGCACGTCGGCGAAGCTGCGCGTCGCTGTAACGGTGGACATGATCGCCACCGGTACGGATGTCAAGCCGCTGGAGTGCGTGTTCTTCATGCGCGACGTGAAGACGGCCAACTACTTCGAGCAGATGAAGGGCCGTGGTGCCCGCACGATCGCCGCGGCCGACTTCCAGGCCGTCACCCCTGACGCGGCCGCCACGGCCAAGACGCGGTTCGTGATCGTCGACGCCGTCGGTGTCACGGAGCACGACTTCGTGGAGCCCCCTCTGAACCGGGACCGGAGTGCATCCCTCGATAAGCTGCTGAAGAGGGCCGCATCGCTGACGATCACGGAGTCCGAAGTGGCGACCCTGGCTTCGCGCCTGGCGGCGCTCGAATTGCAGTTGTCCGACGGCGAGCGCGCCGAGCTCAACGCCCTCTCCGACGTTCCGCTCAAGCGGGTGGTGCGTCGCCTTGTCGACGCCGTCGACCCTGACCTGCAGGCCGTCGCGGTCGAAGCCGCGGGCCCTGGGAGCGACCCGACTGCTGTTGTCGACGGCCTGATCGAGACGGCGATCGAACCACTGGCCGCGAACCCAGAGTTGCGTGCCCGGATCCTGGAGCTGCGCCGCAGCCACGACCAGATCATCGACGAGGTCACCCCCGACGTACTGCTCGATGCACATGGCGTGGTGGACCCCGATCGTGCCAGGTTGGTCGTTGAGTCCTGGACGGAGTACCTGAACGAGCACCGAGACGAGATCACTGCGATCCAGCTCCTCGACGAGGCCAAGGCCGTGGGTGTGCCGTTTGCGGCAATCAAGGAACTCGCCGACCGCATTGCTCGGCCCCCGCACAACTGGACCCCGGACCTGATCTGGGCCGCCTACGAACAGGTCGACGCCGGACGAGTCCGACACCGTGACAGGTCGCGGCTGACCGACGTTGTGTCACTGGTCAGGTTTACGCTCGGGGCTACCGACGAACTCGTGCCCTACGCGGAGTTCGTCGCCTCCCGCTATTCCGGCTGGCTCCTCGCTCAGGAGCAGGCCGGTACCACGTTCTCTCACACGCAAAGGTGGTGGCTCGACCGCATGGTCGACGTGATCTCCAACTCCGCCGGCATTACCGCCGACGACCTCGACGAAGCACCCTTTACGGAACGCGGCGGCGTCGACGGTGCCCTGCGCGATCTTGGCGACGGTGCCGGCGACCTCCTTGAGGAGCTCAACAAGGAGCTCACTGCGTGAGCACTCTTCCAGAAAATTGGCGGTGGTCCACGGTCGGAGAGGTAGCGGACACCGCGCTCGGGAAGATGCTCGACAGGGGCAAACCCAGGGGACATGCGCACGTTCCGTATCTGCGTAACGTGAACGTTCAGTGGGGTCGGATCAACACCGATGACATCCTCACTATGGAACTTGCTGAGGACGAACGTGAACGATTCGGCGTCCGTCGAGGTGACCTCCTTGTCTGCGAAGGCGGAGAGGTTGGCCGGGCCGCGATCTGGGACCGGGATGGCGAGTACATGGCCTATCAGAAGGCCCTCCATCGCGTGCGGCCCCGCGACGACGTTGACGCGCGGTACCTGCGGTATGCCTTTGAGAACGCAGCTCGTACAGGCATACTCACCACTCTGACGACCGGGTCGACGATTGCACACCTACCGCAGCAAAATCTCCGTCGGATCCCCGTTCCGATCCCGCCACTAAGCGAGCAGCGGCGAATCGTCGAGATTCTCGAAGATCACCTTTCTCGCCTCGACGAGGTGGACGCACTCCTGGCCACGTCGCTGCGTCGCATTGCGGTTCTTGACGAGGCAGCGATTGTGCAGCGGCTTGGTGTCGGCTCGGAGGTTGCTGCGATGCTGAACGGAGTGCTGCCCGACCTCGCGCCGGGTTGGACGTGGAAAGCACTCGGCGATGTTGCCGACGTCGTCGGTGGGATTACAAAGGACGCCAAGAGACAGTCGGACCCGTCGTACGTGGAGGTCCCCTACTTGCGCGTGGCGAACGTGCAGCGAGCAAGGCTAGATCTGGACAAGGTGACAATGATCCGAGTCCCGCGGGCCAAGGCAGAGGCTCTGAGGCTTCAGCCCGGTGACGTGTTGATGAACGAAGGCGGAGACCGCGACAAGCTCGCCCGCGGATGGGTATGGGAGGGTCAGATCGAGGGCTGTATCCACCAGAACCACGTGTTCCGAGCTCGGCCGCATGAGGACGCGATCAGACCGGAGTGGCTGTCGTGGTGCGCGAATACGTACGGCGCTCGTTGGGCGCAGCGGAACGGGAAGCAGAGTGTGAACCTTGCATCCATCAGCCTCAGGGTGATCAGGGAGATGCCCGTTCCAGTACCACCCGTCGAAGTCCAAGATGACCACCTGACCGCGATCCGTGAAAGCGTGTACGCGACTTCGCGCTTGCGGAGTGAGCTCGAGAAGGCTCGTCTGCGCGGAGCCAACTTGCGCGTTTCGCTCTTCGCGGCCGCGTTCTTGGGCCAGCTCACCGGACGACCGTCGGACCTGGAACTCGCGGAAGAACTATCGGCGACGCTCGATGTAGTGCCCGCATCGCTCGTCGGGTATGAAGTTGCAGCGCTGCGGTAGGCGGTGAACAGATGAAGTTGCACCTGGTGGCGGGTCGCTCGCTGCCGATACCGAGGTCGGGGCCCGGTACGAACCGCACGAGCATAAAGCCCGTCGGTAGAGGGTCATCCCCGCATGGAGAAAGGAACGGTCGTGGCTGACGCTCGCCGGTTGGTGGACAAGATCTGGTCGTACGCGCACGTGCTGCGCGACGACGGCGTGGGCGTCATCGAGTACACGGAACAACTGACGTTCCTGCTGTTCTTGAAGATGGCGCATGAGCGGGCGACGCGGAAGCTGAAGCCGGAACAGATCGTGCCCGAGGAGCACTCGTGGCAGCGGCTCCTGGACGCTGAGGGTGCACAGCTGGAGTTGGTGTATACGCAGATCCTCCTCGGGCTGGGTAAGCAGCCAGGGACGCTGGGCACGATCTTCCGCAAGGCGCAGAACCGGATCCAGGACCCGGCAAAGCTCAAACGTCTGATTCACGACCTGATTGACAAGGAGCAGTGGTCGCAGGCCGGCACGGACATCAAGGGCGACGCGTACGAGTCGCTGCTGGCCAAGGGCGCGTCGGACAAGGGCTCCGGGGCGGGGCAGTACTTCACGCCGCGGTCGATCATCTCGGCGATGGTCGACTGCTTGCAGCCCACAGTCGCGGACAGCGTGGTGGACCCGGCGTGCGGTACTGGCGGGTTCCTGCTGTCCGCGCACGAGTATGCGGCCCGGGGCGCGGAGTCGATGACGCCGCCGGAGCGGGACCACCTGCGTAACGGGTTCGCCCATGGAGTCGAGCTGGTCGACGGGACGGCGCGGTTGGCGGCTATGAACCTGCTGCTGCACGGCATCGGAGAGGCCAACGGCGAGTCGCTGATCGACGTTAGGGACGCCTTGACCGCGGACCCGGGGCGTCGGTGGTCGGTGGTGCTGGCCAACCCGCCGTTCGGGACCAAGTCGTCGCTGCGTTACGTCGGGGCGGACGGTCAGGAGGCGAGCGAGGACCGGGAGATCGAGCGGCAGGACTTCACGGTCACCACCTCGAACAAGCAGCTCAACTTCCTGCAGCACATCGCCACGATCCTGGACATCAACGGGCGGGCCGCGGTCGTCCTGCCAGACAACGTCCTTTTTGAGGGCGGCGCGGGGGAAGCGTTGCGGCGTCGGCTGCTGAACGACTTCGACCTGCACACGATGCTGCGTCTGCCCACTGGGATCTTCTATGCCCAGGGTGTGAAGGCGAATGTGTTGTTCTTCGACAAGAAGCCCGCGTCCGAGGAGCCGTGGACGCAGAAGTTGTGGGTGTACGACCTGCGGACCAACCAGCACTTCACGCTCAAGCAGAACCCGCTGACTCGTGCGCACCTGGACGACTTCGTCGACGGCTTCGCACCGGGGAAGCCGCGTGAGGAGCGTGTCGAGTCCATACGGTTCAGGGCGTTCGACTACGACGAGCTGACCGCGCGGGACAAGGTCAACCTCGACATCACGTGGCTGCGCGATGAGTCGCTCGAAGACCTCGACAACCTGCCGGCGCCGGAGATCATCGCCCGCGAGATCGTCGAAGACCTCACTGCGGCGCTTGAGGAGTTCGCTGCAGTGGCAGCTGCTCTTGAGGCTCAGGCGGCGCCGGACAGCCGCCCCACCTAGCCGTATGACGTCGATTGAGTGCTCTGTCAAGGGCGGCCCTTCTCGGCGGCAGGTTGGGTGGGCGGACGCCGCTGGTAGGGCCAGCATCCGGGGCGCCGTCGGGAGGGTCGCGATTCGATGACCGCCTATTTCTTCCGCTAGGGAGTTGGTTCCCGGGAGAGGGCGCACTTCACGGGTGGAAGCTGACCCGAACCCGTTTTCAGAATCCGTACAGGTGCTTGCGCGCGTTGAACGCGTCCCGTCCAGGACATCGAGCGGCGCCGTATCGACGTGTTCGTCGCACCCATTGAGCTCGAATGACCGCCGTCGGATGCAAGTGATGGTCATCTATCGAGCGCAGCAGAAGCTCACCAGTTGAGGTGCCGAGATTGCGCGGTGGTGCTGCTGTGCATGTAGCCGCTCACTCCCGGGGTAGACCGAGGTCAGCTGCCACCGCTTGGTGCTGCACTCGGGAGCAGCTGACAGCCGACTTCGAGGTTTGGCTGGAACACGGGGCCTGGGAGCGGCAGCCCGAAGTTGATGCGCGAATGCTGGCGACGAGCTCCTCATGAACCGGCTTCGGGGACAGGCACACGCGCAGGTCGATTTAACTGCGTGCGGCGCAGACTCGACGGCACGGGGGAGTTGTGAGGCACTCGTTGACACCCGGGACGTGGCGCCTGGTCGAGGTCGCATCGTTGTGGGATCCTGGAGCCATGTTCGACAACCGAATCGCCTATCCCCTCGGTATCCCCGCAGGGCACGCAGTAGGCGGTCTCGGTGCCGGTCACGGCGTTGTCTGCGGTTTACACCGTGGATGTCGGGGGTTCGAATCCCTCCGGGCCCACTCGCTGCAGAAATGCGGCCTGACCTGCGTCGACGCTTCCTCCTGTCCTGGACAGCAGTAGACACTTCTGGACTCCTGTGGGCATTCGAATGCCCACCTAATGCCCACGGCTGCTGGCGCCCGTCGCCCACCTCACTCTGTGAGGGGGTCGGTCTCCATGGCAGGTAAGTCAGGTCACCGGGCGTTCGGCAACATCGAGACGCGCCGCAACACACGGACCAAGAAGGTCTCGGGCTATCGCGCGCGGTACCTCGGGCCAGATGGTCAGACGCACCCGCGTTCCTTCGGGGACAAGCTCGCCGCAGAAGCCTGGCTCGTCGAAGAGAAGCGGCTCATCGATCGGGACGAGTGGAGTCCACCGAAGTCTCGTGGTTCCGCGGTGGGGCGCTTGACGCTGAGCGAGTGGGCGCGGGAGTACATCGAGTCGCGGACGCTCGCGCCGTCGACGTACCGCAACTACACCCGCAACCTCCGCGTCTACATCGAGCCCGCGATCGGCAAGAAGTACGTCGACGAGATCACGGTCACGGACGTCACGGTGTGGCACACCAAGCTGAAGGCCGAGGCGCGAGCGCGAGCGAAGAAGGCCAATCGCGCGGACCGCACCGGAGCAGGCGAAGCCGCCCAGGTCTACAAGTTCCTCTCCGGTGTCTTCAAGGGAGCAGTCGAGGGCGGTCTCATCGGGATCTCGCCGGCGCGTGTCGTCGGGGCCGGCCGTTACAAGCGGCGCCGTCGACCGGTGATTCTGACCCCCGTAGAAGTGCGGGCACTGGCTGATGCGCTCCCCGAGAATCTGCGCGCACTGGCAGATCTGCTCAACTGGACCGGCATGCGCATCGGCGAGGCCCGAGCACTCCGCCGGTGCGACGTCGACCTGCGAGATCCGCAGAATGCTTCGGTCAGTGTGGAGCAGAACGTCTCGCAGGGCGGCAAGGGCATCAATGCAGTGGTCGGCCCGGTGAAGACGGACGCGGGATATCGGACCATCGCGATCGCGGAAGACCTGGTGCCGATACTTGCCGCGCACATCGATCGCTTCGCTCAGTCAGGACGGGACGGTCTGGTCTTCCCGGGCCGGAAGGGCGGTGTCCTCCCGGAGGGAACGTGGCGCGACAACTGGATCAGAGCACGCAACAAGGCGGGCTTGCCGGGTGTGAAGACCCACGACCTTCGGCACACGAGCCTCACCCTTGCCGCACGGGCAGGAGCAACGACTGCCGAGCTGATGTACCGCGCCGGCCACTCCGAACCGCGCGTAGCGATGGACTATCAGCATGCTGCCGCCGAACGCGACCGGATGATTGCTGAGCGCATGTCTGCAGCGGCCAGAAAGGACGAGCTGGCCGAACGGCGGCTGCGACGGAACCCGGCCGTGCTGGAACCTGACGAGCGCCGCACCGATCGTTCGGAGCCGCCCGCGGACAGCATCGGACACCTGTGATCTGACAGGTTCGTCTGATGATGGAGAAGCATCATGAAACCGAGTGCCGGAAGAAACAGCCCACGTCTCTCGCCGTCGACGGTGGCTGGGCGGGGCCCGAAGGAAAACCTGGTCAGCCTGACAGTGGCCGCAGAGACGCTTGGTATCTCTACCAAGACCGTGCGGCGTCGTATCGCCGACGGCACCGTGCGTGGTTACCGAGTTGGCCGGCTGATACGGCTTGACCTCGACGAGGTCCGTGAAGCGCTGGCGGTGGTGATCCCGTCAGCGGGGTAGCTGTGCTCAAGTCCCCCGGGGGCGCCCCGCCTCTGCCAGGCTGGGGCCCGTGAACGACGACGTGACGCCATCGGCCGCCCCAGCTCCGTCCGAACACGGCGCACGCGCCCACGCAGAGACGACGCCCCTCGTACCTGCGCTGGCGTCCGACGCGGGACTAGGTTCGGCGCTCGTCGCGGGGCTGCTGGTGACGTTCGCGATGTCCCTGCTCATTCCCCTGGGCCTCGTGGCTGCTCACGGTGACGGCGTTGACCCGTCGGTCCTCACCAGAGTGGTCACGCTCGACATCCTGCTCACGATCGCCACGCTCACTGCGGCGGCGGTGGCGCTCGGGTCGCTGCGACTCCTCACGGCGGCGTCTCTCGTTACCGCGGGGGGCATCGTGATGGAGGCCGTCCTGTTGGGAATCCCTCTGGCGTCGGGCAGCGAGGTCCCGAGGATCGGTCACATCGCGCTGCTCATGCTGATCGCCTGCCCGCTCGCCCTCTGGTGGATTGCGATCCGGCGAAGCATCGTTGCGCGCCGGTGGTTGCTGCTCGGTTTCGTCCTCGCGGTGCCTGCGGCGACCTATCTGCCGGCGATCGTGATGGCGGTGCTGTACGTCAGGCTGGACCTGCTTGCGAACTACCTCGGGATGGTGCTGGGCATCGTTGCTGCGGGCCTTGTCGGCATGCCGCACCGCGGCACCCGGTGGGCCGCGGCCGGGACGTTCGCCCTGCTCGCCGTGATGCTCGCCCGACAGGTGCCCCTGAGCCTGGACGGCAGTGCGACGGAGAGCGTGCAGGTCGTCATCACAGTGACCCGTGTTCTCGTCGTCTCGGGCGCCGCGGTCTTCGCCGCTATGGCGGCGCGCAGGACGTCGGAACGATGGCTCGTACGGTCCGAGGTTCCGCGCGTCGTCCAGCGTTGACGCTGCGCGTCGTCGACGAGAGCTCCACCAAGTTGAGTGACTTGGCGCTCGGCCCGCCCTACCTGTCATCGGGTGCTGCAAACTCACCACCTCATTACAAGATTGTGCCCCCGGGCTCGCGCTTGATGCTGTGCTGGGGAAGGAGCAGGGCGGAGGCCGTTGGTGCACAAGGACCTAGGTTCTTAGGTCTCGAAGGTTGCGGACGGTCATGCCTGCGCTAGGCCGGCTGGTCGCGTGCGGCGCGTGCTGCGGCGGCGAACCGGCTGGTCTGGTCCAGGACGTTCTCGAACACGGCCCAGTCCTTCTCGTGGGTGCCAGGGCCAACATCGGCGGGGTCGTAATGCTCCCACCACCCGTCCAGGTCCTGCCATAGCAGCGCGAACGCTCGCAGGGAGTGCTTGCCCCTACCGCGAGTGTCCCGGGCGGGCTTGGGCTGGTCCAGCCGCTGGATGGCAGAGGCGACGACCTCGTCGACCTCTTCCTGGGTCACCGGCTCCACGGCCTGGGCGGTCGGGTCTGTGGCGGCGAGCTCCACCTTGACCTGGTCGTAGAGCGGGAACACGGATGCTCCCTGACGGATCTGTTCCAGGGCGTCGGCGGCCATGGCCCGGGCTCGGTCGGGGCGGGCGGGGTCGTTGGCGATGTCGGACAGGGTCGCGATGCGGTCCAGGCGCTTGTAGGACGCCTTCCCGGTGACCAGGCGTGCCGCCTGGGCCCGTGAGCGTTCGCGCAGGTCACGCGGTGGTGGCAATTTGCCACCACCGTCGATGTCCGAATTAGCTCCCAGCTGCGAAATGGTCCTTGCGGTCGCGTCCTGGCCGTCGTTCTCCGCGCCGAAGCGGGTGAGCGACTGGCGGCATGCGGCGTCCTCGGCCAGGAGCTGCTTGATCTCCCGGTACAGCTGCGCTGCCTCGACGTCATCGAGGGGTTTGCGTAGTTGTTCCTCGTCACGCTCGGCCAGCACGGCCTGCAGCCGGTCGGAGATCCCGCTGCGTACCCACGGTCGTGTGGTCGTCCAGCCGAGGCGTTGGATCGCGACCAGGCGCCGGTACCCGCACACCAGGACCAGGTCCGGGGTGACAGTGATGGGCTGCAGCAGCCCGACCCGTTGGATCGACGCGGCCAGTGCGTCGATGTCGCCGAGGTCGTGCCGGTGCCGCTCGCCGACGGTGATCGCGTCGACGGCGACGTCCAGACGCAGCAGGCCTTCATCGGCGTCCTGCTTCTGGGTCCGGTCAGGCATCGCACACCACCTGGTCTGTCAGGAGCAGGGCGGCGCCTCGGGTGGTGTCACACCGGGCAGCGCGGACGCCTGTCGGCGGGCCCAGGCTGGGCCTGGTCTCGGGTGTGGTGTCCATGGCCCGACGATGACGTGCGGGTGTACCCGTCGAGGTGGCTCTTGACGTCCCCCTTTCCCATGTCCCCCAGCCCGGTCGTGGTGGGGGACATCGCGTCACCGCAGGCCAGGGCGTCGGGTCCCATGTCCACCAACTCGTGGAAGAAATTCTGGGCACGTGGTTCCCGAAGGGCTTGTGGTCCTCGGCGCCAGGGCCTGGAGGGGCGTTGTACGCCGGGCTGTCGATGTCGTTCGGCGTCCCGGAGGGGGCTGCCGGTGACGTGGCTGCTCGCTTGCCGTCCGTTAGGCCCGGGGTCATGGGTCGAAGACCGACGGTGACGAGCGCCAACGTGGCTTCGCCGCTGTTCGAGCCCGCGGTCGGGTGACCGGCCTGCTGACCGATCTGCACACCAAAGCCAGGTAGCCGGGTGGCCTGGTGGCGGTGCACCGTGTCCCCGGCCGGGAGCTGCTTTCTGTTCCGGTACGGCTGCGCGACGTACACACCGGCGATGTTGCTGGCGCCGGCCGCGAGGCGGCTTGCTGCGAGCGGTCCCAGGTTGAGTGTGCGCGTGGTCGCCATGCCTCCACCGTGACGAGCCAGCGCGCGCTTTCCGCACACCTAACCTGCGCACACCACGAGTGCGCGCAGCGTTCTTCCTGGTCAGACGCGCGCACCAACTCGTTTCACACTGGGCTGGTGAGCCGTGGCGAGAGGCCGCGGTTCTGTCCAACGCAGGTACCGCGACCGGATGCGCGACAGGTGTGCGCACGATCGCGGCAGCTGTGCAGTGCCCGTGCCGCAGTCCCCTCTGCCCTGAGTGGACGACGAACGAGCGCGCTCTGCGCACACCAAGTCGTGCGCACACCAAGGTGTGCGCACGTATCAGTGCAGGTCAGCTGCGCGCACCAACTCGCCGCGAGTACTGATGCGGCAAGGGTGCGTCGTGACCGCGTCCCGTGTGCGCTACTGACGGGATGGTGCCTTGGGTTCGATGGGAAAGGTACGAGAGTCCGTGTTCGAGCGGGCTCGGACCAGACCCGGAGCGTGAGCCATGCAGGCCCAGAGCAGACCCCTAGCAGGCGAGTTGCACGGCATGTTCGTCGCCCTCATCGACATCCTGGACGCGCACGGCGAAGAGCGCGTCGCCGGCCTGACGATCCTGCGCGGGTCGGTGCGGATCGAGCCGTCCCGGTTGTCAGACGGCGTGGTGATGGCCCGTGAGCTCGGCTTGACCGAGGGCTTCGTCCACCGGTTGGCGACACCGGCTGTGGCGGACTGGTCCGGGACCGTGGCAGGCCTGGAGTGCCACGTCCGCTCGCTGGCGGGATCAGTCCGATGACCGGCCCGCGTCCGGTCGCGCTGGGCTACGTCGCCGCACGAGACGCGGCGGAGGTCGAACGGCAGCGCCGCGAGGTCACCGCCTACGTGTCGGCGGAAGGACTGGCACTGGTGGAGATCCTGGACGACACGCGCGATGGCCTCACGATCAGCCAGGTCACCGACGCAGCCCGCACCCACGGGGCCGACGTTGTCGTGGTCCCGGCAGAGGCGCGACTCGCGGAGGCGTACACCCGGCTGGCCTACGAGCTGGAGCAGCACGGGATGCGGTGCGTGCTGCTGGGTGACCCGCACCCGACCACCCGCCACGGCCACGTCCTTGCGGGTCTCGGGAGCCGGTCATGATCGGCGTCGCGCGCGGGATGCTTGTCGCGCTCGATGTCGACGGGACGATCATGTCGTCCGACGGCACCATCGCAGCCGCGGTCCATCGTTCGGTCGGGCTGGCACGGGCTGCGGGGCACCAGATCGTGCTTGCGACCGGAAGGTCCCTCGCGGGCGTGCTGCCGGTCGCTGAGCGTTTGGGTCTGGCGGACGGGTACGTCGTGTGCTCGAACGGTGCAATGACGGTCCGTCTCGATCCGGTGGCTCCGGGCGGGTACCGGTTCGTGCGCACCGAGGTGTTCGACCTTACGGCCGTGATCCGTCGCGTCCTTGACCTGGAGCCCGCTGCGCGGGTCGCGGTCGAGGAGCCGGGCTGGGGCTGGCGCGTATGCGAGCTATTCGAACCGGGACAGGTCAACGGCGAACAGAAGACCGCTTCCGTCGCCGACCTGTGCTCCAGCCCCGCCACCCGTCTTGCGGTGGCCGCGCCCGGCGTTGCGAGGCACCTCGATCTGCTGCGCGAGACGGGCGCCACGGTCACCCGGGCTGGTGAGTCGTGGCTGGACGTGACTGGCCCGGGTGTCACGAAGGCGAGCGCACTCGAAGTCCTCCGCGGGAAGCTCGACATCCCGCCCGAGTCGACGGTGGCCGTTGGGGATTCCGAGAACGACCTCGAAGCGCTGGAATGGGCCGGCCGCGGGATCAGCATGGGCCACGCACCGGCTGCTGTGCTGGGGATCGCTGACGAGGTCACAGGCACGATCGACGAGCACGGCGTCGCGACAGCTCTCGCCTCACTCCTGCCAGCCATCGACACGACAGGCCTGTCCGACCTCGCTGCTCAGGTTGCTGTCGCGGTGGAGTCGGCGCGTGGCGTGACCAAGCTGCGGGTCGGGCACGGGTCGAGCGCGGATCTCGCCGGGGCCGAGGTCCACACTGCGGAGGCCCGCGCCTGGCACCGTCACGCCCCGATCCCCGCAGCCGTCGGGGCCACGATGCTGGCCCTCACCGGCGCCACCGACGAAGCGGGCCTCGCGTATCCGAGGACAGACCTGGGGCTACGAGCTCGCTGGACCCGCATCGAGTCTGGGAACGGTCCGGCGCTGTTCGAGCTGCCGATCTGGCAGCGATGAATTCACGTCCAGATACCCCCGATGCGGACGTTAGCCCGCCCGCAGTCGGGCGGACCGCTGGCCGGGATTGTTTCCCCTGACGATCCCGGCCAGCGCCATGCCTCAAAGCGGTTCCCCGTTGCGAGCCTCGGCCCCCGGTACCATCGGGATCCAGGTCGAAGGCTGCACGATCGGGAGGGGAACCTCGTGCGCACTCCACGGACCGGGCTGGCCGAGCGCCGCCGACTGCAGGGACTGAGCCAGGAAGCGCTCGCCGAGCGCCTCGGAGTCGCGCGCACGACGATCACCCGCTGGGAGCTGGGCGAAGTCGAGCCGCTCGCCTGGGTACGGCCCGCGCTCGCCAATGCACTCTCCGTCAGTCTCGACGACCTCGCGCTGCTCCTGACCCCGGCAATCCGCGATGCCCATGCCACCTCAGATCACGCACCGACGCCCGGTATCTCGACGAACGCTCTCTATCCACTCGATGACGATGAGCTGCTAGATGTTGCTGAACGGCGGTCCTGGCTGGCCTCGCTCGACGTGAGCTCAGGGAAGATCGACTACCTGCAGCCCGCCGTCGAGTGGATCATCGAGCAAGACGAACGTGTTCCGGCAGCTGACCTCCAGGCCAAAGCACGTGACCTGCGTTCCTACCTCCACCCTTTGCTGAGGTCCCCACACCGGCCGGCCACCGCAGCGCGCCTGTTTGCGGTCGCAGCGAACTTGTCGGGTGCGCAGGCCGCACTCAGCCTCGACCAGGGACACCTTCCCTCGGCGCGGGCGTATGCAGCGGAGGCCTTCGAGCTGGCCGAGGCCACCGCGGACCCGGACCTGATGGCCTGGGCGCGTGCCGCGCAGAGCCTCGTCGAGTACTACGCGGGCCACTACCGTGAGGCGCTCGCGCTGGCAGACGACGGTCTCGCTCGGGCTCCCCGCGGGCCACATGCGGTCCGGTTGTCCGTCAACGGACGTGCCAGAGCATTGGCGCGGAAGGGTGACAAGGTTGGTGTCGACCACGCTGTTGGGCACGCCTGGGCCATCCGCACTGAGCACCCCGACCCCGAAACCCCGCTCACTGCGAGTCTGACCCCGACCGTCTACTGCGAACCCCGCGCCGCTGGCAACGCCGCGACCGCATACCTCGCGCTCGGGGACGCAGGCCGCGTCGAGCAGTACGCGAATCTGGCGCTGGACACGTTCGATACCGAGGGCTTCACCGGACCGCAGGCGATGACGCGGCTCGATGTTGCTACGGCGCTCCTTGATCCGGCTGGTGGGGACGTGGAACGTGCCGCGAGCCTGGTTGCTGATGCCTACCGGATCGGGGGAGCCGGCTCGTTTCCTGTGCGGCAGCGCGTGGCGGAGTTCGTCGACGCGGCTGCGTCGTGGGTGGCTCTGCCCGCGATCCGCGACGTCAGGGAACTCGTCACTAGACACACCATCGAGGAGGGCGTGCATGTCGACATCTGAGTTGGACAGCTTCACTGCTCGTTGGGAAGAGTTCGGCCGGCTGGAACGGCTGGTCAACCACTGGTGGTGGCGCCCCGGCTGGTCTGTCGGACGCTCGTTCTACACCTGGCACCTCACGTTCGACGACGCCACGGCCGCACCGCTGCACGAGCTCGTCGGCCGGCTGCAGGAAGGACTGTCTGGTGTCGAGGGCTTGGATCTGATCCCACAGCGGTGGCTGCACCTGACGATGCAGGGACTCGGCTTTACCGACGAGGTCTCCGACGACGACGTCGAGGCCATCACCCGCGCCGCAGCCGAGCGCCTGGCGGCGGTACCCGCATTTGAGCTGACGCTCGGTCCGATTCAGGCAGACGACGAAGCTACCGGTCTGCTAGTCCGGCCATGGGACGCTGTGAATGCTGTGCGCGACGGCATCCGCTCAGGCATCGCCGAGGTCTGGGACGAGGTTCCCGAGAACCCCGAGTTCCACCCGCACGTCTCGATCGCCTACAGCAACGCCGGCGTCTCGACTGGCCCCCTGAGAGAGCGGCTCGCGCCGCTGCGGGATATTGAGCCGGTCACTGTTCCGATCAGGGGCGCGCAGCTCATCCGCCTTAACCGCGACAACCAGATGTATGAGTGGGAGACAGTTGCCGAGGTCGCGCTCGGGCGGGGCTGAGCCGCCCATGGATGTCGCATCCTGGTAGCACCTGCGTTCCAGACTCTCCTGGGTCGGTGCCGGGGGCGGGCGAGGGCCATAACCTCGACGCGTGGATGAGACACGCGAGGACGAGGTATCCCTGCGAGCCGGGATGCTGGACCGGATGGCGGCCATGTGGAATCGCCCGCTGGCCGCCGATGTAGCGGACGCGATGATGACCGTGCCTCGGCACGTATTCGTGCCGGAGGTGTCGTTGTCGGAGGCGTACGGCTCGGGCGCCGTGGTCACGTATCGGGACGCGCAGGGTGTGCCGACGAGCTCGGCGTCCGCGCCGGGCACGGTCGCCGGAATGCTGGAGCAAGCCCAGGTCCAGCCGGGACAGCGGGTGTTGGAGGTCGGCGCGGGGACCGGGTACAACGCAGCCCTCCTGGCCTACTTGGTTGGCCCGTCAGGTTCGGTCACCACGATCGAGTACGACGCCGATGTCGCGGATGCCGCGCGGATTCACCTGACCGCGTACGGCGCGGATCAGGTGCGGGTCGTGACCGGGGACGGGACGCTGGGCGCTGCCGAGGATGGCCCGTTCGACCGAATCCTCGTGACCGCTGGGGCGTGGGATGTCGCACCGGCCTGGGTCGAGCAGCTCGCGCCCGGTGGCCGGTTGGTGCTGCCGCTGCGGCTGCGTGGCCTGACCCGGGTGGTCGCGTTCGAGCATGAGGGGACGGGGCTACGGAGCGTGTCCGTGGTCGAGGACGGCTTCATCCCGATGAAGGGCATCGGTGCCATGCCAGAGAAGAACATCCCGCTCGGCCCTGGGCCGGACGTGACCCTGCGGATCGACGACGCCCAGCCGGTGGCACGTGCACTGTTGGAGGCACTCGACAGTGAGCCCACGCTGGTGTGGACCGATGTCGTGGCACCGTGGGCATGGACGCCCCAGCAGGACTTCTGGCTTGCGACGCTGCCTGGCTTCAGCCGGGTGTTCGTCAGCGCGGATGCGGTGGCTGCCGGGCGGGTACCACGTGCGAAGGATCCCTGGGGCGCGTGGGGCATCTATTCGGCAGGATCGCTGGCGTACATGACCGCTCAGCAGGTCGGAGGAACCGAGGAGATGCCGATGCTGCAGGTCGGTGCCTGTGGGTTCGGCCCCGAAGGTGCGGACTTGGTGCGTCGGCTCACCGATCGGGTCCGGGCATGGCACGAGGGGGCGGGCGACGGGGCCGAGGTACAGATCGAGGCACGGGTGCCCACTTCTACGCCGCTTCCGAGTGAGGACAAGGCCCTGCTGGTCGTCGACAAGGTGGACCATGTGTTTGTGGTGACCGCGGTCCGGACCGCGACGGCTGTCGAGGCGTAGCACGGCGCGGAAGGCGCGATGCGGGATTAGGACCCGGCCACCGCGGTGGCGCCTTCACTGCGCTCGAATGCGTTCAGCGGCTGAGGAATGTCGGGAGCCGACGGACGAGTTCGAGGTAGTCCTGGTTGTCGTCTGGGTCGAGGCGACCGTCCACGGGCAAGGTAATCGGCGATCCGTATTGGAAGTGCAGCTCAAGTTGGACGTTACCTGGCCAAGTCCGCCAGCCGGACGTGTCCTGGGGATGCATGTCGGTGGCGACTTCGAGTTGGACGAGGCCGGTGAGGGACCTTGCCGCTACCGTGAACCCGGCGTTGTCATCCTTCCAATTCGAGTCCACCGAGAGTTCGGCGACGATCGTTTGCCCGACAACTACTCCCTTAAGGGCCACGCCGGCCGACTGATCCTCAGCGCTGCCGAGTGATACGAATGTGACTGGTTCGTCGCCGAGTGCCAGGATCAGGGATGACACCGCGCGACCCAACCAGTCCGGACGCAGACCGTGAAACATCTCTGGCGGCCAACCAACCGCCTGATTTCTGATTGCCCTATAGATGCGCTTCGCTGCGACAAGGTGGGGTTCGCCTTCAGGACTCATGGTAGGAGCGTCGCACGAGCCACTGACAGTGATGACTCCACGTTGATGTCAGTGGTTCAAGGCATGCTTGCGAGATGCGAGTTTTCATCAGCAGCGTCCGCACCGGGCTTGAAGTTGAGCGAGACGCCTTACCTGGGCTGGTTAGGGCACTCGGGCATGTCCCCGTGACCTTCGAGGACTTCACCGCACAGACCATTCCGTCGCGCGAGGCCTGCCTTACGGGCGTCGCGTCAGCGGACGTATACGTGCTGCTTCTGGGGCCCAACTACGGCTACCGGTTCCCAGAGACGAACCAGTCACCCACGCACGACGAGTGGACAGCGGCACGAGCTGCGGGCATGCCAACGTTCGTTTTCCGCAAGCTCGATGTCGAGCTGGAGCGAGCCCAGCAGGAGTTCGTCGACATGGTGGGTAGCTACGGCTCAGGCGTCTTCCACGGTCAGTTCGAGGACGTGGCTGACCTTCAAGTGAAGGTTGCCGAGGCGCTCGTTAACCATGCCGCTCAGCCGTCGCCACTCGTCTTCACTCCGTTGGCCGACCCGGTCGCGATCCAGTGGAAGGGCGACTGGGGCGAGCCCGGGCGGCATCAGCAGGACGCGTACGGCAGCCTCGAACTCCATGTTGTTGCCCTCGACGCGGCCCCAATCCCAGCTCGGATGATGGTCGACCTCCCGAACCGCCTGGCCGGGAGCATTCGAGCGTTGGGCGCCGTTTCCATGACGGCCGGTCTGACGCCGTCCGGAGACAGTAGCGCCGCCACGATCGCCGTGATGGCAGATGACAGCCGGTCTTCAGTGGCGGACGCGACGCTCCGCGGGATCCGTGTCGGTGCGTCAGGGCAGTTGTCCCTCTGGTGGTCGCTCCCACGAGACGGTATGGGCTCCATCCTTGACGAGACCATCCTTCTTCAGAACCTCATGGATGGCCTTCGGGTCGTCGGCGGGATCAACGTCCTGACAGGCGACCGCTTCGCCGTCGCTGCAGGCATCGGCGGATCCGCAATGGTTGGCCGCGGAACATTCACGGGCATTGAGCGTCGGTCTGCGACCGGCTTCAAGCTCAACCCAAAGCCTGCACGGGCCGTCCTTGACGAGGCCGTTACCTCGGCAGCCTTGGACCGGGGCGCGCCCGAGGTGGCACGTCCGCTCGTGACGTTGGTGCTGGCTGACTTCGACAAGACGTGGTGAGTGATCGAGCAGACACTCATACGTTGAGGAGTAGGGCATCCCAAGGCGTGGTGGCTGGGCGTGCACGAACACCCGCGAGCTCGGCCAGGGTCAGCCCGACACCTGCCGCGCCTGTGAGAAACCCGGGGCTGTCGTGGCTGGTCCCGTGCTCGACGTGAGCCACGAGGAATCGCCGTCCGCGGTCCAGCGACTGCGAGAGCCGGGCTGCCGCATGCTTAGCAACGTCGCGATCGACGCCGGTGGCGCAAAGCAGGACTCCGGCGTAGCCGTGACAGAGTGTGGGCCCCTCGGTGTCCCATGACGTGCGCTGGGCGCCAAGTCCTGCCAGATTGGAACGGGCAGTTTCGGCAAGGACATCGTCGCCGAGCGCACTTGCTGCGTGCAGCAGGCTCCGGGTTATTCCGGGGACGCCGTAGCACCAGGCGGTGCGACGCCCATGCCTCGTTGCCTTTGTGCCCTCAGACAGCTGCTGGCCTGTGGCGTGGTCGGGCCAGCCGTGGTCGTCGACCCGCCAACGATCGAGCCAAAGGACTGCGTCGCGGATCGCGGCTTTCTGCCCGGCCACAGTGTGCCCAGTGGAGTGCGCCAGTGCGAGAAAGGCGAGGGGGCCGGCGACGCCGTGGGCGAGGCCTGTGTCTGCGGCTCCTGTCGGGTCGAGGCGCGCAGCGACGACCTGCGGATGCTGGTCAGTTGGGACCCACCAGCCGGGTAGGGCTTCTCCGTGATCGGTCAGCATCCTGGTCAGTGCCGTCAGTGAGGCGACCAGACCGGGCTCGGCGGAACTGTGACCGTCGATCAGCGCCGCGAGCAAGATACGACCGATGCCAGCCAGCCCAGAGATCGTGTCGTAGACGTGCCAGGCCGTCCCGGGGCGACCCGCGAGTGTTGCCTGCGTGTAGAGGTCCGCGGACTCGACGGCACGGGCAGAAAGCCAGCGGACCGACCGAGCTGTCGCGGTCGCCGTTACCTCGGGGTCGGGCAAGTAAGGGGAGCCGAGGACCAGCGAGGCCGCTAGCCCTCCCGCCGTGCCGTAGATTCCCGGCCCCTGCTGTGGAGCGCTAACCGCATGCTCGGCCGCAGCGTTCCAGTGGGCCTTCGCCGCCGCAGCGAAAACCGGGTCAACGGCAGACAAACGTGCGTGCAGCAGCGCAGTCCCCGGCAACCCGTCCGCGAGCGTCGCGACCCCGTACGACGGGGCGGTCGCAACCACGCGATCCGGGTCCAGCAGCCGTTCAGCGATGGCCAACGCTGCGTCTCCCGGCTTCATCCTCGCCCCCGAGCGAGGAGCTCGGCCGCCAGCGCACGAGCAGTGTGCTCCTGGTCCCGGTCGAGGCCCAGTCGGTTCGCATGCATGTGGATTATCGACGAAGCGCAGTCGGAGCGACGAGTCGCCGGCACCACATCGCGGTATTCGGTGATCGCTTCTTTACGCCCCTTCCATTGCTCAAGCGCAGTCGGGCTGAGCAGTACATCTGGATCTGACGGCGCGGCCGCGCGCAGCTCGTTGACGAGTCGTCGACGGGTGCGGTCCAGCCGGGGGCGTCCGACGGCGCCCGCGGGCTCGTCGGCAAGTCCCCGTGCGAATTCCACAGCCGATAGTGCGGCGAGCAGGTGCCGAGCGTCGTCGTCGGGTGCGCGTTCAAGGAGGGTCAGCGTGAGATTGCTGTCGGCGTCGAAGAGTCGTTCGGCGGCGTCGATAGTCGTAAGTCCGCCGTATCGGTCGATCTCCGGTTCGTAGGACTCGACGACCAGACCCCCGACCAGGCCGTGGGCCATCCAGGAGGCGCACTGCTCCGACACGGTCTGGAGCACGACGGTGTTCAGCACCGAGGGCTCGCCTGCGAACCTGACTCGCAGGTGCGGCCCATGGGCAGGACTGTCGTAGCGAAGCCAGAACCACCGCTCTACCTGGCTACGCAGTGCCGAGGCCAGGCCATCGAACTGTGCGAGCAGATCATCGTGATGGATCCTCGGCGACGGGATGGCTAGCGAGAGCCACCCCCCACCAGGCAGGTGGACGACGGGCGATGTCGCGATCCGCGGGCGCTCCAGAACGCGATGATGCACCGGTCCTTGGAGCGGGATGACGAGCTCGAGGACGTGTCGTCCATCAGGACCGTCGGCGATGGCCTGGACCGCGTCAGGCCCGCCGGCTGGAGCGGTCACGGAGTCGGCTCCACGGCGAACGTAGCGACGCAACAGTTCGCGGTCCCGAGGCTCGTCCAGGTCGAGCGGGATGCGCTGATCGGCGTCCTGCACGACCACGCGCCGCGGAACCGTGGGCATGGTCGTCGTGCGCCAGCCGGCGAGCTCGGACTCCCAGGAGACCCCATCGGAGACAGTGGCGGTGAGGACGTGGGGGAGCCGCCACCGGGCCGGGGAGAGAATGGTGTTGCGCCACCGGACTTGTGGCAGGAACGGGGCGTCTACGAGTGGACCCCAGGTCCAGGTGTGCCACGGGTGGTGGCCGGCGTTGGCGAGGTCCTGTAGCACGCGGACGGCGGCCGGGACGTAGGCGGGCCCGATCCGTGAGAACAGGACCGGATCGATCTCTCGGTCCAGGCTCCGAGACCACAAGGTCAGGCGATGTCCGTCAGAGGCAAGGTCGAGGTCGGACAACGTCAGGTCATCGGGCCCGGGGACCACGCCTACGCAGATCCGTCGTGATGTGAATCCAGACGGCAGGGCCACCGTGGTCAGTGCCGCCAAGCGTGGCCGTACCACGACCTCGGCACGCAGCGGCGTATTGGGACAGGTGGTGGGGGCCGGGAGGTCGAGGAGCGAGGAGAAGCGGGCGATCGTCGACCCGGCATCCTGGGTGCTGCCCAAGTAGGCCGCCAGCAGGTACCGACCCCGGGAGAGTTCCTCCGCCGACTCCGACAGGACCTGGGCATAAAGCTCGCCGCTTGAGGGCGGTACACGCTCGCCGGATACACGCAGCGCGTCGATGGTTGTGTCATCGAGCATGACCTCGGTGCTGCGCCGGGCCGCGGCGTCGGCGAGGAGTCCGGCCAGGACTCTTCCGCGTGTCGCGTCCTCGTTCTGGTCTGGGCGCTCGTCGTCATCCGGGTTGCCGAGTCCGGTCACCGGGTCGACGACCGTTAGCAACGGGACTCGGCGGCGGACGCCGTACCGGTCGACGAACCGGGAGTGGTAGACGTCCAGGGCTTTCGTCGAGGGCGTGATGCTCCACAGCAGACTGGCCGCGTCGGCAGCCTCAGTCAGGAGCGGGCGGGGGACCTGGATGTCGGCGTCGACCGCGACGTCGGTCGTGATCGGGTTCTCGTGGTCTGCGATCTGATCGCAGATCTTACGGGCGTCGGTCAACGCGGCGAGCCGTTCATCCGTGCCCGGTGGGTACTTGTCGGCCTCGGCGAGCAGATCGCGCAACTCGGTCAGCGGCCCGACCAGCTCGTGCGAGGCCGGGGCCTTGGTCAAGAGGTGCCTGAGTGGGTCGCGAGCCAGGTCGTCCGGCAACAGGTCGGTCACCAGGACGCCGGTCCGGACGAGCTGCTGGACTGCTGTCCTGACCGTGTTGTCTGAGACGTTCGGCCAGCGGGCCGTGATGGCGGCGCTGACCTGTGCGAGGTGAACAGGCACAGCGCAGGTCTCCAGGATGAGCACCACCGCTGGCGTCGCCCGCAGTGTGACCCGCTCGGGCTTCTTGGCCCCCACCGCCCACTCGTGCTCGTACCGGTCGCCGCGACGCGCGACGAGGTCGTTCGACACCAACCGCACTGCATCGAGCACGTCAGGGAGGTCGAGGAGCTGGTTGGCGACGTCGCTCAACCAGGCCGCTGACGGTTCACTTCGAGCGCGGTGGTTCTTTCCGATGGTGAAGCGGGCACGGCCCTCGGTCGCCTGGACGACCTGGACGCCGGCGAACGTGCCCCGCGGTGTGGCACGTGTGCGAGCACGACGCTCGTAAGCACGCACTGTGGTCGCGAGCCGCTGGTCGGCGTCCAGGTCGTCGTCGGTGATCGTGGCGAGGGAGCGCGAACCGAAGCGCACCGCCTCCAGAAACGAACCGGAAAGTACCCGTGATGGGTGACGGTCCGGGGCGCTCGGAAGCAGGGGTGTGCGTGCCAGGACCGGGAATCCCGTATGCGGGGTGAACGTCCGCTCGTGCTTCATCGCCACGGCACTACTTCTTGCAGTTGCAGTTGGTGCAGCTACACGTCGCGGAACAGCCCACGCTGGGGCAGCTTGCCGAACACCCGTCGTTGGTGTGATTGCTACAGGACATGGGCACCTGCATAGCCTTGATGTCCAGGTCGAACAGGTCGGCCGTCAGCTGGTCCAGATCGCTCTCGGTGCGCTCAAGGACTGCGGTCGGTTCAGGCATGGGAAGGCCTTTCGATGAGGGGATCATCTGTCATCCCTCATCGAAGCCGCGGCCCAGAAGGCAGGACAGAGCAGCAGGGCGGCACTCTTGTCGCACCGGCGTAGCACGCAGTGCTGCGGCTCTTTGTCGCCGAACGTCAACGGTCGTGCGCGGGGGCTGGCTAGGCTGCTCTGGTGATTCGCGCTGTGTGGTTCGACGTCGGCGAGGTCCTGGTCAACGAGACCCGCGAGTACGGGACATGGGCTGACTGGCTCGGAGTCCCTCGACAGACTTTCTCTGCGGTGTTCGGCGCGGTCATCGCGCAAGGTCTCGACTACCGGGACACGTTCCAGGTATTCCGGCCGGGGTTCGACCTCGCCGAGGAGCGCGAGAAGCGCGCCGCCGCCGGGCAGCCGGAATGGTTCGGCGAAGACGACCTCTACTCCGACGTGCGCCAATGCTTGGCACGTCTGCGTGAGCAAGGCCGGCAGGTTGGCATCGCAGGGAATCAGACCGTGCGTGCCGAGGGGATCTTGCGTGGCCTGGACCTGCCGTGCGATCTGCTCGCGACCTCGGACTCCTGGGGCGTGTCGAAGCCGGATGTTGCGTTCTTCGAACGGCTTGTGGTCGAGGCGGCTCTGCAACCGGATGAGATTCTCTACGTGGGGGACCGGTTGGACAACGACATCCGGCCGGCCCAGAAGCTCGGGATTCAGACAGCCGTCCTACGCCGAGGACCCTGGGGCCACATACTGCGTGGCGACATCGCCGCGAGACATCTCGGCGAAGACTGTGAAGCGTTGTGCCTCTTCCAGCTCGACACCCTCGCGGAACTGCCCGACCTCGTCACAGGCCATAACGCCCGCCAGGCTTGAACCTAGACCGCTTGAAGGACTCGGGCGCGTTCGGTCAGATGGGCACCGTGCGGAGTCCCTCTGAACCGAGAAGTCACGTCGCCGAGCCGGCCGACCGCCGCGCTGTATGGCGCCGTCTCCAGAAGTGACAATGCTTCGTCGGCGTAGGCCGCACCCTGGTCGGCGTCCAGGCTCTGGTGCGCCGCGGCGAGGTCGAGCAGGACCACCGAGCGCTGCTTGACTGACTTCTCGTCCAGCTCGTCGAGAGCCTTTTCGAGCCAACCGACAGCTGCAGTCGAGTCTCCTGCGAGGAGCGCGGCGTTGCCTGCGAAACCGGCTAGCCGGCTGGCGTCATAGTAGTCGAACCACTCGGGTACGTCCGCGGGCCGGGCGAGGGCCTGCTCGGCACGATCGGTCAGGCTCCGTGCCTCTGCGCCGTCTCCGGTTCGGGCGTGCAGCTCGGCTGAGACACAGCCGACCCATGAACTGATCAGACCATTGGGCCGGCGACGCAGATAAACCGCAGCGAGGTCCAGGTGGCAGCGTGCTGCTGTGAGGTCGCCTGCGAACCCGGGAACGAACGCATGATGGCCCGCGATCACGGCGGCAAGCCATGGTTCATGAGCCTCCGCGGACGCGGTCTCGGCCATGGCGAAGCACCGCTCCGCAAGACGTGGCTGGCCAAGGTCGAACAACGCGACACGTGCAGCCAGCAGTGCGGTGTGCGCGACTGCGGCAGCCAGCGTTGCTGACAACTCGCTGCCGTGCCGTAATGCGTTCAGCAGTCCGGTACCCACACGGAGATGGCCCAGCGCGACGTCGAGCATCGCAGGAGAGTCGAGCGTCCAGTACAGGTCTCGCTGGACCGCAGCGATGGTGACGTAGGACTTCACCGAACGGGGATCGAGTACCGATGTGGGCGACGCAGCCGCCTCGACAGCCCCTAGCGCGGAAGCCGCGCCGGTCGCGAGTGCCAGCTGCAAGAACTGCTTGCGATCCAAACCGTCGGACTCGCCCATCAGGATCCTCCACAGCGTCTCATCGTCCAGACCTGGTGCGCCGGGCGGCTCCGCGGCTGTTGGAGCGACGAGAGCCACCCGGTGCGTCGCGTCGGACGTGAAGATCAGGTCCAGCTCAACGAGCGACAGCCCAAGGGCTTCAGCCAGCCGCGGCCGAACCCAGGGGAGAGGGATGACCTCACCTGACTCCCACCGCGCCACCGTGGTGCGTGCGACGTTCAGGTGCGCGGCCAGTGCCTCCTGGCTCAGCCCTTGCACCCTACGGCGTCGGGCGATCTCCTCACGCCTGTTGTTCATCGCGTCTCCCCAATGAGCTCGAGGACGGTTCTCGCAGGTCGCATGTCGCGGCCCACAACGTCGCAGGTGCCAGCCTGCCGCAACACCAGGGCAGTAGGCATCTCTCGCCTCTGGATGCGTCAGAGGTGCTACAGGACCGCCGGCCGTCGACGCTGCAGAGCCAAGCGTTCTGGGGATGCTGACTGGTTGCTCGATGCGTCCGGAGCGAGGGGGCCCACACCCGGACTCCCCTCGATGCGCGGCAACGCGGACACGGACGGCGAGCAGCGATAGCGACACGCGCGCGACGGCGGGCACAGGCAGCGACACGACGCACGCGACTGCGTGACGCGGGCAGACGGGCACCCGGACAGCGGGTCCCGCGGACCGCCACGACGAAGGCCACACACCTAGTGCACAACGCTGTGAGCGGTCCAGAAATCAGCCCCGAGCTGAGCCGTTCCAGCCCTGGCCTGGGAGGGGGTGGGGGACATGATGACGGTCCATGTGCTGAGCGCGGGTAGCGGGTACACGTACCTGACCCAGCAGGTCGCGTCGGGGGACGTGCCGCGCGGTCGCGGGGTGTCGTTGACGGAGTACTACATGCAGCACGGGAACCCGCCTGGCCGGTGGGTCGGCACCGGGGTGGAGCAGCTCGGGGTCTCGGGCCGGGTGCTGGAGGGGCAGATGAAGTCGTTGTTCGGGCAGGGCCGCCACCCTGATGCGGGCCGGCTGGAGCTCGAGGCCTTGGCCCGCGGTGCCTCGACGAAGGACGCGGCCCGCGCGGGTGCGTTGGGCCGGGCGTTCCCGGTCTTCGAGAGCGCGGAGGATGACGGGTATCGGGCTGGGTTGGAGGCCGTGTTCGCTCGGTTTGCGCGCGAGAACGACCGTCCGCCGGAGCCGGGGGTGGAGCGGGATGGGCTGCGCTGGGAGGTGGGTCGGGCCCTGGCGACGCGGAAAGGCGGAGCCGAGGGTGGTGGTCCGTTGAGCGATGACGAGGTGGCGCGGTGGTTGGCTGAGCGGGGCGGGCAGCCGCGGCGTGCGGTGGCGGGGTATGACCTGGTGTTCACCCCGTCCAAGAGCGTCAGCGTGCTGTGGGGTCTGGGTGACCCGGCCACGCGGGAGGCGATCACGAAGGCGCATACCGATGCGTGGCAGGACACCCTGGCGTGGATCGAGGCGGAGGGGGCGTTGACGAGGGCGGGTGCGGGTGGTGTGCGGCAGATCGATACCCATGGTCTGACGGCGGTCGCGTTCGATCATCTCGATTCCCGCGCGGGGGACCCGAACCTGCATACCCACGTCGCCGTGGCGACGAAGGTGCTCGGTGTGGATGGTGGGTGGCGGGCCCTGGATGGGCGGGTGCTGCTGGGGCTGAAGGTCGCGGCCTCTGAGCGGTACAACACGCGGATCGAGCAGCTGTTGGTCGAGCGGCTCGGGGTCGTGTTCCATACCGAGTCCCGGGGCTGGGGCAAGCAGGGTGTGCGGGAGGTCGTCGGTGTCCCGAAGGTGTTGCGGGATGCGTTCTCGCGGCGGCGGGCCGCGATCGTGGAGTCGTACGAGAGTCTGCGGGCCGCGTACCGGGCCAGCCATGGGCATGAGCCGGCGACGGAGGCCGCGTTCGGGCTGACGCAGCAGGCCAACCTCGACACCCGGCCAGGCAAAGGGGCACCGGTTGGGCTGCGTGACCGGCTGCCGCAGTGGGCGGCCGTCGCCGCGAGCGTCCTGGGCGGCGGGGCGGCGGTGACCGGCATGCTCGCCACGGCCCTGCGGCCCGAGCGGGGGGAGGGCCGGGTCGTGGTGGACGAGCCGGGCGACCTGTGGGCTGCTGTCGCGCAGGACCTGGCCGGGCGTGGGATCGCCCGCTGGGCGACCCAGGACGTCACCGACGCCGTCGCCCGGCTCGCGACTACGTGGCCCCACGCGCAGGTCTTCCGAGCGCTGCGGTGGACGAGCCCCACGCGACGCCAGACCGTCCTCGGGCAACTGGCCGGGCAGGTGCTGGCCCAGGGTGACCTGGTCGATGCGTGCCTGACGAACGTCGCGGGCAAGCGGTCAACCTGGACGACGTACCACCTGCAGGCCGAGGCCACCCGCCTGGCCCGCGACCACGCCCCCACCGGGACGGACCTGCTCGCCCTGACTGCGACGATCTCCGGGTATGCCGTGGCCGGCAGCTTGCAGGTCACGCCGCCGGACGTGAACGAGCCACCGGACGTGATGCGCCGCAATGACGGCGAGTCGGTGTATTTCGTCCACGGCTCCACGAGGTACACGTCCCTGGCGGTCCTGGAGGCCGAGGACCAGCTCCTGGCCGCCGCCGGCACCCCCGGCGGCCTGGTCATCAACCCAGGCGCGGTAGAGGCGGCGATCGAACGGGTACGGGTCGACCAGGGTCGGGTCCTGAATGCCGGGCAGCGGGATCTGGTGGCGCACTTCGCGGCCGGCACGGTGCTGGCGGCGGGGATCGGGCCGGCCGGGACTGGGAAGACCACCGCGATGCGCGCCTTCGCGGACGCGGTCCAGGACTCGGGCGGCAAGCTCATTGCCCTGGCGCCTTCGGCCGCCGCTGCGGAAGTCCTCGGTGCTGACCTGGGTGACGGGATCACGGCCGAGACGCTGGACATGTTCCTCCTGGCCAGCCGCGGCAAGGGCGGGGAACGCCTGCGCGAACGCCTGGCGGTGGAGCCGGGCACGGTCGTGCTGGTCGACGAGGCCAGCCTGGCCGACACCCTCGCCCTGGCCGACGTCGTGGACATCACTCAGGCCGCTGGCGGCAACGTCCGGTTGCTCGGGGACCCGGCCCAGCTCAGCGCTGTCGCCGCCGGTGGCGCGTTGAGGTTGATCACCCAGCAGGCCGGGGCGGTCGAGCTGACGCACGTCCACCGCTTCCGCGTCCCTGGTGAAGCCGAGGCGTCCCTGCGGCTGCGCGAAGGTGACCACCGGGGCCTGGACTTCTACATCACCGGGCGTCGTACCCAGGGTGGGTCGGTGGCGGTGATGGCGGAGGAGATGTTCGCGAACTGGATGACCGACTCCGACCACGGCCGGAAGGCGATCATGATCGCGGCGACCAACACCCTGGTGACCGAGCTCTCGGCCAGGGCCCGCGCGCACCGGGTGAACCGCGGGGAGGTCGAGGACGACGGCGTGGTCCTGCATGACGAGAACCGTGCCGGGGTCGGGGACGTGATCGTGACCCGGCTGAACAACCGTCACCTGCATGCCGAGGACGAGGACGGGCACATCGACTGGGCGCGCGGCTGGGTCAAGAACGGTGACCTGTGGCGCGTGACAGCCCGGGGCACGGGCGGTGCGCTGCAGGCCCGGCACCAGGACACCGGCGCGACCGTGGTACTCCCGGCGGACTACGTGACCGAGCATGTCGAGCTCGGGTACGCGGCGACGATCCACCGAGTGCAGGGCATGACCGTGGACGCCTCCCACACGATGGTCGGGGTCGGGATGACCTGCAACGAGCTATACACCGCGATCACCCGCGGCGCCATCTCGAACCGGGTCTACGTGGAGACCGACGACGTCCTTGACCTCGACCCGCACCGCCAACCGAACACCGAGCGTGCAGTCCTGAACGCCCTGAAGGGAGTCCTGGACCGCGACGGCGAAGAACTGTCCGCGTCCAGGGTCATCGAGAACGAGTGGGATCACGCGCACTCCCTGGCCCGCCTGGTCCCGGAGTACGAGGACGCCTACCTCACGTTCCTCGAACCCGACCGGATCGGCCGCCTGGCCGAAGCCGTCCGGGCGGTGCTGCCCGGACGGGTGGCGAACCTCGTCCTCGCCGACGAAGTGTGGCCGGTGCTGGCCAAGCGGCTGTCCATGCACGAGGCCGCGGGCACCGACGCCGAGACCGTGGTCCGGCGGGCGGCCGGGACCGGGTTTGGGGACGCGCGGTCGGTCGCGAAGGTCCTGCACCACCGCATCGGCCTACCTCGCACCCATGACCGCGACGAGCGGGGACTGCCGGTCTGGGTCACGACCGCGCCCGAGACCACCGACAAGCTCCTCTGGGAGGCTGACGTATCGGCCGGATCGTCCATCGGCTCGGACACGTCCGATGAGCTGGTCGGGGCATCGTCGCACCGCGGGGCCGGCGTGCGGCAAGCACCAGAGTCTGCCTCGGGCGTCACGGCTGGAGCGGACCTGCCCGCCGGAGTGGATCGCGCACCGACCGGGGGCGCCCAGGAGCCCGTCTACGTGGCAGTGCGGGACCTGGTCGTCGAGATCACCGGGCACGCCTGGTCCTGGTGGACCCGGCAGAAGCTCACCCAGTCCTGGGCTGCCCGGTACATGACCAGCCGCGGCCTGAACGACGCTCAGTGGGGTGTCGCCCCCGGGACGTGGACCGGTCTGACGGACCACCTGCAGTCCCTGGGCTACACGCCCGACCAGCTCGTGACCGCCGGGGTCGCGACCCGCACCCGGGGCGGGCGGATCATCGACAAGTTCCGCAACCGGATCGTGTTCCCCTACCGCGACCAGACCGGCGCCGTCGTCGGCGTCACCGGGCGCATCAACCCCGCCGAGGCGGACACGGGGGACGGTCGTTCACCGAAGTACCTCAACAGTCCCGAGACGGCGGCGTACCGCAAGAGCGAGCTCGTGTACGGCCTGGACTCCGACGCCATCACACGTCTGGCTGCCGGGGCGCGACCTGTCCTGGTCGAGGGACCGACCGACCACGCGGCTCTGCACCTAGCCGCCGCCCGCCTCGCAGAGCAGACCGGAGTCCAGATCGTGCCGGTCGCCGCGGGTGGCACTGGTGTGACGGCGCAGCACCTGCAAGCACTGCGTGACGCGACCGGGCGGGATCTGACCGACTTGATCGTCGCCCTGGACCCCGACACCGCCGGCCGCACCGCCGCCGCCCGAGTCTGGTCCCTGCTCACCCCCGACGAAGCTGCCCACGCCCGGGCGCTCGGCCTGGCGACCGACCCCGCGCAGACGGCAACCGACGCCCCCGAAACCCTCACGGCCGCCCTGACCGAGACGATCCCGTTGACGTGGTTCGCGATGGAACCCAACCTGCACACCATCCGAGACCTGGACCACTTCGAACGCCAGATCCCGCAGCTGCGTGCCCTCGTCGAACACCTCTACGGCCGAGTCGAGCTGGACCAGTGGCGGTCCCTGATCGAGCACGTTGCCCAGACCATCGGCCACACGCCCGGCGCCGACAACCCCAAGCAGCTGGACGTCGCCGCGGTGCGCAAGGTCATGACCGACCACCTCGCCGACCGCATCAGCGACCAGGCACAGGCCGACGCGGCCGTCGACATCGATCGTGCGGCTGAGGCGGGCGCTGCACCGGTCGGCCGGGACCGGCCGGTGACCGATCCGCTGGTTCGGGCGTGGCTGTCCCGGCAGTCCGACCTGATCTCTGCCCGCCTGGACGCCCTGGTCGAGGACGCGATGACGAACCCGCAGCTGTGGATGGAGACCATCACTCCGCCACCTCCGAACGGGCCAGCCCGCGAGACGTGGAAGGCGGCGATGCGATACGCGGTGGCCTACCGCGACCGGTACCAGATCACCGATCCTGTCTACCCGCTCGGGCCCGGTCCTCAGGAGGGCGAACGCGGCGACGCGCAGGCCATCGCGGCTCGAGCCCTGGGAGCCATCACTGTCACCGGCGCGCAAGCCCGCCCTGTGGCGCGGCCTGGACCGCGGCCTATGGAACGTACCCGGGTGGTACTGACCGCTGCACGCACACGAACCGCTGAGCGCTTGCGCCGAGAGACTGACGAGCGTCAACATCACGAGCACGGACAGCCCTCGCAGGAGCCGGGTCACGTGACTGGTCCATAACGCCTCTATGGGCAGGCCTCACTTGGCACGTGGAATCCGTGATGTGGGTAGCAGGGGCCGTTTTTGGGTTAGGTGTGCGTGCCCAGTTACTCCTGTGTTCGGATCCGGTATGCGACCAACTGGCGGCCCTTGCCTTTGAACTCTTTATGCTCGACCCGCCTGATCGTGTCTCCCACAAGTCTTCTCAGAATGCTGGCGTGGGAATCGGTTTCGTTGAACGTCGGACGGCCTCGTCCGCGGTCGGCAACTTGTGAGTAGGGCGCTTTCATGGCGCGCAGGAGGGTCTTCAACTGTGAGATGTCGAGTTCGTTGCCTTTGCGCGCAATTAGTTGCACGAGGGCCTCGTTGCTGGCTCCAGCGGCCCGAAGTGCCTCGATGAGCTCGTAGCCCAACTTCCACCTACGTTCATTGAGCGCTTTGGCAACTTCTTGCACCCGCGCCCATTTTGCTCCAGCGAGGTAGTCAGCGATGTTCCGTACGACAGCGCGGGCGACTTCCGTGGGGACGGAGGTGCTGTGTAGCAGGATCGGGACCTGGGACACATCGAGCAAGTCAGGTGAGACGAAGTTGGCAAATTTCTTGGACGCTTTGATTGCTGCCTCGTATGTGGGCCAGTCCACCATGAGGTCGCGTGAGAATGCTGTTGAGTCGTCTGCGAGCAGTCCCTTCTTGATTAGCCGAGCAACCAGGTCTCCGCTCTCGGGTGCGATGCTTGTCGCCGGGATCCGTCCTGGTTCGAGACTAACGGCAAGGCTCACACGGACGATCGCCCGGATGTCCCGTCTGGCTGCAAGAATCGCAATTGCGACCTTGAGCCGCTCGTCGACCGACCCGCGTTTCGCCCCCGTGATCTTCCTATGCTTGGTGAGCAGAATGCCGAGAGGCTTGTCGACGCCGAACCGGGCGATGTAGGCTTTGACGTTTTCGAACGTCGGATCGGTGCGGTCACTAGCGACTAGGAACGGCCAGGCTTCTTCCGGGCAATCCGTGAGCGCAGGGACGCGGCACGCGGGACTGGCCGATGTGATGAGCTCACTGAGGAGGCCACTACCTGAGATCCTCGCAGCGTCAGTCAGGATAGTCGCGAACAATTTCGGATCGGTCACTGCGTAGACGGTCGAGGTCGAGGCTTTGAACGCCGTCAAGTAGTCCGCGATCCGTTCCACGGCGTACTGGTAGATGCGAAGGTCGACTCCGCGCAGGACGTCAAGTTCGATCGAGCTTTCCGGCGCCAGTGCGCGCAGGTTTTGCTCGGTGATCGGGAAGAGCCTCAGCTTGATAGCGACATCCCGTGCGTGGTCGTCCAGTGGTTCAACCGAGTCGAGGACAGCCCCGCTGGCGTAGACGACTCCAAGGGCAATGCTTGCCGTTCTGGTCGAACCAGGTTGCGTGATGGCGTCCAAGTCTCGGTAGGCAGTCTCGATGAGCTGGCGCACGTCGTCGTCCACCTTGTAACCGCTGTTGGGCAGGGCGCGCAGGGTTGTGTTGAGGAGGCTGATCCTCGTCGACGCGTCGACGGGCCCTTCAACGGCCGCGTAGTGAACGACGTCCAGCCAGGTGGGCGTCATCGCAGCGAGCAGCGCGCCGGGTTGTACGCCCTGGACCATGTAGGTGTCGACGAATCCGCGTTCGTCCTCTCCCCATTGGGACAGCTTGTGCGCGACGGTGGTCGCGGCCCCAGGCCGGTTCTGCAGCAGGAAGTCCAGGATGCTGACGTTGTACACACCGACGTCACTGAACAGGTACGCGTCGTCCCTCTTGTCGGCTCCCTGCTCTCGCAAGACCTGGACTACGTCGTCCTCGCCAAGTTCGAAGCTGAAGTCGGGTGTCCCTGGTTCGATGATGCGTCTGATGTACTCCAACGCGGCCGGCCCGAGGTGGCCGCCGTAGTAGCTGGATGCGTACAACGCGAAATGCGACGTGAGGAATCCGTGGCGCACCAGGTCACGCGCCAAGTCGGACTCAAGTACATGTTCCACAAGAACGTCGAAGCTGAGGGCACCTTCGGGTGGATCGCTGGCCCGCGCCGTAGGCGAATCCGATTCGGCCGGCATCGTGAACTCAGGGTGATCGCAGAGCGCTTCCCAAGTGTGGTGTCTGAGGAACCTGATCTTTGCCTCTAGGCTCGCGATCTTGCTCTCGACGTCGTGAATAGCGGAGGCATCCCATTCGGCGGGGTCGACACTTGCCCCTAGCAGCTTGGCGAGTTGGTCAGGTGCGAAGTTCAGGGTGGTCGTCCTGGTCCCGATGAGTGTGATCTTCTGGGCTTGGCCCGATGCGATCGCGACCCATGTCTCTCGGTCACCGACATTCTCTTCCGTAGCGGGCCCGGCCAATTGAACCGTCACGTTGCCCGCGTTGCTGGACTGGTACCCAGCTACGACTCCATCGGCCAGCGTGTCACGGAGTTCCAGGAGCAATTCGCCGAGGTGAGCTGCCCGTGCTTTCGCAGTCCGTTCAAGGTAACTGGCTTGCCGATGGGCAGTGAGGCTGTTCGTTGCGGTCGCAAGGTTTGTGCGAACGAGTTCGCGCCATTTGTCGTACAGTCGGTCGAGGCTGCTGTCCTGATGGCGGATTTTTTCGAAGTCGGCCAGGTGGGTGTTCTTGAACAGGACGATCGCGAAGACGAGGTCGTCGTTGATGCCGGGGACGCGGTCTTTCGGGACGACGAGTCGGTTGCGGTAGACCTCGAATTCGTTGCGGATGTTGTGGATCAAACGCATATCGGCAACGTGTCGTGCAGCGAGCCGGATAAGCGCGGGATTGATTTCGAAGTCCGTACTTTTCATGGCTTCGGACATGACGTCGCGGGCGTTGTCAGCGCTGACAAATGGTACGACCGGAATGATGACGTCGAAGAACTTGGTCCTGTTGGCGCGTTCAAGGGTGGCCTTGGCACGGTCGGTCTTGGGTGCCGGGTTCTCGGTCCCGGCCTGGGGGACCTTCTTCTTACGGGCACCGATCTGTTCGAAAACGCTGTCCCGGATCGCGTAGATGAACACGATGCGCTGGCCGATCTGGTCTGAGCTGTTCAGCAGGCTGTTCAGGGCGCGAAGGGTGTCGAACACCTGGACATCCTCGAACCTGTCTATGTCCTCGATGAGGACTAGATTGCGCTTGCTCGCCTGGAAGAAGTAAACGATCTCGTCGAGGTACTCATCGAAGTAGGTCTCTGATGCCTTTGAGAGCGTGACGGTCGCTGGCCCGGTCTTTACCGATGCGGTCAGCGCAGGTCGGCTGCGCAGCAGGCTCGCGATGATCCAGGCGACAGACACGACGCCACCGGCGAGAATTGCATATGCCGCAGCCTGTCGCCAGATCTCGGCAAAGAGGGACTCGACGAGTGGATGGACCACTCCCATTAGGAAGATCACGCCTGAAATCAACAGGCCCCAGCGCACGGCGGGGAACCACTGCCCTGCCCGGTCGGGAACGCTCGTGCGTCGAAACCCTGAGCGCGGCACAGTACTCGTTGGCACTCGGTACAGGAGTTGCTTGACGATCTCCTTCTGGATTCGGTTCGTGCGAGACTCGGTGCCCGTTGCGGCGTTCTCTTGGTCGGTCTCACCTGCCTCGTGGGCCTCGGGAGCGATCGTAGACAGCGACAACTCAACCACGTGGCGGGGACGGTCGGACCGCAATTGGTCCAGAATGCTGCTTTTGCCCGTACCGTAGGCGCCCGTCAAGGCGACGTTGAACGTGCGGTAGGTATCGATCGCCCGCACCAGCAGGTCGTAATAGAGCTGGTGGCGTTCGCCATCGAACCGCGGGGACAAACTGGTCAGGCGCAAGTCTTGACCAGGGCGTGGATCCTGCTCGGTCGAAGCCGCAATGAGATTCGAAGGCACAACGGGATCGTATTGTCCACCACTGACACGAACGACCTGATCGCGGGTGTCTCGTCGAAATCTCACCCCCGAGGCGGCGCCTTAGTAGCGTGCCGACTCCCTTGAGAATCGCGGTCGGGTGTCGACAGGTAGACGACCACGCCTACGTTCTGGGGAGGTGTGGTTCGTGACGATGTCGATCCGTAAGGTCTCAGCCGGGGATGGCTACGCCTACCTCCTGCGGTCTGTCGTTCGTGGGAAGCTCATCCGGAGTCCGCGCGCTCTGCGGACGCCATCGAGAACGAACTGTTCCGACTCGGGGTGAAGATGCCGAGGCCGTCGGACTAGATCGAGGCTGCGACCGGGATCTGTTGCCAGGCGCTGAACAGGAGAGCGGTCTCGGCAGGCCGGGCGTTGGTGTTGTGGACGGTCCAGAATCATCCGTCGGTGGTTCGGCTGGTGAATGAGCGGACTATTTGCCGATGCGTCGCGCTTGATTGCCCAAGACCTGGCGCAGTCGATCTGGATTGGCAAGGAGGTCCAGGAGGTATAGCCAGCTGAGCAGTCCGACGTCGTGGTGTACCACTCCGGTATGAGCGGCGAGCAGCGCTGCCCCGTCCTTCCCGAGAGCCCTTCCGCCGGTGAAGCCGTGGGTCGAGTTGCGTAGGAGGTACATGTACTTCGCCGTTGCCTCCCCAGGATCCAGTGCCGGCCTGTCGGAGCCGACGGGGATCGCGCCGTCCGGATTGCGGAGATAGAAGCCAGAAGCGACGGCTTCCAGGGCGGCCGTTGCCCGACGCGCTACGGGCAGGAGGATCTCAGCGGCCGGACCGTTAATCGTCGACTCAAGTCGAGTGAGCGTCTTGCGCGCGTGCGAGGGCGTAAGCATCAAGGTGACGTTCTGCCCAGTCAGTCCCTCGAAGGCATCGATGGCATTGAACATCGCCGCTCGACGGCCGATGAGGTCGCCGTCGGCCATCTGGCTGGATCCCACCCGGCGAAACACTTGCTCAACCGTCGCAGCCGCCTGGAACGCGAGGTCGAGTTCGAAAACGGCGGACCGGTTCGCAAAGGTCACAGGGTCGGTGACAACGCCGAACATGCGGTTGAGGGCGTTGGCCCACCAGTGAAGCGCCAACTCGGGTGCGCTCGGATCCACGAATTCTCTGACCTCCACGGGGTCGTGCCGGCCCGGGATGTAGAGGGCGTCGAGGAGCCCTGACTTGCTCTCGCTGGTCCCAGGGACGGCCCTACCGAATGAACAGACGAGGATTCCCTCGACGCGGGGGATCGGGAAGCCCCACACGTGCGGCGTTAGCGCGGCCATGAGCGGGTGCAGGTAGGCGTCGAACATCATCACCCCGCCAGTGAGGTCGCTACCGGCGCCGAACACGACCTCTCCTCGCCCCAGTAACTTCCGTAGCTCTGCTTGATCGCCATCGCGCAGGCGTTCATCGTTGGCGACTCGCAACAACACGGAAAGGAGCTTGACTCGGTGCACCAGGGACTGCGACCGGCGGAGACCCAGAATGCTCGCCCTGGGGAAGACCTCCTCGCCCGAGTCTTCGAAGACCACCTTGTGCCTCAACGCGTCCCAGACAGCCTCGGCCTGCTCAAGGAGCCTCGTACCCGGTATGAACATCGCCGCGCGCTGCGCCCACTGGACGATCTCGACTAGGGCGTGTTTCGGAATGGGTCAGCGGCGGCTGGCCCATTCCAGGACATCGGTAGCGATGGTGCTCGGGTCAGCGGCGGTGGTCGTGGTGTGTTCGCCGGTGCCGGGGTCCTCGCGTTCGATCTCGTAGCCGCCCAGGAGCCCTCGGCGGGTGTGGACCGAGATTGCCCACCCAAGGTCTTCGTCGTCGGGGAACACGACGAAGAACGTGTTGTCGCTGGAGTTCAGCTCGCGGACGAGTCCTACCAGGTCGGCGTGGTCGGGATCAGCGACGTATCGGCCGCCCTCGGCGTCGGCGTAGTAGTCCACGAGCCCCAGGATGCCAGCCCGGTCAGGCCGCCCCGGCCCGCACGAGCGCGGCGAGCCAGTCGTCGATCGCCGCGACCATCACCGTGGCCTCGTAACGAACCTGGAGCTTGTCGAACCTCGTGGCGACCGCTCGCCAGCGTTTGAGCCGGTTGAACATGCACTCCACCGCGTGCCGCTTCTTGTAGTCCTCGTAGTCGACCTTCGGTGGCCGTCCACCCGCCGAGCCCTTCGCTACCCGGTGCGCGGCGTGGTCCTTCTTGTCCGGGATCGTCGCGCGGATGCCCCGCCGACGCAGCAAGCGACGGTTGCCCGCGGAGGCGTAGGCCTTGTCACCCCGGACCCGGTCCGGACGAGTGCGCGGCCGCCCCACCCCACCGGGACGCTGGACACGAACCTGCTCCAGGACCGGGCCGAACTGCGGGCTGTCACCCCGCTGCCCGGCCGTGACGACCATGCCCATCAGCTTCTGCCCCTGCTCCGCAGCGGCGTGGACCTTCGTGCTCAACCCGCCCCGTGACCGGCCCAGTCCGTGATCAGCCGGCTCGGTGCTCACACCACCGGGCGGTTCCTTCTGCAGCTCCGGATGCTTCCTGGCGCCGGCCGCGTGCTGATGCGCTCGAGCGATCGTGGAGTCCACGTTCAGGTCCCACTCGATCAGCCCAGCCCCGTCCGCCACGGTCCGCAACCGGTCAGCCAGCACCGCCCACGAACCGTCGCGCTGCCAGTCCCGGAACCGCCGATAGACCGACATCCAGGACCCGTACCGGTCCTGCGGGACGTCCCGCCACGAGCACCCCGCCCGGGTCCGCCACCGGATCCCATCGATCTGCCGCCGCAGAAACCGGGCCTTGCGCCCTCGCCTCTTGACCGGCAACAGCGGCTCCAGGACCGCCCACGCCTCATCACTCAGGTCATGCCGTCCCGCAACGTCCACCACGACCCCGCAGCATGCCGAACCCGCAGGTCAACCCACTAATCCGAAACACGCCCTAGAGGGCTGGTCGATGCTGGCGGAGTGGCCCACGACGGATGGCCCTTGATCTTCTCGTACACCGAGGACTCGATGGATGGGTTATCGAATGACCTCAGCCACTCGGCACTCCCTTGGGGCTTGCCCGCAGCCGAGAGAACCGGCCCGGATTCGACGAGAACCGGGGCCTGGCGCAGGTAGGACTCCTTTGTCTGGATCTCGGAGTAGCCCGTACCGTTCGCTCTCGAGCGGCGCAGGTCGGCTTCAACGAGAAAACCTGAGGTGTCGTTGCCCCAGATCCACTCAGGTACCTCCACCCGGACGCGCTTGATGGCGGACGCGGCAGTCGTTGGGCGCGAGACGCTACTCATGGCTTCTATTCTGTGGCCAGGTGAGCAGTCCTTTTCAGCGCCACGCTGCCTACGGGCGCCGACAGGTCGGGGCCAAGGACCCGACGGGCTCTTAGGGTGCTTCTCGCGATCGATGCGAGATGTCGTTCGCGCCGGTCCACGACGCGTTCTTGCCGCGGTAGTCACCAGAAACTCACCACTTGAGGGGCCTAGAATCCACGAGATTCCCCGAGAGTCCGGGGCAGTATCGGGTCACGCGTATCAGCCCGATTTCGGGGTAGTCCGAGGTCAGGGACGTTTCTCCGAGAGTTGCCGAGGCCTGCCACCGAGTCTCGTGTGAGAGCACCTCATGCAGGGGGCCGGCGGTTCGGGTAGGTAGTTGAGCTCGTTATCTGGTTTCGGACCAAGGCGCTCCGGCAGCGGCCACTCTTCTCGATCCTGTACGAGGACCGCGGCACCGATGACGGGGTTCTCGTGGGTGATGCCAGGTGCTGCGAAGCTCTGGATCGCCATCTGCTCGGATGGCTTCGGGGTCGACCCTGCAGGACGGGGTGATGACGTCGCGGGCGCTGGACCAGCGTGGGACTCTGTCCTCATGATTCAGCACACCAGCCTCGAATGCCCGTGGGATGCCCACGAGGGTACTTTCGAGGGGCGTCTGTGCAGTTCAGGGCACCTTCCACGGTTTACACCGTGGATGTCGGGGGTTCGAATCCCTCCGGGCCCACTCGCTGCAGAGATACGACGATGCGAATCGGTGCTGGATCGGGGCTACCGGAGCATCCGTCGCACCGCGGGCTCGGCGCGGGTCGCGACGCGGTCGAAGAAGCCGTGGCGCCGCAGCCTCGCGATGCCCTCGGTGGCGACAACCCAGGCGGGAACCGCCAGGATGAGGCCGACGATCCCGCCGACGAGCCCGCCGAGCGCGGTCACCACCAGGACGACCAGGGGGTGGATGTCCAGCGTGCGGCCCATGACCCGCGGCTCGACGAAGTTCTCCAGCAGCAGGTTGGACGCGACGACGACGACGAACATGATCGCGGCAGTCGTCAGGCCGCCGTCGCCCAGCGCGATGACGACAGCCAGGCCACCGCCGAGGAATGCCCCGATGTACGGGATGTAGCCGCCGACGAAGTTCACGACGACGATGGTGAAGATCAGGGGCAGGCCGAGCAGGAGCGCGGCCAGCCCGATGACGACGGCGACCACGGCCGACATGACGGTGCGCCCGCGCCCGTAGTCGCGCAGCGTCCGGGCGGAGTCCCCGACGAAGCCGTCGACCTCCCGCCCCGTGTCGTCCTCGAACAGCGAGATCACCGATCTTCTGAGCTTTGCGCCGTCCTTGAGGAGGTAGTACATGATCAGCGCACCGAGGATCAGCCCGCTGGCCAGCCCGACGATCGTGCCGACGCCGCCGAGCAACCCGGTCACGACGCCGGTGGTCACGGCCGGCGCGGCGTCCTCGACGGCCTGACGTACGGCGTCCAGCGACGCCTCGTCGATGTGGACCTCCGTGACGAGACGATCGATCGCTACGTCGACGGACTGGCCCAGGTCGGCGGACTGCTGGACGACGCCGCGGACGGTTGCGACGACGACGACAAGCCCGACGGCGATCAGGCCGAGCACGATCAGCGTCGCCGCGATGGTGTCCCTGACCCCGTGCCGTCCCAGCTGTCTCGCCAGCGGCATGAAGCACACGGCGAGCACGGCGGCGAACGTCAGCGGCAGGACGATCTCGCTCACGGCCGAGAGCACCAGGACCACGATGGCGACCGCGATGACGACGCCGACGAAGCTCCAGGCCCAGACGCCCAGCCGCGGCCCCCAGGAGAGCAGGGCCGGCAGGCCTGAGCGCGTTCCTGCCTCCGCCTCGGAGACGTCCGCGGCCGGGTCCGGGCCGTCGGCGTCGTCAGGCACGCGACCTACACCTCGTCTTGTTCCTCGGCGTCGGCGAGCGCGACCGCGACCTCGAACGCGAAGGACTCCGCGATGCCGCTCGCGGCGGCGACGACGCGGGGTGTGCCGACGATGGGCGCGACCGCGGTGAGCACGCCGGTGACCTGGTCGGCGTCGATGCCCGCCCCCACCGCCGCCTCGAGGTTCAGGAGGTAGGAGCTCGGCGGGGCTCCGACCGCGACGAGCGCGGCAAGGCGGACGAGCATCAGCGTCTCCAGGTCCAGGCTCGATGCTTCGACGGAGTCTGTCGTCAGCTGCACGAGCAGGTCGACCACGGGCGTGCCCTCCGACGGTTCGCTCATGATGTTCGTCCTTCCAGCTCGGTCGGTCCGGTGATGACGCGGTGATCCGGGGGTGCAGGTTGCCTGCGCCGCCGGGTCGGGCGTCACTCTCATTTGACCGTCGCCGGGCCCGATCGTGCGTCACCCAGTTCAGGTGAACCGCCTCCACGTGCCTGGCTATGAGCTGATCGTCCAGCCACCCCTGCTCTCACGGATGACGGCGACGGCGCCCGCACCGAGCTCCAGCACGTCCTCCGCACCTGTGATCAGGTCCACGCCCGCACCCTGGGCGCGCACCGGGCGGGTACCGTGGTTGAGGAGGAAGAGGTAGTCGGCTCCCGCTCCACGGCGTCGCACCGCCTCGACCTCGGAGGCCGCCGCCCCGGCGACGACGGGCTCGATGCCGGCGGCCACCGCGGACTCGGCGATGAAGGCGTCCAGAGACGTCTGCGTGAGCTTCGCCGACACGTAGGTCGCACTGCCGCGTCCGAGGTCGCGACGCGTGACGGCAGGCAGCCCGGCCATGGCGCCCGTCTCGTAGCGGACCACCGCGCTCGCGGACTCCAGGCGCAGCTGCTCGGTCCAGGTGCCGGCACGCCAACCGTTGCTCAGCTCGACCGCGTCATCCTCCGCGAGCGGGGAGATCTGCTCGGACCGCACGCCGAGCAGGCCACGCAGCATGCCGGGGTAGCCGTCGGCGACGACACGCTGGTCCTGATCCGCCAGGCCCGAGGCGAACGTCACGACGAGGTGCCCACCTGACTCGACGTACGACTCCAGCCACCGGGCGGTCTCCCGGGTCATGGCGTAGAGCGCGGGAACGACCAGGAGCCGGTAACGGGAGGCGTCCGCGCCCGGGCGGACGAAGTCGGTGGCGTACCCGCCACGCCACAGGGCGCGATGTGCCGCACGGACCTCGTCGCGGTAGGTGATCGCGTCGGTCGGGAGGTGCGGCGTCTCGAGCGACCACCAGCCCTCCGCGTCCCAGACGATCCCGATGCCGGCGTCCAGCACGACGCCGTCCGCGGGCGGGTCGGCGACCTCACCGATGCGCTCGAGGATGTCACCCAGCCGCACCACCGCCTCGAAGGCTGCGGAGTCCGCACCGGCGTGCGGCACCATCGCGCCGTGCCAGACCTCCGACCCGGCGGCCGACGCGCGCCACTGGAAGAACAGGGAGCTCTGCGACCCCCGCGCGATGTACGCGAGCGAGTTGCGGATCATGCGGTCGGGACTCTTGGTGAGCTGCCGGTCGCCGACGCGGATACCGGTGGCGCTCTGCTCCATGAGCACCCAGGGTCCGCCGGCCCAGGACCGGGTCAGGTCCGACCCGTAGGCGACGTGCGCCTCGCCGTCAGGCCCGGTCGTGTCCAGGTAGTGGTCGATCGACACGATGTCCTGGGCGTCGCTCCAGCTCCACTGGTCCAGGTGGTTCCACGTGGGCAGCATGAAGTTGGTGGTGATCGGTGCGCTGGATCCGGTGGCCCGGATCGCCTCCTTCTGCTCCGTGAACGCCGCGAGCATCTCGTCCGAGCAGAAGCGCTTGAAGTCGACCAGGTGCGCGGGGTTGTGCAGGTACTGCGTCTGCATCGGCGGCAGGATCTCGTCCCACGCGCCGTAGCGCTGGGACCAGAAGGCGGTGTACCAGGCCGCGTTGAGCCGCTCGAGCGTGCCGTACTTGCGCTCCAGCCACTCGCGGAAGGCGCGGGCCGCGTGCGGGCCGTGGTCGACGGTGCCGTACTCGTTGTGGATGTGCCAGCCGCGCAGCCCGGGATGGCTGCCGTAGCGCTCGGCGAGGAACGTCGCGACCCGGCGTGCGGCCTCCCGGTAGGCCGGGGCGCTGATCGCGTAGGTGTCGCGCGAGCCGTGCAGCACCCGGGTGCCGTCGGGCCGGACCGGGAGCGCGTCGGGGTGGGCGACCGTGAACCACGGCGGAGGTGACGCCGTCGGCGTCGCGAGGAAGAAGCCGATGCCGGCGGAGTGGAGGTTCTCGATGACCTCGTCGAGCCACGCGGCGTCGTACTCGCCCTCGCGGGGTTCGAGCTCTGCCCACGAGAACACGCCGATCGTCGCGGTGTTGACCTTGGCGCGCCGCATCAGCGCGATGTCCTCGGCCCACGTCTCGCGGGACCACTGCTCGGGGTTGTAGTCGCCCCCGAAGAGGAAACGTCCCGGGGAGTACGGCTGGTTCGGCATGGCCTTCCTTCGTTGATCGTGGCTCGTGCTGCAGGGTGGACGGCGGGCTGCTCAGCGCCCGTGCGGGCCGGTCTGGTGCTCGGGTGCGGGGAGCGCGGCTGCGAGGTCGGCCCAGACGTCCGGGAGGTCCATGGCCGCCCAGTCGAGGAGCCGGTCCAGGGACGCGGGCCTGCTGGCCCCGACGATCGTCGCCGTGATGCGCGGGTCGCGGGCGCCGAGGCCGAGCGCGAGCGCGCCGAGCGGCACCCCGGCCTCCCGCGCGATCCGCCGCAGCTGCTCGACGGCGACCCGCTGCGCGTCGTCGACCGCCCGGTAGTGGTAGTCGCCGACGGGCCCCTCGTCGGCGGTCAGCGCCCCGCCGCCGAAGGGTGCCGCGTTGAAGACGCCGATGCCCCGTTCGGCGCAGTCGTCGAGGAGGGGCTCGGCGGAGCGGTCCAGGAGCGTGAACCGGTTGTGGGTCACGACGAACTCGAACTCGCCGGTCGCGACGAAGCGCTGCAGCAGGGCGACCGGACCGCCGGCGACACCGATGTGCTCGATCACACCCTCGTCACGCAGCTCGACGAGCGCCCGCACCGGACCGTCCGGTGCGACGGCGTCCTCGAACGTGATGCGCTCCGGGTCGTGCAGGTGGACCAGGGGCAGCCGGTCGGTGCCGATCCGCTCGAGCGACTCGAGCACCGACGCTCGGACGCGAGCGCCGGAGAAGTCCGCGGAGCCCTCGACGGGGTCGACCTTCGTGAAGACCTGGACGCTCGCGCGGTCCAGGCCGTCCAGCGCGCGCCCGACGTACTCCTCGGCCCGGCCGTAGTTGTTGCTGGTGTCCCAGTCGCGCAGGCCGGCCGCGGCCGCGCGGCGCAGCAGCCGCGCGGCCTCCTCGCCGTCTGCGGACCGCCCCAGCTTGGAGGTGCCGAGCACGAGGGGAGCCACGGAGAGTGTCATCCCTTCAGCCCTCCGCTGACCAGGTCCAGCCGCCAGTAGCGCTGCAGCACGAGCATCATCACGATCAGGGGGATGATCGAGATGGCAGCACCGATGATGGCGAGGCTGTAGAGCGACGGCGTTCCGGAGCCCTTGGACAGCAGGGTGTACAGCCCCACCGTCAGGGGGTACATCCGCTCGTCCGACAGCATGATGAACGGCAGCAGGAAGTTGTTCCAGATGCCGACGAACTGCAGCAGGAAGATGGTCACCATCCCGGGCACCATCATCGGCAGGACGATCGAGGTGAAGATGCGGAACTCGCTCGCGCCGTCGATCCGGGCCGCCTCCATGGTGTCGGTGGGGACCGCCGACGACGCGTAGACGCGTGCCAGGAAGATGCCGAACGGCGAGATGAGCACCGGGAGCAGCACCGACCAGTGGGTTCCCGCCAGACCCATCTGCGACATCAGCAGGTACTGCGGGATGGCGAGGGTGATGCCGGGCAGCAGGATGCCGGCGAGGATCGCGTAGAACCAGACCTGCCGCCCGGGGAAGTCGTACTTCGCGAGGGCGAATCCCGCCATCGTGGAGATGAGCGTCGAGAGCGCCGCGCCGACGCCGGCGTAGAGGAGGCTGTTGAGGGCCCACAGGGAGAACTGGCCGCCGCCGTAGGCGAACAGGTCGGTGAGGTTGTCCAGCAGGCCGGTGCCGGGAAGGAAGGTGAAGGTGGTGAACAGCTCCGGGTTCGACTTGGTCGACGCCGTGATGACCCAGAGCACCGGTACGAGGCAGTAGATCGCCCCGAGGATCAGGACGGTCGATGCGATCACCGGCCGCCGCGGACGCCGGCGCGGCGAGATGCTGGACTCCGGGGAGGCCCGGCTGGTCCTGCGGTCCGAGACGAGCGTGCTCATCCTTCTCCTCCCAACGACCGCCGCTGCGTCACCCGCAGCAGCACCACCGACACCACGAGCGTCCCGATCGCGAGCACCACCGACGACGCCGCGGCGAGCGAGAGGTCGTCGCGCACGAACGCGTCGCGGTAGATCTTCATGAGCGGCACCCAGGTCTGCGAGATCTCGTTCGTCATCGGCCGCAGCGTCGTCGGCTCGCCGTACACCTGCAGCGTGCCGATGAGGGCGAAGAGCCCGGTGAGCACCAGGGCGGGAGCCACGAGCGGGATCTTGATCCGCCACGCGATGCTCCACTCGCCGGCCCCGTCGATGCGGGCCGCCTCGTAGATCTCCCCGGGGATCCCCCGCAGCGACGTGTAGATGATGATCATGTTGAAGCCGACGCCGCTCCAGATCGCGATGTTGGCGACGGCCGGGTAGAGCGAGGAGCCGCTCAGGACGACGACGTCCGGCAGACCGAGCTGGCCCAGCACCCAGTTGAGGGGGCTCGTGGACGGCAGGTAGAGAAAGCCCCACAGCAGCGACGCGATGACGCCGGGCACCGCGTACGGGATGAAGATCGCGGTGCGGGAGAACCGCGCCGCGCGCACCCGGGGCAGGTCCAGCAGGAGGGCGAAGAGCAGGGCGAGCCCGAGCGTCAGCGGCACGGCGATCAGGCCGTAGATCGCCAGCCGGCCGAAGCCCGCGAGGAACTCCGCGTCGCTGAAGGTGCGGACGTAGTTCTCGAAACCCACCCAGGTCTCTTCGCGGACCCCGAAGATGCCCGAGCCGGTCACGCGCAGCCCGCGGAAGCTCAGGACGATCGCGTAGCCGATCGGGACGGCGAGGAACGCGATGAACAGGAGACCTGCCGGCAGCAGGAAGGCGTAGGGGGCGACCCAGGTACGCCGACGTCGGCGCGCCGTGCTGGTCGCACGTTCGGTCAGGGTGCTCATGCGCGCACCTTTCTTCTCGGATCTTCGACGATCGGAGGCGCGCGGGTGCCGGGGCAGTGCCCGGCACCCGCACCGCCTCACTTCCGGGTGACGGTGAACCCGGAGGTCTCCATGTCGTCGAACACGACGTCCTCGGTCGCGGTCAGCGCGTCGCGCAGCGGCGTACCGTCCGTCACGGCGGCGGACATCGCGTCCTGGAAGGCGCTCGAGGCCACGTTGACGTTCGGCCCCCAGCTGAGGTCCGGGATGGTGGTGCCGGCGATCTCGGCCGCGATCTCCCAGTAGTCGTCCTGCTGGGGCATCAGGGCGGGCGGGTCGCTCTCGAGCGTGAGCTCCTGGCCCAGCAGCGAGGCCGGGTACTGCCCCTCCTTGATCTGGATGCTGGCGCTCTCCTCGGCGGTGCCCATCCAGGCGGCGAACTCGGCGGCGGCCTCGGCGTTCTTGCTCGAGGACGTCACGACCATCGCCGACCCGCCCTGGAACGCGACCGCGGGGTCGCCCTCGGTCCACTGCGGCAGCGGAGCCATCGCCCAGTCCCCGGCCATGTCACCGGCCACGCCGTTGATGACGCCTGCGGCCCAGAGGCCCGCGGGCCACGAGAGGATGTTGCCGTCGTTGAGCGAGGCGTTCCACTCGGGCGTCAGGAGCGGCTCGGCGAGCACGAGGTCCCGGTCGATCAGGTCCTGCCAGTAGTCGGCCACCTCGACGGACGCCGGGTCGTCGAACCCGACGGTCCAGTCCCCGCCGTCGACCGTCCACCACTCGGCGCCGGCCTGCTGCGCGAACGCGGCGAACCCGCCGAACTCCGCCGGGGCGAAGGTCGTGATGTAGGCGTCGGGGTCGGCCTCGTGGACGGCCTCAGCGGCGTCGGCGAACTCGGCCCACGTGGTCGGCACCTCGATGCCGAGCTCGTCGAACCGGGCCTTGTTGTAGGTCAGCGCCTGCGGCCCGGCGTCCTGCGGAACGCCGTAGCTCGCGCCGTCGAACGTCGACTGGCTCCACACGCCCGGCGCGAAGTCACCCTCGACGTCGCTGACGTACTCGGTGATGTCCGAGGCGACGCCCGCCACGATCATCGCGGGGAGGGTGTTGTACTCGACGAGGGCGACGTCGGGGGCGCTGTCGGCGCGTGCCGCGGTGACGAGCTTCGCGGACGAGTCCGAGCCGCCGCCCGCGTCGGTGTGCTTCACCTGGATGTCGGGGTGGGTCCGGTTCCATTCGTCGACCAGCGGCTTCTGCGCGGTGCCCCAGGCCCAGTACTCCAGGGTGGTGACACCGCCGTCGTCCGAGCCGCCCGACGCGTCGCCCGCACCGTCATCGGCGGCACACGCGGACAGGAGCAGGGCCGCGAGCGCAACCGTCGCGCCGGCCATCAGGTTCTTTCTCATTGCACATATCTCCTTCGACATGCTTGCGGTCGCGGCCATCGTCAGTCGCTGTCGAAGCGCTTCGCGTAAACGCTTCGACCGCGACAGTACGGGGATCCTCGCGGTCCTGGCAACCCCTCGGGAGCGGCGCGTCCCGGCGAGGCTTGCCGTGCGCGGACTGCTCGCGTAACTTCAGGTCGAAGCGCTTCGTACCGCGCTGTGCTGCTGACGTCGGAAGGTTCATGGCAAGGATTCACGAGGTCGCGCAGGCAGCGGGCGTGTCGATCAGCACGGTGTCCTACGCGCTGAGCGGCAAGCGGCCCGTGGCGGCAGAGACGCGTCGTCGCGTCCAGGAAGCCGCGCAGGCGCTGGACTATCGCCCGAACGCCGGAGCCCGCATGCTCGCCGGGACCCGGACGCACATCCTCGCGGTCACCGAGCCGCTGCGCGCCGACACGCACGCCCCGACCCACATGGCCTTTGTCCTCGCCACCGCGGTCGCCGCACGGCGTGAGGACTGCGACGTGCTGCTCCTGACGGACGAGCAGGCGTCGACGGGGATGCACCGGGTCGCGTCGAGCGGCCTGGTCGACGGCATCATCGTGCTGGACGTCGCGCCCGACGACGAGCGGGTGGACCTCGCGCGCCGCATCTCGACCCCCTCGGTGTTCGTCGGGGTCCCGGACGACAACGAGGGTCTGCTGTGCGTCGACCTCGACTTCGAGGGCGCTGCCGCCCTCGCGGTCGACCGCCTCGTGGCGGCCGGGCACCGCCACCTCGGGCTGATCGGCCAACCACCCGGCGCCTACGAGCTGTCGAACTTCCCTCCGCGGGTGCGCGACGGGTTCCGCCGAGCGATCGAGGAGCACGACGTGGACGGCGAGTTCCGGATGCTGACGGGACCGGGACGGCCGGACGCCCAGTCACGCCGCGCCGCGGCCGAGCTGCTCGACGACGGTGTGACCGGCATCCTCCTGCACTGCAACGACGAGGCCCACAGCGGGGTGCTCGCCGAGATCGCCGCGCGCGGCCTCGAGGTTCCCCGGGACGTCTCGGTGGTCTCGGTGGGGTCGACCTTCGACACGGCGGCGTTCGCCGTGCCGCTCAGCGCGATCCCGCTCGTGCCCCAGGAGTCCTGCGACGCCGCGGTCGAGCTCACCATGAAGTGCCTCGCGGGCGAGGCCCCCGAGCCAGGCGTTCGGCTCATCCCACCGCGATTTGTCGATCACGGCTCGGTGAGCGCCGGTCCGGCCGGCCTCCGGCCGGGATCGTCTCGCGCTTCGTCCTGAGGGGCCCACCACCACGCGTCGCGTTCGAGACGCATCCGGATCGACGACTCGTTCAGACGGCGAACAGCAGGCCCGCGCTGATCAGCACGACGACGGCCGTGGCGAAGTGGATCCCGAACGCGACCGCCTTGCGCCCGCCGTGCCGCAGGACGATCACGGTGTCACCGAGTGGCGCCACCGCGACGGCGAGCATGAACCAGGCAGCGGCGTGCGCCCCGGCGAACGCGAGCAGCGTCAGGCCCACGATCCCGAACGTGGCGTCCCGCAGGCCCTTGATCTCGAGGTAGGCCCGGTCCTGCGTGGCCGGGATGCCGTAGCCGGCCGCGGCGGGAAAGGGGCTGAGCAGGAACCGCGCCCCGATGAAGAGGATGAACAGGTTGAGGACCACGGCCAGGGCGTATGCGACGACAGTCATGTCAGGTCTCCTTGCTAGCGCTGATAGGTGATATAGCAACGCTAGCAGAGCAAGGACAGATTTCCTAGCAGTGCTAGGATCGGCGCATGGCAACAGGGACGCGCCGCGAGCGCGAGCGGGCTCAGCGTGAGGAGCTGATCGTCCGGGCCGCGCGCGAGCTGGCCGAGGCGGAAGGCTGGGACGCGGTCACGACGCGCCGGCTCGCCGCCGAGATCGAGTACAGCCAGCCTGTCCTGTACAGCCATTTCAAGGGCAAGGACGCCATCATGACGGCGGTGGCCGCCGAGGGGTTCGGGGAGCTGGCGAACGAGGTGCGCGCCGCGCGCACCGCAGCCACCGGCGCGTCCGAGGTCCTGGCCGCGGTCGCGGCGGCCTACACGGACTTCGCCCGGAAGCGCCCCGCGCTCTACGACGCCATGTTCACGCATGCCGTCGAGGTGCAGTTCGCCAGCGAGGACGGCCCGGCCTACCTCCGCGAGGGGTTCGGCGAGCTGCTCGCGGCCGTCGAGCCGCTGGCCGGGGACGACGACCCGGGCGTGCTCACCGAGACCTTCTGGGCGAGCCTGCACGGCCTGGCCATGCTGGAGCGCAGCGGGCGGCTTCCTGCGGCCTGGCACGACCAGCGACTGGGGCTGCTGATCGGGCGGTTCGCGGGCGTGAAGGGCTGACCTGCTGGGTGCCGCCCGGCGACGACCAGGTCGTGCCCTATCTTTCTGGCGTGACCACTCTGACGGCGCTGCACGAGTCGCTGCACGAACCTGAGTTCTGGGCGCGGTACACCTACGCCTACGCGGACGGGCCCGGCGCGGACCGGCTCGGTGGGCTCCAGGACTTGCTGGACTCTGAGGACGACGACGCGGACGACGACGAGGGCGACGACGACTCGTCGTTCGACGTGGCCTTCGAGGTCGGTGCCGGCCACCACGTCGTCCTGAGCATCGACGTCTGGACCGACTCCTACAGCCTGGGTGTCACCGTCCCCGGCGCGGACGAGCCGGCCGAGCTCGGCTGGGACGACCTCGCGCACTGGCACCCGCACGCGTTGCGCTGGTCGGAGCTCGACCTGATCCTCCGCGCGATCATTGCGAGGAACCCGGGGCAGTGGCCCCCGGGCGCGGCGCTGGCCCTGCTGTGCCGGTTCGCCGCCGTCTTCGACGACGACGACGTGGCCGGTGCCGTCGCCGCCGTCGACGAGGCGTACGCCGCGCTGCGCCCCGAGCACTGGGAGGGCTACTGGCCGCGCGGCGCCGACTGGCTCGACCGTGCCGACTTCCGTGGTGAGGACGTCCGGTGGCAGAGCGACGATGCCGGGAACCGGTGGGTGAGCGAGCGTGATGCCGACGCCGAGCCGTTCTACAGCACGCGGCTCGCGCCGGATCCGGCGGCCGGCGACGGCTTTCCGCACGCTCAGCTTCGGGCCGTGCTGGACGCCGCCGCGGTGACGGTTGCTGACCGGGCGGAGCCTGACAGGACCTGAGTTACGACGAGCGGCGTGCGCTCACCACAGGCCGCCCTTGGAGCGCTTGGTGCTCTTGCTGCTGCCCCACACCCGCTTGGCCAGGTTCTTGCTGCGGCCCTTCGTCGTGCTTCCCCACAGGCCGCGCTTCCAGCTCTTCGCGCGAGACTTCCTACCCCACAGACCAGCCATCAGCGAGACCCCCTCGTGTGCGGACAGGGCCTCAGGCTACGCAGGTGTCGCCGGCGGGTGAATCACGTGGCCTGATTGACAACGCCATGTGACCGCCGCAAGCGCTCGAATCGGCTCTGGGGCTGGCCGGAGCCGCGATCGCAGTGCTCGTGTCGCTGAGCCTGCTGGGGGCGCTCGTGGTGTTGGCCATCCTGTACTTCGTGTCCAACATCAACTGGGAGGGTTGGGGCGTCTGACCCGTGCGGGACGGCGCCCGCACCTCGTGCGGGCGCCGTCATCGCGTCGGGACGTCCTAGAAGAAGTTGCGCGGGTCGAACTTCTCCGCGATGTCCGAGAGCGACTGGCCTGCCTCCGAGACCTGGTCGCCGACCCCGGAGACCTGGTCCCCGACGCCGGACACCGCGCCCTCGGCCGTGCCGGCGAGGTCCTCGACGCCCGTGGTCGCCTGGCCCAGAGCGTCCGCCCCGTAGCCCTCGATACCCGCCGTGGCCTGGTCGACGGCGTCGGCGCCGAAGCCCCCGACGCCGGCCGCGGCCTCGCCCAGGGCACCGGTCCCGAACTCGCCGGCCGCCGCCGTCAGCCCCTCGACGTCGACACCCGCGGCGAGCGACTCGAAGTCGACGCCGAGGTTCGCGGCGTTCTCCAGGAGGGGCCCGGCGACGCTGCTGACGACCGCACCGGACGCGACGACGCCCAGGATGCCGACCGCACCCACGGCGACTCCGGCGACAGCGCCGCGCGTGCCGACCTTGGCGAGCACGGACCGCATGGAGCCCGGTCGACGGGCCTCGCTGCGGCCCGCTGCCCGCGACAGCTCGACCGGGTCGGCGGAGCGGGGCTGCTCGTGCGGCGGGAGCTCGGTCTGCATGCGCCGCAGCACCTCCTGGCGCTGCGCCGGCGTCAGGCGCGCGAAGGCCTCGGCGTGGATCCGCTCGACCTGGTGCGGGTCGGCGGTCTGCATGAGGTAGTCGTAGCGGGCGATCGCCTGGCGGTCGGCGTCGGTGACTCCCGGCGCACCCGGGTAACCGTGCCGTGTAGCCGGGTAGCCCTGGGGAGCGCTCGGGTAACCGTGCTGCTGGCCCGGGTAGCCCTGACCCGGCGCTCCCTGCTGCTGATCGCGCCCGGTCACCGCCCCGGCGATGTCCTGAAGGGTCGACTGCCAGGACCTCTGGCCCGTGGAACCACCCTGCGGCGCGCCCTGTTGCTGCTGCTGCCCGTTCTGCGAGTCGAGCATCTTCTTGGCCAGGCCGATCATGTTCGTGAGCTTGGACATGCGGTCCGTTCCTTCCGTCGGGCGGAAGGACCACGCTTCCAGGCCATCATGAGAAGTATGTGAGACCAGGATGAGAGATTCACCCGGTGGCCTGGCGATATACCCCGTGATCAGCCATTGTGTGGACCAGGCGGGACGGCCGGACGACCACCGAACGACGGAGGCACAGTGCATTCCCATCTCCCTGGACCCGGCCGCCGCACCCCGGTGAGCACCTACCGGCTGCAGCTCGGCCCCGACCTGACGTTCGCGGACGCCGAGAAGGCACTCCCGTACCTCGACACCCTCGGGGTCACCGACCTCTACCTCTCGCCCGTGCTGCAGGCGGCGCCGGGTTCCACGCATGGGTACGACGTCGTGGACCACACGCGGATCAGCGACGTGATGGGCGGTCGGGAGGGGCTCGAACGGCTCGCGGCGGCGGCGCACGCGCGGGGGATGGGCGTCGTCGTCGACGTCGTGCCCAACCACATGGCCGTGCCGACGCCGGCCTGGCACAACCGGGCCCTGTGGTCCGCGCTCAAGTACGGCCACGAGTCCCCGTATGCGAGCTGGTTCGACCTCGAGATCGCCGCAGGTGAGGGGCTGCTGATGCCGGTGCTCGGCGCGCGGATCGGCACGGTGCTGGCGGCGGGGGAGCTCGCGCTCGACCACGTCGTCGTCCCCGGGGACGACGACGGCCTCGGTGGAGGTGAGGCGCAGCCTGTGCTGCGGTACTACGACCACCTGTTCCCCGTGCGGCCCGAGACCGAGCACCTGCCGCTCGCGGAGCTGGTGGGGCGGCAGCACTACCGGCTCGCGTACTGGCGTGTGGCCGACGAGGAGCTCAACTACCGGCGCTTCTTCGACGTCGGCACGCTCGCGGGCATCCGCGTGGAGGACGCCGGCGTCTTCGACGCCACGCACGCGCTCCTGTTCGAGCTCTTCGACGCGGGCGTGATCGACGGCTTCCGGATCGACCACCCCGACGGCCTGGCCGACCCGCGCGGCTACCTGCGCCGACTGCACGAGGCGACCGGCGGGGCATGGGTCGTGGCCGAGAAGATCCTGGAGGAGGACGAGGCGTTGCCGGACGACTGGCCCGTCGCCGGAACCACCGGCTACGACACGGCCTGGCGGCTGCACGCCCTCCAGGTCGACCCCGACGGCGTGGCCCCGCTCGCCGCCCTGATGCAGGAGCTGTCGGGCGGGCAGACGAGCCTGGACGACGTGATCGAGCAGGCCAAGCGGCAGATTGTCGAGACGTCCCTGTACGCGGAGATCCACCTGCTGACCACCATGGTCGCGGACATCTGCCGCGAGGACGTGCGGCTGCGCGACCACACGTTCCGGTCGTTGCAGGAATGCGTGGTCGAGCTGGTCGTCGCGTTCGGCCGGTACCGCGCGTACGTCGTGCCGGGGGAGGCGGCGCCGCCCGAGGCGGAGCGCGTCGTGCGGGAGGCGGCCGACGTCGCCCACTCGCGCCTCGACCCGGACCGGCACGACACGCTGGACCTCGTGGTCGACCTGGTGCTCGGGCGCGAGGCCGGCTCCGCGGGGCGGCGGGACGAGGAGCGGCGGGCCGAACTCGTCGTCCGGTTCCCGCAGGTGTGCGGCGCGGTGATGGCCAAGGGCGTGGAGGACACCGCGTACTACCGGTGGACCCACCTGGTCAGCCTGTGCGAGGTGGGCGGGGCGCCTTCGCGCTTCGGTGTGGGGCCGGACGAGCTGCACGAGCACGCGCGGCACCTGGCCGAGTCGTGGCCCGCGACGATGACCGCCGGATCGACGCACGACTCCAAGCGCGGCGAGGACGTGCGGTCCCGGATCGGGGCTGTTTCGTCGCACGCGGACTCGTGGGCCGGGCTGGTGCGACATCTTCGTGACGTGACGGCGGACGCGCGGCCTGCCGACCTCGACGGGCGGGCCGAGAACCTGCTCTGGCAGACGCTCGCCGGGACGTGGACCCCGGACGGGCCGATCGAGGCCGAGCGGCTGGCCGCGTACCTGGTCAAGGCGTCGCGGGAGCAGAAGGCGTGGACCACCTGGACGGCGCCCGACCTGGCCCGTGAGGCGTGGCTGGTGGAGTACGCGACCTTGCTGCTGAACCAGCCTGCGGTCGTCGCCGCTCTCACCGACTGGGTCGAGCAGGTGACGCCGACCGTGCGGCGGTCGGTGCTCGCGACCAAGCTGCTCCAGCTCACGGTGCCCGGCGTCGCCGACGTCTACCAGGGCACCGAGGTGACCGGGACCTCGCTCGTGGACCCCGACAACCGGCGGCCCGTCGACCTGGAGGGGCTCGCGGCCGTCCTCGGGTCGCTCGATGCGGGGCGGACGCCGTCGAGCCTGGCGGAGGAGAAGCTGGCCTTGACGGCCGCCGCGTTGCGGCTGCGGCGGGCGCATCCCGGGGCGTTCGTCGGCGAGGACGCGGGGTACGAGCCGCTGCCGGTGACGACGGGGCGTGCCGTGGGGTTCGTCCGGCTCGACGCTGCCCGGCCACGGGTGGCGGTCGTCGCCACGCGGCTGGGGGACGTCTCGGGGCTCGGTGAGGCCTCGGTCGTGTTGCCGCAGCCGGACTCGGGGGAGAGGTGGCGGTCCGTGCTGACCGGTTCGTTCTTCGCCGGCGGAGCGGTACGGCTCGGGGAGCTGCTGGGGCCGTGGCCGGTCGCGCTGCTCGTGGCGGAGCCGGCATGACCGCGCCCCTCCGGGTCTGGGCGCCGTTCGCGTCTCGCGTCCACCTCGTGCTGCCGGCAACCGACGCGACGGAACCCATGGTGGCCGACGTCGGCGGGTGGTGGACATCCTCGAGCAGCCTGCCGCCCGGAACCGACTACGCCTTCTCGCTCGACGGCGGACCGCCGCGCCCCGACCCGCGCAGCCCCTGGCAGCCCGCCGGGGTGCACGGACCGTCGCGCACGTTCGACGCCCTTGCTCACTCCTGGGCCGACGGCGCCTGGGCCGGCCGTGACGTGCGCGGGGGCGTCGTCTACGAGCTGCACGTCGGGACGTTCACGCCCGAGGGCACGCTCGACGCCGCCGTCGGGCGCCTCGACCACCTCGCCGACCTCGGCGTCGACATGGTCGAGCTCATGCCGCTCGCCGCGTTCGGCGGGCGGCACGGCTGGGGGTACGACGGCGTCGCCCTGTGGGCCGTGCACGAACCGTACGGCGGCCCGGCTGCCCTCCAGCGCTTCGTCGACGCCGCGCACGCCCGCGGGCTCGCCGTCTGCCTCGACGTCGTCGACAACCACCTCGGTCCCTCCGGCAACTACCTCGGCGAGTTCGGCCCGTACTTCACCGACCAGCACCAGACCCCGTGGGGCGCGGCCGTGAACCTCGACGGCGACGGCTCCGCCGAGGTGCGGGCCTTCGTCGTCGAGAAGGCCCTGCGGTGGTTCCGCGACTTCCACGTGGACGCGCTGCGGCTGGACGCCGTCCACGCGCTCGTGGACGACTCTCCGCGGCACGTGCTGGCGGAGCTGTCGGACGCCGTTTCGTTGCTGGCCGGGAAGATCGGGCGGCCGCTGTCGCTGGTGGCCGAGTCGGATGCCAACGATCCGAGGACGGTCACGCCTACTCGTGGAGCGTTCCAGGGCCGGTCCGGGTACGGCATGACGGCGCAGTGGGCCGACGACGTCCACCACGCCCTGCACACGCTGGTGACCGGGGAGCGGCAGGGGTACTACGCCGACTTCGGCACGCCCGAGACGCTCGCCAAGGCGCTGACCGGCGTCTTCGTGCACGACGGCGGCTGGTCCACCTTCCGCGGCAAGAACTGGGGCGCGCCCGTGCCGCCCGACATGGACCGGCGCCGCTTCGTCGTCTGCTCCCAGAACCACGACCAGGTTGGCAACCGGGCGCTCGGCGACCGGCCCTCCCGCGTGCTGCCGCCGGGGGCGCTCGCGGTGAGCGCGGCCGTGGTGCTGCTCGGGCCGTTCACGCCGATGCTGTTCATGGGCGAGGAGTGGGGCGCGACCACGCCGTTCCAGTACTTCTCGGACCACGAGGAGCCGGAGCTCGCGGCGGCGATCTCGCGCGGACGCGCGGCGGAGTTCGGCGGGCACGGGTGGGCGGAGCTGTACGGGGCGGACGTCGTGGTGCCGGATCCGCAGGCGGTGTCGACGTTTGAGGCGTCCCGGCTGGACTGGGACGAGGCTTCGTCGGAGGGCGGGGCTCGGATGCTGGAGCTGTACCGGGGGTTGGTGGGGCTGCGGCGCGCGGAGGCGGCTGTTGCTTCGGGGGATCCGGGTGGGACCTCGGTGCGGGTGCGGGACGGCGCGGTGGTGATGACTCGTTCGGGCGGTGGCGCCGATGGGCGGGTGGATGTGGTGCTCGTGGTGGGGGAGGGGCCGGTTTCGGTGGTGGTGGAGCGTGAGGGTGAGCCGGCGTCGGTGGTGCTGGACTCCGGGGTGGTGCTCGGGGGTGAGGCTGCGCGGGTGGAGGTCGGCCCTGGTGGGACTGTGGTGACGGTGTCTGGGCCGGGAGTCGTCGTGCTGCGGTAAAAGGGACGCGCGCATCCGCGCGAGGTCCGTAGCCTCCCGGCATGCATGTACATCGGAGTTTCTACAACCCTCCAGCGCTGCCGCACGACGAGGTGGCCGAGACGCTGGAGCGGGCGCTCGGTAACCGTGACCATGAAGGAGAGGCGGCGGACGCCCTGGTTGGCAGCGCCTTGAGCGACGACGATCGGGAGTTCGTCGAGCACTGGTGCGTGCAGGTCGGGACGCGGGCCGTGCCCGGCAGCCCGTTGCTCGGGCTGGCCGGCCTGTGCCTGGGACACACTGCTCGAAGGTTCGGACATCTCAGTGCTGAAGCTGTCACGCTGGTGCACTCCTTGGCGGCGCGTGCCGAGGCGGATCCCGTGGATGTGGACAGCCGGGCGCTCGACGGTCTCGACGACGTCAAGGACTATCTGCATCTCTGGTGAAATGACGGGCAACGAGCTTTCGAAGTCCCTCGGTAGTCTCACGCCGTGACCGGTTATGAGTCTGTCGAAGTGCGCGATGGCGAGTACGACGGCGGGCAGCACTACAACCGTCTCCGAGACGAGATCCGTGAACTTCCGACCCGCGAACTTGAGCAGTATCTGCTCGTGCTGTGGCGCCTCATCGATCAGCGAAGCGCGCGTTCCATGGACGAAGTACTGTTCTTCGACCTTCTCCGCAGCGCGTTCACGGCCGAAGCCCCTGAGTTCGATGAACGTTGGCTGGCATCGGTGAAACCTCCGGGCTGGCCAACGGATGATGGCTTCGCCGACGGCGGGCTCGAATACACGCGTGCAGTCATACGCTTCCAGGCTGCGGAGCTGCACCGCATGCGTGGCAAGCAGCTCGCGGACGAGATGCGGTTTTTCGGCGTGTGGTCCGAGACACGTCACCACTGGTACAACTTCGACCCTCACTCGTTGCTGGAGTGCGGTGCCGCCGGCCTGTGGGACGGGGAACAGCCGGTCGCATGGAGTTGGGGCCTGATCGGTGAACTTCTCGAAACTGGCCGCATCTACGAATGACTGTCGCCTTGAACGGGCCGTGATCACCCGGTGATGGGGGAGCCCTCTCGGCGTCGGTTCTTGTCGTCCGGTCGAGTCGGGTAGGCCTGTTCGAGGCTCCTGAGCGGCCGGCCGCGCTGCTCGACGAGCCTGGAGGCTCGGTGGGCTGAGGATCGGCGGAACGCGCACCTAGCTCGCGGAGTAGAGGTCGACCCACACCTCGTCCGGCTGGTTCCACTCGTCGTCGTGGTGGCTGACGACTACTCGGGTGCGGACGCCGGGGGCGGGCAGGAGGATCTCGCCGTCGGCGTCATCGAGGCGCACGACTTGCTCGGGGTCTCCAGCATCGTGTCGACGACGACGGCCCGCTGCGGTCGTGCGAACGCCGAAGGGTGGTCGAGGTGGATGGTGACGAGCGCCGGTCCTTGCTCGTCGGCTCCTTGTTCGTCGGCCTGCCAGTCGATGTCCGAGGCGTTCCGGACCCGGATGCAGAGTCCGAGCGGCGACGTGATGACTGGGGGCTCGTCGTCGATATCGGGGATCTCGCCGACGACGGGGTCGGTGAGGAAAGCGACGCCCCAGCCCCAGTCCCGGGTGTGAGTGAGCGGCCACGGCACGAGAGCCAGGGCGCGGTCCAGCGCCATGCGCGAAGCGTTGATGCAAGAGGAGTCGGCGCCGGAAGCAAGCCGAAGGTCGAGCGCGCGCCGGAAGCGGGCGGCGGCGTGCGGGTAGTCCCCGACAGCGAACAGCGCCTCGCCCAGATGACGGACCGCGACCTCCTCACCTGGCTTGTACTCGTGGCTGCCGACGAGCAGCTCGAGGATCTTGATCGCGGTCGAGGTGTCGCCGCGGGCGCGGATCACGTCCGCCACGAGTACCTGGAGGTGCAGCGCCGTCGGATCGCCGTCGATCAGTGGCTTGAGCAGGGACGCCGCGCGGTCCGGATCTCCCGACCACAGGGCGACGAATACCTCCAGCGCCGGGTCGGTGGCGTTCGCCGCGCGGAACGCGGCCTCGTCGTCGAGCACGGGCTGCAGGGTGGCGGGGTCGGTGTGCCAGCCGGGCCCGCCGGCGATCGTGCTGGTCATGGCGGTTATTGTGCTGGACGGCGGCCGGTAGGGTGCAGGTTCGTGACGCAGCGACCCATCGTGTTCCTGGACATTGACGGCACCCTTCTGCCGCTCGGGCCTGGCGACCGGTGGCGATCCGTGGATGACCTTCAAGCGTGGCGGGCACCGTCCAACCCGCAATTGGCCAAGCTCCGTCGCGGGCCTGGCCACGACTTGCTAGGGCTCGGGGCCGAGCTGGTGTGGGCCACGGCGTGGGGGCCGGACGCGAACGACGTCGTGGCGCCGATCTTGGCGCTCGGCCGGCTGCCGGTCGTCGACTTCGACGAGGACGACGGCGTCCCGGTGCCCGACGGGTTGCACTGGAAGGCGGCGTCGCTAGTGAGGTACGCCGCGGGGCGTCCGTTCGTCTGGCTCGACGACGAGATCCGTGACGTCGACCTGCAGTGGGTCGAGGCGGCGCATCCCGGTCCGGCGCTGCTGCACCGGGTCAGTCCGACGTCGGGCCTGACCGAGGACGACGTCGCCGCGGTGGAAGCCTGGTTGCGGGAGGTGGCTGGCCCGCTCGCTCGCGACGACGCGCCCCCGCCACTGCGCGCGATCATGGACGCCGACTACGACTACGACGACGGGCGGGGCATCGCCTTCGAGCCCTACCCCGAGCTCGAGCCTGTCGCGGAGACCGGCTGGTGGTTGCGGCACTGGACGGGAAATCCGGAGGTCACCGGCCAGGAGTTTCGTTCGTTCGGGCAGGACGGCGGTGGCGGCTACGTCTGCTCGTGGATGATCAGGCCGGGTGTGGTCCTGGCGGACCAGCCGGTGGTCTATCTCGGGTCGGACGGCGACGTCGCCATCCTGGCCGCCGACGCCTGGGACGCCCTGTGGTTCTTCGCGCACGGGTACGGGCCGCACGACGTCCCGAGCGAGTTCGAACCGGGGGAGCGCTACTTCCAGCCCGAGCCGGACCGGGTGGTGCGCGCCCATGCTGCGCTCGTGCGGACCGCTGAGCAGCTCGCGCCGGGACGCCGTCGGCCCGTGGAGCAGATTGTTGTCGAGGCGCCGGCGGGACTGCCTGACCTGCGGATTTGGGTCGACGGCCTCTGCCGTTGACCGCCCCGGCGGTCGTGATTGCTGCTGGCCGCGACGTCGCACTCCTGACAGGATCTGCGGGTGCCACGCAGCCTTGACCCGACCATTCGTCCCGGGCAGCGAGTCGCACTGTGCGCCAACAGCCTTGCCGGATTGTCCGTCGGCGACGCGTTCGGTGCCCAGTACTTCGTCCCGACCAACGATCCGGCCTCGCTCGTCGGGGAGGGGACCGTGCCGGCCGGACCGTGGCCCTGGACCGATGACACGGACATGGCGTGCACCGTCGCTGCGGAGCTGATCCACCACGGTGAGATCGACCGCGACAGGATCGCTCAGAACTTCGCGCAGCGATGCGATCCCTACCGCGGCTACGGCGCCGGCGCTGTCCAGGTGCTGCACCAGATTCGCGACGGCGTTCCGTGGCAGAAAGCCACCGTCGCCGCGTTCCCCGCCGGGTCGTTCGGCAACGGCGCGGCCATGCGAATCCCACCGCTCGGCGCCTACTTCGCCGGTGACCTGGACCGTGCCGCCGGGCAGGCGATCCGCGCGTCGGAGGTTACCCACGCGCATCCGGAAGGGATCGCCGGCGCGGTCGTCGTCGCGGTGGCCACGGCGTTCATTGCCGATGCGTCGGTTGCGCACGTCAGCCCGAAGCCGGAGGAGGTTCTCGACACTGTCGAGCCGTACCTGCTGTCCGGCGCAACGGCCAGGGGCGTGGCCGCCGCGCGAGACCTGCTCGGTGCGTCGGTGGGCGAGGCTGCCTGGAAGCTCGGGAACGGGTCACGTGTCTCGGCCCAGGACACCGTGCCGTTCTGCCTGTGGACCGCGGCCACCTATTTGACCGACTACCCCGCGGCGATCAAGGCCTGTGTCGAGGCGGGCGGGGACGTCGACACCACCGCTGCGATCGTCGGCGGCATCGTCGGCGCGTACACCGGGCTCGGCGACCGGGACGGCGTTGTCGGCGTGCCGAATGCGTGGCTTGGTCAGCGGGAAGCTCTGCCTGGCTGGGTGCCGACCGAGGTGTTGGTCTCCGTGGGTTGAGGGCTCAACAACACTGCATGACGAACCGCGTGTTGGACAGATCGCCGCGGGCGAGGTCCTCGGTGCGGGCTAGCCAGTAGAGACTGCCGACGTCGCCCCACTGGGCGCCGTCGTAGGAGTCGACCTGGAACAGCAGCACCCATGGGTCGTTCTCGTTGGCTGCGCCTGCTTCCGGTTCGAGCGAACGACGTCGCGCCTCCGCGCGCGCCGCCTCGACCTCTACCGGGCCCTGGACCGCGATCGCCCACCCGCCGACCTGGTGCCGGGGGAGCGAGCCACGCAAGCGCTCGAGGGCGTCGGAGAACGCCGGCGCCTGCACGGGGTGGTCCAGCCAGGCCCGGTAGTCGGCGTCGGCGTCGACGGCCAGAGCCACCGGCAGCGCAGGGTCGAAGATGTCGGGAGCCGTGACGACCTGCCGGGCCGTCAGCGTCTGCTCGGCGTAGGTGGACGCGCCCGGAGGCGTGGGGCGGACCGTGCCGTCCGCCGTCAGGTGCAGGACGCGGTAACTGTCCGGCTCAGAACCGTCGGCGAAGTCGTAGTCATCGCTCTTGTCCAGCACGAAGAACGCGAAACGCCCCACGGCTGGTAGAGGGACGCCCGGGTCGTACCCGGTCGCGGCCAGGGCCGCCAGGTCCAGCTCGCCGACGTACGACAGCGGACCGACCGGATCCCATCGCGGCCACGGCGTTCCGTCCGGAAGCCGTGGCCGGCCACCGAGCCGGGCGACGACGGCGTCGTCCGGCTCGGCCGGGACGAGGGCAACTGACGGGCGCACGATGCGAAGCCACGCCTCAGCGGTTTCAGCGTCGAGATGCTGGTGGGCGAGCCTGGCGACGTCGTCGAAGATTCCGGACACGACGGGAACGGTATCCGGTGGATCCGGGGGACGGACGGGATCAGTTCCGAGGTTGCAGGTGACGGCGGAGCGACGCGAACACTACGCGCCGCTCCGCCGCCGTCACTCGCCGACCGGCGCCGCCGGCACCCGCGTCGTCCCCGCCGGCACCGCCTCGCAGACCGTGCCCTCGGCGGGCAGCACGCCGTCGATCAGCGCCGCATCCACCGCGGAATCGATGCACGGCCCGCTCGTCCGGTAGGAGGTGTGGCCCACGCCCGTCCGGGTGAGCAGCACGGCGTCCTCCAGGCGCTCCGTCATGGCCTGCGCCCAGTGGTACGGCGACACGTTGTCCACCTCGCCGCCGACCACCAGGATCGGCGGGGCGCCGGCGCCGGTGAGCTCGTCGGTGAACCGGTCCTCGTTCGTCGTCGGCCAGAACGCGCAGTTCAGCGCGCTGTAGGCGGCGCGGCTGCCCAGGCGCTCGCCGCGGGCGGAGATCTCCCGGGCGGCGGCGCGGTGCTCGCCCAGGTTCCGCAGGGACGGCCAGTCGGCGCAGCGGACGGCGGTGTGCGGCTCCTGGAGCGTGGCGAACGGGCCGCCGAACGGCGCGACCGTGACGTTCGAGACCAGGAAGTGCAGGAACGTCCCGTTGCCCTGCTGGGCGGCGAGCAGGCCCGCGGTGAGCGAGGGCCACAGCGTACGGACGCCCGCCGCGGCGCGGATGCCCTCCAGCGCCATGGCGCCGTCGAGCCTCCCGCCGGGGGTGAGGCCCTCGGTGGGCGGGACCTGGATGGGCTCCCGCTCCAGGTCGGCGATCAGGGCGTCGAACGCGGCCTCGGGTTCGCCGTCCCCGAAGGGGCACGCCTCCACACCCTCGGCGCGGCACGTCTCGAACCAGAGGTCGAGCGTCTCCTCGTTGGACCGGGCGACGTCGTCAAGCAGGCGGAGCGGGTCGTTCTGCCACAGGTCGGTGTCGACGGGGGCGTCGATCACCATCTGGCGCACGCGCTCGGGGAACAGCGTGGCGTACATGGGGCCGACCACCGTGCCGTACGAGGCGCCGTAGAACGTGATCTGCTCCTCGCCGATCGCGGCGCGCACCTGGTCCAGGTCGCGAGCCACGTTGTCGGTGGACATGCTCGCCAGGAACGCGCGGTCCTGGTGAGTGGCGCAGCCCTTCGCGAAGGTGCGGGCGTCCTGGAGCAGGTGCCCCAGCGGCTTGCCGCCCGGGATGGTCGGGTCGCGGTCCTCGGCCGCCTGCGCGGCGCGCTGCTCGTCGGTGAGGCACCGGACGGCGTCCGACTCCCCGACACCGCGCGGGTCCATGCCGACGACGTCGAAGCGCGCCACGACGTCGGGCGAGAACGGGCTGGTCTCGCCGGCGGGGTCGATGGACCGGACCATCTCGGACGCGGGCACACCCGGGCCGCCGGGGTTGATGAACAGGCTGCCGATGCGGCGTTCGGGGTCGGTGGCGCGGTGCCGTACCACCGCGAGCGGGATCTGCTCGCCGTCGGGCTCGGCGTACTCCAGCGGGACCTCGACGGTGGCGCAGTCCAGGTTCGGGCCGCACTCGGCCCAGTCGATCGGGTCGGGGGTGGGGGCTGCGAATTTCGGGGAGGCGGGCTCGGCGCTCGGCGAGGCGGGCGCCCCGCCGGCGGCGGACGCCGCCAGCGCGCCGCCCGCGCCTGTGGCGCACCCGGACACGGCCAGGGAGACGACGGCGAGCACCGCGGCGACGTGCAGGGCAGCGTTCGGGGAACGGGTTCGTCGTGTGGATGAAGGCATGCGATCGACCCTAGGAACGCCGTCCGACCTGGGCTATCGGCCGATCGGTCCGGACCTGCCGACCGAAGTCGGAGCCGCTGGGCCGCTACCCGGTCACTCCGGTCATTCCGGTCCGTCGGGGGAGTCGAGCCCCGCCTCCTGCACCAGCAGCGCCACCTGCACCCGGTTGTTCAGCCCCAGCTTGGCCAGGATCGACGACACATGGGTCTTCACCGTCGTCAGGCCCAGGAAGAAACGCGCCGCGATCTCGGCGTTGGACCGCCCCGCCCCGATCTCGACGGCGACCTCCCGCTCCCGCTCACCGAGCGCGCCGAGGCGCTCGCGGGCCGTGGCGCGGCGGCCGTCGTCGTCCGACTCCGCGACCTTGGCGATGAGCCGCCGGGTCACCTCGGGCGAGAGCACGGGACGCCCCTGGGCCGCGTGCCGGATGGCGACGACGAGCTCGTCCGGCGGGGTGTCCTTGAGCAGGAACCCCGCGGCCCCGGCGCGGAGCGCGCGCAGCACGTGGGCGTCGGCGTCGAAGGTGGTGAGCACCATGACCTGCGGCGCGGGGGAGTCGCCGCGCAGGATCTCGGTGGCGGTGAGCCCGTCCGTGCCGGGCATCCGGATGTCCATGAGCACGACGTCGGGGTGGTGACGCCGGGCCAGCTCGACCGCCTCGGCGCCGTCGCCCGCCTCGGCCACGACGTCGAGGTCGGGGGCGCCGTCGAGCATCATCTTGAGGCCGAAACGGACCATGGGGTCGTCGTCGGCGATGAGGACGGTGATGGCCGGCTCGTCGCCGGGCGTGGGATCACTCACGTCGGCCAGGGTAGGCGCAGCCGGACGCGCCAGCCGCCCCGGTCGGTCGGGCCGTGGTCGAGCGTGCCGTTGACGAGGCGGGTGCGTTCGTCGAGTCCGCGGAGTCCGGTCCCGGAGCCCTGGGGGTGTCTGGGCGTGGCTGTGGGGCGCGCGTTGGTCACCTCGGCGGCGACGACGTCGTCGGGCCGCCCGGTGATGCGGACGGTGACGGGCGCGCCCGGGGCGTGCTTGCGCGCGTTGGTCAGCGACTCCTGCACCATGCGGTAGAGCGTGCGCCCCTGCACCTCCGGGATGGTTCGTTCGCCGGTGGTGAGTCCGGCGTCGTCCTGAAGGTCTACTTCCGTGCCGGACGAGCGGGCCTCCTCGATCAGTTCCAGGACGTCCTCGACGGCGGGCATCGGCAGCTCGCCCACGGGGGCGCGGAGCACGCCGATGACGTCGCGGAGGTCCTGGAGGGCGCGGTGCGCGTTCTCGCGGACCACCTCGGCGGCACGCCCGACGTCGTCGGGCGGCGCGGTGCGCGCGTAGGCGAGGGCGCCCGCGTGGACGCTGAGCAGGGACAGGCGGTGGCCCAGGACGTCGTGCATCTCGCGCGCGATGCTCTGGCGGGCTTCTCGTTCGGAGCGCTCGGCACGGAGCTGCGCCTCGACCTCGGCAGCCGCGGCGCGTTCGCGCAGGGAGGTGACGAGGGCTCGTCGGTTGCGGATGGACAGGCCCCACGCCACCGTCGCGAGGTTGCCCAGGGCGATGATGGTGAAGATGGTGACGGGTGGGGCGGTCTGGTCCGGCCAGAGGAGCTGGTAGGTGCTCAGGGCGGTGACGCTGATCGCGGTCACGGCTGCCGTGGCGCGGATCGAGCAGTGCACGGCGACGGTGAACAGCGCGACGATCGCGGCGCCGGTGACTGTTTCGGAGTAGACGCTCGCCGCGGCCAGGACGACGCCGATCTGGACCGGGAACCTGCGGCGCCACCAGAGGGCGAAGCAGCCGAGGAGGCCGGTGAGGCGGTCGGCGGTGAGGAGACCGGTGGGGAGCGGGTTCGGCTCGTTGGTCTGGATCTGGAGGGAGACCAGGGCCAGCACGAGGGCCATCGCGATCAGGGCGGAGTCGACCAGGCGGGTGCGGAGCGTGTTGTTGGGTGGGGGCGCGTGGGCGGTCGTCGGGCCGTTCATCGTGCTGAGCCTAGGACGGGGCGGGTCGCGTCGTCGGCTCGGGCGTGCGTTGCGGGGGCCAGGCGCCGGGATGTCGGGCCGTCAGACCGGCGGGACGACCGGGCCGTCGAGGAGGGTCCGGTCCCCGTCGGTGCCGTGGGCCAGCGCGCCGGCGGCGTCCTCGTGAGGAGCGCCGAGCTTGATGGCGCTGACCTCGTCCAGCAGCCGGTAGTGGTGCTCGTCGAGGTCGACATCGAGGGCGTCGAGGTATTGCTCCAGGTGGGCCAGGGTGCGTGGCCCGACGACGGGGATCATCGACGTCTGGGTGTGCTCGGCCTGCCGGCGCAGCCAGGCCAGCGCGACCTGGACCGGGCCGGTACCGATCTCGGCGGCCACGGCGAGGACGGCGTCGACCAGCGCGGCGCGCTGCCCGCCGTCCTCCCCAGCCGGGCCGTGCGCCGTGGCCTGTGCGCTGAGCCGTCCCTGCTCGCCACGCCGGTACTTCCCGGTGAGCAGGCCACCAGCCAGCGGCGAGTAGAAGAGGACGCCCAGCCCGTGCGCGCGGGCCATCGGGAGCAGCTCCCGGTCCGCGGAACGTTCGGCCAGGCTGTACTCGGTCTGGATGCCCACCAGCGGCACGTGCCCGGTCAGCTCCGACCGGACGACGGCGCCCGCGACGCGCCACGCCGGGAAGTTCGACAGGGCGCCGTACCGGATCTTTCCCGCCCGGACCAGATCCTCCAGGCCGGCCAGGATCTCCGGCATCGGCGTCACCCCGTCGGGGAAGTGCGGCATGAAGACGTCGACGTAGTCGGTCTTCAGGCGGCGCAGGCTCTCCTCCAGGGACCGGACCATGGTCTTGCGGCTGTTGCCCGTGGTGCCGGGGCGGATCTGGGCGCTCCGGCTCCCGGTGTACTTGGTGATCACCACGTAGTCGTCGCGCTCGTGGCCCAGGAGGTCGCCCAGGACGGTCTCGGCCTCACCGGCCTGGTAGAGGTTCGAGGTGTCGATGGTGGTCCCGCCGGCGGCCACGAACGCCTCGAAGATCGACCTGGACCCCTCGATTCCCGCCGCGGTCGGGGCCGAGCCGAAGGTGGACGTGCCGAGCGCGTACTGCGAGACGCGCAGCCCGCTCTGTCGTCCGAAGGTCTGGTAGCGCACGGAACTCTCCTCATGTGACGGCCTGGGGTATGTTGAGCGAACCTACCACGTAAAACGAACGGTCATTCTTTTATGCCGAAGGTCAGCCCAGCCCACCTCGACGCACGCCGCCAGCAGATCCTCGACGCCGCCCGCGTCCGCTTCGCGACGCACGGCTTCGCACGGACGTCCATGACGGACCTCGTCGAGGCATCCGAGCTGTCCGTCGGTGCGATCTACCGGTACTTCAAGAGCAAGGACGAGATCATCACGGCGATCTGCGTGCAGGCGAGCCTCGGCCTGCCGGCCACGCTGACGCCGGCGTCGATCCTCGACTTCCTCGAACACCTCCGCGCACTCGAGCGCGAGAGCGGCCACGCTCGGCTGGTCGCCCAGATCTACGCCGAGGCTGCTGTCTCTCCGGAGCTCGCGTCGCTTGTTCGCGAGCAGCTCGACGGTCTGCGTAGTGCTGTGGTCGCGCTCCTGCCTGACCACGAGCCCGCGGAGGCGGCGCGAATCGCTGAGGCGTTCGTGGCGATCTGTCACGGGTACGGGCAGCAGCTTGCTGTCCGGGGGGATGTGGCGCCTGAACCTTTTGCTGCTGCGATTGTGGCGGTGATCGGGGTGTGAGCGGTCAGGCCTTTGCGGGTCTGAAGGTTCGTGGTGGGGGCCGTCCTCTTTGTGCGGTGGCGTGGGAGGATCTCGGACGTGTGCGAGGGTGAGGTCGAGATGCACCGGACCGCGGCGTCGCGGCCGATCCCGTGGCGGCGGGGCCGGCGATGAGGTACGTGACCCGCGTGGAAGAGGCGTGCCTCGAGGTGCACGGCGTGACCTGGCTGTCGCCGCGTGACGCAGGCCTGATCAGGGGGTTGGTGCTCGACGTGGGTGTACCGCTCTCGAATTCCATGCCGGTGTTCGCGCTCATGGGATCGGGGCGGCAGCACCTGGCCGAGGGCCGCGTGCCCATCGGCGGGTTCCCGAATCTGGAGCGGGCTCCCACTGTTCGAACCGGGATTTCGATGGGGCCGGTCTCCGTCGAGGTGTCTGAGGTTGGATCGATGCCCGCCCTTGAGGTGTCTGGCTGGGAGGACGTGGCCGAGTTCAGCGTGCTCGTCCGCGACAGGCCTGCCTATCTCGGCGGGTTCAGTCAGGACGATCGGGACGTCCCGCGCATCGGAACGGCGGGTCCGGGCTGGTACCGGCTGCGCGTCCACGCGCGGGGGCGGTCGGTGGCGCCGGACCTGGTGGTGGACGAGCCGACCGAGGAGTACCTGGTCCAGGTGTGGCGGGCGGGGCCTGGGGAGGCGGTGGCGCTTTCCGAGTCGGTTGTCGATTCGTAGGGCTGCCGGCTTTGAGCGGAGGGTGGTTGGTGCTGGTCACCGTGGGTGTCGGCGCGTCGCTACGCTCCGTCTTCGTGAGGCGACGTGACCTGGCTCCGTGGAGCGACATGATCTGCTCATGAACGACGTAGACCTGCTCATGGCGCAGTGCCCGCGGCTTGCCGGGGGAGGGCACCGATGTCGGCGTGTCTGAGCCGCATCAACCAGTCGACTTGGCCGGCATGCCTGTCCTTGCTGGGTTGCTTTCTGCGGCGACCGTCACGCCGGTCCGGCTCGACGGCGTCGATCACGAGCTGTTGGCGTGGGGACCGCTTGCGGAACGTCGCGGCTGGTTGTGCCGACCGCCCGTGCAGGATGGTGACGCGGATGTACCGGAGGCGTTGCGGGCCGTGTGGGCCGCCACGGGTGGGGATCGTCTAGCACTTCGGGGCTGTCTCCGACTCGTGGTGGTGGCTCAACTGCGGCGACGTGCTGACTCGCGAGGCGGCCGGCTGGCCGGTGCGACAGATGCTCGGCGCATACGAGTGGATGTGGGCCGACGAAGGGCTCCGTATCCCGATCGAGGCAGCCGACTATGTGCCGGTCGCCGGAGAGGCGAACGGGAATCTCACCCTCGCGCACCGCCGAACGGGGGAGGTCGTCTGGTTCGCGCCGGACCATGCTGCGTCAGGCGTCACCGTGTTGCAGGGATGCCCCGAGTACTCCCTGTACACCTTCGATGGCGCTCCGGACCTGGCCTTGTGGGTCGAGGCGGGCGCGAGCCAGTGGGCGAGGTCGTGGTGTCGCTGAGTGAGCTGGAGCAGCGGCTCGTGGCGCCGTTCTACCTGCCGATGATGGGTGTCGGGGCCACTGACCTGGAGCCGGAGCTGCTTGACGAGCTGGTGCGGGTGAGCGCGACCGTGACACTTGACGAGGTGCGTCGGCTGCTCGGGTCAGGATGGCGGCCCCTGGTCGTGGGTACGTGGTTGGCGCTGGCGATGCCTGGTGACGAGATCAAGGACGGTGTGGTGACCGCGATGACGTCCTCAGCCGGCGGGCTGACGGCGCCGCCACTCGCCGCGGTGAGTGCCCTGCTCGCCGGGGTCGAGGCGATCAGCGCCATGCAGACCTACGTGGAGTGGATCGGCGACCCGGCACGCAGGGACGGGTCGTATGAGGTCGTTGCTGCTGCGATTACGCACCTCGGCGGCACACGCCGCCTGTCGCTGCGTCGCCTGCTGCTGTTTCTGCCTTCCGAGAGCTGTACCAGCGTGCTGGCGAGCTGCGTTCCGGGCTGCCCGGGGAGGGATGACGCTGCCTTGATCGACGACGATGGCGAACCGGGGTGGGAATGCGGTGATCCTCGGCCCCGACCTTGTGTGGCGGCAGGCTGCCGATGCGGGTCGAGGGGCGTGGGTCGTGCGGCGGGCTGAGGGTCGCGACGGGGAGCTGGCCAAGAAGAGTGTCACCGATGCTCAGTTCGAACGGCTGACTCGGAACACCTACAAGGTTCTGCTCATGCGGGGGGACGGTCGGGGCGCTGATCTATTCGACGGATGAAGAGACGCGGGAGTTTCTTCGGTCGCTTGTGTGTACGACGTCGGGTCAGATGATCAACCTCTGATCGTCGACCGCATCGACATGCGACGAAGCGGCGTTCAGCACGTCCCTCACGGCTTGGACCGTGGATGTCGCGACCGGATGCCTGTGAGGCTCGTTTGCCGCCGCCAACGCGCCGTCCGCCCCAAGCCCGACGGGGACTTTACGACCGCGCTGTTGGTTCCTGACTTGTCGTCCCAGATCTTGCTCGCGCTGCTCTCCTGGCCAGGTGCTTTGGCACCCACCCCCGACTCACCACGCCAACCAGCTGCGGAGGCACCGACTTCCGAGCCCACGCCCGGAACACCACGTACATCACCACCACCAGCACCCACCGCAGCACCACCGCACCAGTACTAGCCGCGGGATCGTCGCAGAACGCCGTCGCCGAGCTGTCGTTGAGCGAGTGCACCACCATTACCAGCGCGATCCCACCGAGCGCGCCCCACGTACCGCGCCCCCCGTACAGGTGCCACAGCCGCCACGCAATCGCCGCAGCGATGCCGGTCCAGAGCCAGTGCAGGGGCGACACCGTGAACACCCGGAAGATCTGCTCCTGCACCACCGCGGCGGGCGTCGCGTCAAGGGTGCCCGTCCCGCAGAAATTGGGTCCGGACGCCGTCTCCGTCGCGTAGGCGTACTGGGTCGTCTCGGTGATCGCGAAGCCAAACCCTGAGGCGAGGCCCACCGCGATGCCGGCGCGCGGGTCGCGGTAACGGCCCGCCACGAAGAGCAGCAGCGGGACCAGGAGCTTGGTCCCCTCCTCGACGACGCCGACCCACGCGGTCGCCGTCACGATCCCGGCGCCGTTGATGATCCAGGAGTTGATGTTCGCCGCGACCAGCAGCACGGCGCCGCTGGTGCCCACGGCCACCGCCAGGACGGTGACCGGGCCTACGACGTCGTCCAGCGCGAGTTGGCGGTTCACGAACCGGTAGAAGGCCCAGCAGACGCCGGCCATGCCGAGGAAGCTCGCCACGCCCATGACGTGGATGTTTCCCGACGACTGGTACACGACCGACCCGGCCGCCAGGACGACGACGGCCGCCACGAGGTACCAGACCCACGTGCCCCAGAACCGTCCGCGGAAGTGCCGACCGCGTGCCGCAGCCGGGCCGCCGTCGGCCACCTCGCCGGTCCAGGCGCGGCTGTCCCAGAACCGCTGCTGGGCCGCATGGGTGCTCGGGTCCGGGTACCAGCCGGCTGCGGGAACGCCGTCCCTGGGTCGGGCGGCGACGAAGGCACCCGCCGTGCCCACCAGGAACAGGATCGCGCCCACCACGACGAGTGTCATGACTGGAGGGAATCAGCACAGGTGCTGAAGCGCCATCGGAAGCATCATCGGCGATGGCGAGGTGGCGGTCCTTTGAGACCGGGAAAGGCAGCACTGTGTTGTTGTCGTCGCCAGCGCTGAGCGGCCCCGTGCGTGTCGGGCGCTCGTCCGTCGAAGCGGCACGCTCAACAAGCCACGCCCGCAGGCCAGCACGAAACCGGTGCCAGAGCGCGGTCCCGGTACTGTCCGGGCTCACGCATCGCCCGAGGCCGCAGGTCGCGGGATATCCCGCCATCGACCCGGCATGAAGCGGCTCAGGTCGGTCTCGCCGGCGACGATCGCGGCCGCCGCGGAGCGGACGACCTCGTCAAGGGCGCGCACCTGTTCCGACCTGTCGGGGATCTCCCAGTAGCCGGGCACCTCCTCGAGCATCGCGTACTCGTCGTCGAGCCGGACGAGGGCGAGCAGTTCTCGGGGCCCCTCGTGCCCGACACGTCGATAGGCCCACACGGTCAATGCTCCGGGGGTTTCCTGACCCCGCAGGATCTGACGGGCATGACGTTCAAGTTCCGCGCGCAGAGCGAGTTCGTTGGTCGGCCGCGGGAGGTGCAGCTCGACGGCGGCCTGCAGGATGAGGCTGTCGACGTCGCCCCAGTCCACCGCGTGATCGAGCCCGGCGAGCTCGCGCAGCCCCGGCGAATCCAATCCGAGGACCAGCGCGTCGGTGGCCGAGCTGACGATGCGATCGCGATCGCGGTCGACGCCGTCAAGCCACAGCCCCCACGCGATCAGCAGGTCGTCGGACATCGCAGCAGCGGCGTCATGGTCGACGGCGACCAACGGCCACCAGTGCCGCTCGGACAACTGGTCGACGTCCCACACGGGATGGAGCCAGACCCCGTCCACGGCGGGAAGAACACCCGACGAAGCGGGACGGTGGACCGTGAAGTGCGCGACCGGGCTCGGCCACTCGTACACGACTCCCTCCGGCACGGTGTTTCGAATGAAACCCACGAGCGTCGTCTCGCACGCCTGCCCAAACACCGCACGGGTGAGGCGGTCCAGCGCGGCGGCCGTGTCGCCGTCGGTCACCGCGGTCGTCGGCAGGTCCACGCCGGGTCGGCCGCCGGTTCGCGGCACGCAGAACAGGCGCCCGCTCTCGTCGTCGACCAGGAGCCGGACCAGACCCACCGGGGTGGGAACGGGGGCATTGGGAGCGGCGAGTACCGCCTCGGCCCGTCCACCGGGCGGAAGCCACGACGCGCCCTCCAGGCTGGTGAGCAGCCGGTCGCCAGTCATCGACGAGGCCGCTCTGTGGCGGGTGCTGCATACGCGTGGATCACGAGGCTCATTGTGCCGGGGCAGGCACAGGGGTTATCGGCGGGTCCGACATGCACGGCCCGCGTGGAAACCAGGAGTGCGCCGAATTCTCGTGCGTCCCCCAACCCCGCCGACCTACAGTTCACACATGGTGAGCAGCGCAGGCGGGTACCGACCCCGCCCACTCAGGCGGGAGTTGTCCTGAGACGAGGTACCCATGGCGTTCCGACGCTTCTACCGCCGCACGTTCCTGAACCGCCGCGGCCACCACGCCGGCGCCTATGCGCTGGCCGACATCACCACCGAACCCGGCTTCACCCCGGACGAGCAGGCCAAGCGCGTCAGCGCACGCCTGACCATCGCTGACTGCGGCCGCGTCGTCACCCTCGACCTCGACGCCGACACCCCGGCCGAGGCACGCAACGCCCTGCACAAGGCCCGCCTGCTGCGCGACATCCTCGACGAGTCCGTCGACGCCCTCGAACGGGCGGTCGACGACGCCGGCCTGTCCGGCGAGCGGAAGGGGTAAGCAAGGCGCCCCCGACGATCGAGCGATCAGGAATCTGCGGCAACAGAAGCGGAAGACGTCCACTACGCTCACGAGCCGTGACCGTCTACCGGATCCGACAGGACCTCGCCCTTCTCCTTGTCCTGCCGATCCCGATCCTCACGGCCGCGATCTCGCTCGTCCTGATCACGACGCAGCGACCGGTCCTTGTTGCGCTGGCCGCCGTATACGTCGTGGTGGCCATGGTGCTTGCGATCCGGATGTACCGGCGGGTACGCCGTCGGACGCTCACGGTCTCGGAATCCGGCCTGACGGTCCAGCGCGACGCGTACAGGGTCGAGGCGCCCTGGTCCGAGGTGGTGGGGATCGACCGCAAGCGTCGCCAGGGCCTTCTTGCTGACGAACTCGTGCTTGCCAACCCCGTCATCACCTTCGTCGATGCGGCGGGCAAGTCGACCCGCGTCCCGAAGGCCGCGACCGGACACCCGGCCCTGCACCGGATCCAGGTCAGCTTCTACGACAAGAACTGGCGCGAGGGGCCGATCGGCGATCGTCTGAGGGCTCTGCTGCAGCCGTCGTAGCACCGTGGTGTTCGACGGAGCTACGGGTTCAGGGCATGCGGGCCCTTCGCTGCCGCGCGTCGGGTGAACAATCGGCCAGACGCGGGACTCGCCAAGTGGCGTGCTGGTCTCTGACCTAGCATCGAAACCATCGGGACCCTGGCAACGGTGGAATCAATAACGCTCGACGAGGAGCGATCATGTCTGATGAGACCAACACGGAAACCGACCCGCTCACCCGGCTGAGAGAGATCACCTCGGTTCGTGCCGACGGCGACGTGCTCGACCGGCTCACAGCGGCCGGACTGGTCGACCTGGGAGACGGCCTTCCCGAGCGCGACGTCCTCTACGAGGCCGAACGCGACGGCACGAATCTGACCGCCACCTTCGTCGTGGAGGAGGACGAGCGCGAAGACACCACCGCCCTCGACGCCACACCGATCGGGCAGCTCAACCCGCGCCAGTCCCGCCGGAGGCTCTCGGCCGGGCGGGTGCTCGGCATGTACGTCCAGGACTGCCTGATCAACACGGAGGCGGAGCCCGCGTACCACCGGCTCCCGAGCTTCTCCTCGCACAACCCGTACCACATCGTCTATCTCTTCAAGTTCCCGCCGAACCAGGCGCGCACCGTCAACGTGACCCTCCAGGTCTACTCGGCGGGCACGGTCCGCATCTCGGGCACGGGCAGCACGGCCGTGCTCACCGTGGGGCAGAGCTCCATCCCGATCACGGTGCCGGTCGGCGTAAGGACGACGAACGAGGGCTTCGCGAGCATCTTCATCCAGCGCAACGGCGAGGTCGGGTTCGACTGGTTCTCCGCCGTCGTCTTCTGAGGCCGGCTTCGGGTAGGCGCAGACGGTCTACGTTCGCCACCATGGCGACCACTCCCGACGAACGACCCCAGGACATCGGCTCGGCTGAGCACACGCACACCATCCCGCGGAAGCGCATGGCGGCGACCGTCCTGTTCACCGATCACACCGGCCGCGTGCTCCTGTGCGAGCCGACGTACAAGCAGGTCTGGGAGGCCCCGGGCGGCGCCGTCGAGCTCGGGGAGTCGCCCCGCGCCGCCGCGGCGCGCGAGGTGCGCGAGGAGCTCGGTCTGGCGATCGACCCGGGGCGCCTCGTCGCCGTCGACCACGTTCCGCCGGTCGGCGGGCGCACGGAGGCCCTGGTCCTCGTGTACGACGGCGGCCGACTGGTCGAGCAGCAGGCCGCGGCCATCCCGCTCGCCGATGACGAGCTGCGGTCCTGGGCGTGGTGCACCGTCGCCGAGGCACACGAGCGGATGCGTCCGCTCGTCGCGCGCCGGATCGCCGCCGCCCTGGACGCGATCACCGACGGCGGCGTGGCCGAGCTGGAGAACGGCCGTCCGGTCGCCGTGCGGCCCGGCGTTCAGGGCTGATCCGACTTCGGCCTGCTGCACCGGCGCCGGCCCGCGCCGTCCGTCGATCGCGGAGACACGAGGTACGCGACGAAGAAATACCGTTGGTGCCGCCCCGACCGCTCCGGCAGGCTGCTCTGGCATGACCCGCGTACGCCCCACCTGGCCCGACCTGCCCGCCGCGATCCGGACGGCGATCGAGGACCGCCTGGGCGCGAAGGTCACCTCCTGGGTCTCGCACGACGGCGGATACTCGCCCGGCCTGGCCAGCGTGCTCACCACCGAGCGCGGCCAGGTCTTCGTCAAGACCGCCAGCCCGGACCAGACCGAGGCCCTGCGGCTGCACCGGAACGAAGCGGTCAAGGCGGCGCGGCTGCCGGCGACACTCCCGTCGCCCGCCTTCCTGTGGTCGCTCGAGGTGCCGGACGACGGCGGCGTCGCCGGCCCGGACGCGCCCACCTGGGCCGTCCTCGCCTTCGAGCCCGTGCACGGGCGCGCGGTACGCACCGACCCCTGGGACCTGGACGACGTCGACCTGCTGGCCCGCCTCGCCCTCGAGATCGGCGAACATCCGGCGCCCGACGGCGGAGTGTTCCTTGACGCCGCCGACAAGCCGCGGCCCGATGCGCAGGCCCTGGCCGACGAGCGCCCGCAGGGGCTGGCGACCTACGACCCCTGGCTCGCCGCGCACGTCGACCTGATCGCGCAGGTCGCTTCCCCGGAGCGGCAGGCGGAGGCCTCCGGTGGCGACCGGCTGGTGCACGCCGACTTCCGCGCGGACAACGTGCTGGTCCTCGGTCCCGACGACCGGCCGCGCGGCGTCGTCGTCGACTGGCCGCACGCGGCGCGCGGCGCGGCGTTCCTCGACCTCGTCGGGATGCTGCCGGCCATGCACGCCCTCGGCGGGCCCGCGCCGCAGGAGGTGCTGGACCGGACGCCGCTCCCGCGCGGGACCGAACCCGAGGCCGTCGCGACACAGGTCGCGGTGCTGACCGCCTACTTCGTATACGGCTCGCTGCAGGAGCCGCCGCCCGGCATCCCGCACCTGCGCCAGTTCCAGCGCGTGCAGGCGGAGGCGTGCATCGCCTGGCTGCGGGAGCTGCTGCCGTAGGTCGGAGTGTCAGTGACTCCGCGTAGGTTCCCGGCCATGGGTACATGGAGCACTGACATCCTGGGCAACGACGCGGCCCTGGACACGCTGGGGGCGCTCGCGGACCGCGACCTCTCCTTCACCGACCTCGCCGACGAGCTGCGGGGCGACTACATCGAGAGCGACTCCGGTGCGGCCGTCCTCGCCCTCATCGAGGTCGCGCTGGCCGCGCGCGGGCTGCGCGAGCTGCCGCACGGCGAGGCGGTGGAGGCGGCCCGGGACGTGCTCGACGACGAGCGCGCCGCCTGGCTGCTGGAGCAGACGGACCGGGTGCTCGGCTCGGGCTCCGAGGTGTACGAGCTCTGGCAGGAGGCGAGCGAGCAGTCGCTCAGCGAATGGCTCGGCAAGGTCGAGGCCTCGATCGAGGACCTGCGGCAGGCCCTGGCAACGACGGCGCCCGCCGGTGCTGTGGGCGCGCAGTCCTAGCCAGGCCCGTCCCGGCACGGTCCGTCCAGGTACTCCCGGAGCCGCTCGGACTCTGCCAGGATTCCCCTCGTGACCAGTTACTTCGCCCGGTACCAGGCCGGGGAGCACGACGACGTGTGGCGCGACCTGCGCGCTCTGGGCCTGACGGCGTTCGACGAGCCGCACCGCGAGGACGCGCAGGCCGTGGCCCGCGAGATGGCCGTGCGGGCGCGCCGGAACGTGGAGACCATCGTCGACCGGCTCCAGGCCGACGGCTTTGTCGCCGCCGACAACGACTTCGAGGCCGCGCCCCGTCCGGCGCACCTCCCGCCGTCGGACGGCGCCGCCGACCTCGCCGACTGGCTGGAGGAGACGTTCGCACCGTTCCCCATGACGGTGTCGGCGTGGATCCGCCAGGTCGGGGACGTCTGGCTCGTCGGCCAGTACCCGCGGTGGCCCGAGAGCGTGCTTGCCGACCCGCTCGTGGTCGAGTTCGAGCACAGCGCCTACGGCGGCGGCGCGCGTGAGTACTTCGAGTCGGAGCTGACCGGCTTCAGCGCGGACGCCGACCCGGACGACGACTACCAGCTCGATTTCGCCCCCGACGCCCTGCACAAGGCCAACATCAGCGGCGACGGTCCATACGGGATCCAGCTGCCCGGTGTCGGCGTGGACGGGCTGGTCGGTCCGACGCTCTGGTTCGTCGACGACCTCAACACCGCCTTCGCCGCCGGTGGCTTCCCCGAGGCCTTGTACGCGGAGGGCTACGCGGATCCGCCCGCTGGGCTGCGCGAGGGCCTCGCCCGGGACCTGCTGCGCCTCTGACCCGCTCCGGAGTGCCACCTCCGGCTCGCGGTTCCAGCTCCGGCCGGCGCGAACACAGAGCCGGACAACAAGCCGATCACCGGCTCCCGGTACACGATGGTTCCCTGGGCGGTCAGCACTGGTCACGCCGCAGCGCCGCGGCAGACCGGCCGGAGGGGAGAGTCGAGGATGACGACGATCGTTGTGCTGGGCGGCACGGGCACCATCGGCACCCAGGTGGTCCGGCTCCTGCGAGAGAGGGGCGACGACGTCCGGGTCGCGTCGCGTGCGAGCGGCGTCGACCTGGTCACGGGGCAGGGTCTGCGCGAGGTGCTGGACGGCGCCTGGGTGGTGGTCGACACCGCCAAGCCCGGCTCGCTGGACCCGGCCCGCATCGACGAGTTCTTTGCCCGGGCGGGGGAGAACGTCACGCGGTTGGAGCGAGAGGCGGGCGTCGGGCACCACGTCATGCTCTCCATCGTCGGGTCGGACCGGGCGCCCGACGTCCCGTTCTACGCGGCCAAGGTGCGCCTGGAGGACGCCGTCCGCGGCGGCGACGCGCACTGCACCATCCTCCACGCGACCCAGTTCTTCGAGTTCGCACCGACCATCGCCCGGGCCTCGACGGCGCCGGAGGGCGGGCCCGCCCGGATCGCCCCGCTGCTGGTGCAGCCCGTCGCCGGGGCGGACGTCGCCGCGGAGCTCGTCCGGCTGGTGAGCGCGCCGCCGGGCATGACCGACCTCGACCTGGCGGGACCCGACCAGTACGAGCTCGACACCTTCGTGCGCGAGGCGCTCTCCCGGCTGGGCGCGGCCCACGCCGTCGTCCGCGACCCAGGCGCGACGTACTTCGGCGGCGTGGTCGACCGCCGCGCGCTCCTGCCCGGGCCCGACGCCCGGATCGCGCCGACGGCGCTGCGGGACTGGCCGGGCGGGGCCGCACGCCCCGCCCGCATGGCCGCCCACGGCTGAGGTCAGCCGGTCACCACTCGCCGCCCAGCGGGTGGGCGTTGTCGGCGAAGATGCCCGCGAGCGCCCCGTCACGCTCCGGCACGGGCGGTGCGACGCCGTCGCGCTCCGTCGCGCGGCGCACCCCGTCGTCCTGCGGGTGGAAGCCGATCGCGTGCCCGGGGCCGAGCGGGAACCAGCCCGGTGCGTTGTCCGAGACGCCCCAGACGATGTGGTGCCCGGGCCGGTCGAGGGCGGCGGCGGCCTCGACCAGCCGGGCGGCGTCGGCGGGGGACAGCCACTCCGCGACCGACCGGCCCTCGCGGACGTCATCGCTGAAGGCGCAGATCCGCGCGCTCACCACCGTCATGCCGAACCGGTCGGCGTAGACGCTGCCGAGGGCCTCGCCGGCCGCCTTGCTCACGCCGTAGAACGTGTCGGGGCGCGGGACGAGCACGTCGGCCGCCCCGGCCTCGTCGGGCGTCGCGTAGCCGACGGCGTGGATGGTGCTCGCGAGCAGCACGCGCGGGACGCCCCCGCGGTGCGCGGCGTCGAGCACCTTCTGGGTGCCGTCGATGTTCACGGCGAGGATCTCGGGCCACGGCCGCTCCCAGGGGTGGGCCGCGAGATGCACCACCAGGTCGGCGCCCCGGACGGCGTCGTCCAGGGTGGCAGGGTCCGTGATGTCGCCCGCGAACCACCGGTCGCGTTCGTCGTGCTCGGCGGGCACCGCCCGGTCCAGCAGGCGCAGCTCCCGGCCCTGGCGGCGCAGAAGGGGCGTGATCGCGCGGCCGATCCGGCCCGCCGCTCCCGTGATCGCGACCACCTGCGGTGCGTCGTTCGACATGCTCGGGCTCCCTCGTCCGGTCGGCGTTCTGACGAGAGGGTAGGGGATCGGAGCGCGCACGACCGCGCCGACCTGCGGTGACACGCGCGAGCGGCGAGCGGGCGGCACGGGGCGGCACGGGGCGGCACGGGGGTGGCACGACAGAATGGCCGCATGAGCACCCCGCGCCGCGTCGCGCACCCGGACCCCGAGACCCGCGCCGCCAACTTCACCCCCGAGGAGCGGGAGGACTTCGCCGAGCGCCTGCGCGAGCGCGTCTACGTCACGTTCGCCTCGCTCGCCGTCATCCTCACGCTGCTGGCCCACGCGCACGGGCTCGGCGCCGGGACCGCGGCGGCGTCGCTGACCATCACCGCCGTCGGCACCGTGGCCGCCGCCTGGCTGGCCGAGCTCATCTCCCACCTCGCCGCGCACGGCGGGTTCCCCGACCGGCACCACCGCGCGGCCATGACCCGCACCAGCGGCGGCGCCCTCCTGACGCTCGTGATCCCGCTGCTCGCCCTCGCCGCCGCCGGCCTCGGCTGGTGGGAGGTCACCACCGCGCTGCGCGTGGGCGTCGGCGTGCTCATCGCCACCCTGGTGCTCATCGCCTGGCTCGGCATCCGCCGCACCCAGCTGCCCTGGCTCGCGCGCATCCTGGCGCTCGGCGTGCTCGCGGCGCTCGCGGTCGGCGTGGTCGGGCTCAAGCTGCTCGCGCACGGCTGACGTCGGGACCGGTGCCCGAGTCGATCACTTTCGGACATCTTGTTGACGTGAACATTTCGCGGGTGCCAGCCTGTTGCGTGGCGGTCCCGCAGGGCCCGCCGGAACGCAGGGTCGCGTTCCACGAGGCCGGCGCCGTCCGTCCTCGCGCGTCCACAGACTTCGAGGATGAAGGAGACGGACATGGGACTTCGCCGCGCTCGGCGCACCAGCCCCTCCGCACCACCCGCTCGCCCGGCAGCAACTCGCCCGGCACCCGTTCGCCCGGCACTCGCCGTCGCGCTGGCCGCGACGCTCGCCCTGCCGGCACTGCCCGCCGTCGGGCACGCGGCCGTGCGCGACGCCGCGCCCGCAGCCGCCGCGCCGGCGTCCGCCCCGGCTGCCGCCGCGCCTGCCGCGACGGACGCCGCCTACACCGCCTACCCGCCCATCCTCGATCCCGGCTCCGGCGCCGCCGACTACTTCACGCCGTCCTGGCTCGATGACGCCGGCAACCACATCCAGGCCCACGGCGGCCAGGTCGTGCCCGTCTCGGCCGAGGCGCTCGGCGTCGACGCCGGGTCCGTCGTCCAGGGCGAGGAGGCCGGGCAGACCGTCTACTACTGGTACGGCGAGGATCGCAGCAGCGGCTACTACGGCAGCCCGGGCGTGCACGCGTACAAGTCGTACGACACGAAGAACTGGACCGACGAGGGCGTCGTCCTGCGTTCGGTGTCCGACGCCGCGGAGCTGGAGTCGGAGTACTTCGACGCCCTCTACGACACGGTCGACGACGCCGGCGAGCCGCGCGCGGACCGGATCGCCGAGGTGAACTACCACCTGAACACCAACGAGGCCGCCGACTACACGACGATCTTCGAGCGCCCCAAGGTGCTGTTCAACGAGCGGACGAACCAGTGGGTGCTGTGGTGGCACTCCGACGGGCAGACCACCGTGGGCGGCAGCATGTACGCGCGCTCGATGGCGGGCGTCGCGGTCTCGGACAGCCCCACCGGGCCATTCCGGATGACGGGCGTGTACCGGATGCCGAACCGGACCAACTACCAGGCGTGTATCTCCGCCGCGGTGCCCGGGCAGGCGCGCGACATGACGGTCTTCCAGGACGACGACGGCACCGCGTACATCGTCTACTCCTCCGAGGAGAACCGGTCCCTCTACATCGCCGAGCTCGACGCCGACTACACGAACGTCACGCACACCACCGACGTCGACATGGCGGACGCCGGGCAGTACTCGGAGGACGGCCGCTTCCCGTACCTGTTCGCGGACGGCACCGCCGCCGCGCCCGTGCGCGGCGAGGACTTCCAGATCGTCAAGGAGTGCGGCGTGCTGGAGGCGCCCGCGTTGTTCCAGCACGGCGGCAGGTACTACACGGTGGCGTCGGGCGCGACGGGCTGGGCGCCGAACCCGCAGACCTACTACACGGCCGACAGCATCCTGGGGCCGTGGATCCGCGGCGTCGAGGCGGGCGACCAGCACGAGAACGTCGCGTACAACGCGATCCCCGAGGGCGGCGACGGGCTGCTGTCGGTCGGCGACACCCGGCGGACCACCTTCGGCTCGCAGTCGACCAACGTGCTCGACCTGGGCGGCGGCCGGTTCGTCTACATGGGGGACCGGTGGAACGCCGGGGCCGCGAACTCGAACTACGTGTGGCTCCCCGTCACGATCGGCGAGAACGGCCGCGCCGAGATGCGCAACCCCGCCACCGAGGACCCGGCGCGCTGGGGCGCCGGCTGGGACGAGAGCTACTGGGACGACAAGGGCACCGGCACGGAGATCTGGCGCGTGACCGAGGACGGCGTGCCCGATCAGGTGGCGCCCGGCGAGGACTTCGGCGCCGTGTTGCCCGACGCCGTCCCGGTCGAGGTCGACGGCGTCACGACGGATGTCGCGGTGACCTGGAGCGCCACGTCGTTCGACGAGCGCGGCACCCAGACCCTCACGGGCACGCTCGCCGCCGGCGACGGCTTCACCGCGGGCCGCACCTTCACGCGCACCGTCGAGGTGCACGAGGACGGCATCACCAACCTCGCGCCCGACGCGTCGGTGACGGCCTCGAGCCGGGCAAACCTCGCGCCGACCGTGGTCGACGGCAACGTCAAGGGCAAGGGCTGGGACGACTGGACGTCGTCGGGCTACCCCCGCAACAGCTGGCTGTCCTTCACTTGGCCGCTTGCGCAGGACCTGACGGAGGTGGTGGTGCACACCTACAAGGACGGTTCGGGCGCGACCTGGCCGTCCACGGTCGCGGCGGAGTACCTCGACACGTCGGGCGCCTGGACGACGACGGACGTCAGCGTCGACCTCGTGCAGGACGCCGCATCGCCCGCTCCGGTCGCGACCCTCGACGTCTCCGGCCTGCCGCGCACGAACGGCCTGCGCCTGCGCCTGACGACGGCGACGAACACGTGGCAGTCGATCTCGGAGGTGCAGGTCTGGGGCGCGGACGACGTGGTCGACCTCTGCCGGGCCGAGGGCACCACCGTCTCGGCGAGCTTCCACCAGACGGAGTGGGAGACCCTGCCGGCGGCCAACGCGTGCGACGGCAACGCCTCGACCTCCTGGTCCACGTGGTCCGGCAGCGCGGGCCGGGACGAGGTGACGTTCACGGTCGAGCCGGCCGAGGCGCGCGCCGTCGACCGGGTCGGTTTCACGACCACCGAGGGCACGATCGCGCACGTGGGCGTGGAGTACCGGGACGCCGCGGGCACCTGGCACCCGACCACGGCCCAGGACGTGGTGCCCGGCGCGACCGGGACGCCGGTGTCGGTCGAGTTCGAGCCGGCCTGGGCGTCGGCGGTGCGCCTGACGTTCGCGACCCCGGGCTCATACCTCAAGATCCCCGCGCTCGGCGTCGGGGCACGCACCACCGCCGTCGTGCCCGAGGTGGCGGCGCGCTGCGTGGGGCGCGACCAGGTGCAGCTGGTGACCACGGTGCGCAACACGGGGGACACGAGGGCGGACGTCGAGATCCGGACGCCGTACGGCACCCGCGTGGTGCGCGACGTCGCGCCGGGCCGCACGGGATCGGCCGCGGTCAGCACGCGGTCCACGGCGCTGGAGGCCGGGACCGTCACCGTCGCGGCGCGGGGCGAGCACGGCCTGACGGCGGGCTACCCGGCCGCCGACTGCGCGTAGCGGTCAGCCTCCTTCTCTCTGAGGCCCGGGTTTCTTCGCTTTCGGACGGTCGAAAGCGAAGAAACCCGGGCCTCAAAGGTGAGGGCGGTCGCTGGACAGGACGCCGGCCGGCGTCCGGGGATCGCCCCCAGGCACCGGCCGGTCGTGCGCCGACGTCAGCCCTCGAAGTCGACGTTGCCGCGGCAGGCCTGGCCAGGACTGGGCACGGCGTCCTTGAGGCCGTGGCTCACGTACTTGCCGTAGCTCTGGACCCGTCCGTCGGTGACGAAGTCGTCGTCGAACTCCGGCGGCTGGTTCTCCTCGGCGTCGGGCAGGTCCCGGCCCGAGAACGCGCACGCCGAGCTGGCGTTGTGCGCGCCCGGGATCGGGTCGCCGTTGCCGTTGGTCTCGCCGGCCATGGCCGACATCGCGCCGCCGAGGGTCAGCCCCGCCGTGACGACGCACGTCAGGAAGACGCGCTTCATGCTCACCACCTCCTTGTGGCGAAGGGCGTCCGGGTAGGTCGGGCGAACCCGATCCGCCCTCCGGAATCTCCAACGTACGTCCGGGCCGCGGACGGGACCGCTCGGCACCGAGAGATCACCCGGACCCGCGGACTTCGGCCCCCGCCGGTCAGGTCACCAGGCCCGTGCGGTACGCGTAGACGACGGCCTGCACGCGGTCGCGCAGGTTGAGCTTGGCCAGCAGCCGCGACACGTAGGTCTTGACGGTCTCCTGGCTGATCACCAGCGTCGCGGCGATCTCGCTGTTGGACCGGCCGTCGGCGATGAGGCGCAGCACCTCCAGCTCGCGCGGCGTCAGGGTCGTGTCGGCGGGGGCGTTCCCGGCGGGCCGGATCCGGGCCGCGTACCGGCCCACGAGCTGCCGGGTCACCTCGGGCGCCAGCAGCGCGGCGCCGCTCGCGACCGTGCGGATGCCCTGCAGGAGCTGGCCCGCCGGGGCGTCCTTGAGCAGAAATCCGCTGGCCCCCGCGCGCAGCGCCTCGTACACGTACTCGTCGAGGTTGAACGTGGTCACCACGAGCACCTTCACGGGGCGTTCGACGCCGGCGCCGGCGAGCAGGCGGGTCGCCTCGATCCCGTCGAGCACCGGCATCCGCACGTCCATCACCACGACGTCCGGCTCCAGGCCGCGGGCGAGGTCGACGGCGGCGCGTCCGTCCGCGCACTCGCCCACCACCGTCAGGTCGGGCTGGGCGTCGATGATCGTCGCGAAGCCGGTGCGGATCAGGGCCTGGTCGTCGCACACCAGGACGCGGACGGGCGGGTTCACGGCCGACTCCCCGCCACAGAGTAGGTGCGGGGCACGCGTGCCCGGACGACGAAACCGCCGTCGTCCAGCCGCTGCGTGCCGAACTCGCCGCCCAGGGTCTCGACGCGCTCGCGGAGCCCGGCCAGGCCCCGGCCGCTGCCGCCGGGGACGGCGGGCGGGCGCGCCGCCCCCGGGGACCCGCCGGATCCCGCACCGCGCCCCGCTGTGCTGACCTCCACGACGATCTCCCTCTCCGTGTGCCGCACGACGACCGTCGTCGGCGCGCCGTGCGCGTGCTTGAGCGCGTTGGTCAGGGCCTCCTGCACCACGCGGTAGGCGGTCAGCCCGGCGCTGTCCGCCGATCCGGCCGGCTCGCCGTCCTCCACCAGATCGACGGGCTGCCCGGCCCGGCGCGTCTGCTCCACGAGGGTGCGCACCTCGCCGGCGGACGGCGTCCGGGCGGCGCCGTCGTGTCCCGGGTCGAGCAGGTCGAGCAGGTGCCGCAGGTCGGCGATGGCGCGGCGGCCGGTGTCGGTGACGGCGTCCAGACTCTGCTCCAGGCGGTCGGGCGCCGCCGTCAGATACTTCGCCGCCTCGGTCTGCACCACCATCGCGGTCACGTGGTGCGTCACGACGTCGTGCAGCTCGCGGGCGATGCGGGTGCGCTCCGCGGTCAGGGTGTCCTGCGCGACCCGGCGTCGGCGCTCGGCCTCGGCCGCCCGCGTGGAGCGCAGCCACGTGCCGATGCCCCACGCGAGGGCCATCGCCAGGTAGAACGTCACGAACTCGTCCACGCGCTCGGCCCCGGTCAGCCGGTCGAGCGCGATCGCGAGCGCCACGTAACCGACGGTCAGGACGGCGGCGACCGCGCGCCGTCGTCGGCCCAGGTGGGCGCCCGTGCTGACGAGCGCGATGCCCAGGGCGTTGCCCGCGAACGAGTGGTAGCCGAACACCTGGCCGGCGGCGAAGCCGGCCGCGACGAGCAGCATGCTGAGAGCCGGCCACCGCCGTCGGACGGCGAGGGGGAGGCACTCGAGGGCGATGACCAGCACCGCCCACCCGTCCAGGGGCCGGGCGGGCAGCTCGCCCACCTGGGTGCCGTAGTCGCGCAGCGCGGGCAGGAACGCCGCGCCGGCGAGCCCGAGGGCGAGCGGCAGGTCCCGGACGGTGACGTCGAACCGTCGCCACCGGTCCCGGACCTGCCTCAGCTCGATCACCGGGGGAGCCTAGCGGCCACCTCGGTGCGGGCGGCGCGGCGGACCGGCACGATGCGGCCGCGCCGGTGGGCGACCACGAGGAAGACGGCGGCGGTGACCGCGCAGAACACCACGGAGTAGAGGCTGCCCTCGGGGCCGAAGGCGCCGCCGGTGACCAGCACGTGGCCCTGCGTGGTGGCGTCGAGCAGGCCCTGCGGGGTGTCGTTGCCGGAGACCTCTGTGCTGAAGATCGCGCTGCCGGCGATGTTCCAGCCCAGGTGCAGGCCGATGGGCACCCAGAGCTTGCGGGTGGCCACGTACGCGGCGGTGAGCATGCCGCCGGCCTCGATGGCGATGGCGATGGCACCCCACAGGGTGGCGTTCTGGTTGAGCAGGTGCGCCAGGCCGAACAGCAGGCCGGTGATCGTCAGCGCGATCCAGGTGCCGGTCCAGCCCTCGACGATCCGGAACAGGACGCCGCGCCACATGAGCTCCTCGGTCACGGCCGCGGCGGCCATGAACCCGACCAGCCCCAGGGCGCCGAGCGGCGAGCCGAGGCCGTGCACGGTGTAGCTGCCGAGGAACGCAAGGTTGACGATGACCAGGCCGAACAGCCCGAGGCCGAGCAGCGTGCCCCAGGTCAGCGCGGGCGCCGCACCCTTGAGCTCCACCTCGATGACGGGACGGCGCTCGGTCAGCCGCACCACCCACGTGTAGACGACGACGCCGACCACGGCCGTGGCGAGGCCGATGGCGAGGGTCAGCCAGGGGTTGTCCTGGACCGCCACGAGGCCTTGGCCGCCGAGGAACGAGACCGCCACGATCGCGATGAGCTGCCACACCAGACGCACGATGACTCCTTGGGAAGGGGCCGCGGCCGGGTGCCGCGGGGTACCCCGAACGCTATGAATTCCCAGGTCAGCAGTCGTCACCGCGGGGTGGACACTCGCGGGTAGCTCGCACGGGGGACAGACTGGGCCGGTGGCCGGCACCCTCGACCTGACCTTCTACTAACCGGGCAAGGGGGCGTCCGGCGACCTGCCGCCGCGGAAAGATTTCGCGGAGCGGTGGCATCCGCGGATCCTCGCCGAGCTGCCGAGCCGCAGTCTCACGGTCCTGGTGGGCAGCTACGCCCAGAAGTACTACCTGGGCGGCCGGGCCAAGAAGAGCCTGACCGAGACCGTGCGGGCCTACCGGGAGTACCTGCCGGAGACCGTGCCACTGGTGCACCCGTCGCCGCTCAACTTCCGCTGGCAGGCCAAGACCCCTGGTTCGAGGCCGACGTCGTCCCGGAGCTGCGGACGGCGGTGGCGGGGGCGCTCGCGGGGACGCGACCGGGGCGCTGACCGGAGTGCGGCGGGCGGGCGTGCGCGGCCGCGGCCGGGCGTGCCGTCACGCCGCGTCCTCGGATGCCGGCACCGGCCCGGGCGGATCCGTGTCGTCGATTCCGCGGAGCGCCTCGTTCAGGAGGCGGGCCGACTTCGCGAGCTCCAGGATCTGCATGCCCTTGGCCGTCGGCTGCCAGCTGCCGTCGGCGTAGGTCAGCACGTCGTCGTCGTACGCCTCCCGCGTGGCCATGAGGTGGTACTTGACCGTCGCGGAGTCGCGTTCGAGAACATTGGCTGCCGCTCCGTACGAGCCGCTCTCGTGGAGTGTGAGTACAGCTAGCAGGTTCTCGCTGGTGGCCCTTTTGGAGCTCCCCATCGTGGCGGTTCCTTCCCCCAACCCTCAGCTTCGCGGCATGGACCGACACCGTAAGCAGGTCGACGAGCGGACGTCAAAGTCCGACATATCCCGATATTCAGTTTCACCCGTAGGTTTTCTTCCTCTGTTCGTCCTGGGCGGGCGCTGGTTCGCTACCGGAGGTTTCTTGACCTCTGCCTGGAAGTGGTGGGGGCGCTGCTCAGGGGAGTTTTGATGGTGCGCAGGACGACCGGTCCGGTGGCGGTTCCGACGACGATGCCCGGCTCGGGCGCGCGGTGGTGGGTGCGCGCGTCGACCGTGGCGGTGACCACGGCGGCGCTGGTCGGCGTCTACCTGGTGCCGGCGGCGCCCGCCCTCGCGGCGCCCGACGACGGGCTCTCCGAGGCGGATCGCGCCGCTGCGGCGGCGGCCGCGGCCCCGCCGTCCGACACCTCGCCCGACCAGGACCGGGACAAGGGCGGGAACTGGTTCACGGACCTGTTCGGCGGCGGTGACGACGAGCCCGAGGGCGACCCGATCCCCGCGGACGCCCCGCTCGCGACGCAGCAGCACCCGGTGGACGCGCCTGTCGTGACGGCCGGCGAGCCGGGCGAGCGAGTCCGCGAGCTGAAGGGCAAGCGCACCGTCAACACCCGGACGTTCCTGCTGGATGACGGCCAGCGCCAGGTCGAGCTGTCGTCCGAGCCGCTGTTCTACGAGACTGCGCGCGATGGTCTGGCCGAGATCGACACGGCCGTCGCCGCGACCGGCAAGGCCGTGGCCGGCGCGGAGGCCAAGGGCCTGTCCGCGAAGGCGGGCAAGGCCGCCACCTCCGAGGGTTGGTCCCACGCGAGCGTGGCGAACACGGCCCGCGCGTACTTCGGCCAGCGGCCGGACCGGGTGGTGCGGGTGGAGGACGCCGCCGGCCGTGGTGTGACCGTCGGGCTGCCCGACGCCGAGGCGGGCGATCTGTCCTCGCCGCGGGTCGACGGTGACACGGTGACCCACTCCGAGGTGGCGGCGCTGGGTGGCGCGGACCTGTCGTACGAGGTGCTGCCCGGCCGCGTCAAGGAGTCGATCGTCCTGGCCGAGGCCCCGGACGGCGCCGACCCCGCCGAGTTCACGTTCACGCTGTCCGACCTGGGCGACCTGACGCCACAGGTCGAGGACGACGGCTCGATCGGCTTCTACAGCGAGCTGAACCCGGAGCCGGTGGCGTCGATCCCCGCGGGCGTGATGTGGGACTCGCGCGAGGCCGAGACCACGCAGGACGGCAAGCTGTCCGCGCCGGACGATCAGGGCGCGGCCGTCTCGACGGACGTGGCCTACGAGCTGGAGCGTGCGGGCAAGGGTGCCTGGACGCTGACCGTGACGCCGGACCAGGAGTGGCTCGGCGACGAGGCGCGGGTGTGGCCGGTGACGGTGGACCCGACGATCATCATCTCGCCGACGCAGAACTTCTCGAAGGACACGATGATCCTGTCGGAGGCGCCGACCACCAACTACTACACGTCGTCGCGGCTCTCGGTCGGTCGTACCGAGGGCGGGGTCGCGCGTTCGATGGTGCAGTTCCCGGAGCTGATCGGTGACGACGGCGTGGTGCCGGAGGGTTCCAACGTCACGCACGCCGACCTGCAGCTCTACTTCGACCAGGCGCACACCGACTGGGCGACGCGCGTGCCGCTGGAGGTGCGCGAGGTCACCGCACCGTGGACGTCGTCGACCGCCACGTGGAACAGCGCGAACGGCCTGATGGGCGCGGTCGCGGGTACGCGCCGCACCCTGAACAACGTCTCGCCGTACGCGTCGTCGACGGGCGCCTGGCCCGCCTCGGCGACGGGCGCGGACGGCTTTGGCGGCGACTACCAGTTCAACCGGGACACGGTCGCGGGCGACATCTTCACCTGGACCCCCGACCTCCCGGCCTCGGGCCTGTGGCAGGTGTGGCTGCACAACGTGACCGGGAGCAACCGGTCCACGCAGGTGCCGGTGCGGATCACGCACGCCACCAGCAACCCGGTGCACACGTACATGGTGAACCAGCAGGCGGCGACCGGATGGAGCCAGGTCGCCGCGCACACCTTCGACGCCGGCACCGGCGGCAAGGTGGAGATCCTGGACACGCCCGCTACGTCGACGACCGCGGTGATCGCGGACGGGGTGCGGTTCATCAAGGACGCCACCGAGGTCCGGACGGCCGGCGAGATCGGCAAGTGGCACACCTACGACGTGAGCGGCACGGTCGGCGAGTGGGCCAAGAACCCCGCGCTCGACAACGGGTTCATGATCAAGGCGACCGACGAGACCAGTGCTGGTCCGCTGGGCGGTCCGCGGTATGAGGCGGGCGAGGAGGATGCGTACAACGGCGAGACGCGCAACTTGCCGCGGCTGACGGTCACCTACGGCCAGCCCGGTGTGGTCATGGACATCCCGGACACGATCCACGCGACGGGTGCGGAGCTGTCCTGGTCGGCGTACAAGGACCCGTCGACGAGCACGAGCGACAACCTGGTCGAGTACCAGGTGCACCGCTCGGTCTCGCAGACTTTCCAGCCGTCGGCCACCACGCTGGTGTCGCCGGTGGCCCCGGGCACGACGTCGTTCACCGACACGACGGCGGTGCCAACCGCTGCCGACGCGACCGGGCTGGGCAAGGTGTACTACTACCAGGTCGCGGTCAAGCGCAAGGACGGGACGATCGTGCCGTCCTCGACGCAGATCGTGCGGTTGCCCAAGGCGGGACACACCACGAAGATCCTGGTGGCTTCGGGGGATACGTCGCTGTCCTCGGGGGAGCCGACCACGTCGCACGACACGGTGCAGGACATCAATACCCAGTACTGGGACCTGGTCGGTAACGCGTCTCCGAGGTACGGGGATACGCGGACGGTGATGGAGTGGGACGCCGCCGCGTGGGACATCCCCGCGGGCGCGGTGGTGACCGACTCGAAGCTGCACATGTGGCAGGAGACCACCGAGACAACCCGGTTGGACGGGAACGGGGACATGGTTTACCCGACGCAGGGCGTGTACAACCTGCACCGGGCGACGGTGGACTTCAACGAGACGACCGCGACGTGGAACGACCCGGACGGTTCGGGGACCGGGACGTGGAACCCGGGTGGCACCTACTCGAGCGTGGCCCAGTCGGCGGTATCCAGCGTGGGCGAGGGCCCGTCTCGGCTGTCCTGGGACGCGAAGGCGGTGACTCAGGCGTTCGTGGACAACCCGGCCTGGCACAAGTCGCTGCTGGTGAAGATGTCTGACGAGTCCGCGTCGCAGGACCGGTCGCTGTTCGCGTCGGGCGAGGCCGAGGACCACAACGGCCTGGAGCGTTCCGGCCCGCGTCTGGCGGTGACGTACCTGTCCACGGCTCCGGAGGACACGTTCTACGCGCCGGACACCCCGGAGCGGATGACGCCGGGCACGAGCTACCAGGTGCCGGTGACGGTCTCGAACACGACCCAGACCACCTGGGTCAAGGGCGCCCAGGCGCTGGTCGCGTCCTGGACGCTGCCGGACGGTTCGGTGGCGCCGGGCTCGACCTCGACGACGACGGCGCTGCCGCAGGACCTGTCCTCCGGCGAAGTCGCGGACATGACGGCGTCGGTGGTCGCGCCGCCGGTGAGCGACGGGAACCTGCGCTCGGACTACTCGCTGTCGTGGGCGATCGCGAACACCGCCTCGGCGGCGCAGGCGAAGACTGCCCGCCAGGACGCGCAGGCGGCGGGTGAGGACTCGGTCGAGGCCGCGGCGTCGGCGCAGGGCCTGGACACCACCGCGACCAGGGATGCTGCCGAGCAGACCGAGGCGGGCGTGCTGGCCGAGGCCGGCATCGCGGCGCTGCCCGCGGGCCAGCTCAAGCAGAACGTCGCGGTCGAGGACCCGACGTCCGACCAGCTCGGCCTGGAGAGCTTCTACACCTACGCCGGGAAGAACACCGGCGCCGGGGCCACGGTGATGAACAACGTGGCGGCGGGCAACGCCGTCTGGTCGTACGACGCGTTCAGCAACCCGGGCCGCGGGCTGTCGACGTTCGCGCGGTTCTCGTACAACTCGCAGGACACCTCCGACACCGTCTCCGGCTTCGGCTGGTCGGCACAGGTGTCCGGGCCGATCCGGCTCGGCGCCCCGCTCGAGTTCCACCCGAACAACTCGCCGCGTGAGGTCATGTTGCCCGACGGCGACGGCACGACCCACGTCTTCCGGCTGAACACCACCACCGGCGCGTGGGACGCGCCCGCGGGCGTCAACTACCGGCTGACGCAGAAGGCCGGTGTGGACTGCCGCGCGTCGAACAAGGACCCGGACCCGGACGCCTGGACGATGCTGCGCCCGGACGGCACGAAGTTCGTGTTCGGCTGCGACGGCTACCTGAACCAGGTGATCGACAAGAACGGCAACACGCAGCAGTTCACCTACGCCGAGCGGCAGTCGAACAACCAGCCGCGTAAGTTTCTGCAGTACGTCACCGACCCCACGGGCCGGCAGACCCTGACGGTGAACTACTGGAACAAGGGCCAGACCGGCTGGCAGTACGTGGACGAAGCCACCGGCAACCTGGTGAGCGGGTCGGGTGGGCTGAACAACTCGAAGATCTACGACCACGTGCGGTCGATCACCGACGTCTCCGGCCGGAAGATCGAGTTCTACTACACGGTCAAGGGCCTGATGGGCCGGATGATCGACGGTGCGGGCGCGACGGACGCGTCGGGGGCGTCGATCGCCAAGACGTTCAAGTTCACCTACGACGCCGACCAGGGCAACAAGAACGCGAAGCTGACGCGGATCACGGACCCGCGGGGCAACGACACGGAGCTGTCGTACTTCTACCCGTCCGAGGGCGACGACCCGAAGGACCACTGGTCGGTGCAGACCATCACCGACCGTAACGACGGGGTGACGACGTTCGACTACGCGCCGCACACCACGCAGGGGTGGTGGAACTCGACCGTCACGGACGCCGAGGACCACGTCACGAAGTACGTCTCGGACGACTTCGGCCGCCCGCGGTCGGTGACGAACGCGAAGGACGAGACCGTCGCCCTGACCTGGGACACGGACAACAACGTCCGGACGCTGACCGAGGCGAACGGCGCGGTGACCGCGTACTGCTACGACCCGAAGACCGGGTACCCGCTGTGGCAGCGGGACGCGGAGCAGAACGCGGCGCGGGGTGGTGCGCCTGCGGCGTCGGAGTGTGTGCCCGGTGAGACCGCGGAGCAGGCACCGGCGGGTGCGCAGGTCATGGAGTACCAGCCGTGGGAGGGCGGGTATGTCGCGCAGATCGCGAAGACGACCTCGCCGCAGGGGCGGAAGAACCAGTTCACGTATGACACCAAGGGCAACCTGCTGACCGTCACGGACGGTAAGGGCATCGCGACGACGACGGCGGGTGACTACACGACGTCGTACACGTATGACACGTTCGGGCAGCTGCTGACGGCCAAGGACGCGAACGAGAACGTGACCGAGTACCGCGAGTACACCGACGTGGGCTACCCCGTGGTGACCGAGGACGCGCTGGGCAACGTCTCGCGGACCACGTACTCGAACGACGGGCGCGGCCTGGTGACGCAGGTCGAGGACCCGCTGGACGGGCTGGTCACGCAGGCGTACGACGCGTTCGGACGGCCGCTCGCTTCGACGGTACGCAAGTCGGCGGACGAGACGATCACGACGCCCGCGCCGGTGTACGACGCGAACGACAACGTGACGACCGCCACGGCGCCGAACGGGGCGGTGTCCACGGCGACGTACGACAAGACCGACCAGGTCACGAAGTCGACGATGCCGAAGGACACGCCCACCGGTCCGGAGCGCGCGAGCGTGTACGCCTATGACACGGTCGGCAACCTCGCCACGGTCACCGAGCCCAAGGGCGTGGCCACCACCGGCGACGCCACGGACTTCGTCACGACCTACGGGTACGACGCGATCTACCAGCAGACGTCGGTGACCAACGCCGACGGCGACGTCATCAGGTACAGCTACGACGAGGTCGGCAACCTGGTCAAGACGGTCGACCCGAAAAAGGACGCCACGGCGGACCCGGACGATTTCACGTCCACGACTGAGTACGACCTGAACCACCGGCCGGTCTCGGCGACGGACGCGGCCGGTAACTCGAGCGCGACGGAGTACGACGCGGACGGCCTGACGGTCTCCTCGACGGACCCGGACGGCAACACCTCGTACGTCACCTATGACGAGCGTGGCGCCCAGGTGGAGACCAAGTCCCCGCACGAGACCGTCGGCGGCGTGGTGCAGTACCGGACCACGAAGGTGGAGTACGACGAGGTCGGCAACACCACGCGGGTGATCACGCCGCGAGGTGTGGCGACGGCCAACGCGGACGACTTCGCGTCGCGGACCGAGTACGACGCATTGAACCGGCCGGTGCGGTCTTTCCAGCCGTATGACCCGGCCGATGCCCGGTACAACGACGCGAACGTGTTCACGGAGACGACGTACGACGCGGCGGGGCGCGTGGTGAAGACGTCCATGCCGGCGTCGGAGGGTCAGACGGCGCGCAACGAGTCGACCACGGAGTACTTCGACAACGGGTGGATCAAGAAGTCCGATGACGCTTGGGACATCTCGACGACGTACGAGTACGACGACCTGGGTGCGCAGACGGCGCGCACGCTGACGTCGGCGGACGGTTCGGCGAACCGGACGATGACCTGGTCGTACTTCCCGGACGGGAAGCTGAAGACCAAGGCCGACGACGGTGTGCCGGTGGGGTCGCACTCGGTGGTGACGGACAACGACACGGCCGGGCTGGCCACGGCGACGGGTACGTGGGCGACCGGGTCGGTGGCGGGCGAGCAGGGGACCAACCACCGCACGCACGCGGCGGCGACGTCGAGCACGGACAAGTTCACGTGGACCCTGGACGCGCCGGCGGACGGGACGTACAAGGTGGCGGTGACGTACCCGCAGGTGACGGGCGCGGCCACGGACGCGAAGTTCGAACTGACGCACGGGAAGGACGGCGACGGTCACGGCGGTGTGGTGACCGAGCCGGCCTACACGGTGAACCAGACCACGGGCGCGGCCGGGTGGAAGGACGTCGGCCAGGTCGTGCTGCGCAAGGGCGACCCGGTGACGGTGAGCCTGAAGCCGTCGGCGACGGGCAAGGTGATCGCCGACGGGGTGCGGCTGGTGCGGGACAACGCCGCCGACAACGACACGGAGGCGCGGGCGTTCGCGTACTCGTACGACGTCAACGGGAACCTCACGGGGATCAACGACACCTCGTCGGGTGCGCGGGCGGATGACTACCAGGTCACCTACACCGGGCTGAACCAGGTGGCGAGCGTCAAGGAGGCGCTGGCGGGTCAGGACACGGCGACGACGTCGTACACGTACGACGTGCTGGGGCAGCCGCTGACGGTGGCGCACCCGGACCAGCGGTCGGAGTACACCTACGACCTCGCGCTCGACGCGCGCGGACCGCTGACGTCCCTGTCGGTGGATGATCTGAACGACACGGCTGCGGCGAAGGTGACTCGGTATACCTACGACGCTCTCGGTCGTCAGGCTACGGAGACCAAGGCCAACGGGAACGTCGTCACCAACGGCTACTTCCTGGACGGTGCGCTCAAGTCGCTGCGTGAGGAGAAGTCGGGCGGTGCGCTGGTCGCGTCGCACGCCTACACGTACGACAACAACGGCAACAAGGCCACCGACGTCGCCTCCAAGGCGAACGCCGATGTGGCGGGTGCGTTCCTGAACAGCACCACGACGTACTCGTATGACCCGGTGGACCGGCTCTCTCAGTCGGTGAAGACCGGCAACGGGGCGGGGACCGAGACGTACGTGCATGACGACAACGCGAACGTCATCAACCAGGACGTGGGCGGGACCGCGACGACGTACGCGTATGACCGTAACCGGCTGCTGACGGCAACGGCTGACGGTGCGACGGCGTCCTACCGGTACGACCCGTTCGGCCGGCAGACGTCGGTGGTCTCGGCGGGGTTGACGATCAGCCGGACGACGTACGACGGGTTCGACCACATCGCCGCGTCGGAGAAGCTGAACGAGTCCGGTGGGATGGACTCGACGACCTACGCATACGACCCGCTGGACCGGACCGCGTCCAAGACTGCCGACGGCGAGACGACCGACTACACCTACCTCGGGTTGACGTCGGAGGTGCTGGGCGAGGAGGTCGCTGGTGAGCTGACGAAGTCGTACCAGTACTCACCGTGGGGTCAGCGGCTGTCGCAGATCACGCACCAGGCCGACCCGGAGGCGGGTGTCGAGGCGGGGGAGAGCGCGTACTACGGGTACAACGCACACACCGATGTCGAGACGTTGACCGACGATGCCGGTGACGCGGTCGCGACCTACGGGTACACCGCTTATGGCAACGCCGACGAGTCCGAGTACTCGGGGATCGACAAGCCCGAGGCCGGCGCGCCCGAGGATGCGGAGCCGTATAACTCCTACCGGTACAACTCCAAGCGGTGGGACGCGGGCTCCGGGACGTACGACATGGGGTTCCGTGACTACGCGCCCGGTTTGAACAGGTTCACGACCCGGGACATGTACAACGGGGCCCTCTCGGATATGGGCCTGGGTTCCGATCCGTACACCAGCAACAGGTACGCGTTCGGAGCTGGCAACCCCGTCTCTATGGTCGAAGTAGACGGCCATGAGCCTCGGCCGATTCACGCTGATGCACAAGGAGGGCCATACGAGGGCTCCGCGCCGACACCCTGCTGGAGTTCAGCCTGCATTCCCCAGCCCGTGGAATCGTCGGTTGTCGAGGATTCGAACGGGGATTCAGGCTTGCCTCCGGGGATGGCATCGTGTGCTAGCAGGCCAAACCTTATGCTCTGTGGCCTGTCGACAGTCTTGAGCCAAACCGGAAGTACGCCGCAGTCGGTGGAGCGGGAGCTGGACAATGAGGCACTTGCAGCAGACTGCTTCGCAAATTCCTCTTCGGCAACTTCAATTAGCTACTACAATTGGGACGATCAGTTCCGCGCGACGGGCGCCTCGGCTTGTCTTAGCCCCGTTCACACGGCGAAAATCGACTGGCAGGACGCGGAGGACCCGGTTGGCTATGTGAGCAACATGGGCTGGGACCGCTCACACCTCATTGCTAGAGAATTTGGCGGAACGTCGGAGGCTGCGCTGAATATCGTCCCTCTCTCGTCATCTGCGAACAAGGGTAGGACTCCTAATGGAATGCGATACTATGAGAACCTGATCGAGGACATGGTCTGGCCGAAGTCGGGTTCTGGCACTACTGTCTATTACTCATCGGTGCCGGTATACTATCCAGGCGAAGTTTTGCCGCTGGGTGTCCGAATGTATGTTCGGTCCGAGAATGGTCTGATTGTTGACGACGCATTTATCAGCAGCGGGCTTAGTTGAGGTAGCGCTCATGAGGCCCTGCAGAGAGGTGGCTACCAATGGTTGGTTCGGCCGACGTGCCCGTCGACATCTTCCGGGTGCCGTTCGGCGCTGGGGGTGTGGCGGCTCGGTTTGCAGGTCATCCACGGAGAATGGTTGGCGAAATTTCCATCGACGTCGGTGGGCTCGTGGGTAGGATTCCGACCGAGATCACCCGGGACGATTTGGAAGAATGGCAAGGTGTTCTTGATAGCCTGGACGGAGGGTATGAAGCGCGCTGGCGGTCGGATGAAGACGCTCCCGCGGTTTCGTTTCATCGCGCAGATTGGGGTAAGTGGCGCGTGACGGTCAGGGCTTCTGAGTTCTCCTTAGCCTTCACAACCTCGCTTTCCGACGAGTGGTTCGAAACTTCATATCGGCAGATCGCAAAGGTCTTCGAGCTGTTCGAGACGAGTTGATCCCGGCTCGTCCTGGTTGGGCTTTGGGCGTAGTGTGTCAGTGGATCCTCAGATATTGTCTGCTGGGACATCTCGAACGACGGCTCCGATTCGTGGGCGACGATCGTGTGGGACCGGACCGCGTCTGAGTGGGCCCGCGCCTTTCGTCGGCGGCAATCCGGAATTAATTCGGCGCGGTCGTGCCTGCCGCCCGGCCGCGAGTGTAGTGGTCGCTCATCCGCTCCATGCCACAGATAGCGGGCACGGCGTCTGACGGCGTCGACTTCATCGAGATCTGCCATGATCTTGCAGAGGATCTGCTCGGTGAGCTCCGATCGCACAACCAACCGCTGGCTGTTCCGATGCTTGAGGGAGCTTCCGAGCGAGTGAAGCTCTTTGGTCCTGGCATATAGCCGAAGCTGGTGAGGTAGGAACAAGAATTCACCCCAAACGACCTGAGCGCCGGCCCCGGATCGGCGGTAGATTCCGTCGGTGCTGACCCAGACCCCCCTCTGGCCCGAGCCGCCGGCGCCTCCAACGTCGCCGCGGCCCCGGCGGGGCACGCGCGCCTCGGAGCGGAGGCGCAAGCGGTGGACGATCGGCATCGTCGCGGCCGTGACAAGCCTGGTCGTCGCTGCCGGAAGCGCCTACGCGTTGGACGTGTTCGAACCAGAGGCGGCCAAGCCGTCGTCCGTGGTGGCCGAAGTGCAGGCGGCGATCGCCGAGAGCGTGTCGCTCCAGAGCGCCCTCACCACTGACCTGGACGACGCCCGGGCCGTGCTGAAGAGCCCGGACGGCAAGGCCGCGGCCAAGTCCACACGTCGTGCGCTCAACACCGCGATCGAGGACGCCGAGCGGGCGGTGACATCCCTGAAGTCGGTGACCACACTGGCATCGGGTGCAGAGGTCGATGCCACCGCGGTGCTGAAGGCGAGCGACGCGCTCGACGACGACGTGCCCGCCGTGACGGCCGCGCTGCGTGAGGCAACCGGTGCGGTCGTCGCCTCGGGGCGGCAGGCCCGGTTGGCCCGCGCCGTATCTGGGCTGGAGACGGCCCGGGATGCTCTGAAGGCGGCGGTGGTGGACGGCGAGCAGGTTTACGCGGAGTCGGCTGCGGACGGCGTCGGGCGGGATGCGCTGCGTGCCGCGCTGGACGACACGGGCGATCTGACCACCCAGGCGGACAAGCTGATCGCACGGGCGGCGGAAGCCCAGACCACGGCGAATGCCCAGGCGGACGCATCTCCCGCTGCGACGGCCCAGGCCGGCAGCGCTCAAGCCGGCAGTGCCGAGGCCAGCGCGGCATCGGAGGCGAGCGCCGACGTGCTCGGCGACGCCGGCCGGCTGACCAAGGCCCTGGCCGAGGCGACGGCCGGTATCGAGGAGGCCGCCGCCGTGGTGTCGGCGGCGGCCGCAGACGACGCGGCAGAGGTCGAGGCCGACGCCACCGACGCGGGTGCGGACGACACCGGCGCCGACCCCGGCGACGACACGGGCACCACCGACGACACCGACACCGCTCCGGCCGGCACGTGCCCCGAGCCCGACCAGGTGTGGTCCGCCGAGAACGGGCACCTGTCGTCGTCCGAGCTGGCTCAGATCCCGTTCTCCTCGGGGCACTACGTGCGCTCCGACGTCGTCGGCGGCCTGGCCGAGCTGAACGCCGCCTACGCGGCGGAGTTCGGCGTGAACATGACCATCAATTCCTCTTACCGCACCTACGCGGACCAGGAGGCGCTGTACGACCCGTCGTCCAAGACCGCCGCGCCGCCGGGCTGCTCCAACCACGGCACGGGCCTGGCGATCGACATCGGCGGCGGTGTGGCCGCGTTCGGGTCGGCGCAGTACGACTGGCTGAAGGCAAACGCGGAGGCCTACGGCTGGGTGCACCCGCCGTTCGCCGAGCCGTCCGGGCGCAACCCGGAGCCGTGGCACTGGCAGTCGGTCAAGGCGCCGAACAGCTACTGACGCGCTCAGGGTCCCTTCGATGGTCACGGCGATGAGGTCTCTGTGGGCGCGGGTCCGGATCAGGCGGTCGTGGACGACAACGAGCCCACACCGGCCGCTGTCTCGTCAGCTCTCCGCCACGTCCCAGCGCCAGCTGACTTCGCCGTCGTCGAAGACGATGATCCGGTAGGCGGGCACACTGGCGCCGGTGTGGTCGTGCATCGTGAGCCCGGGAACGGAATCGATCCGTCGCTTGTCAGTTAGGTGTTCGCTCCATCGGCTGAACAGGTGCGTCGGATCCATCTGACCAGCTAGACCGGGGTAGTCCAGCTCCGTCGCGATCAGTCGCGCGACCACACCGTCGTTGTCCCGCAGAGTCCACACCACAGATTCAACCGTTCTGTGCGGCAGGTTGTCGAGCTCGTCGCAGATGATCGCGAGCGCCTCGTCGTCGGTCTCGGCGGTGTGCCAAGGACCCCACGGCCCCCACGGGTCATACAGCTCGTCCGGGGCCGGGACGAGAACCTGAGTGCGGCCCGTCGGTTCGCTTGCGGAATACTCGCGCCGGACCAGAACCACGTCGCGTGCTCCGCGGCCGTCATGGGACCAGAAACGGATGACGCCCATGCTGCATCCCGGTGAGAGGTCTTTCGTTCGCGGTTCAACGCAGAGCAGGTCGAGCAGAGAGGCCGCCCAGACGGCGCGCTCGTCGCTCCTCGTCCGGTTCCATGACTGCTCATAGCGGACCATGCGCGGACCCTAGCCGAACTGTCCTGGTCAAGACCGACGCCAAGGCTTAGGGGGTCTGCGCAGACGTGCCGGCAGCCGATCAGGGTCCTGCGGTCGACCCGTCCGGTCCGTCGAGGATGAGCATGTCGGCGACGAAGGCCGCAACTGCGCCGTCGCTGTCGCGGCCCACCCACACGGGGTACGACCCGTCGCCGTACCCTGCGTGCCACATCACCAGGTCGCCGTCGTCGACGGTTCGGTACCCGTCGTCCAGGGAGCCCAAGACCTCCTGGGCAGCGTCCGCGACGGCGGGGATTGCCTCGACATCGGTGAACGATGCGGTTCCTGTGTCGACGCCGAATCCGAAGAACTCCTCGTCGCGGAGATCGGCTTCGCTCTCGCCCTCGCGAAGTCCGAGCTCCCAGGACACCACGGGTTCGTCGGACACGACGACCCGCGCCCCGGCGACCGTGCCCCAGTCGTTCTCCAGGTACTGAGCGATGCTCAGCTCCACCGGGTAGGAGCCCGGCGCGACCCGCGCCGCGAGCGGTCCTTCGTCGGGCCGGAGATCCCGTGTCAGGTACCCGGGGTCGGTGGCCAGGAGCCGGCCCGACGGGAGGCTGACCTCGCCCGCGTCGACCACCTTGATCTCCACGGGGTCGCCCGACTCGCGGGCGCGCGCGCCCGGAGTGAACATCGCCTCAAGGTCGCCGGGGCGCAACGGGTGACCCGGTGCCCACCGGTCGCCGTCGTCGTTGACCGGGAGCGGAGGTGGTCCGGTTGTGCCGGACAGGTCGGCGCCCTCGATACCTGCGATCGCGAGAACCTCCTGCCAGGTGCCGAAGGCCGGACGATCGGTATGCGGGCGGTCGATCTCGGCCGACGTCTGGAGAAAGCCCCCGTCATCCAGCCCGCAGACTGCCTGGCCGTCCCGCCCGTAGCTCACCGTCCGCACTACATGCTCCTCGGAGGGCGCGACCGAGATCGGCTCACCGTCGGTGTGGTGCAGCAGGAAGAGCGACCCGTCGTCGTCGACCCGGAACTCGTCCATGGACGTCGGCTCACCGGCGTCGTCGAGCACGTCGATCTCCGCCCGGCGCTCCGCCCAGGCCACGCGGACCACGGCGCGCGCGTCCCCCTCCGCGTGCAGCACCGCCACGTACGGGAGCCCGGTCTCGTCGCGGTGGCTCGCCTGTTCGGGACTCAGCGGGCCGACCAGCCCGTCGTCCCAGCCCAGGGCGTACGTCGCGGACAGCCCGGCGGGTACCGGATCCCGCTCTGCCGCGCAGGGGTCGCCGGCGGGACTCTCAGGCAGCTCTATGAAGGCCGGTGGCAGAGGGTCTTCACCAGGAACCACGGTGCTGGCAGTACCGAACCTGGCTCGGACGGCGTCAATGCCTGCGGGAAGGAAGGCCGCCAGCAAGATCGCACCTGCGACGACAGAGGTCATCACAACGATTGTCGCCGTCCGCGGCCCGTTCCCGTCCATGAGCCGAAACTGTACATCTCGGGCATTCACCGGCGACCATGGCGGTCGCCTGCGCGCGCGAGAGCGTGGGTGCTGGGAACGCTGCTGGCGCCAGGCATGAAGTGAGGCACCTGCCCTGCCGTCGGTAGCCGCATGTTTCAGAGGATGATCGAGGAGGACGCAATGGGGTATGACCTGCACATCACGCGAAGCAGCGCTCCGGACGGCGGCGGCCCGCGGATCGGCGCCGACGAGTGGCGTGCTCTCGTCGAGACCGATGCGGAGCTCCGCCTCCATGACGGGATCACCGCCGCGCTTCCCGGTGGGCACGTGCTCACGATCCCCAGCCCGGACCTCGCGGCGTGGAGCGGGCACCCGCAGCACGCCGAGGTCCCGTTCCGCTTCCACGACGGTCGCGTGACAGTACGGAACCCCGATGAAGCGGTTCTGGCGAAGATGATCGATCTCGCCGGCGCGCTCGACGCCAGGGTCCAGGGTGACGACGGCGAGTTCTACCCGCCGACGCCGGCGTAGCCGTCGCTCACGCCCACCCGAACCCGTCCGGGTCCGTGACCTCACCGAGGTCGCCGCCCACCGTGAGCCGGTGCGAGCCCGTGCCCTCCGGCGGCACCCCGGCGTCCTTGGCCAGCGCGGCGCGCTTGTAGAGGCCGAAGCCGATGGGGCTGGAACCCATCTTGAAGTCGACGTAGGAGCCGAAGCTCTTGCCGACCGTCAGGCCGTGCCCCACGTAGAACTTCTTGCTGGCCGAGACGTCCTCGGCGCCGATCAGGAGCACGATCTCGTCGAACCGCCGCTCGGCCGGGCGCGTGTCCTTCTTGGCGGACGTCGCCATCTTCCAGATCGTGCCGTCCGGCGCCTGGACCACGCCGCCGTGACCCCACATGGACTTGGCCAGGGGCTTGAGCACCGTGGCGCCCGCGGCGACCGCGGAGTCGAACAGCGCGTGGACGTCGCCGGGCTGGTCGGAGACCAGCGAGATGTGGAAGCCGCGGAACCCGGTGCTGGGCGTCTCGCCGGCGCGCAGGTCGAGGCGGTCCTCGCCCAGGCCGAAGGCGGCGTCGTAGAAGGAACGGGCGGTGCTGGGGTCGGCCACCTCGAGGGTGACGGAGTCGATGTTTGCCATGCCCACCACGTTAGGGAGCGGACGGCGGGGGGCGCTTCTCGATTCCTGACGGGTGCTCGGCGGCGGCGCCGGCCGGGTCGTCGGCTGCGTCGTTGCCCACCCCGTCGGCCGGCCGCTCCCGCCCCACGACGCCGAGCCGCACCAGCACGGCACGGACCAGACCCGACAGCGCCATGAGGAACAGCCACGAGTACGACGGGACGAGCAGCGCCAGCAGCAGGGTCACCGTGAACAGCAGCGCGACGGCCAGCGGCGTCGCCGGGAGCGTCGCGGCCACGGGCAGCCCCGCCGCCGTCCGGTCACGGCGCTCGACGAGGGCGATCACGAACAGCAGCCACGCGCTCACGGCCAGGTTGCCGATGTACGACGCCACCAGCGGCCGGTCCGCGTCCAGGCCGCCCGTCAGCGCCGTGACCACGGGCATCACCGTGATGGTGAACAGCCACGCGAGCTGCAGCGTCAGGTGCGGCTGGGTCAGGGGAGTGTTGGGCGCCTGGATCCCGTGGTGCATGCGCCAGAACATCGCGATGATCACGAAGCTGAGCGCGAACGCCAGCAGCTGCCAGCTGTGCTCGGCGGCGTAGTCGCCCAGGGTCTGCTGCTCGTCGACCGCCTCCGACACGCTCTCCATCAGCGGCAGGATCAGCAGGGTCAGTGCGATGGCGATCGCGGCGTCGAGGAACGCGATGAGCCGCTCGCTGGTGCGCACGGGAGCTGGTGCGGTTTCCGTCCGAGCTTCCATCGGGACCTCCCTGGACCGGCCTGGACCTTCGTCGGTGATCCTGCCACGTCGAACCGGACCGGCGAGGACGCCGAACCGCCGGATGTTTGACGGATCATTTACAGCGCTGTAAATTCCGACGGTCGCAGCGAGCAACGGAGTTCGAGCATGGGAGATGCAGCGTGAGTCCAGGTTCAGGTCGTCCCTCATCGCTGAGCCGACGGTCCTTTCTCACCGGCTCGGCCGCACTGGTCGCGCTCGGCGTGGCGGGGTGCGCGTCGGCCTCGGCGGGGTCCGGTGGGGGCGCCACCCTGCGCTTCTACGAGCAGAAGCAAGAGGTCATCGCGTACTTCGACGAGCTGCTGCGGCGGTTCGAGAAGGAGCGGCCGGGCCTCACCGTGGTGCACGACAGCACCGTCGCCATCGCGCCGCAGTTCGTGCGCAACGAGCCCGCCGACGTCGGCTGCTTCAACGACAACCTGGAGCTGGCCCGCTACATCAAGCGCGGCGTGCTCGGGGACCTCTCCGACCTGCCGTCGGCGCGGACGGTCCGGACCGACATCGGCGAGCTCACCGACCAGTACGCCACCTACCCGGGCCGCACCAGCGTGCTGCCCTACTCGCTGGCGGCCGCCGGCGTCATCTACAACAAGAAGATCTTCGCGGAGCAGGAGCTGCCCGTCCCGGAGACGTGGTCGCAGTTCGTCGATGTCTGCGACGAGCTGACCCGCGCCGGGATCACGCCGATCTACGCGACCGACCGCGACACCTGGACGCTCTGGCAGGGCCTGTTCGACTACTCCGTGGGCAGCCTTGTGGCTCCGGGCGAGTTCTTCCGCCGGCTCAAGGAGCTGGGCACAGACGTCGGGCCGGACTCGGCGGTCTCCTTCGAGAAGGACTTCGCCGTGCCGATGGAGCGCGCGAAGACCATCTCGTCGTACTTCAACAAGGACCACGCGGTGCGGGCCTACGCCGACGGCAACCTCGCCTTCGGCAAGGGCGAGGCCGCCATGTACCTGCAGGGTCCGTGGGCGCTCAGCCAGATCGCGCTGGTCGACCCCGACCTGGAGATCGGCACCTTCGCGCTGCCCGTCTCCGAGAACCCCGACGACCGGCAGGCGCGGGTCAACATCGACCTGGGCCTGTGGATCCCGACGGCGTCGGCCCACCAGGACGAGGCGCGCGAGCTGGTCGAGTTCCTCATGCGGCCCGACATCATCAACGCCTACAACAGCGACAACCTCGCGTACTCGACGCTCAAGGACGCCCCGCCGCAGCAGGACGAGCGGCTGGCCGGGCTCCAGGACTACGTGGACCGCGCCGCCTTCTACCAGGGGGCCGGGACGTTCGTGCCGACGTCGATCCCGCTCGGCAACTACCTGCAGTCCGCGATCCGCAGCGGCAACTTCCAGGGCATGCTCCGCCAGCTCGACGCCGACTGGCGCCGGCTCGCCGGACGGGAGGCCACGGTATGACTGACACAACGATGTACCAGAGCACGACGACGGGGCGCCGCACCATCCGGCGAACGACCGGACGGCGGGTCGAGCCGCTGTACTACGTGTTCCTGGTCCCGACGCTGCTGATCTTCACGGCGTTCGTGATCGTCCCCGCGCTGATCGGCATCTTCTACAGCCTCACCGACTACGTGGGCTTCGGTGACTGGTCGTTCCTGGGCCTGCGCAACTACGCCGCGCTGTTCAGCGACCCGCGCATCCTCGAGTCGTACGGGTTCACGCTCGGGTTCGCGCTGGTCACCGTCGTCGTCGCGCAGACCGTCGCGCTGGCGCTGGCCGTGGCGCTCACCCGCCGCATCCGGTTCGCGACCACGCTGCGCACGGTCTTCGTCATCCCGATGGTCGTCTCCGGGATCGTCGTGGCGTACGTGTTCAACTTCCTGTTCTCCAACTCGCTGCCCGCCCTCGCGACGGCGGTGGGCTTCGGGCCGCTGGAGGAGAGCATCCTCGGCAACCCGGACCTGGCCTGGCTGTCCATCGTGATCGTGTCCGCGTGGCAGACGATCCCGGGCGCACTGCTGGTCTACACGGCCGGGCTGACATCCATCCCGAACGACCTCTACGAGGCGAGCGCCCTGGACGGCGCCACGCCCTGGCGGCAGTTCCGGTCCATCACCGTGCCGCTCATCGCGGGCTTCATCCTGATCAACACGATCCTCGGCGTGAAGGGCTACCTCGGCGTGTACGACGTCATCGTCGGCCTGACCGGCGGCGGGCCCGGGACGGCCACGAGCAGCGTCGCCATGACGATCTTCGGCGGGTTCACCGGCGGCGACTACGCCTACCAGATGGCCAACGCCACGGTGTTCCTGATCGTCACCGCGCTGATCTCCGTCGCCCAGATCGTCGCCACCCGTGGAAGGGCGGTCCAGCTGTGACCACCGTCGAAGCACCCCGCGCGGCCGGCCCGCGCCCGTCCGCCCGACTCGCTCGCCCGGCCCACGTGGGCCGCGTGCACCGCACCAACTGGCCGCTCACGATCCTGCTCGGCCTCGCGACGCTCACGGTCTTCGTGCCGCTGTACGTGACGCTGTCGATGGCGTTCAAGACCAGCGCCCAGTCGGCCGACGGCAACGCGTTCTCGCTGCCCGCGCCGTTCAACCCCGCGAGCTTCGCCGAGGCCTGGTCGCTCACGCGGTTCCCGGTCTCGTTCGGCATCTCGCTGGCCGTGGCGGCGATCGCCGTGCTGCTCACGCTGTTCCTCAGCTCGCTGGCGGCGTACGCCATCGCCCGGAACTGGTCGCACCGGTTCTTCCGGTGGTCGATGATCTACCTGCTCGCGGCGCTGTTCCTGCCGTTCCCCGTCGTCGCGCTGCCGCAGATCCAGCTCACGGCGCTCACCGGCCTGGACAACCCGCTGGGCGTGGGGATCCTGCACGCGATGTTCCAGCTCTCGTTCAGCGTGCTGCTCTACACCGCCTACCTGCGCTCCATCCCGATCGAGCTGGAGGAGAGCGCGCGCATCGACGGCGCGAGCACGTGGCAGATCTTCTGGCGGATCATCCTGCCGCTGCTCGGGCCCATGAATGCGACGGTCGGTATCTTCGCTTTCCTGGCGTCCTGGAACGACTTCATGATGCCGTCGCTCATCATGTCCGACCCCACGCTGCAGACCCTGCCCGTGGTGCAGAACATCTTCCAGAGCCAGTTCGGCACCAACTACAACGTCGCCTTCGCGTCGTACCTCATGGCGATGGCGCCGACGATCATCGTGTACCTGTTCGCGCAGCGCTGGGTGATCAGCGGCGTGACGCAGGGCGCCGTCAAGCACTGAGTTGAGACAAGCACTGAGGAGTTCCATGTCAGAGATCGTCGACAGCCTGTCCGTCGTCCGGCCCCTGCCGGAGGCGGCGCCCCGCGCGCGCAGCGAGCAGCAGGTGCACGGCGCCGGCTGGCGCATCACCGTGCTGAGCGACGGCGTCTTCCGGATCGAGCGCTCGGCGGACGGCGGGTTCGAGGACCGCGCCTCCACGTTCGCGATCCGGCGCGACCTGCCGCCCGCCGACTTCGCCGTCGAGCGGGTCGGCGAGGGCGTGGTGCTCACCACGGCGCGCGCCCGGCTGCGGTACGACGGCGGAGCGTTCTCGGCGAGCGGTCTCGTGGTCGAGATCCTGGGACGCGACTCGGGGCGCTGGCGGTACGGCGAGCCCACGTGGGACCTGGGCGGCACGGCCCGCACGCTGGACGACGTCGACGGCCGCGCCGACCTGGAGCCCGGCATCGTGTCGCGCGACGGCATCGGCGTGGTCGACGACTCGGCGTCGTTCCTGTTCGAGGACGACGGCTGGGTGGGCTCGCGCGTTCCCGGCCGGCAGGACCTGTACGTGTTCGCGTTCGGCCGCGAGTATGCCGACGCCGTCCGCGACCTCTACCGCGTCTCCGGGCACCCGATGCGGCTGCCGCGCTGGGCGCTCGGCAACTGGTGGAGCCGGTACCACCCGTACAGCGACGAGTCGTACCTGGCGCTCATGGACCGGTTCGCGGCCGAGCGGATCCCGTTCTCCGTCGCCGTGATCGACATGGACTGGCACCGCGTGGACTCCGTGCCGGAGCGGTTCGGCAGCAGCTGGACCGGCTACTCCTGGGAGCCCACGCTCTTCCCCGACCCCGCCGCGTTCCTCGGCGCGCTGCACGAGCGCGGGCTGCGCACCACGCTCAACCTGCACCCGGCCGACGGCGTCCGCGCCTTCGAGGACGCCTACCCCGCGATGGCCCGCGCCCTGGGCGTGGACCCGGACACCGAGCAGCCCATCCCGTTCGACCCGACCGATCCGGCGTTCCTCCAGGCGTACTTCCGGGAGCTGCACCACCCGCTGGAGGAGCAGGGCGTCGACTTCTGGTGGATCGACTGGCAGCAGGGACGCACCTCGGGGATGGCGGGCGTGGACCCGCTGTGGGTGCTGAACCACTTCCACCACCTCGACGCCGCCCGCGACGGCAAGCCGGGCATGACGTTCTCCCGGTACGCCGGACCCGGCAGCCACCGGTACGCGGTCGGCTTCTCCGGCGACGCCGTGGTCTCGTGGGAGTCGCTGGCCTTCCAGCCGGAGTTCACCGCCACCGCCGCCAACATCGGCTACGGCTGGTGGAGCCACGACATCGGCGGGCACACCCGCGGCGTGCGCGACGACGAGCTCGCGACCCGCTGGGTGCAGTTCGGCGTCTTCTCGCCGATCATGCGGCTGCACTCGGCGAACAACCCGTTCATCCGCAAGGAGCCGTGGGTCTTCCCGCCGGAGCACCGGGCCGCGATGGACGACGCGCTGCGGTTCCGGCACCGGATGGTGCCCTACCTGCACACCATGAACCACCGCGCCGCCGCCGGGGTGCCGTTGGTCCGGCCGATGTACCACCTGGAGCCGCGGCGCGGCGAGGCGTACCGCGCGCCCAACCAGTACGCCTTCGGCAGCGAGCTCGTGGTCGCGCCGATCACCTCGCCGCGCGACGCCGCGTCACTGCGGGGGAGCGTGCGGGTCTGGCTGCCCGAAGGGCTGTGGACCGACATCTTCACCGACGCCGTCTACCAGGGCGGACGCACCGTCGAGATGCACCGGACCCTGGGGTCGGTCCCGGCGCTGCTCCGCGAGGGCGGCATCCTGCCGCTCGACGCCGGCCCCGACCTCGACGCGACGCGTAACCCCGAGGCGCTGCAGGTGCTCGTGGCGCCGGGGGCGTCGGGGGAGTTCGTGCTGGCGGAGGACGCCGAGGACGGCGCCGCAGCGGATGACGCCGCGTCGGTGGACGGCGTGGCGTCGGTGGGCGGCCTTGCCTCGGTCAACGGTGTACCGACCGGCGGTGCCGGTCCCGCCGCGACGACCGTGCTGCGGTGGGACCGCGAGCGCGGCGAGCTCCGGATCGAGCCGGTGCGCGGTGATACGACGGCGGTGCCCGCGCACCGGGAGTGGACGGTGACGTTCCTGGCCGGGCTCCCGGAGGGGCCGGTGACGGTGAACGGAGCCGTGGTCGGGGTGGACGGCGTCGACGGCCGGTGGAGTGTCAAGGTCTCAGCGCCGCCGACGGCGGAGATCGTGGTCGAGGTGGCGGGCGGCCCGCTGCGCATCGGCTCCGACCGGACCGAGGCGGCGCGCGTGATCCTGGAGAGCGCGCAGTCGGGCAACCCGGAGAAGCTCGAGGCCTGGGACGTCGTCAGCGGCACGCACACGGTGGCCGAGAAGCTCGCGGAGCTGTCCGCCGTCGACCTGCCGGAGTCGGTCCGGTCGGCGCTCGTCGAGCAGCTCGCGGCGGTGGACCCGACACGCCCCTGAGGGCGGTCGTCGTGGGCGGGCGTCCCGACGCAGGATTCCCGGGCGGGCGTCTCGGGCGGGACCGTCTCGCGCCGGCCGACCGGTGCGGGCCGGTGAGTACGGGCTGACTGGTGTGTGCTGTGCGGTGTGGGCGATATGTCGGACCGGCTGGAGGCAATGTGAGGACAGGCGAGGGGTGTCGGCTGGGCTGAACTCCGTCCGGTTGCGCCCCGCGTGTTCTGGCTGAGCCGGACTGTCCAGCCACGGTGAACTCCGAGCGGCTGCGGTGCCAACCAACTGCCGAGCCCTCCGGACGTGGGCTTCAGGTGGGGTGCGACGTCGGCAGGCCGCATCGGCGTCGGCAGTTGGCATCGAGGTCGGCACAGGCCTGGACCGATCTCGATGCAGACTGCCGACTTGGATCAGGGGACTGCCGACCTGGCTGAGGAAACTGCCGACCCGGCTGAGGAGACTGCCGTTCTGGGCAGGAGAGTGCCGACCTGGCTGAGGCTGCCGACCTGCGTGAGCAGGCTGCCGACCTGGCGGCCGCCGGGCCAGGGGGCGCCTCGTGCCTACCGCATCAGCTCCGGGGCGCTCTCGCGGAACTCGATCCTGTGGCCCACCGTGACGTGGCGGCCCGGGCCCGCGTAGCCCTCCAGGCGTTCCAGCAGCAGGTCGAGGGCCTGCTCCGCGAGCGCCCGGGTGTCGGGCGCGACCGACGTCAGGCTGGGCGCGGTGCTCGCGCCCAGCTCGATGGCGTCCCAGCCGATCACGGCGACGTCGCCCGGGACGTCGAGGCCGTGCCGGCGCAGGGCGCGCAGGGCGCCGATCGCGGCGAGGTCGTCGCGGCACAGCAGGCCGTCCAGGTCCAGCCCGGCGTCCAGGGCGGCGCCGAGGGCCTCCTCGGCGTCGCGGGCGTCGCCGTCCTGCCGCCGCGCGACGAGCAGCGACGGGTCGGCGGGCAGGCCCGCCTCGGCGAGCGCGGCGCGGTAGCCCTCGATCCGCAGCGTGGAGGTCCACGAGATCCGGTCGGTCTCGTGGCCGAGGAACCCGATGCGGCGTCGTCCCGAGCGCACCAGGTGCCCGACGGCGTCGCGGGCGGCGGCGACGTTGTCGATCGCCACCTGGTCCGCGCCGGCGGGCTGCGGGTCCTCGCCGAGGAAGACGATGGGCAGGCCGTGCCGTTGGTCGTCCAGGTCCCGGGCGGTCAGGACCTGCGGCTGGAGCACCATCCCGTCCATGATCCCGGCCTCGGGGTCGCGCAGCACGGAGCGCTCGCCGTCCGCCGTCGCACCCGTCTCCGCGAGCAGGAGCCGGTAGCCGCGCGCCTCGGCGACGCGGGCGAAGACGTGCGCGAGCTCCGCGAAGTACGGCCGCCGCAGGTCCGGGAAGGCGAGCCCGAGCATGCTCGACCGCCCCGTCGCGAGGCTGCGGCCGGTGCGGTTGGGCCGGTAGCCGAGCTCGTCGATCGCGGCCTGCACGCGCTCGCGCATCTGCGGGCTCACGTGCTGGTAGCCGCGCACCACGTTGGACACGGTCTTCATCGAGACCCCGGCGTGATCCGCCACGTCCTGCAGGGTCACCCGGTTCATGACGAAAGATTACCTTTGGCATCCCGGAGCACGGGACAGGTCCGCCGCGCGACCCCCGCGGCGGACCTTCGGGCGGTCCGCGTCAGACGGCGACGACGTCCGCTCGCGCGCCCGATACCGCCAGGCACGTGATCGCCGCCGCCGCAGACCACGCCTGCGGGCGGCAGGCCGCCGGGTACGGCGTGGGCACGCCGGCGCGCGTCGCGGGGTCGCCCCCGTGCAGCTCCGGGACGCGGTAGGCGAAGCCCTCGGCCGCGGCGAGCAGCCCGACCACGGCACGCTCCGCCTGGTCGGCGAGGCCCGCGCGGTGCATGCCGTGCACCGCGATGGCGGTGTCGTGCGTCCAGACGCTGCCCCCGTGGTACGACAGCGGCCAGAACCCCGCCGCTCCGCTCGACATGGTGCGGATGCCGAACCCGGTCGACATCGTCGGGCCGAGCAGCAGGCCTGCGACGTGCTCCTCCTCGGCCGGGTCGAGGATGCCGGTGCCGAGCAGGTGACCGATGTTGCTGGTCAGCGTGTCGACCGGACGCTTGTCCCGGTCCAGCGCCACGGCCGGGTACCGGCCCTCCGGCGTCTCGACCCAGTACGACGCCGCGAACCGGGTGCGCAGGTCCGCGGCCCAGGCACGCAACCCGGCCGGGTTCAGGCCGTCCGACGGCGGGTTGCCCGACGCTGCCGGTCCGGACGCCGCAGGCTCGGACACCGCCGCACCCCCGGCCGAACCGAACGCCTCCAGCAGCTCGGCGCCCGCGAGCGCCGCCTCGTACGCGTAGCCCTGGACCTCGCAGAGCGCGATCGGGCCGTCGGCGAGGGCGCCGTCGCGCCACTGGATGGAGTCACCGGAGTCCTTCCAGCCCTGGTTGGCCAGCCCGCGCCCGGACCGGTCGATGTAGTCGATGAACCCGTCGTCGTCGCTGTCGCCGTGCTCCAGCAGCCAGGTCAGTGCGCCGCGCAGCGTGGGCAGCAGGGCGGCCACCTCGTCGTCGGGCATGCCGGCGCGCCAGGCGTCGGCGAGCAGGCACACCCAGAGCGGCGTCGAGTCGACGCTGCCGTAGTAGAGCGGCGGCAGGACGACGCCCTCGCCGGGGATCTCGAGCGGCGTGGCGCGCAGCTCATGCAGGATCTTGCCGGGCTCCTGGGCGGTCTCGACGTCGTGGGCGGTGCCCTGCAGGCGTGCCAGGACGCGCAGCGTGGAGGCCGCGATCCGGACGTCGAGCGGGAGCGCGAGCCGGGCGGCCCAGATCGCGTCCCGGCCGAACAGCGTGAAGAACCAGGGCGCGCCGGCGGCGAAGAACTCGTCGTCGGGGTGGCCGGGCAGGGTCAGCCGCAGGGCGTCGAGGTCGTCGAGCGCGGTGTCGAGCCAGCGGCCGAGGCGGGGGTCGGCATCCTCGGGGACGGCGATCCGGGCCGTGCCGGGCCAGACGCCGTCCGCACCCCGGACGACCATCGTGTCGTCGTGCAGCGCGAGCGACCAGGCCGCCTCCGCCTGCCCGCGGGCCGGCACGTCGAGCGACCAGACGGCCTCAATCGCGCCGTCCGGGCCGGAGGTCACCGTCGCGCGGTCGGCGCTCAGCGTGAAGGAGGTGTTGCCGGAGCGCGCCGTCGCCGCACCCGGTGCGACCGTGACGGCGAGCGCGTCGCCGTCCGACCCGGTCCGCCCCGCGATCCCCGCGATCCCCGCCTTCACCTCGTGCAGGGTCGCGAAGTCCGGCCGCAGGCGCAGCCGCAGCGTCACGCGCGTCGGCTCGGTCAGGTGCGAGGCGACGGTCCAGCTCTCGGCGAGCACACCGTCGGCGACCCGCCGGTCGCGCGCGAGTCGGACCTTCGGGTCGGGCGTCGCGTCGTCCGACCCGCGCAGGAGGCCGCCGAACACGACGTGCGAGGCGCTGTCCGGGGCGACCGAGATGTACTCGACGTTCGACTCGGCGCACTCCAGCACCAGCTCGCGCACGTGCCGGACGTCGCCGTGGTAGACGCCGTCGATCGGCGCGGCGCCCAGGTCGCCGTCCCGGCCGGACCAGACCTGGGTCGGGGCGCGCAGGGCGATGACGGCGTCGCTGAGCAGCGGCTGCAGGGGCGGGGTGGTGGGCGTCATGCTCGTCGTCATTCCTTGACGGCTCCTTCGCTGGTGTTCATGATGCGTCGCTGGAACACGAAGAACACGACCGCCACGGGGATGGTCATGATCGCCGCGGCGGCGAGCTTGATCGGGTACTGGCTGCCCTGGCTGAGCTGGCCGCTCGCCAGCGACGCGACGCCCTTGGTGAGGGTCGTCAGCTCGGGGGACTGGGCGGCGACGATGAAGTGGCTCAGCTCGTTCCAGGAGCCCTGGAACGACAGGATCACGATGGTCACCAGCGCGGGCCGGGCCATGGGCAGCACCACGGACCAGAAGATCCGGAACGTGCCGGCCCCGTCGATGCGCGCCTGCTCCTCGACCGACCTGGGGACTGACTCGAAGAAGTTCTTCATGATGAAGACGCCCGCGGCGTCCACCAGCAGCGGCAGCACCATGCCCGCGTACGAGTCGTAGATGCCGAGCTGGTTGATGACCAGGAACTTGGGGATCAGCAGCACGACGGTCGGTACGGCCATGACGGCGACCAGCGCCGCGTAGACCACACCGCGTCCGCGGAAGTTCAGGCGGGCCAGCGCGTAGCCCGCCAGGGAGTCGAAGAACACGCGCCCCGCGGTCACGAGGATCGTGACGACGGCGGAGTTGGCGAACCACACCGGGAAGTCGGAGCGCAGGAACAGTCGGCCGTAGGCGGCCCAGGTCAGCGGGTCGGGGACCAGCGAGACCGGGTCGGCCGCGGCGTCCGCCTCGGTCTTGACCGATGTCGCGAGCTGGACCAGGAACGGGTAGACGTAGACGAGCGCCAGCAGGACGAGCAGGGCGTAGAGGCCGAGCTGCCAGGCGAGCGCCTTGCGCGGCATGCGGTGTCGCGTGCGGAGCGGCGGACGGCGGGAGACGCGACTCATCGGGCGTCCTCCGTCGTCGAGGAGGTGATGGCGGAGGGAGCCGCGGCCGCACGGCGCCGGCGTCGGGCCCGCCGCGGCACGTCGGGACTCTCGCGCAGGACCCAGCGCTGCAGGATGGTCAGCAGCACGATGATGACGAACAGGATGAACGCGATCGCCGCGCCCTGGCCCCACTCCTGGGACAGGAAGGCCGACTGGTAGCTGAGGTAGGCGGGCGTCAGCGTCGTCTTGCCGGGGCCGCCCTGCGTGCCGGTGTAGATCTGGTCGAAGACCTGCCAGCAGCCGATCAGGCCCAGGGTCAGCACGGTGAAGAGAGTCGGCTTGAGCTGGGGGAGCGTGATGCGCCAGAACCGTTGCCAGGCGTTCGCGCCGTCGACCATCGCGGCCTCCTCGACCTCGGGGGTGATGTTCTGCAGGCCGGCGATGAACAGCAGCATGAACGTGCCGCTGGTCGTGAAGATCGCCATGAGCACGAACGCCGACATGGCCACCGACGGCCCGGCCAGCCAGTCCCACCAGGTCACACCGAGAAAACCGTGCTGGGTCAGCGCGTCGGGGCCGCTCTGCACACCGAGCGCGGCCAGCAGGTTGTGCAGCACGCCGCTCGGCTCGTTGAACCAGTTGGGCCCGGCGATGCCGACCCGGGCGAGGACCGTGTTGACCACGCCCGACGTCGAGAAGAGGAACAGCCACAGCACCGTGATGGCCACCGAGCTCGTGACGGACGGGAAGTAGAACGCGGTGCGGAACACGTCGCGGCCCCGCAGCACCGCACGGTTGACCAGGACCGCCAGGAACAGGGCCAGGGCGGTCTGCAGCGGCACGACCAGCAGCACGTACCAGGCGTTGTTGCGCAGCGCGACGCCGAAGTCGCGCTCGGCGAGGCCGCCGCCCGTGGTGACGGCCGCGTAGTTGTCCAGCCCCACGAAGCCGACGCCGGACGACAGCGGGCTGCCGCGCCCGGACCAGTCCGAGAAGCTGACCCAGAGCGCCATCAGGACCGGGACGAGCAGGAACACGCCCAGGATCACGAGCACGGGCAGGGTGAAGAGCCAGCCGGCCACGGCCTCGCCGTGCCGGATCCCGCGAGGGGACCCGGCACGGCGCGGCGCGGCGTCACGCGGCGACGCGAGGACGGACATCTGTGCCTACTCGGCGATCGCTTCGAGGTTCGACTGCGCTGTGTCGAGGATCGCCTGCGGGTCACCCGACTCCAGCGACTCGAGCTGCGCGTTGAGGTCGGTGATGACGTCGGTCGCGCCGGCCCAGTTCGGCGGGAACTGCGCGTACGCGGCCCCGTCGAGGAACGCGGTGAGGTCCGGGTTGGCGCTGGTCCAGTCGGCGGCCGCCGACTGAGAGGACGGCATCGGGCCGAACGCCTCCGAGAACGCAAGCTGCTGCTCGGTGCTCGTCAGGTGCTCCACCAGGCTCAGCGCGGCCTTCTGGTTGGGGCTGTCGGCAGCCATGCCCCAGCAGTTGGTGAACTGCAGCGTGCCCTGGCCGGCAGGCCCGGCGGGCAGCTCGGCGACCTTGTACTCGACGTCGGGGAAGTCGTTCGTCAGCGCACCGGTGACCCAGTTGCCCTCGATGACCATGGCGGCCAGCCCCTTGCCGAGGGCCTCGCCGCCCCAGCCGGCTCCGAGGTCTGCGGCGTACGCGAACGTGCCGTCCTTCAGGTGGGACTGCACGTAGGTCAGGCCCTCGACGCTGCCCTCGCTGTTGGCGACCGGCTCGCCGTCGACCACGAGGCCGCCGCCGGCCTGGGCCATGAAGGTGCCCACACGCTGGTACTCCGCGCCGAACGAGAGGCCGACCTGGTCGTCGGTGGTCAGCTTCTCGGCCACTGTGGCCAGCTCGTCCCAGGTGGTGGGGAGGTCGGCGTCGGTCAGGCCGGCGTCCGCCCAGAGCTGGGTGTTGATCACCAGGCCGAGCGTCGAGAAGTCCTTGGGCGCGCAGTAGAACGTGTCGTCGACCGTGAAGTTCTCCACGAGCGACGGGTAGAAGTCGTCCTTGTTCGCCAGCAGGTCGCCGTACGCCTGGAGCGAGCCGTTGTCGGCGTAGCCGGCGATCGCCTCGGGCGCCAGGTAGAACAGGTCCGGCGGCGAGCCGGCCGCGAAGCCCTGCGAGAGCTGCTGGGGCAGGTCGCTGGCGACCTGGACCTCGGCCTCGACGCCGGACTCCTCGGACCACGCCGCGACGGCGTCGGTCACCGCGTCGGTCTCTGCGTCGCCGGACGAGCCGATGAGGATCGAGAGCGCGTCGTCGGAGCTGGTCAGCTCCGCGGCGCCCGCCGTCGGCTCCGCGGCGGTGTCCTCGAAGCCGGAGCCGCCGCAGGCGGTGAGCGTGAGCGCGCCGGCGACGAGCAGGGCGCCCGCTCCGACGAGCTTCCGCGAGATGGGCCGTGTCATGTCTCTTCTCCCTTGATGAGGCACGTGGTGGTGACGTGGTGCAGAGTTTGAACGATCAAATTATGCTGTGCAGGAGGTTATGGAGCGCTCGGGTGCGGTGTCAAGGTGGACGACCCCGCGGACGACGCACCTAGGATGACGTTCCGGACATCACGTTCCGGATATTCACAGAGGCACGCCGCCTCACGACGGCAGGCGGTCTCACGAACACACCACTCACGGACCCACCACTCACGAACACACCTCTCACGAGCAGACCAAGGCCCAGGGCGAACGGAAGGGGAGCGCGATGACCAAGGCCCCCACCGTGGAGGACGTCGCCCGCGCCGCGGGCGTCTCCCGCCAGACCGTCTCCAACGTCCTGAACACGCCGGACATCGTGCGCGCGCCCACCCGCGAGCGCGTGGAGCTGGCGATCGCCGAGCTCGGCTACCGCCCGCACGCCGCCGCGCGCCGCCTGCGTACCCGGCGCAGCTCGACCATCGGCGTGCGGCTCGACCCGTACGCGGGCGGCATCTCCGGCGTGGTGCTCGACCGCTTCGTCCACGCCCTGACCGAGCGTGCCAGCGAGCGCGGCATGCGCATCCTGCTCTACGCCGCGCGCACGCCGGCCGAGGAGATCGAGCGCATCGGCGACCTCGTCGACGGCGGCGAGATCGACGCCGTCGTCCTGACCGGCACGTCCCACGAGGACACGCGCACCACCTGGCTCCACGAGCGCGGCGTCCCGTTCGTCTCGTTCGGCCGCCCCTGGCGGTCTGGCGGCGCCGGCACCGGCGACGGGGCCGGCGACGGCGCCGGCCAACACTCCTGGGCCGACGTCGACGGCGCCGCCGGTACCCGCGCCGCCACGCGTCACCTGCTCGACCAGGCAGGCCCCAAGATCGCGTTCCTCGGCTGGCCCGAGGGCTCGGGGACCGGCGACGACCGCGCCCGCGGCTGGAGCGAGGCGATGACCGACGCCGGGTCCGCCGGCCCCCGCTGGCACACCGAGGAGAGCGTCGGCCTGGCCCGCGAGCTGACCGGGGCGGCGCTCGCGGCCGACCCCGCCGTCGACGCCGTCGTGTGCGTCAGCGACTCCCTGGCGATCGGCGCGCACCTGGCGGCCACGGCGCTCGGCCGGCCGGACCTGCCCGTGGTCGGGTTCGACAACACGCCGGCCGCCGAGGCCTTGGGCATCAGCAGCGTGGAGCAGCTCCCGGAGCAGGTCGCGGCCGGGGTGCTGGACCTGCTGATGGGCCCCACGGGCGGCGTCGTGCTGAGGCGTGACCAGCGCGACTCGACGGAGGAGTCCGCGTACGTCCTGGTCGAACCGCGCCTGGTGGTCCGCGGGGGCCTCACCGCATAGTTCTCACCGCATAGTTCCGGGGCGTCACGGTGTCGCCGTGGCCCACGTCTCGCCGTCCGGGGCCGTCAGGCGTACCGAGACGACGTCTCGCACGGCGACGTCGAGGACCCCGCCCGCCGAGCACGTGTTCGTCGTGATGACGCACGAGCCGAGGGAGATCTCGCGGGTGTCCTCGTTGGCGGGGCGGATGGCGCCGGTGCTGCGGGGGTTGCCTGCGCCGGGCGGGGTGCCGGCTTCCGAGGCCCTGCGGTCGAAGGTCGTGTGGCCCGGCTCCGTCGCGTGGATGCCCCTGCCATACGGGGACGGGACGACGGCGTCCGGGTCGTCCGTGCTGTCCGTGCCCGCCGTGTCGTTCGCGACCACCGCGGTGACGTCGTAGCTGGTCGCCGGTCCCGCGTCGCGCACCACCACGTACGCCCAGGAGGGATCGCCCTCGTAGAGGAAGACGGTGCCGACCGACTGTGCTGAGCCGTCCGCGACCAGGTCGACGGCGGTGAGGTAGCGGCCGTGCGCCGTGTCGAGCGTCGTGCGGTACGACGCGGCCAGCTCCCGGTCCGGCGCCGTGACGACCCACACGCTCGCGCCGCCCGCCACGAGCAGACCAGCCCCGAGGGCGGCGGCGAGGACAGCGCGCCGTGCGCCGTGCCGCCGGACGGTCGCGGGTCCGGCTGCCGCGGGGCCTTGTGCTTCGGAACCGTGTGCTGCGGACTCGTGTGCGGCGGGTCCTTCTGCTGCGGACCTCTGTGCTGCGGACTCGTGTGCGGCAGGCCCCGGCACGAGCCGGGCCAGCACGCGTCCCTCGAAGTCGGCCGGGGGCTCGCGCTCCGGCACCAGGAGCAGCAGCTCGTCGGCGGCGTCGGCCAGCGACGACAGCTCGTCGCGGCAGCGGTCGCACGTCGCCAGGTGCGTCATGACGGCTGCCCGCGTGGCGCCGTCGGCGACCCCCAGCGCCACCTCGGTGAGGGCGTCGCGCAGCTCGGCGCAGCGTTCGCCGTTCCGGTCCGGCCCGTTCCCGCCTGGCCCGTTCCTGCCCGGCCCGCTCCTGTCCGCTCCGTTCATGGCCGTTCCTCCTCCCGGCTGCTCGCCAGCTCGTCGCGCAGGTGCCGCAGCCCCAGCCGGATCCGCGTCTTGGCCGTCCCCAGCGGCACGCCGGTCCGCCGCGCGATCTCCGCCCCGCTGAGCCCGAAGACCGCCGCGAGCACCACCGCCGTCGCCTGTTCCCGCGGTACGTGCGCCAGCGCGGCGTCCACCGTGGTGCCGGTCGCCACCCGGTCCGCGAGCAGGTCGGGGTCGGCGACCGTCTCGGCCGTGATCCGCTCCGCCATGACCACGGGGTCGACGGGCACGTCGCGCCGCACCCGGAGCACGTCGATCGCGGCGTGCCGGGCGATCGCGAGCAGCCACGTCGTCGCGCGACCCCGCCGCGGGTCGAACCCGTCGGCGTGCCGCCACGCGCGGACGAAGGTCTCCTGCGCCACCTCCTCGGCGACCGCGGGGATGCCGACCACGAAGAGCGCCAGCCCGTACACCCGCGCCTGGTGCCGGCGCACGAAGACGGCTGCCGCGTCCGGGTCGTCCGCGGCCATCCCGGCGAGGAGCGCCTCGTCCGATGCCGTCATGTCCTTCCCTACGTACCGGGACCCGTCTGTGGATCTCGTGGAGCCGGATCTCGTGGAGCCGGATCTCGCGGAGCCGGATCTCGTGCACGGGATCTTGCCGGCGGGATCTTGCCGCGCACCATCTCGCCGGCCGATCTTCGGCTCGAAACCTGCCGCGCTTCGGAGCCCGAGAGATCCGTAGGGCGCTCCGCCACGTAGGGACAGGTGACGGGCGTCGTCGGCGACGCCCGGAACAAGGAGGTCACCATGTCCAGACTACGAGGAGCGTCGAGACCACGAGGAGCGTCCGGGCCACGAGGGGTGTCGGGTTCGCGTGGGGCGCGGCTCGCCGCCGGGGCGGCCTTCACCGTCCTGCTCCTGGCGGGTTGCGGCAGCGGCGGTGGCAGCGGGGGCGGCTACGGCGGAGGCGGCTCGGACGACACGGGCGACTCGGGCGGCGCGGCCGGCGGCATGACGCTGGAGATCACCTCGCCCGACGACGGCGGCTCGGTCGAGACGCCGTTCACCGTCGACCTCTCCTCCAGCGAGGAGCTCGGGCCCACCGAGTCGGGCAAGCACCACGTGCACGTGTACTTCGACGGGGACGACCAGGAGTACATGGTGGTCGAGGGCGACAGCGTGGAGGTCACCGACCTGCCCGAGGGCGAGCACGAGATCGACGCGTCGCTGCGCAACGCCGACCACTCGGCGGCCGGGGTGGAGACGCACATCGAGGTGACCGTGGGGTCCGGCGGCAGCACGGGTGACAGCACGGGTGACGACGGTGACAGCTACTGAGCGCCACGACACCGGGCCACAGGACACCGGGCGCCTCGACACCCGCGCGGTCGAGCGCAACCGCCGTCCGGCACGCTGGTTCCACGCCGGTGTGTACGTGACCGTCATCGTGCTGCTGATCACCGGCTGGTGGCTGCTGCTCGGGAACGAGGGCAGCCCGAGCGTCGTCGCGCGGGTCACGGGCGTGTCCGACGCCGACGTGCACACCGTCACGGGCTGGGTCCTCGCCGGGCTCACCGTGCTGGCCGTCGTCGTCGGCGTCCGGGGCTGGCGCACCTTCTGGCGCGAGACGTTCCGGGTCGAGCACGGCGACGGAGCCTGGTTCCGGACCTGGCCCGCCGCGATCCTCACCGGCCGGTTCGGTCGGCACGAGGGCCGGTTCGACCCGGGGCAGCGCATCGCGAACCTCGTGCTCGTCGCGACACTGCTGGCCCTGGTCGTGTCCGGCGTGGGGCTCGCGCTCGTCAGCGGGGGTCCGGCGTTCGTGTGGTTCGCCGCGGTGCACCGCTGGTCCACTTATGTGGTGACCCCCGTCGTCCTCGGGCACGTGATCATCGCCTCCGGCATCCTGCCCGGCTACCGCGGTGTGTGGCGGGCGATGCACCTGGGCGGCAAGCTCCGCGAGCGCGACGCGCAGCGGGTCTGGCCGGGCTGGACCGAACGCACCACGGGCCACGTCCACAACCCCCGCCACCGCCGCTGACCCCGAACCCCGTCGTCGGGTGCTGGGTATGTGTCGGGCTACGAGGCCGTGACCACCACATACCCAGCATTCACAAATACCCAGCACTCGACGAAGCCGGGAGGCGCGGGAGGGGCTACTCGACCAGCTTGCCCTCCGTCGAGACCTCCTGTGCCGCGATCAGGGTCGCGATCTCCGCCGGGACCTCCGGGATCTCCTCGCGGACGATGCCCGTCTTCGGGGACCAGACCAGGTTGACCTGGAGCGTCGGGTCGAGGTCCGGGTAGTCGCTCCGGTTGTGGCAGCCGCGGGTCTCGCGGCGCTCGCGGGCGGCCTCCAGCGTGGCGCGGGCCGCGATGAGGGAGGCCTTGAGGTCGAAGGCGTGCGCGAGGTCCTGGAACCCGGCGATGTCGGGGTGCACGCCGATCTCCTGGGTGCGCGCCTCGATCTCGTCCAGCTCGCGCAGGCCGGCCACCAGGCCCTCCTCGTCCCGGACGACGCCCGCGTGCTCGGTCATCGTGTTGCGGATCGCCCGCTGCAGGGCGCGCACGTTCTCGTGCCCGTCGGCGGTGAGCAGGTCGGCCACCTCGGCGCGGGCGTAGGCCTCGGCGTCGTGCGAACGGCGCTGGGCGTCCAGCCCGGCGGAGTAGGCCGCGGCGGCGCGCCCGACGATGCGGCCGAAGACCAGCAGCTCGATCAGCGAGTTGCCGCCCAGGCGGTTGGCGCCGTGCAGGCCGCTGGACGCCTCGCCGATCGCGTACAGACCGTCGACCTCGGTGCTGTGGTCCTCGGGCCGCACCCACACGCCGCCCATGGAGTAGTGCGCGGTCGGCGCGATCTCGATGGGCTCGGCCGTGATGTCGAGCATCTGCAGCTCGAGCATCGTCTGGTAGACGCGCGGCAGGCGCGTCATGATCGTCTCGCGCGGCAGGTGCGAGACGTCGAGCCAGACGCCGCCCTTCTCGGTGCCGCGACCCTCCTTGATCTCGGTGTACGCGGCGAGCGCCACCCGGTCGCGGGTGGACAGCTCCATCCGCTCGGGGTCGTAGTTCTGCATGAACCGTTCGCCCAGGGCGTTGCGCAGGATGCCGCCCTCACCGCGCGCGGCCTCCGAGATCAGGGTGCCCGCGGCGTTCTCGGGCTCGAGGATGCCCGACGGGTGGAACTGCACCAGCTCCGGGTCGCGCAGGCGGGCGCCGGCCTCGACGGCGAGGCGGAACGAGTCGCCCGTGTTCTCGTCGCGGCGGGACGACGTGCGCCGCCAGATGCGGTTGTGACCGCCCGCGGCGAGGATCACGGCGTCGGCGTGGATCAGGTACGGCGTGCCGTCCGTGAGGTCGAACCCGTAGGCGCCGAACACCGCGCCGTCGTGGGTCAGGATCCGGGTGACGTAGACCGAGTCCAGGATCGGGATGTCGAGCTGCGTCGCCCGGTTCACGAGGGACCGCTGGATCTCCAGGCCGGTGTAGTCGCCGGCGAACGCGGTGCGGCGGTAGGTGTGCGCGCCGAAGAACCGTTGGGAGATGCGCCCGTCGTCCTCCCGGGCGAAGGCCATGCCGTACCGCTCGAGGTCGGCGATGCCCTGCGCGGCACCCTGCGCGACGATCTCGGCCGTGTGCGGGTTGGCCAGGAAGTAGCTTTCCTTGATGGTGTCCGCGGCGTGCTGCTGCCAGCTGTCCTCCGCGTCCATGGTGCCGAGGGCGGCGTTGATCCCGCCGGCGGCGAGCGAGGTGTGGGCGTCCATCCGGGGCCGCTTGCCCAGGGCGAGGACGTCCACCCCCTGTTCGGCGAGCTCGATGGCGGCGCGCAGGCCGGAACCGCCCGTACCGATGACGAGCGCTGTCGTGGAGATGCGACGTTCGGTGGTGTTCATACTCCATCTGACAACGCACGACCGCGGAACGTGACGCCTCGGGCTGTGACAAGTCAGACGATGTGACATGTCAGACGCCGAGGCGTCAGGACCAGCGCCGTGACCAGCGGCGACGTCGCAACCGGGTCAGCAGTGGATCTCGGCGAGCTCCGTGAACACCGCGCGGTTGAGCGTGAACGCGAGGTGCGTCTCGGCGAGGGTGGCGGCCACCTCGTCGTCGTCCAGGTCGAGCTCGTCCAGTGCCTCGCGGTAGGCGTCCTTGAACACCTTGACCTTGGGGATGTCGGGGAAGGTGTAGAAGGCCAGCCCCTCCTCGTCGAGGCCGTAGTGCTGCTTCATCATGCGCTTGACGATCTGCCCGCCGGACAGGTCGCCCAGGTAGCGCGTGTAGGAGTGCGCGGCGTACTGCGGCAGGCTGCCGCCCACCGCGCGGACGTGCTCGGCGTACGCCCGGGTGGCGGGCAGGATCCGGATCTCGTCGCGCCAGGCCGGTCCGTACAGGAAGGCCAGGTCCCGCTCGATCGCGGGGACCCGGGTGAGCTCCGTGAAGACGAGGCCGGCACCCCGGTCGTCGCTCCCGAGGGCGGCGCTCGCCTCCTCCAGGGCCTCGTAGACGACCAGCAGCTGCGCCGTGAGGTCGGCGTGCGCGTCCCGGGTCAGCGCTCCGGACAGGAGCTCCTCGATGAACAGTTCCGAGTTGGCACCGGCATGGGCGTCACGGGTGCCCTGACGGAGCACGGCGGACAGGGGGACGGGGGCGATTTCCTCGACGGGCAGGCTCACGGGGTCTCCTCCGGTGCGGTGCTGACGTGCTGACAATGTGTCATCACGAGCCGATCATAGCAACAGAAGTAAGGCTAGCCTCACCTTATTCACCCGTGGATTTCGGGGGGCTCGGCGCCCGCCGCCACGGGGCGTGTCGGAGGCTCGGGATAGCGTCGGGGGATGCCTGGTCGCGTCTCCGCCCCCCGCCCGTCCGCCCTGCCCGAGCCGGTGTTCGTCGAGGTCGAGGTCGACGGCGGCGGTGTCGGTGTGCGCGAGCGGATCGCGACCTACGTGCAGCCCGATGAACCGGAGCGGTCCGAACGGGAGGTGAGCGGACCGGAGGCGAGCGGGTCGGAGGCGGCCCGCCGACCGCCGGCCCGTGACGTCGTGCTCTGCCACGGCACGCCGTGGTCCGCGCGGGTCTGGGAGCCCGTGGCCCGCGCGCTGTCGCTCGGCCCGGGCTGTCGCGTCTTCCTGTGGGACATGCCCGGGTACGGCGCCTCGCCGAAGGGGCCGGGGATCGCCGTCGACCTGGTGACCCAGCGCAGGCGGCTGGCCGCGCTCCTGCGGCACTGGGGACTGGACCGCCCGCACCTGGTCGCGCACGACATCGGCGGTGCGGTCGCGCTCGGCGCCCATCTCCTGGAGGGCACGGACCTCGCGAGCCTGTTCCTGCTCGACATCGTGACCCTGGATCCCTGGGGGTCCCCGTTCTTCCGTCTCGTGGCCCAGAACGAGTCTGTCTTCGCCGCGGTGCCCGGGCCGCTGCACGGCGCCCTGGTGCGGGAGTACATCGCGGGCGCCGCCAACCACGGGCTCGCGGACGACGTCGTTCGGATGCTCGCCGAACCCTGGCTCGGTGACGTCGGCCAGGCTGCCTTCTACCGCCAGATCGCCCAGCTCTCGCCTACCCACACCGCGCCGATCGTGAGCCGGCTCGGCGAGGTGCGCTGCCCGGTCCGCATCGGCTGGGCCGAGGACGACCCGTGGATCCCGTTCGAGCAGGCGGAGCGGCTGCGCACGACGCTCCCCGGCGACCCGGAGGTCGTGGTGTTCCCGGAGCGGGGCCATCTCGTCCCGCTGGAGGACGCCGACGCCGTCGCCTCCGCGGTGCGGCGGTGGCTCGCCGACGTCGTGCGAGGGCATGACCGCTGACGTCCGAGGTCGAGCGCGGCTGGGGTCCCGGCATGGATCAGATCGCGACCGGCCGAGACTGCGACGTCTACCTGCTCGATGACGGCCGCGTCCTGCGACGCATGCGCCGCGGCGCCTCCACCGAGGCCGAGGCCGGGACCATGCGGGCACTCGCCGACGCCGGCTACCCGGTGCCGCGGGTCTTCTCCGCCGTCGGGCAGGACCTGGTCATGGAGCGGATCGAGGGGCCGAGCCTTGCCGAGGCGGTCTTCGGTGGCGCGCTCTCCGTTTCCGACGGCGGCGACCTGCTCGCCCGGCTGCACCACGATCTGCACGCGCTGGCCTGGCCGGGTGGGGAGTCGCTGCTGCACATGGACCTGCATCCGCTGAACGTCCTGATGTCGGACGACGGTCCGGTGGTGATCGACTGGACCACGGCCCGGCCCGGGCCTGCCGGTCTCGACGTCGCGTACAGCGCACTGGTCTGTGCGCAGGTCGTGACCACACCCGGGATGGTGCCCGGTATCGAGGGGGCCGAGCGGGTCCGGCTGGGCGAGTTCCTCGAGGCGTTCACGGCTGCCTCTGCGCCGTCGTGGCGGGACTTCCTGCCGGAGGCGGTCGAGCTGCGACGCCGGAACCCGAACACCACCGAGGCCGAACGCGCAGCCCTCGACCGCGCGCGGGAGTTCGCCGAGAGCGTGGGGCAGAGCGCCGGTTGAGCCGGTGCCCGGCCGGTGCGTCGGGAAACGGTGTGGCGGGCAGCCCGCCGCCGGGCATAACGTGTGCCGTGGTGAGCGTGAGGCGTGACGACCCTCGGCCCGGATGACCGGGTGAACGCCCTGCCCGCGCGTGCGGCGTACCGACGAGAGGCCGGGACCTCCCGGCAAAGGAGTGGTGGCACCGCGACCTAGCCCCCGCCCGCTCCTCCAGGGCCTGCGCTCTCTGGAGGACTGATGAGACCACCTTTGCCATCCCCGAGCACGACGCTCAGCACGCCCGCTCCCGTGCCTGCCCGTACCCTCGCCCGCGACCTACCGACCGTCCCGCCGGGGTCGGTCGTGCGGCTGCAGGGCTGGGTCCACCGGCGCCGCGAGCTGGCGACCGTGACGTTCCTGGTGCTGCGTGACCGCACGGGCCTCGCCCAGGTGGTGGTGCGCCCCGCCGTCGGACAGGAGATGCCGGGCGTGCCGCCCGAGGAGACCACCGTGGAGGTGACCGGAACGGTCACCGCGAACCCGCAGGCGCCGGGCGGCGTGGAGGTCACCGGGCTGGGCGGTGCCGGACCAAGCGACGCCGGACCGAGCGGTGCCGGACCGAGCGGTGCCGGACCGCTGATCACGCCGCTCACGGACGCCGCGGAGACCCCGCCGGTCGAGCTGTGGCGGCCTGCCCTGAGCGCCGCCCTGCCCACGGTGCTCGACCACGCCGCCGTCGCCTGGCGGCACCCCGCGCAGAAGGCGCGCTGGGAGGTCGCGGCGGCGAGCCTGCGCGGGTTCCGCGCGACGCTGGACGCGGTGGGCTTCACCGAGATCTGCACGCCCAAGCTGGTCGGCACGGCCACGGAGTCGGGGGCGAACGTGTTCCCCGTCGACTACTTCGGGCGGCCCGCCTACCTCGCGCAGTCGCCGCAGTTCTACAAGCAGCAGATGGTCGGCGTCTTCGAGCGGGTCTACGAGGTGGGGCCGGTGTTCCGGGCCGAGCCGCACGACACCGTGCGGCACCTCGCGGAGTACCGCTCGCTCGACGTCGAGCTCGGCTTCGTGCGCGACCACCGCGACGTGCTGGCCGTGCTGCGCGACGTGCTCGCCGGGATGGCGGACGCCGTCCGCGCGTCGGGGGCGGCCGAGCGGCTGGGCGTCGAGGTGCCGCAGATCCCGGCCGAGTTCCCCGTGCTGCACTTCGCCGACGCCCTGGAGCTCGTCGGGGCGCCGTCGGACGAACCTGACCTGGCGCCCGAGCACGAGCGCGCCCTGGGGGAGTGGGCGCGGGCCGAGCACGGGTCGGACTTCGTCGCGGTCGAGGGCTACCCGATGGCGAAGCGGCCGTTCTACACGCACCCTGAACCCACACCCCACAGGTCCGGCTCCGACGCGGGCGAGGCTCGGTGGAGCAACAGCTTCGACCTGCTGTTCCGCGGGCTGGAGCTCGTCACGGGCGGGCAGCGTCTGCACCGGTACGCCGACTACGTGGCGGCGATCGAGGCCCGGGGCGAGGACCCGGCGTCGTACGCGTCCTACCTGGAGGCGTTCCGGCACGGGATGCCGCCGCACGGCGGGTTCGCGATCGGGCTGGAGCGGTGGGTGGCGCGCCTCGTGGGGGCGGCCAACGTCCGCGAGGTGACGCCGTTCCCGCGGGACCTGCACCGGCTGCAACCGTAGGACGGTGTGCCGGGCGGGCAAGGGAACGGGGCCCCGTCTGGTGTCGCAGGGCGTTGAGTCGGCCGGTGTCGTGACGATGTCGTGGCGCCGGCCGACGCTCCTGCGCCGGTAGCTGTTCAGGCCAGCTCGGTGCCGAAGATCACCACCTCGTGTCCGTGCGCCTCGACGCGCGCCCACTCGGCAAGCCCGATCTTGCGCGCTACGCGCTGTGAGGGGAGATTGTCGGAGCGGACGTTCGCGGTCAGCCGCTTCACCCCGGCTTCCCGGGCGGCATCACGGCATGCGGCGGCCGCCTCGGTCGCCAAGCCTTTGCCTTGCCACACGGCGCGTACGTGGTACCCCACCTCGATCTCGCGCGCCCCGCTGATGTCTTGCCAGGTGAGGCCGCAATCGCCGACGAACTCACCATCGTGCGTCTCGATGGCCCACAGCCCGAAGCCGTGCTCGGCGTAGTTGCGCAGGTTCCAGTCGATCCATGCCTGCGCCTGTTCGCGATTCTTGGGCGTCGGGTAGTAGCGCATCACCTCGGGGTCACCGAGCAGCGCAGCCACGTTGTCGAGATCGTCGGCGCGCATCTCACGGAAGCGTAGGCGCGGGGTCGGACTCGGCAGTACGGGGATCATCTGGGCAGCGTAGGGCAAGCGTCGCCCAGCTGCCGTCAGCCGCCGGGACGCAGGCCGGCGGCAGGGCCACGACCCCGGCAACCACCCGAACATCATCACTGTCAGTGGCCACCGCTACTTTGTGCGCGTGCTGCTGAGAGCGGCACGATCCAGGGGCGAGCTCTGCCCCGATGGCCGACGACGACGTGATGGGGCGAGATGCTGCAGGAGCTGATGGACCGGGTGCGGGGCGGCGACGAGACGGCGCGAGGCGTGGCGGATGCGCTGGCGCCGTTGTCGCTGCTCGGCACCGGTTCGTACGAGGACGCGGTGGGCTATGTGCTGGCGGGCACGACGCCGGAGATCTTGACGAGCCTGGCGTCCGCCGCCACGGAGGACGTCGACCGGCTGCTCGACCAGCCGGGCCGCACCACCTACTGGTCGGCCTGGGTCTCGCCGGACCTCGTCAAGCAGGTCGCCGCCGTGCACAAGAGCTGGACCACCGACAAGGGCGTCAACGGCCGCCGCCGCTTCTACGCGACCGCAGGCACGGCCCAGGCCGTCCGCTTCGCGCGGCTGCTGGCCCAGATCTGCGAGACCGTCGAGATCCCGGGCGTTCCCGAGTGGCTGTCCCTGCTCCTGCACGACGTGGGATACATCGGGACGCCCGGGCAGAGCCGGTCGGGCACGGGGAACCCGGCCGTGCGGACGCGCTGGACGCCGGCAGAGTTCGAGGCGGCGGCAGCAGAGGGCGGGGTGCCCGCCGCCGACGCCCCGCGCGTCGTCCTGGGCGGTGTCCTGCACCGTTCCGCGAAGAGCCGCTCCTGGTACTCGGACGCCCGGGAGGGCTTCTTGAGGACCACGGAGTTCGGCGAGTACCTCGGCCGGCACGCGGCACTGCTCTCCGACGTCGTCCCGACGCTGACCGCGGCGGGCAAGGAAGTGGTGCTCGACCGCATCGGCACGCGCCTCGCGACCCAGGAAGTCGCGAGCGACGAGTTCGCGGTGATCGTCGCCGCCCTCGCCGTCGATCCCGCCAAGGGCGTGCGCGTCGCGGCCCTCAAGCACCTCGCCAGCCTCCCCGACGAGCGGCAGGTGGCGCTGCTCGCGCTGTACCTGGCCACGGCGCCGTCCGGCCGCCTCACCGAGGCCGTGACGCGGCTGGCCGCGCTGGACGGCGGCCTCGCCGCGTGCGAGGCGGCGCTCGCCACGCTGCGCGACGAGAGCGGGAAGGTCGCGGCCGGGCAGGGCGCACGCGTCAAGCTCCTGGACCAGACCGTGGAGCGTGCCCGCGCGCTGGAGACGCCCGCGCAGGACGTCGTCATCGACCTCCCGGACTGGGCGCCGCTGCCCGACCCGGTCCTCGACGACGCGTGGGTCAAGCAGCTCCGCACCGACGTCGAGCAGGCGACCGCCCGGGCCCGGACCAACCTCGACGAGGCCCGGAAGGACGCGAAGGCCGGCGGCAACGGCTGGGTGCTCAAGTCCGCCCAGAACAACCTCGAGCAGCTCGAGAAGATCACCGCCCAGGACGTCGACGCCCTCCCGCGGGTGCTCACGGCGAAGGCTCCGGCTCGAAAGCTCGGCAGCTCGCCCCTGGTCGCCTGGCTCACGGACCGCCGCCGCGACCCGTTCGCCGACCAGGGCCTGATGTTCCACGTGCGCCTGCGGGCACTGGTCCACGGCGGCCGCAGCGACGGCAACAACCTGCTGTGGAGCCTGCGCGGGCACCTCGACGAGATCACCGACCTGCGCCAGCTCCACGACGGCCTCGAGCGTGCCGGGATCCCGGACGTCGAGCGGCTCGTCATCGATCTCGTCCTGAACCGCTGGTGGGGGCACGAGGAGATCCCGGCGTCGGTCGCCTGGCCCTGGTTCGCCGAGCGGCCCGAGATCCTGGAACGCACCCTGGGGACCGGGGACGGCAGCGAGCGCACCGGCAAGGTGCTCGCGATGCTGCGCGAGTTCCCCGCCCTGCCGCCGATGCTGCTGCCCCAGCTCACGGCGCTCGCGCTCGGTGCGGGCAAGACCCACCGCGTCGCGGCACAGCAGGTCCTGGAGGCCCACGCCGGGGCGCGGTCCCTGGCCGAGCAGGCGCTCGCGGACAGCAAGGGCGAGGTGCGCGCGTCGGCCGCGGTGTGGCTCGCCCGCATCGGTGACCCCGCCGCGGTGCCCGCGCTGCGCGCCGCCCTGAAGAAGGAGCGCCGCGAGGCGGCGCGGGCCGCGCTGCTCTCGGCCCTGGAGACGCTCGGCGATGACATCTCTGCCGACCTCGCGCCGGAGATCCTGCAGGCCGAGGCCACCAAGGGCCTCAAGGCGAAGATCCCGGCGAGTCTCCACTGGTTCCCGTTCGAGCAGCTCCCGGAGGTGCGCTGGGCCGGCGGTGCTGGTGCCGAGCCGGGCGGCGTCGTGCCGCGGGACGTCGTGCGCTGGTGGGTCGTCCTGGCGACCAAGCTCAAGGTGCCCAGCGGCGAGGGCCTGATCGCCCGGTACGTCGGCCTCCTGGACCCGGCATCGCAGGCCGCGCTCGGCTCGTTCGTGCTGCGCGCCTGGGTCGCCCAGGACACGCGCAACCCGTCCGTCGAGCACTCCCGCGAGTACGCCGACCAGCACGCGCAGTCCCGGTGGGACAACCTGCAGGCCTCGATCAAGCGCTACCCCGAGTACTACGCGGACCAGGCCGGGCAGACCGTCGAGGACTTCTGGAAGCGGCTCTACCGCGAGGACCAGGCCACCTACCTCGGGTCGGCCACGCAGGAGAAGGGGCTCCTCGCGCTGACCGTCGGGATGCCCGGGGCAGGGCTCGCGACGACCGCGCAGCACTACTTCGCCGCGCACAAGGGCCGCCGTGCTCAGGCCGAGTACCTGGTGCGGGCGCTCGCCGCCAACGGCGACCGGGCCGCGGTGCAGCAGCTGCTCGCGGTGTCGCGCCGGTTCAAGCAGCGCACGGTCCAGGAGACGGCCGGGGTGCTCGCCCAGGACATCGCCGACCGCAACGGCTGGGACGGCGACCAGCTCGCCGACCGTACGGTCCAGACCGCCGGGTTCGACGACGACGGCATCCTGCGCCTCGACCTCGGCGGGCCCTCAGGTGGCGGGGACGGCGGCGAGGTGCGCGTGGTCACCGGGCGCATCACGGAGGCGTTCACGCTCGAGCTGCGCAATCCCGCGGGCAAGGTGGTCAAGGCCCTGCCGGCCAAGCGCGCGTCCGACGACGACGAGGTGTACGCCGAGGCGAAGCGGCAGCTCAAGGAGTCGCGGGCCGAGCTCAAGGCCGTCGTCGCGCTGCAGACGCAGCGCTTCGCCGAGGCCATGGTCACCGGCCGCACGTGGAGCGCCGCCGACTGGCGCGAGTTCGTGCTGGGGCACCCGCTGATGTCCCGCCTGGCCGCGCGCCTGGTGTGGGCGGCGGAGCTGCCCGGCGCGGACGGGGCTGCGGGTCCGGGCGCGGACGGCGCCGGGCCTCGGACCGTGACGTTCCGGCCGGGCGACGGCGGCGCGCTGATCGGCGTCGACGACGAGGACGTCACCCTCCCGGACGACGCCCGCGTCTCGCTGGTGCACGCCGCCACCCTCGGGGACGACGACGAGACCGGCGCGCCGGCCTGGCGCGGCCACCTCGGCGACTACGAGATCACGCCGCTGTTCGACCAGGGCCTGGGCGCCGAGGCGGACGCCACCGGCGGGCTGCCGGACCTGCTGGGCACCGCCACCGTGATCGACACCCGCAAGGGCTGGCTCAGCGACTCGTTCACGATCCGCGGCCGTGCCACCAAGCTCGGGTACTCGCGGTCGCAGGCCGAGGACGCCGGATGGTTCTCCGCCTACCGCAAGGAGTACCCGACGCTCGACCTCACGGTCGAGATCGAGTTCACCGGCGCGTTCCTGCCCGAGGAGAACATCACCGCGGCCGTCCAGGAGCTGGTGTTCCGCCGCACGGGGACGTGGGACGACCGGGGCCGGCTCAAGCTCGAGGACGTGCCCAAGGTGCTGCTCGCGGTGTCCTACCGGGACTACGTCACCGTGGCCGAGGGCGGGGCCTTCGACCCGGACTGGGAGAAGAAGAGCCAGTACTGAGCGCATGACCGACCACGTACCGGGCTGAGGCCCGGACCGCTTGCCGGCGTCGGCTCCTCGGGAGCCGGCGCCGGTTCGTCGTCCGCGCCGGGCTTTCTGTCCGGGCGGGCCCCTTGTCCGTGGAGCCGGCTTGTCCGCGCGCGCGCCAGACACTTAGCCCTTGCGCTTAGTTTTCGCGCGAGCTAACTTAGCCGCATGGCTCAGCATTCGGTCCTCGACGGTACGTTCCAGGCGCTCGCCGACCCGACCCGGCGCGCCGTGCTGGGCCGGCTCGGCGCGGGTCCGGCCAGCGTCGGCGAGCTCGCGGCGCCGTTCGACATGGCGCTGCCGTCGTTCATGAAGCACATCCGCTATCTCGAGAGCACGGGATGGATCAGGTCGCAGAAGGTCGGCCGGGTCCGCACGTGCACGCTCGAGCGGGAGGCGTTCGACGCCGTCGAGAGCTGGCTCGGCGAACAGCGGAGCATCTGGGAGGGGCGCACGGACCGGCTCGAACGGTTCGTCACCGCGGCGCGGCCCGGCGCTGATGAGGGGCACGACGCCGACGGGCACGACGCCGACGACCCCGAAATCGACACGCACGACCACCACACCGACAACAGGGATGTTCTCTCATGACCACGTCGCACGGAGCTTCACCGGACAGCCGGTCCGGCCGGCCCGACCTCGACCTGACGGTCTCCCGCGTCATCGGCGCCCCGCGCTCGTCGGTCTGGAACGCCTGGGCCGACCCGGCGAGCTTCGAGCAGTGGTGGGTCCCAGCACCCCAGATCTGCCGCGTCGCGGAGATGGACCTGCGCCCGGGCGGTTCCTTCCGCACGGAGCTGAGCGAGGACGGCATCGAGTTCGGCCCGCACATCACGGGCTGCTTCCTCGCCGTCGACGACCTCGAACGCATCGTCTTCACCGACGCGCTTGTGGCCGGCTGGCGTCCCGCGGCGCAGCCGTTCGTCACCGCGGTGATCACGATGCGGGACCACCCGGACGGCACCGAGTACCGCGCGACCGCGATGCACCGCGACGTCGCCGACCGCGACCGGCACGAGCAGCTCGGCTTCCACGACGGCTGGGGCACCGTCACGCGGCAGCTCGCCGAGCTGGTGGAGTCGAGATCGTGAGGCTGATCCTGACGGAGTTCGTGAGCCTCGACGGCGTCTCGCAGGGGCCGGGCTCGCCGGAGGAGGACACCAGCGACGGGTTCACCCGAGGCGGTTGGCTCGTGCCCCACATCGACGAGGTGTTCGTCCGCCGGACGGTGGAGTGGCTCGGCGAGGCGGACGGGCTCCTGCTCGGTCGCCATACCTACGCCGCCTTCGCGCGCGACTGGCCGCAGATCACCGATCCGGCCGACCCGTTCACCGCGCTCATGAACAGCCTGCCCAAGTACGTCGCGTCGCAGACGTTGACCGAGGGCACCTGGCACCCGACCACGGTTCTCTCGGGCGACGTGGCGTCCCAGGTCGCGGAGCTCAAACGACGGCCAGGTCGCGAGCTCCAGATCCACGGCAGTGCCCGGCTCGCCCAGTCGCTCCTCGCCGCAGGAGTGATCGACGAGCTCCGCCTCGTGGTCGCGCCGGTCGTCGTCGGCAGCGGCAGGCGGCTCTTCCCGGACGGCGGCGCGCCCGCGGGGCTCCGGCTCGTCAGCAGCGAGTCGACGCCCGGCGGGCTGGTGATCCAGGTCTACGCCTGGGCCGGCGAGCCGGCCGTCGCGACGTATGCCGGGGTCTCGGACATCGTCTGACGGGCCTCTGTCCCGAGGACGCTGCGTCCGGAGGAGGCCGGGTCCCGAGGGCATCGCCGCCGTGTCGGTGACCCCCGCTACGTTGATGGCGCGCCCCACCGAGCGGCGTGGTGAGGGCGCCAGGTGTGCCTCTGACCTGGGACGAGGCGAAGAGGCCGTACCGTGCAGCACGCGCAGGACCCAGCAGCAGGACCGGCTCAGGGGGATGAGCTGCTCACGGCCTACCAGGAGGCGCTGGCGCCGCTGAGAGCGATCCTGCCGGACACCTTCGAGCAGGCCCTCGGGTACGTGCGCGACGGGACGACGCCGGAGGTGCTGGCAACGCTCGACGCGGCGACGACGCACGCCGTGTACCTGCTGATGGCCGAGCCCGGCGCCGTCGGCTACTCGTATCACGCCGCGGACAAAGGGATCGTCCACCGCGTCAGGCGCGCACGTGCCGGGTGGGCCGTGCACGAGGGCGTGCGGGCCCGCATGACGGTGCATACCACGGCTCCGGCCGCTGCGGTCGCGCGGCTGGGGCGCCTGCTCGCCACGATCGGCGACGTGGACCGGGTGTCGCCGCCAGCGCCCGGCTGGCTGACCGCCCTCGTGAACGACGTCGTGAGCGTGCGACCCCAGAGCTCCCGCGCGACGCGCCGGGCGGTGTTCGCACGCTGGACTCCCCAGTTCCTCGCGACTGTCGCACGTGAGGGCGGGGTGCCCGAGGCGGAGGTCGTCCCCGCGGTGCTCACCGCCCTGCTGCACCGCGCCGCCGACGTGCAGCCCGGGGGACTGAAGCAGCTCACGAAGTGGGTCGCATCAGTGCCGATGGACACGTTCCTCGCGGAGCACGCGGCCGCCTTGCCCGACGTCGTGCGGCCACTCACCGCCCCGGGCAAGGCCGCGTTCCTCGACGTCGTCGGTCGGAACCTGACCCCGCATGCCGACCTGGTCGCGGCGCTCGCCGTCGACCAGGCCAAGGACGTGCGGGCGGGAGCCGTGAACCTGCTGGCGTCACTGGAGGCGGAGAAGCAGCGTGGCCTGCTCGCGCCGCTCCTGAGCACCGCCACGCCCAACAGGCTGGGCGAGGTCCTGGCACACCTCGCGGGAACGCCGGACGGGCTCGACGCCGTCCGGGCGGCTCTCGCCGCCGCGGGCGAGGCCCGGGGCCAGGTCGCGCGCGTCGGCGCGCTGCGAAAGACGCTCGATCGTGCGGAGGCCCTGGTCAGCGTGTCAGGGACCGAGGCCTTGACCGAGGTGCCCTCCTTCGGGGCTCCGAACGAGCCCACGCTCGGGTACGACTATGTGATCGCCGCCCTCGAGCTCCTGGGCCGCCATCGGGCGATGGCTGCCGAGGAGGTCCGTCAGGCGACGGCGGGCGACGGACCGCACTGGGTCGTCGAGCGGGCGCAGAAGCACCTGACGAGACTGTCCGCGATCACCGAGGACGGCCTGCGCGCCGTCGTCCGGCTGATGAACGGCGACACGTACCGCGTGGGCGTGCGTGCCGACGGCGAGGAGGGTAGACCGTCGGAGGCCACCGCGGAGTGGTGCTCGTGGCGACGCCGCGACCTGCCGACGACGGCGCCCGGGCACAAGTTGCGGCTCTGGCTCGCGCTGGGGCGGGAAGATGTGTCGCCGCTGGTCGAGGAGCTCCTGCCCGGACTCGGTGACCTGCGGGCCGTCGAGGAGCTCTTTGTCCGGCTCGGTGTCGCGGACCCGGCTGCCGCCGTGGACCAGTTCGTGTTCCGGGAGCACTGGTACTCCTCGCAGCAGGCCCTGGTCGGGCTGTTGTGGCCCTACTACGCCGAGCGCGTCGACCTCCTCGTGCCGCACCTGACGCCGCGCGACGGCGACGACACTCACGCCTTTTCCCGCGCGCTCGACATCGTGGCGGCCTTCCCCGTGGCGCCCGCCGCCACGCTGCCGCTGCTGTCGGGCCTCGCCCTGGGCCAGGACAAGCACCGGAGAGCCGCGCAGGACGTACTGTCGACCAACCCCGGCGTCCGCGGGCTGGCCGAGCAGGGTCTCGTCGACGGCAAGGCGGGCGTACGGGTCTCGGCGGCGGCGTGGCTGGTGCGGATCGGCGACTTGGCGGCGGTACCGGCGTTGCGTGCTGCCCTGCGGAAGGAGCGCCAGGAGGCGGGGAGGGCCGCGCTGCTGTCGGCGCTGCAGGCGCTGGGGGACGACATCTCGGCCGATCTGGCGCCCGAGATCCTGCTGGCCGAGGCGGTCAAGGGGCTCAGCAAGCCGGTTCCGGCAGACCTGGAGTGGTTCCCGTTCGACGGGCTGCCCCGGCTGCGGTGGGCAACCCAACAGGGCACCGTGCCGCCCGAGGTGGTGCGTTGGTGGGTCGTCCTGGCCTGCAAGCTCAAGGATCCCGGCGGCGCGGGGCTGTTCGCCCTGTACGTGTCCCGGCTCGACGCGGCGTCCCGGGCCGCGCTCGGGTCCTTCGTCCTGAGCGCCTGGGTAGCGCAGGACACGATCCACCCGGCGGTCGAGGAGTCGAAGGCGCACGCGGAGGCCGGGGCGCAGTACCGGTACGACGAGTACCAGCGGATGCTGCAGTACTACCCGGGCCATTACGAGGCACTCGCCGCGCTGTCGGTCGAGGACCACTACAGGCACCTGTACCGAGAGCACCAGGCGGAGTATCGCGGCTCCGCGGTGAAGGAGAAGGGCCTGCTCGCGCTGACCGTCGGGATGCCGGGCGGCGACCTGGCCGCCGCGGCGCAGCACTACTTCAAGGCCAACAAGACGCGGCGCGCCCAGGCCGAGGCCCTCGTGCGGGCCCTGGCCGCGAACGGCGACCGCGCCGCGGTGCAGGCGTTGCTGGCGGTCTCGCGCCGGTTCAGCATGTCCACGGTCCAGGAGGTCGCCACCGCGCTGGCCAAGGATCTCGCCGACCGACGTGGCTGGGACGCCGACCAGCTCGCGGACCGCACGGTGCAGACCGCCGGGTTCGACGACGACGGCGTCCTGCGCCTCGATCTCGGCTCGCCCGACGGCGGCGGGCTCGAAGGCCGTTCGCCCGAAGACCGCGTGTTCACCGGGCGCATCACGGAGAAGTTCACGCTGGAGCTGCGCGATCCCACGGGCAAGGTCGTCAAGGCGCTGCCGCCCCAGCGGGCGTCGGACGACGGCGACTCCTACGCCGGGGCGAAGAAGCAGCTCGGTGCGAGCCGCAAGGAGCTCAAGGCGGTGATCGCCGTGCAGACGCAGCGGATCGCCGAGGCCATGTGCTCGGAACGCACGTGGGGTGCCGACGAGTGGCACGAGTTCGTGCTGGGACACCCACTCATGTCGCGGCTCGCTGCCCGGCTCGTGTGGGTGGCGAGGCTGCCTGGCGGGAGCGGGGGCCGGGGTGGAGGCGAGGGTGGCGCGACGCCGGGCGTGGGGACTCCGGACGCCGTCGCCTTCCGGCCCGGCGACGGCGGCGTGCTGATCGGGGTCGACGACGGCGACGTCGTGCTCCCCGAAGGAGCGCGGGTGTCGATCGCGCACGCCGTCACGCTGCCGGCTGCAATAGCCATGGTGGATGCGGGGACGGCCAGCGCCGGCGAGGCCGAGGCATGGCGGAAGCACCTCGCCGACTACGAGGTGACGCCGCTGTTCGACCAGGGCCTCGGCGCCCACGCCGTCGTCCCGCCGGAGCTGGAGCCCGGGGCCAGGGAGATCGCGGACCACCGGGGCTGGTTGACCGACTCGTTCTCGATCCGCGGCCGGGCGACCAAGCTCGGGTACCGGCGGGCGGCGTCCGAGGACGGCGGCTGGTTCGACGCCTACACCAAGGCGTACCCGCGCCTCGGCGTCACCGTGGAGATCTCGTTCACCGGCGCCTACCTGCCCGAGGAGAACATCCCGGCCGCGGTCACGAGCCTCACGTTCCACGGCGCCCAGAGCTGGGACGGCGGTCAGAAGATCGAGGACCTGCCGGCCGCGCTCGTCGCGGTCTCGTACCAGGAGTACGTGACGGTGGCGCAGGCGGGGTCGTTCGACCCCGACTGGGTGAGGAAGAGCAGGTTCTGAGCCGGCCGGCGGCGGTGTCAGTGGCTCCCGCTACCTTGATCGCACGCTGACCGCAGCGGCCCTGACCAGGGCCGTCGGGGCATTACTCGCACACCATCATTCGCACGTCATCACTCGTAACGCACGCACCGAAGGACGTCATGACCACGGACACCACCGTCTCGGCAGGCACGACTGCTGGAACCGAGACCAGCCAGGCCGCCGAGATCCGCCCGCCCGCCGAGATCCGCTACGCCGCCGAGCTCGCGACGCTCGACTCCTGGGACGCCGAGCGCGGGCACGAGCGGCCCCCAGGCTGGCGGCTGAGCCCGCGGGCCGTGCGGGCGTTCGTCGTGGGCTCCGAGGAGCTCGGCGTGACCCGCAAGTTCTACGGCGACGACCCGCTGGTGGACCGCGCCGTCGTCTCCCTGATGGGTCGGCAGGGCCTGATGCTGGTGGGCGAGCCCGGTACGGCCAAGTCGATGCTGTCCGAGCTGCTGTCGGCGGCGGTCTCCGGCAGTTCGACCCTGACCGTGCAGGGCACCGCGGGCACCACCGAGGACCACGTCCGGTACTCGTGGAACTACGCGCTCCTCGTCTCCGAGGGGCCGAGCGAGCGGTCGCTGGTGCCGTCGCCGATCTGCACGGGCATGCGCGAGGGGCGCGTCGTGCGCTTCGAGGAGATCACGCGCTGCGCGCCCGAGATCCAGGACACGCTCGTGTCGATCCTGTCGGAGAAGCAGCTCATGGTCCCCGAGCTCGGTCCCGACGCGCGCGTCGCCGCCCGGCCGGGCTTCACCGTGATCGCGACCGCGAACCTGAAGGACCGGGGTGTGCACGAGATGTCCGCGGCGCTCAAGCGCCGGTTCAGCTTCGAGACCGTGGCCCCGGTGCGCGACCGCGCGTTCGAGATCGAGCTGGTGCAGCGCCAGCTCGCGGCCGAGCTGGGACCGGAGGGCGACCGCCCCGAGGTGCCGCGTGACGTGCTCGAGGTGCTGGTCACCGTGTTCCAGGACCTGCGGACGGGCAGCACGCGCGAGGGCGCGCCGGTGAAGCGGCCGGAGACGGTCATGTCCACGGCGGAGGCCGTCAATGTCGCCGTCGCCGCCTCGCTGGAGGCCCGATACCTCGGCGACGGCACGGTGACCGCGGCCGAGGTCGCGCGGCAGGTCGCAGGCGTCGCGCTCAAGGGCGAGGAGGAGGACGCGCGCCGGCTGCGGCACTACGTGGACAACGTGGTGCGCGAGCGCGCCCGCACGGACGCGCGCTGGAAGGCGTTCTTCACCGCGGCAGAGCCGCTGTGGCGGTGAGCGGCGGGGCGGGCGCGGGCACAGTGGTCGCAGGCTCAGCGGGTACAGGCTCAGCGGGTACAGGCTCAGCGGGTACAGGCGCAGCGGGTGCAGGCACAGCGGGCACAAGTGCGGTGGTGAGCGACGACGGCGCCGTCGCGGCGCCGGACGGCGCCACGAGCCGGCGTGCGGACGCAGTCTGGGACCTTGCTCCGCAGCGGCTGCGCACGGCCGCGGACGCCGTCGCACGGCTGCGGACCGAACGCGGCGTCTACTTCGCGCCCGTGCGGCACCACAGCCCGGCGTGCGCCGTGGCGGTGCGGGCGGCGATCGAGGAGCTGCGGCCGTCGGCCGTGCTCATCGAGGGACCCGAGGAGTTCACGCGGCTCATCCCGGACCTGCTGCACGAGGCGACCCGGCCGCCCGTCGCGGTGCTGAGCCTCGGCGGCTCGGGCTCCGGCTCGGGTTCTGGCTCGGGCGCGAGGTCCAAGGCGGAGGCGGGCGACCGCGAGCCCGGGGAGGGTGCCGGCTTCTACCCGCTCGCGTCCTTCTCCCCGGAGTGGGTCGCCCTGCACGCGGGGCGGGACGCCGGCGCGGAGCTCAGGTTCATCGACCGCTCGTTCGGCGAGCGGTCGGCGGCGGAGCGCGCGGTCTCGGGGCCGGGATCCGAGGATTCGGGGGCCGGCGGTTCGGGGCCGGACCCTGCGGGGCTGGACTCTGCCGAATCAGGTGCCGGGTCGGGTGCCGGGCCGAACTCCGCCGGCGAGCCGGACCCCTTCGCGCGGACCCTCATGTCCGAGCGCTACCTGGCGCACTCCGAGGCGGTCGCGACGCTCGCGCGCCGGCTCGGGTGCCGCGACCACGACGAGGTCTGGGACCACCTGTTCGAGTCCCGGAGCAGCGCCGAGCTCGCGGACTGGCGCGCCTTGTTCGACGACGTCTTCGCGTGGGCGGCGCTCGCGCGCCTCGACTACGAGGAGAGCGTGCTCGGCGCCGACGGGTCCCTGGATCGCGAGGCCCGGATGTCGGCCCGGATCGCCGAGGCGATGGCAGGGCCGATGGCGGGAGCAGTGCCGGCGGCGGGAGCAGAGCTGGCGGCCGGAACGGAGCTGGTGGCGGGAGCAGGGCCGCTGGCAGGAACGACCGCGGAGGCCGGCGGACCGGTGCTCGTCGTGACCGGGGCGTTCCACACGCTCGCGCTGGTGGAGGCGCTGTCCGGCGCGCCGGAGGGCGCCCCGGTGCGCGACCGGCAGCCCGCGGGCGGCTTCGGCCCGATCGCGCAGGGTGAGGCCTGGCTGGTGCGCTACGACCACGAGCGGCTCGACGGGCTGCGCGGGTACGGCGCGGGCATGCCGTCGCCCGGCTACTACGAGCGCCTGCACGCGGCGCACCTGCGGGAGCTGGCAGCCGACGGCGCGGATGCTTCGGCGTCCGGCCCCGTCGGCGCCCGCGCCCTCGCCGCGGAGATCCTGGTCGACGTCGCCCGTGGCGCCGTCGACCGGGGGCACGCGGTGAGCCTGCCGCAGGTGGGCGCCGCGGCGGCGTCCGCGACCCGGCTCGCGCACCTGCGCGAGCGTGCTTTCGCGGGCCGCACCGACCTGCTGGACGCGATGCGTTCGTGCTACGTGCAGGACGACGGCGGCGTCGGTGGACCGGGCGAGCCGGAGCGGCCGCTGGGGCTGGCGATCGCGGAGGTGTTCGGCGGCCGGGCCCTGGGCGACCTGCCGCCCGGCAGCGCGTCGCCGCCGCTCGTGCGCGATGTGCGCGAGCGGGTGCGCGCGGTGCGGCTCGTCGTCGACGACTCGCTGCCGCGCACGGCCCGCCTGGATGCGCGGCGGACGGCGTCGCACCGGGCCAAGCGTCAGGTGCTGGCGCTGCTCGACTTCGTCGGCGCGGGCTTCGGACAGCTCGTCTCGGGACCGGACCACGTGGCGGGCCGAGGGCTCGGCCTGATCACGGAGGAGTGGCAGTACTGCTGGACGCCGCTGGTCGAGGCGCGGCTCGTGGAGATGGTGCACCTCGGCGCGACGCTGGAGGCCGTGGCGGTCGCCCGGCTGTACGAGGCGGAGGCGCGGCTCGCGGGCGGCGGGACCGGCGCGGGATCCGGCAACGGGCCTGGGTCACCGTCTGGTTCATCAGCTGCTTCGTCGGCTGGTTCGTCGTCGGGGCCGGCGTTCGGTGCCAGGGCAGCCTCTGTCGACGCCCTCGCGCGGCTCGTGGCGCAGGCGCTGGTGATCGGGATGGGCTCGCACCTGCCCCGGATCGTCTCCCTGCTGCGCGTCACCCTCGATACCGACCGCGACGTGGACTCCGTCGTCTCGGGCGCTCGCCGGCTGCTCGGCCTCTGGCAGGCCCGGGTCGAGCTGGGCGCCGAGGAATACGCGGGCGAGCTGCTCGACCTGGTGAGCCAGGCGCTCGCCACCGCGGCCTACCTGGTCAGCGACCTGGGGAAGGTCCGGGCCGAGGACGAGGACGCCGCCATCGGCACCCTGATCGGCCTGCGCTCCCTGCTCCGGGACGCGGCGGCGGCGGACGGCGGCGCGGTCCCTCGTGGTGCGGACTCTGGTGGTGCGGTCTCTGGCGGCGCGGCGGACGGCGGTGCGCCCGACGCTGCCGTGCTTGACGGCGGTACGGCTCACGGCGGTACGGCTCACGGCGGTGCGGCTCACGGCGGTGCGGCTCACCGCGGTGCGAACCGAGCCGACGGTGCCGTCAACCGCATCGCCGTCGCGCGCGAGCTCGCGCGCCTGCGCGACGACGAGGCGACCGCGCCCGCCGTCGCGGGCGCGCTGCTCGCCCTGGGGTTCACCGACGGTGAGGTGGCCGACGACGTCCTGGTCACCCGGGTGCGCGGCGCCCTGTCCGCGGGCGCGGACCCAGGGGCGGCCGTCCGGTTCCTGGGTGGCGTGATGCGCGCCGCTCCCGACCTGATCCTGCACACACCGGAGATGTTCGACGCCGTGGACGACGCGCTGCGCACGCTCGACGGCGACGCGTTCCTGGCGGTGCTGCCCGACCTGCGGCGGGCCTTCACGTGGCTCCGGCCCACCGAGACGCACCGGCTGGCGAAGCGCGTGGCGGAGCGGACCGGGGCGCGGGTGGACCAGGTGGACGTGCGGGTCGCGCTGTCGGAGGAGGATCTGGCGACCGGCCTGGTCCTGGACCGGGAGCTGGTCGCGGTGCTGGAAAGGGACGGGCTGGCCCACTGGGGCCCGACGACCGCAACGACGAGTGCCGTGGGCGCCGCCGGCGTCGGCACCGCAGGAGGAGAAGCATGAGCGCGACCGGTCGGACGGCGTCCGATCTCGGGGTGCCCGATCTCGGGGCGCCCGATCTGGGGGTGCCTGAAGAAGTCGAGGCGTCTGACACGCCGCCGTCGGTCTCCGACGACGAGGCCGCCCGGCGCTGGCGCCTGGTGCTGGGCCGGTACGCGGCCGACGAGCTGCAGGTGGGCCAGCAGGACCAGGGGCTGGAGCGGTCCCTGCGGTATCTGTACGACCGCGAGTACACGGCCCGCGGGCATCGCGTCGGGCGCGGCACCGGCCCGGGTGAGGGCGGCGGCGCGCGCGGCGGCGGGGGCGCGGGACTGGGCGGGTCCCAGCCGCACGGCGTGGACGTGACCGCGCTCGGCTGGCTGAGCGAGGCCGGCAGCCTGTTCCCGCGGGAGACCTTCGAGCGCATGCAGGTCGACGCCGTGAGCCGGTACGGCCTCACGGAGCTGCTGCAGGACGAGACCGCGCTCGAGACCCTCGAACCGTCCCGTGAGCTCGCCGTTGCGATGCTGCAGGTCCGGGGCGCCCTGGGCGACCAGGCCGCGGCGGGCCTGCGGCGGATCATCCGCCGGGTCGTCGACGACGTCGTGCGGCGGCTGCGGCCTCGCTTCGCCACGGCGGTGAACGGCCGCATCGACCGGTCACGCCGGTCGATGCACCGGGTCGCGCGGAACTTCGACTGGAAGCGCACGCTGCGCGCCAACCTCGGCCGGGTCGACGCCGAAGGCCGGATGACGGTCCAGGACGTCCGCTTCTCCGCCCGGGCCAAGCGCACCCTGACCTGGGACGTCATCCTGCTCGTCGACCAGTCGGGCTCGATGGCGCCGTCGCTGCTGTACTCCGCGGTGTGTGCCGGGATCCTGTCCGGCCTGCCCGGTATCAATGTGCAGCTCTACCTGTTCGACACCTCGGTGGTGGACATGTCGCACCTGGCCGCCGACCCCGTCGAGGTCCTGATGACCGCGCAGCTCGGGGGCGGTACCGACATCGCACGGGCCGTGCGGCACGCCGAGCAGCAGGTCCGCAACCCGTCGCGGACGGTCGTGGCGCTGGTCAGCGACTTCTACGAGGGCGGATCGGTGTCGAACCTGCTGACGACGGTGCGCCGCATGGCGTCCTCCGGCGTCACCATGCTCGGGCTCGCCGCCCTGGACGAGGCGGCCGAACCCGTCTACGACCAGGGCACGGCCCGGCACCTGGCGGAGTGCGGCATGGAGGTCGCCGCGCTCACGCCCGAACGGTTCGCCGAGTGGTTGGGAGAGGTGCTCTCATGAGCGACCGGAGGACCTACGCGTGGGCGGCGCCGTACGCGGGCCTGGACGACGACGCGCTCAAGGCGCTCGGCAACGCGGGCCTGCTGCGCCGGGCCCGCAAGGACACCGTGACCGAGGTGTCGTACGACGCCAAGGGCGCGGTGCTCGACGTGTCCGGCGTCTCGGTGCGGGTGGACGGCCGCGGCCCGGCCGCGGTCGCGTGCGACTGCCCGACGGCGGGCGTGTGTCAGCACGTCGTGGCCGCCTGCCTGTGGGCGACCGGGATCGCGCCCGACGTGGCGCAGGCGGGCGCTGAGACCGGCACTGCTGCGGCTGTCGCGCAGTCCGTGCCCCGCTCGGCGGGATCTGCGGCAGGACCGGGTGGGATGACTGCGGCTGGTGCGGCTGGTGCGGCTGGTGCGGGTGCGGCGGTTGGTGCGGAGGCGGCGGCCGGTGCGGGGGCCGCGGGCCGCGCACCGTCTCCGGCGGTGCTGAAGCGTCGCCGGGAGGCGCTCGCGGAGGTGCGCGACGTCGTCGGACGGCTCATGTCGGGCGGCTTGTCCCACCTCGGGTCGGACGACGCCGAGTCGCTCACCGCGTTGGCCGGCCGGGTGCGGGTCGCCGGGTTCGACCAGGTCGCGCCCGAACAGGTCGGCAGTGTGCGGTTCGACGGTCTCGTCCGGGTCGCCGGCGGCCTCGTCGCGGGACTCGCCGGTCGCGACGACGCGGTCACGGAGTCCGACCTGCTCGACGCCCTCGCCGAGATCTGGGCGATGTGCGAGGTGTTGGAGCGGGCGTCCGACCCGGCCGGCGCAGCAGCTGCGATACCCGCGCTTGCAGCAGGTGCTGCTGGAGCTGTGGGCAGTGCTGCTGCAGCTGTGGGCAGTGGTGCTGGAGCTGCTGGAGCTGCGGGCGGTGCCGTGGGCAGCTCGTCGGGCGCCGCCGCCAACCCGTCGGGCGGAGCTGCCGCCAACCCGTCGGACGGAGCCTCTGCCGGCCGCGGGCGGGGGACCGGCAAGGGCTCCGACGACGAGATCGACCTCCCGCGCTGGGTGCCGCTCGGAGCCCGTTGGTGGACGTCGCAGAGCGGGTCGCGCGGCCTGGCCTACCTGGGCTGGGACACCGAGACCGAGGCGGGCGCGCCTGCCACGACGGACGCCGGCCACGTGCGGCAGGTCGTGACCGGCCGCCCGGCGGGCGGCGACCCCAGGTTCCAGCGGAGCTGGACCAGCCCGCTCCTGTGGAACAGGTCCCTGAGCACCCTGTGCGAGGGCGCGTTCGCCCTGACGAAGGTGCGGACCAGGCCCGACGGCGGCCTCGGTGCAGGCGGAACCCCGGTGCTCCAGAGGCTGGAGGGAGACGGGTTCGACCTCGAGGAGCTCCGCGTGATCGCCGCGCGCACGGGGGCGGGCGTGCGGCCGCGCGACGTCGTCGGGTTCGGCCGCCGTCCGGCGAACGTGCGGCTGGTGCTGGTCCGCGACGTCGGTGAGGTGGGCATCGACGAGGTGCGGCAGGAGCTCACGCTCGCCGTCGTCACCTCGGACGGCGAGACGCGGCAGCTGCGTCTGCCGGCCGCGGGGGAGCAGGCGGTCCAGACGCTGCTGTCGGTGCGGTCCAGGCTGGTCGCGGTGACGATCGAGCGCCGCGAGGAGCGGGACGAGCCAGTCGGCCTGTTCGTGCGCGACAAGGGCGCGATCCGCCTGGTCAGTCCCACCATCACGCCGGCCTGGTCGCTCGAGAACAGCTACTGGGACTTCTGGCGCAAGCGGATCCGCAAGCTCAAGGCTCAGGCGTCGTCGGCGAAGGCCGTCCGGCCGCCGGCGGCACCCCCGCCCCCGGTCCGCCGCGTGACGTTGCTGCTGGGCGACGTCCTGCTCGCCGCGGCGGCCACGGGTCGGCCGGCGCTCACGGTGCGGCAGCGGTCCGACGTCGAGCAGGCGCGCGTCCTGGCCCGGGACCTCGGGCTCGCGACGCTGGAGCGGACGGCCCAGGGCCTGCTGGCCGGCGAGCTGACGCCGCCAACGGTGCTCCACGCCGCCTTCGTCGTGGGCCGGGCCCGAGCCGTGGCGGACGTCGCAGGCTGACCGAACTGCCTGCCCCGGCCGGTGCTCCGGCCGGGGCAGGGCAGCGGTGCACGCCCGCGCGGGGTTCGTGCCCTGTGCGGGTGGTTCGGGCCGCTTCATCTCCGTCCCCCGATCGCTCGGGGCGGGCTGCCCGCGGGCTTGATCTCCTTGCCGTGCCGGTTGACCAGGGTCCAGCCCGAGTGGCGGGCGCCGTCGGGATTCCCCGTCCAGCGCATGGTGATGCCGGTGGTGTCGACCAGGTCGTGGTGATGCCAGCACAACAGTGCGGCGTTGCGCGCGCTGGTGTCGCCGCCGTCGGCCCAGTGGCGTTCGGCATGGTGGACCTCGCATCGTGCGGGCGGCTGGGTGCAGTCCGCGTAGACACAGTGTCTGTCGCGGGCGATCACGGCCCGGCGTATCTGCCCGGTGACGGTGCGCTGCGCCCGCCCGACGTCGAGCACCTGGCTGTCCGCCCCGAAGACGACCCTTGTCACGGCGGAGTCGCACAGCAGACGTCGCAGCGTGGCGGTCGGGACCAGTGACGCGGAGATCCCGAACCGTGCGGGTGCCGCTGTGACGTCGGTCAATCCGGTCGGCTCCTCGATGGTGTGCCTGCCGAACTGTCCGGTCAGGCGGGCGAGCTCTGTCCACGACACGGTCACGGTGACGTGCGGCCGCACAGCCGCACCGGTTCCCGTAAGGCCGTTGTCGAGCACGGTGCGGGCGAGGTCGGCGAGTGCCTGGGCACGACGCTGCGCGGGCGTGCGCTCGTCACCCGGTGTCGGGGCTCCCATCACCGAGTCCATCGCGGCCCGTAGAGCCTCGCCGTGCTCGTCGGTGAGGAAACCGTTGACGTGGTAGCCCCCGAAGGTCTTGGCCACGTCGAGGTGTTCGCGCTCCGCCGCCTGCTTGTATCCGCGGTCGTCGGACTCCGGGTCGGCGACGCGTGCGAACCGGTCGACGAACCGGCGGAACACGAGAGGGCCGTGCTGGTCGGCGAGGTCCAGGAGCAGCTCCTCTCCGGTCGGGGCGCGGACAGTGCCCT
>NZ_JBIVCZ010000004.1:0-335952 GCF_044746965.1 Promicromonospora sp. NPDC090134 | reverse complement strand
CCCTCGGTGCCCTCGGTGCCCTCGGTGCCCTCGGTGCCCTCGGTGCCCTCGGTGCCCTCGGTGCCCTCGGTGCCCTCGGTGCCCTCGGTGCCCTCGGTGCCCTCGCCGCCGTCGGCCGCGGTGCCCTCGGGTGCGTCCGGCCCGCGCGTCGTCCCGTCGCCAGGCATCGTGCCTGTCCCCGTCCCGCCGTCCGCCGTCCCGCCGTCCGCCGTCGCGCTCGTCGGCCCCGTGTCGACCGGGCTGACCAGTGCCTTGCACCGGTCGTCCGACGTCGGGCCGACGTCGACCATCGCGCGCACCTGGTCCATCCCGAGCCGTCCGCTCAGGGCGGCGGTGAGCGTGGCCGGAAGGTGTTCGAGCAGGCGTTCGCCGGTGAGCGTCTCCCTGCTCGCGGTGCGCATGGTCACCTTCTCCCGGCGGGCGAGCCAGGTCCGGAACGTCCGCGAACCGTCGAGTGCCCACATGCCGTCCGCCTCGATGCGTGGCAGCCAGGTCATCCGGAGGATGTCCAGCTGCGAGCACACCGCGCGCAGCAGCGGCGACGCGGCGGTGAGGCGCACGCCGATTCCGGCCGCACCACCCAGGGCCGCGCCCTCCAGTGCGGTCGGGCTGGCGGCGCCGATCAGCTCCCGTGTCACGGTCTGGAGGTCCGTCAGGATCTCCTCGAGCGAGCGTGCGCCAGCGGTTGTCGCGCTCGGTTGTGCCAGCACCATCGGTCCACCCCCTCGATCCGACGCTCGGCCTGGTGCCGGCGACACGTCGACGATATAGAACATCCGTACGTGCTTCCAGACAGATTTGAGATCTGTGGATAACTCATGGTTCGCCTCGGGCAGTCCAGGACCACCTCGCCTGCCGAGTGTCAGAGGCGCACGGCAGACTGGGCCCCATGCACACGGTGGTCTCGCGGGACGGCTCCGGCATCGGCCTGCGGCCGGTGTCCGACACGGGCGTGCCCGAGGGGGAGCCGCGGGTCGTCGAGGCGCCAGCTCTGGCCCAGGAGGTGGCGGCCGACGAGACGGCTCACGTCCGCTGGACCTGGGACGACACCAACGGCTGGTACCCCGCCCTCCTCGCCGAGGGGGTCCGGGTCGACCGGGCGCACGACCTCCGGCTCGCGCACGCGGTGCTCCGTGCCTCGACCCTTTCGGCGCACACGGCGCTCGCCGAGGCCGGGCCCACCGCCTGGGACCGGCTCACCCCCATCCCGCCCCCTGGCGGCCCGACGGCGGCCGCGTTGGTCCGGCCCGACCGGCACCCCGGCGCCGAGGCACTCTTCGACCTCGGCGAGAGCGGACCGGCCGCCACTGCCCAGGCCGACGCCGCCACAGACGGACCTGCCTACCCGCTCGACCCCGTCACGGAGCTGGCCGCCCAGCTCCTCGCGATCAAGGACAGCACCGACCCCGGCCGGCTCCGCCTCCTGCTCGCGGCGGAGTCCGCGGGCGCGCTGGCCGCGGCGGAAATGCATCACGCCGGCCTCCCGTGGCGCGGCGACATCCACGACGAGATCCTCACCGAGGCGCTCGGCCCGCGGCCCCGGCCAGGGGCACGGCCCGCGAAGCTGGAGGCCCTGGCGCACCAGATCCGGACTGCGCTGGACGCCCCGCCCACGCTCAATCCCGACTCCCACCAGGACCTGCTGCGCGCCATGGAGTACGCGGGTGTGGGCTCGCGCAGCCTGCGCAAGTGGGAGCTGGAGAAGCTCGACCACCCTGTGATCGCGCCGCTCCTGGAGTACAAGAGCCTCTACCGCCTCTACACCGCGAACGGCTGGAACTGGCTCGACACCTGGGCGCCCGACGGGCGGTTCCGCATGGAGTACGTCGTGGGCGGCGTCGTCACGGGCCGCTGGGCGAGCACGGGCGGCGGCGCGCTCCAGCTCCCGCACAACGTGCGGCGCGCGGTGGTCTCCGACCCCGGCTGGACCTTCGTCGTGGCCGATGCCGCGCAGCTCGAACCGCGCGTGCTTGCCGCCCTGTCCCGCGACGAGCGCATGGCCGCCGCCGGCCGCACCAAGGACGGCGCGAGCACCGACATGTACGCGGGGATCGTCGCCACCGGCGCCGTCGACTCCCGCGAGCACGCCAAGGTGGGGATGCTCGGCGCCATGTACGGGGGCACGACCGGCGTCAGCGCCCAGGTGCTGCCCCGGCTGGCGCGCGCGTTCCCCCAGGCCATCGACCTGGTCGAACGTGCGGCCCGGGCGGGGGAGCGGGGCGAGGTGGTCACCACCCGCCTCGGCCGCAGCTCGCCGCTGCCGGGGGAGTCGTGGGCTGCCGTGCAGGGCTCCGCGTTCGACGAGGACGCCGGCGCCGACGCCCAGTCCCGCGCTCGCAGCCAGACCCGGTCCTGGGGCCGGTTCACCCGGAACTTCGTGGTGCAGGGCACCGCGGCGGAGTGGGCGCTGTGCTGGATCGCGTCCGTCCGCCGTCGGCTCTGGGCGCTCGGGGAGGACACGTCCGGCGGCGCTCCCGGGCTCGCCCCGGCCCCGTTCGACCGTCGGCCGCACCTGGTGTTCTTCCTGCACGACGAGATCGTGGTGCACGCGCCGGCGGCGCTCGCCGACGTCGTCGCGCAAGAGGTGCGGGACGCCGCCGACGAGACCGGCCGGCTGCTGTTCGGCGACTTTCCCGTCGACTTCCCGCTCAGCGTCGCCGTGACCGAGAGCTACGCGGACGCCAAGGGCTGAGGGCGCCCATCGGCGCGCCCCCGTCGGCCCGCCGCCCCCTGTCGGCCCGCCGCCCCTGCCGGCCCGCCAGCCCTACCGGTCCAGCACCGACTTGAGCGACGCCTCCAGGATGTCCACGCCCCCGTGCAGGTCGTCCTCGCTGATGGTCAGCGGCGGCGCGATCCGGAAGATGCCGCCCATCCCCGGCAGCTGCACGATGTTCATGTGCAGGCCCCGGTCCAGGCAGGCCGCGGTCACGGCGTTGCCCAGCGCGTCGGCGGGGGCCTTGGTCACCTTGTCCTGGACCAGCTCGACGCCCTGCAGCAGCCCGCGGCCGCGGACGTCGCCGACCACGTCGTAGGCGTCGCGCAGCGCGAGCAGCCGGCCGGTGAGCTGTTCGCCCAGACGCGCGGCCCGCTCGACCAGGCCCTCGCGTTCGATGACTTCGAGCACGGTGAGCCCTACGGCCGCCGCCAGCGGGTCCGAGACGTGCGTCGTGTAGAAGAGGAACCCGCGGTCGTAGCAGACCTGCTCGATCTCGGCACTGGTGACGACGGCGGCCACCGGCAGGCCGGCGCCGAGCGTCTTCGACAGGGTCAGGATGTCGGGCGTGACGCCGTCGCGCTCGAACGCGTACATGGTCCCGGTGCGGCCCAGGCCGGTCTGCGCCTCGTCCAGGACGAGCAGCATCCCGCGCTCCTCGCACAGCTCCTTGAGCCGGCGCAGGTACCCGGGCGGCAGGTCGATGATCCCGCCGGACGACAGGATGGGTTCGACGACGCACGCGGCGAGGCTGCCCGCGGACTGCTGGTCCACCAGGGCGAAGCCGTACGCGAGCTCGGCCGCCCAGTCGTACGATCCGTCGACCGACCGGAACGGCGAGCGGTAGGCGTTCGGGGTGGGCAGGGCGAGGTTCCCCGGCGTCGGCGGGCCGTAGCCGCGCCGCCCCGCCGAGAAGGTCGCGGACGCCGCGCCCTGCGTCATGCCGTGCCACGAGCGGTCGAACGAGACGATCTCGTAGCGGCCGGTGTACAGCTTGGCCATCTTGATCGCGGCCTCGTTGGACTCCGCACCCGTGCTCAGCAGCAGCGCCTTGTCGAGGCCGGCGGGCAGGGTCGCCGTCAGCCGGTCGGCCAGGCCGAGCACCGGGGCGCTGAGCATGCCGCTGAACAGGTGGTCCAGCGCCGCGACCGACGACGAGACCGTCGCGACGATGTCCGGGTGCGCGTGCCCCAGGATCGAGCTCATCTGTCCCGACGTGAAGTCCAGGATCGGCGTGCCGTCGGTGTCGTAGACGTACGAGCCGGCGGCGCGCTCGATCAGCCGCGGGCTGAAGCTGGGGCCGTAGCGGATCAGGAGGCGGTCCGCCTCGTCCTGGAACGTCATGTCGATCGCCGTCCTTTCGTGGTGAGCCGGGCCGTCCGGTCAGCCGACCTTCTCGTGAGCCGAAGGCCATCCTGGATCGCGCGAAAGGATCAGGACAAGCAAACAAAACCGCGCGACCGTTCGTCATCCCCGTACAGTCGCGTCATGCTCAATCCCCGGCGGCTCGAGATCCTGCGGGCGGTCCTGGCGGCCGGCTCCATCAACCAGGCGGCCCGGAACCTCAGCTACTCGCCCGCGACGGTCAGCCAGCACATGACCGCCCTGGCGCGCGAGACCGGGCTGGTCCTGTTCGAGAAGCGGGGCCGTGGCATCGTCGCCACCGACGATGCGCGGCACCTGGCGGACCAGGCTCAGGTGCTCCTGGCAGACTTCGGCCTGCTCGAACGGGTCGTGGCGGACCTCCGCAGCGGCCAGGGCCAGCACTTGGCGATCGCCTGCTTCGCCTCGGCCGCCGAGCAGTGGATGCCCGCCGTCGTGCGAGGCGTCCGCGAGCTCCAGCCCAACCTCACCGTCGAGATCAGCCTGAACGAGCCCGTCGACGGGCGCGGACGACGGCGGCCGGACCTCGACGTCCGGACCGAGCCCGCCGGCGGGGCCGAGGTGCACCTCGACGGATACCGGCGGCACGAGCTCACCGTCGAGGGCTTCGTGGCGGTGCTCCCGGCCGACCACCCGCTGGTCGCCGGCCCCGAGGCCGGCTCCGAGGCCGGCCCCGAGGCCGGCCCCGAGGTGAGTCTCCGGGACCTCGCCGGCGAGCCCTGGATCGACTACGACATCTACGACAGCCCGATCGGGCAGATCGTCCTGACCGCGTGCAGCGCCGCCGGGTTCACCCCGCGCTACGCGGCCCGGCTCGACGACCACCGGGCGGCGCTCCGGCTGGTGCTGGCGGGGGTCGGGGTGACGGTCCTGCCGCTCCTGGCGGTCACCGACCTGCCCGAGGGCCTCGTCGCCCGGCCCGTGGTCCGGCCCGCCGTCGCGCGGCGCATCGTCGTGCACGCCCGCCACGACCGGCGCCGGGCCGCGCTCATCGCCCACGCGGTCGCGCAGCTCCGGGCCGCGGCCCGCGAGACAGACGTCCGCGAGACAGACGCCCGCGAGACAGACGCCCGCGAGACCGCCACCGTCAGCCGCCCAGCAGCCCGATCGTGGCCGTGACCACCTCGGCGGAGCGGTGCGCGGCGTCGTCCACGTGGGTGCGGAACTCGGTGCCGTCGGGGGCGCACAGGTCGGAGACGGCCCGCACCGACACGAAGTCCGCGCCGAAGTTGTGGCAGAGCTGGGCCAGCGCGGCCGACTCCATGTCGACGGCGAGCACGTCGGGGAAGTCGGCGCGGAGCTGCTGAGCGAGGTCGCTGGTCACGAACTTCTCGCCGGACCCGATGCTGCCCTCGCGCAGCACCTGGTCGTCGACCGTGGTCGCGGCACGGCGCACGGCGTCGGTAAGCGCGGGGGCGGCGTCGTACGCCTCCGGCATGCCCGGCACCTGGCCGAGCACGTAGCCGAAGGCGCGCGCGTCGGCGTCCGCGTTCACGAGGCGGGCGCCGAGCACGACGTCGCCCACGGCGACGTCCTTGGCGAGGCCGCCGGCGCTGCCCGCGCTGATCAGTGGCACGCCCGTGCCGTACCGGAGGATCGCGCCGGTGCCGGCGGCCGTCGCGTTGACGAAGCCGATGCCGGTGCGCACCAGCACGACGGGCCGGCCGGCCAGCGTGACCGTGCGCTGCTCGGCGAGGCCGACCCGCTCGGGCTCTCCGACGTCGGACGCGAGGGAGAGGAACGGCGCCGCCTCGTCGTCCATCGCGACGAGCACGACGGCGACAGGAACAGGTACGGGCTCGGCGCTCACCGGTTGGCCCCGCCGGTCTGCTCCGGCGACACCGGCGAACCGGGCAATGGAGTTCCCGGCAGCGGCGAACCCTCCCGCTGGAGGCCGACCTCGGCGTCACGCGCGGCCGCCTCACGGGCCGCGGCGTCGCGGGCGGCGGCGTCGGCGGCCGAGGCCTCGCCCGGCGCGCCCTTCGCGTAGACCTCCGACCACACGCCGCGCGCGGACAGGAACGCGGACGCCGCCTCTTGCGCACCGCTCAGCGTGTGGTTCGCGCCCCAGCCGCACTGCACCTCGTTCGCGGCCGGGACCTCGGTGGCCGCGACGATGTCGCGCAGGGTCGCGTCGATCAGCGCGAGCACGTCGTCGTACTCGGGTTCGCCCTGCAACATCAGGTAGAAGCCGGTCTGGCAGCCCATGGGGGAGAAGTCCAGGACGGCGTCGGAGTGGTTGCGCGAGTGCTCCGCGAACAGGTGCTCGAGGGAGTGCACCGTCGGCATCTCGAGGTGCGCGACGTTGGGCTGGGTGAAGCGCACGTCGTACTTGACGATGACGTCGCCGTGCGGGAGCTGCTTGCGGTCCGCGAGACGCACGTAGGGCGCGGCGACGGCGCGGTGGTCGAGGTTGAAGGACTCGACGTTCATACGGGGCGCTGGGGAGGATGCTGACTCGGTCACGGTCCGAGCCTATGCCGTCAGCGGCGCCGGTACATGCGACCTCGCGTGTTCCACCGCGGCGGGCAGATCGGTGAACAGGTGGCTCTCGTGCGCCAGCATCCGGGTCAGGCCTACCGCCTCCAGGAGCTTCCGGTGCTGCGGCTGGATCCCCTTGACCAGCACGGTCACGTCGCGCTGCTCGAGCTCCAGCACGAGATCGGCCAGCGCCCGCGCCCCGGTGGCGTCCACGAGCTGCAGGTGGGAGAGCCACAGGATCACCACGTCGACGGGCTCGCGCAGGCAGGGCTCGTCGTCGGCCCCGCCCCGCCCCGCGCGCTCCCGGTGCGTGATCGCCGTGACCTCGCTCAGTATCCGGTCGGACGCGCCGAAGAACATGGCGCCCTCCAACCGGAACAGCGCGATGCGCTCGTCGCCCTCGTGCGCGACGCCGGGCAGGGGCTCGCGGTGCACCGCCGCGGCGCCCGCCACCGCCTTCAGCGCGAAGAACGCCGCGACGAGCAGTCCGATCTGGACGGCGTCGATGAGGTCGAAGGCCACGGTGATCACGGCGGTGACCACGAACGTGAGCGCGTCGGGCCGGGTGGAGGTCAGCACCGACCGGATGGTCGAGGCGCCGATCATGCGGAACGAGGTGACCATGAGCACCCCGGCGAGCGCGGCGAGCGGGATGTGCCCCACGGGTCCGGTGGCCAGGTAGATGACGGCGAGGATCACCAGCGCGTGCACGACGGCGGCCAGGCGGGTGCGCGCCCCGGAGCGCACGTTGACCGCCGTCCGCGCGATGGCGCCGGTCGCGGGGATGCCGCCGAACACGCCGCTGGCCAGCGACGCGAACCCCTGCCCGACGAGCTCGCGGTCGGGGTGGTAGGTCGCCGTGCGGCCTTGCGCGCCGCTCATCGTTGCCGCCACCCGGGCGGACAGCAGCGACTCGATCGCGGCCAGCGCCGCGACGGCGACGGCGGCGCCCACGAGGTCGCGGACGGCGTCCGGGGTCGCGTCGGGCAGCACGGGGACGGGCAGGGAGCTGGGCAGCCCGCCGATGCGCGGCACGGGCGCGTCGAACAGTTCCGCCAGCAGTGTCACCAGGGCCACGGCGACCAGCGACGCGGGCAGGGCGCCGGCCACGCGCGGCAGCAGGAGCATGACGGCGGCGACCACGGCCACGACCCCCAGCGTCCACGCCCAGGTGGGCAGCCCGCCGTCGGCCGGGCTGCCGGACCCGATCGCGGTTCCGACCGACCGCACTGCCGTGACCAGGGTGTTGTGCCCGGTCTCGGCGGCGGTGCCGACGGCGGCCGGCACCTGCTGCAGGAAGATGATCGCGGCGATGCCGAGCGTGAAGCCCTCGACGACGGGCCACGGGATGTAGGTGACCACGCGGCCCAGCCGGAGCAGCCCGCACACGAGCACGAGCGCGCCGCCGAGCAGGGTCACCAGCGCGACCGAGCCGACGCCGTGCTGCGCGACGATCGGCGCCAGGACCACGGCCATGGCCCCGGTGGGGCCGCTGACCTGCAGGTTCGACCCGCCGAAGACGGCGGCGACGACGCCGGCCACGACCGCCGTCACGAGCCCGGCGGCCGGCCCGACGCCGGAGCTGACGCCGAACGCGAGCGCGAGCGGCAGGGCGACGACACCCACCGTGATGCCGGCCAGCAGGTCGGACCGCAGCGTGCGCGGCCGCAGGTCGTAGTCGGCGCGCGACGGCATGAGATCGCGGATGTCGACGCGCTCGCGGACGGCAGCGGTCAGTCTGGCGCGCATGGTCGGTGGCCCGCCCAGGCGGTGCTCGACGGTATCCCCCATAAGTGAAGGACCGTAGCAAGGTCACGGCCCGTCCGCTCGGTGAGCGGCTCGATAAACGCCCAGGTCAGAGCACGTTTCCGGCGTAACGGGCGCACCGGTCATCCCGCGGCTACTACGCTGCACCGGGTGAGCAGCAGCGACGCCCCCGCCCCCGACGCACCTCCCACGCTGGCCCAGGTGGTCGCCGCGCTCGACGGCCTCTACCCGCCGTCGACGGCCGAGGGCTGGGACGCCGTGGGCCTCGTGGCCGGCGACCCGGCCGCCCCGGTGCGCAAGGTGCTGTTCGCGGTGGACCCGGTGACCGCCGTCGTCGACCAGGCCCTCGACTGGGGCGCCGACCTGCTCGTCACCCACCACCCGCTGTTCCTGCGCGGCGTCAGCTCCGTGGCGGCCACCACCTTCAAGGGGTCGGTGGTGCACCGGCTGGTCACCGGCGGCTGCGCCCTGCACGTGGCGCACACGAACGCCGACGCCGCGCCGCGCGGGGTCGCGGACGCCCTCGCCGACCTGGTCGGCATCACCGACCGGCGACCGCTCGAGGTGAGCGGCGCCACCCCCGGCACCCCCCGCACCCCCGGCGCCGACGGGCCCGACGACGCCCGCGGCATCGGCCGCGTCGGCCGCCTCGCCGAGCCCACCACCCTCGCCGGCTTCGCACGCCGCGTCGCGGCCGCCCTGCCCGCCACCGCACAAGGCATCCGCTACTCCGGCGACCCGGACGCCCCGGTGACCACGGCCGCCGTCCTCGGCGGGTCCGGCGACGGCTACTTCGACGCCGTCCGCGCGTCCGCCGCCGACGTCTACGTCACCTCCGACCTGCGCCACCACCCGGCCTCCGAGCTGCGCGAACGCGCCGAGTTCGAGGCCCGGGCGGCCGGCACCCCCGGACCGGCGGGCACCCCCTTCCTCGTGGACACCGCCCATTACGCGAGCGAGTGGCCCTGGCTGCGCTACGCCGTCGAGGACCTGGCCGCGGTGCTCGCGACCGACGACCTCGCGGTCGAGGCCCGCGTCAGCGAGCTGGTCACCGACCCCTGGACGGGCCAGATCCCGTCCCGCTGAGCACCCCGCTCCTGGTGCATCCGGGTGCGCCCGGGACCTCGGGCGCGGGGTAGCGTTGGACCACCCCCAGATCACGACCGAGAGGACGCCTCCCGTGGCTACTGCACCACCCGAAGACCAGCGCAGGCTGCTGGAGGTCCAGGCGCTCGACACCCGCGCTCAGCAGCTCGCCCACACGCGCAAGAGCCTTCCCGCGCTCACGCAGCTGACCGAGCTCGACGGCCGGATCGCCGACCTGCGCGCCTCGCTCGTCGAGTCGCGGACCCGGGTGGCCGACCTGCGGCGCGAGCTCACCAAGGCAGAGAGCGACGTCGAGCAGGTGCGCAACCGCGCCGCGCGCGACCAGCAGCGGCTGGACACCGGCAGCGTGAGCGCCAAGGACGCCGTCGCGCTCACCGACGAGCTCCGCTCGCTCGCCGCCCGCCAGGCCGCGCTGGAGGAGGTCGAGCTCGACGTCATGGAGCGCCTCGACGCGCACGAGGACGCACTGGCCAAGGTCGAGGCCGCGAACGACGAGCTCGTCGCGGAGAAGACCAAGGTCGAGGGCGAGCGCGACGCGGGCTGGGCCGACGTCGACGCGCAGGTCGCGGCGCTCGCGGCCAGCCGCGCGACCGAGGTCGAGGGCCTCGACGCCGGTCTGGTGGCGCTCTACGAGAAGCTCCGCGCGCAGCTCGGCGGCACGGGCGCGGCGGTGCTGAACGGCAACCGCTGCGACGGCTGCCGCATGGACCTGCCGCCGGTCGACCTGGACAGGATCCGCAGCGCGGCGCCCGACGCCGTGGTGCGCTGCGAGGAGTGCGGTCGCATCCTGGTGCGCGTCGCGTCGACGACCGGCGCTGCGGCCGGATGAGCTGCTGGATGAACTGCCGGATGACCCGCGCATGAGCGAGGCGCCCGGCCTCGACACGCACGTGCGTCCCTCGGGCATCCCCACGAGGTTCGACGACGCCGTCCCGCTCACCGTGGTGCTCGTCCGGCACGGCGTGACCCCGCTGACGGAGGTCGGCGTCTACTCCGGCTCGGACGCGCCCGGCCCGTCGCTGAGCGCCCGCGGCAGGCTCCAGGCGGCCCAGGCGGCGGACGCCGTGTTCCGCATCGGGCGGGTGCCGCGGGCCGGCGCGTCGTCGTCGGGCGGCATGCGCGGCGGCGGCCTCTGGCCGGACCTGCCCCGTCCGACGGCGCTCGTCGCCTCCCCGACGCTGCGCACCCAGGAGACGGCGTCAGCAGTGGGACGGCGCCTCGGGCTGCACGTGAGCACCGACGACCGGTTCGCGGAGAGCCGGTTCGGGCAGTGGGAGGGGCGTACCGCCGCGGAGATCGAGCAGGGCTGGCCGGGTGAGCTGGCGCAGTGGCACTCGACCGGCACCTTCGTGCCGCCGGGCGGAGAGTCCTACGCGCAGCTCGGCGCCCGCGTCTGGGACGGGCTGACCGAGCTGCTGGCCGGCGGAGTGGACCGCACGGTCGTGGTGGTGGGGCACGCGGGGCAGATCCGCACCGCCGTCGGGCAGGCGCTGGGGGCGCCCGCCTCGTACTGGGCGCGGCTGCGCGTCCCGCCAGCGTCGCTGTCGGTGCTGCGCCTGTGGGAGGACGGCACCACCGAGGTGACCGCCGCCGGGGTGCCTACCGACGGTTGAGCTACCGATGGTTGAGCTATCGACGGTTGAGCGCGCCCCGGGCGAACGCCGGGGCGAGCGGCACCAACGCCAGCACGAGGACGGCGGGCAGGGCGAACCCGAGCCGCAGGTTGTCGGCGCCCACGAAGCCGGTGAGCACCGCCCCGAGCAGGGCGCCGACGTAGTTGAACTGGTTGAACCGCGCGATGACGGCGTCGGTGCGGGCGCGGTCGGGCTCGGCGGGCGCTGAGCCGTCCGCCGTGGCGCCTGCCGTTCCGTCGGCGGCCGTCCCTGCGGCGATGCGGCCCGCGGCCGAGAAGCTGAGCGGCGCCACCAGGGCGACCGCCGCGCCGAGCACCGTGAACCCGGCGACGGCGACCTGCCAGGTCGGCGCGAGCGCCACCAGCGTCAGCGCCCCGCAGGCGACGACCGACCCGATCCGGAGCAGCGGCACCACGCCGAACCGGGTCACGAGCTGCCCGCCGGCCAGCCGCACGATGATCGACGTCACCAGGTAGGGGAAGGTCGCCAGGGCCACGAGGTTGCCGGGCGCGTCGAAGGAGCGCGCGAGGTAGACGGGACCCCAGGTCGAGGCCGTGGTGTCGACCATGTAGAACACGACCAGCCCGGCGCCCACGAGCCAGATGGGCTTCCACGGGATCGGGGCGGCGTCCGGCGCGAGGCCGGGCGCGACGTCCACCCCGGGCGCGACGTCGACCCGGGCCGCGACGTCGACCCCGGGTGCGCCGCCGGCCCCGGCCGCGACGCGCGGGACGAAGCGCGCGAACGCGATGGCCGCGGGGACCAGCGCGACGAACGCGCCGACGGTGGGGGAGAGGTGCCCCGTGGCCAGGGCGATCGCGGCGGCGAGGATGCCGCCGGTGGTCCAGTAGCCGTGCGACGACGGCAGGATCGGGCGGCCGTACCGGTGCTCCAGGTCGACGGCCTGCATGTTGGAGGTTGCGTCGACCAGGCCGAGCGCGATCCCGTAGAGGGCGACCCCGCCGACGAAGAAGCCGACGGCCGGCGCCAGGGTGATCGCCGGGACCGCGACGACCATCAGCCCGAGCCCGAGCCGGAGCATCGGCGCGCTGCCGACTCGGTGCGCGGCCCGCTCGGCGACCAGCGACCCGACGCCTGCGAGCAGCACCATCATGAGCAGCAGCAGCGAGAGCGCCACCTCGTCCAGCCCCCACCGGTCCAGGAACCGCGGCAGCCGGGTGGTGAGGCTGATGAAGACGAAGCCCTGCGCGAAGAATGCCGCGGCCACTGCGATCCTGGCGCCCGTCAGGCTGCTGATCCTCATGACCGCACATCCAACCGGTCGGTAGGCGTTGGCGCCAGGCCTGTGGCCCAGCCGTTACCCGGACACCGGGCCGCTCGCCTACGCCAGGACGAGCTCCAGCGTCCGCGGGCCGCGCGGCTTGCCGTCGAGCAGGTTCGCCTCGATGAGCGTCTGGTCCTTGCCCGAGCCGATCTCGGTGAGCACCACGGATCCGACCAGCTCCTGGGCGGCCTTGAGCACGTCCTCGCTGGTCCGGGCCTCGTGCTCGCGGCGCAGCAGGTGCCCGGCCAGCACCCCGCGGGTGTGCTTGGCGTTGTGCGACACGACGGTCCGCTTCCCGTCCGTCTCGCGCAGCACGCGCACCTCGACCCACTCGGCGGACGGCGTCCCGTCGGCGGCGGCCGTCGTCCGCGGCTTCCAGGCGGCGACGTAGGTCGCGGACCGGCAGTCCACGACGACGTCGCCCGCGGCCCGCGCGTCGAGCACCTCGGCGAGGGCGGGCTTCCAGAACGTGGCGAGCCGGCCGGCGTCGGGCAGCCCGACGCCCATGCCGAGCCGGTAGGCGGGGATGCGGTCGCCGGGAGCGACCACGCCCCACAGCCCCGAGAAGGTGAGGACGCTCGCCTGCGCCCGCCGCGCGGCGGCGTCGGGCAGGGCGGCGAGGCCGGCCGCCGCGTACAGGACGCCCGTGTAGACCTCGGCGGCGGGCGCCGCTGGCGCCGCGCGGAGGGTGGTGTTGCGCGCCACCTCCTCGGCGAGCCCGTCGCTCACCCCGAGGGCCGCCGTGGCGTCGGGCCGCGCGCTGACCTGCGCCAGCTCGGCGAGCACCTGCTCGCGCCGGTCGGTGAGCTCCGGGTGGGCCAGGGTGGTGAGGTCGAGGGGAGCGGCGCCGTCGGGCGCGGGCGTCTTGCCCTCGGAGGGCGGCAGGAGCAGGAGCACGCGCCTAGCCTAATTCGCCGCCCGGACAGGTGGCCCGGCCCACTAGGGTGGGCGGCCATGGCGCAGGTCAAGGTGTACGGGAACCGGTCGGTCTGGGGCGAGCGGCGCGCGGAGGTCTCCGACGCGCTCCACGGGGCGCTCGTTCGCACCTGGCAGCTCCCGCCGGAGAAGCGGTTCCACCGCTTCCTCCTGCTGGACGACGGCGACCTGGTCGCCCCGCGCTCGGACGCCTACCTGGTCGTGGAGATCGTCTGCTTCACCGGCCGCAGCCGCGAGGCGAAGCGCGCGCTGATCGCCGCCCTGTACGACGACGTCGCGGCGCACCTCGGGTTGGCGGCGGACGACCTGGAGGTCGTGATCCTGGAGAGCCCGCGCGAGAACTGGGGTATCCGCGGGGTGTCGGGGGACGAGCTGACGCTCGGGTACCGCGTGGACGTCTGAACCGGCGTCCGGCAGGTACTCTTCTACCTGCGGACGAGTCGGTCGGGCGGTCGCGTCGGGCACCCTCGGGTGCCCGCCGAGGAACGTCCGGGCTCCACAGGGCAAGGTGGTGGTTAACAGCCACCCGGGGTGACCCGCGGGACAGTGCCACAGAAAACAGACCGCCCTCGGTCTCCGGACCGGGGGTAAGGGTGAAACGGTGGTGTAAGAGACCACCAGCGCCGCCGGTGACGGCGGCGGCTAGGTAAACCCCACCTGGAGCAAGGTCAGACAGACGGTGTTTGAGGGCTGCTCGCCCGATTCTCTTCTGAGAAGCACAGTCGGGTAGACCGCTCGAGCCCTGCGGCAACGCAGGGCCTAGATGGATGACCGTCGCCCGCGCGGGGGTAACCGCGCGCGGGAACAGAACCCGGCGTACAGGCCGACTCGTCCGCTTTTAACGCTCTGACCTGCATGCTTCGCCACGCGACTAGCGAAGCGCGTTCAGCTCGTCGAGGGCACGATGGCCGCGGTCGACCACCCCTGGAACGGCATCGTGGCGCCCGTGCCGGATGGGGATCTCGAGCATGTGGAGGATGTGTGCCGCTGTGAGCACCGCCGCCCCGTCCCAGCCGATCAGGTCGAGGATTCTTGTCCACAGCCGCCCTCGGACACCGTCCAGCAGCGGATCCCGGAAGGCGTACCACACGAGGGTGGTGAGATCGATCGCCCTCGTGCCGCTGCCTGCGTTCCCGATGTCCACGACCGCCACCACCGCTCCGTCACGGACCAGGATATTGCCGGGGGTCGCGAGATCGGCATGGACCATGTCCGGTGCGTCTCGTGGTGGTGGGACGTCGGCACACCCGAGCCGCAGGCGCTCGACCAGGGCCGACACCTCGGAGGAATACCCCGAGAGCCCGGCTATGGACTGGCGCAGACGCGACTGCTCGGACGTCTCGCCGAGTTCCGGCCCGGCGATGCCCGGTTCCTGACCGGTGGCGACCCGCCAGGCGTACGACCAGTGGTCGTAGGGCTCGGAGGCCTGGCCGGCCTGGAGCTCGACGATCTCCATCAGCTGCTCGACGAGGGACGGGGTCAGCTCCGGCGCGGGAGCCGCGTCGACGAAGTCCATCAGATGCCAGACGTGAGTGGCCGTGGCCCCTACCCCGAGCCACGCGGGGGTGGGATAGCCGCGCCTCCGCATGTGCTCGACGACTCTCCGGGCGCGCAACGTCTCGTCCAGCTGGTGGGGGTGTACCAGGGGCACTGCCTTGAGAACCGCATCTGCTGTTCCGGCGAGCTGGACGCGCACGGCACCCCCGTTGACGCCCCCGGTGAGGCGACCGAGAGGAGCGACCTCTGCCCCGACCACACTGGCCACGTCGTCCAGGACCTCGGCCGGCAGCTCTTCGGGAGGGGTGCCCTGGTTCATCGGCTTGTGGTCGCAAGGGCGGGAGCGCAGCACATGCTCGGAACCTTACGGCCGAACGGGGCCTTGGCGGGAAGCCGGCGCAGGGTGCGCTGTGACCGTCCGCAGTCCGCACCTGGTCCGCAGGGAGTCCGCGAGGGCCCCACCAAGCGCCGTTATCTCAGGGCTGGCGTGGGTGAGAACTCGCGCAGCTCCTCGCGGCCGTCATGGACGACGAGGCACGTGGACTCCGGCACCTCTCGCCATGCCCCGTGCAGGTCCCCGAGTGGTTCGGACACCACGAGCCGGGCGTCGTCGGAGAGCTCGTGCAGCACCGGGTTGTCGGGGTACTGGAGGCGGAGCGTCGAGACGTCGGTGCTGTGGAACAGCGACCGGGACTTACCCGCGCTGGAGTAGCGGAACGCCCACGTGGCGCTCCCGTCGGTGGTGGCCACCGTCATCTGGATCGGGTTCTCGATGCCGTGACGTCGCCCCGTCTCCTCGATGAGGCCGACTGCTCGGGCCACTGCTTCGGGCGGGTCCTCTTCGAGCCCGAAGGTCAGGGCCAGGAAGAAGAAGACCTCGGAGTCAGTCGACCCCTCGATCTCCGGGTAGAGGGCGGGATCGACGGCCAGGGCCAGGTCGCGCTTCAGCACCGCGAAGTCCGCGATGGCCCCGTTGTGCATCCAGAGCCAGCGGTGATGACGGAACGGATGACAGTTGGTCTGCTGCACATCCGTGCCGGTCGATGCGCGGATGTGCGCGAAGACCCGCCCGGCGGACGCGTGGGCCGAGATCTCTCGCAGGTTGCGGTCGTTCCAGGCCGGCTCGGTGCTGTGGTAGATGCCCGGTTCATCCAGGGCGCCGTACCAGCCGACACCGAAACCGTCACCGTTGATGGCCTCCGCGCCCAGCCGTGAGTGTCTGCTCTGCACCACCAGTGAGTTCTCTGGCTTGTAGAGAAGATCCTCCAGGAGGACCGGCGAACCTGAGTATGCGAGCCAACGACACATCTCGACCTCACTCTCGGTGCCAGTATTCGTCGGGCACGGGCCCCGCGCGTCATCCGAATCGGGTGAGGTGAGGTCGCGCTCAGCGCCTCGTCTCGTATCTGTTCATGGTCACCCCGCCGGAAAACGTCCGTGTCTCCACCGGGTTCAGGTTCACCCAGCCGTCCAGCGCGCTGAAGAACGGTGTGCCGCCACCCAGCAGGACCGGATGGGTGACGACCGCGTACTCGTCGATCAGCCCGGCCCGCATGGCCGCTCCGGCGAGCGCCGCGCCGCCGACCCGCATCGGCCCGCCGTCCTCGGCCTTGAGCCGCGTGATCTCCGCGACGGCATCGCCGTCGAACAGGCGAGCGTTCCAGTCGACCGTGTCGATCGTCGACGAGAACACCACCTTGGGCGTGTCCCGCCAGTTCTGCGCGAACTCGATCTGCGCCGGGGTGGCGCCCGGCTGCTGGTCTCCGGTCGGCCAGTAGGAGCTCATGATTTCCCACAGCTTGCGCCCGTACAGGAACAGCTCGATCGCCACCTCCTCGTCGAGCCACCACTGGAACAGCTCGTCGTTCGGCTCGCTCCAGCCGATGTTGTCACCGGGCGCGGCGATGTAGCCGTCCAGGCTCACATTCATCCCGTAGCGCAGTCTTCGCATGGCTCCATGCCTTCCGTCGGTCGGGCCTTCCGTCACCGGGTCCTCAGCGCTGAGACCGGCACGTACAGAGACCGGGACGACGCGGGAAACTCATCGGCGCCGCTGTTGTCGAACCGATCAGCCGCGCTTCGAGACGGCGTCATTTGCACGCTGCCACATCTCATAGTTCCCGCATTCCGCGGTGATCTCAGCAGTCGCCTGAGCCGCGGCGAAGAAGTCGTCGGCCATCGGCGAGGTGCGCGCCGCTGCCATGGCGAGATATATCTGCTCGGGCGCCAGATCCGGGATGGGCACATAGCTGATGTCCGGACGTGTGTAGAACACGGTCTCCGAACGCCCCACGAACGAGATGCCCCGACCGGCCGCGACGTGCTCGAGCTTCTCCTCCACCCCGCGCACCCGGAGCCCGGAATCGGGGTGCGGGCGCCTGGTGGGCTGCGTGCTCGCGTCGGCGTGCCAGACCAGCGGCTCGCCGGCCAGGTCGGCCTCGGTGACCTCCTCCTTGCCGGCCAACCGGTGACCGGCGGGCAGGACCACCATGAGCGGCTCGGTGTAGAGCGGCGTCAGGCGCAGGCCGGTCTCGTCGATGGGCAGCCGCACATAGCCGACGTCGACGCGGCCGTCGAGCAGCATCGGGGCCTGGTCGTCCCATTCCAGGCGCTGCACGTCCACGACCACGTCCGGATGCCGCGCCTCGAACTCCCGCGCCGCCGGGATGACCGGGATGCCGGCCCGAAAGCCGACCACCAGCCGCTGGCCGCCGTGGGCGGCCAGGGAAACCCGGCGCCGTACGGCGTGCGCGGAGGCGAGCAGCGGACCGGCGTCGTCCAGCAGTTGCCGACCCGCGTCGGTCAGCGCTGCGCCGTGGCTGTTCCTCGTGAACAGCGTGGCGCCGAGCTCCTGTTCGAGGGCGCGGATCTGCCGGCTGAGCACCGGCTGCGCGATGTGCAGATCCTCGGCGGCGCGACCGAAGTGCAGCCTGTCGGCGACGGCGACGAAGTAGCGCAGCTTGCGCAGGTCCAGATCCATGGAGCCTCCCGGTCCGGCAATGCCCCCAAGGTATCACCACGGCTGAAAAGGGTCTTGGACACAAAGCTCACGCCAATGGCATCGTTCATTGGAGCCCGAGCTGAACACCTTACGAATTCGGTAGAAGAATTCGGCGTCGGGTATTGATTGAAATACCCATCAATGCAACGGAGTGATAGTGGGAAAGCTCGATGGCAAGGTAGCGGTAATCACCGGCGGATCCACCGGAATGGCACTCGCGGGTGCCAAGCTGTTCGTCGAGGAGGGAGCGCACGTCTTCATCCAGGCCCGGCGGCAGGAGGCGCTGGACGACGCCGTCAAGCTGATCGGCCGCAACGTCACTGCTGTCCAGGGTGACGCGGCCGAGCTGGACGACCTGGACCGCTTGTACGACACCGTCAAGCGCGAGAAGGGCTCGATCGACGTGCTGTGGGCCAGCGCCGGGATGGGCGAACCTGCCGCCCTCGGCGAGATCACCGAGGAACAGTTCCACCGCGCCTTCTCGCTCAACGCGCGCGGCACCCTGTTCACGGTGCAGAAGGCACTGCCGCTGATCAACGACAACGGCTCGATCCTCATGACCGGTTCCAACGCCTCCCTCGGCGCCTTCCCCGGCTGGAGCCTCTACGCGGGAAGCAAGGCCGTCCAGCAGGCGTGGGCCCGCGTCTGGCTCAACGAGCTGCGCGACCGCAAGATCCGGGTCAACGTGCTGACCCCCGGCCAGGTCGCCACCGCCAAGCAGGAAGAGCTGTTCGACGAGGCGACCAAGGCCGCATTCGAGTCCCTCATCCCTCGCGGAACGATGGGCCGCCCCGACGAGATCGCTGCCGTCGCCCTGTTCCTCGCCTCCGACGACTCCAGCTACGTCAACGGCCTGGAACTGGTCGCCGACGGCGGCACCACCGCCATCTGAACCACGCACCAGAACCACGCACCAGGAAGAGAGCACACCTCATGAGCACGATCACCCTCATCGGTACGGGGAACATGGCCCGCGCCATCGGCACGCTCGCGGTGGCGGGCGGTAACACCGTCGAGGTCATGGGACGCGACCAGTCGAAGGCTGATGACCTGGCCAGGGCTCTGGGCAGCGGCACGATCGCGGGCAAGTGGGGCGCCGTCCCGGCCGGGCACATCGTCATCACGGCTCTGTTGGCCGACGGCGTCGTCCCGGTCGTCGCCGAGTACGGGGACGCCCTCGCGGGCAAGGTCATCGTGGACATCAGCAACCCCTTCAACGCCACGTTCGACGGACTTGCCCACGGCGAGGAGACCTCGATCGCGCGGGAGGTCGCCAAGGTGGCTCCGGCCGGCGCGAGCGTTGTGAAGGCCTTCAACACGATCTTCCGCGATGTCCTGGAGCAGCGCCGGCCCGGTGTCTTCATCGCCGGCGACGACGCGCAGGCCAAGGCTGGTGTGGCCGCGTTCATCGAGAGCCTCGGGCTTCGTCCGCTGGACGTCGGCGGGCTGAGGATGGCGCACTGGCTGGAAGGGATGGGCCTGGTCACGGTGAGCCTCGCCGGCAACGGGGTCGGCCACTGGGACTTCGCCCTCGGCGTCGACGAGTTCACCGGCTGAGCGGGCCCCGCACCACCATCCGGCGCATCACTCACCCGTACAACTCACCCGCACAACTCACTCACAGGGAGCAGCAGCTTGCGCGTCTTCGTCGCTGGCGGGACCGGCCACTCCGGTTCGTACATCATCCCCGAGCTCGTCTCTGCCGGGCACGAGGTTACCGGCCTGGCCCGGTCGGACACGGCCGCGGCGGCGCTGTCCGCGCTCGGCGCGAAGGCGCTCCGCGGCGACCTTCAAGACCTCGAGAGGCTCAAGGAGGCGGCCGCGGACTCAGACGGCGTCATCCACGTCGCGCACAGACAGGACCTGCTTCCGTCCGGCGGGATCGACGCCGTGACCGCCGCGGAGCTCCCCGTGGTGCTCGCGTACGGCGAGTCACTCGCGGGAACCGGAAAGCCGCTGGTCGCGGCGGGGAGCATCGGTTCGCCCGGGAACGTGCGGAGCCTGAGCCGGCCGGCCACCGAGGCCGACCCGGCCCTTCCCGTCGGCGACGAGCACCAGGGCACCCTGCGGGCCCGTAACGCCGTGGAAGCTGCCGTGATCGGGCTTGCCGAGCGGGGAGTGCGGTCCTCGGTCGTGCGGATCGCCAACATCGCGCACAGCACGACGGACCGTGCCGGCTTCCTTCCCATGCTGATCGCGCTCGCGAAGGAGAAGGGCTTCGCCGGTTATCCCGGAGACGGCGCGAACCTGTGGAACGCCGTGCACGTCCGCGATGTCGCCTCCTTGTTCCGCCTGGCGCTGGAGAAGGGCCCGGCTGGCAGGTACTGGCACGCCGTCGCGGACGGGGGCATCCCGGTTCGCGAGATCGCCGAGGCCATCGGCAGCCGGCTGGGTGTGCCCGCCGTGAGTGTGCCCCTGGACGAACTGATGCTGCCGGGGCACTTCGGGTTCCTGGCCAACGTGGTCACGCAGAGCTACCCGGCGTCCAACCTCATCAGCCGCGAGACCCTCGGCTGGGAACCCGCTCAGCCCGGCCTGCTTGCCGATCTGGACAACGGCCACTACTTCCCGGCGGGCTGACGGCAAGGACACCGGCTCACAACGTGTGCCCCGTTCCTAGACTGTCCGCCATGACACGACCGTCGCAGATCCAGGAGCGGGAGCACGCGGCGCTCGTCGTCGACCTGCATACGTTGACGCCGGAGCAGTGGCGCTCGCCGTCGCTGTGCGGCGACTGGGACGTGGAGGACGTCGTCGCGCACCTGGGTGCCGCGTCGGGTCTGACGTTCTGGGGCTGGCTGCGCAGCATCGCCGGTGCCCGTTTCGACGCGGACGTGCACAACCAGCGGCGGCTGGAGGAGTTCCGCGGGGACTCGTCCGCGCAGACGCTGGAGCGCTACGCCGCCGTCGGGCCCATCGCCCTGCCCCGGAGGGAGAGCGTGGCCGGGCTGGGCGAGCTGATCGTGCATGCCGAGGACATCCGCCGGCCCCTGGGCCTGAAGCACGAGCCGGACGCCGAAGGTCTGCTCCTGGTCGCGCGGTCCTTCGCGGCCAAGGACTTCGCGGTGAACAGCAGGTCGCTGGTCAAGGGGCTCCGGCTGACGGCCACCGACGCGGAGTTCCGGACCGGCGATGGGCCTGCGGCCACGGGTCCGCTGCTCTCCCTGGTCATGGCGATGGCGGGACGGCGCGAGGTGCTGACTGATCTGGAGGGCGACGGCGTGCCGGTGCTGAGCCGGCGGCTGGAGGCGTGACGGCACGATCGCGCTGATCGCCCGCGGGTCGCGGGCGGACCGGCTCACCGAGTTTGCGGAACAGCTGTCGGAGCTGCTGACTGAGCCCGACTTCCGTCGATTCCCGGGCGGTTCGGTGGCACGCTTCACCTCATGAGCGACGAGACGGGCGGCGCCCCGAAGGCCGCGTCCACGAAGCAGGTTGTGCACAGTTCGGCCAGCTCGCTCACCATCGGGCTCTGTCTGGTGCTCGGGGGCGGGGTCATCGTCTTCCTGGCCCGCGTGCTCGTCAGCACAGGCACCGGAGCGGGCTCCTCGCTGTTCCTGTTCATCGGGGGTGCGGCGATCGTCGTCGGCGTCGTCCAGCTCGTCATCGGTGTCTACCAGCTCGCCGACAACATCGACCGGACGGCGAAGGCCGTGATCAACGGGCAGCTGCGTTAGCTCGACTCCCAGACCACGAGGTCGAACGCGACGGTCTCGGCGTCGGTGTCGACCGCCGCGATGTGCGTGTACGCGGTGCGTCGCTCGTTGGTCTGCACGCAGAGGTGCATTCCCTCGGCCACCGAGTCCGAGGTGATGGTCTGCTGCCAGGTCGTCTGCGCCTCGCAGTCCGCCCGGCTGGGCACTCCGCTCATGATCGTGAGGCGCGCGCCCTCGACGCCGGCGTCGCCGTAGCAGAGGTCCTGGGGGACGGACGCCGCGCCCCAGTCGGCCGACGTGGTGTCCAGGTCGAGACAGGTGTGGAGCATCACCTGGACGGGGGCGTCCGTCTCGCGCCTGATACCTGAGACGACGGCGGAAGCGCCACCGCCGGACTCGTCCGGAGCCGCGCCGCCATCACCATCGGTCCCGGCGCCGTCGCCGGCACTTGCCTGTTCGCGCAGGCGATCGTTCTCCTCGCGCAGCTCCTGGTTCTGCGCTTCGACGTCGTCGAGCTCGGCCCGCTGGCTGTCGTTCGCGTCGCGCAGGGCGGCCAGCTCCTCGTCGAGCCGGCCGTTGGCCGCCTCCAGGTCCTTGATCCTGGCCTCGAGCACCCGGACCTGCGCTCCGGAGTCCGACGCGCCAGGGGTGAACAGGTTCTCGCCCCAGGCCGTCGCCACGCCGCCGAGCACCGCGGCGACGACGGCCGCCACGACGGCGACCGAGTGCTGGCCGAACCAGCCCGCCCGGCGGCCCGGCGAACTCTCCTGCGTGTCCACGATCGCGAGGATACGGGCATATGCCACGAAAGTGAGGGCTCGTCGAGAGCCCGCGGGGCACCGGTGCACGGCCCTCGCGCCGCTAACCTGGCGGGGTGCTGATCGAGCGAGTGAGCGTCAGGCCCGCCCTGGTCGACGACGGCGTCTGGCCGTGGACCGTACCCGCCGTCGCCGAGATCGCCGCACGTGGCGTGCGGCTGACCAGCAGCATCGTGGTCCTGATGGGGGCGAACGGGTCCGGCAAGTCCACCGTGCTCGAAGCGATCGCGGAGCAGTACGGGATCGACGTGCGGGGTGGCCACGGTGGTCGCAAGTACGCGAGCGAGCTCGACACGAGCCCGCTGGGCGAGGCGCTCGTCCTGGACCGGACGATCGCCGGCTCCCGGATGCTCCGGCAGAAGGCGAAGGGGTTCTACCTGCGCGCCGAGACGGCCGCGGGGATGCTGGAATTCATGACGGGCGCCGGGGTGAGCGGCTACGGCGACCGGCTGTCGACGGAGGTCAGCCACGGCGAGTCCTACCTCCAGGCCATCTCCGGCCGGTTCAGCGGCCCCGGCCTCTACCTCCTGGACGAGGCCGAGGGGCCGCTGTCGTTCGAGTCCACGCTGCAGCTCCTGTACCGGCTGCAGGACCTGGTGGCCGACCATGCCGCCCAGGTGATCTACGCGACGCACTCACCGCTGGTGGCGGCGCTCCCCGGGGCGCAGATCCTGGAGATGACCGAGCATGGCATCGCCGAGCGCACCTGGTCCGAGCTGGAGTCGGTCGCGCTCTGGAAGAGGTTCCTGGGCCGCCCGGAGACGTTCTTCGACGTTGTCTGACCGGCCGACACCCGGTACAAGGGCGGATATGAGCTGGGTGGCGAACGTGATGATCTCGGTGGACACGACCGACAACGAGAACGTCGAGACGTTGAGCGAGTGGCTGCGAACAGCGGCTCCGCACCGGACGGGCACCGGGGCGACCGGAGTGGGGTATCTCAGCTTGCTCTCCGAGCCCGGCATTCCCGGGTGGGGCGGGTGGAAGGCGCGCGAGTGCGAGGTATGGGCAGGCGCCTTGAACCACGCTGATCTCGATGCACTCCGGCAGCGCTTCTTCGCGACGCCGTGGCGTGAGCCGAACGAGGTGCAACTGCTCGTGATGGACCAGGAAGAGAGTTTCTTCCGGTTGTGGATGATCCGCGATGGAGAGCTGCGACAGTTCGCGCCCCTGGTCCCGAGCGAAGAGGAGGACGGCTTCTACCGGGGCTGACGGTACGGAAAGGTCAGCCGCTGAAGAAGCCGATCATGGCCTGCTCGCTGTCGGCCATCCGCTGGTAGAAGGTCCGCAGCTCGACGTGGAGGGTATCGATCAGCTCCCAGAACTGGTCGACGGTTCCCGGCTGGGTCGTGCCGACGGCCTGGTAACCCTCCACGGGTGTCCAGGTGCCCACCTTGTCGAGGTTGTCCCGGGCGAAGGCGTCCAGCTCTTCGCGTACGTCCTTGGCGGGAACCGAAAGAGTGGCCGCGAGCGCGGCAACCTTGTTCGGCGACGTGAAGAAGTAGTCCGAGTACTCACCCTCGCCGTACTCGATCTGTTCGTCGGCGAACCAGGAGTACGGATCGATCCTGTACGCCGCCTCGAGGTACGGGTTGATCAAGTTCGCATCCAGTTGCTGAAACTGCAGCATGTAGAAGCTGCGCGGATCGTGGGTCGGCGCCGCCTCACCCTGACCCCAGGCCCAGAACGGCTCGCTCCGCTCTCTGGTGTACTCGTCGAGCCACTCGCCTGTCCGCTGAACGACGGCGGGGTCGACAGGAAACATGGAGAAGGAGATGCCCATGACCCGGGATCGTAGGGCCGACCACTGACACGCCTCCGGCGGGTCAGAGCTCCGTCGTCAGGAACAGCGAGTCACCGTGCACGGCGTCCTTCTCCACACGGCCGGACTCCACGAACCCGACCTTCGCCAGCACCCGCAGCGACGCGACGTTCCAGTCGCGCACCGTGGCCCACAGCCGCCGGTAGCCCGACTCCCGCGCCCAGCCGAGCACCGCCCCTGCTGCCTCGGTCGCGTACCCCTGACCCCAGGCGCGGCGCAGCAGCTCGTACGCCAGCTCCGGCTCGTCCTCCTGCCCGTGCTTGTTCGCCATCAGCCCGCAGTACCCGATGACGTCCCCGGTCGCCTTGCCCTCCAGCGCCGGCAGCCCGAGGGAGCCGGGCGGGGCACCGTCGCGGATCCAACCCTCGACGTCCTCGACGGTGGGGTGGCCGTCGGCGCGGATCCGCCGGTGCGGCGGCACCCGCGGGTCGCGCTCGGTCCACATCTCGTGCTGGACGGCGGCCTCGGACACGCGCCACGGCCGCAGCAGCAGGCGGTCGGTCTCCAGCACGAACATGCCATCGACCCTATCCGGCAGACCGGTCGTCGGCCGGTTCGCGCGACTCCGCGGGCGCACGTCCCGAACGCACCCGACGACCCCTGGACGCACCAGCAGGAGCGACGCCCCGCGTGGGAGCATGCGGGGCATGAAGCTGCACGAACGCATCGAAGGCCGGCTGCGCGAGTTCGTCGACCGGCAGCCCATGTTCTTCGTGGCGACGGCGCCCCTGGCCGCGGACGGCCACGTCAACCTCTCGCCCCGTGGCGTCCCCGGCACCTTCGGCGTGCTCGACGACCACACGTTCGCCTGGCTCGACGCCACCGGCAGCGGCAGCGAGACCATCGCGCACCTGCGGGAGAACGGCCGGGTCACCATCATGTTCTGCGCCTTCGACGGCCCGCCGAACATCGTCCGGCTGCACGGCACCGGCCGCGTCGTGACCCGGTACGACGACGGCTACGCGGCGCTCGCGGACGGCTTCGTCAACGTGCCCGGCGCCCGCGCGGTCATCGTCGTCGACGTCGACCGGGTCTCCGACAGCTGCGGCTGGGGCGTGCCACTCATGGCGTACGAGGGCGAGCGGGACCTGATGGGTCCCTACTTCGAACGCAAGGGCGAGGCCGGCCAGCAGGAGTACCGGCGCCGCAAGAACCTGACGAGCATCGACGGCCTGCGGGCCTATGACGACGACCCGGCCGACGACCTGACCGACGCCCCGGCCGCCGACCCCGCCCCGTGAGTCAGTAACCGGTACCGGTCTTGGCCTGCTGGCGCTCGATCGGGTGCGCGCCGCCCTTGAGGTCCAGGGTCGTGCAGGCGTCCTCGATGTCCTGGGTCAGCCGGTCGACCTTGGCCCTGCTCATCGTCTCCTTGACCAGGGCGCGGAGGATCTTCACGTCCTGCGCGTCCGGCGGCAGCGTGTACGCCGGCACCATCCAGCCGCGCTCCGCCGAGAGCTGCCAGGCGATGTCCGACTCGTCGTACCCCAGGTCGTCGCCCGCCAGGCGGAAGGCGACCAGCGGGAGCTGCTCCAGGTCGTCGCCGATCACCTCGAACCGCCCCGTCTCGCGCAGGTTCGCCGCGAGCACCCGGGCGTTCTGCTGCATCTGCTTCATCACGTAGGTGTAGCCCTCACGGCCGAGCCGCACGAAGTTGTAGTACTGGGCCAGCACCATCGCCGCGCCGGTCGAGAAGTTGAGCGTGAAGGTCGCATCCGTCTTGCCCAGGTAGTTCTCGTAGAACACGAGGTCCTTCGCGAGGTCCGACGTCTCGCGGAAGATCAGCCAGCCGATCCCGGGGTAGACGAGGCCGTACTTGTGGCCCGACACGTTGATGGACCGGACCTGCTCCAGCCGGAAGTCCCACAGCGAGTCGGGGTAGAGGAAGGGCCAGACGAAGCCGCCGCTCGCGCCGTCGACGTGCAGCGGGATGTCGAGCCCGCGCTCCGCCTTGACGTCCAGGAGCAGCCGGTTGATGCCCACGATGTCGTCCATGTGCCCCGTGAAGGTGGTGCCGAGCACCGCGGCCACGCCGATCGTGTTCTCGTCGAGGTACGGGGCCACGTCGTCCGGCCCGATCGTGTACTTGTCCTTCGCCAGCGGGATGATCCGGGGCTCGACGTCGAAGTAGCGGCAGAACTTCTCCCAGACCACGTGCACGTCGCCGCCGAAGACCAGGTTGGGGCGGTCGACCGGCTGCCCGGCCGCCTCGCGGCGCTCCTTCCACTTCCATTTCAACGAGAGCGCACCGAGCATGATCGCCTCCGACGACCCCTGGGTGCGGCACCCGGTGGTCTCCCCGGGGGCGTGGAAGAGGTCCGCGAGCATCCGCACGCACCGCTGCTCGATCTCCGCGGAGATCGGGTACTCGGCGTGGTCGATGAAGTTGCGGTGCAGGTTCTCGGCGATGATCCGCTGCGCCTCGGGCTCCATCCAGGTCGTGACGAAGGTCGCCAGGTTGCGCATCGGATCGCCCTCGAGCGCCAGGTCCTCGTCCAGCATCCGCATGCTGTCGGTGGGACTCATCCCCGTGGCCGGGAACACCACGGAGGGTGTCTCCTCGGTGAGGAATCGGTTGCCGTAGAGCGCCGTCGTCCGCTCGTCGCGCGTGGCCATGTTTTCGAGTCAAGCACGGCGTTCCGGCACCGTCGACCCGAGGCCGGGCGAACTTGGGTCCGGCGCTCGCGGTGCCAGTTCACGGCGTCAGCGGTCCGGGCGTTCCGCGAGCTGCAGCGCCCCGCCGACGACGAAGCAGACCGCCCCGGCGAACGTGCCCCAGTTGACCATGCCCAGGTCGACCACGGTCGATGTGGCCGGCCGGGTGAACGCCGCGAGCCCGGCGAGGAAGAAGAGGGCCGAGCCGAGCTGGTTGACCGCCACCACCCACCAGCCGAGATCGTGGGGCCGGACGCCGATGTGGCCGTGGCCGACCTCGACCAGGGCCAGGTGGCCCGAGACGAGGAAGCAGACGCAGCCCACGATGTCCGGGAACCAGATCCAGCCGTTGGACTGCCGGGCCGTCAGGTCGGACGCGAACGCGGCGACCAGGCTGACCCCGAAGAACAGGGTTCCGGCGAACAGCACCGCCACGCTGAGCCAGCCGATCTGCCGGGGCCGCCAGGCCCACCACCGCCACGTCGTGGTGCGCAGCGTGCCCTGCTCGTCGATGTCCATGGGCATGTTGGACGCCTGCACCACCGAGACGTAGCCGCCGGCGCTGAAGAACAGCCCGCCGACGAGGTAGACCATGTCGACGGCCCGGACGCTGCCGACGCCGAGCTGCGCCAGGAGGGGGCCGAGGGCGAACAGCGAGCCGCCGATCATGAAGGCGATGCCCGCGGCGAGGTTCGCCCGGGCCAGCCGGGTCGCGGTCGCGGTGTCCGCGCCGACGACGCGGGTCACCCTCCCGTCGGCGTCCCGGATCTCGACCCGGCCGCGGCGGCGGGCAGCGCGTGACGCCCAGCGGACCGACGAACCGTCGACGAGGTGCCAGGTCATCCGGGTGACGAACCCGCCCGAACGCTCGACCCGGCCCAGCGCCCATCGCGCCGGACGGGCGATCCGCAGGCCGTGCGGCGCGTCGTCACCCACCCTCCGAAATTAGCACCGGCCGGAAAGGAACGCGGGGCCTAGCGCGCCGGCCCGGCCGCTACGCTCCGCGACATGGCCACCCCGTCCGCGAGCCCTGACCACCCGACCCTCGACGACGCCGGTGTCGCGACCGCCGCGGCCCAGGCCGGCGCACACGTGGTGCGCTCCCTGTACGGCCGGTCGCTCGCCCGGGTCGACAAGGGCGGCGGGGACTTCGCCACGGCCGCCGACGTCGAGGCCGAACATGCGATCCTCGGCGTCCTGCGGTCCGCGCGGCCCGACGACGCGGTGCTCGGCGAGGAGAGCGGGCAGCACGGCACCGCCGGGTCCGCGCGTCGCTGGCTGGTCGATCCGTTGTGCGGAACGCTGAACTACGCCGTCGGCAGCATGCTGGTGGCGGTGAACGTGGCGCTGTGTGACGGGGCGCTGCGCGACGGGGCAGCGGCTGTGGCCGACCCGTTCAGCGGCGAGGTGTTCGTCACCGACGGCGAGGCCGCCTGGGTGCTGCGGGACGGCGTCACCGAGCCGTTGGTGCCGACGTCGGCCACCCGGCTGGTGGACGTCAACCTGGACCCGCCCTTCCCGAGCGCGCCCGGCTTCCGCGCCGTGGACCTGCTGGCCCATCCCGGCTTCGTGGAACGGTTCCGGCCGCGTGTCGTGTCCACGACCCTGGCGCTGACCTGGGTCGCGGCGGGCAAGCGCGCCGCGTACGTCACCGACGGCGCAGACCTCGCCGGGTCGGTGCACTTCGCCGCCGGCATCGCGCTCTGCCGGGCCGCCGGCTGCGTGGTCACCGGGATCGACGGCGACCCGGTCGGGCCCGCGAGCCGCGGGCTCGTCGTGGCCGCCGACGCCGGGACCCACCGGCTGCTGATGTCGGTGATCGGCGGCGAGGCCTGAGCCGGCCCTGCCGGATGCCGGGAGGCCAGGACGTCGGACGCCGGACGTCGGACGCCGGGGTGCGGGCCGGACCCGCCCGGTCGGGGAGAATGCGCCCATGCGACTTCTGCTGCTGCGCCACGGACAGACCCCCTCGAACGTGGAAGGCCTGCTCGACACGGCACACCCCGGACCGGGCCTGACCCAGCTCGGCGAGCGGCAGGCCGCCGCGGTCCCCGCGGCGCTGCGCGACCGCCAGATCGACGCGATCGCCGTCTCCTCGCTGGTGCGGACGTCGCTCACCGCGGCGCCGCTCGCCCAGGAGCGCGGGATCGAGCCGCAGGTGCTGGACGGACTGCGCGAGATCGATGCCGGCGAGCTCGAGATGGCCGGCGCGCACGAGGCGCACCTGCGCTACCTCGACACGGTCTTCGGCTGGGCCCGCGGCGACGTCGGCCGCGCGATGCCCGGCGGCCCCGACGGCCGCGCGTTCCTCAGCCGGTACGACGACGCCGTCGCGCAGCTCGCCGCCCAGGGGCTCGAGAGCGTCCTGGTGGTCTCGCACGGCGCCGCGATCCGCGCGTGGGCGGCGGCGCGCGCGACGGACGTCGACGTCGACCATGCCGAGCGGACGCCGCTGGCGAACACCGGGCTGGTGGAGGTCGAGGGCGACCCCGTCGGCGGCTGGCGCGTGACGTCCTGGAACGCCGAACCCGTGGGCGGGGCCGAGCTGGCTCCGCTGGTGGGGGAGGACCCGACGGGGGAGGCCGTCGAGCCGTAGGCCGTTCCCGCCGAGGGGCGCGCCACCGATCACCGACGACCGCGCCGGACTCTCGATACAGCGTTCCGTGAATACACGATACCGTGTACTGTCGCGTCCATGACCGAGACGATCGCCGGGTCGGTGACCCTGACGCACACCGCCGCCCTGGCGCGGCTGGGGCACGCGCTGTCCGACGAGACCCGTACCCGCATCCTGCTCGCGCTGCGGGAGGCGCCGGCTTACCCGTCCGACCTCGCCGACGCGCTGGGCGTGTCCCGGCAGGTGATGTCCAACCAGCTCGCCTGCCTGCGCGGCTGCGGGCTGGTCGAGTCCGTCAAGGACGGTCGGCGCGCCTGGTACCGGCTCGCGGACACCCGGCTCGCGCCCGCGCTGGGCGACCTGCTCGGCCTGGTGCTGGCGGTCGACCCGGCCTGCTGCGGCCCCGACTGCACGTGCGCATGACCGCGCTCCCCGCGCCCCGGCCCCTGCCCGTGCCGCTGAGCGCGGCCCGGCGTGCCGTGCTGGCCCGCCGCATCCGCTGGGTCGTGGCGGCCACGATCACCTACAACGTGATCGAGGCGGTGGTGGCCCTGACCGCCGGGCGCATCGCCTCCTCCAGCGCGCTGATCGGGTTCGGCCTGGACTCCGTGGTCGAGGTGCTCTCGGCGGCCGCGGTCGCCTGGCAGTTCGCGGGCCGGGACCCGGAGGCCCGCGAGAAGGTCGCCCTGCGCCTGATCGCCTTCTCCTTCTTCGGGCTGGCCGCGTTCGTCACCGTCGACGCCGCGCGCGCCCTGCTCGGCGCCACCTCGCCCGAGCACTCCACGGTCGGCATCGTCCTGGCCGCCGTCAGCCTGCTGGTCATGCCGGGGCTGTCCTGGTTCGAGCGCCGCACGGGGCGTGAGCTCGGCTCCGCCTCCGCCGTGGCCGACTCCCGGCAGACCCTGATCTGCTCCTACCTGTCGGCGGCCCTGCTCGCCGGGCTCCTGCTCAACAGCCTGCTCGGCTGGTGGTGGGCCGACCCGGTCGCGGCCGTGGTCATCGCCGGCTTCGCCGTCCGCGAGGGCTGGGAGGCCTGGCACGGCGACCCGTGCTGCACCCCCGTGGCCCAGCTCGTGGGCGACGGCGAGCTCCAGGGCGATCCCCGGGCCGAGCAGGGGTGCGGCGACGACGGCTGCCGCTGCGCGGACTAGCGCCCGACGCCGGCCGCCGCCTCGTCCGTGGCGATGTCCGCAGCCTCGACGCCGAGCTCCGGCGGCAGGTCGCCGTCGTGCCGCACCACCAGTGACGTGACCGCGCGGGTGAGGCAGACGTAGAGGCGGCGCAGGCCCGTGGCGTGGTTCGGCTCGGCCGCGACGATCGCGGCCGGGTCGTGCAGCACCACGTGATCGAACTCCAGACCCTTCGCCAGGGACGCGGGCACCAGGTCCAGGTGGACGTCGAACTCCGAGGAGTCGTCCGGCTCCGCGGCGTCGCCGCCGGCGCCCTCCTGCTCGCCCACGACGGCGAAGGTGAGCCCGACGGCGGCCAGCGTCGCGCGGACGTCCGGCACGGCGGCGTCGGGCACGATGAGGCCCACCGAACCCTCCAGGTCGGAGATGCCGACGCCCACCAGCACGTCGTCGAGCGGCTCCGTGGTGAACCTGAGCCGGCCGCGGGTGCGCCGGACCGCGGTGGGCGGCTCCAGGCCGGGCGCGATGCTCGGCAGGAGCCGGGCCGCGAGCTCGATCACGTCGGCGGGCACGCGGAAGCCGGCCGTGAGCTGTTCCACGTACCCGTCGGGCTTGGCCAGGTGGCGCAGGACGTCCGCCCAGTCGCGCGCCGCCCAGGGCGTCGTGGCCTGGGCCAGGTCGCCGAGCACGGTGAGCGATCCGGTGGCGGCGCGCCGGCCGAGGGAGCGCAGCATCATCGCGGACAGGTCCTGCGCCTCGTCGACCACGATGTGCGCCACCGACGTGGTCCGGTCCAGCAGGTCGGCGATCTCGTCGAGCAGCACGAGGTCCGCCGTCGTCCAGCGGGCGGAGCCGGCGGTCCGGGGCGGCCGGGCCCAGGTCAGGAGCGCCTGCTCGGCGTCGGACAGGATGTCCTCGGCGCACTCCGCGAGGAACTCCGGGTCGGAGTACAGGCGGAACAGCAGCTTGCGCGGGTCCACCGCGGGCCAGACGGCCGCCGCGTAGTCGCGGACGGGCTTGGTCCGGGCCAGCACGTCCCAGGCCTTGTCGTCGAGCGCGTCGCCGGTCTCCTCGATCTGGACGAGCACGCGGTGCGCCAGCGCGTGCCGGAGCTGGGCCGCGCCCAGCGCGTATGGCACACCCCGGCCCATGACCTGCTCCACGGCCTCGCGCGCCTCGTAGGCCGGGACCCGCCAGCGGAACGAGCCGCGCGGCAGCACGAGGGTCTCCTCCGGCGTGGCGACGTGCGACCAGACGGCGCGGCGCAGCACCTCGGCGAGCCGGCCGTCGCCCTTGAGGGTCGCGACGTCGGGGGGATCCGTGGCGCGGACCGGGGCGTGGCCGCTCACGATCTCCTCGATGGTCGCCTGCGTCGCGTGGATCTCGCCCAGGGCGGGCAGCACGTCGCGGATGTACCGCAGGAAGCTCTTGTTCGGCCCGACGACGAGCACGCCGCGGCGGGTGAGCTGGTCGCGGTGCGCGTACAGGAGGTACGCCGCGCGGTGCAGGCCGACCGCCGTCTTTCCCGTGCCGGGCGCGCCCTGGACCACGAGCGTACGTTCGAGCGGCATGCGGACGATGACGTCCTGCTCGGGCTGGATCGTCGCGACGATGTCGCGCATGGGGCCGGAGCGCGGGCGCTCGATCTCGGCCTCGAGGATCTCGGAGTGCGCGGCGCCGTCGCCGCCCTGCTCGCCCTGTGCACCCAGGCCGGCGCGGGTCAGGGACTCGTCCTCGAACGCCGTCAGGTGGCCGCGGGCGAACCCGTAGCGGCGCCGGGCCGTGATGCCCATCGGCTCCTTGGCCGTGGCCCGGTAGAACGGCGTGCTCACGGGCGCGCGCCAGTCCACGACCATCGGCTCGCCGTCCGGGTCCGACACGTGGCGGCGTCCGATGTGGAAGGTCTCGCCGGCCGCGAGGTCGATGCGGCCGAAGAACAGCGGGATCTCCGGGTCGTCGGTGAGCTGCTCCATCCGGCGCGCGAGCGTGGCCTCCAGGACCTCCGCGCTCACCCAGTCGCCCGCGTAGCTGCCGTCGAGGGCGGCGACCCGGTCGCGCATCCGGCCGAGCTGTGAGCGGGCCTCGGCAAGGAACTCCCGCTCCGTGGCGAGCTCGGACGCGTCGGCGGGCATGGCAGGTCCTCCAGGGTTGGTGAGCAGGGGCTGTGCGCAGGGGCTGTGCGGGCTGTTCGTCGCGCGAGGTGCTCGTCCGAACGGCCGCGTGAGTCTAGTGCCCGGGACCTGAACGTGGCGGCACATTTTCTTGACCAGGTCGGCAGCTCGGCCGGTCAGGAACCATATGTCCTTCGAGTCCGTTTCCACTGTCGCGCCAACCTGCCCCACGGTACGGTCGGTGCACCGCCCGGCCTAACGAGGAGCCTCAGTGTCGTCCGACGAGCTGCCCCAGGAGTTCCAGATCGACGTGCCCGACGAGATGGAGACCGGCGTACCCGCCGACTTCGCCTCGGTGTGGCACACACCGACGTCGTTCATCCTGGACTTCATCGCCGTGAAGCAGCCGCCGAGCCCGGTCTCGGACCCGGAGTCGGGCGAGGTCACGTCGATCACCGTGCCGGGCCGGGTGGTCTCACGCGTGCGCATTCCCCCGCAGCAGGTGTTCGAGCTCGCCAAGGCGCTCACTATGCAGCTGGATGCATGGGAGAAGGAAAGCGCACCGAACGTTCGCAATCCCGGGGCCGCAGAGGGCCCGGACGGCCCAAATCGGTCGTCGGAGAATTGAATCCGGTGAATTTTTTACTTGGACGTATGTCCAACTCGGCAGCTATATGTCCCGGTCTGGCCGGGAGTGTTGTGCTGGTTTGCCCGGAGAAATACCGGGTTATACCAGTGGGGTCCTTGAAATGTAACCCATACTGGCTGTTCCACTTGCGATCTTCACGGATGTAGGCTGCCCGTGATCGCGACGAAGGCGTTGCAATCTCCCAGAGTTGCCCGGGGGGTCGGGCGACCCGTTCCGGCGGCCATGTCGGGGAGCAATGAACAGGGGCGATGCAAGTGAGCAACACCGAATTCGACAACAGGGGGCGCACGGGCGGGATCCTGTTCGAGGAACAGGCTCGCACGAGCGTCGTGAGCATGTGGGGAGAGATCGATGTCTCTTTGCGCGGTGAGTCGAGTGCTGCCATAGCCAACGCCCTCGAGCGGGCCAAGGCGGTGGTCATCGACACGTCCAAGGTGACGTTCATGGACTCGACCGGCGTCGCGTTCCTCATGCAGATGTACACCTACGGGACGCAGGAGGGCCTGACCGTGAGCCTTCCGGAGCCGCCGCCGGTTGTCCGGAACGTCATCGAGATGCTCGGGGTCGACGCGCTCTTCGCGCACCCCGCGCACCGCGGCGCCGCACGGGAGGCCTGACCGCGCCCGGCCCGGAGGCCGGGCGCCCGCCTCAGCGTCCGGCGGCCAGTGCTGCGGCCCCGACGATGCCGGCCGCGTTGCGCAGCTGCGCCGGGACGATCGGCGCCCGCAGGTGCAGGTGCGGCAGATACTTCTCGTGGTGCTTGCTCACGCCGCCCCCCACGACGATGAGGTCGGGGGAGATCAGGTCCTCGACCACCCCGAAGTACCGCTGCAGGCGCTCGGCCCAGTCCTCCCAGGACAGGTCCTCGCGCTCCCGCGCGGAGTCGGCCGCCCGCGACTCGGCGTCGTGCCCGTCGATCTCCAGGTGGCCCAGCTCGGTGTTGGGCACCAGGACGCCGTCGACCACGAGCGCCGACCCGATCCCCGTGCCGAGGGTCGCCACCAGCACCACGCCGTCCGCGTCGCGCGCGGCGCCGTAGCGCACCTCGCCCACGCCCGCCGCGTCGGCGTCGTTCACCGCGACCACGTGGCGCCCCGTCACGCGCTGCACGAGCGCCGGCAGGTCCACGCCGGTCCAGGACTGGTCGAGGTTCGCCATGGAGCGCACCACGCCGTGCTGCATCGGGGCGGGGAAGGCGACGCCGATGGGGACGTCGTCGGGCAGGTGGTAGGTGTCGACGAGCTCCGCGAGCACGTCCGCCACGGCCTGCGGGGTGGACGGTTGGGGCGTGGGGATGCGGGTCCGCTTCTCCGCGTACTCGCCAGCCGTGAGATCGACGGGCGCACCCTTGATCCCCGAACCTCCGATGTCTATGCCGAACGCCAGGTCGCTCATGTCAGGATCGTCTCATGAGCACCGAGGAGCAGTACTGGTACAACACCGAGACCAGGGCGGTCGAAGTGGGACGCCGTTCGTCCTGGTCGCACCTGATGGGTCCCTACAGCACCCGCGCCGAGGCCGAGCGGGCGCTGGAGAGCGCGAGGTCACGCAACGAGTCCTGGGACAAGGAGGACGAGGACTGGCGCAAGAAGTAACCCCTCGTGTCGGACGTACAGGTCACCCGGGTGACCTGTACGTCCGACGGGCGACGCCTGGCACGCGGGGTCACTTCTCGAACGAGTGCTCCGCGTCCGGGAACGAGGAGTCCTTGACCTCGGAGACGTAGTCCTCCGCGGCCTGCTGCAGCGCCGCGCCGAGCTCGGCGTAGCGCCGGGCGAACCGCGGCGACCAGTCGGTCATCCCGGCCATGTCCGTCCACACCAGCACCTGGCCGTCGCAGTGCGGCCCCGCGCCGATGCCGATGGTGGGGATGCGCACGATCTCGGTGATCCGCGCGGCGACGTCGGTGGGCACCATCTCCAGGACGACGGCGACGGCGCCGGCCTCCTCGACGGCCTTCGCGTCGTCGGCCAGTCGCTCGACGGCGTCGTCGCCTCGGCCCTGCACGCGCGGCCCGCCCAGCAGGTTCTCCGACTGCGGCGTGTAGCCGAGGTGCGCGACGACGGGGATCCCGGCGTCGGTGAGCGCCCGGATCTGCGGGGCGGAACGGACGCCGCCCTCCAGCTTGACGGCGTCGGCGCCCGTCTCCTTGAAGATCCGCACCGACGTCTCCAGCGCCTGCTGCGGCCCGGCCTCGTACGAGCCGAACGGCAGGTCGATCACCACGAACGCGCGCTTCGTGGCCCGCGCGACGGCGCGGGCGGCCGGGATCATGTCGTCCACGGTCACGGGGATCGTGCTGGTGTGCCCGTGCATGACGTTCCCGATGGAGTCGCCCACCAGCAGGATGTCCATGCCGGCCGCGTCGAAGATCGCGGCGGTCACCGCGTCGTACGCGGTGAGCATCGCGAGCTTCTCACCCTTGGCCTTGGCCTCGGCCAGATGATGCACGCGGACCCTCTTGGGGCCCTGAGTGGGTGAGGTGTGGGCGGACATGGTCCTCCTGTGGTTCGAACGGCCTCGGTGCCGCTGGAAAGCCTACGACCGGTCGTCCATGCTCGGTACACGCACCTGTAACAGGTTTAGTGCAAGATGGGCCCATGGACAGGCAGCAGGAGTTCGTGCTCCGCACGGTCGAGGAGCGCGACATCCGCTTCATCCGGCTTTGGTTCACCGATGTGCTCGGCGTGCTGAAGTCGGTAGCTGTGGCACCCGCCGAGCTCGAGTCGGCGTTCAGCGAGGGCATCGGCTTCGACGGCAGCGCCATCGAGGGACTCACCCGGGTCTTCGAGGCGGACATGGTCGCCAAGCCGGACCCGACCACGTTCCAGGTGCTCCCGTGGCGCGGCGAGCGGCACGGTACGGGCCGCATGTTCTGCGACATCCTGACGCCGGACGGCGAGCCGTCGCTGGCGGACTCGCGCAACGTGCTCAAGCGCACCCTCGCCAAGGCGAGCGACCGCGGGTTCACCTTCTACACGCACCCCGAGGTCGAGTTCTACCTGTTCAACCAGCTCACCAAGGCCGACCCGAAGCTGGAGCCGGTCGACCAGGGCGGGTACTTCGACCACCTGGCCCGGGGATCGACACACGACTTCCGCCGCGCCGCGATCACGATGCTGGAGTCCATGGGCATCTCGGTCGAGTTCTCGCACCACGAGGCCGGCCCCGGCCAGAACGAGATCGACCTGCGGTACGCCGACGCGCTGACCACCGCGGACAACCTCATGACGTTCCGCACCGTGGTCAAGGAGGTGGCGCTCGAGCAGGGCGTGTTCGCGTCCTTCATGCCCAAGCCGCTGGCCGACCAGCCCGGCTCCGGCATGCACACGCACGTGTCGCTGTTCGAGGACGACCGCAACGCGTTCTACGAGCCCGGCGCCCAGTTCGAGCTGTCCAAGACGGCGCGCCAGTTCATCGCGGGTCTCATGGTGCACGCCGGTGAGATCACCGCGGTCACCAACCAGTACGTCAACAGCTACAAGCGGCTCTGGGGCGGGCAGGAGGCCCCGAGCTACGTGAGCTGGGGTCACAACAACCGCTCCGCGCTGGTCCGCGTGCCGATGTACAAGCCGGGCAAGGGCAACTCCGCGCGCATCGAGTACCGTGCGCTGGACTCGGCCGCCAACCCGTACCTGGCGTTCGCCGTGATCCTCGCGGCCGGCCTCAAGGGCATCGAGGAGGGCTACGACCTCCTGGACCACACCGAGGACGACGTCTGGGAGCTCACGCCGGCCGAGCGCCGCGCGCTGGGCATCGCGCCGCTGCCGCGCGACCTCGACGAGGCCATCCAGTTCATGGAGAAGTCCGAGCTCGTGGCCGAGACCCTCGGCGAGCACGTCTTCGACTACTTCCTGCGCAACAAGCGCGAGGAGTGGGAGGCGTACAGCGCCCAGGTGACGCCGTTCGAGCTCAAGCGGTTCCTGCAGCTCTGACGTTTCCGCAGCTCTGACAGGGGTGCTGCACCCCCCGCCCGCGTCGTAGGGTCGGGGGGTGCAGAGCCGCCGACCCGAGACCCTGACGACCCATCTGATCCGGGCCGGGTTCGCCGACCTCACCCGGTCCGCCGCGCTGTGGCGCGACCCCGACCTGGTCGCCGTCCTGGACAGCAGTCCCCAGGGCAACGGGGCGGGCCGTGCGGCCGGCCCCGACCGCGGTGCGGTCGTCCTGGAGCCCGCCGGCGTGGCGCTCCTGCGCTCGCTCGCCGGCGTCGCCGACCCCGACCTGGCGCTGCTCCAGCTCGTCCGCCTCGCGGCGGCCGCCCCGGACCGGCTGCGCCCGGTCCTCGCGGCCTCGGGCCCGGCCGCCGACGCCGCCCCGGACAAGGGCGGACCTGCCAACGGCGGCTCGGGGAACGGCGGCTCGGAGAACGGTGGCTCGGCCAACGGCGGTGGCAACGGCGCCGCCAACGGCGGCACGGGCAACGGCGGCACGGGCGACGGCCCTGCCGACGCCGACGCGCCCCGCCCGACCGTCGTCGACCGGCTGCTGCGCGTGCTGGGCTCGTCCTCGGCGCTCGGCGACGAGCTCGTGCGCCACCCGGCGCTGCTCGACCTGATCCGCGACCTCACCCCGGGTACCGGCGTCCCCGCCGAGGCCGTGCGCGCCGAGCTGCTGCGCGCCGTCGACGCCGACCCGGAGTCCGCCGAGCCCGTCGCGGGCACCCACGCCCAGCAGGGGCTGGCGGCGCCGGACGAGGTCGCTTCGTCGTCGTACACCGACCGGCTGCGCCGCGCCTACCGCGCCCGCCTGCTGCGGATCGCGGCGACCGACGTCACCGCGTCCGACCCGACGGTGGTGCTGCCCGCCGTCGCGGCGGCGCTGGCCGACCTGGCGGCCGCCGCGCTGGAGGGCGCGCTGGCCGTGGCGCGATCCGAGGAGGAGGACCACGCGGCCGGCGTCCGCCTGGCCGTGCTCGGCATGGGCAAGACCGGCGGCCGGGAGCTGAACTACATCTCCGACGTGGACGTCATCTACGTGGCCGAGCCGGGCGTGCTGCCCGACGGCGCGCCCGCGTGCGACGAGGACGACGCCCTGCGGGTCGCCGCGCGGCTCGCGGGCCGCCTGGCCCAGGTGTGCTCGGGTGCGTCGGCGGAGCCGGCGCTGTGGCAGGTCGACGCGGCGCTGCGCCCGGAGGGCAAGCAGGGGCCGCTCGTGCGCACGCTGGCGAGCCACGTCGCGTACTACGAGCGGTGGGCCGTCACGTGGGAGTTCCAGGCGCTGCTCAAGGCGCGTCCGGTGGCGGGCGACCTGGCGCTCGGGGAGGCGTACACCGCCGCCGTCGGGCCGCTGGTGTGGCAGGCCGTGGAGCGGCCCAACTTCGTCGAGGACGCCCGCGCGATGCGCAAGCGCGTCGAGGACAACGTGCCCGTGGCCGAGGCCGACCGGCAGATCAAGCTCGGCAAGGGCGGCCTGCGCGACGTCGAGTTCACCGTGCAGCTGCTGCAGCTCGTGCACGGTCGTGCGGACGAGGACATCCGGTCACGGACCACGCTCGACGCCCTCGCGGCGCTGTCCCGGGGCGGCTACGTGGGGCGCGAGCACGCCCGCCGGATGGGGGAGTGCTACCGGTTCCTGCGGGCGCTGGAGCACCGGATCCAGCTCTTCCGCCTGCGCCGTACCCACCTCATGCCGACCGCCGAGGCGGAGCTGCGTCGGCTGGCCCGCGGACTGGGGCAGGGCGGCGCCGACGACCTGGTCAAGACCTGGCGGTCCGTGCGGCGCGAGGTGCGCGACCTGCACGAGGCCGTCTACTACCGGCCGCTCCTGCCGGCCACGGCGCTCCTGTCCACGAGCGAGGCGTCGCTCGCGCCGCGCGCGGCCATGGCCCGGTTCGCGGCGATCGGCTATCGCGACCCGGCCGGCGCGATGCGCCACGTCCAGGCCCTGACCGACGGCGTCTCGCGGCGTGCGGCGATCCAGCGGCAGCTCCTGCCGGTGCTGCTCGGCTGGTTCGCCGAGGGGGCGGACCCGGACGAGGGCCTGCTCGCGTTCCGCAAGCTGTCCGACACCCTGGGCTCCACGCACTGGTACCTGCGGCTGCTGCGCGACTCCTCGGAGGCCGCCTCGCACCTGGCCCAGGTGCTGTCCTCGTCGCGCTACCTCGCGGACGCCATCGGTAGGTCCCCGGAGTCGGTGCGCTGGCTGGCGCAGTCCGACTCGCTGGCGCCGCGCGGGGCGCGGCGGCTGGCCGCGGAGGCGGACGCGCTGCTCGGGCGGGCCCAGGAGGTGGACGCGGCCACCGTCGCGCTGCGCGCGCTGCGCCGCCGCGAGCTGGCCCGCACGGGCGTCGCCGAGGTGCTGGGCGAGCTCGGGCCGGTCGACGCCGCGCGGGCCATCTCGGACGCCGCCGACGTCGTCCTGGCGGGCGGGCTGCGCATCGCGGAGCACGAGGCGCGCGGCGAGCGGAACATCGCGCGCGGGGACGAGCCCGCACGGCTGCTCATCGTCGCGATGGGCCGGCTCGGCGGCCAGGAGATGGGGTACGGCTCGGACGCCGACATCATGTTCGTCTACGAGGCGGTCGGCGGCGCCGGGGACAAGGCGGCCAACGACTACGCCCTGACGGTGGCGAAGGGCATGCGGCGGATCCTGACCGCCGTCGGGCCGGAGCCGGGCCTGCCCGTGGACGCCGACCTGCGGCCCGAGGGGCGCAGCGGGCCGCTGGTGCGCTCCTTCGACTCCTACGTGGAGTACTACGGACGCTGGTCCTCGCCCTGGGAGGCGCAGGCGCTGCTGCGGGCGCGCGCCCTGTCGGGCACGCTCAGCGTGGTCGCGGCGGGCGGCCCGGACGAGGGCGCGGTGGCGGCCTCCCTGTCCGACGGCGGAGGCGCGCTGCCCGAGGGCGGGAGCGAGCTCGACCTGGGACCCGGCGCCGAGGGCGGCCGGTCGCTGGGCGCGCGGTTCACGGAGCTGATCGACCCCCTGCGCTACCCGGAGGGCGGGCTGGACGCCGCGGTGCTGCGCGAGGTGCGGCGCATCAAGGCGCGGGTCGAGTCGGAGCGCCTGCCGCGCGGGGCCGACCCGGCGCGGCACCTGAAGCTGGGCCGGGGCGGGGTCTCCGACGTCGAGTGGACCGTCCAGCTCCTGCAGCTCCAGCACGCCTACGAGGTGCCGGGCCTGCGGACCACGGGGACCGTCTCGGCACTGAAGGCCGCGAACGAGGCGGGCCTGCTGACCGACGACGACGCCGAGGTGCTCCTGGAGGCCTGGGTGCTCGCGTCGCGGCTGCGGTCGGCGATCGTGCTGTGGTCCGGGCGGACGACGGGTGCCGGCGTGGACATGCTGCCGCACGACAGCCACGCCCTGACCGGCATCGCCCGGCTGCTCGGCGACGTGGGCACGGGTCCGGAGCTGGAGGAGCTGTACCTGCGGCTGGCCCGGCGGGCGCGCGCCGTGATGGAGCGGATCTTCTACGGCGCCGAGTGAGGCGCGTCGCGTGGTCGGTCACCCGACCGGGGGAGTGAGCTCACGCGGGTGGGGGATCCGGTGGGTGGATCCGCGCGACGAGCATCGATGGCATGAACACCTCAACCGTCGTGACAGCCCCGCCGGCCGTGGAGGCCCGCCCCGGCATCCGTCGTCTGGCACATGTCGTCGCCCTGCTCACTCTGCCGTCCGGTCTCTGGCGGATCGCCCTGGTGCTCGGGCTGCCGGTCGCGAGCACCGCCGTCGCCATCCCGTTCGGGGAACGTGTCCAGATCGTCGGGCTCTCACTCGTCGCGGAGGTGCTGGCCCTGCTGTCCCTCGGGCTCGTCCAGCGGTGGGGCGAGGTGCTGCCGGCCTGGCTCCCCGTCGTCGGCGGGCGTCCGGTGCACCGGCTCGCCGCGACCGTCCCGGCCGCGCTCGGCTCGCTGGCGCTCACCGTGATCTGGACGTTCGCCGCGGTCAACCTGATGAGCGGGACCTTCGGCGGGAACCTCGACTTCCTCTTCCCGACGTTCGCGCAGAAGGTGCTGCTGGCGGTCTGCTACACGCCGTTGCTGGCCTGGGGTCCGCTGCTCGCGGTGCTGACGGTCGCCTACTTCCGGCGCCGAGCGCCGCACCAGGCGCGCGGGGGCGAAGGCGACCGCGGCTGACCAGACCGCGGCTGACCAGACCGCCGCTGCCCGCACCGCCGCTGCCCGGACAGGCGTTGACCACAGCGGTTGCTGCCACCGATCCGGTGCCGCCGGCAGCAACCGCTGTGGTCAACGACGGCGGGTCACGGGGCCGGTGTCGGTCAGGCCGTCAGGCCCGCGCGGGCCGCGACCTCCTTGGCGACCTCGGCCGGTTGCAGGCTCGTCGTGTCGATCACCTCGGTGCGCGCGGTGAGCCAGGGCAGGGCCGCGCGGTAGTCGGCGGCGCGGTGGCGGCGCCAGCCCACGCCGTCGTCGTCGATCTTGATCTCCGCGATCGTCGAGTTCGTGACCGTGTCGCCGGCGATCCGCCGCTCGTGCTCGTCGGGGGTGCAGTCCAGGGTGAACGTCCTGAGCGTGACCCCGGCAGCCGCGAGGCCTGAGGTGATCTCGTCCCAGTACTGCTCGACGACCACCGTCTGCGGGGCCACGATGGTGCGGCCGGTGTAGCGGTCCAGCGACGTCAGCGCCGCCACGACCAGCTCGCGCCACGGGCGCCAGTCCTGGAAGTCGCTCACCGGCTCGATGCCCGACAGCGTGGGCACCAGCGGCAGGCCCATGTGCTCCGGGTCGAACACCACCGCCTCCGGCAGGAGCGCGTCGAGCTCCGCCGCCGTCGTGGTCTTGCCGCCGCCGAAGGGTCCGTTCAGCCACACGATCATGCGGGCAGGCTACCGGCCGCTCGCCCCTTCCAGCCCGCGGCCTCGGTGTTGAGCACAGCGGTTGCTGCCACGACCACGCCCTTCCTGGCAGCAACTGCTGTGCTCAACGCCGTGGTGGGGCGGATAAAGGGCGGGACCCCGGGCGGGGGTGGTCGTTAGCGTGGCGGCGTGGCCGCTTCTGTTCCGTTTCGACCAATCCCGCTGGAGCTCGACGACGTCCGGTACGAGCTCGGGCCCGACTCGCGGCGGCGCCCCGACGTCCCGCCGGGCGTCACCGTCGAGCTCCGCCTGGACGACAGCGCCGTCTACCCCGGCACGACCCGGACCGTGTGGATCCACGTGCCCGCCGCCTACGACCCCGCTCGCCCCGCCGGGCTCCTCGTGTTCCAGGACGGCTGGTGGTACCTCGACCCCGACGGCGACGTCCGCGGCGGCATCGTGCTGGACAACCTGGTGCACGACGGCGCGATCCCGCCGACCCTCGGCGTCTTCGTCGACCCCGGCGTCTTCCAGGACCGCCCGGATACCGTCGAGCGCAAGAACCGCAACACGGAGTACGACGCCGCCGACGACCGCTACGTCACCTTCCTGCTGACCGAGGTGATCCCGGAGGTCCGCCGCCGGTACGCCGTCACCGACGACCCGGACCGCTGGGGTGTCGTGGGCGGCAGCAGCGGCGGGAACTGTGCCTTCACCGCGGCGTGGCACCGTCCTGACCGGTTCCGCCGCGTCGTCGGCTTCCTGTCGAGCTTCGCCCAGATGCCCGGCGGCAACCCCTACCCCGCGGCCCTGCCCGCCGAGCCGCGCAAACCGCTGCGGATCTTCCTCCAGGCCGGGCACCGGGGCCTCGGCTGGAACCGCCCCGAGCGGAACTGGCTCGCGGAGAACCTGCGCGTCACGGCGGCGCTCGCGGAGGCCGGCTACGACATCCGGCTCGTGCTCGGCGACGGCGGCCACAACCCGAACCACGCCGGCGTCCTGCTGCCCGACGCGCTGCGCTGGGCCTGGCGGGTCGGCACCGCGGGACCGGCCGAATAAACCGTTGCCCCGACCCCGGCCAGGAAGGCAGGGTCGGGGCAACCCGAGAGATTGGAACACCGATGACAGCTGTCACGCCCCGTGCCCTGACCCACCTGACCACGGACGTGACTGCCTTTGTCGTACCTCAACCTCGGGATCGTCGCCCATGTCGACGCCGGTAAGACCAGCCTGACCGAACGCCTGCTGCACCACTCGGGCGTGATCGACCGCCTCGGTTCCGTCGACGGCGGCGATACCCTGACCGACTCGCTCGCGCTGGAGCGCGAGCGGGGCATCACCATCCGCGCGTCCGTGGCGTCGTTCCCCGCGGGGGACGTCACCGTCAACGTGCTGGACACCCCGGGCCACCCGGACTTCATCGCCGAGGTGGACCGCAGCCTCGCCGTGCTCGACGGCGCGGTGCTCGTGCTGTCGGCCGTCGAGGGCGTGCAGGCGCAGACGCTCGTGCTGATGCGCGCCCTGCAGCGGCTGCGGCTGCCCGTGATCGTGTTCGTGAACAAGATCGACCGGCGCGGCGCACGCCCGGAGACGATGGCCGACGCCGTCGCGCGCCGCCTCAGCCCGGACGTCCTGCCGGTGCAGCGCGTGCTCGACGCCGGCACGCCCGGCGCCCGTGTCGAGCCTCTGCCGGACGACGGCCTGCGGGCCTGGCTCGCGGGGGAGTCGCGGCGCGGGGCCGCGCACCCGGTGCTGTTCGGGTCGGCGGTGACCGGCGTCGGCGTGTCCGAGCTGGCCGCCGCGCTCGGCACGTACCTGCCCGTGGTGGCGGACGGCGGGGGCACGGCGGAGGTCGAGGACCCGCCGTCCGGCGTCGTCTTCGCGATCGACCGCGAGGACGGCCGCAAGCGGGCGTTCGTCCGGATGCGGTCGGGCGCGCTGCAGGTCCGCGACCGGATCGACCTGGGGCACGGGAAGTCCGAGCGGATCACCGGGCTGCGCGTCGCGCACCGCGGCACGCTCGACCCGCGCTCGACGGCGCGGCCCGGCCAGATCGCAGTCGTGCAGGGGCTGGCGACCGCCCGCGTCGGCGACGTCGTCGGGCCGCAGCGGCCGGGGGACGAGCGGGCGAGCCAGTTCCCGCCGCCGTCGTACGAGACGGTGGTGGACGCCTCGCCCGGCGAACGCGGGCGGCTGTATGCCGCGCTGTCCGAGCTGGCGGAGCAGGACCCGCTCATCCGGGTGCGCCGCCGCGGCGAGGAGATCACCGTGTCCCTGTACGGCGAGGTCCAGCGGGAGGTCCTGGCCGCGATCCTGCAGCGGGAGTACCGCGTCGACGCGCGGTTCGGCGAGGTGCGGACGGCGCGCACCGAGCGGCTGGTCGGCACCGGGCACGCGCTGGAGATCAAGAAGCAGGACGGCAACGAGTTCCACGCCACGATCGGGCTGCGGGTCGAGCCCGTGGCCCCGGGGAGCGGCGTGACGTTCGAGCTGGAGTGCGAGCGCGGCTCGATGCCGCCCGCGTTCTTCGACGCGACGGAGGACACCGTGCGCCGCGAGCTGGCCCGCGGCCCGCTCCACTGGCCGGTCCCGGATGCCCGCGTGGTGATGACCCACTCGGGCTACTCGCCCCGGCAGAGCCACATGCACCAGAAGTTCAACAAGGCGATGTCCAGCACGGGGGCCGACTTCCGCGGGCTGGCGCCGCGCGTGCTCGCCGCGGCTGTCCGGCAGGCGGGGACCGTGGTGTGCGAACCGGTGCACCGGTTCGTGATCGAGCTGCCGGAGGACACCGTCGGGCCCGTGGCGTCGCTGGTGGGCCGGCTGGGCGGGGTGCCGTTCGAGTCGGGCGTCGGGAGCGGCGGCATCGTCGTCATGCGCGGGGAGATCCCGGCCGGGAGCGTCGCCGCGCTGCAGCGGGACCTGCCCGGCCTGACCCACGGGGAGGGCATGTGCCGCACGGAGCACGACAGGTTCGAGCCGGTGCGGGAGGCGGTGGGGGCGTAAGGCCATGGTCATCGAGAGGTCAGGCCTGCTAGCCTCCCTCCCGATGATGACCTTCACGATCACCAGATTGGGGGTCCGGTACACCGAAGGTGAGTGCTGATGCACTCATCGAGGTCGACCGAGAACCTCCGGCTCCTCTCCTGGCAGCGGGTACGTGAGTACGCCGTACCTCCGCCGATGATCGAGACCTCCACGGCCCGCCGTCAGGTGGGCGACTGGGCGGGCGCCTGCGCGGCGGCCCACGTGGACGTCGACGTGAACCTCCGCAACCTCCGACGTCGTTACGGCGCCGAGCTCGCCGCTGCCGTCCGGGTGGACCTCCGCCACCTCGCCCCGGACCTGCTGCGCTGGCACATGCCACGCGCGCTGTCCGACGGCCTGTTGCGGCCCGGTACCACCTGCACGCTCGCCCGGTACACCCTGCCCGACGGCGGCACGGGGCACCTGGTGGTCCGGACGCCGCCCGCGTGGGCTGCCGGGCCGCAAAGGATGAGTCTGGCGTGGTGGGACGCGGGCGACAGGGCAGCGCCGCACCCCGACCGGCGGTTCCGGCTCGACCTGCACCGCCACCTCTGGGACGCGCGGCACAGCGACGAGCTGGCCCAACGAGCCGTGCGCGCGCCGGACGCCGACTCACCTGTCGGTCCCGGACCGGCCGTGGTGACGCCGTCGGACTGGGCGGTGACCCGGTGGGCGGCGGAAGCCGCACTTCTCGTCGAGTCGGACGGCGTGCCTGACGGCGGCGTCGCGGTGCATCTGGGCGCAAGGCGCCTGGTCCTGCGTCGCGACGACAACGGAACCCTGCGGCCGCCGACGCCCGAAGACCTGGCAGACCTGCTCGACGCCGGCCGACTTTCCGGAACGGCGCGGGCCAGACGACGCCGGGACCCCGGCATCGCGGTGCTCCCGGACGCCGCGACCTGGGTGTCACCCGACGTCCTGCTGCTGCGGGCAGGGCTGATCTCGCCCGGCGACCTGCATCCGCTCGTCGCCCAGGCACTAGCACCCGGCAGCATTTACGGCCGACGGCCGGCGCCGGTACCGGGCACACGAAACGTGGACTGCCGCGGCGAGGCACACCGGCTGGCAGTGGTCGACGGCGTCCTCACCGCCCTCGACCACGCCCCGGACGAGATCCGGCGCGAGGAGCTGCTGGCGCGGCTCGGCGGAACGCCGCTGCCGTGCCTCCACGTCATCGACCAGCTGCACCGTGCGCCGACGGCGCTCGCGGACGTGCGCGCACGGCTCGACCACGGCGACGTCGACTCCGCCCTGGCCATCGTCGAGAACCTCCTGGGTGCCGAGGCAGTGCTCCGGGCCGGCGACCTCCAGGACGAGCTGGCCGCGGTGGCAGCTGGACGAGCCGCGTACGGCGTGCACCGTGCGGGCCTTCTGCCGCTGCTGCTCGACATCGACCCCGTGGTTCCGCCCGATCCGTATGTCCGCTCCGACCGGAGCTTCCGTGTGTCCGTGGTCGCTTCCTCCACATCCCGCCGCCAGCGCGACCGGCACACCCGCCGCCTCCTTGCGGCGTCTCACTGACCTGCCCGGCACCGGCTGGATCCCTACCACTCACAGGTGACCCATGACTTCTCAGCTCTCCGTAGCGTCCGACCTCCTGTCCCTGCTCACCGGCTCGACCACCGAACCACGTCCCGAACCACAGCTCACCGCGCTCGCGCTGGCGGTGGCCGCCGACGTCCCCGTGCTCCTGTGGGGCGAACCGGGCATCGGCAAGACCTCGGCGATCGCGCAGCTCGCCGACTCGCTGGGTCTGCCCCTGACCACCGTCATCGCGAGCGTGCACGAGCCGTCCGACTTCAACGGCCTCCCGGTCATCGGCGACGACCCGGCGCGTCTCGGCGTGCCGATGGCCCCGCCGGACTGGGCCGTCCGGCTGGCCGACGCCGGCCGGGGGCTGCTCTTCCTCGACGAGCTGTCGACGGCCCCGCCGGCCGTGCAGGCGGCCCTCCTGCGGGTCGTCCTGGAACGCCAGGTCGGCGCACTCCGGCTGCCCGAGGGTGTCCGGATCGTGGCCGCGGCGAACCCACGAGGCTCGGCCGCCGACGGATGGGAGCTGAGCGCTCCGCTGGCCAACCGGTTCGTCCACCTGCCCTGGCGGCACGACCCCGACGTCGTCGTCCGCGGCCTGGGCGGGACCTGGCCCCGTGCGGTCCTTCCGCGGCTCGATGCGGAGCGGCTGCCCGATGCCGTCGCGTTCGCCCGGCGAGCCGTGTGCACCTTCCTGGAGGCGAGACCCGCCCTCATGCACCAGCTGCCCACCAGCGAGACCCGCCGCGGCGGCGCCTGGCCGTCACCGCGAAGCTGGGAGACGGCACTGCGCCTCGTCGCGTTCGCCACGGCTGCGGACGCAGAGCGTGACGTGCTCTCGCTGCTGGTCAAGGGCGCCGTGGGCGACGGACCTGGCTTCGAGCTGCTCGCGGCGATCGACCGGCTCGACCTACCCGATCCGGAGACGCTTCTCGCCGATCCAGCCTCGGCCGTCCTGCCCGAGCGGGGCGACCTGCGCCTGGCCGTCCTGGACGCCGTCGTGCTCGTGGTGAAGAAGCGGCCCGACCAGGACCGCTGGAACGCGGCGTGGGAGGTACTCGTACGTGCCCTGGACACCGGCGCGCCCGACCTGCTCGTCACGCCGGTCATGACGCTGTCGACACTGCGCCGGCCGGACTGGGCGGTGCCCGCGGCCATCGAACGACTCGCGGTCGCAGTGCCGCTGGGCAAGCACGCCGGCCTGCTGCCCGTGAGCGCGTGACGACGCCCATGGACACCGAGAAGCTCTTCGCGGCCCGGCTGCGGGCCTGTCACCTTCGCCCGTATCTGGCGACCGCGCTGTTCGCCATGGAAGTCGTGCCGACCTCGACGGTGCCGACCATGGCAGTCGACCGGCACTGGCGCTGCTACGTCTCGCCCGCCTTCGTCGAGCGGACGCCGCTGGATGAGCTCGCCGGTGTCTGGATCCACGAGGTCTCCCACCTGCTGCGTGACCACCACGGCCGCGGCAACCGCCTCATGGCGGCTCGGACAGGCCCCGAGGCGCGTGTCCGGCGGTTCCGGATCAACCTGGCCGCCGACTGCGAGATCAACGACGACATCGTCGACGACGACCTGCCGCTGCCTTCCGGCGCCGTCACGCCCGTCCGGCTGCACCTCAAGCCGGGCCTGCTCCTGGAGGAGTACGTCGATGACATCAGCCCTGGTCCCTTGACCGACCCGTATGCCTGGCACGACTGCGGAAGCGGCGCCGATGGGCAGGAGCGCTCCTGGGACCTGGGGGAGGGAAGGTCCCACGGTCTGTCCGAGTCGGAGCGCCAGGCCGTCAGGTTCCGGGTCGCGCGCGGGATCGTCGGGGCGCCCGGCGACGCGCCCGCGGGGTGGCAGCGCTGGGCCAACGACGTCGTGCATCCGCCGCAGCCCTGGCGGGACCTGCTGGGTGCCGCGATCCGCTCGGCGGTGACCAGCAACGGCGTCGGCGACAACTACACCTACGGGCGCCCTGGCCGGAGGAGCGCGTCGCTGCCCGGGGTGATCCTGCCCAGCCTGCGCCGCAGGCCGCCGCGCGTCAGCGTGGTCATCGACACCTCCGGATCGGTGAGCGACGACGAGCTCGGCAGCGCACTCCTGGAGGTATCCGCGATCCTGAAGGCCGTGGGCGGCCGGCGCGACCTGGTGACCGTGCTGTCGTGCGACGCGGCCGTGCAGACGGTCGGACGCATCTGTCAGGCGGAGGGCATCCCGCTCGTCGGTGGCGGAGGCACGGACCTGAGAACGGGAATGGCGGCAGCCCTCGGACGTCTTCCGAAGCCTGACGCACTCGTCGTCCTGACCGACGGACAGACGGCGTGGCCCTCCGTCAGGCCGTCGTGCCGGACCGTGGTGGGGCTGTTCCCTCGGCCGAGCGGGTGGCGCGAGACCAGCCCGTACCAACCCCCGGCGCCGCCCTCGTGGGTTCGGGTCGTGCGGATCGGGTGACTCCCGGGCCGGCCCGGCCCGGGAGCTTGCGCGGGCAGCGTCGGGCCTGTCAACCATGCAGTTGCTGCCAGGATCGGGCGGTCCTGGCAGCAACCGCATGGTCATCAGGTGTTACGGGAGTGGAGTTGGTACTCCGGACGTGGCTGCTCGAAATCGAGACCGTTCTCGTCCAGGGCGTTGTAGACGAGCACCCGACCGTTCTCGAAGACGACTCCGACGGCGACCATCCCGTTCGCCAGGTCGGGCTCGGGTCCCCGCCACTCAAAAAGCTGCCCGGCGAGCACCCGCTGCCCGTGCAGGAGCGAGAGGCCGGCCAACGCGTCATCGCGCCAGACGAGTTTGCTCTCCGGCCAACGGACCGAGGACCGGGCATCGATGGTGTTCCAGGTGATCGAGAGCTCGTCGAACTTGTTGTGCTGGACCTCGAGCTGCTCGTCCCCGAAGTCGAACAGCACCGGCGCGTCGGCGAACCACGAGTCATCCTCGACGTCCCAGAGCACCCAAGCGTGGCTGAGTGCTCGGCCTGCCAATGCGTTCAGGCGATCTCCGTGCCTGGTGGCGATCGCGTCGAGCCCACGCTGGTACTCCGTCTTGTAGTGCTCGATGCCGAAGTACCAGCTCGCCGATGCATCGAAGGTCTCGGAGAGTCCGACGATCCGTTGCTCGTCAGATCGTTCGATGTCATCCATGGGCGCGAGCGTAGGGCCGCAGCGAACCCTCCGACATCTCGTTTTCGACGGGAACTCGTCAAGAACAGGCGACGATCCCCAGCGCGACCTCGCTTCAGATCTTGGATGCGTCAGACGTTTCATCCGGGAAGACGAGCCTGCCCCCGCTGACCTCCCGAGCGTCCGCCCGTTCATGACCCACGGCCCTCCACAGTGCGTGGCCGGCGGCATACCGAACATCACCCGGGAGAGTGTCCACGTTCGACGTCCGGATCGACGTCACGACGGCGAAGAACGCGCCACTCCCGGCCGGGAGTGCGGCGAGCGCCCGCTCGGCGCCGTCGACCGCCTCGTCGATCAGCCCAGCATCGGTGTCGAGGGCGTACGCGAACGGGCCGTACGCGTCGAGACGCCAGGCGAAGGGCGCCGTCCCAGCGCTGACGGTGTTCGTCGTGGCGTGTTGCGCGGCGACGACGACGTGGGCGTAGTGGAACAGCCGGTCGTGCACGCGCCGCAGGCGGTACTCGCCGACGGCGAACGATGGATCGATCACCAAAGGGGACCGTTCGCGACGTCAGGCTGATTCGTGGCGATGTCATGAAGCCGTTGGTTCACCGGATCGACCCCACCGACGGCATCCACCACGAAAGCCTTGGCGTCGGCCAGAGGCATGCCGAAGGCACGATGCATGGCCAGGATCGCGGTGATCATCGAGCTGGTGGCGGCCTTGACCGCGATGGGTGTGGCTGCCTTGACCGCCTCGACGAAAACCCGGATCTCTGCTTGAACGACCGGCCAGGGACGCGGCTCCGTCGTCGTCCGCTCGTAGTGGGACCCGATCGTCCGTCCGGCGGCCGAGTTGACGATCCGCACGGCACCCAGGACCTCGTACGCCATGGAGTCGAACGCGAAGTCGTCTTGCGGGTCGTCCGTCTCCGAGGCCCACAGCTCCAGCGCCCGGGCCAGTTCGGCCACAGGAAACGACGGCTCGGCGAAGATGACGTCCCGGCCTTCGCGCACGGAGAAGTCGGCTTCCACATCCGGCAGGAAATCTGCGCCCGTCAACGACCCCAGGCGGTGAGCGGCCCGCAGGAGCTCGATACGACCCGGCAGATCGGGTGCGCCCACGGTGCCGAAGTGCAACATCGCCGTTGGCTCGTCTGCGGCCTCCACCATAGCCACCATGCTCCCTCGTCACCGGCAGGCAGCAGGAGCTGCTCGTGCCGGATCATCTCAGACGGGAGCACCCCGTTGGCCACGGCTCCTCACACCCCCCGCGCCACCCCACGCCCAGCCTCGACCCGCGGAGCCCCGCCGCCGCCCGCACGCCCCCGCAGGAACACCTTGATGATCTCCTCGATCACCAGCAGGCTCAGCGCCAGCGCGATGCAGATACCCCATTGCCGCCCGTCGAGCTCGGTCGTACCGAAGACCGTCTCGAGCAGCCCGATGGTGGTCACCGCGACGATCGCCAGCAGCGCCAGGCCGTAGCGCCGTAGCTGGGCGGCGCCGGGTATGGCGTCGCGGTCGAAGATCGTGCCGAGCTGGTCGCGGGAGAGCAGGCCCGCGACGACGTGGAAGAGCGACAGCGTCGTCAGCAGCATGGTGGCCGCGACCACGGCGCCGGCGTCGGCCCCGATCTGGTACGCCCAGAGCGAGCCGGCCGTCATGACGGCGCCCTGCACGCAGAGCCGCACCCAGGCCGTCCTGGACAGGACCGGCGCCCCGACCGGACGCGGGGGCCGGCCCATCAGGCCCTTGGTCGGCTGGTCGAAGCCGAGCGCGATGGCGATCGGGATGTCCACGACCATGTTGAGCCACAGGATCTGCAGCGGGTCCAGCGGCGTGCCGGCCGCGATGTTCAGGATGCCGGCGAGCAGGAAGATCGCGATATAGGCGACCAGCGTGGACATCTGGAAGCGCAGGTACTTCACGAGGTTGTCGTAGAGGCTGCGTCCGTAGGAGACGGCGCTCACGATGGTCGCGAAGTTGTCGTCCGTCAGGATCATCACCGCGGCCTCCTTGGAGACCTCGGTACCCGTGATGCCCATGGCGACGCCGATGTCGGCGGCCTTGAGCGCGGGGGCGTCGTTGACGCCGTCGCCCGTCATCGAGACCACGTTGCCCGAACGCTTGAGCAGCTGCACCAGCCGGATCTTGTCCTCGGGCGCCACGCGCGCGATCACCCCGATGTCGTGGAGCTGGGCCAGCAGCTCGTCGTCGGTCAGGTCCGCGAACTCGTTGCCCGTCAGGGCGCGACCCTCGATACCCAGCTCCTTGGCGATGGCGGCGGCGGTGGAGGCGTGGTCGCCAGTGATCATCCGCACCCGGATCCCGGCGGAGCGGCACTCGGCGATCGCCGCTCGCGCCTCGGGCCGCGGAGGGTCGACGATGCCCACCATCGCGAGCAGCGTCAGGTCGGTGACCAGGGCGATCAGGTTCCTGCCGCTCACGCGCGCCGCCTCGAACGTCGCGTGGTCGATGTCCCGCTGGGCCACGACCATCACCCGCTCGCCGGAGTTCGCCATCCGGTCGTTCGCCTCGAGCGCCAGGCCGCGGTTCTGGTCGGTGACCGGCACGACGGTGCCGTCGGGGGACCGGTAGGCGGCGCCGCGGCCGATCAGCACGTCAGGGGCGCCCTTGACGTAGCAGCGCACCACGGGACGTCCGGCGTCGTCGGCCATCTCGTGGAAGGTGGCCATGAACTTGTACTCGGAGTCGAACGGCACCTCGGCGACGCGCGGGAAGTCGCGCCGGGTGGCGTCGATGTCCAGGCCGCCCTTGGCACCGAGCACGATCAGCGCACCCTCGGTGGGGTCGCCGATCAGGCTCTCGCCGTCGAGCACGGCGTCCGCGCACAGGACCATGGGCAGCAGGTACGGGTCGAGGTCGATGCGCGAGCCGCCCACGTGCCTGATCTCGCCGGTGGTGCCGTACCCCTCGCCCGTGACGGTGAAGGCGTTCTGCCCGGGGATCGCCAGCTCGCGGGCGGTCATCTTGTTCAGCGTGAGCGTCCCCGTCTTGTCCGAGCAGATGGCCGACGTCGACCCGAGCGTCTCCACCGCGGGCAGCCGCTTCACGATCGCGTGGCGACGCGCGATCTCGCGGGTGCCCATGGAGAGCAGGGCCGTCACGACGGCGGGCAGGCCGGTCGGGATCGCGGCCACCGCCAGCGCCACGCCGGTGATGAACAGCGCGTCGAACGACTCGCCCCGCACCAGCCCCAGCACCACGACGAAGACCAGGGCCACGGCCGCGATGGTCGCGATGATCTTGGACAGGCCGTCGAGCTGCTTCTGCAGCGGCGTCTTGTCCGTCTCGGTGCCGGCCAGCAGGTTCGCTATGTGGCCGATCTCGGTGTTCATACCCGTCGCGGTGACCACCATCTCGCCGCGGCCGCGGGTGACCGCGGTGTTCATGTAGGCCATGCAGGTGCGGTCGCCCAGCGGGACGTCGTCGCCCGCCACCGGGTCGGTCGACTTGCCGACCGGGAGGCTCTCCCCGGTGAGCGCGGCCTCCTCGATCTCCAGGGTGGCGGCCAGCGTGATCCGGCCGTCCGCGGGCACGCGGTTGCCCGCCTCCACCAGGACGACGTCGCCCGGCACCAGCTCCCCGGCGTCGACCTCGACGGCCTGCCCGTCACGCCGCACCCGCGCGACCGTCTTCATCATCTTGGCCAGCGCGGCGACGCTCTCCTCGGCCTTGGCCTCCTGCCGCAGGCCGATGACGGCGTTGAACAGCGTCAGCCCGGCCAGCACCAGCGACGTGCCGACGTCGCCGGTGACCAGGAGGTTCACCACCGCAGCGACCAGCAGGACGATCTGCATGAAGTCGCGGTACTGGCGCCCGAACGCTTGGATCGGCGACTCCTTCTTGGCCGCGGTCAGCTGGTTCGGCCCGTACATCTGGAGCCGCCGGCCCGCCTCGGCAGGGGCGAGGCCCTGCACCACGTCCACGTGGAGCCGGTTGGCGACCTCGATCGCGTGCGTGGACGCCGGGTCCACCGCGATCTGACCCACGGTCCGCGACATGGTCGCCTCCAGCGGCGCTCCTGTGGGCGTACCCCGGGGCAGGGCGGCGCCTCGTCCGCAAGGCCACGATGGCGGACGGCGGCTCGCGGGACCTCCCCCGAAACGGGCGACCGTGGTCCGAACCTGAGGATCTGGGGTTCCACGGCGGTCTGACCTGGGGTGACGCACGGGTGAGAGGGCCGGCGTGCGCCATGGGCACGTGCCACGATCGGTACAGGCCGCGCGCACCCCGGCCCTGGCAACGACGCCACGGACTCCGGAGCGGCTGCGGTGACGCTGACCCCAGGAGGCATCATGCGTCGGACTGCAGGTGCGAGCATCGCGGCTGGTGTCCTTGCCACGGCGTTGCTCGCCGGGGCGCCGGCGTCCGCCGCTTCGGGCGACCCGGCCTTCGGCTGGAGCTCCCCGGAGGGGGAGGTCCATCGGGACGTGGCGGTCTCCGGGTCGGGCCGCGTGTTCAGCGTGAGCCTGCCCGGGCCCGGCGCACAGGAGCAGTCGTGGCTCGAGCACGGCCGCTGGCTCGAGTGGTCACGCTTCGACGTACCCGCCAGCTCCCAGGGTGGCGTGATCGCGGGGCCGGGGAACTACGCGATGGCGGTCACGGGAAGCGTGTCCTGGCTGTTCAACGGGACGGGCTGGGACGGCCCCGTGACGATCACCGCGCAGGACGTCGCGCGGTCGAAGCTCGTGGGCAACAAGGACGGCGACGCCGCCCTGCTCTGGAGCGCTCCGGGCGGACGGTCGTACCTGAGCCGGCTGGACCGGGGCGGCACCTGGGTCACCCGCCGCGTCCCCTCGGTCCTGGTGGACGCGCCCAGGGACGTGGCCATCAACAACGCGGGCAAGGTCACCGTGGTCTGGGCGGCGCCGAAGGGGACGACGGCGGAGATCCGGCGGACCGTGATCCAGCCCGGGGCGACCACGTGGTCTCCTTCAGTCGCACTGGGCACCGTGGACCACCCCAGGCCGCGGCTCCGGCTCGTCACCGAGGGCGGCGGGAGGGAGACGCTGCTCGCGCGCGACACGCTCTGGCGCCAGTCGACCAGCACCACGATGCCGACGTACCAGTTCCGCACGAGCAACCGCGCGGAGCTCGCCGCCGGCGACTCCCTCACGCGGCTGGTCTGGGCGGGGACGGTCGGTGACGAGCACCGGTTCTACACGCGCTCGGCCGGGACGAGCTGGGGGCCTCGGACCCTGGTGTGGTCGTCGGAGGGCCCCTCGGACTGCCCCGAGAGCCCCTGGTTCGGCGTCGGCATGGTGCCGAGCGGGCGGTCCTACGTCGCGGTCGCCGTCCGGACCGACGTCGGCGAGACGACCGAGGTCTGCGGAGGCCCGTTCGCCACGTTGGTGACCCTTGACCGGTTCGACGGCTACCTGAACAGGGCCGGCCTCGACACCGCGCTGCAGACTACGCCGTACCAGATCGTGGGCGGGACGAGCGGCCCCGTCGTGGTGGAGTACGAACCGGGCAACTGGACGGTCGACTGGAGGATGCAGTTCCACGACCGCTGACGGCGCCGACGCCGGGCGCAGAGCCCACGAGAACCGCCACCGGCAGCGGAGGAGCAACGTTCGGTCGAATGCCTCGCTCAGTCGAACGCCGCGACCAGCCGCACGCCCTCGGACCCGAACCTGCCCGCGAGTGCGCGCATGACAGCCAGCACATGGCCCCACGGGGTGCCGTCGCCGAAGTAGGAGCCGAGGGTCACCGGTCGGTACCGATAGGTCGCGCCATCGTGCTCCCACGCCGCCGCTGCGGCTGGGGTCAGCGCGGCCGACACGGCGGCCGGTCCGGCGAAGTCGATCACGTCGGGTGTCCAACCGCGCGGTAGGAGCATCGTTCGGTACATCGGCGAGCCGTCGTTCGACTCGAGGTAGCCGACGACGTGCCCGAACGGTTTGTCCGGGTCGAGCGCAGCCAGCTCGTCCCACCCGATCCAGGAGGCGATCAGCTCTCCGGACTCGATGTAGACCTGGAGATCGTCGCGGAGGGCACCCGAGACGTCGTCGGGCAGCCCGCGCGCCGGTGCCAGAGGCTTGAAGCCGTAGCTGTTTCGGATACCGAAGAGGTAGGCGTAGCCCGGATAGGCGCCTGCCGGGCCGCCGTCCTCGAGGAGTGGGTACAGATCGAGGGCCGTGAACCACGGCTCGCCGTCGTACCAGTCGCTGTTCGCACCCGGGTGCCGAACCTCGATGGCGCCGTAGATGTCAGTGACCACCCGCGAAGCGTACGCACTGACGGGGTACCTGAATGCGCCCGGGTTGACCACAGCACTTGCTGCCAAGAGCCGGCCCGGCGTGGCAGCAACTGCTGTGCTGAACCGATGTCCGGTCCAGCGACGCGGGCACGAGATCTCAACGGGTCACGAGGGACCGGTTGTCAGATGTCGTAGGTCGGAGAGTGATTTAGTCTCTGACCTGTGAAGACACCTCGGTTTCGGGTGGGAGTTCCACACTGGTTACACGAAGCAACGAGTCGACGGCCTTCCGTGTGCGCTTGGCTACTACCCAGTGCAGGAACATGTCGTGCGTGACGGCGGGGGAGAGGTCGCGATCTTCGACTCCGCGGGCAAGGACGCCGAGCTGTTCCACTACGCCGCCGACGGCGCCCCCGACTCGGTCAGCTCGCGATTCCTAGCCCGGACCCGCATGTGGTTCGACAGCGTATGGAGCACTCTCGGCACCGAGGCGGCAGACGGGTGACAAAGGCCGCCGCAAACCTCGCCGCAGTACCCGGAGTGTTGCTGAACTTCGACGGACCTATAACTCCACTCATGCCTGCACCGGAAGGTGAGCAGGCGGCCGACGACGCCCGGACAGCGATGCGCCGGGCGGGGGTCGAGGTTCCCGACGACGTCGCCAATTCGACGGATCACCTCGCCGTTCTGCGAGCCGCAGCCGAGCTCGGTCCCGCCGTGGCGCGTGCCGTGGAAGACGCGTGCATCGCTGCCGAGATCCGTTGCGCCAGGACCGCCGTTCCCACGGTCGGCGCACATGACTTCCTCTGGCAGACGCTCCGAGATGATCAGCGTGTCGTCATCGTGAGTAACAACGCCCCCGAGGCGATCGACGCGTACCTAGACCGCTGGGAGCTCAATTCGCTGATGATTGCGGTACTTGGTCGACCCCGCTACCAGCCCGACCTGATGAAGCCGAACCGCTTCGTTGTCGACGCCGCACTCGAACTGCTCAACCTCGATGCCGCAGACACGGTGCTCATCGGCGACACCGTGCCAGACATGCAGGTCGCTCGCACAGTAGGCACCCGTGCCATCGGGTACGCGAAGCATCCTGAACGTTCCGGGGCTCTGGCCGAAGCCGGAGCCGACGCGGTGGTGCTCTCGATGAGCGAACTGCTCGACCCGGAGCGGTGACACTGCCGAATTGACCTCTTAGAGATCAAGCGCGCCGCTTCGCGGCGCGGCCGACGGGGACCCGCGACGGGGACCTCTGCGCTCTGGGCGCTGCGCGCCCTACGCGCATCCCCGACGCACCCCGCCGGCCTAGAAATCTTCGATGCTGACTCCGAGTCGTTCTCGCTCCGCGAGGGCGCGGTCTCGCGGAAGCCATTCGATCTCATAGCGGCCGACGTGGCTGTGCTTACGGCCCGTCTTCATCCCGGAGCCATCCGGCCAGTCGAAGTAGCCCACACGCATCTCCGCCACGTAGGTCCACGGCGCGTAGTCCTCGACCGAGTCCTCCTTCGTCCCGTCGCTCCACACCACCACGAGCCATATCCACGGCTGACGGCCGCCACGGGTGGTGAAATAGCCCAGCGAGGACGCCACGTGACCGACCGGCTCACCGTCGCGCGGCAGAACCACCAGCCCGTTGTGAAACAACTCCAATTCCGGCCCAAAGTCAGGCTCGGGCCGCGGCTCTACCCGAGGCGTGCGGCGGAACCACATACCGACCTCCCTGCTCCAGATTTCAACGCCTCCGGCGGACACCTCAGGAATCAAGAGGATCGAGGGAACCGCGATCCACCTGGGAAATTACACACGAGTTACACAGGAACACGAGAAACGGCGGCCGACGCCGCACAACGTCGCGAGACGTAAGTGCAGGTCAGCCGCCGTTTCGGGCATCTCAGCAGGTCACGGGGGACCGGCTGTCAGATGTCGTAGTAGAGCTCGAACTCGTGCGGGTGCGGCCGCAGGCGGATCGGGTCGATCTCGTTCTCGCGCTTGTACGCGATCCAGGTCTCGATCAGGTCCTCCGTGAACACGTCACCGGCGGTGAGGTACTCGTGGTCGGCCTCGAGCGCGTCGAGCACGCCGTTGAGCGACGTCGGGACCTGGGCGATCTGAGCGTGCTCCTCCGGGGGCAGCTCGTACAGGTCCTTGTCGACCGGAGCCGGCGGCTCGATGCGGTTCTTGATGCCGTCCAGGCCGGCCATCAGCATCGCGGAGAACGCCAGGTACGGGTTCGACGACGGGTCCGGCGCGCGGAACTCGATGCGCTTGGCCTTCGGCGACGTACCCGTGATCGGGATACGGATCGAGGCGGAGCGGTTACGGGCCGAGTAGACGAGGTTCACGGGAGCCTCGAAGCCGGGCACCAGGCGGTGGTACGAGTTCACCGACGGGTTGGTGAAGGCCAGCAGCGACGGGGCGTGCTTGAGCAGGCCGCCGATGTACCAGCGAGCCAGGTCGGACAGGCCGCCGTAGCCCTTCTCGTCGTAGAACAGCGGCTCGCCGTTCTTCCAGAGCGACTGGTGCGAGTGCATGCCCGAGCCGTTGTCGCCGAAGATCGGCTTCGGCATGAACGTGGCCGACTTGCCGGCCTCGAACGCGACGTTCTTGATGACGTACTTGAACTTCATCAGGTCGTCGGCGGCGTGCAGCAGGGAGTTGAACTTGTAGTTGATCTCCTGCTGGCCGGCGGTGCCCACCTCGTGGTGCGCGCGCTCGACGGAGAGGCCGACCTGGCCGAGGGTCTTGACCATGTCGTCGCGCAGGTCCGCGAAGCGGTCGCTGGGCGAGGTGGGGAAGTAGCCGCCCTTGTACCGGGTCTTGTACCCGAGGTTGCCACCCTCCTCCTCGCGGCCGGTGTTCCACGCGGCCTCGACGGAGTCGATGGAGTAGTAGCTCTCGTTCGACGCGGTCTTGAAGCGCACGTCGTCGAAGACGTAGAACTCGGCCTCGGCACCGAAGAAGACGGTGTCGGCGATGCCGGTCGACTTGAGGTAGGCCTCGGCCTTGGCCGCGATGTTGCGCGGGTCGCGGGCGTAGGCGTCACCCGTGAACGGGTCCACGATCGAGAAGTTCACGATCAGGGTCTTGGCCTTGCGGAACGGGTCGATGTACGCCGTCGCGATGTCCGGCACGAGCTTCATGTCGGACTCGTGGATCGCCTGGAAGCCACGGATCGAGGAGCCGTCGAACATGAGGCCCTCGCTGAAGGCGTCCTCGTCGAACTGCTCGACCGGGATGTTGAAGTGCTGAGTGACACCCGGCAGGTCGATGAACCGGACGTCGACGAACTCCACCCCCTCGTTGCGGGTGAAGGCAATCGCCTCCTCGGCGTTGTTGAACATCTGCGCTCCTTGCTCGCTCGATAAGTCCAGGGGGAGTCCGTCGCACGACGCCGAACGGCTGGGCAGGCTTGCACGCGGATCGCCACGAACCTAAGGGCAGGTGGTTTCTCTCGGGTTACTGATTGTTGCCGGAGTGTTTCTCACGCCTCTCGACCGTGTAACCGTGGGGAGATGTGCTGGTGCTAGCTCCGGCAGCGTTATCACAGCGTGCCAGAACTCACATGCCGCGGCCCGGCGGCGTCCGTCCATCGGACGGCCGTCGAGCGCGCAAAGGGGCGCCTCCCGTACGGGAGGCGCCCCCTTCGAGGTCAGGCCGTTCGACTGCCCGACGGCGTCCGCGGCCGGGCTGGTGCCGGCCGAGCGCCGGCCGGGTGCCGGTCAGCGACCGCGCATTCCCTTGCGGTCGGGGCGGGCGCGGGTCGGGTCGATGCCCTTGGGGATCGGCAGCTTCATGCCGCCGATCGCCTTGAGGCGCTTGCTGATCTCGGCCACCTCGGCCCGGGTCAGCGTCGACTTGAGCCGGGTGACGGCGCGCGCGACCTTGGTCAGCGGCACCTGCCCCTCGCCGTCGCCGCACTGGATCACGGTGACCGGCACGTTGGACAGGATGCGGCTGACCCGCTTGCGCTCCTGGTCGAGCAGCCGCGTCACGCGGTGCGACGGACCCTCGGAGACCAGCACGACGCCGGCCCGGCCCACACCCCGGAACACGAAGTCCTGGTTGCGGGCGTCGACGGCCACGGGCTCGTCCTCGAACGTCCACCCGCCGCGCACGGTGCCGAGCGCGGCGCGAGCCGCGCCCGGCTGACCGGCGATCTGCGTGTAGGCGGCCTTCTCCGCGCTGCGCGACAGCACGAACATCGCCGCCAGCACGCCGAACGGCACGCCGATGACGAGCGCGTAGACCCACGGGCCCGCGAGCACACCGATGAGCAGCGCCACCGCCACCACACCGACGAATGCGGCGAGCATCCACCAGGTGACGAGCGGGTTCTGCTTGCGGGTCATCTGGTAGACGTCCCACAGCTGGTGATACCAGCGGCGCTTCTTGGGCTTCTTCTGCTTGGTGACGGACGCGTCGTCGCGCGCTTCGCCTCCGGACGAGGTTCGGGCCATGGTCATCGATTCTAGTGCGCTGCGAGGGTTCGGCGTGCCGGGTCAGCGCGCCAGCAGGCTCGCCGCCTCCTGGCGGGAGGTGGTGGGCTGTGCGAGGTGCGAGAGCGCCTCGGGGATCGCGCGGCCGTGCTTGGTCATCGCCTGGCCCCACAGGCGGCCCGCGCGGTACGACGAGCGCACCAGCGGCCCGGCCATGACGCCGAGGAAGCCGATCTGCTCCGCTGTCTCGGACAGCTCCACGAACTCCTCCGGCCGCACCCAGCGGTCCACCGGGTGGTGGCGCAGCGACGGGCGCAGGTACTGGGTGATCGTGATGATGTCGCAGCCGGCGTCGTGCAGGTCCTGCAGCGCCTGCTTGACCTCGTCGACGGTCTCGCCCATGCCGAGGATCAGGTTGGACTTGGTGACCAGGCCGGCGTCGCGGGCCCGGGTGATGACCGAGAGCGACCGCTCGTAGGTGAACGCCGGGCGGATCTGCTTGAAGATGCGCGGCACGGTCTCCACGTTGTGCGCGAGCACCTCGGGGCGGGACTCGTTGACGGCGTCGAGCAGCTCGGGGATGGCGTTGAAGTCCGGGATGAGGAGCTCCACGCCGGTGCCGGGGTTGAGCGCGTGGATCTGGCGGACGGTCTCCGCGTAGAGCCAGGCGCCGCCGTCGGCCAGGTCGTCGCGGGCGACGCCGGTGACGGTCGAGTACTTCAGGCCCATGGTCCGCACGGACTCCGCGACGCGGCGCGGCTCGTCCTTGTCGAAGTCGGCGGGCTTGCCCGTGTCGATCTGGCAGAAGTCGCAGCGGCGTGTGCACTGGTCACCGCCGATGAGGAAGGTGGCCTCGCGGTCCTCCCAGCACTCGAAGATGTTGGGACAGCCGGCCTCCTCGCAGACCGTGTGCAGGCCCTCACCCTTCACGAGCGATTTCATGTCGCGGTACTCGGGTCCCATCACCGCCCGGGTCTTGATCCACTCGGGCTTCTTCTCGATGGGCGTGGCCGAGTTGCGCGCTTCGATGCGCAACATGCGTCGGCCTTCAGGTGCGATGGTCACGCAGATCCCTCCCAGGTCAGCGGGTTCGCCCAGCCTAAGCCTCGGGCGACCGGCGTCGCGCGGCCGTCCCGGAGGCGGCACGTGTCGTTCGTCACGTGCTTGGGTGAGCGATGGGTCACGCCGTCGCGGCGACGGCCTCGGACGGCGCGGCGTCCCGCGCGAGCAGCGGCGAGAGGCGCTCGATCAGGGCCGCCTCCAGCAGGGGCCGGACCTCGTCGACCGTGACCCGCCGGCCGGCCTCGGCGGTCAGCGAGGTGACGTCGGCGTCCTCCGCCGGGATGCCGCACGGCACGATGTGGTCGAACGCGGCCAGGTCGGCGTCGCAGTTCAGGGCCAGGCCGTGCATGGTCACGCCCTTGGCGACGCGCGCCCCGATGGCGCACACCTTGCGTTCGAGCCGGGGGTCCGGCACGTCAGGGGAGTCGGCGGCGACCCAGACGCCGGAGCGGCCCTCGACCCGCATGGTCTCCACACCGAACGCGGCGCACACGTCCATCACCGCCTGCTCCAGCGTGCGGACGTACTCGACGACGTCGAACGGCTTGGCCAGCTTGATGATCGGGTAGGCCACGATCTGGCCCGGCCCGTGCCACGTGATCTTGCCGCCACGGTCGACCTTGATGACCTCGGTGCCGTCGGTCGGGTACTCGTCGCGGTGCGTGCGCGCGCCCGCCGTGTAGACGGACTCGTGCTCCAGGAAGAAGACGGTGTCGGCCAGGTCCTCCGCGCGGACGCCCTCGTGGGTGCGTCGCTGCAGGTCCCAGCCCTCGTGGTACTCGACGTGCCCGGTGAGGTGTCGGATGTCCATGGCCGCAAGCCTAGACCCGCCCCGCAGCGCCGCCGCCGGGCCGCCGCGAGACCTCCGTCAGCAAGGACAAGCTCCGTCAGGACGCCGGGAGGGTCTCCGCCGGGCAGCTCGTCAGGACGTCCTCCATCGCGTCGTGCTCGGCGGGCGTGACCCACAGCTCGTACTTGGCCTTGACGGCGATCTGCCGGGCCACGTACTCGCAGCGGTAGGCCTGGTTCTCCGGCAGCCACTCGGAGGCGTCCTTGGCGCCCTTGCCCATGTTGGCGGGGCCGTCCGAGGCCACGAGGTTGAGCGGGTCGTTCGCGATCGAGACGCGCTTGTCCTTGTCCCAGTCGGCCGCGCCCGTGGTCCACGCGTTCATCAGCGCGACGACGTGGTCGATCTGCACGTCACCGGAGTTCTCGCCGCGCTCGAACTCGATGGTCTCGCCCGTGTACGGGTCGTCGAGCGTGCCGGAGGCCACCTCGCACGAGTCGCCCTCGGTCAGCACGAAGTCGTCGAGGTCGCGCTGGAGCATGTCGTTGCGGGTGTCGCAGCCGTTGTCGTCGGCGTCCTGCCAGGCGCTGCCGAAGTCGGACTCGCGGTCGTAGCCGTCCTCGGTGGCGGCGTCCTGCACCGTCAGCGTGTCCAGCGTCGCGAGGGCCGAGCCCTGCGCGCCCTCGGCAGGGGCGACGTCGTCACCCAGGGACTTGACGACGAAGTTGCCGGCGAGCACGAGCGCCGCGACGGCGATGAGCACGAGCTGCAGGGTCTTACGGGTCTGGCTGGACTTCTTGGCTGTGGCGGACACGAGCCCCTCAATCTGTCGGCCGTTGGTCCGGACCGCAGATGGCCGGACAAAGTCTAAGAACGTGCGAAACGTACCTCTTGCCCCAGTCTGCCAGAGTTGTGTTACGGGGATTAAGCGGCTGACCAGTAATCTCGCGTCGCTGCGTCCCGCGGGGCACGATGGGGCCATGGCACTTCGGATCGGGATTGTCGGCTACGGCGGCGCGGGCAGGCAAATTCACGCTCGGCTGGCGCGAGCTGCGGGTATGTCGGTAACGGCGGTCGTCGCGCGCGACTCGGGACGGCGCGTCCAGGCGGCCGGTGACTGGCCCGGCGCGCGGCTCTTCAACGACCTGCCCTCGATGCTGGCGGAGCCAGGTCTCTACGACCTGGTCGTCATCGCCAGCCCCTCCTCCCTGCACGCCGAGCACGCGAACGCCGTCTCCGTGGCGGGCAAGCCCTTCGTGCTGGACAAGCCGATCGCGACGACGGCGGCCGAGGCGCGCCGGGTGGTGGCCGCGGCGTCGTCGTCCGGCACGCCGTTCACCGTGTTCCACAACCGGCGCTGGGACCCCGAGCAGCTCACGCTCAAGGCCCTGCTGGACCGGGGCGACCTCGGCAAGGTGCACACCTTCGAGCGCCGCTGGGAGCGCTGGCGGCCCAAGCCCCAGCAGCGGTGGAAGGAGAACGACGTCGTGGGCGGCGGGCTGCTGCTCGATCTCGGCCCGCACCTCGTGGACTCGGCCACCCAGCTGTTCGGACCGGTGGTCTCGGTGTACGCCGAGACCCGCTCGCTCTCGACGCCCACGGAGGACGACGTGTTCCTCGTGCTGCACCACGCCGCGCCGGGCACCAGGCCCGGTGTGGTCCCGGGGCGCGCCGCGGCCGCCGACGTCCTGTTCGGCGTGGAGCCGCCGGCCAAGGGCGTGGTCTCGCGGCTCTGGGCGGGCTCCCTGGTCGGGGCGCCCGGCCCGCGCACACGCGTGCTGGGGGACGGCGGTGCGTACCTGGTCAACTCGTTCGAGGGCGACGCCTCGCCCTTCGACGTGCTCGACGGCGACCAGCCCGAGGGCACCCACGGCTGGCTCACCCGCGGCCGCGAGCGGACCGCCGTGCCGCAGCCCCGGGGCGGGCACGGCGACTTCTACTCCGCCGTGGCCGAGTGGCTCGCCGGCGAGGCCGACGTGCCCGTCGATCCCGCCGACGCCGTCCGGACCGCAGAGGTCCTGGACGCGGCACGCGTCTCGGCCAAGGAGGGGCGGCTCGTCGACGTGTGATTCCCTGCGTGCACCCAGGAGTTCACCCACAGGGCGTCGAATTCGGCAAATCCTGTGGATAAAGAGCGGGCTCCGATTCACGGAGTTCTCATGAACGGGTGCACTACATCGAATCCGCGGAACTGGTCCGCGTAGCCGTCCCCACCGAGGCCGCGGCACGGGAACTTCTGGTGCGCCGCCTGGACACCCTCGCGACACTGGACCACCCCCATCTCGTGCCGCTCATCGCCATCTCGCCGAACGGCCCGGACAACCTCGACGTCCGGCTGTCCCGGACGGGCGCGGTCGACCTGCCGACCGCCGTCGGCTCGCGCGGCCCCCTGACCGCCGCCGAGGGTGCCGGGATAACCGTCGCCATGGCGCAGGCGCTCGCCGCGCTGCACAGCGTGGGCCTGGTCCACGGCGGCGTGCGGCCCACGGACGTGCTGCTGCGGAGCGACGGCAGTGCCGTGCTGCGCCCGCGCGTCACGCTGCCGGACCACAGTGACGACCCCGTCGACGTCACCTCGCTGGCCACGCTCGTCGAGTCGGTGCTGGGCTTCCCCGGCCCGAGCCTGGACTCCAAGGCCGACCAGGCACTGCGGGCCGTCCTGGCCCGCGCCCGGGCGGAGGACCCGCGCGACCGGCCCGAGCCGGGCACGCTCGCGGCGCTCGCGAACGACGCCGTGAAGCCGGAGCCGGTGCGGCTCCCGGATGCCTCCGCCCTCGTCTCGGCCGCCATCAGCGGTCCCGTGCCCATCGCCGGTCACGTGCCCCTCGGCGCGCACACGCCCTCGGCGTGGCGCTCCGCCGCCAAGACCCTGACGGGGTCCATCGCCGCGGTCGACGCGCGCTCCTGGGCGCCCGGCGGGCGCCGCCGGGCGACGATGCCCGTCACGGGCCGGGCCGCCGGCGCGCGACCGGGCGCGAAGGGCGCCGAGCCGCGCGTCACCGCGGGCTCCGTGCTCGCGACGGTCATGATCGTCGCCGGCGTGGTCACGGGGATCACGGCGGGGGTCGTCGCCCTGCCCGAGGCCTTCGGCGGCGAGGAGCCCGCCGTCGCGGCTCCCTCGCCCGAGGCCTCCGCCCCTGTCTGGGGCGGCATCAACCCGGTGAGCAACGCCAAGGACCCGGCAGGTGCCGCGGTCGAGCTCACCGAGCGCCGCCTCGCGCTGCTGGCGGGCGCCGTCTCCGACATCAGCACGGTCAACCTGGAGGGCTCGCCGGCCTACCTGGCCGACCAGCAGATCCTCGAGGAGCTCAAGCAGAACCGGTCCCAGGTGGTCGGCGCGTCCGCGGAGGTGGAGTCCATCGAGGTCGTGACGCAGGGCCCCGGTGCCGCGTCGGCCGTGCAGAGCGCGACCACGGCGTCGCGCAAGACGGTCCAGACGTCGGACGACGCCGAGGGGCAGTCGTCCGGCAAGAAGGTGCCGATCGAGGCGATCGTGCGGATCCAGTACACGATCACGGCGCACCGGCAGGTGTCCGCCGACGGCGAGACGGCGGTGCCCGCGTCGGAGGAGTCCGCCGACCTGACCCTGGTCTGGACGCCGGGCGGCTGGCGGGTCAGCGAGGTCCGCTGACCCCGGCGCGGCTGAACCGGCGCGGCTGAACCGGCGCGGCTGAACCGGCGCGGCCGAACCGGCCGTGCCGGGCCGGCCGTGCCGGGCCGGATCAGCGCGCGACGACCCAGCGCGCCGCCTCCTCGGGGGCGGCGTGCGTCCAGGTGAAGCCGGTGCGGCTCAGCACCGCGGGGACCACTCGCTGGGAGGCCACGAGGTCGCCGGCGAACTGCCCGAGCGCGATCCGCAGGGCGAACTTGGGCACCTTCAGGACCGCCGGCCGGTAGAGGGCCTGGGCGAGTGCCCGGGTCAGGTCCCGGTTGGTGGTGGGCTCGGGCGCCACGGCGTTGACGGGGCCGCGCACGTCCGCGCCGATGACGTGGCGGATCGCCGCGACCTCGTCGGTGAGCGTGATCCAGCTCCACCACTGCCGGCCGCTGCCGAGCGGGCCGCCGACACCGAGGCGCAGGAGCGGCAGCAGCCTGCCGAGCGCCCCGCCCGACGGCGCGAGCACGATGCCGCTGCGCAGCCAGACGACGCGGGCCCCGGCGTCGGCGGCGGGCGCCGTGGCGTTCTCCCAGGCCTTGACCAGGCCCGCGAGGAAGTCGTCCCCGCGTGTCGACGCCTCGGTCAGGACCTCGTCCCCGCGGTCCCCGTACGCCCCGACCGCCGACGCGTTGACCAGCACGGGCGGGCCGTCCAGGCGCGCGATCGTGCGGGCGAGCAGGCTCGTGGTCGTGGTGCGCGAGCCCAGGAGCTTCTGCTTGTAGGCCGGGGTCCAGCGGTGGTCGCCGATCCCGGCCCCGGCCAGGTTCACGACGGCGTCGGCGCCGTCCAAGGCGGCCGGGTCGAGCTCGCCGGTGCGCGGGTCCCACGGCACGTGCCGGACGCCGGACGGCGCGGCCGCCTCGGCAGCGCCTGACGACTCGGCCCCGCGCCGCACCAGCCGGCGCACGCCGTGCCCTCGGGTCACGAGGTCCGCGACCAGCGCGGAGCCGATGAGGCCGTGCGACCCGGCCACGACTACGTCCATGCCGCGAATCTAGCCTGCCCGACCGTGCCGCACCGGCGGGGCACACACGGCTGTGGCCGGTCCCGAACCCGGAACCGGCCACCACCCGCTGCTGCGGGGTCGACGTCAGGTGCGTGCGCTACCCGGCCGACCCGTCGGTCCTCGTCAGAGACCGACCTCGGCCTCGAACGCGCCCTCCTCGATTCGGTTCTTGATCGCGGTGAGGAAGCGCGCGGCGTCCGCACCGTCGACCAGGCGGTGGTCGTAGGACAGGAAGATGTAGGCCATCGAGCGCACCGCGATGCTCTCGTTGCCCTCGGTGTCGGTCACCACGACCGGGCGCTTGGTGATGGTGCCCGTGCCCAGGATGGCCGCGTGGCCCAGCGGCACGATCGGCGTGTCGATGAGGGAGCCGCCCGAGCCGGTGTTCGTGATGTTGAACGTCCCGCCCGAGAGCTCGTCCGGCGTCACCTTGTTGGCCCGGGTGCGCGCGCCCAGGTCCTGGATCTGCCGGGCGATGCCCGCCAGGTTCAGGTCGCCCGCGTTCTTGATGACCGGGACCACGAGGCCACGCTCGGTGTCGACGGCGATGCCGACGTTCTCCGAGCCGTGGTAGGTGATCTCACCCTTCTCGGTGTCGATCGTGGCGTTGATCTTCGGGTACGCCTTGAGCGCCTCGACGGCAGCCAGCGTGAAGAACGGCAGGAAGGTCAGCTTGGCGCCCTCGCGCGCGGCGAACGACTCCTTGGCCTTGGCCCGGAGCTTCGCGACGCGGGTGACGTCCACCTCCAGGACCGTGGTCAGCTGGGCCTGCGACTGGACCGCCTCGAGCATGCGCTCGGCGACGATCTTCCGCAGGCGCGACATCTTCTCCGTGGTGCCGCGCAGCGGCGACACCTCGAGCTTGGTCGCGGCCGGCGCCTTGCTCGCGGCGGGCGCGGCAGCGGCGGCGGGCGCCGGAGCGGCCTTGGCCTCGGCGGCGGCGAGCACGTCCTCCTTGCGGATGCGGCCACCGACACCGGTGCCCTTCACCTCGGCGACGTCGACGCCCTTCTCCGCGGCGAGCTTGCGCACGAGCGGGGTCAGGTACGAGCCGATGGTGCGACCGCCCGCGGCGGCAGGCGCCGCGGCGGCGGGAGCCGGAGCAGCAGGCGCCGGGGCGGCGGGAGCCGGAGCGGGCGCGGCGGGAGCAGGCGCGGCCGGTGCCGGAGCGGGCGCCGGAGCAGCAGGGGCCGGAGCCGGAGCGGCAGGAGCAGCGGCGGCAGGAGCCGGGGCGGCCGGAGCGGCAGCCGGGGCGGCCGGAGCAGCGGCAGCCGGAGCGGCGGCGCCGGAACCGACGCGGGCCAGGATGGCCCCGACCTCGACGGTCTCGTCCTCCTTGACCAGGATCTCCTGGAGCGTCCCCGCGACGGGCGACGGGATCTCGGTGTCGACCTTGTCGGTCGAGACCTCGAGCAGCGGCTCGTCGACGGCGACGTCGTCACCGACCTCCTTGAGCCAGCGCGTCACGGTGCCCTCAGTGACCGACTCGCCCAGCGCGGGCAGCGGCACGTCGGTGCCGCCACCGGCCGGAGCCGGAGCCGGGGCAGGGGCCTCGGCTCGAGCCTCAGCGGGGGCGGGCGCGGGCGACTCCGCCACGGGCGCCTCGGCGGGAGCGGCCTGGGCCGGCTCGGGGGCGGGGGCCTCCGCTGCGGCGGGCTCGGCGGCGGGGGCCGCCGGGGCGGCACCGGAACCGGAGCCGTCGCCGATGACGGCGAGGGTGGCGCCGACCTCCACGGTGTCGTCCTCCTGGACGAGGATCTGCTCGAGCACGCCGGCGATCGGCGACGGGATCTCGGTGTCGACCTTGTCGGTCGACACCTCGAGCAGCGGCTCGTCGACGGCGACCTCGTCGCCGACAGCCTTGAGCCAGCGGGTGACAGTGCCCTCGGTGACGGATTCGCCGAGGGCCGGCAGCTGCACGTTCTCAGACATGACCTGTGGGGTCTCCTTTGTCGTTATGGTCAGTTGTGGGCGTGCAGAGGCTTGCCGGCCAGTGCCATGTGTGCCTCTCCGAGTGCCTCGTTCTGGGTGGGATGTGCGTGGACGAGCGAGGCGACGTCCTCGGGGAACGCCTCCCAGCCGACGATGAGCTGGCCCTCGCCGATCAGCTCGCCCACACGCGAGCCGATCAGGTGCATACCGACCACGGGTCCGTCCTTGCGGCGCACCAGCTTGGCGAAGCCCTGGGTACCCAGGATCTTGCTCTTGCCGTTGCCCGCCAGGTTGTACTCGATGGTCTCCACCCCGTCCGGGCCGTACAGCTCGGCGGCCCGTGCCTCGGTGACGCCGACCGACGCCACCTCCGGCTCGCAGTAGGTGACGCGCGGGATCGTCGCCTCGTCGATCGGTGCGGGCGAGAGGCCCGCGATCTGCTCGGCCACGAAGATGCCCTGCGCGAACCCGCGGTGGGCCAGCTGCAGGCCGGGCACGATGTCGCCGACGGCCCAGACCTGCCCGCCGGCCGGCGTGGTGACGCCGGTGCGGAGCAGCTCGTCGGTCAGCACGAACCCGCGGTCGACGCGCACACCGGCGGCCTCGTAGCCGAGGTCGGCGGTCCGCGCTCCGCGCCCGACGGCGACGAGCAGCAGCTCGGCGTCGAACGTGGTGCCCGACTCGAGCTCGACCTGGACGCCGTCGTCGGACTGCTTGGCCTGGGCGAAGCGCTCGCCCAGGGAGAACTTGATGCCACGCTTGCGGAACGCGCGCTCCAGCGCCTTCGAGAGGGCGACGTCCTCGTTGGGGACGAGGTGGGGCAGCGCCTCGACGATCTGCACGTCGGCGCCGAACGACTTCCAGACGCTGGCGAACTCCACGCCGATCACGCCGCCGCCGAGCACCACCACGGACTTGGGCACGGTGTCGAGCGTGAGCGCCTGGTCGGAGGTGAGGACGCGGCCGCCGAGCTCCAGGCCGGGCAGGGTCCGGGCGTACGAGCCGGTCGCGAGCACCACGTGGGTGCCGGTGTAGCTGCTCGTCGCGCCGTCCGCGGCGGTGACCTCGACGACGCCCGGGGAGGCGAGCGTGCCGTGCCCCTCGACGACGGTGATCTTCCGCGAGGCGATGAGCCCCTGCAGGCCCTTGTACAGGCCGGCGACCACGGAGTCCTTGTAGGCGAGCACGCCGGGCATGTCGATGCCGTCCAGCGAGGTGCGCACGCCGAACTGCGCGCCGTGCGCGGCGGCGTCGGCCACCTCGGCGGCGTGGAGCAGGGCCTTGGTGGGGACACAGCCCACGTGCAGGCAGGTTCCGCCGAGCTTGCCCTCCTCCACGAGGGCCACGCTCAGGCCAAGCTGTGCCGAGCGGAGCGCGGTGGCGTAGCCGCCGCTTCCCCCGCCGAGCACGACGACGTCGAACGTGGTCGGGCTGTCATGCGTAGGCACGTGCTGGCTCCTCGTTGACTCTGCGGAGGTGACCGCGTTGGCTGCGTCGGCTGCGTGGGTTGTCGCCGCATGCCATCTTGACACTTCAGCGGGCGTGGCCCCAATCGTGTACCGGGCTTGTCGGGTGTGACCGTGGCGACATTGACGCTCCGGCGGCCCTGTGACAGGACGGCCCGCGAGCAGAAGGTGCGAGTTTCCTGCGATGTGCGTGGAGATGCCTAGGACAGCGCCGGTCTCGCTAGTACCCTCGGTGCATGCCCCGCCAGTCCCGTAGCTCGCTCGCGCGCTTCTTCCAGCGACGCTCCGCACCCGGTAGCGCCGCGCGTCCCACTGGTAACGACGCGCGCCGCCAGACCCTGGCGCACCTCGGTGAGTTCATCGCTTCGCGCGTCGGGGTCGAGGCCTACGTGGAGCCCCCGACCACCGACATCCCCAGCACCATCCTGCTCGTGGCGAGCACCGGTGAGTGGACGCGCCGCCGGGTGCCCGACGAGCGCACCGCGTTCGACATCGCGAACCAGCTTGGGGTGCCGGTGTACAACGTGCGGTTCACCGGCTACCCCCAGCGGATGCGCGACTGGAACAGCGCCCAGCGCAGGAAGTAGCTACTTCGCGGCGGCCCGGCCCTCGACGAAGCCCAGCAGGGTGCGGACGCCGACGCCGGTGCCGCCACCGGACGTGTACCCGTGCGCGCCGCCCTCGTTGAAGGCGGGCCCGGCGATGTCCAGGTGCGCCCACGGGTGGTCGCCCACGAAGGTCTGCAGGAACAGGCCGGCGTTGAGCATGCCGCCCCAGCGCGGACCGGAGTTGGCGACGTCGGCCACCTTGGACTTGATGTTGGCCTTGAGCTCCTCCGGGAGCGGCATCGGCCAGAACAGCTCGCCCGAGGCGTCGGCGGCGGCCTTGACCTCGTCGCGCACCCCGTCGGTGCCCATGACGGCGGACGTGCGGCTGCCGAGCGCGACCATCTGGGCGCCCGTGAGCGTGGCGATGTCGAGCACCACGTCGTGGCCGTCCTCGACGGCGGAGACGAGGCCGTCGGCCATGACGATGCGGCCCTCGGCGTCGGTGTTGAGCACCTCGACGGTCTTGCCGCCGTAGATCGTGATGACGTCGGCGGGGCGCTGCGCGTTGCCGCCCGGCATGTTCTCGGCGAGGCAGAGGTAGCCGGTGACGGCGACCGGGAGGTTCAGCTTCGCGGCGGCGATCACCGTGGACAGCACGGCGGCGGCGCCGGCCATGTCGGACTTCATGGCCTCCATGCCCGCGGCCGGCTTGATCGAGATGCCGCCCGAGTCGAACGTGATGCCCTTGCCGACGAGCGCGACCTTCGCGTCCGGCTTGGCCGGCGCGTAGGCGACCTTGACCAGGCGCGGGCCGCGCGACGAGCCCTGCCCCACGGCCGTGAGGCCGCCGTAGCCGCCCGACGCGAGCTGCTTGTCGTCCAGCACCGTCACCTTGACGTGCTTCACGTCCTTGGCCGCGGCCTTCGCCGCGTCGGCGAACGTGGCCGGGTACAGCTCGTTGGGTGCGGTGTTGACCAGGTCGCGGGTGGCGTGGACCGCCGCGGCGAGGATCTCGGCACGCTCGGCGGCCAGCTTGGCCTTCGCGTTCTTGTGCAGCGGGGTGAGGATCTCGATCGCGGCGACCGGGTCCTTGCCGTTCTTCGCGGCGTCCTTGCCGCTGCTCTTCGCGTCCTTCGCCGTGCCGTTCCCGGTGGCCTTGGCCGTGTCCTTGCCGGCGGTGCGGTAGCGGTTGAAGGCGTAGGCGCCCAGCAGCGCGCCCTCCGTGACGGCGGTGATCTCGGCGTCGTCGGACGCCGGCAGGGCGATCGCGGCGGACTTGAGGCCCGCCAGCTCGCGGGTCGCGGCGCCCGCCGCGCGGCGCAGCGTCTCGGCGGCGAACGTGCCGTCCTCGGCGCGCTCACCCAGGCCCGTCAGGACGAGGACGTCGGCGGCGAGCTTGTCGCCGGCCGGGATCTTGCGCACCTCGTCGCGGGCGCCGGTGACGCCGAGCTGCGGGGCGAGCGTCTCGAGCTGCGTCAGGAGGTCTGTGGGGAGCTGGTCGGACACGACGGCTACGCCGTCCGACGTCTGGGCGGTCGCCACCACGAGCGCTTCGGCCTTCACGGCGGTGGGATTCTTGCTGGAGAGGGTCACGTCGGTCACGCAGCCGATGGTATCCCGGGCCTCCGACAGCCGGGCCGGGCCCCATCGAGGCGCAGGTCACGCACGATCCGATTGCCGCCCCCCAGGGAGCGCCCGGTAGTCTGCGGGACGTGATCCCTGCCCTCCTGCTCCTCGTGGTCGCGCTCTGCGTGGTCCTGGCCGGGTGGGCCGGCTGGTTCGTCGCCCGCGACCGCGCGGTCATCCTGAACCAGCTCTGGGGCGGTGCCGTCATCGAGTTCTTCCTGCTCGTGCAGGGCGTCGTCGCGATCGTGCAGGGTGCGGGCGGGGGCGGTGCGAGCGACCCGGTGCTGTTCTGGGGCTACTTCGCCACCACCCTCGTGATCCTGCCGGTCGCCGCCGCGTGGGCCTTCGCCGAGCGCACCAGATGGAGCTCGGTGGTGCTGCTCGTGGCCTCGCTGACGGTGGCCTTCCTGGAGTGGCGCATGTGGCAGATCTGGACGGGGGCCTGATGGCGATGACGGAACGGACAGCCGGACGACGGACCGGGCGGGGCTTCGGCCGCGTCCTGGTGACCATCTACGGGATCCTCGCGTTCGCCGCCCTCGGCCGCTCGTCCTACGAGCTCGTCGTGAAGTTCGGCGAGGCGCCCGTGGCCTACACGCTCTCCACGCTCGCCGCGGCGGTGTACGTCGTCGCGACGTTCGCGCTCGCGATCGGCACCCCCGCCTGGCGCGTGACCGCGTGGATCACCGTCGGGATCGAGGCGGTCGGCGTGGTCACGATCGGGGCGCTGTCGCTCGCCGACCCGGACGTGTTCGGCGAGTCGACCGTCTGGTCCGGATTCGGCCAGGGCTACGGTTACGTGCCCCTGGTCCTGCCCTTCGTGGGCCTGTGGTGGCTGTGGCGGACGTCGCGCAGCACGTCCGAGGAGAGGACTGCATGAGCTGGCCGTACTCGTTGTTGTTCAACGGCGTCTTCCGCCGGATGGACCCGGAGCGTGCGCACGAGATCGCGTTCTCGCTGATCGAGCGCGCCGGGAGGGTGCCGGTCCTGCGGGACGTCGCGCAGGGCGCGCTCGCCCCGTACCTGGGCCAGCGCGCCGGCGGACCGGGCAGCGTGCGGCTCTTCGGCCGCGTGGTGCCCGCGCCGTTCGGCCTGGCGGGCGGGTTCGACAAGAACGCGCGCGCCGTCCGGGGCCTGACGATGCTCGGCTTCGGGTTCGTCGAGATCGGCACCGTGACCGCCCGCCCGCAGCCCGGCAACGAGAAGCCGCGCATGTGGCGCGAGCTCGACGTGCGGGGCGTGCGCAACCGGATGGGCTTCAACAACGAGGGCGCGGCCGCCGCCGCGGACCGGCTGCGCGCGCTGCGCCGCACCGCCGCGGGCCGCGCGATCGTGGTCGGCGCCAACATCGGCAAGTCCAAGGTGACGCCGCCCGAGTTCGCCGCCGCCGACTACGCGACGTCGGCCCGGCTGCTGGCCCCCTGGGCGGACTACCTCGTGGTCAACGTGTCGTCCCCGAACACGCCGGGCCTGCGCGACCTGCAGGCGACCGAGTCGCTGCGGCCCATCCTGGAGGCGGTCCGCGCCGCCGCGGACGAGGCCACCACCGGCACGGCCGCGGGCAACGGCACGGGCCGCAGGATCCCGCTCCTGGTGAAGATCGCCCCCGACCTCGCGAACGAGGACGTCGACGCCGTCGCCGACCTCGTGCTGGAGCTGGGGCTGGACGGCGTGGTCGCCGTCAACACGACCATCGGCCACGACCGCGGCCCGGGCGGGCTGTCCGGCCCGCCGTTGCTGGGCCGGGGCATCGAGGTGGTCGCGCGCCTGCGCGAGCGGCTCGGCACGGGCCCCGTCATCATCGGCGTGGGCGGCATCACCCGGGCCGACGACGTCCGCGCGTACCTGCGCGCCGGAGCCGACCTGACCCAGGGGTACACATCGTTCGTCTACGAGGGGCCGCTGTGGGCGTCGGAGATCAACCGCGCCCTGACCCGGTCGGCCGGCTCGACGGCTAGTGGGAGGTACGAGTGATCCGTCCGCAGTGGGAGTGGGCCCTGGACGACGCCGAGGGGCGTCGCCTGAGCGAGCCCGTCACGCCCGTCTTCACCGCGCAGTACGACGCCGAGCAGTGGCTCGGTGAGCACTGGCGCGAGATGGCCGCGGCCGGCGCCGTGCAGGCGAGCCTGCTGCACGACGGCACGCAGGCCGCGCCGGGCGTGGAGCTGCGGATCCCCTGAAGCCGCAGCTCACGGCACGGGCTCGCTGCCTGCGTAACGAGTTGAGCGTTCATGGCCCGGGCAGGACCGCGCGCGACTCGGTGAGCGCGATTTCGGCGACCGTCCGGTCGCCGGGCTCCAGGTCGGCCGCGGCGAGGTCCGCGAGCCTGGCATGTGCCGACCGCGCCGCCTCCTCGTCATCCGTGCGCACGTACAGCTCCACGAGGTAGGCGAGCGCCGGCGCCAGCTCGGTCACCGGCACGCCGGACGTCGCCGGGTCCCCGGTGCTCGCCGCGCGCCGGAGCGCCCCCGCCAGGATCTTGCGCGCCTGCGCCGGGTCGTCGTGCGAGTCCGCCAGCACGACGGCGGCGTCCAGCGCCCGGGCGACCGGCCCGGCGTCCGGCGTACTGGTCCACGGAGCGGTTTCGCCGTCCCTGGTGGCGGGACCAGCGGTCCCGTCCGCCTCGGGCACCGCGACCCGGGTGACCCGCACCCAGTTCCCGGCGGGGTCGATCAGGCTGAACCCGGATAGGCCCGCGTTGTTCGCGCGCCGCCGCGGCCGCGTGATCCGCGGAAGGCCGGTCACCGGCACCCGGCCGTACCGTTCCCGCAGGCCCGCGGCGAACAGGGCATGGAGGGGCTCGGTGTCAGGGACGGCGACGGCACACGTCGAGTGCGACAGCTCGGGGTCCCAGTCGGGCATCCCGTAGTAGTGCAGCGCGATCCCGCCGAGCTCCAGGGCGACGTACGGGTTGGGCCGCCGCTGCCGGTAGGTCACCGTCAGCCCCAGGCCGGTCCAGAAGTCCGCCATCTCGTCGATGTCCCCGCAGGGCAGCATCGGCACCATGAAGGCGGCGGCAGCGACCGCGTCGATCGGGGCGGGACTGTCCGAGTCGATCATCACTTCAGCCTGCCAGACGGACCCACTTCTTCAGGGACTAACCGGGCCGGGACGTCGCGCGGGCGGCCGCCCGGTCGGGCGACTCGTCAGCCGACCAGACGTCCTGCGGCGTCCTGTCCCGAAGAGTGACAGGGGTCTCGCGGAACCCGAACCGGTCGTGCAGCCCACGCAACGGGGCAGGGGACCACCAGCTCGCGCGTCCGGTGAGGCGCAGGGCGGCAGGCACGAGCACACCTCGGATGAGCGTCGCGTCGACGGCCACGGCCAGTGCCATCCCGATGCCGAGCTGCTGCATGAACGACACCTCGCTGGACGCATAGACGGCGAACGACGCGGCCAGGATGAGTGCGGCGGCCGTGACGAGCGGTGCCGAGCGCGCAATCCCCACGGGTACTGATGCGACGACGTCACTCGTGCGGATGTACTCCTCCTGTACCCGGGCCAGCAGGAACACCTCGTAGTCCATGCTCAGTCCGTAGGCGATGCAGAACATCAGCAGCAGGATGCTCGGCTCGACCACACCGGTGGGTGTGAACCCCAGCACGCCCGCGAGCGCGCCGTCCTGGAAGCCCCAGACCACGACGCCGAACATGACCGACAGCGAGAGCAGGTTGAGGACCATCGCGGTCAGCGGGGCGACGACGCTACCGGTCATGAGGAACAGCACGACGAACGTCACGGCGAGGACGAGCACCGCCACCAGGGGCAACCGGTCGACGATGCCGTCGCGATAGTCCGTGAGCTCCGCGGGGTACCCGCCCACGACGACGTCGAAGGGAGCCGTCGTGGCGCGTACCTCCCGGACCAGCCCCACGGGGTCGTCCGCCAGGCGCTCGCTGGTGGGCAGGACTGCGAGCCGGGTCGCGGAGCCGGAATCGAACCTCTCGGCACCGAACGGTCCGGCCGGGCCTACCCGGGCACCGTCCGCGAAGGCGCCGGCGGCCGAGTCCACCCGGGCGACGCCAGGGATCTGCGACAGCGAGGCCGCGTACCCGTGGACGAGGGTGGTGCCGCTCTCGTCGTCGTCCCCGGCGCCCGAGGCCGCGGGCGCCACGACGAACAACGCGTCGGCATCCTCGGCGGCGAAGCCACCGCGGATCGTGTCGTACATCGCGCGTACCGGCTGGCCGTCGTCGTTGAGCACGCGGTCGTCGGGCGAGCCGAAGGTCAGCCCGAACGTGGGGGCGCCGAGCAGGACCAGCACGAGGAGTCCGGCGCTGCCGGTGGCGACCGGTCGCCGCATCACCGTGGAGGAGACGCGGAACCAGAACCCGTCCTCGACCCGGGTGGCCGTGGCCGACCGGAGCATCCGCGGGCCGGCCAGACGGAGCATCGCGGGCAGCGCCACCGTCGCCCCGAGCACCGCGCAGAGCACGACGGCGATCCCCGCGTAGGCGAAGGACGACAGGAACGGGAAGGGGAAGACGAACAGCACGGCCAGGGCGGCGGCGACGGTCAAGCCGCTGAACAGCACCGTTCGCCCGGCACCGGCCACGGTCCGGCGAACGGCCTCGTCGGCGTCCTGTCCCGCCGAGATCTCCTCGCGGTAGCGGTAGATCATGAAGAGGCTGTAGTCGACCCCGAGGCCGATCCCCATCACGAGCGAGACGTTCGCGGCGAACGTCGAGACGTCCGTGAAGGTCACCACGAGCCGGAGCAGGGCGAGGCTGCCGGCCGCCGCGAACAGGCCGACCGCGAGGGTGACCAGGGCAGGTACGAACCGCCGGTAGACGAGCCACAGGAGCAGCAGCGCCAGCGGGACGACGATCAGCTCGGCCCGCAGGAAGTCGGTCCGCGCCTGACCCGCGACGATCCGGAAGATCTCGTCCCCACCGCCGAGAGTCACCTCGACGTCACCTCCGCTGAACCGCTCGACGACGTCGGCCTGCAGGGCGGGCAGCACCTCGCCCCGCACGTGGTCGGCGTCGCCGGGCACCCAGGCGAGGACCAGGGCCTGCCGCCGGTCCACCGCGGCGAGGGTCTCCGGGCCGCCGGGGCTCCAGTAGGACCACGCGTCGCCGACGCCTGGAAAGGCGGCGACAGCAGCGGTGAGGTCTTCGCCCAGGGTGGCGACCGTGGCGTCATCGACCGTGCCGGAGGCCGGCGCGACCAGCAGAGCGACGTTGGGGCTGCCGGTGCCGAACCGCTCGGCCAGGAGGGAGCGCGCGGCCGCGGACTCCGATCCCGGTGCCTCGTACCGGTTGAGGGACAGCGAACCGACCGTGCTCGCCGCTACCGCGAACGACGCCAGCAGGACGAGGGCGGCGGTGACGAGGACCCGCCAGGGGCGGCGGGTGACGAGGTGACCGAGCACGTGGGCTCCTGGGGTCTAGGCTGAATGCGAGCGATGACTCGCATAAGAATGCGAGCGATCACTCGTGTTTGTCAACAGTAAGGTGGCCGCATGGAAGACCAGCTCGATGTGGAGGTTCGCGACGGAGCGCCCGCGGCGCCACGCAAGCGCCAGGCTCGGGGAGAGCGGCGGATCGCAGAGATCCTCGCGGCGGCGGCCAGGGTCCTCGCGGCCCAGGGCTACGAGCGGACGACGACCAACGCCATCGCGGCCGAGGCCGGGATCTCGCCCGGCTCCCTGTACCAGTACTTCCGCAACAAGGACGAGATCACCGCGGAGCTGGCCGCGACGTACGCCGCAGGCCTCCGCGCGGCCCACGACGCCGCGTTCGACCTCGCGGACGTGGCGCACCTGTCGCCGGGGGAGACGATCGACCGGGTGATCGACCCGATCCTCGCCTTCAACCTGGCCAACCCCGGGTTCAAGGCCCTGCACGCGCGCCCCGACATGCCACCAGGTCTCGCGGCCGCGGCACGGCCCATCCACGAAGCGCTGCTGGGCCGCGTGATCGGGCTCCTGGGGACGCGGTTCCCGCAGCGGTCGGCCGTGGAGCTGAACCTGGCCGCGCAGTTGATGATCCAGGTCTTCCAGGCGTCGATGCCCTCGATAACGGCTGCCGAGCCGGCTGACCGTCCGGTGATCGTCACCGAGGTGAAGCGGATGCTGAGCGCCTACCTCAAGGAGCTGGCGGGGCGTTGACTCCTCGCGACCCGTCCCCAGGCCCGGACCAGCCGCGGCACGGCGTCGGCCAGCTCGGCGGGGGACCGCGTGAAGGTGAGCCGCACGCGGGACGCCGAGCCGGTGCTCTCGGGGCTGAAGATCGGCCCGGCCGCCACGAGCGCGCCCTCCGCGGCGGCCGCGGCGGCGAACGCCTGGGCGACCGGCCGGCCCAGGTCCACCCAGCAGAACAGCCCGCCCTGCGGCGTCGGCACGTCCCAGGAGGGGAACGCCTCCCGGAGCCGGTGGACCAGGAGGTCGCGCCGCTCGCGCAGCATCCGGCGCCGGCCCGCCATGACCTCCTCGTGGCGCCCGAGCAGCTCCACCACGGCGAGCTGTTCGAGCACCGCCGTCGCGATGTCCGCCGACTGCCGCGCCCGCGCGAGGTGCGAGATCACCTGCGGGTGCGCCCTGACCCAGCCGACGCGGAGCCCGCCCCAGAACGCCTTCGAGGCCGACCCCACCGTCACCACGTGCGGCGACGTCCCGTCCCCGGCGAACGCGGGCGGCAGCTCGACGTCCGACAGGTTGAGCTCGACGAGCGTCTCGTCACCCACGACGGTGACGCCGTACCGGTCGGCGATCTCCCGCACCGCCGCACGCTCCCCGGAGGACATCACGGACGCCGTCGGGTTCTGGAAGTCCGGCACGAGGTACACCAGCCGCGGCCGGGCGCGGCGCACCGTGGAGGCCAGCAGGTCGACGTCGAGCGGCCCCGTGGGCACACCGACCACCCGGCCCCCGGCGTCGCGCATCGACTCCATGGCGTGGAAGTAGGTGGGCGACTCCACGACCGCCCGGTCACCCGGGTGCAGGTGGGTGTGCGCCAGCAGCGCGATCGCCTGCTGGGCGCCGGTGGTCACCAGGATCTCGTCGGCCGTGGTCGGCACGCCGCGCTCGCGGTAGCGGGCGGCGACGGCCTCGCGCAGCGGCGTGAGGCCGTGCGGCTCGTACCCGCCCGAGTCGAGGTACGCGGGCAGGCGCTCCAGGGCCCGCGCGAAGGCCTCGTGCAGCTCCGGTGGCGCGGGCGGTGTCGCCTGCCACAGGTCCAGGTGCCCGACGCCGGACGGCAGGCCCGCGGGCGTCACGGCCCGCAGGGCGTCGTCGGCCACCGGGGCGTCGCCGCCGGCCGGCCCGCCGGGGGCGGGATCGGCGCTGCGCTGCGGCAGCGTGGCGACCGTGCCCGACCCGACGCGGCTGACCGCGAAGCCCAGCTCGCGCAGCCGCGCGTACGCGCCCGACGTCGTGGTCCGCGACACCTTGAGCGTCGCCGCGAGCTCGCGTTCGCTGGGGAGGCGGGTGTTGGGGGCGAGCGTGCCGGACAGGACGGCGGCGCGCAGGGCGTCGGCGAGGGCCACGTACGCCGGCCCGCCCGCGTGCCACGAGCCGAGCAGGCGGGCGGTCGTGGCGGGGGAGAGCTGGCGCAGCACGGTCGGGGTCGCGGCGGACATAGGGGCCACTCTTGCGCGATTGGCCCTGGATGACAAGGCCAATACTCCCGCACCATGGGCACATGACGACGACCACCGGCCGCCCGGCCGAGCCTGCCCCCGAGACCGCGGCCGTGCCCGCACCCGATGTGACCGCCACCGAGATCGCTGCCGGCGCGCCCGGTGCCCCCGGGCTGATGCGCCCGGTGCGCCGCGGCGTCCAGCTCCTCCTCGGGCTTGTGGGCTTCGGCGTCGCGACCGCGATGATGCTCCACTCGGGCCAGGGCGCGATGCCGTGGGCCGTGCTGGACCAGGGCATCGTGGACCGGACCGGGCTGGCGTACGGCTGGGTGGTGCTCGGCGTCGGGCTGCTGGTCATGCTCGCGTGGATCCCGCTGCGCCAGAAGCCGGGGATCGGCACGATCGCCAACATCATCGTGATCAGCCTCGTCATCGACCCCTCGCTGTGGGTGCTCGAACGACTGCTGCCCGAGCCGGCGCTCCCGACCGGGATCGCGCTGGCGCTGGGCGGGACGGTCCTGCTCGGGGTGAGCACCGCGGCCTACGTCGGGGCCCGGCTCGGGCCGGGGCCGCGCGACGGCCTGATGACCGGCATCGTGCAGCGCACGGGCTGGCCCGTGTGGCTGGTGAAGACCGTCATCGAGGTCACGGTGGTCGTGGTCGGGGTGCTGCTGGGCGGCACCTTCGGGTGGGCCACGGTGGTGTTCGCCTTCGGGGTGGGCCCGGTGGTTCAGGTCGCCGCGCGCTGGCTGGCGCCGCGCGGGCTCGTGGGGTGATCACGCGGCCCGGCCTCGCCGTCGGCCGGTAAACCTGCGAGCCTCGGTGACCGTGGTGGGGGACATGAGCACCGACACCGAAGAGGCCGGGCACGCCACCGTCCGCGTGGCCCGGGCCCGTGACGACGACTTCGTCGCGTTCGTCGAGACGGCCGGGTCCTACCTGTACCGCACCGCGTACCTCCTGTCCGGGGACATCCACCGGGCCGAGGACCTGGTGCAGACGGCGTTCGAGCGCACCTACCGCGTCTGGGACCGGGTACGGGACCGCGAGCCGCGCGCCTACGCCCGGCGCGTCCTGGTGAACCTGCGCATCGACACGTGGCGGCACACCCGGCGCGAGGTCGTGCCGGGCGACGACCGTCTCCCGGTGGGCACCACCCCGGACCGGGCCGGCGAGGTGGAGCTGCGGGACGCGCTCGTCCGCGCCCTCGCGCGGCTCGCGCCGCAGCAACGGCGCGTCGTGGTGCTCCGGCACCTGCTGGACCTCTCGGAGGCGGACGTCGCCGCCGAGCTCGGTCGGAGCGTCGGCACGGTCAAGGCGACCAACGCCCGCGCGTTGGAGCGGCTGCGCGGCTTCGTCGCCGAGGCGGAGGCGGCGGACCTGGACGTCGTCGACGCGCCCGCCGTGGACGCCGCCGCGGTGCTGCGGGGCAGCAAGGCGGCGCTGCGCCGTCGTCGGGCCGCGCAGGGCGCGACGACGGGCGTCGCGGCCCTCCTGCTGGTGTGGTTCGTGGCGGGGCCGGTGCGCGTGCCGGGCCTGGGGGAGGTCGCCCTGCCGGGCAGCGAGTGGTTCCGGGAGGTGACCGGCATCGAGCGGCTGCTCGAACGACGCGACGACGCGGCCCCCGGCCCGGGCCGGACCACCGCGCCGTCCGGCTCCGCCGAGGTGGAGCCGCTGCTCGAGACGTTCGCCGTATCGGGTGACGGGACCGCCACGGCGACGCTCGCCGAGGACGGCTCGTACTTCATGGTGAAGACCTTCCCGGGTGGTGAGGAACCGGGAGCGCCCGAGGGCGCCGGCAACTCCGTGGTCGACATGGTGGACATCCAGGAGGACGGGATCCCGCACGCGGGCGAGTGGGTGGGATCGGGAGCGGTCGACGGTCGCGACGCCGTCATCCTCGCGGCGGTGCGCCAGGGGGAGCGGCTGGCCTGGGCCGAGTCACCCGTGCTCGACGGCGACCCGGGCGTGTGGGCGATCCGCACCTACGAGACCAAGTCAGGACGAGGCGTCGTCACCGTGACGGAGCACGGTGCGTCGGACCACTCGGCGGACGGTGTCTCTCTCGGTGACCCGTGGGTCGGCCTCACGGTCGGACGGGTCGCCTGGCTGACCGCAGTGCCAGGCCCCGACGGCGAGCTCATGCGGACCCTCTCGACGACGGCGGTGGACGACGAGGACGGGGAGGACCCCGAGCAGGTCGTCGCCACGGGTGTCCGCACGCTCGCGACGCACGACGACGAGCTGGTGGCAACGACCGCGGAGCGGGGCTCGGACGGCACGATCCGGTACGCCATCACCTCCTCCCGGGACGACGGGCGTACCGAGACCCTCCGGCCCGCCACCCCGCCCGCGTCCGGGTCCGGCGACGACTGGGGTCGCCGGCTCGCCGTGTCCGACCAGCTCGTGGCCTGGAACGACGGCGCGGCGGTCCATGTGCTGGACCGCGCGACGGGCCGGGAGCGGGTCTTCGAACCGGCTGTCGCCGGGAACACCGTGACCTCGCTCGACGTCTCGGCGGGTGACGCGGTGTGGAGCACGACGGGGAACGAGGGCAGCATCGTCCACCTGGTCGCCGACGCGGTCGGCGACGGGCAGCCCCAGGTCCTGGACCGCTTCCGGGTCCAGGGTGACCACACGGTGTCAGCGGCGGTCGCGGGCGACCTCGTCGCCTGGCACGTGGAGGACCCGGGTACCGGCACGGCGTCGCTGTACCGGGCCAGGTTCACGCCCTGAGCGCCGGGACCGGGCCCCGGTCGGCGTCCTGGGCGCACGTGGTCGTTCCGGTGCGTGAAAGTGGGTCAAAGCGATTCGACCGTTGTCATAGGGTGATGCCATGGTCAACTACCGGTACCTCGGCAACAGTGGTCTCAAGATCTCGGAGATCACGTACGGCAACTGGCTCACGCACGGCTCGCAGGTCGAGAACGACGTCGCCTCGGCGTGCGTCCGAGCCGCCCTCGACGCCGGCATCACCACCTTCGACACCGCGGACGTGTACGCCAACACGGTCGCGGAGCAGGTGCTCGGCGACGCGCTGCAGGGCGAGCGCCGCGAGTCCCTGGAGATCTTCACCAAGGTGTACTGGCCCACCGGGCCCAAGGGCCCCAACGACACGGGTCTGTCGCGCAAGCACATCCTGGAGTCGATCAACGGCTCCCTGACGCGGCTCGGCACCGACTACGTCGACCTGTACCAGGCGCACCGCTACGACGTGGAGACGCCGCTGGAGGAGACGATGCAGGCGTTCGCCGACGTCGTCCGCCAGGGCAAGGCCCTCTACATCGGCGTCTCCGAGTGGACCGCCGACCAGATCCGCGCCGGCGCCGCGCTCGCCAAGGAGCTCGGCTTCCAGCTCATCTCCTCGCAGCCGCAGTACTCGATGCTGTGGCGCGTCATCGAGGACGAGGTCGTGCCCGCCTCGAAGGAGGTCGGCGTCTCGCAGATCGTGTGGTCGCCGATGGCGCAGGGTGTGCTCTCGGGCAAGTACCTGCCGGGCCAGGCCGCTCCGGCCGGCTCGCGGGCCACGGACCAGAAGGGCGGCGCGCAGACGATCAGCCGCTTCATGAGCGACGAGACCCTGACCGCCGTGCAGAACCTCAAGCCGGTCGCCGACGAGCTGGGCCTGTCCATGGCGCAGCTCGCCGTGGCGTGGGTGCTGCAGAACGACAACGTGGCCGCCGCGCTCGTGGGCGCGTCCCGCCCCGAGCAGGTCGCGGAGAACGTCAAGGCGTCGGGCGTGACCATCCCGGCCGAGCTGCTCAAGCAGATCGACGAGGCCCTCGACGGCGTCGTCGAGCGCGACCCGGCCAAGACCCTCGAGGGCATGCCGAAGAAGCGCCTGGCCTGACCGCTTCCTATCTGCCGAAGTAGAACTGTGGCGAGATAGAACGCTGGCAACCGCCAGGTTCTACCTCGCCACGGTTCTATCTCGGCGGACCGGGGATCACTCCGGGTAGTTGCCGCGCTTCTTGCTCATCGGCTTGGGCAGCCGCGACCGGCGCAGCTGGTAGGCGCGCGTGACCGTGTACATCACGAGGCCACGCGGCACCTCGCCGAACTTGGCCGTCAGGCGCTTCTTCAGCGAACGCCACAGCAGCCACACGTCGACGATCGTCAGGAACAGGAACCCGTACAGGCCCAGCATCACGAAGATGCTGAGCTGCGGGTACTGCGTCGTGAAGAACGTCGCGAACAGGAAGATGAACGCGACCGGCAGGAAGAACTCGCCCAGGTTCCAGCGCGCGTCCACGAAGTCGCGCACGTACCGGCGCACCGGGCCCTTGTCCTTGGCCGGCATGTACCGCTCGTCGCCGGTCTGCATCGCCTGGTAGGAGCGCTCCCGGTCGACGCGCGACTTCTCGCGCTGGGCCTTGCGGGCGGCCCGGCGGTCGTCCGGGACCAGGGGACGCTTGTTCGCGGCCTGCGCGACGTTGCGCTTGGGCGTGGGCCGGCCCTTGCCGGCGGCGGCGCCCGACGTCGTGTCGGACGTCGGCGTCACCTCGTCCGGGGAGTCGCCCACGGGGGTCACACCGTCTGGAGTCGAAGTCTTGCTGCGGGAGAACACCCTCCCAGCCTAATCGCTCCCGGCGGCGGCCGGTTCCGAGCCGTTAACGTGGGGCCGTGACCACCGATACCACCGCGGCCCTCCGGGCCCGCGTCACCGAGCTGTTCCCCGCCCTGCAGGCCGACCTCGAGGCGCTCGTGCGCATCCCGAGCGTCTCGGCCGCCGCGTTCGACCAGACGCACGTGGCCGCCAGCGCCGCCGCCACGGCGCAGCTCCTGCGTGACGCCGGTCTGCCGGACGTTCAGATCCTGTCCGCCCCGCGCCCCGACGGCACGCCCGGCGCGCCCGCCGTCGTCGCGCGCCGGCCCGCGCCCGAGGGTGCGCCGACCGTGCTGCTGTACGCGCACCACGACGTGCAGCCGCCGGGTGACCCCGCGACCTGGGACACCGAACCGTTCGAGCCCACGCAGGTGGGGGAGCGGCTCTACGGCCGCGGCGCGGCCGACGACAAGGCGGGCATCGCGGCCCACCTCGGCGCCCTGCGTACCCTCGGCCTGCCGGAGGGGGCCGACCTGCCCGTGGGCGTCACCGTGTTCCTCGAGGGCGAGGAGGAGTCGGGGTCGCCGTCGTTCCGTGCCTTCCTGGAGCAGTACCGCGACCTGCTCGCGGCCGACGTCATCGTCGTGGCCGACTCCACGAACTGGAAGGTGGGCGTCCCCGCCCTCACGACGTCGCTGCGCGGCCTGGTCGACGGCGAGATCGAGCTGCGGGTCCTGGACCACGCGGTGCACTCCGGCATGTTCGGCGGCGCGGTGCTGGACGCCGTCACCCTGATGTCGCGCCTCGTGGCGACGTTCCACGACGCGGCCGGCGACGTCGCGGTCGAGGGCCTGGTCACCGCGCCCGAGCCCGAGGTCGACTACTCCGAGGCCGAGTTCCGCGCCGACTCCTCGCTGCTCGACGGCGCGGAGCTCGCGGGCACCGGCACGCTGTCGGGACGGCTCTGGTCCAAGCCCGCGCTGTCCGTCATCGGCATGGACGTGACCTCGGTGGCCGAGGCGTCCAACACGATCGCGCCGCGCTGCGCCGCGAAGATCTCGCTGCGGCTCGCGCCGGGCCAGGACCCGGTTGCGGCCGATGCCGCCCTCGCCGCCCACGTGGCGAAGCACGCGCCGTTCGGCGCGCAGGTCACGTGGCGTTCGGGCGAGCAGGGCAAGCCGTTCCTCGCCCCGGGCGACACGGCGGCGATGCGGGCGGCCCGCGCCGCCTTCACCGAGGCGTGGGGCACTCCGCCGGTCGACGTCGGCGTGGGCGGGTCCATCCCGTTCATCGCCGACCTGCTCGAGATCTTCCCGGACGCCGCGATCCTGGTGACGGGCGTCGAGGACCCGGACTCGCGGGCGCACGGCGCGAACGAGTCGGTGCACCTGGGCGAGCTGAGGAACGTCGTCCTGGCCGAGGCGCTGCTGCTGACCAAGATCGGCGAGGGCCTCTAGCCCGTCCCGCCGGTTCTTCCTCTTCCTGCTAGTTCTTCGTGGCGGGCTCGCGCGGTGCCACATCCATCGCGCGGGCCCAGGCCGCGACGTCCTCGGGGAGCTCGGGGGAGGGCAGGTCCTGCCCGGTCGCGTCCCGGACGACGTCGAGCGCCGAGATCCGGTTGCCCTTGCGGTCCAGGAACCGGCTGGCGACGATCCCGCGGGCGCACAGCTTGTCGCCCCGCGTGAAGACCTGCTCCAGGTAGAAGACGCGCTCGTCCCAGCCCAGGATCCGGGTCGTGATCTCGAACCGCTCGAACGGCTGCAGGGAGCGCCGGTACTTGATGGTCGACGCCGCGACCACGGGGGCCCAGCCCTTCTCCTTGGCGATCGGGAACATGCCGAGGTCGGCGATCTGGTTGTTCCGGGCCACGTCCATCATCTGCAGGTACGTGCCGTTGTTGACGTGCAGGTACGAGTCGAGGTCCAGGGGTCCCACGCGCATCCGGGTGACCGACGGGTCGAGCAGGGTCTGTCCGGGGCGGGCCTTGCGCGGGAAGAGTCCGGTCCAGGTGAGCTGGAGCATGCGAGCCATGCGTCGAAGGTTATACCGGGAACCGGCAGTATCAGATACCTTGTCCGGCACCTGGCCGGGCGCCGGTCCGGGCCTGCGACCGGGCACGCGACCGGGTATCGCCCCGGCGGTCGATCAGGCCGTGCCGGACGGCGTCGCCGGGTGCTGGATCGCATTGCGCACCAGCCGCCCCACGGCCGGCGTCTCCAGGCGGTCAACCAGGTGGAGCGCCATGTCGATGCCCGAGGAGACGCCCGCCGAGGTGATCACGTCGCCGTCGTCCACGTACCGCGCCTCGGTGTCCACGAGCACGCTCGGGTCCAGCTCGGTGAGCTCGTCGTAGTACTCGTGGTGCGTGGTGGCGGGCCGTCCTGCCAGCAGCCCGGCGGCCGCGAGCGGCAGGGCACCCGTGCAGACGCTCGCCATGATCGGGGTCTGCTTGCGGATCTGGCGCAGCCACTCCAGGTGCCCCGGCTCGGCCAGCAGGGGCCGGGTGCCCAGGCCGCCCGGGTAGACCAGCACGTGGAGCGGGCCGACGTCGTCCGCGCCGTGCGCCGGCAGGATCCGTAGCCCTTTCGCGAGCCGCACGCCGGAGCCGTCCCAGGAGAACGTGCTCACGGTCGGTCGCAGCTCCTCGGAGTGGAACCCCCACTCCGCGAAGACCTCGAAGGGCCCGACGACGTCGAGCTCCTCCGCCCCGTCGAAGACGAAGATCCCGATGCGCAGCCCGCCGTTGCCGCTCACACGCTCAGCCCAGTCAGCCCGGTCAGATTCCGGGAAGGGCCAGCATCTGGTCGAGCGCCACGCGAGCCCAGTGGGCGTCGTCGGCGTCCACGACGATCCGGTTGACCATGCGCCCCTCCACGAGCGACTCCATGGCCCACACCAGGTGGGGCAGGTCGATGCGGTTCATGGTGGAGCAGAAGCACACCGTCGAGTCGAGGTAGTGCACCTGCTTGTCCGGGTGCGCGCGGGCGACCCGGCGCACCAGGTTGAGCTCCGTGCCGATGGCCCACGCGGAACCCGGCTCGGCCGCCTCGAGCTGCTTGATGATGTACTCGGTCGAGCCGACGTAGTCGGCGGCGGTGACCACCTCGTGCTTGCACTCGGGGTGCACCATCACGTTGATCCCGGGCACCGCCGCGCGGATGTCGGTGACGTTCTGCTCCGAGAAACGGCCGTGCACCGAGCAGTGCCCGCGCCACAGGATCATCCGGGCGTCGCGCAGCTCCTGGTCGGTCAGGCCGCCGTTCGGCTTGCGGGGGTCGAAGACCACGCAGTCGTCCAGGGACATCGCCAGCTCCAGCACCGCGGTGTTGCGGCCCAGGTGCTGGTCGGGCAGGAAAAGGACCTTGCCGGTGCCGTCGATGCCGCCCACCTGGTCGAACGCCCAGCGCAGCGCGACCTCCGCGTTGGAGGAGGTGCAGACGGTGCCGCCGTGGCGCCCGGTGAACGCCTTGATGGCGGCCGACGAGTTCATGTAGGTGACGGGGATCGTCGAGTCCGCGACGCCGACGTCCTGCAGCACGGCCCAGGCCTCCTCGACCTGGCCGATCGCGGCCATGTCGGCCATGGAGCAGCCGGCGGCGAGGTCCGGCAGCACGACCTGCTGCGCGTCGGAGGTGAGGATGTCCGCGCTCTCGGCCATGAAGTGCACGCCGCAGAACAGGATGAACTCGGCCTCGGGGCGGGCCGCCGCCTCGCGCGCGAGCTTGAAGGAGTCGCCGGTCACGTCGGCGAAGTCGATGACCTCGTCGCGTTGGTAGTGGTGGCCCAGGACGAACGCGCGGCTGCCGAGGGCGGCCCGTGCGGCGCGGGCCCGGTCCACCAGGTCCGGGTCGCTCGGTGCGGGCAGCTCGCCCGTACACTCCACGCCGCGCTCGGAGGCCAGGTCACGCCCCTGGCCGAGCAGCAGCAACGGGGACGAGGCGGGCTCGGAGAAACCGGAGTAATCAGCCAGCAGGGTGCTCACGGTCACCATCATGACACGCGGTGGTGACACGTTGACCGGACGATGCCACGATGCCTCTCGTGCACGTGCTGCTGCTTGCCGAGACCTTGCCCGACGCCGAGCGACTGGCCTCCGCGTGGCATGCCGCCGCGCCGCACGCCGGCACCGAGGCGCGGGCCGTCCGGGTGCCCGCGGCTGCTGCCGTGTCCGCCGCTGGCCCGGGCGCTGCGCCGGGTGCAGGGTCGGGCGCCGAGCACGACGACGGCGCGGGCCGCGGCGTGCTCCTGGCAGGCCCGGCGATCCCGGTCGGCCGGCCGGCCGCCGCCGGGCCGCAGGACGTGGGGCCTGCCCACCCCGGGCCGACCCCGCCCGGCCCGGCCCCGTCGGCCCTGCCGCGGGCGGAGCAGGCGGCGCTGACCGACGCCGCCGCGCGCGCCGACGTCGTAGTGGCGTACGTCACGCTGCTCGACGGCGAGGGGCTGCACCGGGGGGTCGTCGTGGAGGCGGCGGCCGCCGCCGCGCCGCACGCCGTCCCCGTCGTCGTGCTCACCGGGCGCAGCCAGGTGAGCAGGCGGGAGTGGTCCACGGCGGGCCTCAGCGGGGTGCACGAGGTGGCGGACGACGACGTCGCGCGCGTGGCCCGGACGTGGTCGCCGGGCTGGGCCCGGTGACCACGCGGGTGACGGCGCGCACGTGGGACGGTGATGGGATCGGGCGAGACCTGGGCGTACGATCTGAGAACAGACCGGGACGCGGGAACAGACGGACCAGCTCATCGGTTGGCAACGTTCAAGGATCGACTACCGGTATGTCGAACACGATCGGGAGATGACATGACCGACACCACCACGGACATCGCAACCCACGGCGTCAACGTCACCGACGTCGCCGCGGGCAAGGTCCGTAGCCTGCTCGAGCAGGAGGGCCGCGACGACCTGCGCCTTCGCGTCGCGGTGCAGCCGGGTGGCTGCTCCGGGCTGATCTACCAGCTCTACTTCGACGAGCGGGTGCTCGACGGGGACGCTCTGCGCGACTACGACGGCATCGAGGTCGTCGTGGACAAGATGAGCGTGCCGTACCTCGAGGGCGCCACGATCGACTTCAAGGACACGATCGAGCAGCAGGGCTTCACGATCGACAACCCGAACGCCGGCAGCGCATGCGCCTGCGGCGGGTCGTTCTCCTGATCGAAGCTCGCTGAGCGCAGTCTCGGCACGACGGGCCGGTCACCTCAGGGTGACCGGCCCGTCGTCGTCTCCGCGCGTCTCCCGGAAGGGCGGGTCAGGCGAGCCGGACCGTGACGGCCCAGCCGTCCCAGTCCTCGTCGCCGGCAGCGCCCGCGGTGCCCGCCTCGCCGCCGCCGACGGCGCCGCGGTCGACGTCGCCCCGTGAACCCGCCCTGTGCTCCGTGGTCCCCACGTGCTCGTGGCCGCGCATCCGGCACCACGCGGGCACGTCGTGCCTCGCCGCGGGGTCGGTCGACAGGACGGTCAGCTCCGTGCCCGCGGGCAGGTCCTTTGCGGCCGCGGCGAGCCGGATCACGGGCAGCGGGCAGCGCAGCCCGCGGGCGTCCACCAACGTGTCAGACACACAGGTCACTCTAGTGACCTGTACGCCTGACACCGTGCGGGTGGGGTGTCAGAGGCCGCCGACGCCCAGCATCTCCCGGACCTTCGACACCGCGCCCGGGAGCACCGCGCAGAAGCGGTCGACCTCGTCGGCCGTGGTGGACCGGTCCAGGGCGATCCGCACGTTGCCGTGCGTGAGCACGCCCATCGCCGCCAGCACGTGCGACGGCTCCAGCGTGCTCGCGGTGCACGCTGAGCCCGAGCCGACGGCGAACCCGAGCCGGTCCAGCTCCGTCACGAGCGCCTCGCCGTCCACGTAGAGGAACGAGAACGTGGCCACATGGGGGAGCCGGTCGTCCGGGTCGCCCACCACCTCGACGTCGGGGATCTGTGCCACGGCGGCGCGCACGCGCTCCACGAGCGCCCGGCGCCGCGTCTCCTGCGCCATGCGGTCGGACTCGACCGCCTGCAGTGCCACCGCGGCGGCGAACGCGAGCGGCACGCTCACGCCGCCCGGGGCCCACGGGTCCTCGTCCTCGGGCCCGACGGGCGTGGTGCGCACCCGCTGCCGGACGGCGAGGACGCCGACGCCGGCGGGTCCGCCCCAGTCGGCGGGGTCGGCGGCGAGGAGGTCCCAGGTGCCGGGCACCGCCACGTGGCCGACGCTCGCCCCGGCGTCGACCAGCAGCGGGACGCCGGCTGCGCGGGCGGCGTCGTGCACCGCCTCGACCGGCTGGACCGTGCCCACCTCGCCGTTCGCGTGCTGGAGCGCGGCCAGCGCGACGCCGGGCGCCCGGACCGCCGCGACCATGGCGTCCACGTCGACCCGCCCGAGCCGGTCGACGGGCACGGGACCGGTCGGTGCGCCGGCACCCCCCGCGGCGAGCGTCGCCGCGTGCAGCACGGCAGCACGCTCGACGGCGCTGACGACGACCGCGGAACCGGCGCGCCGTCGGGCGGCGGCCGCCGACGCCACCGCCGCGTGGAGGGACGCCGTGTGGCTCGGCGTGAACCGGACCTCCTGGGTCCGCGCGCCGAGCACGGCGGCGATCGCCTCGCGGGCGCCGTCGAGCAGCCGGGCCGCGCGGCGGCCCTCGGCGTGCAGCCGGCGCGGGTCGGCCCAGCCGTCGGCGAGGGCCTGCTCGAACGCCTGCCGGGCGAGCGGGTGCCACGGGGCACGTCCGCCGTTGTCGAGGTGGACCCGCTCGGGGATACCTGGGGTGGCGTGGCTCACACGTCCTCCTGCTGCTGGGTCCTGGCTCGTCCGGCGGCTCACCAGGGGCCCGGTCGGGGCCTGATCTCGGGTTCTGACGGCGGCCCGCGGCGTGCCGCCGCCGTCGTCCACCTGATCCTCGCACCCCCGCCCACCGGTCCGTCGCGGCGATCGTTCTGACACGACCCGGGTGGGTGTCCTGAACAGCGTCGATGTGTGCCCGGCGTGCGGAGTGCGTCACGTTCCCGTGGGGGCCTTCCGGGCATCATCAGGCCCCGGAGCGCGCTAGGCTGCATCCCATCGAGGACGAAGGTTCTGCGTGGAGCTCGGGAGGAAACCGGTGCGACGCGCCGGACGAGACGTGAAAGGCCTCCCTTGCACTCGAAGCCACCTACCCGCACCCGGCGGGCCATCCTGCGTGCGTCGGCTCTTGCCGCCGCAGTCGCAGTGCTGGCCTCCGGCTGCGCAAGTGAATCCGTCCAGCGCGGATACCTGCCCGGCTACAGCGACGGGGAGGTGACTAACCAGACCGAGCGCATCACCGACCTGTGGGTGGGCTCGTGGATCGCTGCGCTCGCCGTCGGCATCGTGACCTGGGGCCTGATGCTGTGGTGCATCGCGGCCTACCGGAAGCGCAAGGACGACCACCAGCTCCCGGTGCAGACGCGCTACCACCTGCCGCTCGAGCTCATGTACACGGCCGTGCCGATCATCATGGTGCTCGTGCTGTTCTGGTACACCGACCGCGACGTGACGGCCATCAAGACCGTCGACGGCACCGCGACCGAGCACATCCAGGTCATCGGCAAGCAGTGGAGCTGGGACTTCAACTACCTCGACGCCGATGTCTACGACTACGGCGAGCACGAGGCGGACCCCGGCAGCGTCACGGCGGAGGACGAGCTCGACGGCGCCGTCGGCACCTCGACGTCCTTCCCGACGCTCTACCTGCCGGTGAACGAGACGGTCGAGTTCACGCTCGACTCGCGCGACGTCATCCACTCGTTCTGGATCCCCGCGTTCCTGTACAAGCAGGACATGATCCCGAACCGGACCAACACGTTCCAGGTCACGCCGACCCGTGAGGGCACGTACGCCGGCAAGTGCGCCGAGCTCTGCGGCGAGTTCCACTCTGGCATGCTCTTCAACGTGAAGGTCGTGTCCGCCGAGGAGTACGACGCCCACATGGCGGAGCTCGAGGCGAAGGGTCAGACCGGCGCGCTCGGCATGGACCTCGCCCGCACCGCCGGCCCGGTCGACAACCCGGCGGAAACTGAGGAAGAGGAGGCTGGGCACTGATGGCCGCAGCGACCACGACCGAGCTGATCCCGGGCCTGGCGCCCGGGAGGCAGACGCTCGGCCGGACCGTCATCAAGTGGATCACGTCCACTGACCACAAGACGATCGGGTACCTCTACCTGATCACGTCGTTCCTGTTCTTCTGCATCGGCGGCCTGATGGCGCTGGCGATCCGTGCAGAGCTGTTCGAGCCGGGCATCCAGATCGTGCAGAGCAAGGAGCAGTACAACCAGCTCTTCACGATGCACGGCACGATCATGCTGCTGCTGTTCGCGACCCCGCTCTTCGCGGGCTTCGCGAACGTGATCATGCCGCTCCAGATCGGCGCGCCCGACGTCGCGTTCCCCCGGCTGAACATGTTCGCCTACTGGCTGTACCTGTTCGGCGGCCTCATCACGGTGGCCGGGTTCCTGACCCCGCAGGGCGCCGCGTCGTTCGGCTGGTTCGCCTACGCGCCGCTGTCGACGACCACCTACAGTCCAGGGTTGGGGGGAGACCTCTGGGTCTTCGGCCTGGCGCTGGCCGGTTTCGGCACGATCCTCGGTGCGGTCAACTTCATCACCACGATCATCACGATGCGTGCGCCGGGCATGACCATGTTCCGCATGCCGATCTTCACCTGGAACACGCTGGTCACCAGCCTCCTGGTGCTGATGGCGTTCCCGCCCCTGGCCGCGGCCCTGTTCGCGCTGGGTGCCGACCGCCGTCTCGACGCGCAGATCTTCAACCCGGAGAACGGTGGCGCGATCCTCTGGCAGCACCTGTTCTGGTTCTTCGGGCACCCCGAGGTGTACATCATCGCGCTGCCGTTCTTCGGCATCGTGTCCGAGATCTTCCCGGTGTTCAGCCGCAAGCCGATCTTCGGCTACACGGGCCTGGTCTACGCGACCATCGCCATCGCCGCGCTGTCGGTGACGGTGTGGGCGCACCACATGTACGTGACCGGCGCCGTCATGCTGCCGTTCTTCGCGTTCATGACGATGCTCATCGCGGTACCGACCGGCGTGAAGTTCTTCAACTGGATCGGCACGCTCTGGCGAGGAAAACTCACGTTCGAGACACCGATGCTCTGGTCCATCGGCTTCCTCGTGACGTTCCTCTTCGGTGGCCTGACCGGCATCATCCTGTCGAGCCCGGCCCTGGACTTCCAGCTCTCCGACTCGTACTTCGTGGTGGCGCACTTCCACTACGTCGTGTTCGGCACCGTGGTGTTCGCGATGTTCGCGGGCTTCTACTTCTGGTGGCCGAAGATGACCGGTCGCATGCTGTCGGAGCGCCTGGGCAAGTGGCACTTCTGGCTGCTGTTCATCGGCTTCCACACCACGTTCCTCATCCAGCACTGGCTGGGTGTGGAGGGCATGCCGCGCCGCTACGCGGACTACATGCCGCAGGAGGGCTTCACCTGGGAGAACCAGGTGTCCACGATCGGCGCGTTCATCCTCGCCGCGTCCACCCTGCCGTTCCTCTGGAACGTCTACATCACCTGGCGCAAGGCGCCCATGGTCACGGTCGACGACCCGTGGGGCTACGGCCGGTCCCTGGAGTGGGCCACGTCGTGCCCGCCGCCGCGGCACAACTTCGCCTCGCTGCCGCGCATCCGCTCGGAGTCGCCGGCGTTCGACCTGCACCACCCCGAGGTCGTCGCGATGGAGCACCCGGAGTACAACCGCGGTGTGCTCGACAACATCTACGGCGAGGCGGACCGGCGCGGTCAGGACAAGCAGGCCCAGCAGCGCGCCGCGCACGGTGGCGGCGAGTCGGGTCAGAGCAGCACGACCATCGTTGACCAGCCGGACGAGGGGACCAGCAAGTGAAGATCGAGAGCCGGCTGTTCCTCTGGGGCACGCCCTTCTTCGTCCTGGCCGGGGTCGTCTACGGTTTCATGACGGACTGGCAGGAGCCGGTCGGCTACCTGGGTATGCCGCTGGTCGGCGCCCTGGTGGCGATGATCGGCGCGTACCTGACGCTGACGGCGCGGCGCATCGACGCCCGGCCCGAGGACGACCCGAACGGCAACATCGAGGACGCCGCGGGCGACCAGGGTGTGTACGCGCCCTGGAGCTGGTGGCCGCTCGCGATCGCCGGTTCCGCCGCGATCTGCTTCCTCGGCCTGGCCGTGGGCTGGTGGGTGCTCTACATCGGCTTCTGCGTGGCGATCATCGCCCTCGTGGGCTGGGTCTTCGAGTACTCGCGGGGCATCCACTCGCACTGAGAACTTCCGCTTCAGCGACCGACCCGGCGTCGGAACGTGCCCTCACCTGAGGGCGCGTTCGGATGCCGGGTTTGTTCGTTTCACCCGCTAATTCACCCGTAGATGACGGGGTGCGGGGTGTCGACCGTGGTGAGATCGAACGTTCGCTGGCCGGTTCCCCGACGCAACCTGTGCGTCGCCCGGAGAGCGGGCAGGAAGGTCAACAGTGCGTTACTCCAAGACGGTGGTGCTGGCGACGGCGAGCGTGCTCGCCGTGGGTCTCGGCGGCTGCGCGGCGAGCTCGAACGGCTCCGCTGACGAGGCAGCTCCCACCGAGTCGGCGCAGGCCCAGGTCGAGCTGACCCAGGCCTCGTTCGTCGAGGAGCTCTCCGCGGCGCAGACCGAGGCGGGCACCGTCCACATGTCCATGGGCTACTCGGGTGCGGGAGCGGAGGAGGCCGGACTGGCGGGCGCTCCCATCGAGGCCGACATCGACCTGGCCGACCCGGCGAACCCGGCGATGGCGATGACGATGGACATCGAGGGCGAGACCGCCGACATGGTCCTCTTCGACGGCGACTTCTACATGAACATGGGCGAGACGACGTCCGGCAAGTTCATCAGCCTGACCGAGGCCGGCGAGTCCGACAACCCGATGGGCATGCTCTTCAAGGGCATGGGGGACGCCATGCGGAGCAGCCTGGAGGACATGGATCCGGCCGCGCAGCTCCAGGGCATGGAGGGGGCCATCACGTCGTTCGAGAAGACCGGCACCGAGACGGTCGACGGTGTCGAGACGGATGTGTACACGCTGCTCGTCGACCCGACCAAGATGACCGGCCCCCAGGTGGAGGACATGCCCGAGGACATGCTGGCGCAGATGGGCGAGATGGAGATCGTCTACAACGTGGACGAGGACAACCTGGCGCGTGCTCTGGCCATGACGATGTCGATCGAGGGCAAGCCCCTGGTGGCCAGCGGTACCTTCTCCGGCTGGGGCGAGCCCGTCGACGTGGCCGCGCCGACCGGCGACCAGCTCGTCAGCATGGACGAGCTGACCGAGGGCATGCTCGGCTGATCCCTTGCGCTGTTGCGCTACCTCGCGGCCTGGGCCCAGCGCTCCAGGGTGGCCTGCGCCGCCCCGGAGTCCACGGCCTGGGCCGCGAGGTCGATCCCGGCGGTGAGGCGTTCCACGAGCGTGCCGGAGCCCGTGCCGGGCAGGGTGCCGTCGGCGACGAGGCCCGAGGCCGCGTTGAGCAGCACGGTCTCGCGGACCGGGCCGGCTTCGCCCGCCAGGACCGCCCGGGCGACGCCCGCGTTGTAGGCCGCGTCCTGACCGCGCAGGTCCTCGACCTTGATGCGCGTCAGGCCGAGGTCGTCGGCGGGGTCGATACGGTGCTCGGTGACCGTGCCGCCCGACACCTCCCACACGGTGGCGCCGGCGGTCGCGGCGAGCTCGTCCAGGCCCTCGTCGCCGCGGAAGACGAGCGCGGACTTGCCCCGCTCGGCGAAGACGCCCGCCATCAGCGGCGCCATCCGCGCGTCGGCGCAGCCCACGGCGGCAGCGCGCGGCTGGGCCGGGTTGGTGAGCGGGCCCAGGAAGTTGAAGACCGTGGGCACGCCCAGCTCCTTGCGGGTCACGCCCGCGTGGCGCATGGACGGGTGGAACGCCGCGGCGAAGCAGAAGGTGATGCCCGCCTCGCGCGCGATCTGCGCGACCCGCTCCGGCGTGTGGTCCAGACGGATGCCCAGCTCCTCCAGCACGTCCGCGCTGCCCGACGACGACGACGACGCCCGGTTGCCGTGCTTCACGACCTGCAGGCCGGCGCCCGCGATGACCACGGAGGCCATCGTGGAGATGTTCACGGTGTGCGCACGGTCGCCGCCGGTACCGACGATGTCCACCGACGGCCCGGGCACGTCGATGCGCACCGCGTGCTCGACCATGGAGTCGGTCAGGCCCGCGAGCTCCTCGACGGTCTCGCCCTTGGCCCGCAGCGCCACGAGGAAGCCGGCGAGCTGGACGGGGGAGACCTCACCGGTCATCACCCGGTCCATGGCCCAGCGGGCCTCCTGCTGGCTCAGGTCCGCGCCGGTCATGAGCCCGGCGAGCAGGCCGGACCACGTGGGTGCCTCGAGGTTCACGCGGTACCCGCCGTCGAGGGGGCGAGCAGGCGCGCGACGGCCTCCTGGACCTTGATGGCGTCGAGCGGGCGCGCCACCACGCCGTCGGCCAGCGACCAGGTCGCGAGCCAGGCGTCCGCCGGACGGCCCGTGAGGACCAGCACCGGGGGGCATTCGTAGATCTCGTTCTTGAGCTGGCGGCACAGGCCCATGCCGCCGGCCTGGTCGGCCTCTCCGTCGAGGACGAGCAGGTCCCACGTCTCGTTGTCGGCCTTGTCCACCACGGCGGCCGCGGTGGCGGCCTCGGCCCATACGATGTCGGGCTCGCCCGCGTGCAGGCGCGGGCCCACGGCGAGGCGTACCTGCTCGCGCACCGTGCGGTCGTCGCTGTACAGGAGGACTCGCGGGCTCGACGTCGCGCTGGGGGAGGGCGTACCGCTCGTGCCTGCGCTGGTCACATCCGTCGTCATGCCGGTCATGCGTCGATCGTGGCACAGACCCCGCCCCGGCGGCAGATTTGTCCGCACCCTTTTCATGGCACTCTGTTGAATCGCGTCAGCAAGAGACAGCCCAGGTAGGGCGTTGAGTGGAGTTTGTGAGATTCGACGCGAGCGTCCGTGACGGTTCGGCGTTCGGGACACCCGAACGTCGGCCATAATGGCTGTCGTGTCGACCGCAACGGCTGCAGCCACCCCCACGCACCAGCACGTGACAGTCAATCGTCCGAACCCGGTCTCGGTCGGGACGATCGTCTGGCTCGCGAGCGAGCTCATGTTCTTCGCAGCGCTCTTCGCGATGTACTTCACCGTTCGGCAGACCATGCCGGCCGAGGAGTGGGCGCTGCAGGCGGACAAGCTGAACATCACCTTCTCCACGATCAACACGATCGTCCTGGTGCTGTCCTCGTTCACCTGCCAGTGGGCGGTCTTCAAGGCTGAGCAGTTCAAGCCGTCGCGCTCCGGGAAGCTCTTCCAGTTCTGGACCTGGGGCATGCACGAGTGGCTGACCATGACCTACCTCATGGGCGCGTTCTTCATCGGCGGCCAGATCTTCGAGTACACCGAGCTGGTGCACGAGGGCCTGACCATCTCGTCCAGCGCGTACGGGTCGGTCTTCTACATGACCACCGGCTTCCACGGCCTGCACGTGACCGGCGGTCTGATCGCCTTCCTCTTCGTGCTCGGCCGCTCCTTCGCCGCCAAGCGCTTCGGTCACCACGAGGCCACCACCACGATTGTCACGTCCTACTACTGGCACTTCGTCGACGTGGTGTGGATCGCGCTCTTCGCGGTGATCTACCTGCTGCGCTGACCGGTCGCGCGGTCGCCCCCGGGCAGCCGCGCCTCACGGCCACGTGCGGTGGCATAGGTTCATAACAGAGAAGCTCAACACTCACAGCGAGACGAGGAAATTTTCGTGAAGGCACTCGCCGCCCGCAGGCATCACCGGCTGGCGCCGGTCGTCCTCCTGCTGCTGGCGCTGCTGACCACGGGCGGCGTCTACGCCGCCCTGGCTCCGAGCACGGCTAAGGCCGAGACCGTCAGCACCGCGGACATCGAGACCGGTAAGAAGCTGTTCCAGGCCAACTGCGCGACGTGCCACGGCGCGAACGCCGAGGGCACCGACGGCGTGCCGTCCCTGGTGGGCGTCGGCGCTGCCGCCGTCGACTTCCAGGTGTCGACCGGCCGCATGCCGATGCAGATGAACGGCCCGCAGGCCGAGGCCAAGCCGCCGCAGTTCGACGCGGAGCAGACCGCGGCGCTGGCCGCGTACGTCGCCTCGCTGGGCGCCGGCCCCGCCATCCCGACCGACGAGCAGGTCGACCCCGCGCAGGGTGACCCCTCGAACGGCATGGCCCTCTTCCGCACCAACTGCGCCATGTGCCACAACGCCGTGGGCGCCGGCGGCGCACTCTCGGAGGGCAAGTTCGCCCCCGCACTCTGGGAGACGTCGGAGCGGAACATCTACCAGGCGATGCTCACCGGCCCGCAGTCGATGCCGGTGTTCAACGACGCGAACATCACGCCGGACGAGAAGCGCGACATCGTGTCGTTCCTCGTCGAGCAGCGCGAGGGTTCGGCCGGCGGTAACGCGCTCGGCGCCCTCGGACCGGTGTCCGAAGGCCTCTGGGCCTTCGTGATCGGCCTCGGCCTGCTCATCGGCGCCGCAGTGTGGATCGGAGCGAAGTCCTCGTGAGCGAGAACCAGAACAACCCCGCCGACACCTCGCACGAGGTGACGGTCACCCCCGAGGCGGGTACCGCCGTCGGGCACCCGGAGCGGTTCCCGGACCCGGGCGTCCCGGAGCACAAGCACCGCCTGACGGACACCGACCCGCGCGCCGCCAAGCGCGCCGAGCGGACCGTCACCATCCTGTTCGTCCTGTCGATCCTGGGCACGGTCGGCTCGATCGTCGCCTACGTGATGGTCCCGCCGGACGGCACGACCTCGGGCGTCCGCCTGTCGACCCTGCTGCTCGGTCTCGGCCTCGCGGTGTCGCTGCTCGGCATCGGCATCGCCGGCATCCACTGGGCCAAGGCGCTCATGGGCGACAAGGAGATGGTCCAGGAGCGGCACTCGCTCGCGACGAACGACGAGGACCGCGCCATCGCGGTCCAGGACCTGAACGAGGGGCTCGCCGACTCGGGCGTCGTCGGACGCCGCGGCGTGCTCAAGGGCGCCTTCTTCGGTGCCCTGGCGCTGTTCCCGCTGGCCATCGCGGTGCCGCTGATCGGCTCCGTGGGCGGCGACTGGAACGTCTCCAAGTTCAAGCACACCATGTGGCGCACCGGTACCCGCCTCGCGATCGACCCGTCGGGCCGGCCCATCAAGGCCTCCGACGTAACCGTCGGCTCCGTCTTCCACGTGGTCCCCGAGACCACGGAGGAGTTCCGCGAGACGCACGAGTGGATCAACGAGAAGTCCAAGGCCGTCGTGCTCATGGTCCGCCTCAACCCCGAGGACCTCAAGGCCGACCAGTCGCCCCCCGGCGAGACCTGGTCGCACGAGGGCATCGTCGCCTACTCGAAGATCTGCACGCACGTGGGCTGCCCGGTGGCCCTGTACGAGCAGCAGACCCACCACCTCCTGTGCCCCTGCCACCAGTCGACGTTCGACATCGCGGACAGCGCGAACGTCGTCTTCGGCCCGGCCAACCGCCGGCTGCCGCAGCTGCCGATCACGGTCGACGACGAGGGCTACCTCATCGCGCAGGACGACTTCGCCGAGCCCATCGGCCCGAGCTTCTGGGAGCGCCTGAAGTGAGCACCGCGACCCACGACACCAAGCCCGAGGCACCGGCCAAGCCGACGACGACCGTCGGCAAGGCCGCGGACTACCTTGACCAGCGCACCTCCATCGGCGTCGCCGTCAAGGAGTTCGCGCGCAAGGTCTTCCCGGACCACTGGTCCTTCATGCTGGGCGAGATCGCCCTGTTCTCGTTCGTGGTGCTGATCATCTCGGGCTTCTTCCTGACGATGTTCTTCGAGCCGTCGATGGCGCTCACCACCTACGAGGGTGAGCACCCCGCGAACATGCACGGTCAGCTCATGTCCGTGGCGTTCGCCTCGACCCTCGACATGTCGTTCGAGGTGCGCGGCGGGCTGCTCATGCGGCAGATCCACCACTGGTCGGCCCTGATCTTCATGGCCTCGATCGTGGTGCACATGATGCGCGTGTTCTTCACCGGCGCGTTCCGCAAGCCGCGCGAGATCAACTGGATCGTCGGCATCCTGCTCATGATCCTGGGCCTGGCGGCGGGGTTCACCGGCTACTCGCTGCCCGACGACGTGCTGTCCGGCAACGGCCTGCGCATCACCGACGGCGTGGTCAAGTCGATCCCGCTGATCGGCTCGTTCATGTCGTACATGATCTTCGGCGGCGAGTTCCCCGGCCACCACATCGTGCCGCGCCTGTTCACGCTGCACATCTTCGTGGTGCCGGGCATCTTGCTGGCGCTCATTGCGCTGCACCTCTTCCTGATGGTGCTGCAGAAGCACACCCAGTACCCGGGCGGCGGCCGCACCGACAAGAACGTCGTCGGCTACCCGGCCCTTCCGGTGTACGTCGCCAAGATGACCGGCAACTTCTTCATGGTCTTCGGCGTGCTGGCGCTCATGGGTGCCACGATGTCGATCAACAACGTGTGGAACTACGGGCCGTTCGACCCGTCGCCGGTCTCCGCCGGCGCCCAGCCGGACTGGTACATGCTGTTCCTGGAGGGATCGCTGCGCCTGATGCCGGGCCAGGGCACGGAATGGGTGATCTTCGGCTACACGTTGCCGCTGAACGTCCTGGTCCCGGCCGTCGTGATCCCCGGCATCCTGTTCACGTTCCTGATCGTCTACCCGTTCCTCGAGGCCCGGGTCACGGGCGACGACCGCGAGCACCACGTGCTGGACCGCCCGCGCAACAAGCCGGCGCGTACCGGCCTGGGCGTCGCGTTCCTGACGGCGTTCATCATCCTGGCCCTCGCCGGGTCGAACGACCTCATCGCGACGCACTTCGCGCTGTCGATCAACGCGATCACCTGGGTGTTCCGCATCCTGTTCTTCGTCGGGCCGGTGTTCGCGTACTTCATCACGAAGCGCATCTGCCTCGGCCTGCAGCGCAAGGACCGCGAGCTGGTGCTGCACGGCCACGAGTCGGGCCGCATCGTGCGCTTCGCCAACGGCGAGTACATCGAGGTGCACACCCCGCTCGACGAGCAGGAGCGCTGGCTGCGCGTCAACTACGAGGCGCCCGCCCCGCTGGCGATCGCCCCGAAGACGGACGCCCGCGGTGTGAAGCGCAAGGGCTACGGCGCCGACAAGCGCTGGCAGGGGCTGTCCCGGTTCTTCTACGAGGACCGCGTCTCGCCCGTGACCCCGGCCGAGGTGGCCGCCGCGCACTCGCACGGCGAGCACGACGAGCTGCCCGGCTCCGAGCGCCAGGCCGTCGAGGCGGGCGCGGGAACCACCTCGCGGGAGCACTGAGCGACCTGCGACACCAAGCGATGGCCTGTGTCTCCTGGTCCGCGTCTGCGGCCAGGGACACGGGCCATTGCCGTCCCGGCGGGCACCACCTCGGCGCACGACCAGGACGGCGTCCCACCCTGCGCACCGTCCGGTGTGCGGACCGATCCTGGAGGTACCTCAGCAATGGCTGTTTACACGCTCCCTGACCTGACCTACGACTACGCCGCGCTCGAGCCGCACATCTCGGGCAAGATCATGGAGCTGCACCACTCCAAGCACCACGCGACGTACGTCAAGGGTGCCAACACTGCCCTGGAGCAGCTCGAGGAGGCCCGCGAGACGGGCAACCTGGCAAACGTCAACAAGATCGAGAAGGACCTCGCGTTCAACCTCGGTGGTCACATCAACCACTCGATCTTCTGGACGAACATGGCACCGGAGGCCGGCGGCGAGCCGACCGGCGACATCGCCACGGCGATCGACGAGCACTTCGGCTCGTTCGAGAAGTTCAAGGCGCACTTCACCGCCGTCGCCGCCGGTGTCCAGGGTTCCGGCTGGGCCGTCCTGGCCTGGGACTCCGTGGGCCAGAAGCTGGTCGTGGTGCAGCTGTTCGACCAGCAGGGCAACATCCCCTTCGCGCTCACCCCGGTCCTCATGCTGGACTGCTGGGAGCACGCGTACTACATCGACTACCTGAACGTCCGCCCGGACTACATCAAGGCCTGGTGGAACCTGGTGTCGTGGAGCAACGTCTCCGAGCGCCTCGCGCGGGCGAAGACGCAGACCGCGGGTCTCGTCGTCGCCTCGGCCTGACCGCCTGACCACAGATCCGGCGCATCCCCGGGAGGTTCCTCCCGTGGGTGCGCCGGATCTGTCATGTCACGTTCCGGCGCCCCGATTCGTCGGCGAGGGTGGAAGCAAAGCTCGGCACGGTGTCTACTGGATGTCAACGGTAGAGCCCGCGCCGCCGAACCCAGGGGTGATGACGTGGCAACGAAGCAGCGTCCGAATGCCGTCGGCAAGGCAGCCGACTACCTGGACCAGCGCACCACCATCGGGGTGCTGGTCAAGGAGCTGGCGCGCAAGGTGTTCCCCGACCACTGGTCCTTCATGCTGGGCGAGATCGCCCTGTTCTCGTTCATCGTGCTGATCGCGTCCGGGTTCTTCCTGACGATGTTCTTCGAGCCGTCCATGGCGCTGGTGCGGTTCGAGGGCGAGTATCCGCCGTCGATGCAGGGCCAGCTCATGTCGGCGGCGTTCAACTCCACCGTGGACATGTCGTTCGAGGTGCGCGGCGGTCTGCTCATGCGGCAGATCCACCACTGGTCCGCCCTGGTCTTCATCGGCTCGATCGTGCTGCACATGTTCCGGATCTTCTTCACCGGCGCGTTCCGCAAGCCGCGCGAGATCAACTGGATCGTCGGCCTGACGATGCTGATCCTGGCACTGGCGGCGGGGTTCACCGGCTACTCGCTACCTGACGACGTGCTGTCCGGCAACGGCCTGCGCATCATCGACGGCGTGGTGAAGGCCATCCCGCTGATCGGCTCGTACCTGTCGTTCCTGGTCTTCGGCAGCGAGTTCCCGGGTGACCAGGTCATCCCACGGCTGTTCACCCTGCACATCTTCGTGATCCCCGGGCTGCTGATCGCCCTGATCGCGCTGCACCTGTTCCTCATGGTGCTGCAGAAGCACACCCAGTACCCGGGCGGCGGGCGTACCGACCGGAACGTGGTGGGCTACCCGGCCCTTCCCGTGTACGTGGCCAAGATGACGGGCAACTTCTTCATCATCTCGGGCGTGCTGACCCTCATGGGCGGCACCATGGCGATCAACAACATCTGGAACTACGGCCCGTACGATCCGGCGCCGGTGTCGGCCGGCACGCAGCCCGACTGGTACATCCTGTTCGTCGACGGCGCGCTACGACTCATGCCGGGCCCGGGCTGGGAGTGGGTCATCGGTGGGTACTCGCTGCCCATGAACATCCTGATCCCGGCCGTGGTGGTGCCGGGCATCCTGTTCACGCTGCTGTTCGCCTGGCCGTTCCTCGAGGCGCGGGTCACCGGGGACCATCGTGAGCACCACGTGCTGGACCGGCCGCGCAACCGACCGGTGCGCACGGCCACCGGCGTCGCGCTGTTCGTCGCGTTCCTGGTGTGCGCCCTGGCAGCGACCAACGACATCATCGCCACGCACTTCTCGCTGAGCATCTTCGCGATCACCTGGGCGCTGCGCGTGCTCCTGTTCGTGGGGCCCGTGTTCGCCTTCTTCGTGACCAAACGGGTGTGCCTCGCGCTGCAGCGCAAGGACCGCGAGCTGGTGCTGCACGGCCACGAGTCGGGCCGCATCGTGCGCTTCGCCAACGGCGAGTACGTGGAGGTGCACACCCCGCTGGACCCGCAGGAGGTGTGGCTGCGCACCCAGCACACCTCGCCGGGGCCGCTGGAGATCAAGCCCGCGACGGACGCCCGCGGCGTGAAGCGCAAGGGCTACCGGTCCGACCGGCGGTGGCACCGGGTGTCGCAGTTCTTCTACGAGGACCGCGTGGAGCCCGCCACGCCCGCCGAGCTCGCGGCTGCCCACTCGCACGGCGAGCACGACGAGATCGAGGCGAAGACGCCCGCAGCCGTCGGGCCCGGGACCAGCGGGCAGGGCACGTCCGGCCCGCGCGCCGCCGGCTCTGCCGGCCCACGGAATGCCGGGGAGGACGCAGCAGGGCCGGGCGAGGAACCGCGGTAGCGGAGCCGAGCTAGTCGTCGAGCCCCAGGGCGAACGCCTGCTCCAGGTCCGCCTTGGAGAACGCGCGGAACGCGATGAGCGTCTCGGTGTTCTGCACGCCCGGCACCTTGTTCACCGTGTCGGAGACGACGCCGGCGAGCTGCTCGTGCTCGGGCACGCGCACGATCGCCACGAGGTCGGTCTTGCCGGTCACGGAGAAGACCTCGCTCACACCATCGATGTTCGCGACCTCCTGCGCGACCTCGGGAATGCGGGACGTCTCGGCGTCGATGAGGACGATCGCGGTCAGCATGCCGTCATCGTATCCACGTGCCGCGGGTTCTCGGGTCCCGGGAGGACGGCGGTTTCGTCCGCGGTCTCGTCCGCCGGGGCCTCCGCATCGGCTGGACCCTCCGCCGCGCCGATCTCCGTCCGCACCCGATCCGACGCCCAGGTCAGGTCGGCGTGCGCCCCCGCCGCGCGCACCGGGCACGCCCAGGTGTCGCTGACGTGGACCAGCCGGACGCCGGGGGCGTCGAGCCAGGCGAGCAGCAGGTCGGTCTCCTCGGGGTGCGCGGCCGGGGCCGGGGCGACGGGCGGCTCGACGTGCTCCGCCGTCGTGCGCAGCGCCGACACGAGGGGGAGCGGGCTGGCGCCCGGGGCCGACACGTCGGTCGCGGCGAGTCGGCCGTGCTTGATCACCACGATCTCCCAGCCGCCGGGCTTGCCCGGGGCGTCGCCGATGCCGGACGGCCGCGCGGCGACCAGCTCGGCGCAGGCGGCCAGGGGCCCGAGCCGCTGGGCCCGGTGCGCGCCCTGGACGAAGGCGCGCAGGCGCCGGGTGACCTCGCCCGCCTCCTCGTACCGTTCCTGGTGGGCGAGCGTGGCGATCCGGTCGGAGAGGGCCCGCACCACGGGAGCAGGGTCGCCGGTCAGGGCGTCGCGCGCGGCGTCGGCCACGTCGGCGTAGGACGCGTCGGGCGCCTCCGTGGCCACGCACGGCGCCGAGCAGCGGCCCATCCCTGCCAGGGCGCACGGGCTGCCGGGGCGCTTGTTGACCAGGGGGATGCGGGCGGTGCACTGCCGCAGGTTCAGGGCGTCGTGCAGGGCGTGCACGGCCTCCTGGGCGGTGCGCCGGGACCCGAACGGGCCGATGTGCGCGGCGCCCGCCACGACGCCGCCCACGACCGACAGGCGCGGGTAGGCCTCGTCGGTCAGGCGCACCCACGAGTGCCGCTCCGGGAACTTGGAGCGCCGGTTGTAGCGCGGCGCGTGCTCGGTGATCAGCCGCAGCTCCCGCACCTTGGCCTCCAGCGGCGTGGCGCACGCGACGGGTGTGACCCGCCCGGCGATGCGCACCATCTCCGTGATCCGCCGCCGCTTCTCGGCGGCGGTGAAGTACGAGCGGACGCGCTTGCGGATGTTGACGGACGTGCCGACGTACAGCACCTCGTCGCCCGGCCCGCGGAACAGGTAGACGCCGGGCGACTCGGGCAGGCCGTCGGCCAGGTGCCGCTTGCGGCGCACCTCGGGCGGCACCGGGTCGGCCGCCGTGGCGAGGTCCTCCAGGTGCGTGACGCCCATCGGCGCGAGGCGCTCGAAGAGCGCGTGCAGCACGTCGACGGTCGCGCGCGCGTCGGCCAGTGCCCGGTGGTCGGGGGACACGGTGGCGTGGAACAGGTTCGCCAGCGTGGACAGCTTGTGGTTGGGCGCCTCGTCCCGCGTGACCAGGCGGCGGGCCAGCGGCACCGTGTCCACGACGGTGAACCCGGGCCACGGGTAGTCCAGCCGGGCGCACATCGCCTTGAGGAAGCCGACGTCGAACGGCGCGTTGTGCGCCACCAGGACCGTGTCGTGCGCGAACTCCAGGAAGCTCGGCAGGACCAGGGCGATGTCCGGCGCCGTGGCGACCATGGCGTTCGTGATGCCGGTCAGCCGGGCGACGAACGCCGGGACGGGCTGGCCCGGGTTGACCAGCGACTGGAACTCGCCCAGCACCTCGCCGCCGCGGACCTTGACCGCGCCGATCTCGGTGATGCCGCCCTCTTTGGCGTTGGTCCCCGTGGTCTCCAGGTCCACGACGACAAAGGTCACGTCACGCAGCGGCGTGCCGAGCTCCTCGAAGGTGGCCTGGTAGGCCGACTGCTGGACGGATGCCGCGGTGCTCACGGCGTGCACGCTAGCGCGTGCCACTGACACTCCCGGGCACCGCGGCGGCAGCGGTCCGTCAGTGCCAGGTCTCGCCGGTGAGCTGCTCGTAGATCTCGACGTACCGCGCGCGGGTCTCCTTGACCACGTCGTCCGGGATCTCGGGGCCCGGGTAGGTGCGGTCCCAGCCGGTCAGGGTCGAGGACCAGTCGCGCACGAACTGCTTGTCGTAGGACCACTGGCCACGGCCCGGCTCGTACTCGCTCGCCTTCCAGAAGCGCGAGGAGTCCGGGGTGAGCACCTCGTCGGCGAGGGTCAGGACGCCGTCGGCGTCGAACCCGAACTCCAGCTTCGTGTCGGCGATGATGACGCCCCGCTCGCGGGCGATCTCGGCGCCGCGGTCGTAGATCGCGAGCGTCAGCTCGCGCAGCCGGTCCGTGGTCTCCGTGCCGAGGTCCTTCGCGATCTCCTCGACGGAGATGTACTCGTCGTGCCCCTCGTCGGCCTTGGTGGACGGCGTGAACACGGGCTGCGGCAGGCGGTCGGCCTCGACCAGGCCCGGGGGGAACGCCACGCCGGACACGCTGCCGGTCGCGTTGTAGCTGTCCAGCCCGCCGCCCGCGAGGTACCCGCGCGCGATGCACTCGACCGGCACGATGTCCAGCTTCTTGCAGCGGATCGCGCGGCCCGCCCACTGAGCGGGCACGTCCTCGCTGATCACGTGGTTGGGCACCAGGTCGGCGAACTGCCGGAACCACCACAGCGAGAGCTGGGTCAGGATCGCGCCCTTGTCGGGTACGGCCGTGGGCAGCACGACGTCGTACACCGACACGCGGTCGGAGGCCACCAGGATCACATCGTCGCCGTCCGCGTAGACCTCGCGAACCTTGCCCTTCCGGATCAGTTCCACGGGCCCAAGGTTAACCCGGTACGCGCACCGGACCGGTGCGCGTACCGGGTTGTGCACCTGGTGCGCACTACGCGCCCGGCAGGTCCAGGACCGCGTAGCCGTGCCCGTCCAGGTGCACGACGTCGGGCCCGCCGTCGCCCGCCTCGACCCGGAGGCCCCGGGCGACCACCGGCCGTGCGCCCCCGGCGCCGTCCAGCGGGAGCCGCACGGCCGCGCGGCCCGGGTTGAGCACCACGGCGAGCGAGCCGCCTCGCACGTACGCCAGGGGGTATCCGGTGGCGAGCACCTCTGTCGGTGCCGCCACGTCGAGCCGCTCGTCGGCGTGCCGCAGGGCGATCAGGTCGCGGACCAGGTGCAGCAGCGAGCCGTCGTCGTCGACCTGGGCGGCGACCGTGGGCCGGTCGGGGTCCGGGTCCTGCGGCAGGTAGGTGGAGGCCGCGGGCTTGCCGGGCCCGTACGGGCCCGCGGGCAGGTCGCCCCACTGCATCGGCGTGCGCGAGCCCGCCCGGTCGTAGGTCGGGCCCAGCCGGGAGCCCTCCAGCGTCGGCGTGCCCGGTACGTACCGCATGCCGATCTCGTCGCCGTAGTAGACCGACGGCATCGCGGGCCAGGTCATCGTGAGCACGTGCGCCACCCGCGCCTGCTCGGCGTCGCGCGGGCCCGCCACCAGCCGCGTGAAGTCGTGGTTCGACGTCGGCAGGCCCACCACGCCGCCGCGGCCGGCCGCCGCGATGGCGTCCGTCGCGGCCCGCCAGGCCGTGACGAACGTGGCGGCGTCCCCGGTCCCGTCCGCGCCCGCCCAGGGCGACGGCTCGCCCCAGCCGGGGCTCACCGTGCCCGCGTCGTTGTTCCACAGCGACCGCAGCGGCAGCCCGTCGTCGTCCCCGCCGAACTGGAGGAAGAAGTCGGCGTGGAAGCCCGCCGGGACGGCTACCTTCGGGTCGCCCCACTCGCTGATGATCACGCGCCCCGGGAACTCGCGGTCCAGCCAGGCGCGCATCTCGTGCCAGAGCTTGCCGGTCTCGACGTGGCCGGGATCGTCCTTGACCAGGGACGCCGCCATGTCCACGCGGAACCCGGCCACGCCGAGGCCGAACCAGTGCGCCATGATCTCCCGCAGCGCGGCCCGGTTGGCCAGCGGCCCCGGGGCATCGACGGGCTGCCGCCACGGCTCGGCGGGGTCCGTGCGGGCATACCCGAAGTTCAGCGCCGGCTGCACGGGGAAGAAGTTGGGCTTGTAGTACCCGCCCCGCGTGCCCGGGCCGGGCTGGAAGCCCTCGGCGGGCACGTCGCTCCACACGAACCTGCCGTCGTCCGGGTCGTCGGCCGACGCGCGGAACCACGGGTGCTGGTCCGACGTGTGGCCCGCCACGAGGTCGAGCAGCACCGAGATGCCGCGCCGCCCGGCCTCCTCGGTCAGCCGCGCCATGTCCTCGTTCGTGCCGTAGCGCGGGGCGACGGCCATGAAGTCGGCGACGTCGTACCCGGCGTCGGCGAACGGCGAGACGAAGCACGGGCTGAGCCAGATCGCGTCCACCCCGAGCCACGCGAGGTAGTCCAGGCGCTCGGCGATCCCCGCGAGGTCGCCGATCCCGTCACCGTTACCGTCCGCGAAGGACTGCGGGTAGATCTGGTAGAGCACGGTGCGCCCGAGGCGCGGGGCGAGGTCGACGGAAGCCAAGGAGCTACCCCTTCGTAGGTGGTGCGGAAGATCCAGCGTGTCAGACGCCCCGGTCACCCGGGTGACCGGGGCGTCTGACACGTCGGGGTGCTAGTCGCGGCCGACGGCGAACGTCTCCATGGCCATCAGCGGGCGCACCTGGCGCTCCAGGGCGCCGGGCGCGACGTAGCGGCGCATCGCGTCGTCGGCCAGCTCGTTGCCGAGCGCGGCCATGATCATGCCCTGGTCCAGGGACAGGTAGCGCTGCGAGACCTGCCCGCTGCGCACGGCCACGGCGTCGTAGAAGCCGCCCGGGCCGTAGGCGTCGAAGTCCGCGGCGATGTTCCGCAGGTTGGTCATGGCCTCCCCGGGCGCGTAGCGCAGGGCGAGGAACGACGCGTGCGGCGTCACCACGCCGTCGCCGTACTCCGTGGGCGCCGGCGAGCCCTCGCGGCAGCCCTCGTACGGCTGGTCGACGCTCGTGCGCTCCTGGTCCGAGGTGTAGCCCGGCCCGTCCAGCCCGAGCTGGTCCACGCCGTACTCGCGGTACCCGCCGGCCGGGTTGTTCGACGGCGAGAAGCCCCAGTACCCGTAGTCCGCCTCCCGCAGGCCGTGCTCGATCTGACCCTGCACGTACAGCAGGTGGTTGCGGCCCCACGACCGCGGGCCCCACGTCTCCTCGGGCACGAACAGCGGCACCATGAGCGCCTCGAACATGCTGCCGCCCCAGGTCGGGACCACCCGCATGCCCCGGTACGGCAGCGCGCCCTCGAAGACCGGCACCCCCAGGTGCTCGGCCCACTGCCCGACCGGGCGCGTCTCGGTCCACGACCAGTCGCACGTGTCGGGGAACGTCCGGTAGGTGCCGAAGTAGTGCTCCGCCGGGATCTGGCCCTCGGCGATGCCCAGGTACGAGGCGATCCGCGGCTCGGTGTTGAACGCGCCGTAGTGGTGCCCCGTGTACCAGACGTCGGCGCCCATCTCGCAGTAGTCCCCGGCCACCGGCGCGGTCTCCTGCGGGTCGACGTCCCAGAACCCGCCCCGGATCTGGTTCTGCGCCGGGTCGTAGTAGCAGCCGAAGTCCATGGCCTCGCGGACGGCGTCCGCCTCGTCGGCCAGGGACGGCTCGGCGCGGCTCGTCAGCAGCAGACCCGTGGCGAGCCAGCCGTTGTCCACGCTCGACAGGAACGGCTTGATCCGGTCGCCGCTCGTGGGGAACGTCAGGAGCTTGTCGCCCGTGGCCGGGTCGTACCAGTTGTAGAACATGCCGCTGGGCTCGTGCTTCTCGAGCCCGGCCACGGTGTGCAACGTGGTCGCCAGGCGCTCGCGGGCCTCCTTGCGCCCGATCAGGCCCGTGTCCCGCGCCACCACGGTGCTCCACAGGTACGCGCCGATGTTGGTCGGCGAGGTATAGCCGCCGCGGCTGGCCGGGTCCAGGTCGCCGCCGATGTTGTCGTCGGGCAGGCCCGTCTCCTCGTCGACCAGGGCCTCGAACGAGCGCCAGGTGTCGGCGGCCCAGGTGCGGAGCTGACGGCGGTCCTGGGCCTGGGCCGACGTCGCCCCCGTGGCGCTCGCCGGCAGTGCGGTGAACGCCAGGGCGGCGACGGCGGCCGTCGCGATCGTGGTGCGGATCCTGCTCATCAGGTGTCTCCTACGTCGTCGTAGTGGTGACAGGGCAGCGGTGGTGACAGGGCAGCGGTGGTGCGGACGGGTCAGGCGGGCAGCTCGCCCGTGCGCGCGACCTGGCCGAGCCACGCGAGGCTCGGCTTGGGCGTGCGCTCGAAGGTGGTGCGGTCCACGGCGATCAGCCCGAACGTGGGCCGGAAGCCGCTCATCCACTCGTAGTTGTCGAGCAGCGACCAGTGCAGGTAGCCGTCGACCCGGCAGCCCGCGGACATGGCGCGGGCCATGCCCTGCAGGGCGCCGGTCGTGTAGTCGATGCGGCGGGCGTCGTCGGCCGTGGCCATGCCGTTCTCGGTGACGATCATCGGCACGCCGCCGGTGATCTTGTGGGTGTACTCCAGCGCCTCGCCGAGCGCCTGCGGGTAGTACTCCCAGCCGGTCAGCGTCTTCTCGACGTCGTCGCCGAAGGGGATGGGCTCGCCGTCCGCCCCGATGATGGTGCGCAGGTAGCTCTGCACGCCCACGAAGTCGTCGCCGCGCGCGACCTCCAGGAAGAAGTCCTCGCGCGGGTAGGCGTACGCGTCGCGCGCCTCCTGCGCCCCCGGCGCGGCCTGGAACACCTGGTTGGCGATGGTCCACCCGGCCTGGACGTGCCCCAGGCCGTGCAGGATGTCGACGGCGCGGCGGTGGGCGGTCGCCTGGATCTCCGAGGCCGCCTGGTCCGGGGCGGCGAGCCCGGCGGCGTCCAGGTTGGTGCGCCGGCTCGCGCCGAGCATCATCGAGGTGATGTTGGGTTCGTTGATCGTCACCACGTGGCGGACGTCGCCCAGGATCTCCGTCGTGGTCTCCACGTACCGGCTGAACAGGTCGACGGCGTCGGGCGCGAACCAGCCGCCGCGCTCCGCGAACCAGCGGGGGAGCGTGAAGTGCAGCAGCGTGACCATCGGCGTCACGCCCGCCTCCAGGCAGGTGTCGATCATCCGCCGGTAGTGCGCGAGCTGCGCCCGCGAGATCTCGCCCTCGGCCGGCTCGATGCGCGCCCACTCGATCGAGAAGCGGTACGCGTTCAGGCCGGCGTCCGCCAGGAGGCGAATGTCCTCCGGGTAGCGGTGGTAGCTGTCGACGGCGTCGCCCGAGCTCTCCGCGCACAGTGACCCGGCGACGTGCTCCTTGGCCCACCAGTCGCTGTTGGTGTTGCCGCCCTCGATCTGGTGCGCGGCGGTGGACGCGCCCCACAGGAACGTAGGTGCGGTGGGCAGCGTGATCTGTTCGGTCACGGAAGAACTCCTACTTCAGGCCGGTGGTGGAGATGCCCTGCACGATGTGCCGCTGCAGGGCCAGGAAGACGATCAGGATGGGCAGCACGATGACGGTCGCGCCCGCCACCAGCAGGCCGTACTGCACGGTGTTCTGGCCCGTGGAGTACAGGGCGAGCGCGACGGGCAGCGTGTACTTGTCGGCCGACTGGACGGCGACCAGGGGCCACAGGAAGTTGTTCCAGGACCCGAGGAACGTCAGGATGCCGAGCGTCGCCAGCGCGGGCTTGGTCTGCGGCAGCACGACGGCGAAGAACGTCCGGAACTCGCCGGCCCCGTCGACCCGGGCGGCGTCGAGCAGCTCGTCCGGGATGTCGAGCATGAACTGCCGCATCAGGAACACGCCGAACGGCGCCGCCAGGAACGGCAGGATGAGCGCCGCGTAGGTGTTGATGAGGTCCAGGTTGGCCACGAGCACGAACAGCGGCACGAACGTGACCATGCCGGGGACCATCAGCGTGCCCATGATCAGCAGGAACAGGGCGCGGCGGCCGGGGAAGTCGAGCTTGGCCAGCGCGTAGCCGACCATGGCGCTGAACAGGACGGACCCGACGGTGACGACCAGCGCCACGATCACCGAGTTGGCGAAGAACCGCGGGAAGTCCAGGGACGCGAAGAGCTCGGTGTAGTTGTCCCATGTGGGCTGCTCGGGGAGCAGGGTGGGCGGGAACTGCCGGATCTCGCCCTCGGGCTTGACCGACGAGACGACCATCCACACCAGCGGCCCGAGCGAGGCCGTCAGGCCGAGCAGGAGCACGACGTTGAGCAGGATCGCGCGCGGGGTGAAGCGGCGCGAGCCGCGCTGGTGCGGGGCCGACCGGTTCGTCGTGGGGCGGCGCGTGCCGGGCCGCTCGGTTAGGACCGTCATCACTTCTCCGTCCTGAGCAGGCGGAACTGGAGGTAGGACAGGATCACGATGGCGACGAACAGCACGTAGCTCATCGCGGCCGACAGGCCGTAGTTCCCGAACCCGAACTGGTTGAAGATCTCGTAGGCCACCGAGTTGGTGGCCCCGAGCGGCCCGCCCTGCGTCATGACGAACGGCTCCTCGAAGAACTGCAGGTAGCCGATGCCGGTGATGACGGCGCAGAACAGCAGGGTGGGCCGCAGCAGCGGCACCGTGATGGACCGGAACTGCCGCACGGCACCCGCGCCGTCGATGGCCGAGGCCTCGTACAGGTCGCGCGGGATGCCCTGCAGCCCGGCCAGCAGGATCACCATGGAGTACCCGACGTTGCGCCAGGTCGCCATCATGATCAGCGCGGGCATGGCCCAGGTCTCGTCGGTGAGCCAGCGCGGCCCGTCGACGCCGACCAGCCCGAGGGCCGAGTTCACCAGCCCGAAGTCGGGCTGCAGGAGGAACCGCCACACCACCGCCACCGCGACGATCGACGTCACGACCGGGGCGTAGAAGCCCACGCGGAACACGGACCGGAACCAGGTCAGGCCCGAGTTCAGCAGGACCGCCAGCAGCAGCGCCACCCCGAGCGTGAGCGGCATGGCCACCCCGACGAAGTAGAGCGTGTTGCCGGCGGCCTGCTGGAACTTCGGGTCGGCCAGCACGGCCGCGAAGTTGTCGAACCCCACGAAGTTCACGGCCCAGGGCGTCCGGAGGTCCGAGCCGTGCATGTCGGTGAACGCCATGTACAGCGAGGACGCCACCGGGACCAGCATGAACACGGCGAACAGGATCGTGAAGGGCAGCGCGAAGCCCCAGGCGGCGAGGCCCGTGCGGCGGCGGCGTGCGGAGAGGGCCACGGGTCAGTCCAGGCCCGTCCCGATCGAGGTGGCCGCTTCCTGCATCTTGGCGGCGGCCTCCTCCGGGGTCAGGTCGCCCGCGATGGTCTGCTCGATGATGAGGTCGAGCTCGTGCTCGATCTCCGACCAGGTGGGGATCGCGGGGGTGGAGCGTGCGGTCTCCAGCACGCCCTGGTACATGGCCACGGCCTCGTCGTCGGCCAGCGCGGGGTCGTCCCACGAGGTCTGGACGGCCGGCAGGTCGTTCGAGATGCCGAACCAGTCGACCTGGGTGGCCGGGTCGGTGGCGTACTGCACGAACTTCCAGGCCGAGTCCGGGTTGGCGGCGTCCGCCAGGACGGCGAGGTTGGAGCCGCCGATGAACGACGCCGTCGCCTCGTCGGCGGGCAGCGGCACCACGCCGAACTTGTCGGCGAAGTCGTCACCCGCGGTGGTCAGCAGGTTGGCGCGCTCCCAGGGGCCCGAGACGAACGAGCCGAGCTTGCCGTCGATGAAGTTCTGCACCTTCTCGTCCTCGACGAGCACCGGCGGGGCGAGCCCGTCGCGCATGAACGAGGAGTAGTACTCCAGGGCCTTGACCTGGGCGTCGTTGTCGAGCGTGAACTCGCCGGCGTCGTCCAGGATCTCGCCGCCCGCCTGCCAGTAGAACGGGAAGTACATCAGGGCGGTGGAGTTGCCGCGCGTCTGCAGCGCGATGCCGTGCTCGGCGCCGGCGTCCTGCAGCCCGGCCGCGAAGTCGGTCAGGCCCGCCCAGTCCGCGGGCGCCTCGACGCCGGCCTCCTCGGCGAGGTCGGTGCGGTAGTACAGCACGCGCGACTCGACGTACCACGGCACGCCGTACGAGGTGCCGTCGACCTCGGTGGTCTCCCAGGCGCCCGGGAAGAACGCCGAGGAGTCGATGTCCTCGGGCGTGGGCGCGAGGCCGTCCAGGCCCACGAAGCCGCTCATCAGGGTGGTGCCGACCTGCATGACGTCGGGCACCTCGCCGGTGGCGATGGCCGTGTTGATCTTCTCGGTGGACGACTCCCACGGCACCGGCGTCACGTTCACGGTGACGTCCGGGTTGTCGGCCTCGAACTGCTCGGCGAGCTCGGGCAGCAGCTCACCCTCCGTACCCATCGCCCACACCTCGACGGTGCCCGTGGCGGGGCCCTCCGAGATGCTGCTGGCGCTGTCTGCCGTGGTGCCGGCCTCGTCGCTGCGTCCGCACCCGGTCAGGGCGAGGGCCAGTGTGAGGGTCGACGCCGTCGCCGCTACGGCGAGGCGAGGTGTCCTGTTCACGATCACTCCTTTGTTGACCTGCTTCCGAAATTTCGAAGGCGAATCTCGGAAAGACCCCGGGAGATTAGACGGGCCGCACGATGGTGTCAACCAGCCCGCGGCCCGCTACCGCCTGGTTTACCGGGGCACGCGACGCGATGGGCTACCATCCTGATTTCGGAAACGCTTGCTTCACCGATGTCCGACGGAGGACCCATGGCAACCGACCAGCCGCACATCCCGCTCGCCGTCGTGGCGGCCGAGGCGGGCGTCTCGGTCCCGACGGTCTCCAAGGTCCTCAACGCGCGGCCCGACGTCTCGGGGAAGACCCGGGCGCGCGTCACCGAGGCGCTCGCGCGGCACGGCTACGAGGTGCGCCCGCCGCAGCCCAAGCCCACCGGCATGATCGACGTCCGCATCGTCGACTTCGAGGGGACCTGGTCCGAGGCCGTGGTCCGGGGCGCCGTCGCCGGCGCCCGCCGGTTCGGGCTCGACGTCGTCCTGGCGGTCGAGCCCGACCCCGACGACTGCAGCGCGTGGGTGCGGCACGCGCTGGAGCGCGGCACGGACGGCCTGGTCAGCATTGTCGCGGTGCCCGACGCCGAGGCGCGCCGCGCCCTGGAGCAGACCGGTACGCCGCTCGTCGTCGTCGACCCGCGGCAGCGGCCGCCCGAGGGCATGCTCAGCGTGGGCGCCACCAACTTCCAGGGCGGGCTGGAGGCGACGGCGCACCTGCTGTCCCTGGGCCACACGCGCATCGCCACCATCACCGGCGCGCTGGAGCAGGACAACGCCATCGCGCGGCTCGCGGGCTACCGCGCCGCCATGATCCGGGCCGGCCTGACCACCGACGACGACCTGGTCCACGTGGGCGCCTACGGCGTGACCTCCGGGTACGAGGGTGCGCAGCGGCTGCTGGCCCTGGACGACCCGCCCACCGCGATCTTCGCCAGCAGCGACGACACCGCGCTCGGCGCGCTGCGGGCCTTGCGCGAGGCCGGGCTCGTCGTGCCGCGCGACGTCTCGCTCGTGGGCTTCGACGACCTGCCCATCGCGCCGTGGATCGACCCGGCGCTCACCACGGTGCGCCAGCCGCTCGCGGAGATGGGCGCCACCGCCGTCGACCTGGTGTACCGCGCCCGTACGGCGAGCGGGCACACGCTGCGCACCGAGCTCGCGACCAGCCTCGTGGTGCGGAGCTCCACCGCGGCGCCGGCTCGGTAGGGCCGCCTCGTCAGCGGCGCCCGCGCGTCAGCGCTTCGGGCGGCGCGGCTTCTCGACCTCGGGCAGGGGCAGACCGCCGGGGCCCTCCTCCGCCGTCGGGATCGCGGGCTCGCCGCGGGCAACGCGCTCCTTGGCGCTGGCCGCGTACGCGTCCACGTACTCCTGGCCGGACAGGGCGAGGATCGCGTACTCGATCTCGTCGGCGACGGCGCGCAGCACGAACTTGTCGCTCTCCATGCCCTTGTACCGGCTGAAGTCGAGGGGCTCGCCGATCACGGCGCCCAGCGGCATGAACGCGGGGATGGACCGGCCCACCGGCTGGGCGACTTCGGTGTCGACCATGGCGACGGGGATGACCGGGGCGCCCGACTCGAGCGCCATCCGGGCCACGCCCGTCTTCGCCTTGTAGAGGCGGCCGTCAGGGCTGCGGGTGCCCTCGGGGTAGATGCCGAACAGGCTGCCCTCACGCAGCACGCGCAGGCCGGTGCGCAGCGCGGCCTCGCTGGCGGCGCCGCCCGAGCGGTCCACGGGGATGACGCCGATGCCGGTCATGAACCAGGCCACGATCTTGCCCTTGAGGCCCTTGCCCGTGAAGTAGTCGGACTTGCCGAGGAAGGTCACGCGGCGCGAGATCAGGAGCGGCAGGATGAACGAGTCGATCACCGCCAGGTGGTTGCTGGCCACGATCGCGGCGCCGTTCCGGGGCACGTTCTTGCCGCCGACGACCCACGGCTGGTACGCGAGGCGCAGCAGCGGGCCGACCAGCACGTTCCTCATCACCCAGTAGAACAAGATTCCTCCTCAAGACCCGCCCCCGCGAGCCCCCTGACGACAATAGAGTGTGCCCATGGCCGCATCGAACACCGACGACCGAGACGACGACGTGCCCGGCGACACCCCACGCGAGCTGGGCGACGACGACGTGGCATCGCGCTGGGCCGACATCGTCGCCACGCTCGGCGACATGGACGTCTCTCGGGCCGACGGGGAGACCGACGGCACGGAGAAGTCCGCCGAATCTTCTCAGACATCGCGGTCCGATGACGAGGGCAGCGACGACGACGGGGGCGCGGACGGCGACCGGACCGGTGACGCGGGCGCCGGCGGGGCCGGCCGCCAGGTGGGCGGCTGGTCGGACGGCGGCTGGTCCGGCGGTGACTGGACGAGCACGGGCGACACGGACGCGGCCGACGGGCCGGGCACGGGGCCGGGCTCGTCGTCGGACGCCTCCGCGTCGCGCACGCCCTCCGGCCCGCGCGACTGGCCGCTGTCGCCCGACGCCGAGGCGCTCGAGGAGGCGGAGTCACACTTCACGCCGCCGGAGCCGCCCGCGCTGCTGTCCCGCGACCCGCTGCTCACCATGGCGTGGAGCTTCGTGGTCGGCGTGCCCGTGCTCGCGGTGATCGGGATGATCGTGTCGGCGGCGGTGCCGGCGGTCTCGATCCCGCCGCTCGCCGGTCAGATCGGGCTCGGCCTGTTCGTCGCCGGGCTGGGCGTGCTGATCTGGCGCATGCCGCACCAGCGCGACCCGGACGACAACGGCCCGGGCGCCGTCGTCTGAACCGGAGCGGAGCCGCAGGTTCGGACGACCGAGAGCATCGTGTAGCCGAACGACTCAGGCGGACAGATCACCCGGGTGATCTGTCCGCCTGAGTCGTTCGGCGTCGGGGAGTGCTCAGCGGCGCGCGAGGTCCGCCGCGCCGACGATGCCGGCCTCGTTGCCGTGCTCGGCCAGCTCGATCTTGGCCACGGGCCGGTGCCCCATCGCCGAGAGCTGGGCCTCGAAGCCGCGCCGCACCGGGCCGAGCAGCAGGTCGCCGGCCGCGCCGACGCCGCCGCCGATCACGATGAGCTCGGGGTCCAGCAGGGCCGCGACCGACGCGGAGCCCTCGCCGATCCAGCGCCCGAGGGTCGCGAGCAGCTCGATCGACAGCTCGTCGCCCTCCTGGGCGGCCTCGGTCACCATCTTGCCGCGGATCTTCTCCGGGTCGCCGCCCGCGAGCTCGAGCAGGCGGTCCGCCTGGTCCACCCGGGCGACGGCGGCGTGCTGGGCGTCGCGCTCCAGGGCGCTGCCCGAGGCGTACTGCTCCCAGCAGCCCTCGTGGCCGCACCCGCAGTAGTGGCCCTCCGGCACGACGCGCATGTGCCCCACCTCGGCCGCCATGCCCCACTTGCCGCGCACCAGCTCCCGCTCGGAGATGACGGCGCCGCCCAGGCCGGTGCCGACCGTGAGCATGAGCATGTCGGTGGCCTCGCGGCCCGCGCCGAACCGGAACTCGGCCCAGCCGGCGGCGTTGGCGTCGTTCTCGACCACGATCGGCAGGTCGGCGTCGACGAGCTCGGCGACCTTCGCGGCCAGCGGGTACTCCCGCCAGGCGATGTTGGGTGCGAAGTTCACGGACGTGCGGTCCGGGCTGACGAAGCCGGCCGCGGCCAGGCCGATCGCCCCGACCTCGTGCTCCTTGACGAGCTCGTTGCACGCGTCCGCGATGGCCCTGTCGATGTGCGCGACGTCGTCGGCGTCGGTCTCCCGGCGCACCTGGGCGAGGATCTTGCCCTCCTCGTCGACGACTCCCACAGCGATCTTGGTGCCGCCGATGTCGACCCCGATGGCGTGCATTCGTCCTCACGTTCTCTCGTTGCGCGACGGCCGCGTGGGCCGTCGAAAAAGGGGCTGCACCGAGAAGGTGCGCACACCCAGGGTAGCGACCGCGAGGAGTGCAACACGCGGAGTCCGTTTCCCGGTATCTTTGCAGGCACGGTCAGTACTGCCACTGGAGTCAGAATGGACGAGATCTTCAGCCCGATCCTCATCGAGCTGCCCCCCACCTCCAATCTCAACGATGTCCTCGCTGAGCGGGTCGGCGCCGGCGCCGACAAGCCGATGATGGAGGTTCCCGCGGGGAAGGGCGAGCCCTGGCGGGTCGTCAGCGCCGGCGAGTTCGACGCCCAGGTGGTCGCTGTGGCGAAGGGCCTGGTGGCCCGTGGGATCGAGCCCGGGGACCGCGTCGGCATCATGTGCCGCACGCGGTACGAGTGGGCCGTGCTGGACTTCGCGGCCTGGGCCGCGGGCGCGGTGCCCGTCCCGGTCTACGAGACCTCCTCGGCCGAGCAGGTCGAGTGGATCCTGTCCGACGCCGAGGTGAAGCTGGTCTTCGCCGAGACCGCGGCCCACGCCGCAACCGTCGCCGAGGTGCGCGACGCGACCCCGCTCGTGACCGACGTGCTCGTCATCGACGACGGTGCGCTCGACGCGGTCGCGGCCGCCGGCGGGGACGTGTCCGACGACGAGATTGCCCGACGCCGGGGCATCGCCGGGCTCGACGACCTGGCCACGATCATCTACACCTCGGGGACCACGGGTCGGCCCAAGGGCGCCGAGCTGACGCACCGCAACTTCGCGTCGCTCGCCGTGAACGCCGTCGAGGCCGTGCCGGAGGTGTTCGCCAAGGACGGCGGACGCACCCTCCTGTTCATTCCGATGGCGCACGTGTTCGCGCGCTACATCCACGTGCTCGCGGTCGCCGGCGGCGTGGTCACCGGGCACTGGGGCGACACGTCGACGCTGGTCGACGGCCTGGGCGAGTTCAAGCCGACCTTCATCCTCGCGGTGCCGCGGGTGTTCGAGAAGGTCTACAACACGGCCGAGCAGACGGCGGCGGCCGGCGGCAAGGCGAAGATCTTCCACTGGGCCACGGCGACGGGCATCGCGTGGTCGCGGGCGCTCGACACGCCGTCGGGCCCGGGGCTGGGCCTGCGGCTGCAGCACGCGGTCGCCAGCGCGCTGGTCTTCTCCAAGCTGCGCGCCAAGCTGGGTGGGCGCGCGGAGTTCGCGGTCTCGGGCGGCGGCCCGCTCGGCGAGCGCCTCGGTCACTTCTACCGCGGCCTGGGCCTGAAGGTGCTGGAGGGCTACGGCCTCACCGAGTCCACGGCCCCCACCAGCGTGAACCGTCCCACGGCGACGAAGATCGGCTCGGTCGGCCTGCAGCTCCCGGGCTGCGGCGCCAAGATCGCCGAGGACGGCGAGATCCTGCTCAAGGGCCACCACATCTTCCGGGCGTACCACAAGAACGAGGCCGCCACGGCGGAGGCGTTCACCGAGGACGGCTGGTTCCGGACGGGCGACCTGGGCGTGCTGGACGACGACGGGTTCCTCACGATCACCGGCCGCAAGAAGGAGATCATCGTCACGGCCGGCGGCAAGAACGTGGCGCCCTCGATGCTGGAGGACCGCATCCGCGCGCACGCCCTGGTGAGCCAGTGCGTCGTGGTCGGCGACGGCAAGCCGTTCATCGGTGCGCTCTTCACGCTCGACGCCGAGGGCCTGCCGGGCTGGCTCAAGATGCACGGCAAGCCGGCGATGTCGGTCGACGAGGCGCGCAAGGACCCCGACGTCCTCGCGGCCCTCGACGGCGCGGTGCAGCGGGCGAACAAGGCGGTCTCGAAGGCCGAGTCGATCCGCAAGTACACGGTGCTGGCGGGCGACCTGACGATCGAGAACGGGTACCTCACGCCCAAGCAGAGCGTGAAGCGGGCGGTGTTCCTCAAGGACTTCGACGCCGACGTCGAGCGCCTGTACGCGGACAAGAACAAGGACAGCCTGCACCTCCTCAACTGAGGCCGGGCCGCCCCTCGCACGTGTCAGACCCCACAGGTCACCCGGGTGACCTGTGGGGTCTGACGCGTGTCTGACGCGGGCGGGGTCAGCTGGTCGTGAACGAGATCCAGGTGTCCGGCGGCAGGTCCGGGCGGCCGGGGACGGCGCGGTGCTCCTCCGTCCAGGCCGCGCCGACGGCGTCCGCGGCCACCGCCCGCCAGAACCGCACCGCCGGCGGGTTGGCGTCCTGGAACGCGACCTCCCAGCGGCCGGGGAACGAGGCCAGCACGTGGGCCGCGAGCTCCCGCCCGACGCCGATGCGCCGCACGCCGCGCACCACGAAGAACGAGCTGAGCACCCGGGTCGGCCCGTCGAGCCCGCGCACCAGCGCGAACCCGACCGGCGACGCCGGCGCGCCGGCGGGCTCCAGGTGGGCGACGACGCCCCGCCAGCCCGGGTCGGTGAACGCCGCGTCCAGGCGCTCGCGCCGGAACTGGCCGCTCGCGTCGGGCAGCGCACCGGAGACCTCGGACATGTCGTGCCGGAACAGGAGCCAGAGCCGTTCGAGCACGGGCTGGTCGGCCGCCGTCGTCGGGCGGAGGGTGAGCCGGGCGGGTGGGGTCTGCTGTGAACTCGTCGTGTTCGTCATAACGGAAAGCCTCCCGGGCCGCTAGGCGCCGGGAGGCTCACCGACATTCTCTCATGCGCGGGACGCCGTCCGACAGCGACCGTCCGGAGGTGCTCAGTCACCGGACGTGCCGAGCGCCACCCCCACCGCTCAGTAGGATGACGACGAAGGGTGCCGTGCGGGCGAACGCCGGCCGCGGTGCCCCCGAAATTTCCCTGATGAGAGGTGCTCCTCCGATGGCTGTTCGTCGTGTGGCCCTGCTGACCGCCGGCGGCTTCGCGCCCTGCCTGTCGTCCTCGGTCGGCGGTCTGATCGAGCGTTACACCGAGCTCGACCCCGAGATCGAGATCATTGCCTACCTGCACGGCTACCACGGCCTGCTGACGGGCAACAAGATCGAGATCGACGACGAGGCTCGCAAGCAGGCTCATGTCCTGCACAAGTTCGGCGGCTCGCCGATCGGCAACTCGCGCGTGAAGCTGACCAACGTCAAGGACGCGGTCAAGCGCGGCCTCGTCAAGGAGGGCCAGGACCCGCTGCACGTCGCCGCGGAGCAGCTCAAGGCCGACGGCGTGGACGTGCTGCACACCATCGGTGGTGACGACACCAACACGACCGCCGCCGACCTCGCCGCCTACCTGCACGAGAACGGCTACGAGCTGACCGTCGTGGGCCTGCCCAAGACGATCGACAACGACGTGGTGCCGATCAAGCAGTCGCTGGGCGCGTGGACCGCCGCCGAGGAGGGCGCGAAGTTCGCGGCCAACGTCATCGGCGAGAACCGGGTGGGCCCGCGCATGCTGATCGTGCACGAGGTCATGGGCCGCCACTGCGGCTGGCTGACCGCTGCCACGGCGCAGTCCTACCGCGGCTGGCTCGACGAGCAGGAGTGGGCTCCGGCCCTCGGCCTGTCGCGCGAGCGCTGGGACGTGCACGCGGTGTTCCTGCCCGAGCTCGAGATCGACCTGGAGGGCGAGGCCAAGCGCCTGCGCGGCGTCATGGACGAGATCGGCAACGTCAACATCTTCCTGTCGGAGGGTGCGGGCATGCACGAGATCGTGGCCCAGCTCGAGGCGGCAGGCGAGACCGTGGAGCGTGACCCGTTCGGGCACGTGAAGCTCGACACGATCAACCCCGGCCAGTGGTTCGCCAAGCAGTTCGCGGAGAAGCTGGGCGCGGAGAAGGTCATGGTGCAGAAGTCCGGCTACTTCTCGCGCGCTGCGGCCGCCAACTCCGAGGACCTGCGCCTCATCAAGTCGATGACCGACTACGCGGTCGAGTGCGCGCTGCGCGGCGAGTCCGGCGTCATCGGCCACGACGAGGAGGACGGCGACCGGCTCAAGGCCATCGCGTTCCCGCGCATCGCGGGCGGCAAGGCGTTCGACGTCTCGCAGGAGTGGTTCGGCCAGATCCTCGCCGAGATCGGCCAGCCGCTCGTGCCGGCCGCTCCCGCGGAGCACTGAGCACCGTGCGGGCACCACTGGCATCGCTGGTAGCACCGGCACCGGCACTGCGGACGGCGGGTCGATGAGCACCGTCGCCGACCCGGCCGAGCGCGCCGCCGGTCCGGCAGGGCTGGACCACTACCGCACGCTGGAGGCGCGCCAGCAGCCGACGTGGCCGGACCCGGCCGCGCTGGCGGCCGCCACCGGCCGCCTGGCCCAGGCCGCGCCGATCGTGGTGCCCGCACAGGCCGACACCCTGACCGAGCGGCTGGCCGCCGCCGGCCGGGGCGAGGCGTTCCTGCTCCAGGGCGGAGACTGCGCGGAGACGTTCGCCGAGGCGAACGCCGACCGCATCCGCAACAAGATCCGCACCATCCTCCAGATGGCGGTGGTGCTCACGCACGGCGCGAGCACGCCCGTGGTGAAGATGGGCCGCATGGCGGGCCAGTACGCCAAGCCGCGGTCCAGCGACACCGAGACGCGCGACGGCGAGACGCTGCCCGCGTACCGCGGCGACATGATCAACGGGTTCCCGTTCACCCCGCAGTCCCGGATCCCCGACCCGGAGCGGCTGGAGCAGGCCTACCGGATCTCGTCGGCGACCGCCAACGTCGTGCGGGCCTTCACGCAGGGCGGCTTCGCCGACCTGCGGCAGGTGCACGAGTGGAACCGCGGCTTCATGAGCAACCCCGCCTACGCGCGGTACGAGAAGACGGCGGACGAGATCGACCGGGCCATCCGGTTCATGCACGCGTGCGGCGCCGACTTCGACGCGCTGCGCTCCGTCGAGTTCTACCTGAGCCACGAGGCCCTGGTGCTCGACTACGAGCGGGCGCTGACCCGCACCGACCAGCGCACCGGCAACGCCTACGACACCAGCGCGCACTTCCTGTGGATCGGCGAGCGCACGCGCCAGCTCGACGGCGCCCACGTCGACTTCATGTCCCGGATCGCCAACCCGATCGGCGTGAAGCTGGGCCCGACGACGGCGCCGCACGACGCGCTGGCGCTCACCGAGCGGCTCAACCCGGACAACGTGCCCGGGCGCCTCACGTTCATCACGCGCATGGGCGCGGGCCGGGTCCGCGACGTGCTGCCGTCGCTGGTCGAGGCCGTGACCTGGTCCGGCGCGAACGTCACGTGGGTCACCGACCCCATGCACGGCAACACCATCACGTCGGACAGCGGCTACAAGACCCGCCGGCTGACGGACGTGCTCGACGAGGTGGCCGGGTTCTTCGAGGTGCACAAGGCGCTGGGCACCGTCCCGGGCGGCCTGCACATGGAGCTCACGGGTGACGACGTCACCGAGGTGCTCGGCGGCAGCGAGGAGATCTCCGACGCCGGCCTCGCGCTGCGCTACGAGACGCTCGTGGACCCGCGGCTGAACCACCAGCAGTCGCTGGAGCTGGCGTTCCAGGTCGCGGAGATGCTCCGCAGCTAGCGGGTCAGGGCTGCGCGGGTCAGAGCAGCGCAGGTCAGAGCAGCGTCTGCGCCACCCGGCGCACGGCGGCGCGCTTGCCGCCGATCAGGGAGTCCACGGGCCGCTCACCGAGCTCGTCGTTGGGCGTGAACAGCCACTCGAGGATCTCCTGCTCGGTGAACTGCGCGTCGGACAGCACCATGATGGTGCCGCGGAGTGTCGGGATCACGCCGGGGCGGCCCTCGACGTCCGGCAGCACGAAGATCGCCGGGACCTGGAAGGTCGTGCGCTCGCCACGCTTGATACCGACGACATGCCGGTCGCTCACCAGGCCACGGGCCTTGCCGACCTCGATGTCGAGGGACTCGGCGAGGTCAGGGAGGGTCAGCCATTCGCCCACGAGGGCATCGAGATCTGTCACGGGAGAAGCCTAGGCGACGCGGCCCGGGCTCGGGACACGGCAACGATCCGGCAACGGCCCGCCGTCCGGTATGCGCGTTCCGGCCTGGCCGTGGGTGGTCACCCGTACACTCCCACCCGTGGCTCAGGTGACGGCAGACCCTCTCATCGGCCGCCTGGTCGACGGGCGGTACGAGATAGTCGCGCGCGTGGCGCGCGGAGGCATGGCCACGGTGTACCGCGCCCACGACACGCGGCTGAACCGTGAGATCGCCCTGAAGGTGATGCACCCGCACCTCGCGGAGGGGGAGCAGGCCGCGAGCTTCCGGCAGCGCTTCGAGCGCGAGGCCCGGTCGGCCGCCGGCCTGCAGCACCACGGCGTCGTCGCCGTCTACGACCAGGGCACCGACGGCGACATGCGCTACCTGACGATGGAGTACGTGCCGGGAACCAACCTGCGCCAGCTCATCCGCGACGGCGACCTCACGCTGCGCCGCTCGTTCGCGATCCTCGACGTGGTGCTCTCCGCGCTCGCCGCCGCGCACGCCAAGGGGATCGTGCACCGCGACATCAAGCCCGAGAACGTGCTGCTGGAGGAAGGCACCGGGCGGCCCAAGGTGGCGGACTTCGGCCTGGCCCGCGCCATCTTCGAGGTGTCGAACACGACGACGGGCACGATCCTCGGCACGGTGGCCTACCTCGCGCCGGAGACCATCGCCACGGGCCATGTCGACGCGCGCGCCGACGTGTACGCCGTGGGGATCCTCGCGTTCGAGCTGTTCACCGGACGCCTGCCGCACGAGGGGGAGGGACCCATCCAGGTCGCGTTCGCGCACGTCAACACCGACGTGCCGCCCGTGAGCGCGTTCGCCGGCCACCTGGGCCGCCCGCTCGACGTCCTGGTCCGCGCGCTGACCGCGCGGGACCCGGACCGGCGCCCGCACGACGCCGCGGTGGCGCTCGACGCCCTGCGCAGCACGTTCCGCCAGATCCCGAACGAGGTGCTGGACATCCCCGCGAAGGTGGCGCCGCCGCCGTCGTCCGCCGCGGTGAAGGCCGCGCGTACCGCGGTCGTGGAGCGGCCGCCGGCCGGCCAGTGGGTGGTGCCGCAGCAGCAGACGCCGCCGCCTCCGCCGCCCGCGCCCCGGCCGCGCCGTGGCGGCAAGATCCTGCTGGGTGTCGCGCTGGTCGCGGTCCTGTTCAGCGCCTGGTGGTACACGGAGCACGGCCCGGGCGCCTACGCGGTGGTCCCCGACGGCGTGGTCGGCGTGGCCGTGGCCCAGGCCGAGGAGGCGCTGACCGAGGCCGGGCTGACGCCGGACAACGTGGGGCAGCACGACTCCGACGTGCCCGAGGGTGAGGTCATCTCGGTAGTCCCCGACGAGGGGCAGCGCTCGCAGCGCGACGTGCCCGTACGCCTGGTGGTCTCGCTCGGGCCCGAGCTGGCGGAGGTGCCGGCAGGGCTGGTGGGCATGGCCGAGGAGGAGGCGCGGGCGGCGTTGCGCGGCGTCGGCCTCGTCGACGTCGAGGTCTCGCGCGAGTACTCCGCCGACGTGGCACGTGACCTGGTGATCTGGGCCTCGGTCCGTGACGGCGGTACGGTCCCGACCGACGAGACCGTGCGGCTCACCGTCTCCGACGGGCCTCCGCCCGTCACCGTGCCGGAGCTGACGGGTCTGTCCGCGGCCGAGGCGCAGGACGCGCTGGCCGCCCAGGGCTTCGACGTCGTCCGGGAGGACAAGTTCGACAAGAAGGTCGAGGCCGGGACCGTGATCCGGACCGAGCCGGGCGGCGGCAAGGGAGCCGAGCCGGGCAGCACCGTCACCATCGTGGTGAGCATGGGCGCCCAGGGCACGGTGCCCGACGTCGTCGGGTTGTCCGTCGAGGACGCCCAGGCGCTGCTCGACGAGGCCGGCTACACGTCGGCGGTGCGTGGCTTCGGTGAGCTGTTCGACGAGGGCGTCAAGGAGACCGAGCCCGTCGCGGGAGAGAAGCTGAAGAAGGGCGAAGAGGTCACTCTCTGGACCTGGTGAGGCTCTGGACCTGGTGAGGCCGGGCTGGTGAGGCTCAGGCCGTCCGGTCGACCGCCGCGTGGGCCAGGTCGGTGAGCAGGCCGCGGCCGGGCTCCGCCAGGTCCGCCAGGCCCAGCAGTGCGTGACCGCGCACGGCGAGGTCGGCGATGAGCTGCTCGACGGCGTCCAGCGCGCCGGAGCCGACGATGACCTCGCGCACCCGCGCCACGTCGTCGTCGGACAGGTCGGGGTTGCCGAGCGCGGCGACCAGGACGGCGGCCTCGGGACCGTCGGCGTCGGGCAGCAGCGCCAGGGTGCGGGCGACGACCACGGTGCGCTTGCCCTCGCGCAGGTCGTCACCGGCGGGCTTGCCCGTGACGGCCGGGTCGCCGAAGACGCCGAGCACGTCGTCACGGAGCTGGAACGCCTCGCCCAGCGGCTTGCCCGCCGCCTCGATCCCGGCCGCCGCCTGCTGGCCGGCACCGGCCAGCAGCGCGCCCAGGGCGAGCGGGGCGGCCACGGAGTAGCTCGCGGTCTTGGCGCGCAGCACGTTCCGGGCGCGCTCCTCGTCGGCGGCGGGGTCCCGGCCCCACGGCTCCGCCTGGACCAGCACGTCGAGGAACTGGCCCACGACCACCTCGCTCTGCATCACGTCGAAGCGGGCGCGGGTCGCCTCGGCGACGTCCGCGGGCAGCGGCGCGAGCGCCGCCGAAAGCTCGCGCTGGGCGGCCAGGAGCACCAGGTCGCCGATCAGGATGGCGGCGGAGTCGCCGAACCGCACCGGCTCGCCGGCCCAGGCCGCGACGGCGTGCCGCGCGGCGAACGCGCGGTGGGCCGTGGGGCGGCCGCGGCGGGTGTCAGAGTTGTCCATCACGTCGTCGTGCAGCAGGGCCGCGGCCTGGAACAGCTCGAGCGCGGCGCCCACCCGGACGGTCGCGACGCGGGCGGGGTCGGCCGGGTCGGCGGAACCGCCGTGCGCGCGGAACGACCAGTAGCAGAACGCGGCGCGCAGCCGCTTGCCGCCAGCCAGCAGCCCGGCGGCCTCCTCGACCATGGCCTCGGCGCTCGGGCTGATCGCCCCGACCTCGGCCGCCAGCCGGGCGAGGTGGCCGCTCACGGCGGCGTCGACGTCGCCACGGAGATGCTCGGCGTCGACGAGGGCGGCGGGGTCCAGGGGGGTGGGGCTCAGAGCGGTGGGACGGGCAGGAGAGACGGGCACGGCACCAGCCTATGGGGTACGGACGGTGCCGCTGATCGAGCCGAGGCGCCGCTCCCCGTCGTCGAGCACGCCCACCACGAGCGACTCCTGCACCTCGCCGGACTTCTCCTTGGTGATGCGCAGGAACGCGGTCTGCGCGGTGAGACCGCTCGCCTCCGGCGCGTCGATCCGCCGGAAGCCCTGCGCCGTGAGGATCTTCTCGGCCTGCTTGATCACCTGGTCGGTCGGACGGCTCGACGACAGGTTGAGCGTGACCTGAGTCATCGGGACGTCCTTGGTCTTCGACCCCTTCGACCCCTTCGACCCCGCGGCCGCGGGCACGGGCTGCGCCGACGACGCGAGCAGCGTCGCGTCCTCCGGCATCGGGAAGAGCTCCGGCGGGAACCCCTGCGCGTAGGTGGCCACCGCGGACGACGGGTCGAAGGTCGGCAGCTCGGTGGGTCCGCCGGTCGCGGCGTCGCTCGGTCCTGGGCTGCTGCTCCTGGTGGTGCTGCCGGTGGTGGTGCTGCCCGCCGCTGACTGCTCGGTCCCGGCACCGCACCCCGTGGCGGCGAGCGCCAGCCCGACGGCGGCGGCGAGCACGGCCGTGCGGCGGGCTGTGGCGAAGCGGGGCACGTCGCACACCGTAGCCGCACAGGCCCGGGTGATGACAGCGTGCGGTGATGAGACCGTCGGGACGGGGCGGTGCGGGAGCGAGCGCGACCACAGGAACCGCGTTGTCCACACGGCCCGCCTGGGCGCGCAGCCGTCCCGCCGGCGGGCTGAGATCGTCCACATGAACCCCGACAACGGCACGGCCCGGGACGGCGTCCCGAACGACAGCCCCGTGTATGACAGCTCCGCGTATGACAGCCCCGCCAACGACAACTCCCGTCGCGACGTCCCAGGGAACGCCGTCCCCGGGTACGGCATCTCCCCGGACGACCTCCGCCAGGCGACGGACCCGAACGCTCGACAGGTCCCGAACGCTCGACAGGTCCCGAACGCTCTGGTGGTCCGCGTAGCCGGGCCGGAGGACCTCCTCGCCTACGTCCCGTACCGGCTCGGTTTCGAGCCCGTCGAGTCCGCGGTGGTGGTGAGCCTGACGGGCCCGCGCCAGCGGGTCGGGCTCGTGGCGCGGGTCGACCTGGGCGACCTCCGCCTGCGCCGCCCAGGTGACCCCGACGGTCCCGACGGCGCGGCCACGGCCCGCTGGCTCGTCGACCACGTGGTGGCCGACGGCGCGGACCGGGCCGTCGTGGTGCTGTACACCGCCACGGACGTCACGGTGCCGTCCGGCGCGGCACGGCGCGCGGCGGACCTGCTCCGGGCACGGCTCGACCGACGGCTCCCGGGGACCGAGGTCTGGCTCGTGACGCCGACGGGCTTCCGGGCTCTCGACTGCGCCGACCCGATGTGCTGCCCGGCGCAGGGCCGGCCGCTGTCCGCGCTCCAGGGCACCCGCGTCGCCGCCCACATGGTCCTGGAGGGTCGCACCGTGGCGGGCACCCGCGAGGAGCGGTACACCCTGCGGGCCGCGCCGGAAGCCGCCCGTACGCAGGCGCGGCGAGCCGCGGCGCGCTGGACCGACACCTACCGCCGGCTGCTGAGCCGGACCAGGTTCCCGAACGGCGGCGGCCCGATCGACGGCGCGGCGTTCGGCCCGCTGCCCGCGGGGGGCACCGCCCGAAGCACCGGCCGCGGCATCGCCGTGCGGGCCGAGCAGGTCGCGCGGGCCGAACGGGCGCTCGCCGACTGGGGAGCGGAGAGCTTGGGCCTGTGGCGCGCCGCGGTGCGTGCCACGGCGCGCGCGACGCCCGGGGAACGCGTGCCGCTCTCCCCGGTGGACCTGGGCAAGATCGGTGCGGCGCTCGCAGACACGCCCGTCCGGGACGCGGTGCTGCTCAGCCTCGCTCCTGGCACGGCGGAGACGGCGCTCCGCACCGCGCGGCGGGAGACGGACGGCGACACGGACCGGTCCACCGGAGCCGTCATGGCGCAGATCATCGACCCGCAACGGGGCATCCCGCCCGACGAGGACATCACCCGGCCGGCACGCGCCGTGCTGGAGGCCGTGGTCAGGCACGTGCCCCGCAACCGGAGGGCCCCGGCGTACCTGCTGCTGGCGCTCGTCGCCTGGTGGCACGGCGACGGCGGGCTGGCGGCCGAGCGGGTCTCGGACGCGCTGGGGGTGGACCCGGACTACCGCCTCGCGCTCCTGCTGCGCAGCGCGATCGTCGGGGGTGTCCCGCCCGGCTGGGTGCGGCGGGAGCAGGCCCTCTTCCACGGTGACTCCTGTGCTGAATCCGCTGGCGACTCCCGTGGCGACTCCCTTGGCGACGCGGGTTCGGACGAGCTGGCTGCCGTGTGAGTGCGGTGCGAGCGCCGTGTGCGGCATCGACCTGGCCGCGGTGTGGGGTAGCGTCGGCTGACATGACGATCGTCGTCGGCCACCTCGCCACGTCCGAGGGCCGAGAGGCCCTCAGCACCGCTGTCACCGAGGCCCGGGAGCGCAATGCCCCGCTGGTCGTCGTCACGAGCGGGAAGCGTCCCGTCGACGAGTGCCAGGCCGAGCTCGACGAGCTCGTGAGCGGCCCGGCGGCCGGGCTGGACGTGCGCGTGGAGGAGGGCAGCGGCGATCTCGCCGAGGACCTGATCCGTGCGGCCACGAGCACCGGCGCCGAGCTGATCGTGATCGGCCTGCGCAAGCGCAGCCCCGTCGGCAAGCTCATCCTCGGCGCGGGTGCGCAGCGGATCCTCGTCGAGGCGCCGTGCCCGGTGCTCGCCGTCAAGGTCTGATTCCGTCAAGGTCTGAGTCCGCGGCGTCCGATCCGGCGGCGCCTGATCCGCCACGTCCGATCCGGCGGCGCCTGATCCGCCACGTCCGATCCGGCGGCGCCCGATCCGCCACGTCCGATCGAGCCACGTCCGATCCGGCGGCTTTCGATCCCCAGGTCCCCGTCGTTCCAGGCCCGGCCTGCGCTCGATCCGTGATCGGTGCAGCCCGAGGCCTGGTCGAGAGCCTGGTCCAGGACAGATTCGCCGCAGATTCGCCGAACTGGGAATGGTGCGGGGGTGCCAGTCGTTGACTCTTGGCACGCGAAATCAGAAACCCCGTGGGATGGTCCCGCCCGACGTGACTTCGCACTGACTTTGCCCATATCACCGCGTTCGTCGCGGGGTACAGGGAGGCCGACGGTACAATATATATGTTCGCCGGCGGAAGAAGAAGGTCCAGTGACGGCCCCGCCGGCGGTACACCGCCCCCTCGAATGCCGAAAGGTCGGTTTGTGGCGCCCACTCCGCTGAAAGCCCCCCAGGACACCGCTCCTGTCCCTGCACGCGACAACCTGCCCCGTGAGTTCGAGCATCCTGCCTTGCAGGAGCTCCTCGCTCGCGGTGCCGCCGACGGCTCGGTCGACGCCGAGAACTTCCGGCGTGCATGCGAGACGGCGCAGGTCGGTGACGCCAAGCGGCTGAAGGCGGTGCTGCGCGCACTGGCCAACGCCGGTGTGCAGGTCGGGCTCCCCACTGTTACCAAGGTGGCCGCGGCGTCGGCCACCCGTTCCACAGCGGTCGCCGCCAAGGCGCCCGCCGACGAGGCGGAGGCCTCCGCGAAGCCTGCCCGGCGCACCCGGGCGACGGCGGCGAAGACCACGACCGCCAAGAGGTCGACCCCGGCGCGCTCCACCGCGAAGCCGAAGGACGACGACGAGATGCCCGACGACGTCGATCTTGAGTTCGACGACGTCGACGAAGATGACGAGGCGACGACGAGCACGCGCAAGAAGCCGGCGGCGAAGGCCGGCGCGAAGAAGCCTGCTGCTCGGGGCAAGTCGAAGTACGACAACATCGAGCCCGACGGCGTAGCCGTCGAGGACCCCGAGGACGAGACCGACTCCGGTCCCGAGACCGTCACCAAGACGACTCGCGGCCGAGGCGGCAAGACGGCCAAGGAAGGCGACGAGAGCTCCGGCTTCGTCGTCTCCGACCGGGACGACGACGACCAGCCCGCACAGCAGGTCGTCACCGCCGGTGCCACGGCCGACCCGGTCAAGGACTACCTGAAGCAGATCGGCAAGGTCGCGCTGCTGAACGCGGAGCAGGAGGTCGAGCTCGCGAAGCGCATCGAGGCCGGCCTGTTCGCCGAGGAGCGCCTTGCCACCACGGAGTTCGACCGGAACGACAAGGACCAGCGCCGCTTCGAGCGCGACCTCAAGTGGATCGCGCACGACGGCAAGCGGGCCAAGAACCACCTGCTGGAGGCCAACCTCCGCCTCGTGGTCTCGCTCGCCAAGCGCTACACGGGCCGCGGCATGCTGTTCCTGGACCTGATCCAGGAGGGCAACCTCGGTCTGATCCGTGCGGTCGAGAAGTTCGACTACACCAAGGGCTACAAGTTCTCGACCTACGCGACCTGGTGGATCCGGCAGGCGATCACGCGTGCCATGGCCGACCAGGCTCGCACCATCCGCATCCCGGTGCACATGGTCGAGGTCATCAACAAGCTGGCCCGCGTCCAGCGCCAGATGCTCCAGGACCTGGGCCGCGAGCCCACGCCGGAGGAGCTGGCCAAGGAGCTGGACATGACCCCTGAGAAGGTGGTCGAGGTCCAGAAGTACGGTCGCGAGCCCATCTCGCTGAGCACCCCGCTCGGCGAGGACGGCGACAGCGAGTTCGGTGACCTCATCGAGGACTCCGAGGCCGTCGTCCCCGCGGACGCCGTGTCGTTCACGCTGCTCCAGGAGCAGCTGCACCAGGTCCTCGACACCCTCTCGGAGCGCGAGGCCGGCGTGGTCTCCATGCGGTTCGGCCTGCAGGACGGCCAGCCCAAGACGCTCGACGAGATCGGCAAGGTCTACGGCGTGACGCGCGAGCGCATCCGGCAGATCGAGTCCAAGACGATGTCGAAGCTGCGCCACCCCTCACGGTCGCAGGTGCTCCGCGACTACCTCGACTGAGCACAGTCGACCGAGCACGATCGACCCGGCCCGGGCACGACCCGGGCCCGACGCCGGGCGGGTGAACTTCTTCGGAAGGTCACCCGCCCGGCGTCTTCGTATGGGAGCGTGCCCGATGTGTCCACCTCGATCAGCGCCGCTCCCGGAGCAGGACTTGTCCGGACGCTCGCGGTAGTCCTCGTCACGTGCCTCACCGCCACGCTCCTCACGGTCGGCCTGCCCGCCGTCCCCGCCGTCGCGGCGGGGTACACGCTGACGGCGTCCGGCTCGGCCACGACCACGGCGGCCACCGCCAGGACCCTCTCGGTGGTCTACCGCTACAACGGCGCCGCCCGGAAGAACGCGTCGGTGGCCGTCCAGCAGTACCGGGACGGCACCTGGGTCCGGATCAAGACCGTGACCACCGGCTCCACCGGCAAGGCGACGACGTCGGTGAAGCCGTCCGTCACCACCAAGTACCGCTTCAAGACGGTCAAGGCCACCAGCGCCACGCTGACGGTGACGGTCGTGCCGGGGTCGTGGGCGATCGCCGGCTCGGGCAACGGGCACGGCGTGGGCATGGCCCAGTACGGCGCCTACCAGATGGCGCGTACCGGGAGCACGGCGTCGCAGATCCTGGGGTACTACTACCCGGGTGCGACCGTGGGCACCGCCAACAACCCGCGGACGTCGATCGACGTCCAGGTGCTCGGCAAGGCGGCCGACCCGACCACGACCACGATCAGCCTGTCCGCGGGCTCGTGGCGGCTGCTCGACGGCGCGCAGGCGCAGCTCGCCACCGGCACGTCGGCCCGCAAGCTCTCGATCGCCCGGACCACGGCGGGCGTGACCGCCAAGATCACCGAGAACGGCACGGTGCGCCAGACGATCAGCGCCCGCCGCACGCTGTGGCTCGAGTGGACCGGCACGGACTACTGGGCCGGTACCGCCGGCACCGTGACCGTCTCCGGGGCGCAGGGCAGCTACCGGCACGGCCGGCTGCGGATCACCAGCCCCAACCCGCGGCCCAACGTGGTCAACCAGGTGGTCCTCAACGACGAGTACCTCTACGGGCTCGACGAGATGCCGTCCCTGTGGGGCACGAGCGCCTACGGCGGTGCCGCCGCGCTCCAGGCGCAGGCGATCGTCGCGCGCAACTACGCCATCCTGGCCAAGACCGCAGGCCTCAAGACGTCGTGCGACTGCCACCTCTACGACGACACCAGCAGCCAGAACTACACGGGCTGGAAGAAGGAGGGCGGCGAGGCGGGCTCGACGTGGCGCGCCGCCGTCGACGCCACCCGGCAGGACGGCGCCTCGACCGTCTCGATCGTGCGCAACCCCGCCGATGAGATCGCCGAGACGCCGTACTTCGCCTCGACCGGCCGCGGCGGGAGCTACTCCGGCACCACGAACAACCAGGACGCCTTCGGCACCGCCGCGCAGTCCCACCTCGCGCACGTCGCCGACCCCTACTCGGCGCAGGCACCGGGCAACCCGAACACCTCCTGGACCGGGACACTCACGCAGACGAAGGCCAAGTCGGTCTTCGACCTGGCCTGGGTCAAGTCCGTCAAGGTCACGGCCCGCTACTCCAGCGGCCAGATCAAGACGATGCAGGCGGTCTCGGTCCAGGGCACCACCCGCAACCTGACCAAGACGGCGGAGGGCTGGCGCACCACGCTCGGGTTCCGGGCCTCGTGGGCGGACACGGTCACGTCGCGGAAGTGAGCTCGGCAGAGATGCACTCACGCTCGACCGAGATGAACTCAATAGGAATGAGCTGAATGCGGGGTAGGCGGCGCGGCGACCCGGCGTTACGGTAGCCCCTGGCAACGATGCCTACCGTGTTGCCGACCGTGTACGGGACCAGGAAGGTGACACCGATGTCGCTAGCAAGGTCGCACCGCAGCCCGTCGTCTGCCCACCCCGCACCAGCCCTCGTCCGACGTCGCCTCGGCGCGGCGTTCGCGGCCCTGGCCACGGGCGCCGTGCTCGCCGTCGTACCGGGGACGGCCGCGCCGGCCGCCACCCCGGGTGCCGGCCCGGCTGCCGGCCCGGGTGCGAGCCAGGCGACCTGGCCGGTCACCGACGCCCACCTGCCCACCCCGTGGACGCAGGAGGTGACGCCCGACAACGCGCTCCCGGAGTACCCGCGGCCGCAGCTCACCCGCGATCGCTGGGAGAACCTCAACGGCCTGTGGGAGTTCGCGGGAGCGGCCGAGGGCGAGGCCCCGCCGTTCGGCGAGACGCTCGCCAAGGAGATCCTGGTGCCCTACCCGACCGAGTCGGAGCTGTCGGGCGTCGACCGGCACGAGGACCACATGTGGTACCGCCGCACGGTCGAGGTCCCGGACTCCTGGCGCTCCGGCGGTCAGCGCGTGGTGCTCAACTTCGGCGCCGTGGACCACTCCGCGACCGTCTGGGTCAACGGGCAGGAGGTGGCGCACCACGAGGGCGGCTACGGCCGGTTCTCCGCGGACGTCACCGACGCCCTGACGGCGTCGGGCCCGCAGGAGGTGCTGGTCGGGGTCACGGACCGCACGGACGCGACCTGGCAGCCCGTCGGCAAGCAGCGCAACGTCCCGGACCACGGCATCTTCTACGAGGGCGCGTCCGGCATCTGGCAGACGGTCTGGATGGAGCCCGTCGCGGCGAGCCACGCCACGACGCTCGACATGACCACCGACGTCGACACCAGCACCCTGACGCTCACCGTCGAGGGCAGCGCGGCGGCCGCCGGCCGGCAGGTCGACGTCGTCGTCCGCGCGAGCGGCGGGAAGGACAGCTCCGGCGGGAAGGACCGGGCCGGAACGAAGGACAGGGCCGGCACGAAGGGCGAGGCCGTGGCACGCACGGCCGGGACCGTGGGCGACGCGATCTCGGTGCCCGTGCCGCGCGCCCACCTGTGGACGCCGGAGGACCCCTACCTCTACGACCTCGAGGTCCGCGTCCGCGACGCGCGCGGCAAGGTCGTCGACACGGTCGGCTCGTACTTCGGCATGCGCGAGATCGGGATCGCGCCCGGCGCGGACGGGCGCAACCGGGTCACGCTCAACGGCGAGGTCGTCTTCCTGCTCTCCACGCTCGACCAGGGCTACTGGCCGGACGGCATCTACACCGCGCCCACGGACGAGGCGCTCGCGTTCGACCTGGAGCAGCACAAGGAGCTGGGCTTCAACACGGTGCGCAAGCACATCAAGGTGGAGCCGGACCGCTGGTTCTACCACGCCGACCGGCTCGGCCTGCTGGTGTGGCAGGACATGCCGGCGATGAAGCCCGGCCGTCCGCCGGTCGAGGCGCAGGAACGGTTCGAGCGCGAGCTGCACGAGATGGTCGACCAGAGCTGGACCTCGGTGATCGGCTGGGTGCCCTTCAACGAGGGCTGGGGCGAGTGGTCCCAGGAGGCGACCGGGCGGATCGCCCGCGAGGTCAAGGCGCAGGACCCGACCCGGCTCGTCGACGCGCACTCCGGCGTCAACTGCTGCGACTCGCTGGGGGACAGCGGCGCGGGCGACGTCATCGACTGGCACCAGTACGTGGGCCCGGCCCAGCCGGTCCCGGACGCCGCGCGCGCCTCGATCGACGGCGAGCACGGCGGGTTCGGCCTCGAGGTGGACGGGCACATGTGGTTCGAGGACGGTCACGCCTACGAGATGACGCCCGACGCCGCCACGCTCACCCGGCGCTACGTCGAGAACACGGAGGACGTGCTCACGTCCGCGCAGCAGTGCGGCATCAGCGGGTCGATCTACACGCAGATCACGGACGTCGAGCACGAGGTCAACGGCTTCTTCACCTACGACCGGCAGGTCGAGAAGATGGACTTCGGGCAGGTGCGTGCGGTGAACGAGTCGATCATCGAGGGCGCGGACGGCTCGGGCGCGGAGCCGCCCGTCGTCGACCCCGGGACGCCGGGGCTGGCCGGGGTGCACGCGTGGGGCTTCGACGAGGGCGCGGGCACCGTCGCCGCGGACGGCGTCGGCGACGCGGACGCGACGCTGACGGGCACCACCTGGGCCGACGGCGTGGCGGGCGGCGCCCTGTCGTTCGACGGCGCCGGCGAGGCCGACACGGGGCGGACGCTGGTGCGCACCGACGGCTCCTACAGCGTCTCGGCGTGGGCGCGGCTGGACGTGGCCGACGGCGGTTTCCAGACCGTCGTGAGCCAGGACACCGGGGGCAACAGCGCGTTCTTCCTGCAGTACTCGGGGCAGGACCAGCGCTGGGCGATGAGCTTCGTGGGCGCGCGTGCGCTGTCGCCGACCAAGCCGGAGCCAGGCCGCTGGTACCACCTGACGGGGGTGCGCGACGCCGCGACGGGGGAGCTGTCGCTCTACGTGGACGGCGAGCGGGTCGACGCGTTGGACGTCTGCACCGCACCCGAGACACAGGGGCCGCTCGTGATCGGCCGCGGCCAGTACGGCGGCAACGAGGTCGACCACCTGCGCGGTGACGTCGACGACGTCCGGGTCTTCGACCGGGCGCTGACCGCCGAGGAGGTCGCGCAGCTCGCGGCGGGCTGAGGCGCCCGGACCCGGACATGACGACGCCGGCGGTGGGTCACCCCTCGGGGTGGCGCACCGCCGGCGTCGGCCTGTCGGCGTCTGTGGTCCGGTGGTCGTCCAGCCTGGGTGTCAGGCCTGGCCGTGCTCCGCGTGGAGCCGGTCGGTCTCGTCCTGGACATGGGTGGCGACGTCCGCGTAGGCGGACGCGTGTGCGCGCGCGTGGTGGCCGCAGAAGAGCAGCTCGCCAACGGGCAGAACGACGCGCACGTAGGCCTGCGCGCCGCAGCGGTCGCAGCGGTCGAGGGCGGTGAGCGGTTCGGTCGTCAAGGTCGTCACATCTCCATCCAACCATTCGCTCGCGCGGTTCATGCCGGCCCGGGTGGGCGGTTCGCTGCGAGCATAGCGGCGTCGCTCACACTTCTGGTGCCCTTCCGCCCCCAATTGCGCTGAAAGGGTAATTTCCGTCATGGGGTGAAAACTGGCGTCACACAGCGGTTCGCAGGGCGTTCGGGTCGCGTCGCGGGGCGCCTGACGTGGGTTGTCGGTGACCTCGTCTACGCTGTCGCCGTGACCGCAACGTCCGAGTCGTACACCGCTCGCCACCTGTCCGTCCTCGAGGGCCTCGAGGCGGTTCGAAAGCGTCCCGGTATGTACATCGGGACCACCGACTCCCGTGGCCTGATGCACTGCCTCTGGGAAGTCATCGACAACTCCGTCGACGAGGCCCTCGGCGGCCACGCCACGAAGATCGGCGTCGTGCTGCACGCCGACACCTCGGTGACCGTCTCGGACGACGGGCGCGGCATCCCCGTCGACATCGAGCCCAAGACGGGCCTGAGCGGCGTCGAGGTGGTCTACACCAAGCTGCACGCGGGCGGTAAGTTCGGCGGCGGCTCCTACCAGGCGTCCGGTGGTCTGCACGGCGTCGGCGCCTCCGTGGTGAACGCCCTGTCCTCGCGGCTGGACGTCGAGGTGGACCGCGGCGGCAAGACGCACCGCATGACCTTCCACCGGGGCGAGCCGGGCACGTTCTCCGACCCGGCCTCGGGTCCGAGCCCGGACGCGACGTTCCACCCCTTCGTGGACCACTCCGAGCTGGGCATCGTCGGCAAGGTGCCGCGCGGCCGCACCGGCACGCGCGTGCGCTACTGGGCCGACCGGCAGATCTTCCCCAAGTCCGCGGTGTTCAGCTACGACGAGCTGGTCACCCGCGTCCGGCAGACCACGTTCCTGGTGCCGGGCCTCGAGATCGTGGTGCGGGACGAGCGCGGCCTGCCCGGCACGCCGGGCGAGCACGGCCCGCACGAGGAGTCCTTCCAGCACACCGGCGGCGCGGCCGACTTCGTCGAGTTCCTCGCCCCCGACACGCCCGTCACGGCGACGTGGGTGCTGCAGGGCTCGGGCAACTTCACCGAGACGGTGCCGGTGCTGGACGAGCGCGGCCACATGTCGCCGCGCGAGGTGCAGCGCGAGTGCGAGGTCGACATCGCGCTGCGCTGGGGCACGGGCTACGACACCGAGGTGCGCTCGTTCGTCAACATCATCTCGACCCCCAAGGGCGGCACGCACCTGACGGGCTTCGAGCAGGGCCTGCTCAAGGTCATCCGCAAGGGCGTGGAGACCAACGCCCGCAAGCTGAAGGTCTCCACCAAGGACGGCGCGGAGCGCATCGAGAAGGACGACGTGCTCGCGGGCCTCACGGCCGTGGTCACGGTGCGTCTCGCCGAGCCGCAGTTCGAGGGGCAGACCAAGGAGGTGCTGGGCACCGGCCCGGTGCGCCAGATCGTCTCCCGCGTGGTCGAGAAGGAGATCCAGGCCCGCCTGACCGCCACCACGCGCGACGGGAAGACGCAGGCCTCGCTGCTCCTGGACAAGATCGTCGCCGAGATGCGCGCCCGCATCACGGCGCGCAAGCAGAAGGAGATCTCGCGCCGCAAGAACGCGCTGGAGACCTCGTCGCTGCCGGCCAAGCTGGCGGACTGCCGCTCGAACGACGTGGACCGCTCCGAGCTGTTCATCGTCGAGGGCGACAGCGCGCTCGGCACCGCCAAGCTGGCCCGGTCCAGCGACTTCCAGGCGCTGCTGCCGATCCGCGGCAAGATCCTGAACGTCCAGAAGGCGTCGATCAGCGACATGCTCCGCAACGCGGAGTGCGCGGCCATCATCCAGGTGCTCGGTGCGGGCTCCGGCCGGTCCTTCGACATCGAGGCCGCGCGCTACGGCAAGATCATCATGATGACCGACGCCGACGTGGACGGCGCGCACATCCGCACCCTCCTGCTGACCCTCTTCTACCGCTACATGAAGCCGATGGTTGAGGCCGGCCGCGTGTTCGCGGCGGTGCCCCCGCTGCACCGGGTCGAGGTGATCGGCAACGGCCGGCGCAAGAACGAGTACATCTACACGTACTCCGAGGCCGAGCTGGGCGTCACGCTGAAGAAGCTCGACCGGGCGGGCCGGCGCTACAAGCCGGACATCCAGCGGTACAAGGGTCTGGGCGAGATGGATGCCGACCAGCTTGCGGAGACCACGATGGACCCGCGCCACCGCACGCTGCGCCGGGTGACCGCGGAGCACGCCGAGGCGGCCGAGCGGGCCTTCGAGCTGCTCATGGGCACCGACGTGGCGCCCCGCAAGGAGTTCCTCATCGCGGGGGCCGCCGAGCTCGACCGGTCGCGGATCGACGCCTGAGATCGACGCCTGAGACGGCGGCGCCGTCGTATGCATGCCGACCTAGACTGGCCGGCGTGAACACGACTTCCCGCCATCCCCTCCGGACCGTCGCCTCGGCGGCGGCCGCCCTTCTCGTCGCCGGCCTGCTCGCGGCCTGCGCCGGTACGACGGCGGAGCCGGAGCCGATGGTCTCGGCGACGCTGGGCCAGCAGTCGGCCGCCGAGGCGTCGCCGTCCGCGGAGGCCTCGCTGTCGACCGACGCGTCGGGCGAGGTCGAGAGCCTGAGCTACGGCGGCCGTACCGGTGCGACCGCCCTGGAGCTGCTGCTGGAGGCGGACCCGTCGGCCGAGGTCACGGGGGAGGGCGCCAACGCGTTCGTCACCGCGATCGGCGGCCGGGTCGCCGACGACTCGAAGAACGAGTTCTGGTCGCTCGCCGTGGACGGTGAGCTCGCGCAGGTCGGCGCCGGAGCGCTCGAGACCGAGGACGGTCAGGAGATCACGTGGACCCTCGAGACGTACTGACGCCGTCGTCGGACGGGCGCGACGAGCCGGACCGCGATGTGCCGGGGCGTGACCCCGTGCGTCGTGACCCCGTTCGTCGTGACCCCGTGCGTCGTGACCTGACCGTCCGGGAGCTGGCCCACCGCTGGTGGCGGCCCGCGACCGTGGTGCTGGCGCTGGCCGCCGCGGTGGTGTGGCGGCTCGTCGCGCCCGGGCTCGGTGCGCCCCCGAACCTGGAGATCGCCACCGCGGCGACCTTCCTCGCCGTGCTCCTGCTGCGCAACCGCTGGGCGGCCGTGGTCCCGTTCGCCGTGGTCGCGGTGAGCGACGCGGTGCTCGGCAACACGCAGATCATGTGGTTCACCTGGTCGGCGTGGGCCGTGGTGGGCGCCGGCGCGATCCTCGCGCGGCACCTGCGCGGACCCGGTCGGTACGCGGCCGCGCTCGGCGTGGGCGTGGGCGGCTCGCTGTGGTTCTTCGCCTGGACCAATTTTGGCGTGTGGCTGCTGGACGGGCTGTACCCGTCGACCCTGGACGGGCTGCTGGCGAGCTACGTGGCGGGGGTGCCGTTCCTGCGCACCATGCTGCTCGGCAACCTGGTGCTGGTGCCGTTCGCCGCGCTGCTCGTCGGCCTGGTGGAGCGTGCCGAGACGGCCGCGTCGCCGGCCCCCGCGGTCGCCAAGAGCTAGGCCGGTCCCGGTCCCGGTCCCGGTCGCGGTCGCGGTCGCGGTCGCGGGCCGGGCGGACACTTCTGTCCGGATGCTGTTGTCTCCACACTATTGCGGTTAGAGTCAGTAGTGGCCCGCTCGCGGGCGCGGGCGCTCAATGCCGAGCGTCCGAGGACCTCACCGAGGAGATCCGATGCCGCTCGTCAACCGTCCGCACGCCTCGCACCTGTCGTCTGCCGTGCCGAAGCCTGTACCCGAGCCTGGTTCCAAGCCTGTTTCCAAGCCTGGCCGCAGGTCCGTCCAGCTGCGCTGGACCGCTGTCGTCGCGGCCCTGACCGTGCTGGCGCTGCCTGCGGTCGCCGTCCCGGCCGCGGCGGCGTCCGACCTCTCCGATCCGTCCGCCCCGTCCGCCGCGCCCGACCCGTCCAGCTCGGCGTCCGACGTGCCCGACGTGCCCGTCGTGCCGAACCAGGCAGTCCCGCTCGACGACTTCTACACCCCGCCGACGCCCCTGCCCGACGGCGCGGACGGCGAGGTGGTCCGGTGGCGCGAGGAGCCCCGGCAGCTCAGCGCCCGCAACTACCTGGTGATGTACCACTCGACCAACGCCACCGGCCAGGACATCCCGGTGACCGGCCGGGTGCTGGTGCCCACCACGCCCTGGCGGGGCGAGGGGCCGCGGCCGATCGTGTCCGTGGCGAGCGGGACGCGCGGCGTCGGCGACACGTGCGCGCCGTCGCGCTGGCTCGACTACGAGCGGCCGTTCATCGAGCCGATGCTGTTGGCGGGCTGGGCGGTCGCCGTGACCGACTACGAGGGGCTCGGCACACCGGGCGGGCACACCTACGTCGTCGGGCAGTCGGAGGGGCGCACCGTCATCGACGTGGTGCGCGCCGCCACGAACCTGCCGGCCACCGGCCTGCAGGCCGGCGGCAAGGTCGCGTTCTCCGGGTACTCGCAGGGCGGCGGGGGAGCGATGTGGGCGGGCGAGCTGCAGCCGGAGTACGCGCCGGAGCTCGACCTGGTCGGCGTCGCGGCGGGCGGCGTGCCCGCCGACCTCGGCGAGGTCGCGGAGGGGCTCGACGGGCAGGTCGGGTTCGGGTTCCTCCTGTTCGCGGCCTACGGGCTCGACGCCGCCTACCCCGAGCTCGATCTCGGGTCGTACCTCAACGAGCGTGGCCGCGAGACGTACGAGCGCGAGCAGGACGCCTGTGTCGAGGCGACGATCGCCCACGCGTTCCAGAACATCGGGATGTTCACGTCGACCGACCCGCTGCAGTCGCCGCAGTGGCGGGCGCGCCTCGACGAGAACCGGCTCGGGGCCAACCCGCCCGACGTCCCGATCCGCCTCTTCCACGGGACGCTCGACGAGATCGTCGCGCCGGGCCAGGCCCGGACGCTGCGGGACGAGTACTGCGCCGCCGGCGCGGAGGTCCAGTGGGAGTGGCACCTCGGCGAGCACGTCTCGACGATGGTGACCGGGGCGCCCGGCGTCATCGCCTTCCTCGACCGGCGGTTCAAGGACCGGCCGTTCCTCGTTCACTGCTGAGCGCACTGCTGAGCGCCACCGACCGGGCCTCTGCCGACCGGCCGTCGGCCGAGATCCATGCAAACGCGCAGGTAGAGGCCACTTTTTGCGCGACCGACGACGGGTCCGGGGTGATCCCCGGGCCCGTCGTCGCCATGCCGTGTGCCGTTCCCCGGCTGTTCACGCGCGCGTCGCCGTCCGGTTAGTCCGGTTGATGACGATTACCGCGTACGTGAGTCCGTCCGAGAACGACCAACGCACGAGGGGTTCTGTCATGGCCAACATCAATGTGACCTTCCAGCAGATGGAGGACGCTTCCCAGCGCATGAAGCAGGAGGCGGACGACATGCAGGCGAAGCTGGACCAGCTGCGCTCCATGGTCGACAACCTGGTCCAGGACGGCTACGTGACGGACAAGTCCTCCAAGCGGTTCGACGAGTCCTACAAGGAGCTCGACAAGGGTGGCAAGCAGGTCATGGAGGGTCTGACCGGCATCGGCGAGTACCTCAAGCAGGCCGCCGAGGCACTCCGCAAGACCGACGAAGAGCTCGCGAACGCCCTGAACAAGTAGTCCCGTGGCCGACCTCGTAGTCACGTCGGTCGCCGTCGACGAGGCCGCCGAGCAGCTGGCGGCGATCATCGACGAGTTCAAGAACATGGGAAAGCTGTGGGAGGACGGCACCGTCTGGGGCCACGACACGGTCAAGAAGGCCATGGACGACTTCGTCGAGGACTGGTGGGTCAAGCGGGAGAAGCTGACCACCAACCTCTCGGACCTGCAGAAGAAGATGGCGCAGGCCGCGGAGCAGTGGAACAACCTGGAGATCGAGCTCGCGGCGTCGTTCGACGAGCAGTAGGTCACGAGCAGTAGTTCACGAGCAGCAGGAGGACGACGAGGATGGGCGACACCCGGGCCGGGGAATGGCACCTGCTCGACTACGACTCCGACCCCGTCCCGGCCGACGTGGCCGGGTTGGACCCGGTGATCAAGCACTACGAGGACATCGCGCAGGCGATGTCGACGCAGGCCAAGCTGCTCAAGAAGATCGGCGACGGCGACGAGACCCTGCTCAAGGGCAAGGCCGCCGACGCCATGCGCAAGCGCTCCCGGGAGAGCGCCGACGCGCTGAACAAGGCGTCCGGCCGGTACGACGACATCCGGGACGCGCTGCGTACCTTCCGGCCGGAGCTGGAGTACGCACGCTCGGAGACGGGCCTGGCACTGACGGCGGCCCAGGACGCGGCCGCCGCACAGAAGGGTGCCGAGGGCCTGCCCGACCCGGTGAACGCCGACCGGCCGGACGACGCCCCGCCGCTCACCGACAAGGAGAAGCAGGAGTCCGAGAGCCGCAGCGGCAAGATCAACGAGGCCAAGGGCGACCTGGAGGCGGCCAAGGCCAAGGCACGCGCGGCCATGGTCAAGTTCGACGCCGCGGCCACCGCCGCCGCGAACAAGATCCGGGAGAACTGGGGCGACGACGGCCTGCACCACAGCGGCTGGGAAGCGTTCCTGCACAAGCTGAACAAGTTCCTCAAGAAGCTGGTCGAGATCCTGATGTACATCGGGATGGCGCTGGCGGTGCTCAGCATCCTCATCCCGGGCCTCGGCATGCTCACGCTGCTGAGCGTGATCGCGACCGTGGTCTCCGTCGCCGCGAGCTTCATCCTGGCGGTCCAGGGCGAGGGCAGCTGGCTGAGCGTCATCATCGGCATCCTCAGCCTGGGTCTGATCGGCGTCGCGGCCAAGATGGCCGGCTCGCTCAAGACCATCCAGGCCGCGCAGCTCGGCTCCAAGGTGAAGTTCACGCCGGGAGCGATCAAGGAGCTCAACAGCCTCGCCAGCCGGCTGGCCATCTACTCGAAGAACCCGATGCGCCCGTTCGACCGGTTCATGACCGGCAAGCTCGGGGCCCAGATCAAGCCGTTCACGAACTGGGGCAACTTCATCCAGACCACTCGCGTGTCACCCGGCTGGTGGCAGATCGGCAAGCCGAACGCGTGGGTCAAGGGCGACTTCAGCAAGTTCGGTGCGTGGTTCAAGAACGACTCGAGCCGCTTCCTGGCCGCCGTCAAGGGCGGTCCGTGGCGCTGGGACCGGCTGATCGGCATCAGCGACATCAAGGACGTGCAGAAGATCAACGCGGCCCTCGGCCAGCTCGGGATCACCGGGTTCGCCATCAAGCCGTGGATGTACATCGGCCCCATCTCGTACACGTTCGGCTGGTCCATGCGGCCGTTCAGCCTGATCAACCCGTCGAACTTCAACCCGACCGACCCGCGCTGGAGCCTCGACGGCTGGCGCGACGCCGACTACAGCGGCCTCTACTCGGAGCAGACGGGCCTATGACGACACCGGAGACCAGCACACCCAGCTCTGCCGGCACGTCCAGCTCTTCCAGCACGGCCGGCTCTGCCGGCACGGCCGGCGCACGTGCCCTGGCCGCGTCCTGGGAGTTGCGGCTGGACCTGCCCGAGGGCTGGCTCGAGGTCCCGGGCGGCATCACCGGGGCGGCCGAGGACCTCGCCGCCTGGGAGCGCGGGGCCACGGCCGTCGTGCGTGAGTCGCTCGAGCCCGAACCCGACGAGTCCGGCACGCCGGTCGAGCTGGACGACGACGCACGTGCCTACCTCGACGAGCTGGCCGTCGTCTCGGTGACGAACCTCCGGGCATTCGCCGACGGCATGGCTCCCGGGGACCACCGCGTCGTCGCGGCCCTCGGGGTGATGGGGCGCGGGCCGGTGCCGGTGCTCGTCGCCGTGGGGATCAGCGACCCGGCCGCGCCCGACGACGACCTCATGGCCGCGCTGGGAGCGACGGGCGGCTACCCGGCGGCACCGCCCGCCGTCGAGTACCCCGACATGCCCGAGGGCGACGGGGTGCGGGTGATCCGCCTCGACATCGGCGAGGAGAGCGGCGGCGCCTGGATGAGCGTGGGGCTGGGGCGGCGCACCGAGCACCCCGACGCCGTGGTGGACACGGTGCTGGTCTGGCGCACCCAGGACCTCCTGCTCGGCGCGGCGATGGTGGAGCTCCTCGACCAGCTCATGCCGGCCGTGCGGATCGACCGGGCCGAGGCATGACCGGGCCCGCGACAGGAGAGCACGCGACCCCGACCGACACCTGGGCGTTCCTGCTGCCCCCGGGGTGGGCGCGGTTCCCGCTCGGCGAGGGGCGCGGCACCGAGCTGGACGCCGCCGTCGACGAGGTGGTCGCCCGCGCACTGCCGGCGGACCCGGCGCTCGCGGGCGGCCCGGACGCCGACGTCGAGGCACGCCGGGAGCTGCTCCGGGCCTCGCTCCGCGCGGCGCTCACCGGTGCGGGTGCCGGCGCCGACCCGGCCAGCAGTACCGGCACCAGCACCAGCACCAGCACCAGCACCAGCACCGGCGCCGTGTACCTCCCGATCGTCCCGATCGCCGGCGTCGCCGTCCCGGCGTCGATCACCGAGACCGAGCTCTTCGGCGAGGTGGGGCACAGCCCCGCCGAGGTCGCGGAGCAGGTGCTGGGCCGGACCCACGACACGTGCGAGGCGGTTGACCTGGACGGACGTCCGGGTGCGCGGGTGGTGCGGACCGGGCACGATGTGCACCGAGAGGGCGGTCGGCCGGTGAGCTCCTCGCGTGAGGTGACGTATGTCGTCTCCCGGGACGAGGCGGTCGGTGACTGGCTGGTGCTGTCCTTCAGCACCGGCTGGAGCAGCCGGGACACCGAGCGGCTGGCCGAGACACTGGTCGAGTTCTTCGACGCCGTCATGGCCACGTTCCGCTGGACCGGTCCCGGCTCGAACCCCGTGAACCTGCCCGAACGGAGGGTCCCCGGATCCGCGTGAGGGTTTACCCGAAGATTCACCCCAGGGGTGTCCGGTTCATGTACGATCGCCCTGTTTTCCACGAGGCAACCCGAGAGGACCGATCATGGCCAACATCAATGTGACCTTCCAGCAGATGGAGGACGCTTCCCAGCGCATGAAGCAGGAGGCGGACGACATGCAGCACAAGCTGGACCAGCTGCGTTCGATGGTGGACAACCTGGTCCAGGACGGCTACGTGACGGACAAGTCCTCCAAGCGGTTCGACGAGTCCTACAAGGAGCTCGACAAGGGTGGCAAGCAGGTCATGGAGGGTCTGACCGGCATCGGCGAGTACCTCAAGCAGGCCGCCGAGGCACTCCGCAAGACCGACGAGGAACTCGCCAACGCGCTGAACAAGTAGTCGTCGGATGGCCGACCTCGTCGTTACCTCGATCGCCGTCGACGAAGCTGCCGAGCAGCTGAAGTCGGTGCTCCACGAGCTCGAGAACATGAAAGAGCTCTGGGACGACGGCGACCTCTGGGGTCACAGGACGGTGAAGAACGCCATGGGCGACTTCGTCGACAGCTGGTGGGTCAAGCGGGAGAAGCTCCAGGAAAACCTCAAGGACCTCCAGGACAAGATGGAGAAGGCCGCCGAGACCTGGAACGACACCGAGATCGAGCTGGAGAAGTCGCTCACGCCCGAGGGCTGACCCGACGGACCTGAAGCTCGACAGACCCGAAGACCTGGTCGGCGCCGGACGGCGCGACCAGGCCCAAACTATGAGGAGGCCGGATGAGCGCCGCCCGCGTGGGTGAGTGGCATCTGCTGGACTACGACGACGACCCTGTTCCGGCCGAGGCGTCCGGTCTGGATGCGGTGATCAAGCACTACAAAGAGATCGCCGAGATGATGACCACGCAGGCGGCGCTCCTCAAGAAGATCGGCGACGGCGACGAGACCCTGCTCAAGGGTGAGGCGGCCGACGCCATGCGGGGCCGCGCCGGAGAGAGCCACGAGCATCTCGCCGCCGCCGCGGGTCGGTATGACGACGTCCGCGCGGCCCTGGAGGGCTATCGTCCCGAGCTGGAGACCGCGCGCTCGGAGACGGGCAAGGCCCTGGCGAAGGCCGAGGACGCGGCCGCGGCCCAGAAGGGCGCCGAGGGCATGCCGGACCCGGTGAACGCGGACCGACCGGACGACGCGCCGCCGCTCACCGAGCAGCAGAAGCAGGAGTCCCAGAACCGTTCGAACAAGATCGAGGGTGCCAAGGGCGAGCTGGCGGCGGCCAAGGCCATCGCCGTCGCCGCGATGTCGGCCCTCGACTCGGCCGCGGAGCGGGCGGCCGCCAAGATCAAGGAGAACTGGGGCGACGACGGGCTCAAGCACAGCGGCTGGGAAGCCTTCGTGCACGGGTTCAACAAGTTCCTCAAGGGGCTGGTCGAGATCCTCGGCTACATCGGCATGGCGCTCGCCGTGCTCGCGATCCTCCTGCCCGGGGTGGGTGCGCTGGCGCTGGCCGGCCTGATCGTCGGTGTCGTGAGCCTCGTCGCCTCGATCGTGCTCGCGGCCCAGGGCGAGGCGAGCTGGATGGGCGTCATCCTCGGCGTCATCGGCGTCGCGGCGGCCGGCGTCGGCATGGTCGTGGCCAAGTCGATCACGGCGTCGGTCAAGGCGGCACAGGGTGCCGTGCTCGCCGGCAAGGGCGGCTCGAGCACCTTCATCGGCACCCTGGGCGGTTTCATCATCAAGCCGATGCAGCTGCAGAAGATCTCGATCATGATCACGAACAAGCTGCCCGGCTGGGCCTCGATCGTGTCCCCGATCAAGTCCTGGTCGCTCAGCGGCGCGCTCGGCCTCGGCGGGCTCAAGGAGCTCAGCCTGCTCGGCCTCTGGGGCGCGAAGTTCACGATCAAGCCGTGGATCTACGTGGCCGGTCCGGGCGCCATGCTGTCGGGCCTGATCAGCGGTCTCTGGGGTGCCGTGCCGCCCACGAGCTTCCCCGGCGAGGACAGGCGCGGGGACTGGACCGGAGAGACCGACTACGAGTACAACCACCTCACCACCTGAGCCAGGAGCCGATTCAGTGTTTGCGACTTCGCTGTGTGCGACGAGACGTAGGGGGCCGGCATGAGCGGCGTCGGCGTCCAGGACTGGACCTGGACCATCGAGGCCCCGGCCGGCTGGCTGGTCGTGCCCTCCACGGTGACCGAGCCCGCCGAGACGGTCGGCGCGTGGCAGGGGGAGGCCGTCGAGCTCCTGCTCACGTCGTTCCTGCCGGAGGACCCGGACGGCGGGACGGCGCAGCCCGACGCCGGGCACGTGGAGCTCGTGCGCGGCTCCCTGACGCAGACGGTCGCGAGCCTGGTGGCGTTCGCCGACGAGGCGGCGACCGAGGGCGCCCGGGCGATCGCGGGCCTCGGCCTGCTGGACCGCGGCCCCGTTCCGGTGCTCGTCACCGTCGGCGTGATGGACCCGGCCGAGTCGGACGACGCGCTCATGACGGTGCTCGGCGCGACCGGCGGCAACCCGGTGAACCCGCCGAGCATCGAGTACCCCGAGCTGCCCGACGGCGACGGCATCCAGGTCACCCGCGTGGACATCGACGAGGCGGGCGGTGCCTGGGTGACGGTCGCCGTCGGCCGGCGCACCGAGCACCCGGAGGCGGTGGTGGACACGGCCCTGATCTGGCGCAGCCAGGACCTCGTGCTCGTCCCCACGATCCTGGAGACGCTCGTCGGCCTGCTGTCGGCCGTGAAGATCATCCGGAGCGAACCGTGAGCGAGAGCCCCGTGAACGAGAACCCTGTGAGCCAGAACCCCGCGAGCGAGACCCCCGCGAGTGCGGCCCCCGCGAACGGCCAGTCGGGCGGCAAGCCGACCGACGCCTGGGTGATGCTCCTGCCGCCCGGCTGGGCCCGGTTCCCGACGGGCGAGGGCCGCCAGCGCGAGCTGGACGAGGCGGTCGAGCAGGTCGTCGCCCGGGCCCTGCCGGACTCGCTGCCCCGCGACAAGGCCGAGCCGTTCCGGCGCATGCTGCGCGACGAGCTGCACAAGACCCTGGGCCAGGCGCGCGACGCCGGCACCGGCGCGGTCTACCTGCCGACCGAGCCCATGGAGGGCGTGATCGTCCCGGGTTCGATCGCGGAGATCGAGGTGGTCAGCGACGTCGGCACCGACCCGACGCGGATCGTGACCAGCATCCTGAGCGACGGGTACGAGGAGAGCGAGCTGGTCGAGATCGACGGCCGCCCCGGCGTCCGCGTGGTGCACACCGAGCACGGCGTCAAGAGCGAGGACCTGGAGCTGTCGACCCGGCAGGTGCTGTACGCGGTCTCCCGGGACGAGGCCGACGGCGAGTGGCTGGTCCTGTCGTTCACCACGATCTGGAACAGCGAGAACACCGAGCGCCTGGCCGAGGCCATGGTGCTCTTCTTCGACGCGGTGATGACGACCTTCCGCTGGGCCGGCCCCGGCACCAACCCCCTCAGGCTGCCGGAGCGAAGCGTTCCCGGCTCGGCCTGAGCGAGCCACCTGCGAGGCCCTTCCTGAACCGCCGGGCCTGAACCGCCGGGCCTGAACCACCCGAGCCTGAACCACCCGGGCCTGAACCACCCGGGCCTGAACCACCCGGCGCACCACCCCTGACTGACGCGGCTCACCTGGAGCGCGACACATCTGAAGACGGAGCAACTGTGCAGCACGCACCCCGTATCGCCGCCGCTCTCGCAGCGGCGGCCCTGTTCACGACCGCCGTCACGGTTCCTCTCGCGGCCGCCGCCCAGGCGGCCACCACGGGTCCCGTTCTCGTGGGCGCCGCCCACGCCGCGGTCCACGCCGGCCCTGCCGCGCACCACCTCGCAACGGACAAGCTCGCCACGGACACGAAGGCCGGCGAGAAGGTCAAGTACTACGTGGTGCCGGCCAAGCCGGAGGGCCAGCAGGAGTTCCTGTTCGACATCGCCCAGCGACTCCTCGGCGACGGCAACCGGTACAAGGAGATCTTCGAGCTCAACAAGGGCCGCACGCAGCCCGACGGCAACGCCCTGGTCGACGAGACCGTCCTGCTGCCGGGCTGGGTCCTGCAGCTGCCGGACGACGCCGAGGGCGAGGGCATCGAGGTCGGCGTGCTGCCGACGGGGCCTGCCGAGGGCGCCGGCGAGGCGAGCGCCTCGCCCGAGGCGCCGGCCGCGCCGTCCGTGCCCTACTACGTGATCGCGACGACGCCGGAGGGCGAGCCGGAGTACCTGCACCTGATCGCCGAGCGGTTCCTGGGCGACGGCGAGCGGTACACGGAGATCTTCGAGCTGAACAAGGGCCGCACGCAGCCCGACGGCGGCAAGCTCACCGACCCGGCGGTCGTGACGGTGGGCTGGGTGCTCCAGATGCCGGAGGACGCCAAGGGCGAGGGCCTGCAGAACGGGCCGCTCCCGGGCGCGAGCCCGTCGGTGGAGGCGAACGCCCCGACCGAGGCGACCGACCCGGCCGGCTCGGCCGGCTCGGACGAGCAGTCCACCGGCGGGTCCGGGCTGGAGCCCGTCCTGATCGGCATCGGCCTCGCCGTGGTCGCGGCGGCCCTCGTGCTCCTCGTGGTCTACGCGGTGCGCCGCTCGCGCTCCGGCCGCGCGGAGCCCTTCGACGACAGCCTGCTGCGCACCGACACGTCGGCGTCGTGGATGGTGGACCGTGCCCTGCGAGTGCTGCTCGCGTCGTGCGAGCGCGACGGCGTCGAGGTGCCGGGCATCACCGGCGTCTTCATCGAGGGCGGCGCGATGCGCCTGCGGCTGGCCGGCCCGGTCTCCCCGGCGCCCGAGCCGTGGGTGGCGAACGAGGACGGCCAGAGCTGGTCGGCGCCCCTGGCGCGGCTGCAGGCGGCACCCGCCAGCGAGGCCTCGACCGCGCAGTTCTCGCGGCTGGTCACGATCGGCGTGGCCGAGACCGGCCGGGTGCTGGTCGACTTCGCCCGCGCCCGTGGTGTCATCAGCCTGGACGGTCCCACCCGCGCGCGGCACGAGGTGCTGCGCCGCTGGCTGGGCGAGCTGACGGGCAACCCGTGGTCGAACGACCCGCGCGTGGTCATGGTCGGCAACGGCCTGCCGCAGCCGGAGCAGGTGGAGCACCTGGCGGCGATCGAGCAGGTGATCCCGGAGCTCGACGCCACCGGCGGCGGCGTGCTCGTGCTGTCGCAGGCGCCGTCGGTGGCGCAGCAGGACCTGCTGGCCGCCCGGTTCGCCGACCCGCGCTTCGCCTGGGTGGTCATCGTGCTCGGCGAGTCGACGTCGGCGAAGTGGCGGATCACCGCCGGCGACGACGGCTGGCTGCGCAGCGGCTTCCTGCCCGACGTCCGCTACACGGAACAGACGGCGGTGCGACGGGCCGGTGAGTGAACGACTGACAAGGGTCGCGCGCCGCTTTCTGGCGCCGACCCTGGTGACCGCGCTGCTCGTCGCGCTCGTCGGCACGGGCGTCGTCCCGGCGCAGGCGCAGGAGGACCCGGTACTGGTCTCGCAGGGCAAGCCGACCGTCGCGTCGTCGCTCGAGAAGCCCGAGTTCCCCGCGCGCCAGGCCGTGGACGGCAACCCGAACACCCGGTGGTCGAGCGCGTTCAGCGACCCGCAGTGGCTCCGGATCGACCTGGGGCGGTCCACGACCATCCACCGGGTCGAGATCGACTGGGAGGTCTCCTACTCCACGGACTACCGGATCGAGCTGTCGAACGACGGCGAGACCTGGGAGGCGGCCTCGATCCAAGCGGGCGACGGCGGCAACGACGTGCTCAACTTCCTTGGTGAGGGCCGCTACGTGCGGATGTACTCCGGGGCGCGCGTCGGCACGGCGGGCAACTCCATCTGGGAGATGCGGGTCTACGGCGAGCCCGAGCCCACGCCGACCGCGACGCCGACGCCGAAGACGCCGGACCCGAAGCCGAGCGTGACGCAGCAGGCGGAGGCCACCCCGACCCCCACGCCGACGCCCGTGCCGAGCCGCACCGGCCCGCCGGGCTCGGTGCTGTACTACGTGGTCAAGGCGACGCCCGACGACAACGTCGAGAAGCTCAACGACATCGCCGAGCGGTTCCTGGGCGACCGGGAGCGCTGGCCGGAGATCGCCGCGCTGACCGAGGGGCACCGGCAGCCCGACGGCGAGTACCTGACCGACCCGCGGACCCTGACGCCCGGCTGGGTGCTCCGGATGCCGAAGGACGCCGTGGGCAAGGGCCTGAAGTTCGGCCCGCTGCCGGGGTACGAGGGGCCGTCCCCCTCGCCGTCGGCCACGCCCTCGCTCGAGCCGACCCCGACCCCGGCGTCGACCAGCGACGTGGCCGGGGCCGACGACGCGGCCTTCTCCCTGCCCGTCGTCCCGATCCTGCTGAGCGTCGGCGGGCTGGTGCTCCTCGCGCTCCTGGGGCTGGTGCCGCTGTGGCTGGTGCGCCGGCGCAAGCGGCACGAGCCGTTCGACGACAGCCTGCTGCGCACCGACACCTCGGCGGCGTGGACCGTCGACCGGGCGTTGCGGGTGCTGATGGCGGCCTGCGAGCGCGACGGCCTGGAGATACCGGGCACGACCGGCGTGTTCATCGAGGGCAGCTCGCTGCGGCTGCGGCTGACGAACCCGGCCTCGCCCGCTCCGGCCCCGTGGCAGGTGAGCGAGGACGGGCAGAGCTGGTCCGCGCCGCTGGCGAAGCTCCAGTCCGGGGCGGCGTCGGAGAGCCCGACCACCCTGTTCTCGCGGCTGGTCAACCTGGGGATGGGGGAGACGGGCCGGGTCCTCGTGGACTTCTCCGTGGCCCGCGGCGTGATCAGCCTGGACGGCCCCACCCGGGTGCGGCACGAGGTGCTGCGCCGGTGGCTGGGCGAGCTGACGGGCAACCCGTGGTCGAACGACCCGCGCGTGGTCATGGTGGGCAACGGCCTGCCCCGGCCCGAGCAGGTGGAGCACCTGGCGGGGATCGAGCAGGTGCTGCCCGAGCTGGAGGTGGGCGACGGCGGCGTGCTGGTCCTGTCGCAGGCGCCGTCCGCGGCGCAGCAGGACCTGCTCGCGGCCCGGTTCGCCGGCCCGGACTTCACGTGGGTGGTGATCGTCCTCGGCCAGGCCCCGTCCGCGAAGTGGCGCTTCACCGCGGGCGACGACGGCTGGCTGCGCAGCGGGTTCCTGCCCGACGTGCGCTTCGACGAGCAGACCGCCGTGCGGCGGGGAGGCGAATGACATGCACGCTCTGATCACCGTGCGCCACGGCGCACGCGAGACGCTCCTGTCCCTGGACCTGGACGAGCGCACCAAGGCGGCCGACCTGGCCGAGCGGCTGGCGGCCGAGGTGGGCGCGCCCCGCGGCAGCACGATGTACGTGGACGGCCGCGCCGTCCAGGGCCACGGGGTGCAGGACCGCTCCGTGCACGGTGCCGCGATCGCGACCGGTCCGGGCGCCGAGCTGCTCGTCGCCGACTCCGGCGTCCGGGACGGCGCCGTCGTCACGTTCGCCGAGCCCGGGATCGGGACCGGCGGTTCGGGCGGCCCCGTCGACCTGTGCGTCACGGGCGGCATCGGCACGGGCGCGGTCGCCCGGCTCGGCGTCGGCGAGTCGATCCTTCAGGTGGGTCCCGACGGCCGGGTCCGCGTCGACGAGCCGCGCGAGGGCGGGCTGGCCGCCATCGCCGTCGTCGTGGGGCTGGACGGCGCCGTGCGGGTGCGGCGGATGCCGGACCCGCGCTCGGCCGGGCGGCTCGTGCACCTGGACCGGTCCGAGGACCCGCTGGGCGAGGACGACGCGCCGTGGCCCGCGGGCACGCAGCTCCGGATCGGTCCGAGCGTCCTGACGGTCCAGTCCGCCACGCGGCCCGACGCCGACCTGCGGCCCGCCACCGAGCCGGGGCACCTGGACTACAACCGTCCGCCGCGGCTGCTGCCGCCGATGCCGCCCACGCACTTCCGGCTGCCGAGCGAGCCGGTGGCTCCCGCCCGGAACCCGCTGCCGTGGCTCGGCATGGCCATGCCCGCGGTGCTGGGCGTCGTGATGGCGATCGTCTTCAAGTCGCCGTTCTACCTGATGTTCGCCCTGGCCTCCCCGCTGATGGGCTGGGGCAACTGGTGGATGTCCAAGCGCAACGGCACGATCACGCACAAGGAGCGCCTCAAGCAGCACGCCGAGGAGCGGGCGGCGCTGGAGGAGGAGGTGCTGGAGGCGGTGCGGCGCGAGCAGCACCGGCGCCGGGTCTCCAGCCCGGGCGCCGCCGAGCTGCGGCTGATCGCCACCACGCCGACGCGTCGCCTGTGGGAGCGCCGCAGCACGGACAGCGACCACCTGACGGTCCGGCTCGGGCTCGCCGACGCGACCAGCCGGGTCGAGGTCGAGGACAGCGCCGAGCCGGAGCACCGCCGCAAGACCCGCGCGACCGTCCGGTCCGTCCCGGTCACGGTGTCGCTCAAGGAGGCCGGCGTGGTCGGCCTGGCCGGTCCCGGGGACTGGCCGCGTCGTCGGGCCCGCTGGATGGTGGGCCAGCTCGGGGTGCTGCAGAGCCCGCGTGACGTCCAGGTCTACGTGCTGACCAGCTCCGAGCACGTGCAGGACTGGGCCTGGGCGGCGTGGCTGCCGCACGCCCGCCCGGCGTTCGGCCAGGACGCCGTCGCCCTGATCGGCACGACGACGGACACGCTCGCCGCCCGCGTCGCCGAGGTGAACTCCCTGATCACGCAGCGCCGGGCCGCCATGGAGGGGGCCGGCGGCAAGGTCATGTCCGGCCCGCAGGTCGTGGTGGTGCTCGACGGCGCCCGCCGCCTGCGCGCCCTGCCCGGCGTCGTGTCCATCCTGCGCGACGGCCCCGGCGTCGGCGTGAGCGTCGTCTGCCTGGACGGCGACGAGCAGCTGCTGCCGGAGGAGTGCACGGTCGTGGCGCTCGCCCGCGTCGACGGCGGCATGACGCTGCGCCGGCAGGACGCCGATGACCTGCGCACCATCCTGGTCGACGAGGTGAACGACGACTGGTACGAGCCGGTGGCCCGCGCCGTCGCCGCGGTGCACGACGTGACCGCCAGCGAGGGCGAGGGCCTGATCCCCGACTCGGCGCGCCTGGTCGAGGTGCTCGACATCGAGGAGGTCGACGCCGAGCAGATGGTGGCGCGGTGGCGGATGATCTCGACCGGCGGCAAGGGGAGCACGGCGGCCGTCGTCGGTGTGTCCCTGGACGGGCCGTTCGTGCTCGACATGGTGCGCGACGGGCCGCACGCCCTGGTGGGCGGCACGACCGGTTCCGGCAAGTCCGAGTTCCTGCAGACCGTCGTCGCCTCGCTCGCCGTGGTGAACACGCCGGAGACCATGAACTTCGTGCTGGTCGACTACAAGGGCGGCGCGGCGTTCAGCCAGTGCGAGCAGCTGCCGCACACGGTCGGCATGGTCACCGACCTCGACACCCACCTGGTGGAGCGCGCGCTCGACTCGCTGCGCGCGGAGCTCACCTTCCGGGAGCACGTGCTGGCCGCCGCGGGCGCGAAGGACCTGGAGGACTACCTCGACGCGCAGAGCCGCGGGTATGTCGGCCCCACGCTGCCGCGCCTGATGATCGTCATCGACGAGTTCGCCTCCATGGTGCGCGAGCTGCCCGACTTCGTCACCGGCCTCGTCAACATCGCCCAGCGAGGCCGCTCGCTCGGCATCCACCTCATCCTCGCCACGCAGCGCCCGTCCGGCGTCATCTCCCCGGAGATCCGCGCCAACACGAACCTGCGCATCGCGCTGCGGATGACGGACAAGAGCGAGTCCAAGGACGTCATCGACGCGAACGAGGCCGCGGAGATCGCCAAGTCGCAGCCCGGCCGCGCCTACGCCCGGCTCGGGCACTCGTCGCTGGTCCCGTTCCAGTCGGCCCGCGTGGGCGGACGGCGCCTGTCGCTGTCCGACGTCGGGCAGGTCGAGGCGCCGTTCGTCGCGCGGATCTCCGTGACCGACCTCGGGGCCCCGGCGCCCAGCCGCCCCCGGGTCAAGCGCAGCGAGGACGTCGAGACCGACCTCGCGGCGCTGGTCGAGACGCTGCGCGAGACGGCGCGTGTGGGCGGCTGGGACGAGCCGCGGCGGCCGTGGCTGCCCGCGCTGCCGGACCTGCTGCCGTTCGACGATCTGGTGCAGACCAGCGCGCAGTCGCAGTTCGCCTGGGCGCTGGAGGACTCGCCGTCCGACCAGCGGCAGGGTCCCGCCCTGATCGACCTGGACGAGTTCGGGCACCGGTACGTGGTGGGCGCGCCGGGCAGCGGCCGGTCGACGGTGCTGCGCACCAGCGCGTTCGCCGCGGCCAGCCAGATGTCGGTGGCCGACCTGCACCTGTACGCGATCGACTGCGGCAACGGCGCGCTGACGGTGCTCAACGAGCTGCCGCACACCGGCGCCGTCGTGCAGCGCGGGCAGGCCGAGCGGGCCAAGCGCCTGCTCACCCGCCTGCAGGCCGAGCTCGGGCGACGCCAGCAGGTTCTCGCGGCCGGCAACTTCGCCAGCGTGACCGAGCAGCGTGAGCTCGCCGAGCCGGGCGCCCGCCTGCCGCGCGTGCTCGTGCTGATCGACCGCTGGGAGAGCTTCATGAGCACCTACGGCGAGGTCGACAGCGGCAAGCTGGTCGAGACCGTCCAGGAGCTCCTGCGCGACGGCGCGAGCGCCGGCATCCACCTCCTGGTGTCCGGCGACCGCAGCCTGCTCTCCAGCCGGATGAGCGTGCTGACCGACGACGCGCTCGTGCTGCGGCTCACCGACAAGTTCGACTACGGGATGGTGGGCATCGACCACAAGAAGCTGCCCGAGGAGATCCAGCCGGGACGTGCGTTCCGGTCGGGCAGCGGGCTCGAGGTGCAGGTGGCGATCCTCGGCGACGACCCCTCGGGTCGCGCCCAGACCAGCGCGGCCCGCGTCATGGCCGCCATGATCCGGGAGCGGGAGGACGTGGTGCCCGGCACCGGCCCGTTCCGCGTGGACGACCTGCCCTCGACGATCACGGTGGACGCCGCGTACCAGTACGCCGGTCCTGAGGCCGCGCAGCCGATGTGGGCGCTGCTCGGCGTCGGCGGCGACGACCTGACCGCGTTCGGCATGGACCTCGCCGGGGACGCGCCCGCGTTCCTGGTGGGCGGACCCTCGAAGTCGGGGCGGTCCACGATGCTGGCCGTGATGACGGAGTCGCTGCTGCGCGGCGGCACCCAGGTGGTCATCCTGGCGCCGCGCCCGAGCATCCTGCGCGACCTCGAGGGCAGGGCGGGCGTGCGCGCCGTCCTGACCGGCACGGAGATCACCGAGGAGGAGCTGGCGCCGCACCTCGACCCCGACGGCGAGCCCGTGGTGCTCGTCGTGGACGACGGCGAGCTCGTGGCCGACGTCCCCGCCAAGACCTGGCTGCGCGCGTACCTGCGCACGGCCGCGGACAACCGGCGCGGCCTGATCCTCGGCGGCGACGCCTCCGAGGTGGCCAGCGGCTTCTCCGGCTGGCAGGTCGACGTCAAGAAGAGCCGGCGCGGCGCGCTGCTCAGCCCGCAGGACCGGTTCGACGGCGACCTCGTCGGCGCGAGCCTGCCCCGCTCGGCGGTCTCGACGCAGGTGACGCCGGGCAAGGCGCTGGTGCACCTGGGGTCGGGCGAGCTGATGACGGTGCTGGTGCCGACGCTGTAGCGGTTGTTGTTGCTGTAGCGGGCTGTCGCGAGCCGGGACCGGGCTGCCGGTCCCGGCTCGTCGGTCTTGTTCGGCTGGTCCTGTTCGGCTGGTCCTGTTCGGCTGGTCCTGCTGGCCGGTCCTGTTGGCCGGTCCTGTTGGCCGGTCGTTCGCGGGCCGTTCATCCCGGTGGTGGAGGGTGCGGCCCGTGCGTCGCTCTCCGACTGTCGCGGCAGCCTCCGCGCTGCTCGCGTTCCTCCTTCTGCCCGCGCTCGCCCCCTCGGCGGGCGCGCACGGCTTCACCTCCACCGTCTACGCCGACGCCTCGACCCCCGAACCGGGCGTCGTGCGCACCGAGCTCGCCCTGGAGTACGACCTGCTCGTCGTCTCCGCCGCCGAGTACCAGGACGACCGAGCTTTTTTCGACGAGGGGATGGCCCTCTGGGAGACGGGCGAGGAGCCGACGGCGCTCGCCGCCCACGCCGACACCGTGCTCGGCTACGTCACCGACCGCTTCCAGGTGACGGCCGACGGCGCGGCGTGCGCCCCGGCGCAGGTCGGCGGCTTCGAGATCACCGACCGCGAGGGCGTGCCGTACGCCGTGCTGGTGCTGGACCACGCGTGCGGGGCGCCGGCGGAGACAGGGAAGCCCGTCGACCACGAGGTGCGCAGCACCCTCTTCGCCGACGACGAGGGCTACGTCACCGGCACCACGACCATCCTCGACTACGAGCTCGACGGCGCCGCCGGCAGCGCGGCGCTCACGCAGCACACGCCGTCCTTCTCGACGGTCGAGCACTGGTACGAGCGCATGGGCCATTTCTTCGTGCTGGGCGCGGAGCACCTGCTGCTCGGCCCGGACCACCTCCTGTTCCTGCTCGCGCTGATCGTCGGCTCGCGCCGCCTGCGGGACGTGGTGCTCGCCGCGACGTCGTTCACGCTGGCGCACTCGGTGACGTTCCTGCTGGCCGCGCTCGGCGTGGTCAGCGCGCCGGCGGCCGTGGTCGAGCCGGTCATCGCGCTGTCGATCGCGGTGGTGGCGGCCTGGCACGTGTGGGGGATGTGGCGCGGGCGGGGATCGCCGTCGCACGCGGGCGCCCTGGGGCATGAGGGCGTGCTGGAGCCGGCTCGGGCCGGACGGCTCGGGCTCGACAGGGCTGGACAGGGCTGGGCTGGGCTGGACCGGGCCGACTGGTTCCGGCTCGCCGTCGTCTTCGCCTTCGGCCTGGTCCACGGCCTCGGGTTCGCGGGTGCGCTCGGCATCGACGAGCCGTTCTCGTGGACGTTGCTGTGGTCGCTCCTGGTGTTCAACGTGGGCATCGAGGTGGTGCAGCTCGGGATCATCGCCGTCGTCTTCCCGCTGCTGATCCTGCTGCGCCGCCGGGCGCCGCGCACCGCGCTGTGGACGGGCGTCGTGGTCGCGGCCGGGGTGACGGTCGTCGGGCTGTTCTGGTTCGGTCAGCGGCTGTTCGGGCTGGGCTGACAAGGGACTTCGCGGCCGGGGCCGAAAGATCACCCGCCGTCGCGCCGCATGTTCATCTGTCGCTCATCCCGGCGTCGGCACCGATTCGTCTCCCGGGGCAAGTGTCGGCTCGGCGCCGCTCGGCGCTCCCTTCACTGGAGGACTCATGCAAGCGAATGACCATCGCCCGGCCGCGTCCGTGCGCGGCTGGGGTCGTTCAGCCGTCGCGGCGGTGGGGCTCGTCTCCGTCGTCGCCGGCGGCCTGACCTACGCCGCGACGTCGGCGGGTGCAGCCGACCTGCCCTCGACGTTCCTGGGCGGCACGACCACCTGGGCGTACTCGGACGACAACACCGACCCGGCCGCGGGCAGCAGCGACCGGCTCACCTGGACCTACGCCGGGTTCGACGACGCGGGCTGGCAGCGCGCCGCCGGGCCGTTCGGCGCGAAGAACGGCTCGGCGACGCCGGACCTCGGCTCCGGCTTCCCCGTGACCACGGTGCTCGACCACTACGTGGACCCGGCTGCGGCGACCAAGGTCGCGATCCCGACCTACCACCTGCGGACCACGTTCGACGTCACGGCGGACCAGCTCGCTCAGATCGCGTCGCTGCGCGGCGACGTGACGTTCGACGACGCGGTGCAGATCTTCGTCAACGGCACCAAGGTGGCCGGCTTCGTCGACGAGCGCGTCGAGGCCGTCCCCGACGCGCAGAAGAACCTCACCTACGCCGGCGCCAGCGCCGGTGACCCCGTGAACCAGCAGTTCAGCGTCCCGGCCGACGTGCTCCAGGCCGGCGTGAACACGCTGGCGATCGGCCTCTACAACGACCGGGCGAGCAGCTCCGACGCGTACCTCGACCTCAGGTCGCTGGTCCCCGTCGAGGTGCCCGAGGAGGAGCCGACCACCACGGTGACCGACCTCGTGCTCGGCATCGGCGCGACCCAGGCCGAGCGCAACCTGGCCTGGTACTCGGACCAGGACACCGAGCAGGTGGCCCAGATCGCGCCCGCGGGCGAGGTCGTGGGCGACGTGTTCCCGGACGACGCGATCAGCGTGGCGGCCACGGGCGGTCCGTCGTCGAGCGGCGAGTTCTACCGCCACGCGACGTTCACGGGGCTGCAGGAGAACACCGCGTACTCGTACCGGGTCGGTGCCGAGGGCGCCTGGTCGGCGGTCTCCACGTTCCGCACGCGGGACTTCGACGGCGACTTCGACTTCCTGTTCTTCGGCGACCCGCAGCTCGGCTCGTCCGGCAACGTGCCGCGCGACACCGAGGGCTGGGTCGACACGCTCGACGTCGCCACGGCCGCCTACCCGGACGCCGAGATGCTCTTCTCGGCCGGTGACCAGGTGGAGTCGGCGAGCAGCGAGGCGCAGTACGAGGCCTTCCTGTCGACCGACCACCTGCGCCAGATCCCGTTCGTGGCGAACAACGGCAACCACGACGTCGGCAACAAGGCGTACCGCCAGCACTTCAACACGCCGAACCTCGACGAGACGGCCGGCCCCGGATCCGGCACGAGCTCGGGCGGCGACTACTGGTTCGTCTACAACGACGTGCTCTTCCTCAACCTCAACTCCAACAGCCGCGACTACGCGTCGCACGAGCGGTTCGTGCGCGACGTCGTCGCGGAGCACGGCGACGAGGCGAAGTGGAGGGTCGTGTCGTTCCACCACTCGATCTACTCGGTGGGCCCGCACGCGACCGACAGCGACGTGATCGACCGCCGCAACACGTGGCCCACGCTCTTCTCCGAGCTCGGCATCGACCTGGTGCTCCAGGGCCACGACCACAGCTACGCCCGCTCGTACCTGATCCGCAACGGCGAGAAGGCCGACCCCGCCGAGGAGGCGGGCGCCGACGTGCTCACCCCGGGTCCCGGCGGCGTGCTGTACGTGACGGCCAACTCGGCGTCCGGCTCGAAGTACTACTCGGCGAACGCGGCCGGCTCGTGGTGGCTCTCGGCCTTCAACCAGGAGAACGTGCGCAACTACACGGCCGTGGAGGTGTCCGACGACGCCATCTCGGTGCGCACCATCCGCTCCGAGGCCAAGGACGCCGACCGCCCCGTGAACTCGGTCGTGGACCAGGTGACCATCGCCAGGCCGGTCGACCCGAACACCCAGAAGCTGCAGGTCGTGGTGCCGCAGGGCGCCCCGGGCGAGTTCGTCTGGAGCATCGACGGCGCCAACACGCTGGTCGACCTCGGCACCGCCGAGGCCGCAGGCGACCACTACGCCGCCGAGGGTTCGATCAACCCGATCCGGGTGACCGACACGCGCCGCGGCGGCCCGCAGTGGTCGCTCTCGGCCCAGGTGGGCGACTTCACCTCCGGTGACCAGTCGTTCTCCGGCAAGTACCTCGGCTGGACCCCCGACGTGATCGAGGCGGGTGGCGGCTCCGTCGCCGGTGCGCAGATCGCGACCGGGTTCGGCGGTGGACCTGGCCTGTCGGAGTCGGCGGCCCTCGGCCGCGCCGCGGCCGGGCACACCACGGGTTCGGCGCACTTCGGCGCCGACCTCGACCTGAAGATCCCCGTCGACGTCACCGACGGGACCTACCGGGCCACGCTCACGCTCACCGCGCTGAGCTGACCGAAGCGGGGCTGACCTGCGCGGGCTGACCTGTTCGAGCTGACCTGCGTGGGCTGACCTGCGCAGTGCCGCCCCGCGCCGGGCGGGCGGCGCTCTCACGAGGAGCGTCGCCCGCCCGGTGACCCGGTCGATCCGTCCCGAACCTTGTCTGAACCGCACCATCGAAGGAAGCTCCATGCCCGTGCCCGCCGCCCGCGCGACCACGCGCCGTGTCGCCGCTCGCTCCTCGGCCGCGTTCGCGGCCCTGTCCACGGGGCTCGCGGCCCTGCCTGTGGGGCTCGCGGCCCTGGCCGTCACCCTCGGGACGGCGCTCGCCGGGCCGGCTGCCGCTGCGCCGGCGACCGCGCCCACCGACGACGTCACCTGGGGCGTGCGCACCGCGACCAACGACCACGGGGCCGAGCGGGAGAACTTCCGCTACACGGTGGACCCGGGCGCCAAGGTGTCCGACGAGCTCGTCGTCACCAACCACGGCGAGACCCCGCTCAAGCTCGACATCTACGCTGCCGACGGCTACACGACGACGGCGGGGCAGCTCGACGTGCTGACGCGGGACACCGGCGCTGAGGACACTGACACGGGGGACACTCACACGGGGGACACCGACACGGGGGACACCGGCTCCGTGCACGTCGGGTCCTGGCTCGACCCCGCCGTCGACCAGGTGCGCCTCGCGCCCGGCGAGAGCGCCGACGTCCCCTTCACGCTCGACGTGCCCGACGACGCGACTCCCGGCGACTACGCCGGCGCGATCCTCACGTCGCGCACCGTCACCGCGCAGGAGGCGGGGCTCGACTACGAGACCCGGTCCGGGATCCGCGTGTACCTGCGGGTCGCCGGCGACCTCGCGCCGAGCCTGACGGTCACCGACGCGCACGTCGGGTACCACCAGACCCTCAACCCCTTCGGACCGGGCGACGCGACCGTCACCTACACCGTCCGCAACGACGGCAACGTCCGCCTGGCCGCGCAGCAGGACGTCGGCGTCGCCGGCCCGTTCGGCTGGCTCGGCGCGCAGGGCGCGGCCGCCGACGTGCCCGAGCTGCTGCCGGGCGAGTCCTGGCCCGTGTCCGTGCCGGTCGACGGCGTGGCCCCGCTGTTCTGGCTCGGCGCCGACATCGTGCTCGTCGCCCAGCTTCCCGACGTAGCCGGCGCGACCCCCGGCGTGGCCCCGGTCGAGGCCCACGCGTCCGGCTTGGCCGTGCCCTGGCCGCTGCTCGCCGTCATCGTGCTGCTGGTCGGAGCCGTCGTCGTGATCGTGCGCCGCCGCCGGACCCGCGGGCAGCGCGAGGACGCCCGCGTGCAGGCCGCCGTCGCGAAGGCGCTCGCGGAACGCGCGGCGTCGGAGGGCACGTCGGCGGAGGGCACGTCGGCGGAGGGCACGTCGGCGGAGGGCACGGCGGTGGAGGGCACGGCGGTGGAGGGCGCGGCGGGCGAGGGCGCGGCGGGCGAGGCCGAGGAGTCGACGGGCTCTGACCAGGCAGCCCCTGAGGAATCAGAGGCGCCGAGGTCCGGGGCGGTCGCACCGTGATGCGGCCGGCAGTGGGACTCACCGCGAGTCTGGCCGCGGCCGCCGTCGCGCTCACCCTCGCCGCGTGCGGCGCCGTCGCGCCCGGCTCGACGTCGGACGGCGTCGCCAGTCCGCCGCCCCTGACCGGTTTCGCCGCGCGGTTCGTCGGGTCCAGCCACGAGCCGGCGCCGGAGGCGACGGTCCGCCCCACGCCGGGCACGTGGGACGACGTCGCCGTCCCCGCCGGGTACACGATCGTCGTTATCGCCCGTGGCGACGACGACGCGACGGCGACCCTCACGGACGCCGTCGAGCGCTACGCCGCAGACCACGGGGCGGACCTGACCGTGCTGGAGGCGCGGAGCGACGACGAGGTCGAGCAGCGCATCGACGAGGCCGTGACGGCCGCGCCGGACCTCGTGGTCGGCGTCGGCGACGGCGTGGTGGACGTCTTCTCCTTGATCACCGCGCAGTACCTGGAGACCGACTTCCTGGTGGTCGGCGCGCAGCTCCCGGAGCCGACCCACAACGTGACCGCTGTCGTCTGGCCGGGCGCTGAGTTCCGGGGAACGGGGCTGGGCAACGACGACGCCCACCCGGCCGCAGTCACGCCCGGCCGGGCGCGCGAGGCGGTCTCGGCCGGGGCGGCCAGTGTGCTGCACGACCTGACGGGCATCGTCATCGAGCTCGGCTAGGTGCTCGGGGTGTCGGAGGGCTCGGTTAGGGTCGAGGAATGGCCGGACACCGGATCTTCGCGATGAGCTTCGCCAGCATCTACCCGCTGTACGTGCAGAAGGTGGAGCGAAAGGGGCACGCCACTGCCGAGCTGGACCAGGTCATCACCTGGCTCACGGGCTACGACGACGCCGGGCTGCGCCGTGTCCTCGACAGCGACGTCGACCTGGAGACCTTCTTCGCGCAGGCCCCCGCGATGAACCCGAACGTGTCCCTGATCAAGGGCGTCATCTGCGGGTACCGCGTCGAGGACATCGAGGACCCGCTGATGCAGCAGATCCGGTACATGGACAAGCTGGTCGACGAGCTGGCCCGTGGCAAGAAGATGACGTCGATCCTGCGGGGGAGCGCGACGGCCGGGATCTGAGGCGGGCGGCACGGAGTCCTCGGTCGCGGCGATGGTTGCCGGCTCCCTGCCATGGTGCGATCCCGCCATGTCCCGATCCTCTCTGTCGAGGTGTGCGCGAGGCCCCTGAGGCGTGCCCCTTGAGCAACAGTAGGCCTTGATCTGCCTCGGGAAGAGTTATCCACGGATTTCAAATGCGCCTCGCAGTGCGTATGAATGTTCGAGACAATGGTGTCAGGCGAACGGCGAGGGCAGGGGGTGGCACCGGTGGAGTCCACGAACGGGCGAGGAACTGAGGGCGTGCAACCAGCTGGTGCTCCTGCTGCTGGCCCGGCAGGCGTGGCCTCGTTGGAGGGTGTGCTGGACCGGATCGAGGCCGCGGTGGGGGAGCTGGCGGCCCTGGTGGCGTCGGAGGTGCTCGATGGTTGGGGCGCTCCGTCGATCGCCAGGCTGATGCGGGCCCACACCCGGGTCCGCAAGGTGACCGGACGGTTGGATGGTGTGCGGTTCACGGTGCTGCCCCGGATCGAGGACGAGGGTTCGTGGCGTAGTGGTGGCATGTCCCGGACGTTCACGTCCTGGCTGCGCCTGCGCGAAGGCGTGTCGGCGTCGACGGCTCGGAAGGACGTCACCGCCGCCCGCCGCCTGGCGCAGGCGTTGCCGGTGACCCGTGAGCGTCTGGTCGCCGGCACCCTGGGCGCGGATCATGCCCGCGTGATGTGCGAGGTGGCCCCGACGAGTCAGAGTCGTGAGGACGCGTTGGCGTGGCTGGTCGATACCCGCACGGGTGAGCCGACCACACCAGAACTGTTCGTCCAGACGGTGCCGATCGATCTGCCCGACCCGGCGGACGACCCGGACGGTACCCGCACCCGTGACCAGATCACCGAGGTGCTGGAGACCGCGATCTCCGAGGGGACCCTGGTCACGGGTGAGGGTCTGGTGTTGCGGGAGGCGGGAGTGTTGAACGCGGATCAGTTCCGGGTGGTGGCGCGCCGGTTCGCCACGGTGACCGATCCGGACACCGATGACGTGGAGGACGACATGGCCGCCCGGGGTGAGTTCCTGGACGTGTCCAAGACCCTGGGCGGCTTTCACGTGGCGGGGTTTCTCACTGACGAGCACGGTCTACTGGTCTCGACGGCGATCACGGCGTTGATCGGTGCCCCGGCCGCTGAGGATGATCGGTCCCCGGCGCAGCGTCGGGCGCAGGGACTGGCGGATCTGGCACGCCTGACCCTGGACGCGAATGTCGTTTCGCCCGGTGCTGCGATCCCGCCGCATCTGAACGTGACGGTGTCGTGGTCGGAGCTGACCGCGCAGGTCACCCGTACCCGGGACGGGTTGTGCCTGACCTGCGGACAGGCGCAGCCAGGTCGGGGCAGCAAGCCCTCACTCCCGGTCCCGCGCGGCACAGGACCGACGACACCGGGCAGCGCGACGACACCGGGCAGCGCGACGACACCGGGCAGCGCGACGACACCGGGCAGCACGACGACACCGGGCAGCACGAGAACACCGGGCAGCGCGGCGACACCGGGGCGGGTCACCGTGCCCGGTGCGCCTTCGGTGTCCGGGTTGCTGTCCGTGGGTGGTGCGGTGTTCACGGAGTCAGGTGGTCGGGTGCCGTCGGGGTTGTTGCGCAGGTTGGCGTGTGACAGCGCGGTGACGCGGGTGGTGTTCGGCCCGGATGGTGCGGTACTGGATGTGGGGCGGGCGCAGCGGACGGTGTCGGGGCAGATGCGTCGTGCGGTGATCGCGCGCGATGGGCATTGTGTGTTCCCGGGCTGCGATCAGCCGCCGTCGCGGTGCGAGGTTCATCATGCGGTGACGCACTGGGCTGATGGTGGTGGGACGTCGGTGGGCAACAGTGCGTTGTTGTGCTGGTACCACCACCAGCTCGTCGATACCCGGGGCATCACGATGCACTGGGCCGGTAAACCTGCCGCGCCCACCGGGGCCGGGGCGCTGCTGGAGACCGGGTGGGCCTTCACCGACGCCCGTGGTCACCGCCTCCGCCTGCCCGAACCCATCGACCCGATTCCCGTACCGAGCGAGGCTGCCGACCCCGACGACTCGTCCGCCATGCCACCCGCGACGGCGGCATAGCCGATGGCCCGGCGATGCCCTGGCTCTGCCCTTCCTCGCGCGTTCGAGAGGCGAGGTCGGGACGAGCCAGGGCATCGCCGGTCAGACCGCGTTCGGGGTGAGCGCGTTGAAGACGACCTCGCGTTCGGCGCCCGTGGCGATGCGCCAGACCGCGTCGGCGAGGTCGTCGGGGTCGAGCACCGGTTCGGGTGTTGCTTCCGGCGCATCCGCTGCGCTGACGTTCGTGGTCGCCCGGCCCGCTGTCAGCATCCGGTGGATGTCGCCGCGCTCGATGAGCCCGCCCACCACGAGCGAGCCCACGTGGACGCCGTCGGGCCCAGCGGCCGCGGCGAGGGTCAGGGCGTAGGTGCGCAGCGCGGCCGAGGCCGGCGCGAACGGCCCGAGGAACGGCAGCGGGACGACGGCGCTGAGTCCCGACACGTAGACGATCGCTCCGCTGCCGCGCTCGCGCATGCCCGGCAGCACCAGTCCGGCGAGCTCGACGGCGGGGTCCACGACCTGGGCGGCGGCGGCGCGGACGTCGTCGGCGCGCGTCTCGAGGATGCCGATCGGGGCGGCCGCCGGGTTGTCGGCGCCTGGCCCGTGATAGACGACGTCGACGGGTCCGAGCTCGGCCTCGACCTCGCCGACCGCGCGCCGCAGGTCACCGGGGCGGCGCACGTCCGCGGCGACGGCGACGGCGCGGACCCCGGCCGAGCGGAGGTCGTCCAGGTAACCGGGGTGCCGGTCGGCACTGCGGGAGACCAGGCCGACCTGGTACCCCTCCTTGCCGAACCGCCGGGCCACCGACATGCCGAGGCCGGGTCCGGCGCCCAGGACCAGCAGGGTGGGGGAGTGCTCATTCTTGTCTCCTCGTCGTCTCGCCGTCGAGCTGCCCCGACGTGACCGTTGGATACGGTGACGTCATCGATCCTCACGGCACCACGGACGTCTCGGAAGAAGGCACTTTCATGTCAGATGGGAACACCGGTGTCCCCCACCCCGACGCCCACATGGTTGCCGCCGCCGACCGCGGCCAGCTGCCGGGACGGGTCCCGACAGCGGACTACGAGGCGTGCCCCGTCACGCACACGGTGCGGATGCTGGGCGACAAGTGGACGCTGCTCGTGCTGATGCTGCTCGCCGAACGCGCGCACCGCTTCAACGAGCTCCACCGGCGCGTCGACGGGATCAGCCAGCGGATGCTGACCCGTACCCTCCGGGCGCTCGAGGACGACGGACTGGTCACCCGAACCGTCTTCCCCACGGTTCCGCCCGGGGTCGAGTACGACCTCACCGAACGGGGCCGCGAGCTGCTGGTCCCGCTGTCGGCCCTCGCGGACTGGGTCGTGCGGGACCGGGTGGCATAGGCGGTTCGCGCCGCCCGCCCCTCCGTGGGCGCCCGGCCCCGCACCCCGTGTCCCGGACCCTCCCAGGACCCTCCCAGGATCTTTCTGTCGCGTCTTGAGCGGCGGAATCTCGCTGGTTAGCGTCGCGCCGGACGCGCGGCGACGTCGCGCCCGGAACGGAGGTCGTGCCCAGGGCAGACGGCGTCCCGACGGCAGTACGGCAAGGCCGCTTCCCGCCTCTGGGCGGGGGAGATGTGGCCGACGGCCACTTGAGCTCATGCGCGCGGTGTACCTCGTCCGAGCTCCCGGATCGCGTCGAAGAGATCTTGAGGGATCTCGAGCTGTGGGAGGTGCCCGGTGCCGGGCAACACCGTGAACGACGATCCCGGGATGGCCGCGGCGTAGGCGCGGCCGTAGTCGGGGTCGACGATGCCGTCGCTCTCGCCCCACACGACGTGCACAGGCAGGTCGAGGTCCCTGAGCCGCTCGAGCAGGGTGCAGCAGCACGCGTGAGTGCGTGCGTTCGGCGAGAAGGTCAGCGAAGCCGATCATGGTGCGCGCGCCGCCGCCACCGTGCAGGAGTAGGAACGGCCGGGTTCGGTCCCAGTCCTCGACGGTCACGGGTGTTCGACCGGCGGCGACCGAGACGGTGATGGTGTGCCTCTCGCTTCGCGTCCACGACTACGCCGCGCGTCAGTGGTCGAGCCGGCGTAGTGCCTGGTCGATCGCCGCGCGCAGCCGCTGGGGATCCTGGCCCGCGCGCTGCCGCACCCGCAGTCCGGTCAGGACGGTGAACAACAGGTCCGCCGTCGCCTCGACGTCGAGGTCCGCGGGCAGCTCGCCGGTGGTGATCCCGCGACGCAGCAGGGTTGCGATCACACCGGTCGTGCCGTCGAAGGCGGCGTTGACGCGCCGGGCGGTCTCCGGGTCGCCATCGCCCAGCTCGGTGGCGGTGTTGACCATGAAGCAGCCGGGCTCGTCCGGTGCCCCGACCATCGACCACAGCCAGTCGCGCAGCGTCGCGAGCACCGGCCGCTCCTCGGCCAGTGCGTCCGCGTTGCGTGCCGTCTCGCGCTCCTGGTAGAGGTCCAGTGCACGCAGGAACAGCTCGTGCTTGTCGCCGAAGGTCCGGTACAGGCTGCTCGGGTTGAGTGCGAGGGCCGCGCCGAGATCGCGCGTGGAGGTGGCGTGGTAGCCGCGCCGGTGGAACAGCTCGGAGGCCCGCGCGACCACGTCCTGCTCGTCGAACTCCCGGGGTCGTGCCATGGCCCAAGCATACCTCGATTGTGTAGCGACCGCTCCCGTACTAGGGTGCGTCAACATACGGGAGCGATCGCTCCCCAACGAGGAGGCCAATGATGAGCAACAAGGTGGCGGTCGTCAGCGGTGGGACCGCGGGCATCGGTGCGGCGGTTGTCGAGCGCCTGCGCGGTGCCGGCTATTCCGTCGTCACGGGGTCCCGCTCGGCCGTGCCCGAGAAGAGCGACGACCTGACCGTGGTGCGGGCCGACCTCGGCACCGGGCAGGGGGTTGAGGCGCTCGCCATGGCCGCGCTCGAACGCGGCCGCGTCGACGCCGTGGTCAACAACGTCGGGCGGTTCGACCACCGTGCCTCGTTCCTGGACATCACCGACGAGCAGTGGCGGGAGAGCTTCGCCGTCAACGTCCTCTCGGCCGTACGGCTGACCCGCGCACTGCTGCCGGCCCTTCTCGAGCAGGGCGGTGCGATCGTCAACGTCTCGTCGATCAACGCCCGGTTGCCGTTTCCCAATGTCGTCGACTACTCCGCGTACAAGGCCGCGCTGACCAACCTCACCACGAGCCTGTCGGAAGAGTTCGCCCGGCGTGGTGTCCGGGTCAACGCGGTGTCGCCCGGACCTGTCCGCACCTCGAGCCTGAGCGCCGTGGCCACCGCGTCCGGCATCACCCGGGACCGCACCCTTGATGAGGGCGTGCCCGCGAAAATGGGCGTCACGCTCGACCGCGTGGGCGAAGCCCACGAGGTCGCCGAAGCCGTCGCCTTCTTCCTGAGCCCGCACGCCCAATGGATCACCGGTTCCGACCTCGTGGTCGACGGGGGAACCATCAAGACGGTCTGACGGGTCCAGCCCACTGGGCCTGGACCGGGCCCAGTGGGCCGCCGGAGCGGCGGATGGACGGTGCGCCGCCTGCGGCCGTTCTGGGTCTATAGCGGTGCTACATTGTAGCGGTGCTACAGAACGCGCTCGGTGACGCCCGCCAGCGTCTGCTCGCCGCCGCTTTCGAGATCGCCACACGTGACGGTGTCGACGCGGTCTCCACGCGTGCGGTCTGCGCGGCAGCAGGCGTGCAGGCCCCGTCGCTGTACCACCACTTCGGCGACCGGTCGGGACTGATCCGCGCGGTCGTCGATACGGCGTTCGAGGAGTACTTCCAGCGCAAGGACACCGCTGCACCGGTGGACGACGCGGACCCGTCCGCCCGCGTCGCCGCAGGATGGGACGCGCACATCGCATTCGCGCACGCCTACCCAGGTCTCTACACGGCGATGTACCCGACATCGGGCCCGCCGCCGAGCCAGGTCGAACGAAGCGGTGCGCTGCTGCGCGCCGGTTTCGACGAGCTCGAGCAGGCAGGTGCCCTCCGGGCAGGGGTCACCGCGGCGCTGGCGACGAACGCGCTTCGCGCAGCCCTCCGCGGTGTCGCCCACGCCGTCGCCGCGAACCCTGACAACGACGACAACGACGCGACGTCCGCCGTCGTCCGTGACGCGCTCATCCACGCGCTCGTCTCGGATCAATCACCCGACCCTCGCTAGGGACCAACACCATGACCGACCTGCTCACAGGCAAGACCATCCTCATCACCGGCGCTTCGGCCGGCATCGGCGAGTCCGCCGCGCACCTGTTCGCCCGCGAAGGTGCGAACGTCGTCATCACAGGCCGCCGCAAGCCTGAGCTCGAGCGGGTCGCCGAGAACATCGAGAGCGGTGGAGGCAACGTCCTGGCCGTTCAGGCCGACACCACCGACGCCGGCGAGGCACACCGAGCGGTCGCTGCCGCGGTCGAGAGGTGGGGGCACCTCGACGGCGCCCTGAACAATGCCGGTCGCACCCAGGGCGGCGGCCGCCTCGCCGAGGTCACCGACGAGACCTTCGACGCCGTCCTCGAGACCAACTTCAAGGGCGTGTGGCTGGCCATGCGCGCCGAGCTGCAGGCCATGACCACGGAGGGCGCGCCTGGCGGCTCGATCGTCAACGTCGGCAGCATCGGCGGCACCTTCGGCGCTGCCGGGCAGAGCGTGTACGGGGCGACGAAGGCCGCGGTCGTCGCCATGAGCCGCGCCGCCGCCGCCGAATACGGCCGCGACGGTGTCCGCGTCAACGCCATCGCACCCGGCGCCACGATGACCGAGATGATGGTCGCCTGGCAGGAGCGCGACCCGGGCATCGTCGAGCATCTCAGCTCTCTCGCCGCCCTCGGCCGCCCAGGCAGACCCGACGAGATCGCCGAAGCGGCCGCATGGCTCCTCAGCGACCGCGCGAGCTACGTCACCGGCATGACCCTCGGCGTCGACGGCGGTACCGCCCCGTGGCCGCACTGAGTCGTCCCGAGCCGCACCACCACCCCCTTCGAACAGCGTGTTGTTGTGCTGGTGGGGGCCGGCTGGGTCCCCAGCCGGCCCGTGGCCGGACCTTTCTGTCGCGTCTTGAGCGGCGGAATTTCGCCGGTTAGCGTCGCGTCGGACGCGCGGCGACGTCGCCGCGCCTGGAACGGAGGTCGTGCCCATGACAGGTCCAGCGAACGGTTTTCCCGTCGACCGGCGGGCGCTCCTGGCGGGTGCCGCCGGGGTCGCCGGCTCCCTCGTGGCGGGGCTCGCCCTGCCTGCCGCGTCGGCCGCGGCGGCACGCGGCCGCTACCCCGCGAACTGGCCCGACCCCGAGCCCTATGGTCTCGCGGACACCCGCACGGACCTGTGGCCGCGCAACGACAACTCCTTCGTCCTCCCCCTCGAGCTGCGCCCGCGGGACCGGGAGCTCGGCCGGGTCTGGATCCGGGACACCTATGTGAACTGCTTCGTCGTCGACGGCAAGCCCCTCTATGTCGCCACGGGGACCACGCGGGTCCCGGGGCTCCCGGCCGCCGGTCCCTGGAACGACGGCATCTTCCTGTGGCTGGCTCCCTCGCTGCGCGGGCCGTGGCGGCTCGCCGACACGACGGCGATCCGGTCCGACGCCGAGCCGGGCGCCGAGAAGGGCGCCGAGAAGGGCAAGGTCTGGTCGCCCGAGTTCGTGGGCGAGAACCGGCCCGGCCGCACCGTCGTCGCCCCGTGGCAGGAGTACTGGGACGACCATGGCCAGTTCGGCAAGCGCGGCAACGCCTGGGCGCCGGAGGTGCACTACTTCCGCGGTACCTGGTACATCGTGGCCTGCATGGGTGACCACTCCACGAAGGTCGGCTCGTTCCTGCTGATCAGCGAGGGCGGCCCCGAGGGCCCGTACCGCCTGGCCGAGGGCAACGCCGACAAGCCCTTCGGCGACTCGTTCGTCGGCGGGCCGTCGTTCATCGCGCCCGGGGCATACCACCACATCGACGGCAGCATCTACACCGAGGACGACGCCGCCTGGCTGGTGCTGCACAACCACCTGTACGCGCCGTTCCGGGACGACATGGAGGACATCGTCCCGACGACGGACCTGCCGCTGTTCCAGCAGACGCCGTACACGCCCGAGCCGTACCTGGAGGGCGCGTACGTGTTCAAGCACGGGGGCAAGTACTTCCTGGTGCACGCCGCGTGGGACCGCGCCTCGACCAACACCGACGGCACCACGCGGAACGCCTACGACACGGCCGCGCCCGGTCGGGTGCAGTACCAGTACGACGCCGTCGTCGCCGTCGCCGACCGGTTCGAGGGCCCGTACTCGGAGCGCTGGACGGCGGGGGTGGGCGCGGGGCACAACAACTTCTTCCTCGACCACCACGGCCAGCCCTGGGCGACGTTCTTCCGCAACCCGGCCGCCGGCTACTGGGCCGACCCGTCGCGGGTGGGCGACGCGGCGGCCGCCGGCGTCGTCCGCCTGGAGTGGACGGGACCGGAGGGCAACCGCCTGTACGCGGCCCGCCGCCCTGGCCACGGCCCGCAGGCCTGACCGCCGCACAAACCGTTGAGTGCTGGGTGCTTGCGGGATCAGGTGGCCCGATCCCGCAAGCACCCAGCACTCAACGGTCTGTGCGTGCGGCGAAGGTGGTGCGGGTCAGCCCTGGCGGTCCGCCAGCGCCGTCTGGTACTCGTCGCGGATCGTGTCGCCGCCGCCCTTGGCCCATGCCGCGGCGGCGTCGGCCCAGGCGGTGACGGGCTTGCGCCCGGCCAGGATGTCGCCCTCGACGGACGCCAGCTTCTCGCCGAGCTGGCCGCCCTTGCGGCTGGCCGTGTCGCTGAACAGGCCCTGCACCGGGTTGCGCACCGCGGTGGGCACGACGGCGGCCTGGGCGTCGTGCTCGGCCTGCGCGACGTCGGGGTCGCCGGCCTGGAAGTTCACCCAGGGGCCCTCGACCACGTACTTGAGCCCGAGCTGGATCTCGGTGCGGCCCTGATCGGTGAGCACCGGGTCCGTGCCGTCGAGCTCGTGGTGCACGCCCTCGACACCGTAGGTCCTAAAGAGGTGCTCCTCGGAGCCGAACGGGGCGGCGAGGTAGTTCACCAGGCTGAGCAAGGCCTCGACGCGGCCCTCGGACTTCTTGCTGATCGACGTGATGTTCTGGACGGGCGCGCCCAGGTGGATGCCCGCCGTGCCACCGCCCTCGGCGAGCGGGGGCGCCGCGACGGCGAGCCGGAAGTTCTCGTCGATCGGGTAGTTCGAGAAGTCGGGCCACGCGCTGAACGTGTCGTCGAGCATGCGGATCGTGCCGTTGACCAGCCAGGTCTTGCGCTGCGGCTGGGTGGCCGGGACGCCGTCCGGGTGCACGAACCCGTCCGCGACCAGGCGCCGGCCGAGCTCCAGGGCCTCCTGCTGACGCTCGTGCAGGTTCGCGCTGGTGAGCTTGCCGCCGTCCTCGGACCAGCCGTTCGGGATCTCGTACATCTGGCGCAGGTGCCCCAGCGGCACGCGCCCGAGCGCCCAGGTGTTGCCGCCCGAGAGGTCCTTGCACAGGTCGTAGAACTCCTCGGCGGAGGTCACGTTCGGGTCGATGCCCTCGGCCTCGAACCAGTCCTGGCGCGCGTAGAACACCATGCTCTGCGCGGGCCCGCGGGGGACCGGCACGGCGAAGATCTTGCCGTTGTAGACGCAGGACTGCCAGCTCTCGGTCGGGATGTTCGCCAGGAACGGGTACTTCTTCACGGCGTCGCCCGAGAGGAACTCGGTCAGGTCGGTGGCGCGTTCCTCCAGCAGGCTCGGCAGGCCGGGGACATCGCCGGGGAACATCTCGAAGATGTCCGGCAGCCGGTCGCCGGCCACGGTCGTCTGGAACCGGTCGGAGAAGTCGCCGGCCGGCGTGAGCGCGATCGTCAGGGCGAACCCGAGCCGCTCGTGCAGCTCCTGCCAGTAGGCGTTCTTGTCGGCTCCGGGCGGCACCGGTGTGTTGGTCATCCCGAAGATGCCGATGTCCTTGCCGTCACCGATCGTCCCCTCCGTCACCTTCTGGGGGCTGGCCGGATACTTCAGCATGGTGTCGGGCACGCCGTCGGTGCCCTTGATGTCCATGGGCACGCCGCCGTACGGGACGTACGTGGGCAGGGCGACGGTTGCGTTGCCGGTCAGGGCACCGCCGCCACGGCCCTCGTTGCTGCAGCCGGCAAGGCCGAGCACGGCGAACGCGCCGAGGCCCATGCCTCCCATCAGGAGGCTCCGGCGGCTGATGTTCGTCTCCGTGAGCAAACGGTTCATGACTACTCCTCATCGAGCGGGGGGTTCGAGCGGGGGTTCGAGCGGGGGGAGAGCGGGACAGAAAGCCGGGTCAGCCCTTGACGGCGCCCGTGAGCATGCCCTTGGCGAAGTGGCGCTGGAGGAACGGGTAGACCAGCAGCACCGGCACGATGGAGACCACGAGGATCGCCATCTGGAGCGACGTCTGGGGTGGCAGGGCCGCGGCGTCGATACCCAGGTCCTGGGAGCCGAGCTGGGCGCCGTCCACCACGTAGGTGCGCAGCACGAGCTGCAGGGGCCACTTGCTCGCGTCCGACATGTAGAGCAGCGCGTTGAAGAACGCGTTCCAGTAGCCGACGCCGTAGAACAGGCCGACGACGGCGAGCACCGGCTTGGACAGCGGCAGGCCGATGCGCCAGAACAGCTGCCACTCGGTGGCGCCGTCGATCCGCGCGGCGTCGATCACCTCGTTCGGGAGCTGTACGAAGAACGCCCGCACGACCACGACGTTGAAGGCCGAGACCGACGTCGGGATGATCAGCGCCCACAGCGTGTCCAGCAGGCCGAGCCGCTGGACCACGAGGTAGCTCGGGATGATCCCGGGGTTGAAGAGCAGGCTGATCAGCACGACGAGCAGCATCGCCCGGACGCCGAACGCGCCCTTGCGGCTCAGGGCCCAGCCGAGCGTCGTCGTCAGCGCGAGGCTCAGCGTGGTGCCGATGCCCGTGACGACGATGCTGATCCACAGTGCCTGCGTGACGACGCCGCCGGCGAAGATCATCTGGTAGGCGCTCAGGTCGATCCCGGTGGGCAGGAGCACGAAGCCGCCCGCCTCCGTGACCTGCTCCGGCGTGGCCAGGCTGGTGGAGATGATGCCGACGAACGGCAGGATCACCAGGGCGCAGGCGATCGTCAGGACGATGCCCTTGACGGTGCGCTCCACGGGGCCGGGCATCGCCACGCCGTCGATCACGGGGCGCGTGCGGGGTCGCTGCCGGTTGTCGCGCGGGCCGGGGTCGGCCTGTGTCGAGGCCGGTCCTGCGGTAGTGGTCGCGCTCATGCTCGGTACACCCCTTCCTCGCCGAAGGCGTGGGCGGTCTTGTTGGCGACGAGGACCAGGACCAGCCCGATCGCTCCCTTCACGAGGCCGACGGCGGCCGCGACGCCCCAGAACCCGCCCAGGACGCCCTGGTTGTAGACGTAGGTGTCGAGCACGTCGGACACGCCGAGCCCGACCGCCTGCTGCTGGAGGATCAGCTGCTCGAACCCGACGCTCAGGGAGTCGCCGAGCTTGAGGATGAGCAGCATGATGATGATCGGCCGCATGCCCGGCAGCGTGATGTGCCAGGTCTGGCGCCAGCGCGACGCGCCGTCGACGGCGGAGGCCTCGTACAGCGACTTGTCGGTCCCGGCCAGCACCGCGAGGAACAGGATGGTGGCCCATCCGGTGTCCTTCCAGATCACCTGCGACGTGATGAGCGCGTAGAAGGCGTCGGAGTTGCCGATGATGTCGACGGGCTGCCAGCCGTGCGACCGCAGGAAGTTGTTGATCAGCCCGGCCCCGCCGAGGATCTGCTGGAACACCGCGACCACGATCACCCAGGACAGGAAGTGCGGCAGGTACAGGATCGACTGCACCCACTGGCGCACGCGGTTGGACACCAGGCTGTGCAGCAGCAGGGCCAGGATGATCGGCGCGGGGAAGACGAAGACCGTCTGCAGCAGCGTGATGACCAGGGTGTTGCGCAGCGCGGCCAGGAACTCGGGGTCGCCGGAGAACAGGATCTGGAAGTTCTCGAACCCGACCCAGAGGCTGCGCTCGATGCCGAGGTACGGCTGGTAGTCCTGGAACGCGATGACGTTCCCGCCGAGGGCCAGGTACTGGAAGACGACGATGACCGCCATGCCGGGCAGCGCCAGCAGCAGCACCGCCCGGTCGCGGGCCAGGCGCCGCCACCACGGCTGCGGCCTGCGGATCAGCGGCGCTCCGTCACCTCCTCCAGCCGCGCGACGGTGGGAGGACGCGCGTCCCGCGCGGGCCTCGTCGACCGCGGTCATCCCGCGGCCCCCGGCACGTCACGGACGTGCGGCGCGTTGTCAGGCATGGTGTCGCTCCTCGGTGAACGGACTGCTGGTGAACTGATGGCCCGGGGCCTCTCCCCGGGCTCGGACGACCCGCCACGCGGGTCCACACTGCTGGTTGATTCGTCGCTGCCTGGTACATCGTTGTTCCACGGACGATCTCGGTGCGACGGCTTGCTCCATTGCCACGGGGCTGCACCATTGCAGAGTGATCGATCACCGCTTGCGGGTTAGGCTAGGAGGTGATCGATCACTTCGCAAGGGCCTCTCACCCGACGGCGATCTGCGGGGGCGTGCCAGAATGCTCGCGTGCCACACGGACGCGGGTGCTGACCAGCGGTGATGAGCGGCGCTGACCAGCGTTGACAACCAGCGGTGATGACCAGCGAGGACGGGGCATGGCGAACGAGAGCTCGACCCACACGTCGACGGGCAGCGCGACCGACAGCGCGACCGACAGCGCGACCGACAAGCGGCGTGCCACGATCTGGGAGGTCGCCAAGGCCGCCGGGGTCTCCCACCAGACCGTCTCGCGCTACCTGCGCAACGACGCCAAGATGCGGCCCGAGACCGTGGCCCGCGTGCGCCAGGCCGTCGAGGAGCTCGACTACCGCCCCAACCTGACCGCCCGGTCCATGCGCACCCGGCGCAGCGGCCGGGTGGCCGTGCTCCTCCCGGCGGTAGCCACATACGGTCCGCCGCAGATCCTGAGCGGCGTGATGGAGGTGGCCCACGAGCACGGCTACACCGTCGAGGCGTTCAGCGTCGAGGGCACGCCGGCCGACCGCTTCGAGCGGGTGCTGGAGCTCGCCGACTCCGGTCAGGTCGAGGGCGTCCTCGCCCTCGCGCCGCTGCCGCCCGGGTCCGGCGGGCGGTTCCCCGAGCGGGCCGCGATCGTCGTGTCCGCGGACTACGACGACAAGTTCCGCGGCGTCGGCGAGCTGGCCGACGGCTCACCCGTCGAGGACCTCGTCGTGCGCCTCGCGGAGCTGGGCCACCGTCGGTTCCTGCACGTGACCGGCGCGCTCGACTACGCCTCCGCCCGTGGTCGCCGCGACGTCTTCGTGGCCACGGTCGAACGGCTCGGGCTGGGCCCGGCCCTGGTCATCGAGAGCGACTGGTCGGCCGAGGGCGGCCGCGCCGCCGTCCTGTCCCTGCCGGAGCAGGACCACCCGACCGCCGTCATCGCCGCGAGCGACGTCGGTGCCGCCGGTGTGGTCCTGGGCGCCCGGGAGCGCGGGTGGACCATCCCCGGCGACCTCAGCGTGACCGGCTGGGACAACAACCAGCTCGGGGCGTACCTCGAGCCCACGCTCACCACGGTCAACGTGGACCATCGCAAGCTCGGCAGGGCGGCCATGGCGCGGCTGGTCGCCACGCTCCAGCCGGAGACGGCGGCCGCGCGCGAGGCCGAGGCGGCGTCGGACGGTCCGCTGAACACGATCATCTGGCGCGGCTCGACGGGCCCGGCGCCGTCCTGACGGCCGTACCGACCGCCCGCCTCGACCGCCCGCCTCGACCGCCCGCCCCGCCCCGCATTCGTTGACGTACGGCGGGCGGGGCGGGACCGGGTGGGGCAGGACCGGGTGGGGCAGGCCGGGTCAGGCCAGGGCGGCGGACAGGACGGCGGCTACGTCGGCCGGGGTGGGCATGGCCGCGATCTGGGCGGCCACCTGGTGAGCCGACTCGGCGTAGGACGGGTCCGTGCGGAGGGTCACGACCGCCTTGGCCACCGTCTCCGGGACGTCCGGGCCGGGCTGCACGGCGATGCCCGTGCCGGACGCGCTGACCACCGCGGCCTGGAGGAACTGGTCGGCGCCCTGCGGCACCACGACCAGCGGCAGCCCGCGCGCCAGCACGCCGAGCGTCGTGCCGGCACCGCCGTGGGTGACCACGAGGTCGACGTCGTGCAGCAGCTCCGCGAGTGGGGTGAACGCCGCGAACGTGACGCCCTCGCCGGCAGAACCGCCGAGGTCGTAGTCCGCGGCGCTCGCGGTGAGGCCGAGCGTGACCACGAGGTCCACGCCGACGGTGCGCAGCTCGGCGAGGATCGGGGTCAGGGTCGCCGGGTCCGAGAAGTGCGTTCCGAACGTGACGAGAACCTGGGGGCGCTCGCCGGACGCGGCGACGCCGGCGTCCGCGTCGGTGCCCGTGTCCGCATCAGTGCTCGTGCTCATGCTCGCGTTCGTGCCCGGCCCCTGGTGCGGCTCCGGTCGGACGGGGATCCGGTTGGCGGGCGCCTGCCAGCCGGGCGGCTGGAGCAGGTCGGGGCAGGGGTCGAGGTGCCACCGCGCCGGGACGGGCGTCAGGCCGCGGTCGGCGTAGCGGGTCCCGACAAGGGCGGTCATGCCGTCGGTGAACTCGGCGGGGATCGCCGGGCCGAACGCCATCGTGGCGAACGGCACGTCCAGCGCGGCGGCCACGAGGGGGCCCACGAAGTCCAGGGCCTCGGCCACGATCAGGTCGGGGGCGAAGGCCCGGGCGGCAGCGACGGCGTCGTCCGCGGTCAGGTCCACGCGGGTGCCCGCGAAGAAGTCGGCCACGGCCTCCGGTCGAGGGTCCGCGGCGGCGTCGACGCCGGTCCGGCGCCCCGACTCCGCGAACAGGACGTCCGCCGTCGGACCGGCAGGGAGCAGCTCGATGCCCTCGGCGTCGAGCAGCGGCCCGAACGCCGCCGCGGTCAGGACGCCGACCTGGTCGCCGCGGTCGCGGAACGCGCGGGCGAGGGGGAGCAGGGGCAGCAGGTGCCCGTGGGCGGGGGTGCTTGAGAAGAGTATGCGCACATTGATTAGTGTAGGACTACTCCGGATTCTCGTGGAGCCCGTCACGCCCCCTGGACCAGGCCCTGGTCGCGCCTGGACCGGGCCCCGACCAGGCGTCAGACCGGGCCCCGGATCACGCTCTGAGCAGCGCGAACACGAGCTGCTCCCGCAACCACGCGCGGCACGTCTCCGGGTCCCAGCCGAGGGCACCCAGCCGCAGCCACGACTCCGGGCTGAGGTAGTAGGCCAGGACGTCGGTCGCCCGTTCGGCGCTCAGTCCCTCCCGCAGCGCGCCCAGCGTCTCCAGCCGGGCGGTGATGAGCCCGAACCGTTCGCGCAGCAGCCGCTCCGTGCCCCGGAACGTCGCGCCGATCTCCGGGTCCGCCGACGCGTTGGCGATCAGCACGGTCATCAGCCGGCTGTGGCGGTGGACGACGTCGCCGGTGCCGCGCAGCGTGAGGTCGACGATCTCGCGGGCGTCGTCCGCGTCGGCGATCGCGGCCAGCGTCTCCTGGATGCTGTCCTCGCCCGACGCCCGCTCGGTGAGGCCGCGCACCAGGCCGAGCTTGGTGCCGAACGCCACGTACACGGTGTTCGGGGACACCCCGGCCTCCTGCGCGATGCGGCCGATCGTCACCCGCCCGTAGCCGTCCTGCGCGAAGAGCGCCTCGGCCGCGTCCAGGATCGCGGCGCGCGTCGCGGCCGCCGCCTGATCACGTACGGCGGACCGGTAGGGGCGAGATGTCATGCGGCCCAGCCTAAGGAGCGGCGGCTGATCGGGTGGATGCCGGGCTGGACAGGACCGCCCGCCTGCGCTGAGGTAACCCGCATGAGGTGGCGCAACGGCGAGCAGGGCTACGGCATCATCACGAAGGTCCTGCACTGGGGGACTGTGACGCTCCTGGCCGCCCAGCTCGCGGTCGGGTACGCGATGGACGACGACGGCGACGTGCCTGACGTCGACTGCGACCCGCCGGGGGAGGACCGCAGCGGCGGCGACACCACCGATGCCGAGGAGGACCGGTTCGACCGGCTCGAGGAGGCCTGCGAGCAGGCCCAGGACCAACGCGAGCAGGACGCCGACGACGCCGTCGGCTCCGCGTGGTCGGACCTGTGGACGGCCGACTGGACGGGCGGCGGCGTGGGTGGTGGTGCGGACGGCGGGGCGAGCGGCCTGCTCGACGGCGCCGCCGGGCTCGCCCTGCCGGCGTGGCACGTCCTCCTCGGGCTGGCGATCATCGCGATCGGCGTGCTGCGCGTGGTGTGGCGCAGCACGACGCCGCTGCCGCCCTGGGACCCGCGGCTGACCCGGACCGACCGGAAGGTGCTGCACCACGCCGAGCGCATCCTGCTCGCGATGCTCTTCGTGGTCCCGGCGACCGGGATCGCGCTCGTGGTGGGCAGCACCGACCTCCTGCCGCTGCACGTCGCGGCGCACCTGTTCTTCTACGCTGCGCTGGCGGTGCACGTCGGCGTGGTGGTCCGACGGCGGGTGGTGGGCCGGATGCTCTGGGGGCGGCCCGCCGCCGGGCGCTGAGTTTTCCGCCCGACGTGCGGCCCGCTCCCGGCGCACCGACGATCGGGTGATGAGCACAGGCTCGGCGACACCGCCGTCAGGAACCGGACCGGACCCGACACCCCCCGCCGCCGTGGCGGGCGACCGGCGGTTCTTCGGGCATCCCCTCGGGCTGATGACGCTGTTCACGACCGAGCTGTGGGAGCGGTTCAGCTACTACGGCATGCGCGCGATCCTGGTCTACTACCTGACCGACACGATCGCCAACGGCGGCCTGGGCCTCGAGCAGACGCTCGGCGAGGCCGTCGTCTCGATCTACGGCACGGGCGTCTACCTGCTGTCCGTGGTCGGCGGCTGGCTCGCCGACCGGGTCATCGGCGCCCGGCGCTCCACGCTCTACGGCGGCATCATCATCGCCGCCGGCCACGTGTGCCTCTCGGTCCCCGCCGCCGGGTTCTCCTACCTGGGCATCGTGCTCGTGGCCCTCGGCACCGGCCTGCTCAAGCCCAACGTCTCCTCGATGGTGGGCTCCCTGTACGACCGGCAGGACCCGCGCCGCGAGTCGGCGTTCTCGATCTTCTACATGGGCATCAACATCGGCTCGTTCTTCTCGCCGATCATCGTCGGCGCTGTCCGCGCCGTCTGGGGTTACCACGCCGCATTCTCGGTGGCCGCGATCGGCATGGGGATCGCGCTCGTGTTCTTCGTGCTGGGCCGCAAGAACCTGCACGGCGCGGGCGACGTCATCCCCAACCCCGTGCTGCCGGGGGAGCGACCAGCGCTGGTGCGGATGTTCGCGATCATCTTCGGCGCCGTGGTGCTGGTGTACCTCGTGGCCGTGCTCGTGGCCGGCGGCTGGGGCGTGCACGCCCTCATCGACGCCCTGAGCTACATCGCGTTCCTCGCCCCGATCGCGTTCTTCATCATGATGTACCGCTCGCCGCGCGTCACCGACGCGGAGCGCCCCCGCCTGGTCGCCTACATCCCGCTCTTCGTGGCGGCCATGCTCTTCTTCATGATCTTCGAGCAGGCGGCGACGACGCTCGCCACCTTCGCCGCCGACCGGACCTCGCGCGAGATCCTCGGGTTCACCGTCAGCCCCGAGTTCTTCCAGTCGATCAACCCGGCCTCGATCATCATCCTGGCCCCGGCGTTCGCCTGGCTGTGGGTCCGCACCAAGGACCGGCCGCCGACGCCGTACAAGTTCGCGATCGGCCTGGCGCTCGCGGCCGTCTCGTTCCTGGTGCTGGCGGCGGCGTCGGCCATCGCGGGCGACGACCTCACGCCCGGCTGGGTGCTCGTGGTCGTGTATGTGATCCAGACGCTCGGCGAGCTGTGCCTCTCGCCGGTGGGCCTGGCCGCCACGACCCTGCTCGCGCCGCGCGCCTACCAGGGGCAGGCCATGGCGCTGTGGTTCCTCGCGCCCGCGGCCGGGCAGGCCATCACGGCGCAGCTCGTCCAGGCCACCGAGGGCGCGTCCGACACCGCGTACTTCGGCGGCATCGGCCTGGTCGCGCTGGGCTTCGCGGCCGTCCTGGCGCTGCTCGGGCCGTGGGTCACGCGGCACGTGCGCCGGGCCGACCAGCTCGAAGGGGTGCACACGAGCGGGGAGTGAGCGGCACCGGCGGCCGGTCGGAGACGGCTGGCAGAGCCCGGAACCCCGGGTCGTAGAGTGACCGCATGCCGACCATCGAGACCCTCCTCGCGTGAGCGGGAGCGCCGAGACCCGCCTCGCCGTCGTGCGCGGACCGTCCGGGGCGGGCAAGTCGACCGTCGCCGCGGAGCTGCGCCGCAGGATGGGCCGCGGGACGGCGCTCGTGCAGCAGGACTACCTGCGCCGCATCCTGCTGTGGGAGAAGGACGTGCCCGGCGGGGTCAACATCGGGCTGATCGACACGGTGGTGCGTCACTCGCTCGACGCCGGCTACTCGGTGGTGCTGGAGGGCATCCTGGCCCGCGACCACTACGGGCCCATGCTCACCGCCCTGGTTGCCGACCATGCCGGGACGACGACGTGCGCTTACCTGGACGTGCCGTTCGACGAGACGATCCGCCGGCACACGACCCGGCCGCAGGCCGCCGACTTCACGCCCGAGCAGATGGCGGACTGGTTCACCCTCGACGACCGGCTGTGCGTCGAGGAGGAGGTCGTCGTGGGGCAGGAGTCGTCCGCCGAGGAGACCGTCGAGAAGCTGTTGGCGGCGCTTGGTGACGGCCGCGTTCACGATGAGAAATCAGGGGGCCCGCGCAGTGGATGAATTGATCTATCCCATTGCCGACTTTCCGCACATTCCCGCGGGTGAGGGCTAAATCCCACCTGATACGTTGCAACAGGTAGGTCCTGTATCTGGGATGGGAGCTACCGAGCGACCCCCTCCGCAGAGGGCCCCTGCGGAGGGGCAGACCAGCCCTCCGTCCACGGCGAAGGAGGAGATCGTTGCGCACCAGCGAGCTGGCGGACCTCGCCGGCGTGACGATCCGTGCCCTGCGGCACTATCACCGGATCGGACTGCTCGAGGAGCCGGGCCGCGCGGCTGACGACGACGCGGCTGACGACGACGCGGCCACCGACGACGCGGCTGGCGACGCAGCCAACGAAGCGGCCGACGACGACCACGAGTACGGTGTGCGCCACCTGGCCCGGCTGCTGCGGATCACGCGCCTGACCGAGCTGGGCGTGCCGTTGGCCGTGCTGCCGGACGTGCTCGACGACCCCGACGCCGCCGCGGACCTCCTGGACCGGCTCGACCGGGAGGCGGCCGCCGAGATCAGGCGGCTCACCTGCCGGCGGGCCGTGATCGCCGTGCTCAGGGAGCACGGGGCCGTGCCCGACCTGCCGCCTGGTGGGGCGCCGGGGCTGCCGCCGGGAGGGGCGCCTGTCAGCGACGATCGGCACGTCCCCGCGCTGCACACGGTCGAGGAGCGCGGGCGGGGCGACTGACGCCGGGCGTCGGGCGCCGGGCGCTTCCGCGAGGGGGTCTCAGCGCCCGCGTGCCGCGCGGCGACGACGGCGGGCCTGCGCCGCGCGGTCCTCGGCGTCGTCGAGGTCGTCCTCGACCGCGGTCAGGTCGGCGCGCGCCTCGTCCGCCTCCGCCCGTGCCTCGTCGATGGCACGGTGCGCCGCGTCGCGCTCGGCGGTCAGCCGCGCGAGCTCCTCGTCCAGGCGTGCCGCCTCGCCCTCCGCATGCTCGACGGCGGCGTCCGCGGTGCGCAGGCGGTCGCTCGCGTCGTCGCGCCGAGCCTCCAGCCGGTCCACCTGCGCGGAGGTCTCGTCGACGGCCCGTTCGGCGGCGTCCCTGTCCGGCTCCGCCGGTCCCGTCGCGGATCCCTTCGCCGTGCCCCCCGTCTCCTTCGTCGTGTCCGCCTCCGTCGTGTCCGCCTCCGCCGCGTCCGGGCGCAGCGTCACGAGGTCCGCCTCCTCGCCGAGCTCGTCCACGATCCCGAAGCCGGCGTGCTGCAGGCCGCGGGAGAGGCGTCCGGCGCGTACGGCCGCGCCGGCGTCCGCGTCCATGACGGCGGCCGTCAGCGTCTCGGTGAGGCGGTCGAGGACGGCGGCCGACACCGGTCGCCCGCCCACCTCGCCGGCGTCGCGCACGGCGCCGACCAGCGCCTCGGTGCGCTCCCGGCGCAGGTGGTCCAGCGCCTTGATGCGGCCACGGTCGCGGTCCTGCGTGGCGGCGCGGAGCTCGTCGCCGACGGTGGTCAGCGCCGCGACGTCGTCCGGCCGCTCGCGCGCCACGTGGTTGATCACCCACGCCGCGACCGACGGCTTGGGCAGGCGCTTGATCCGCTCCGCGCCGAGCCGGTCGCCGCCGTCCGCCACCTGCCGGGCCGCGGCGTCGCGCGCGGCCACGAAGCCGTCGAGCGGCTGCGTGTACAGGGCGTCGACCATCGCGTCGAGGTCAGGGGGTTCGGGCGGCGCTGTCACGGTCTCACCGTGGCACGGAGGGGCGCGACGCGCCCGACGGCCCGGCTACGCGGGCGCGCCGCCTCCGGCCCGCCGGTCCCGGTCGGCCCGGCCGGTCCAGTGGCCCACCCAGATCGCGCCGAGCAGCGCCAGCACGCCGATGAGCACCGGCGCCGCGGCCAGCGGCGCGATCGCGGCCACGGCCGAGACGAGCAGCGGCCCGCCGGTGTTGCCGATGTCGCCGCACAGCCGCCAGCCGCCGAGGAACTGCGACCGGCCCTCCTCGGGCGCGACGTCGGCCCCCAGGGTCATGACGATCCCCGAGCCGAGCCCGTTGCCGAGCGCGATGAGCGCCATCACCAGGCCGACGGTGAGCGCCGAGTCGGCCAGGGGGAGCAGCAGGCAGCCGACGCCGACGGCGACCACGACCGGCACCGCCACCACCCGCCGGCCCTTGGTGTCGAGCAGCCAGCCGCCCGGGAGGGTGAGCGCGATGTCGATCGTCGCCGCGACCGCGAACAGCAGGGAGACGACCGCGGCGGAGATGTGCACGTGGTCGGCCCACAGCGGCAGCAGGCCGGTGCGCACCGACCGCGACGCGCCGATGATGATGACGGCCACGCCGAGCGTGAGCAGGGTGCGGCGGTGCTCCCGGAGCACCGAGTGCACCGGCAGCGGGACGGCGCCGCGGCGTACGCGGCCGAAGTCCGGCATCCGCGTGACGATCAGCGCCGACGCGACCGACGCGCACGCGGCGAGCAGGAACACGGAGCGCACGCCGAACAGGTGGATCAGCAGCGCGCCCAGCAGCGGGCCCACCAGGATGCCCAGGCGCATCGACCCGCCCAGCAGCGCCATGCCGCGCGCCCGGTGGCTCACCGGCACCGCGTCGATCAGGAACCCCTGCCGGGCCAGCAGGAACGCCGTCCAGCTCATGCCGCTGACGAAGACGCACACGCACAGCAGCCAGACCGAGGGCACGAAGAACGCGACCAGCATCGCCACCGCGTCGACCAGCCCGGCGATCACCAGGGTGCGGCGCTCGCCGAGCCGCGCCACGAGCGCGCCCGACGGGAGCGAGTTGGCGAGCTGCCCGATCCCCAGCAGCGCGACGACGAACGCCGCCAGCGCCGTGCCCGCTCCCAGGTCGCCGGCGTGGATCGCCAGCACGGGCATGACGGCGCCGTGCCCGATCGAGCTGACGACGGACGGCAGGTAGGCGACGACGGCGATGTCGCGAAAGCGGAAGTCCCGATCGTCCCCTGAACCGCCGCTACCGCCGTCGTTCGTCACGCCGTCATCGTGCCAGATAGTTAGCCTCGGCAACGACCTGGTCCGCAGTGTGGGCGCCGCCTGCTCCCAGCCCGCCTTATTCGAGCACCGCCCCCTTCGACGCCGACTGGACCAGCTTCGAGTACTTGGCGAGCACGCCGCGCTGGTAGGAGTGGGGCAGCGGGGCCCAGCCCGCGGTGCGGGCCTCCAGCTCGGCCGGGTCGACCAGCAGGTCGAGCGTCTTGCTCGCCACGTCGAGGCGGATGCGGTCGCCGTCGCGCACGAAGGCGATGGGCCCGGCGTCGACCGCCTCCGGCGCGATGTGCCCCACGCACAGGCCGGTCGTGCCGCCGGAGAAGCGGCCGTCGGTGATGAGCAGCACGTCCTTGCCGAGGCCCGCGCCCTTGATGGCGCCCGTGATGGCGAGCATCTCGCGCATGCCCGGCCCGCCCTTGGGCCCCTCGTAGCGGATGACGACGACGTCGCCGGCCTGGATCGTCCCGTCCTCCAGCGCGTCGAGTGCGCCCCGCTCCCGCTCGAACACGCGCGCGGTGCCCTCGAACACGTCGGAGTCGAAGCCCGCCGACTTCACGACGGCGCCCTGCGGGGCCAGCGACCCGTTCAGGATCGTGATGCCGCCGGTGCGGTGGATCGGGTTGTCCATCGCGCGCAGGATCTTGCCGTCCGGGTCCGGCGGCGCGATGTCGGCGAGGTTCTCGGCCATGGTGCGGCCCGTGACGGTCAGGGCGTCGCCGTGCAGCAGTCCGGCGTCGAGCAGCGCCTTCATCACGACGGGCACGCCGCCGATCCGGTCGACGTCGTTCATGACGTACTGCCCGAACGGCTTGAGGTCGCCCAGGTGCGGCACGCGGTCGGCGACGCGGGAGAAGTCGTCGAGGGTGAGCTCCACCTCGGCCTCGTGCGCGATGGCGAGCAGGTGCAGCACCGCGTTGGTGGACCCGCCGAACGCCATGACGACGGCGATGGCGTTCTCGAACGCCTCCTTGGTCAGGATGTCGCGCGCCGTGATGCCCTGGCGCAGCAGGTTCACCACGGCCTCGCCCGACCGGTGCGCCCAGGTGTCGCGGCGGCGGTCGGCGGCGGGCGGCGCCGCGGAGCCGGGCAGCGACATGCCGAGCGCCTCGGCCGCCGACGCCATCGTGTTGGCCGTGTACATGCCGCCGCAGGCGCCCTCGCCGGGACAGATCGCGCGCTCGATGCGGTCCACGTCCTCCTGGCTCATCAGCCCGCGGGAGCACGCGCCGACCGCCTCGAAGGCGTCGATGATCGTGACCTGCTTCTCGGTGCCGTCCGTCAGCTTGACCCAGCCCGGCATGATCGAGCCGGCGTAGAGGAACACGCTGGACAGGTCCAGGCGGGCGGCGGCCATGAGCATGCCCGGCAACGACTTGTCGCAGCCGGCGAGCAGCACCGAGCCGTCGAGGCGCTCGGCCTGCATGACGGTCTCGACGGAGTCGGCGATCACCTCGCGGGACACGAGCGAGAAGTGCATGCCCTCGTGCCCCATCGAGATGCCGTCCGAGACGGAGATGGTGCCGAACTCCAGCGGGTAGCCGCCCGCGGCGTGCACGCCCTCCTTGCTCGCCTTCGCGAGCCGGTCCAGCGAGAGGTTGCAGGGCGTGATCTCGTTCCAGGAGCTCGCGACGCCGATCTGCGGTTTGGCGAAGTCGTCGTCACCCAGCCCGACGGCGCGGAGCATGCCGCGCGACGCGGTGGCCTCCAGGCCGTCCGTCACCTGACGGGAGCGGGGCTTGACGTCGACCGGGGGGTTCTCGTCAGTGGTCATCCTGCATTGTGCCTCGCGCGAGCCGACCGAGCAGCCGCTGGGGGATCCGCTCCGGGGATCGGCGTGCTATACATCTGATGTTTTCGCCGGTGCCGTCGAGGAGGACCCCACATGCTGACCACCGAGGTACGCGCCACCGGCGTCCGGCTCACCACGCTCGGGTGCGGTGCCGCCCCGGCCGGCAACCTGTACCGGGCGACCACGGACGAGGCGGCACGCGCGACCTTCGAGGCCGCGTGGGACGCCGGGATCCGGTACTTCGACACGGCGCCGCACTACGGCCTCGGCCTGTCCGAGCGCAGGCTGGGCGCCTACCTGCGCACCCGGCCGCGCGACGAGGTGGTGGTCTCCACGAAGGTCGGACGACTGCTCGTCCCGTCGCCCGAGACCGCCGACCGCACCGACCCCGAGATGTTCGACGTGCCCGCCACCGCGCGCCGGGTCTGGGACTTCTCCCGTGACGGCGTGCTGGCCTCCGTCGAGGCCAGCCTGGAGCGCACCGGCCTGGACCGGTTCGACGTCGTCTACCTGCACGACCCCGACGCGCACTGGGCCCAGGCCGCCCACGAGGCGCTGCCCGCCCTCGTGGAGCTGCGCGACCAGGGCATGGTCGGCGCGATCGGCGCCGGGATGAACCAGTCCGCGATGCTGACCCGGTTCGTGCGCGAGACCGACGTCGACGTGGTCATGTGCGCCGGGCGGTTCACGCTCCTGGAGCAGCCCGCGCTGGCCGACCTGCTCCCCGCCGCGGCCGAGCGCGGCGTGGCGGTCGTCGCGGCCGCCGTCTACAACTCGGGGCTCCTGGCGCACGACCGGCCGCCGTCGGACGCGACCTACGACTACGCGCCCGTCCCCGCCGGGCCGCTCGACCGCGCCCGGCGCATCGCCGCGGTGTGCGAGGAGCACGGGGTCACGCTGCCCCAGGCGGCGCTCGCCTACGTGCGCACCCACCCGGCGGTGGTCAGCACCGTCGTGGGGCTCGGGGAGCCCGGGCACGCGGTGCAGGCCGCGCAGCGGGCGGCGGTGCGGGTGCCGGACGACCTGTGGCAGGCGCTCGCCGACGCCGGGCTGCTCGCTCCGGACGCGGTGCCGGAGGCCGCGCCGGCCGCGGTACCGGACACAGTGCCCGACGCCGGAAGCTGACTGGGCGGTAAACGTCCGATCTATCTGCGCCAATCTCCTGTCGAACGGGGCAAATTCGCAGGAATCTTGCGTAAAGCCTTGAGATGCATCCGATGTCTGCGGTTGAATGCCAGCGGTTGAATGCCAGCTGGTTGGATGCGAGCGGTCGGACGCAAGGCACGTACGCAAGGGAGCTCACGTGACGGACAGCCCGGCACTTCTCCGTGCCACGGGGATCAGCAAGTCCTTCCTCGGGGTGCGCGCGCTCGACGACGTCCACCTCGACCTGCGGCACGGCGAGGTGCTGGCGCTCGTCGGCGAGAACGGGGCGGGCAAGTCCACGCTCCTCAAGCTGCTGTCCGGGATCCACCGGCCCGACTCAGGGAGCATGGAGCTCGACGGCGCGCCCATGAGCCCCGCCGGCCCCCGGCAGGCCAACGAGCTCGGCATCAGCGTGATCCACCAGGAGTTCCACCTCATGCCCGACCTCACGGTCGCGCAGAACATCTTCATCGGCCGAGAGCCCCGGCGCGCCGGGCTGCTCATCCGGGACGACGAGCTGGAGCGCCGTGCGAGCAAGCTCTTCGACCGGCTCGGCATCCCGCTGGACCCGCGCCAGCCCGTGGCGCACCTGAGCGTCGCCGGCCAGCAGATGGTCGAGATCGCCAAGGCCCTCTCGTTCGACGCCCGCGTGCTCATCATGGACGAGCCGACGGCGGCGCTCACCGAGACCGAGGTCGCCACGCTGTTCCGCATCGTGCGCGACTTCGTCTCGCCGCGCACCGGCGTCATCTACGTGTCGCACCGGATGGACGAGATCAAGGAGATCTCCGACCGCATCACGGTGCTGCGCGACGGCCGGTACGTGGACACGCTGCCCACGGCGACCACCGAGACCCGGGACGTCATCGCCGCCATGGTGGGGCGGCAGCTCGCGACCGGGGTGCGGCCGGCCGCGCCGGCGTCCGGCACCTCGCCGGGTACGGCCCCACGGGAGGTGGCGCTCGCGGTCCGCGGCCTGAGCACCCGCTCGCTCCTCAAGGACGTGTCCTTCGAGCTGTACCGCGGCGAGATCCTCGGCCTCGCGGGGCTCATGGGCGCCGGCCGCACCGAGGTGGCCCGCGCGATCATCGGGGCGGACCGGTCCACGGGCGTGGTCGAGGTGGCCGGGCGGCCGGTCACGGTGCGCAGCCCCGCCGACGCCGTCCGGCACGGCATCGGCTACCTCTCGGAGGACCGTAAGCGCTACGGCCTGCTGCTGGACCAGGACGTGGTGCGCAACGTGATGCTGTCGTCGCTGCCCGGGCTGACGCGCGGGGGCTTCGTCCGCGACGCCGACGGGCGCCGGGTCGCCGCCGAGATGGTGGACCGGCTCTCGATCCGGACGCGGTCGGTGACCCAGCGGGCCAAGAACCTCTCGGGCGGCAACCAGCAGAAGGTGGTCCTCGCCAAGTGGCTGGTGCGGGACTGCGACGTGCTGATCGTCGACGAGCCCACGCGCGGCATCGACGTCGGGGCCAAGGACGAGATCTACACGCTGCTCACGGGCCTGGCCGCGCAGGGCAAGTCGATCGTCGTCATCTCGTCGGAGCTGCCGGAGGTGCTGCGGCTGGCCGACCGGATCGTCGTCATGTGCGAGGGCCGGGTCACCGGCACGCTCGCCAATGCCGAGGCGACCCAGCACCACATCATGGAGCTCGCGACGCGGTTCGGTGCCGACCGCTCGCTCGTCACGACCGGAGGCGACGCATGACGACGACCATCCTTGGCAGAGCCAGGCTGGGCAAGAACGGGTTCGGCAACCGCCAGCAGCTCCAGCAGCTCCTCGCCTTCGGCGGGCTGGTGGTCATCTTCGTGTTCTTCTCGGTGGCCAGCCCGTACTTCCTGGACTGGGCCAACGTGAAGGGCATCCTGCTGGCCACGGCCGTCACCGGGATCATGGCGCTGGGCGCCACGCTCGTCATCGCGACGGGCGGGATCGACCTGTCGGTGGGCACCGGCATGACGCTGTGCTCGGTGATGACCGGGGTGTTCCTGGCCAACCTCGGCCTGCCGCTCGTCGTCGGGGTGCTGGGCGGGCTCGCGATCGGGGCGCTGATCGGCCTGCTCAACGGACTGAACGTCGCGTACCTGCGGCTGCCGCCGTTCATCGCCACGCTCGCGATGATGATGGTGGCGCAGGGGCTCTCCCTGGTCATCTCGGGCACCAAGCCCATCTACTTCAGCGACGTGGCGGGGTTCGGCCAGCTCGCGGGCGGCGAGCTGCTGCCGGGGCTGCCGAACGCCGTCCTCATCTTCTTCGTGGCCGCCGTGCTCGCGGGCGTGACGCTCAGCAAGACGCTCACCGGGCGCTATGCCCTCTCCATCGGCTCCAACGAGGAGGCGACGGCGATCTCTGGCGTCGACGTGCGGCGCTGGAAGGTGGTCATCTACGTCGTGGCGGGGCTGTTCACGGGCCTCGCGGGCGTCGTCATGGCGTCCCGGCTGAACTCCGCGCAGCCCGGCCTCGGGCTGGGGTACGAGCTGGAGGCCATCGCGGCCGTCGTCATCGGCGGCACCTCGCTGCGCGGCGGCAAGGCGACGATCCTCGGCACCGTCATCGGCGCGCTGATCATGGCGACGCTCACCAACGGCCTGCGGATCATGTCGATCCCGCAGGAGTGGCAGAAGGTCGCCGTCGGCATCGTGATCGTGCTGGCGGTGTACGCCGACATGCTGCGGCGCGGCAAGGAAGCCTGACCGACGTTCCACCCGACCGACGTTCCACCGACCGACGTTTCACGTTCGAACCGTTCTACCCGACCACCGAAGGAGCTGGACCCGGATGAACAGCAGCAGCAGCACGCGCAGGCGGCTCGCGGCCCTTGCCGCGTCCGTCGCCGTCCTCGCCCTCGGGGCGTGCGCCTCGGGCGGCTCGGCAGGCGGGGCGCCCGGGACGGGCGACAAGCCCTACGTCGCCCTGGTGTCCAAGGGCTTCCAGCACCAGTTCTGGCAGGCGGTCAAGCAGGGCGCCGACGACGCCGCGGCCGAGCTCGACGTCGAGGTCACGTTCGAGGGGCCGGAGACCGAGACCGAGGTGGAGAAGCAGCTCACCATGCTGCAGACGGCGCTGGACAAGAGCCCGGACGCGATCGGCTACGCGGCCCTCGACTCCGAGGCGTCCATCCCGATGATGACGGACGCGCAGTCGCGGGGGATCCCCGTCATCGCCTTCGACTCGGGTGTGGACTCGGACGTGCCCGTGACCACGGTGTCCACGGACAACCTCGCCGCGTCGGCCGAGGCGGCCAAGCACATGGCCGAGCTGGTCGGCAGCGGCAAGATCGCGATCGTCGGGCACGACCAGACGTCGCAGACCGGGCAGCAGCGCGTCGAGGGGTTCACGCAGTACATCGAGGAGAACGCGCCGGACATCGAGATCGTCGACACCCAGTACGCCGCGGGCGACCAGCTCAAGTCGGCCGACGCCGCGAAGGCGATCATGCAGGCCCACCCCGACCTCAAGGGCATCTACGGCACCAACGAGGGGTCGGCGATCGGCGTCGTCAAGGCGGTGCAGGAGACCGGCAAGGCGGGCGAGCTGACGGTGATCGGCTTCGACTCGGGCAAGGCGCAGACGGACGCGATCCGCGACGGGCTGATGGCCGGGGCGATCACCCAGGACCCGATCAAGATGGGCTACGAGACGGTGAAGGCCGCCGTCGCCGCGATCGACGGCGAGGAGGTCGAGCCCGTCATCGACTCCGGCTTCTACTGGTACGACGAGACGAACATCGACGACGAGGAGATCGCCGCGGTGCTCTACGAGTAGCTGGTCGTGGGCGCGATCGTTGCGCCTGAGACGGACGCAAGGTCGCAACCGTCGCGCCCACGACCCGGAGCACGACGCTCGCTGGGTCAGGCAGCGGAGCGCTGGGCGACCGGTCGGCGACGCAGGTCCACGCTCGAGACGGCCTGCGGGGTGTAGGCCACGTCGTTGCCACCCATGTCGGTACCGGGCGGGGCGATTGCGTCGATCCGGTCGAGGATCTCGTCGTCCAGGGTGACGTCGGCGCCGGCCAGCAGGTCGTCGAGCTGTTCCATGGTGCGCGGCCCGATGATCGCCGACGTGACACCCGGGTGCGCGACGGCGAAGGCCAGTGTGAGGTGGGTCATGGGCAGACCGGCCTGCTCGGCGAGGGGGACGATCTGCTCGACGACGTCGAGCTTGCGCTCGTGGTCGAAGTGCCCCGGCATGAGGTCGGACCTGTGGGTGCTGTTCTGCCCGCCCTTGCGGATCCGGCCGGTGAGCAGACCCTGGGCCAGCGGGCCGCTGCGGATCAGGTCGGACAGGGCCGACAGGGTCTCCTCCACGTCGGTCGCCGGGTCGGGGCGGTGCACCTGGTAGAGGTCGAGGTGGTCGGTCTGCAGGCGGCGCAGGGAGTTCTCGACGGCGGTGACGATCCAGCGCGCCCTCGGAGGCGTTCTGTCGATGACCTGTCTCGGGCGCTCAGGAATGCGTCGAGGACGCTTCCCGCAGTCGCTCGTCGTCGAACACGATCTCGACGAGCGGGCTGTGCGCGTACCAGAGGTCGAAGCGCTGGCGCGGAATGCCCCGGGCCGCCATCTCGGGCAGGTCCTGGATGTCGAGGACCGCGGTGATGACTCGCCGCCGTGTCGCATCGTCATCGACCCGCACCGCGGTCGCGGGCAGGTCCGCCGTGACGCCGTGCTTGAGATGCACCGTGAGCCGCGGGTCGGCGAGCAGGTTCGCGTACCAGCTCCGGCGGGCGGGGGTGCCACTCAGGTACCAGCGCCCGTCGACGTGCTGCAGCCAGATCTCGATGCGACGGTGGACGCCGCTGCGCCGGCCCAGCGTCGTGATGTCGATCGTGCGCTCGGCGGCCGAGGAGTCCGGCCCGATGTCGAGGGCACGGACGACGGCGTCGTTCATCTGTCCCGCCTCCTGCGTCGTGTTCATCGCCCCGGATCCTCCGGTAACTCCATGAAAGCAACGTCGCAGGTGCCGAGCCAGCAAGATCCTCTCGGTCAGTTGCACGATTCTCTTCGGTCAGGCCAGCTGGTTCAGGCGGCTCTCACGGCAGTGCGGCAGGAGCTGGGTCAGCCTCGTCGTGCATACGCACCGCGTCGACGCTGGGTGGGGCACCGAACTGGCGCCGGTACTCCCGGCTGAACTGGGACGGGCTGTCGTATCCGACCCGATGGCCGACACCTGTGATGTCGTTCGGACGGTTCACCAACAGCAACCTCGCCTCCTGCAGCCGGATCTGCTTCTGGAACTGGATCGGGCTCATCGCCGTCACCTCCTGGAAGTTTCGGTGGAAGGCGGAGACGCTCATCCCCGAGAGCCGCGCGACGTCCTCGACCCGGAACGGGCTGGCGTAGTTCTCCCGGATCCACCGCACGGCGCGCCGGATGTGGGCCATGCTGCTGTCGGAGAGCCCGAGCTGGCGCACCACCGCACCCTGTTCCCCGGTCATCAGCCGCCAGAGGATCTCGCGCTTGACCAGCGGGACCAGTGCCTGCCGGTCCCGTGGCCGGTCGAGCAGGCGCAGCAGCCGCACGATGGCGTCGAGCAGCTCCTCCGGGGCGGCGCTGACCGTGATTCCCGGCCGCGCGGCGTCGGAGGACTGCGGCAGGTCCCTCGGTCCTGCCTGCAGCAGCAGCTCGGCGACGGCGGCAGGTTCCAGGGTCATCCCGAAGCCGAGCGTGGGGTGGCTCGGAGTGGCGTCGACGACGTGCCCCGTCACCGGGAGGTCGACCGAGGCGACGAGGTACTGCCCGGCGCCGTACTCATGGATGCTGTCCCCCAGGGCCAGCCGCTTGGTGCCCTGGGCGACGACCGCCAGCACCGTGCCGGACATCGAGGACGCCGGTGGGATGTCACGGTCGAACCTGCAGATCCGGACGCCGTCGATGGCGGTCGTCTGATCCGGGCGCACGTGTCTGTCCAGCAGCTCGCGAAGTTCGTCCAGCGACATGCCACGATTTCAGCACAGGACTTGGGGCTCTCACCTGGAGGCGAGAGGATCGTGCAAGGACGCGCGCGTCCTGTTCGAGTTCAGGGCTCCTCGTCCAGGTTCTCCGGCTTCGGCAGCCAGTCCTCGACGCCCAGGAGGTGGGCCGCCATCCGGATCCGGGCGGCCTCGGGATCACGCGCGGCGAGCGCACGCCAGATGGCCTCGTGCTCGCCGTGCGTGCGCGCCTCGATGCCCTCGGCGTGCAGCACGCGCCACAGGCGCGCCCGCACGGTGCGGCCGGCGAACGACTCGATCAGCGCCTCCAGCACCGGGTTGCCGGTGTGCGCCGCGATCACGCGGTGGAACGCGATGTCAACCTCGATGAACCGGTCGTGGTCCACCTCCGCGCCGTCCAGCACCTCGGACACCTGGTCCAGGACGGCCCGGGCCTCGGCGAGTGCGTCGTCGGGCATCCGGGTCGCGGCCAGCCCCGCGGCCTCCGTCTCCAGGACGCGGCGGACGCTGTGGAACGCGGGCATGGCGCCCTCGTCCTGCAGGTCGAGGACCAGGGCCATGGGGGAGAGCAGGCGCGCGGGGTCGAGGCTGGTGACGTACGTGCCGTCACCCTGCCGGGTGTGCAGCACGCCGAGGATCGACAGCGCGCGCACGCCCTCGCGCAGGGAGCCGCGGGAGACCTGGAGCTCGTCGGCCAGGTCCTTCTCGACCGGCAGGCGGTCGCCGGGTCGCAGCCTGCCGTCGAGGATCATCCTGCGGATGCCGTCGACGACCTCGTCAGTGCGGGACATGCCCCGAAGTATCCCGCACAGAAGTATCCCGCACAGGCGTATCCCGCACCGGCGCATCTCCCACCCAGTACGTCCCGTGCGGGAACCGGAACCGGTCCAGCGACTCCTCGTACATCTGCGTGGAGTAGCCCGGCCGGGACGGCAGCACGTACGCGGTGCCCGCGCCCCGGTCCGCGACGACGCACGGGTCGGTGAAGTGCTCGTGCAGGTGGTCCACGTACTCGGTCACGCGGCCGGTGAGGTCGCCGCCGATCGCCACGTAGTCCAGCACGGAGACGTGCTGCACCATCTCGCACAGGCCGACGCCGCCCGCGTGCGGGCACACCGGCACGCCGAACTTCGCCGCGAGCAGCAGCACGGCGACGATCTCGTTGATGCTCGCGAGCCGGCCGGTGTCGAGCTGGCAGTAGTCGATCGCCTCGGCCTGGAAGAGCTGCTTGAACATCACCCGGTTGTGGCAGTGCTCGCCCGTCGCGACCCCGATCGGCGCGACGGCGCGGCGCACCGCGGCGTGCCCCAGGATGTCGTCGGGCGAGGTGGGCTCCTCGATCCACAGCGGGTCGAACCGTGCCAGCTCGCTCATCCACTCGATGGCCTGCGGCACGTCCCACACCTGGTTGGCGTCGATCATCAGGTTGCGGTCCGGGCCCAGCACCTCGCGCGCGATGGTCAGCCGCCGGACGTCCTCGGCCAGGTCCGCCCCGACCTTCAGCTTCACGTGCTGGTACCCGGCGTCCACGGCCTCCTGGCACAGCCGGCGCAGCTTGTCGTCGCTGTAGCCGAGCCAGCCGGCCGACGTCGTGTACACGGGGTAGCCGGTGCGCTCCAGGTGGGCCAGCCGTTCCTGCCTCCCCGGCTCCCGGGCCTTCAGGATCGCCAGCGCCTCGTCGCGGGTCAGGGCGTCGGAGAGGTAGCGCAGGTCGGCGACGTCGACGAGCTGCTCCGGCGCCATGTCCACGAGCAGGCGCCACAGCGGCTTGCCCGCGCGGCGCGCCACCAGGTCCCAGGCGGCGTTGAGCACGGCCGCCAGCGACAGGTGCACCACGCCCTTCTCCGGCCCGAGCCAGCGGAGCTGGCTGTCGGCGGTCAGGTCGCGGTAGACGGCACCCATGTCCGCGGCGAGCTCGTCGACGTCGCGGCCGACGAGCACCGCGGCCTGCTGCCGTGCGGCCTCGGCCACGATGTCGTTGCCCCGGCCGATGGTGAACGTCAGGCCGTAGCCGCCCAGGGTCCCGCCCGAACCGGCGGGGTCGGTGCCGGCCGGGTCGGGCGCGTCGGTCTCCAGCACGACGTACGCCGCCGAGTAGTCGGCGTCCTTGTTCATCGCGTCCGAGCCGTCGGCCGTGGCCGACGTCGGGAACCGCACGTCCTCGACGCGCACTCCGGTGATCGTGGCCATGCCGCTCCTTCGCAAACATCCGATGAAATGCCTGCAATCTACGGACGGGGGCGCTGCCGGTCAAGGTCGTGACGGTGTTGAGGGGGCGATTGGTTCGATCAATGCGGGGGTCGTGCCGAACTCGATGTCAGACCAGGACCTCGCCGTCCCGGGCCACGACGCGGCCGGCCGCGATCACGAGGGCGCGGCGCGGGGCGCGGACCACGGCGTCGGGCACGTTCTGGGCGTCGACCAGCACGACGTCGGCGGGCGCGCCGACGACCAGGTCGTGCGTCGCGCGGCCGACGAACCGGGCGGCGTCCGCGGAGGCGATCCGTGCCGCGGTGACCAGGTCCTCGTCGCGGCGGAAACCGGACAGGCGCGCGAGCTGCGTGGTCAGCGTGAGCAGGTCCCCGGTGCCGTACGGGGACCACAGGTCGCGGATGCCGTCCGTGCCCAGGCCGACGGCCACGCCCGCGGCGCGCAGCGCGTGCAGCGGCAGGGGAGCGGCGCCGATCGGCGCCACCGTGGTCATCGTGATGCCCGCGTCGCCCATCGCCGCGACGAGGTCGGCCTGCCGGGTGCCGGCAAGCTGGCCGACGGCGAAGCCGTGCGCCACGTTCACCTTGCCCTGCAGGCCGGTGCGCAGGGTGCGGTCGATCATCAGCTCGATCTGGAAGGCGCCCAGCTCGCCGCCGTCGTGCAGGTGCACGTCGATGCCCACGCCGTGCCGCTCCGCGATCGCGAACAGCCCGTCGAGCTGGCCCACGGGGTCGCGGTCGATCGAGGCCGGGTCCAGGCCGCCGATGTGCTCGGCGCCCGCGGCCGCCGCCTGGTCGAGCAGGTCCAGCACGCCCGGGCGGCGCAGCACGCCGTCCTGCGGGAACGCCACGATCTCGGCGTGCACGGCGCCGCCCAGCGCGGCCACGGCCGCACGCACCACCTCGATGCCGCGCAGCCCCACGCCCAGGTCGACGTCCACGTGCGAGCGGACGGCGGTGGTGCCGGTGCGGACCGACTCGCGCAGCACGGCCAGCGTCACGTCGACGCCCGGGATGCCGAGCTCGTCGCGGTGCGCGCGCTCGTGCGCGATCCGGCCCTGCGTGCCCGGCTCCCCGCCGTAGCTCACCCACGGCTTGCCCCACCACGACTTGTCGACGTGCGCGTGCGCGTTGACCAGGCCGGGCAGCGCGAGCAGGCCGCCGCCGTCGACGACGCCGGGCGCGCTCGCGACCATGCCGCCGGCCGTGCTGCCGTCGGAGTCGCGGGCGGCGCCGTCCGCCGCCGGGTCGTGGGGGACGACGGCGGTGATCACGCCGTCGGCGATGTGCAGGTCGCTGCGCTCGCCGCCCCATGGGCGCACGTCGCGCAGGACGGTGACGGGGGTAATGCTCATGAGGGTTCCTTCCTCGGTGGGGCAGGCGGCGGCGCAAAATGGTATCCCATTTCGGTTTCCTGGCAGGATGGCGCCCATGAGCATGCCGCCGGACGGCGACTTCGAGCCCGAGTCGGTGCGGGTCGCGCGCGCCGTCCGCGAGCAGATCGTGGACGGCACGCGCGCGCCGGGCAGCCGGCTCGTCGAGCGCGACCTCGCCGCGGAGCTGGGCGTGAGCCGCATCCCGGTGCGGGACGCCCTGCGCGCGCTCGTCGCGGAGGGCCTGGTCACGCCGCGCCCGCGCACCTGGGCCGTCGTGCGGGAGTTCACCGACGCCGACGTCGCGTACCTGCAGGAGGTGCGCGAGGCGACCGACCCCACGCAGTTCCGGCTCGCCGCGCAGCGGCGCACCGCCGAGCAGCTCGCCGCCCTGACCGAGGCGTGGGAGCGCGAGGACGCCGCCGCGCGGCGCGGTGACGCCCCGGCGGCACGGCGGGCAGCCGCGGACTTCCACGAGGCGGTCGTCGCGGCGGCGGGCAACCCGGTGCTCGCCGAGCTGCATGCCGTCACCGCCAGCCGCGTGCGGTGGCTCCTGGCCCAGCACTCCGACCTGACAGGCATCGCGGACGAGCATCGGGCGCTGCTGCACGCCGTGCGCGACCGGGACGCCGACGTCGCCGCGCGGCTCGCCCGCGAGCACCTGCGCACGAGCCGGTCTGCGGCTGCGGAGCGCCGGGCGGAGCCGTCCGGCTGAGGAGTCCTGTCGGGCGCTCGGCGGTTCGGCTGGGTGTTCGCAGAGCCGGCGCGGGGGCTCCAGGGAAACGGTTGGTCTGCGGAGTGTGTTGCTCTGTGTCGACAGTGTCGACCCAGAGCAACACACTCTGGCGATGAGTCCGGTGCCCCGTCGTCGTCGGAAGTTCGAGGCGCTCGTCCGGTGCGCCCGAACCGAGCCTCCGGAGGACACCATGACCGAGACGCCTGTCGCGACCAGCACGACCAGCGCTCCCGCCCGTCCGCCCGTCGTCGACCGGGACGCCTGGCAGGCCGCCCGCGACGAGCTCCTGGCCCTGGAGAAGGCGCACACCCGCGCGAGCGACGCGCTCGCGGCCGCCCGCCGTCGGATGCCGATGTTCGAGCTCGACGGCACCGTCCCGGTCACCGGTGCCGACGGCCCGGTGCCGTTCGCCGACCTGTTCCAGGGGCGCGACGAGCTCGTGGTCTACCAGCACATGTGGCACGACGGCGACCCGATCAGCGGGCAGTGCCCCGGCTGCACCATGAACTCCTGGCACATCCAGCAGTCCGCCCCCTACCTCCGCGCCCGCGGCGTCTCCTTCGCGATGCTGACCGAGGGGCCCTGGGCCGAGGTGGCCCCCTTCGTGGAGTTCATGGGCTACACCGAGCCCTGGTACTCGGTGCGCGACCTGCCCGCGCCCCTCGGCGTCGACATGGGCCACATCGCCTCCTTCCTGCGCGACGGCGACCGCGTCTACCTCACCTACCGGACCACGGGCCGGGGCAACGAGCTGGCCGCCGGGATCTTCGGGCTGCTCGACATGACGCCGTACGGCCGCGGCGAGACCTGGGAGGACGTGCCTGACGGCTGGCCCGCGGGCCACACCTCGTGCTGGTACTGGGCCACCGACGCCGACGGCGAGGCCACCTGGGGACCGACCAGCCGGCCCACGCCGCAGTGGACCCGGCCGGGGGCGACGCCGGTGGTGCCCACTGACGGGCACGGGCACCACCACTGAGCCGCCGCGCCGCTGCTGCCGGCGTGTCGGCCTCAGGCCGGGAGCGTCCAGGCGCCCGACGCCGCGGCCCGGCGAGCGAAGGCGTCGAACGGCGTCGCGGGCCGCCCGAGCACGCGCTCGACCGTGTCCGTGGTCGGCGTGTTGCGCCCGTCGAGCACCTCCTGGAAGAGCCAGGCGAGGCCCTCGGCCTCCTCGGGGTGCACGCCCGCGGCGGTGAGCTCGGCGACGAAGTCGGCGGGTGTGAGCGGGACGTGCTCGACCGTCCGACCGGTCGCGGCGCTCAGCGCGTGCGCGACCTCGGTGAACGTCAGGGCCTCGGGGCCCGTCAGCTCCAGGACCTCGCCGGCGTGGGCGTCGCTGGTGAGCGCGAGGGTGGCGACGTCGGCGACGTCCTCCAGGCTGACGAACGGCTCGCGCACCTGGTCGGCCGGGACGGCGAGGCGGCCGTCGAGCACGCCGTCGAGCAGGAAGTGCTCGCTGAAGTTCTCCTGGAACCAGGAGCAGCGCACCACGGTCGTGGCGGCCGAGGCGGCGAGGGCGAGGTCCTCGCAGGCCCGCGCGCCGTCCTCCCCGCGGCCCGACAGCAGGACGATGCGCTCGACGCCGTGCCGGACGGCGCGCGCGGTGAACGCGTCGATCACCGCGTCGGCGCCGGGCAGCGCCAGGTCGGGGGAGTAGCAGACGTAGACGGCGGAGGTCCCGTCCAGCGCGGCGTCCCAGCCGGCGTCGTCGTGCCAGTCGAAGGGGACGGCCGAGGGGGCGGCCGAAGGGGCGCCCGAGGGGGCGGCGCCGGAGCGCGAGGCGATGCGGGGCTGGTGGCCCTGGGCGCGGAGCCGGTCGGCGACGCGGCGGCCGGTGCGGCCGGTGCCGCCGGTGACGAGGATCGGAGCGGTGGTCGTGGCGGTGGTCCGTGCGGTGGTCTCTGAAGTAGTCATGGGTCCATCGAAGCGTCGCCAGCCTGGACTCTGAATGGCTCAGAATCTGCGTCTCATGTTCCAGCGTCTAGGGTGGGCGGATGGATCCGCTGTCGCAACTCCTCGCGCACCCGCACGCCGAGGGAGCCTTCACGCTGCTGATGTCGATGCGCGCGCCCTGGGCGGTCCGGGTCGAGGACGAGGCCGCGCTCACGGTCGTGATCGCCACCTCGGGCGGCGGCCTGCTGGAGGCCGGCGACGCGGTGCACGAGCTGCGCACGGGTGACGTCGCGCTGGTCCGTGGCCCGCTGCCCTACCGCGTGGCCGACGCCGCGGGCAGCGCGACGGTCGCGATCATCGAGCCCGGCCAGCGCTGCGTCACGCCGGACGGCGCCCCGCTCGACCTGGCCCTCGCGCACGGGCTGCGGCACTGGGGCAACGACCCCGACGGCCCGGACCGGATGATCGTCGCTTCCTACGCCGACATCGGCAGCGTCGGGCGGTTCGTCACCGAGGTGCTGCCCGACGCCGCCGTGGTCGAGGCGGGCGCGCTCGACCCGGCGCTCGTCGGCCACCTGGCGCGGGAGATCGCGCGCGACGACCTCGGCCAGAGCGTGGTGCTCGACCGCCTGGTCGACGTGGTGACCATCGAGTCGATCCGCGCCTGGACCGCCGCGCACCCGCCCGCCGGGCCCAGCTGGGTGGGTGGGATCGGCGACCCTGCGGTGAGCGCGGCGCTCCGGGCGATGCACGCCGAGCCCGAGCGCGCCTGGACCGTCGCGGACCTCGCCCGGCGGGCCGCCGTCTCCCGCGCGACCCTCGCCGCGCGGTTCACCGAGCGCGTCGGCACGCCCCCGCTGCGGTACCTGACGAGCTGGCGGCTCGCGCTCGCGCGCGACCTTCTCGTGGACCGCTCGCTCACGCTCGACGCCGTGGCCCAGCGCGTCGGGTACTCCAGCGGGTTCGCGCTGAGCACGGCGTTCACGCGCGCGTTCGGCGTCAGCCCGGCCGCGTACCGGCGTCGCCTCGCGGAGGGACCGCGGCCGGTCGGGGCCGGGTGAGGGACGACGGCGGGTGGCCGAGCCCGGAATGCCCTGGCCGCGCCCGCTGCCCCGCGATACGGTCCGCCGATGCCCCCGCTCCCGAACCCTCCGCGCCCTGACCTCTTGCTCCCGCTGCGCCAGCAGTGCCGGGGCCTCGTTCTCGACGCCGAGGACCGCATCCTGCTCGTCGCCCACGCGATCGACCAGGTGGGCACCGTCTGGATCGGACCGGGCGGCGGGGTGGAGGACGGCGAGACCGTGGAGGAGGCGCTGCGGCGCGAGCTCTTCGAGGAGGTGGGGCTCGTCGTGCCCGACGACCGGCCGCTCACCCCGGTGTGGACCCGCCAGGTCGCCTACCCGGGTGCGCCCCGGTCCGACTTCCGGGGTGTGCACGAGGACTTCTACCTCGTGCGCACGGCGGCCTTCGAGCCGACGTCGGGCCTCGCGCCGGGCACCCCGGGGCACCCGGACACCGAGGGGATCGTCGACGCGCGGTGGTGGTCGCGGGCCGACCTGGAGACCCCGGGCTACGGCGAGTTCTTCGGGCCCCGCGACCTGCCGTCTCTGCTCGCCGCGCTGCTCGCCGACGAACGGTCGGGCACGCTGCCCGGCGCGCCGGTCAGCATCGGGCTCTGACCAGCCGCGTCGCCGTCTGTACCTGGTACTGTGCCGACCCGTGAACCGACAAGCAGAGCAGCATGTCGAGCGGTACGGGCTCGTGGTCGACGTGGTGCCCGAGAAGCGTGAGGAGTACCTGCGCCTGCACGCCGCCGTCTGGCCGCAGGTCGAGGCGACGCTCCAGGCCTGCAACGTGCACAACTACACGATCTTCGTGCTGGAGAACACGCTGTTCGCCTACTACGAGTACACCGGCGAGGACCACGCGGCCGACATGGCCCGGATCGCGGAGGACCCGGTGACCCAGGAGTGGTGGACGCACACCGACCCGTGCCAGACGGCGTTCGGCACGGACGCCGTGCCGGGCGAGGGCTGGCGTGACATGCAGGAGGTCTGGCACCTGGCCTGACGGGGCGGGTGCGGGGGAGACGTCGTCCCCCGGGGGTGGGTAACGGAGATGTAGCGGTGCTACGTCTCCGTTACCCACCCGGCTGCGTGAGGCTTCCCGGCCCAGCCCGGCCCAGCCTCAGCCCGTCAGGAGCCGCTCCGTACGCTCGGCTGCTGGAACCCCGAGAACCCGGGCGTGCTGTCCGTGGTCAGGGCGATCTGGTTGACCACGATCCCGGCCTCCCGGGGTGCCAGCGAGATGGTGTGCCGGCCGGGTTCGAGGCGCAGCGCGGACCCGGTGATGCCCGTGCTGCCGTACCAGGTGTCGGTCCCGGTCTCGGGGCCGCTCTTGGCGGACGAGTACGCCCACCGGCCGTCGACCAGCACGTGGTACGAGTCGGCGTTGTCGTTGGGGTGGCTCGTGTTGGCGAACAGGTAGTAGGTGCCGCCGGTCGCCACGTCGACGGTGAGGTCGAGCTGCGGCGGCGTTCCGGCCGCCGTGCCCCCGTTCACCTTCTCCGTCGGGCCGGCGTTGAACAGCGCCTCGGCCTGGGCCGCGGTCGTCGCCAGCCACTGCGCCTTCGCGCTGCTGTTCGCCGGCGGGACCACCTGGACGCCGTTGCGCGCCAGCGCCCAGTCGTGCGTCCCGTTGTTGCTCGGGTCCGAGACGGCGCCGTCGTCGTCCGCCAGGGCGTCGGCGGCGTCCATCACGACCAGGCCGCCCCGCTCCTGGTAGACGCCGGACGGCGCGTCCTCGCCTCGCCCGACCGTCACCGAGGCCACCCAGGTGGTGCCGTCGCCGGCCGTGACGGACAGCTCCGCGGTGCCGACGCGGTTGCCCGTGACGGTCACCGCGCCGCCGGAGACCGCCGCCGACGCCGCCGTCTCGTTGTCGGACTCCGCGGTCGCCGCGTCCGACACGCCGTCCAGCGTGACGGACGCGCCCACCGTGGTGTCGACGTCCGCCAGCCGCCGCAGCTCCGGGAGCCCGGCGGGCAGCGGCGCGACGACGGCCCGGTCACGCGGGGCGATGGTGTTCGGGCTCTCGGGCGGTCCGACCAGGCCGTCGCCGGCCGCGCCGTCCCGCGTCTCGATGATGATCCGGTCGAACAGGATGGCGGCGTCCGAGCGGTAGACCACCAGGTCGTGCCAGCCGGGCTCGGCGACGTCGACCGTGAACGCCAGGGGCTCGATGCCGTGCATGATGTTGAAGCCCCAGGCGCTGGTGCTCGTACCGGCCACCGAGTTGCCGCGCAGCGTCGCCTCCGTGGGTACCTGGTCGTCCAGCCCGATCGCCGTCCGCGCCGAGCGGCGCGTGCCGTCGTCCAGGGAGCCCTCGTTCAGCGTGGGGACGCGATAGAAGCTCCCCGTGAACCGCCCGGTCGAGGAGAAGTACACCCGGTACCGGAGCTGGGCCGTGTCCGCGAAGCCGGAGTCGACCCGGGCCGCCGTCTCCGGGTACGAGCCCATCGACGCGACCCGCTGCCCGATCCCCTGCACCGCGGACCACCGGCTGCCGTCCGCGCCCGGGACGTTCCGCGCGAAGTGCTCCGCCTCCAGCGCCACGTACCCGTTCGTCTCCAGGTGCCCGCGCTCTCCGCGTCCGGGACGCAGGTCGACGGCGGCCCGCTCCACCTCGACCGTGAACGTCGCCACCGGGTCGCCGGTCTTCCGCCCGTCCACGGCGTCGTAGACCCGGATGGTGCCGGACGCCGCCGCCCGCCGCGTCGTCGTCACCACGACCCGCTGCTCCGTGGCCGTGGTGCCCGAACGCGTGGACAGCCTGATCCACGACGCGTCGGTCTCGGCGACCCACTGCTGCGGCTCGGACACGTCGCCCCGGTTGAACACGTCGAGGAACCGCTGGTCGTCGGGTGCGGCCGCGCTGAACCGCAGCGTGCCCTCCCCTGCGTCCCTGCTGCCCTCGGCGGCGGCGCCCACGCCGTCGGCCGGCGTCGCCACGCGGGCGTACCGGTCGTCGGCGAGCATCACGGCGCCCTCGTTCGGGAAACCCTCGGGGTGGCTGTGGCCGATGGCGTCGGCCCACTTGCCGTCGCTGATCGTGTCCCAGTACTCCTCGTCGGCGAAGATGCGCTCGCGGGCCTGCTTGGAGAGCAGCTCGTAGCTGCCCGCGCTGGCGTAACGCCCCTGCTCGGCCGCGAGCTGGTTCTTCCAGTAGTAGCCGATCTGCTCGGCCTGGTTCCGGTACGACTGCACCCGGTACAGCACCTGCTGGTAGAAGGTCGAGCGGTACTCCGGGTCGAGCCGCGCCGAGACGCCCTCCAGGATGCGCACCAGCTCGTTCGCCTCGTTGACGTACCGCTGCAGCTCGTCGCCGTCCGAGGTGGCGCTGAAGGGGAACGCCTGCCCGTCGTGGATGCGGCCCGAGGTGGCGCTGGACGACCCGGCCTCGCCCCAGGACTCGGCGCGCTTGGTGCTCTCCAGGGCGTCGAACCGGGTCAGCGCGTCGGTGACCACGTCCGCCGTCCGCCGGTCCAGGCCGAAGTCGCGCCGCACGTGCTCGGTCAGGAACCTGCTGCCGATGGAGTCCGCGTCGTAGCCCTCGACGTCCCAGGCCAGCTTGGCGAACAGGTCGAGCTTGACCTCGCCGGGCTTGATGTCGCCGACGTTCAGGATCCAGTACCGGCCCGCGTCCGAGTTCCAGGCCCGGTGGAGCTGCTGCACCATCAGGGACATGGGCACCGAGTTGAGCCACAGGTAGCTCTTGGGCTCGCCCCAGTAGGAGTTGTGGTAGTAGACGCCGTTGCCGCCGGACCGCTCCGCCTCGCTCGCGGTGGGCACCTGGCGCAGGTAGCCGTGGTTGTCCTCGGCCCACATCAGCGTCACGTCGTCGGGGATGTAGTCCTTGAGCCCCGCGTTGTAGAGATCGCCCATCTCCTTGTACGGGATGAACACCTGCGGGACGGCGTCGACGCTGCCGTAGACCTCCTCGATGACCTTGCGCTGCTCCACGATGGCGTCGCCCACCATCTCGACCTTGTCGTCGAACCCGTACGGGTTGCCGGGCGTGAGCACCGGGTCGCTGTCGTGCACGCCCCGCACGCCGAGGGCCAGGATGGACTCGAAGTCCTTGTTGGCCACGAGGCGCTGACGCCAGTACTCCAGGAGCGCCGGCTTGTTGATCGAGTAGTCGTAGGCCGCCACGGCGTCGGCGCCCTTGATGTCGAGCGCCTCCTTGTTGCGGTCGTACCACTGCCGCCACTCGCCCTCGTTGTTGCGCAGCATCAGCTCGGCGTGCGACGACGACGAGACGATGCCGTACGCCGCCGCCTCCTTGGCGTTGACGGGCGTGCCCGTGTCGTAGCGACCGGTGTCCGTGACCGCGTTGTACGCCGTCGAGGCCAGGTGCATCGCGGGCCACAGCGTGTTCATCCGCAGGCGCAGCATCAGCTCGAACACGTGCCGGTAGTAGTTCACGTCCGGCGTGCCCTCGCCGGTGGGGAACTTCTTCTTGGCCCACTGGACCGTGCGCTCCTCGTCGTTGACGAAGATGCCGCGGTACCTCACGTCCGGGCCGTCGTCCACGAGCGCCTTGTCCGTCACGCGGATCTCGTCGCGCTGCTCGACCGGGGTGTCGGCATACCAGTACCAGGGCGAGACGCCGATCTGCTCCGAGAGGGAGTAGATGCCGTAGATGGTGCCGCGGGCGTCGCTGCCCGCGATCACCAGGGCCTTCTCGACGCCGGGCAGGGGGTGCTTGACCGTCTTGGTCGTGAAGGCCTCCCACTCGCCCTCGATCTGCGCGGCCTCGTTGAGCTTGCCGGCGGCCACGATCTGGTCGATGAGCTCGCTCTGTCCGATCTGGCCGACGATGATCGGGGTCTTCTCCTGCCCGGCCCCGGTGATCAGGGCCGGCACCTTGCGCTGGTCCGCGGCGGCGAGGCGCGCCTCCTTGGCGGCCTCGTCGTCGACGAACAGGCTCTGCACGTCGGCGGCGTCGATCGCCCCGGTGACCATGGCGACGTCCTGCCGCAGGTCCTGGACCGCGCGGCGCACCTGCGCGTGGTCGCGGTCGCCGTGCTCGCCGCCGTAGGCGGCGTCGATCAGGACGGGCGACGTGCGGCGACCGTCGTAGATCGTGAAGCCGCCCGCTGCCTGGGCCGTCGCGGTCTCGGCGGGTCGCGTCTGCGCCGGCGCGGTGTCCAGCGGGGCAGCGGCCGCCGGCGTCAGCGACGCGGCCAGGACGGCGCCGGTCGCCAGCGCGGCGAACCACCTCCTGGCCCGGGCCGCGGGCCTGCGCGGGTCGTGCCGGAGTCCGTCGCGCCGCACTCCTCGACTTCTCTGTCCGGGTTGTGACATCTTGCGCTCCTCTCGTGCCTGCAGATCACTTCTGTGGGACGACGCCCGACGAGCCGCGGATCACCAGCTCGACGGGAAGCTGCTCGTGTGCCACGGCGTCGCTTGCGCCGGCACTGCCCGCGGCGGCACTGCTCGCGTCGTCGAGCATCCCCACCAGCAGGTCGACCGCGCTCTGCCCCAGGCCGATGTGCGGCACGCGCACGGTCGTCAGGGCGGGGGAGACCAGCGTGGCGAAGGCGACGTCGTCGAACCCGACCACCGAGATGTCCTCGGGGACGCGCACGCCCCGGCCGCGCAGCCGGTCGAGGATGCCCAGCGCCATGAGGTCGTTGAAGGCGACGACGGCGGTGGCGCCGCTGGCCACGGCGTGGTCGGCGGCCGCGAGGCCACCGGAGAAGTAGGGACGGAACGAGCCGAGCTCGACGAGCGTCACGTCGCCCAGCCGTTCGGCGGCCCGGCGCAGCCCCTCGACGCGGCGCGTGCCGGACCAGGAGCTGGTCGGGCCGGCGGCCACCGCGACCGTGCGGTGGCCCAGGGCGTGCAGGTGGCCGAGGGCCTGGGTCACGCCGTCGGCGTCGTCGGCGTCGACCGAGGGCAGCCCCACCGCGTCCCGGTTGACGAGCACGTGCGGCAGCTCGCCGAGTGCCCGGCGCAGCGTCTCGTCGTCGGACCGGGGGGAGGCGACGATCACGCCGTCCACCCGCTGGGCGAACTCCGCCAGGAGCGTCGGCTCGGCGGAGCGGGCCTCCTCCGAGTCGGCCACGAAGACGGCGTAGCCGGCGGCCCGGGCGCGGGCGTGCACGCCCTTGGTCACCGAGGCGAAGGACGGGTTCTCCAGGTCGGGCACCAGCAGGCCGAGCACGTGCGTGCGCCCCAGGCGCAGCCCGCGGGCCAGGGTGTGCGGCCGGTAGCCGAGCTGCGCGGCGATCGCGGTGACGCGCTCGCGGGTGACCGCGGAGACCTGGGAGTGGTGCGCCAGCGCCCGGGAGACGGTGGAGACGGAGACTCCGGCGAGCCGAGCCACGTCGCGCGCGTTCGCCATGCCGGCTCCCGTCGTCGGATCCGACCCCCTTTGGTCGGTATGCCGCGGACGAGTCTGCAAACGATCCCGCGAATCGTCAACCCTTTGCGCTGTTTTGCCCCCTAGGCCCGGATTCCCGGGTGATCCCTGGGCCCGCAATCGATTGCGGGCGGCGGCCCGGGATCAGCAGCCCGATCGCCAGCAGGATCGCGACGGCGAGCACCACGACCTGACCGATCGCCTCGTCGGTCGGCAGGTGCCCGAGGTGCGTGACGTGGTACGCGAAGTGCAGTATCCCGAAGACCGTCCACGCGATCCCGAGCAGCCGGCAGCCCACCTGGGAGGGCCGGAACAGCCCGTAGAGGCTCGCCGCGCCGAGCGCGAGGTACATGGCGCCGTGGTCGCGGACCAGGTGCTCGTTGTAGGGGCCGTCCTTGGAGACCCACTCGCCGAGCACGGACGGGAAGTGGTCGTAGTAGGCCTGCGGCAGGAAGTACGACCACGCCCCGACGAAGCCGACGATGATCACGGTCGCGACCAGGGATCCGTACTGGACGCGGCCCACCGGCCGAGCCTCGGCCGGTGCGTGCGCTGCGGTTGCGGGGTCAGTCATGGTCGTTTCCTTCGTGCGGGGTGGGGAGCCAGTGGGTGAGCTTGGCGGGGTTGAGCATGATCCACACGTCGGTGACCAGCTCGTTCTCGACGTGCAGGGTCATCACGCCCGTCACGACCTCGCCCGTGCGGAAGACGACGCCCAGGCCGTCGGCGGTGGGTTCCAGGTGGTGCGTCAGCTCCGGCATCTTGGCGTCGACGCCGAGCACCAGCCGCGCGACCCGGTCGGGGCCCTCGATGACGTTGCGCGCGGCGGTGACCAGGCCGTTCGCGTCCGTGCGGAGCTGGACGTCCGGCGCGAGCACGCGCATGAGCTGCTGCATGTCGCCCGCCTGGGCGGCGCGCAGGAACGCCCGGACCGTCCGGTCGTGCTCCTCGCGGGGCACGGCGGCGGTCCGGTTCTCGCGGACCTGCCGCCGTCCGGCCGTCGCGAGCTGCCGGACGGCGGCGGGGGACCGCCCCACGATCCGCGCGATCTCGTCGAACGGGACGGCGAACACGTCGTGCAGCACGAACGCGACGCGCTGCGCGGGGGTCATCGCCTCCAGGACGACGAGCAGCGCCGTGCTGACGGCGTCGTCCAGGGTGACCCGCTCCAGCGGGTCGGCCGTGCCGTCGAGCGGAGCCGTGCCGTCGAACAGGTCGGCGGGCACCGGCTCGGGCAGCCACTGTCCGATGTACTGCTCCCGCCGCCTGCGCGCCGACGCCAGGAGGTCGAGGGCGATGCGGCTGGCGACGCGGGTCAGCCACCCGGCGGGGTTGAGGATCTCGGCGCGCTCGGCCTCCTCGAGCCGGTACCAGCGCACGTAGGTCTCCTGCACGACGTCCTCGGCGTCGGCGAGGGTCCCGGTCATCCGGTACGCCAGGGACAGCAGGCGGCGGCGCTCGGCGAACACGTCGTCCAGCGTGGGGTCCGGCTGATCGGTCACGGACGGTCCCGGCGTTCGGTGGGGTGATCTCTCGTTCATCATCACCTTGACGACGCAGTCGCGCGGAGTGTGAGGCCGGGCGGCGGACCTCACACTTTCGATGGTTGTCCCGTCAGGACGTCGGAGGGCTGGGCAGCGCGGCCCCGACCCTCCAGGGACACAATGGAGCAAGGACCGGAGGAAGAACGATGAAGATCGCAGTCGCAGGAGGGACGGGAACCGTCGGCAGGCACACCGTCGCGGCGGCGCGCGAGCGCGGGCACGACGTCGTGGTGCTGTCGCGGTCGGACGGCGTGGACGTCACCACGGGCCGGGGGCTGACGGCGGCGCTGACCGGCGTGGACGCCGTCATCGACGTCACCAACACCACCACGTTCTTCGCGCGCAAGGCGCGCAGGTTCTTCGAGACGGCGACGCACCACCTGCTCGCGGCGGAGCGGACGACGGGGGTGGGCCACCACGTGGCCCTGTCGATCGTCGGCATCGACAACATCGACGCCTCCTACTACGCGGGCAAGATCGCGCAGGAGCGGGCCGTCATGGCCGGCGACGCGCCGTACACGATCGCGCGCGCGGCGCAGTTCCACGAGTTCGTCGGGCAGCTCCTGTCCAGCCAGAAGGGGCCCGTCGTGATCATGCCGACGGCACCGATGCGCCCCGTCGCCGCGCGCGAGGTGGGCGAGCACCTCGTGGCGGTCGCCGAGGGCGGCCCCGTGGGGCGGGCCACCGACCTGGTGGGGCCGCGGGACGAGCAGCTCGCCGACGTCGCGCGACGCCAGCTCGCCGCCGAGGGCATCAAGCGCAAGGTCTGGGAGGTCCGGCTGCCCGGCACCTACACCCGGGGTCTGGCCTCCGGCTCGCTGCGCGGCACCGGTGAGCGCGTCGAGGGCCGGATCACCTTCGACGACTGGCTGAAGAGCGAGGACCACCGGCCGGTCGGCTGACGGTCAGCCGGCCGCCTCCAGCAGGGCGCGGCCGGCCGCGGTGAGCTCGTGCGTGACCGTGCGGCCCGCCCGGCTGCTGTCGATCAGGCCGGCGTCGCGCAGGATCGTCAGGTGCTCGCTCGCCGTCGGCTTCGTGACGCTCACCAGGTCGGCCACCACCGAGGTCTGCAGCGGCGTGACGAGCGCGGCCAGGATCCTCGACCGGGTGGCGCCCAGCAGCCGGTCCAGCGACCTCGGGGTCACGGGTGCCGACCAGAGGTAGCGCCCTGTCGCCGGGTAGCAGATCGCCGGGGACCAGTGGTCCGAGGTGGTGCACTGCACGCGGTCGGTGATGAACAGCGACGGCACCAGGATGAGGCCGTCCGGGCAGTCGACGCCGACGTCGACGGCCGACGTGATCGTGATGGTGTCGCCGTCGGCGCTCGCGGACGGGTGCAGCCGCGGGACCACGGCGCGCAGCCCCTCGCGGTTGACCTGCACGGCCCGGTCCAGCATCTCGGTCCGGAGCGCCTGCCGCATCGACGGCCACTCCGGTTCCACGGCCGCCCGCCAGAGGCGGCGCACCGCGGCGGCGGCCTCGGCGCGGGCGCGTCCGGGGTCGTCGAGCAGCCGGCGACGGACGTCGTCGTCGTGCCCGGCCGTGGCGTCGACCAGCTCGGCGTGCACCTGGTCGAGCGGCGCGGCGAGCAGGGCGGCCATGCCCTCGTCGAACGTCGGCTCGCTGGACATCGGCGACGGGTCCAGGAAGTCGGGGCGGTAGGCGCCGTCGGCCATGAAGACCGTCAGTGCCGACAGGTCCAGGCCCGCCAGGTGCTGCCGGCGGCGGCGCAGCCACGGCTGGAAGACGGGGTGCCGCCGCGGCTCGGTCAGCAGCCGGGCGAGGCTGACCACCTCGTGGACCGGCGACATCGCCCACCGCACGCTCGCGGCCCCGGCGCCCAGTCGGTAGCGGATCACGGCCCTATTGTCGGGGCATCGTCGCAGGCAGGGCCAGACCGTTCGGCCACGGCCGAATCGAGCGCGGGCGGGCGGTCCCGCTGCCGAGACTCGGGTCATGACACAGCACACCGACGCACGACTGATCCACCTCGGCGCCAGCGGCTCGACCATCGAGGTCCTCGCGAGCGCCGCCGAGACCGACGGGGCCCTGAGCCTCTACCGCTGGCGCCTGGCGCCCACCAGCCGGGGACCGGCCCCGCACTTCCACACCACGTTCGGCGAGACCTTCGTGGTCGAGGAGGGCGAGATCGACTACTTCGACGGGACCGCGTGGCGCACCCTGCGCCCCGGCGACACTGCGCACTCCCCGCGCGGCACCGTGCACGGGCTCCGCAAGGAACGCGACGAGCCGGCCACCCTGCTCATGGTGCTCGCGCCGGGCGTGCCCCGGGAGGACTACTTCGCGCAGCTCGCCACCGCCCAGGAGGCGGACATGGACCGGCTGCACGAGGCGCACGACAACCACTTTGCCGACGAGGACGCAACTCACCTTTGAGGCCCGGCTTTCTCCGCTTTGGAGCCGTCCAGAGCGGAGAAAGCCGGGCCTCGAAGAAGAGCTGCGTCAGGCCGACTGGCGGCCGCGCCCGGTCGGCGGTGTCACCCGGCTAGGCTCACCGGGGCTACGAGAGGCAACCCGGATGAGTTTCAGCGAGACCGCACGTGCGGCGTTCCGGCGCGGGGACGACGCCGCCGTCGCGCGGCTGGCGCAGGACGAGGCCGAGCGGGCCCGCGCGACCGACGACCTGCCCGCGCTGGTCGAGGCGCTCTACATGCAGTCGCGGCTCGCGATCCGCGGCGGCGACCTGACCGAGGCGGCGCGTATCGCCTCGGACGCGCTGGCTGTCGCCGTCCGGACCGGCGACCGGCGCCTGGAGGAACGCCCGCGGCACGTGCTGGCCGGCGTGACGCGGATGGTGGGCGACCTGCCCCGCGCCCGCGTGCTCTACCAGGAGAGCATCGACCTCAACGAGGCGCTGGGCAACGACGACACCGTCACCTCCGAGCTGCACAACCTGGCGTTCACGGAGCTGAGCCTCGGCGAGACCGCCGCGGCCCGCGAGCGGTTCGCGACGAGCCGGACCCGGATCGTCGACGCCGGGTACCGCGACTTCGTCCCGTACGCGTACGTCGGGGCCGCCGCGACAGCAGTGGCCGACGACGACCTGGCCCGGGCGGCCCGCCTGCTCGGCCTCGCGCGGCGTGCCTTCGACGACCTGGGCCAGGTCCCCGACCCGGACGACGCCGAGGAGCTCGCCGCCGTCGAGACGGCGGTGCGGGGCGCGCTCGGCGCGGTCCGGGCCGACGACGAGCAGCGGGCCGGGGCCGCGTTGGACCCGTGGGCGACGCTGGTCCGCGCCGTGGAGCGAGGTGCGGAGCCGGGCGCCCGAACCGGCAGGTAGGGCCGGCGCGGGAGGAGCAGCGGTCGAACCGGCAGCGCGCTCAGGGTTTGCGGGCCGCCCCCCCGGTCAGACCTGAACCTCACCGCCGTCGACGAACAGCTCGGTGCCCGTGACGAAGCTGCTCTGGTCGGAGGCCAGGAACAGCACCGCGTTCGCGATCTCCTCGGGCCTGCCGAGCCGGCCCAGCGGGACGTTGCCGGCGAGCATGGTGAGCAGGCCGGGGGCCTGGGCGGGGTCGGGCGCGAGGCCGCTCAGCCCGGGCGTCTCGGTGGGTCCGGGGGCGATCACGTTCACGCGGATGTCGCGTCCGGTCAGCTCCGCTGCCCAGGTCCGGGTGAAGGACCGCAGCGCGGCCTTGGTCGCCGAGTAGACGCCGAACGACGGGGCCCCCTTGCTGGCGGCGGTGGAGCCGGTGATCACGACGGACGCGCCGTGGTTCAGCACGGGTAGGGCCTTCTGCACGGTGAACACCGTGCCGCGGACGTTGACGCCGAAGGTCTCGTCGAAGCCTTCGGGCGTCAGCTCCTGGAGCGTGGCGAACCGGCCGCCTCCGGCGTTGACGAACAGCACGTCGAGCCCCTGCCCGTGCGCGGTGACCGTCGCGAAGACCCGGTCGAGGTCGTCGAGGTCGGAGACGTCGCCGCGGATACCGGTGGCGTTGTCACCGAGCTCCGCCACCGCGGCGTCGAGCTCTGCCTGCCTGCGGCCGGTGACGAAGACGTGTGCCCCCTCGGCGGCGAACCTGCGCGCGGTGGCCAGGCCGATGCCCGACGTTCCGCCGGTGACGAGTGCAGTCTTGTTCTGGAGCTGTCCCATGATGATCTGCTGCTTTCGCTGATGGTGGCTGATGGTGAGGGTGGAGTCGGTAGGTCGGTCGATCGGTAGGTCAGGCGTCGGCGAGCGACGGCAGGAGCGTCGCCAGCTCGCGCCAGGTGGCCTGCGGGAGGTCGTCGGAGCCCAGGACGTGGACGGCGACGTGGTCGGCCCCGGCATCGAGGTGCGCACGCACCCGCGCCTGGATCGTGTCGATGTCACCCCAGGCGACGACGGCGTCGATCAGCCGGTCGCTCCCGCCCGGCAAGAGGTCGTCGTCGTCGAAGCCGAGGCGGCGAAGGTTGTTCCGGTAGGCGGGGAGACCGACGAACATGCCGACGCCGGCGCGGGCCGTCGCCCGCGCACGGTCCGGATCGGCGTCCAGGACGATCGCCTGGTGCGGGGCGATGAGCGGGCCCGGGCCGAGCGCCGCCCGCAAGTCCGCGGTGTACCGCGGTGTGACCAGGAAGGGGTGGGTGCCGGCGGTTCGCGCCGCCCCGAGGGTCGCCATGCGCGGCCCCAGGGCTCCGAGCAGACGACGTTCCGCCGGCAGCGGCGTCGGTGCGGCGTCCAGGTCGTCGAGGTACCGGGCCATGGAGACGACGGGCCTGCCGAACCGCTGCCCGTGGCCGCGCGCCGAACCGGGATCGCTGATCCCGAGACCCACGACGGTCCGGGGCCCGTGCAGCAGGTCGAGCCGGGCCACCTCGTGCGCGACCTTCTCGGCCGGGGTGCCCCAGATGCCCAGGACGCCCAGTGCGACCGTGCTCTCCGGCGCCACGCGCAGGAGGTTCTCGGTGTCCTCGAGCACACCCTTCCCGTCGAGCCCGGGGATCCACAGCGCGCGCAGCCCGAGCTCGTTCAGCTCGGCGGCCGCGTCCTGCACCACCGGCCGGTCCGCACCCCGCAGCTGCATGCTCCACACGCCCAGGGGCCCCAGGGTTCTGGCCAGCTCGCGTCCTGTCATCACGCTCATCTCCTAGTTTCTAACCGTACGGTTAAGAACTGGAAGGTAGCACGCTCGATCATGAGCGCAAAGTTTCTGAACGATCGGTTGTAAATTGGGTACACTGCAGGCGGAGACACTCGGGAAGGGGTGGCCATGGCGGGCGGAAGGCCGCGGACGTTCGATGCCGAGGCAGCGCTGGACCGTGCGGTCGAGGTGTTCTGGCGACAGGGCTACGAGGGCACGGCCGTCTCGGAGCTGACCGAGCGGATGGGCGTCAACAAGCCGAGTCTGTACGCGGTGTTCGGCACCAAGGAGGAGCTGTTCCAGCAGGTCGTGCGGCGCTACGCCGAGGTGGAGCTCGCCTACTTCCGCGACGCCCTCACCCGCCCGACGGCGATGGAGGTGGTGCGCGACTACCTCGACCGCAACGCGGTCGCGCTCACGCGCCCCGACCGCCCCCGGGGGTGCCTGTCGATCCAGGGCGGGTTGTCCGCGAACCCCGCCCACGAGACGGTGACGCAGTTCCTCGCGAGCAGCCGCCGGGCCGGTGAGGACGCGCTGGCCGAACGTCTCACCCGGGCGCGCGAGGAGGGCGACCTGCCCGCCGACGCAGACCCGGCGGTCCTCGCCCGCTACGTCATGGTCGTGTCCGAGGGGCAGGCCGTTCACGCGTCCGCGGGCGCCACGCGCGACGAGCTGATGCAGTCCGCGGCGATCGCCCTCAAGGCTTTCGAGCAGGCTCTCGCGCCCACGGGCTGACCGAGCCGGCACGGGGTGGACACGACGGGGTGGACACGACGGGGTGGACGCGGCAGGCGCGTCCACCCCGAGCCCCGGCCCCGGCCGGTGCCTCAGTCGGTGATGACGACGACGCCCGAAGGCGCGTCCAGCAGCTCGACGGTCAGCTCCGCGGCACGGTCGATCTGCACCCGCGGTTCGGCGGGGGCCGACCCCTCGTTGTAGGTGCCGGGGCCGTAGAACTGCCCGTAGCTCAGCACGACGCCGCCCTCGGCGAGGGTCGAGCGCTCCAGCTCGGCCACGGCCAGCGCGTCCGGTCCCTCGGGCAGCTGCCAGGCGACCGTCTGCGCGAGGTATCTCGGCGACCCGCTCTTGCGAGCGGCCTCGATCAGGTTCTGGTTTCCCTCGGTGCGGATGCGGGCGTTCAGCTCCGCGTAGGCGCCGATGCTCTCGACGTCGTCCGGCAGGTCGGTGAGCTCGTTCAGGATGACGTCGGGCGCGAAGTCACGCACCGCCTCGATCAGCCTCTCGCGGTCGAACACGTCGCAGACGATCGGCTCGGCGCCGAGCTGCCGGAGCAGGTCGGTCTTGCCGGCGGACCGTGTCATCCCGCCGACGACGTAGCCGGCCTCGACCAGCCGGGGGACCAGTCGCTGACCGATGACGCCGGACGCTCCGGCGAGGAGCACTCGTCGGCCGTTGGTGCTGGGCATATGCCTACCTTCTTCCTTGTGGGGGTTGTTCCCTGTGGGGTCGTTGCTTGTGGTGGGGTTGCTTGTGGGGTGGTTGGTCACGCGCGGCTGAGCTCGCGCGGTCCGGCCGGGTCGCCGGCGTCCTGCCGCAGCCCACGGCGCTTCAGGTGCTGCTGTGCGCCGAGGCTGAGCAGGGAGAGGACGACGACCACCGCGCTGTACCAGGCCACGGTGGGCACCACCCCGAGGGCGTTCGTGAGCTGGCCGGCGATGACGACGGGCAGCCCCAGGCCGAGGTACGACACGACATAGATGCCCGCGACGACTCCTGCGCGCTGGTGCGCGGCGACGAGCGGGATGATCAGGCCCAGGGCCGCGGTGAACGCCGCGCCGAACCCGACGCCGGCGATCGCCTGCCCGACGAACATGCCGCCGAGGCTGCCGGCCCAGGCTCCGGCGATGATCCCGACGGCGCCCAGGGATGCCGCGTAGATCCCGATCGTGATGGCCGCTCGCGGGCGCACCCGGGCGAACGACAGGCCGACGACCACGGAGACGGCCGGCGCGATGAACCCGGCGAGCCCGTCCAGCAGGCCGCTGTCGAGATGGAACACGCTGTGCACCATGCTCGGGGCGAGGCCGCCCGAGAGGCCCGCGAGCATCCATACCGCCGCCACCACGGGAGCTGCGGCGAGGAACTCCTGGCGCGCCGCGGGCGGCACGGTGACCTGGGGGATCATCGACCGGAGGGCGCCGGGGCCTCGGCGGATGGTCTCCGGGGACCCGGCGACGGCGAGGCCGCCGACCACGGTCAGCACGCTCAGCACGACGAAGACGATCGTGTTGGCCGAGGGCGTGAGCTGGATCGCGAGACCGGCGAGGAGTGAACCGACGGCCAGGCCGCCGGTGAGCCCGACGCTGCCGAGGATCGGGCCGAGGCCCTTCCGGCCTGCGGGCGCGTGCTCGACCAGTGCGGCGGTGAAGGCCGCGGTCGCCGCGCCGCTGGCGATCCCCTGGATGATCCGGCCCGCGATGACCCAGCCGACGTCGGGCGCGAGGAGAAAGACCAGGTTCGACGCGAGCTGGACGACCAGGGCGCCGATGAGCATTGGCCGTCGTCCGAGATGGTCCGACAGCGAGCCCAGGACGAGTGCCGCGGCGAGGAAGCCGACCGCGTAGACCGCGAATGCCACCGTGAGCAAGGACGGCGGGAAGTCCCACTGGGCCCGGTAGACGACGAGCAGGGGCGTGAGCGCACCGGCCGCGAGATACATGCTGGTGAACGCGAGAGCCGCACCCGCAAGGGCCAGGCCCGAAGGTAGTGCGCGCCGCTCGGAGCTGCTGCCCGCGGCGCCATGGAGGTTGTCATTGCGCATGCCGTCGACTTTACGAAGCAAGAGGTCCGGGCATACCGTCCACTTTCATGGAGGTTTCGCAGACCAATTCAGGGGCGGAGTTCCTCTCGGCCGCCGGGATCGACCTGCACCTGGAGCCGAAGGGCCCCGGCGTCCGGGCCGGACTCACCGACGCGCTCCGGCAGGCGGTGCGTACCGGACGCCTGGTTCCCGGCACCCGGCTGCCGGCCTCCCGCACGCTGGCCGCCGACCTCGGGGTGGCGCGCAGCACCGTGACCGAGTGCTACGCGGAGCTGGTGGCCGAGGGCTGGCTCACCGCCCAGCAGGGCTCCGGCACCCGGGTGGCCGCCCGGCCCGGTCCTGGGTCCGACGGACCGCCGCCCCACCCGCACCGCGTGCACCGGCGACCTGCCCAAGGACTGCTCCCGGGCGCCGAGGACTTCGCGGAGTTCCCCCGGACGGCATGGCTGGCCGCCGCACGACGGGCCCTGGCCGCGGCGCCGTACGACGCGTTCGGGTACGGCGACCCGCTCGGCCGCATCGAGCTGCGCTCCGCGCTGGCGGAGTACCTCGCCCGCGTACGGGGCGTGTACGCCGAGCCGGGACGAATCATCATCAGCGCGGGCTTCCACCAGGGTCTGGGCCTGCTCGCCCGCGCCCTGAAGGCGCAGGGCGTCCGGGCCGTCGCCGTCGAGTCCTACGGCCTCGACCTCTACCGCGAGCTGCTGGCCGACGCCGGGCTCGACATCCCCGCGCTGCACGTCGACGCCGACGGTGCGCGGACCGGCGACCTGGCCACCCTGCCCGGGACGGGAGCCGTCCTGCTGACACCGGCGCACCAGTTCCCGACCGGAGTCGCGCTGGCACCCGAACGCCGGGCGGCCGTGCTCGACTGGGCGCACCGCACCGGCGGGCTCATCGTGGAGGACGACTACGACGGCGAGTTCAGGTACGACAGGCAGCCCATCGGGGCGCTCCAGGGACTGGACCCCGAACGGGTCGCGTACTTCGGGACGGCGAGCAAGTCGCTGGCCCCGGCGCTGCGCCTCGCCTGGATGGTCCTGCCCAAGGACTGGGTCCCGAGGGTGGCCGCGGTCAAGGGGCCGGTCGAGGTGACGAGCGTCCTCGACCAGCTGACCTTCGCGGAGCTCATCGCCTCGGGCGGCTTCGACCGGCACGTGCGGGCGATGCGGCAGCGCTATCGCCGGCGGCGCGACCAGCTGATCACGGCCCTGGCGGAGCACGCGCCGAACGTCCGGGTGACGGGTATGGCGGCGGGCCTGCAGGCGGTGGTGGAGCTACCACCCGGGACCGAGCGGGCGGCGCTCCGGTCGGCAGGGCAGCACGGTCTGCTGGTGAGCGGGCTCACCGAGTTCCGGCACGAGGGCCTGACCGCCGGCTCGCACGTTTCGGACCGGGCGGCGCTCGTCGTCAACTACTCCGCGGTGTCGGACAGCGCCTGGCCGCGTGCGCTGGACGCGCTCTGTCGCATCATGCCGCCAGGGCCGGCCGGCCGGCCCGGGTGAGCCTCTCGGAGAGGTCGGGGTCTCGCGCCCGACGCACCCTAGGCGGGCACCTCGCGTGCCTCGCGGTGGCGCTGGATCGTCTGATGGTTGTCGACGGCCCAGGCCGCGAGGTCGAGGACGGTCCGCAGGAGGCTGCGCCCCAGCGGCGTCAGCTCGTACTCGACGCGGGGCGGCACCTCGGGATAGCTCGTGCGGGTGGCGAGGCCGTCCTCGGCGAGGTGCTGCAGCGTCAGGGTGAGCATCCGCTGCGAGATGCCGGGGATCGCGTGGACGAGCTCCGTGTAGCGGAGCGGGCCGGCCTCCAGCGTGCCGACCACGAGCACGCTCCACTTGTCGCCGACCCGGTCGAGGACGTGCCGGATGAAGTCGGCGTCGTCGTCGTTCCAGTGGGAGCAGGGTCCCGGCACCTGCCGGACCGCTGAGCGCACGCCTGCCATCTCGCTGCCTCCTCCGCACACATCGGTGTGCCTTTTGTAGCGCCTTCAAAACTCACGCATCATCTGGTTACACACAAAGTGTAAGAGAGGAAGCGTCATGCGCATCGAGATGTGGTCCGACATCATCTGCCCGGTCTGCGGCGTCACCCAGCTCCGGATCCGCAACGCCGTGCAGCAGTTCGAGCACGGCGACGAGGTGGAGGTCATCCACCGGTCCTTCCAGGTGCACCCCGGCATCGCCCCCGAGGGCATCACCCAGACCCAGCTCAGTCTCGACGCGGGAATGACCGTCGCGCAGATGGAGTCGGTCCTGCGGCCCATGGAGATCAGCGCCGACGCGGAAGGGTTCGGGGGCTACCACGCCATCGATCGCACGCTCGGGCCGACCGCCCTCACGCACGAGCTGCTCGCCTACGCCACGGATCAGGGCAAGCACCACGAGGCGTGGACGGCGATGTTCACCGCGCACTTCAGCACCAACCGGCAGCTGTGGACGCTGCAGCAGCTCGTCGAGTTCGCGGACGAGATCGGCCTGGACCCGGCCGCGGCCCGCGACGTCCTCACCGCGCGTCGCTACCGTGCCCAGGTCGAGGAGGAGCAGCTGCGCGCGCAGCGCATGGGCGCCACCGGCACGCCGTTCGTCGTGATCGACGGTCGGTACGGCATCGGCGGCGGTGTGGACACGGCCACGCTGGTGAGCGTCATGGAGCGGGTCCGGGCCGAGAGCAGGCCCGTGCCGCTGAGCATGCCGTTCGGTGCGGGCGAGCAGTGCGGGCCCGGTGGCGCCTGCGCGGTCTGAGGGCCGACCACCGCGATCGGGCCCTGTCGTCGTGAGCGGCTCCGGTGACCTCGGGCCACGCGCGCGGATCAGTCGAACAGCCTCCGGAACACGTTCGTGTCGGCGAGGTCGACGAGCTCGTCGCCGCGCCCCGACATGATCGTGCGGATCGCGTACAGCGTGAAGCCCTTGACCTGCTGTGCCGAGATCGCCGGCGGGATCGACAGCTCCTGGCGGGCCGTGACGACGTCCACCAGCGCCGGGCCGTCGTGCTCGAAGGCGGCGCGCAGGGCGCCCTCCAGGTCGTCGGGCTGCTCGACCCGCCGGCCGTGGATGCCCATGGCGTTCGCGACGTCCGCGAGGTTCGGGTTGTCGAGCTGGGTGCCGAAGTTCACGAACCCGGCGGCCTTCATCTCGACCTCGACGAAGTTCAGCGAGGAGTTGTTGAACACGACGATCTTCACCGGCAGCTTGTTCTGCCGGAGGGTGAGCAGCTCGCCCAGCAGCATTGCGAGCCCGCCGTCGCCCGCCAGCGCGACCACCTGGCGCCCCGGGAACGCCGACTGGGCACCGATGGCGTGGGGCAGGGCGTTCGCCATGGTCCCGTGGTTGAACGACCCGATCAGCCGGCGCCTGCCGTTCATCTCCAGGTAGCGGGCCGCCCAGACCACGGGGGAGCCGACGTCGGGGATGAACACCGCGTCGTCGCTCGCCAGCTCGCTCACCAGTCGCGCGACGTACTGCGGGTGGATCGGTTCGCGGTTGCGGTCGTTGTCGGCGAGCTCGTCGAGGTCCTTGCGCGCCTTCGCGTAGTGCTTGAGCGAGGTGTCGAGGTGCCGGTGGTTGGTGCGCTCGTCCAACCGCGGCAGCAGCGCATCGATGGTGTCGCCGACGTCGCCCACCAGGCCGAGGTCGATCGGCGTGCGCCGGCCGAGCTGCTCTCCCCTCAGGTCGACCTGCACGATCTGCGCCTTGGACGGGTAGAACTGCTGGTACGGAAAGTCGGTGCCGAGCATCAGCAGCGCGTCGCAGCTCTCCATGGCCCGATAGCCGGAGGCGAAGCCGAGCAGCCCCGTCATGCCCACGTCGTAGGGGTTGTCGTACTCCAGGAACTCCTTGCCGCGCAGCGCGTGCACGACCGGCGCCTTGAGCTTCTCGGCGATCCGGACCACCTGCTCGTGGGCGCCCTCCGTGCCGGCGCCGCCCAGGATGGTCACCTTCTTCGCCTCGTTGAGGATCTGTGCGGCGATCCCCAGCTCGTGCTCGCCCGGGCGCACCACCGGCTGGGTCGCCCGGATCGGTGCCGACTTCTTGCGGCCCGTGCTCTCGGCGAGGAACACCTCGCCCGGCACGACGACGACGGCGACGCCGCGCCGCTCCACCGCGGTGCGCATCGCGATCTCGAGCACCCGCGGGAGCTGCTCGGGCATGCTCACCAGCTCGGTGTAGACGCTGCACTCGCGGAACAGCTCCTGCGGGTGCGTCTCCTGGAAGTAGGTGCTGCCGATCTCGGCCCCGGGGATGTGCGCCGCGATCGCGAGCACCGGCACCCGGCTCCGGTTGGCGTCGTAGAGCCCGTTGATCAGGTGCAGGTTGCCGGGCCCGCAGCTCCCCGCGCACACCGCGAGCTCGCCGGTCAGCGCCGCCTCGGCGGCCGCCGCGAATGCCGCCGCCTCCTCGTGCCGCACGTGCTGCCAGGTGACCGTCTCGTTGCGCCGGATGGCGTCCGTGAACCCGTTCAGCGAGTCGCCCGGCAGGCCGTAGACCCGCTCGACCCCCGCGTCCTCGATGATCTCGACGATGGTCTCGGCAACGTTCGACATGCCGCGAACGTATGCCGGGTCGAATCGCGTCGCAACGCCGGACGCGAGGTCACCCGTACTTGCCTGGAACGTGCGGCCGGGGCGCTCTAGTCTCGGCGTATGACCTCCTCGCGGGTGTCCGACGACGTGCTGGCCTGGCTGCTCGACAGCGACCCGGCGCTGCGCTGGCAGGTCGAGCGGGACCTGCTGCGCGCGCCCGACGCCGTCTGGCGGGCCACCCGGGCCCGCGTGGCCACGGAGGGCCTGGGGGCCGGCCTGCTGGCCCGGCAGGACGACACCGGGACCTGGGCCGGCGGGGCGTACTTCCCGGCGAGCTTCGACTTCTCCGGGCCGGAGGCCCAGCCCGGTGCGGGGCAGCCCTGGACGGCCACCACGTGGTCGCTCAACACGCTGCGGGAGTGGGGCCTGGACGCCGCGGTGCTGCGCGACCGGGACACCGTGGCGCTGATCTCGGCCAACGCCCGCTGGGAGTACGACGACCTGCCCTACTGGGGCGGCGAGGTCGACGCCTGCATCAACGGGTTCACACTGGCCAACGGCGTGTGGCTCGGGGCGGACGTCCAGGGGATCGCCGACTGGTTCGTGTTTCACCAGATGGACGAGGGCGGCTGGAACTGCGAGTGGGTCGAGGGGTCGACCCGCGCCTCGGTGCGCTCCACGCTCAACTCCCTTAAGGGCCTGCTCGCCCATGAGGAGGCCACGGGCGGCACGGACGCCGTCCGCCAGGCGCAGGCGCGGGCCGAGGAGTACCTGCTGGAGCGGCACCTGATCCGGCGGCTGACGACGGGTGAGCCCGTGGCCGACTGGGTGTTCCGGCTCGCCTACCCGTTCCGGTCGTTCTACGACGTGCTCAGCGCCACCGACTACTTCCGCGCCGCCGCCGAGCTCCGCGGCACGCCGCCCGACGCACGGGTCGGGGAGGCGGTCGAGCTGGTCCGCGCGCAGCGGCAGCCGGACGGCACCTGGCTGCAGGCGCGGCGCCACCCGGGCCGCGTGTGGTTCGAGGTCGACGTCGACGCGGGCCAGCCGTCGAAGTGGCTGACGTTCCACGCCGCGCGGGTGCTGGCCTGGTGGGACGACGCGGCGCACGGGAGCTGCTGAGGCGCGTCCGGCCGGGACGGGGTCAGGACGAGGCGCTCGCCGCCAGGTGCGCCGCGGTCTCCACGAGGCCGTCCAGCGCCGCCGACCGGGCGCCCGCCGGCCAGGCGAGCAGCGTCGTCACCTCGGGTGCGTCGACGACGGGCACCGCCACGTGCTCCGGCCACTGCCAGGCCCGGCTGGAGCCCGGGATGACCAGCAGCGTGCGGCCGAGGGCGACGAGCTGCGCGAGCTGGGACTGGGTGCGGACCTCGGGCCCGGCACCGGGCGGGTAGGTGCCGTCGTGCTGCGGCCAGCGCGCGATCGGCAGGCCGGGCACGTCGCTCACCTCGGCCACGGTCAGGCTGGTGCGCTGCGCGAGCGGGTGCGCGGCGGGGACGATCGCGACCTGGCCCTCGGTCACGATCTCGACGGTGTCCAGGCCCGTCAGCACGTCGAACGGGGAGTGCACGAGCGCGACGTCCGCGCTGCCGTTGCGCAGGAGCTGGCCCTGCCCGCCGATCTCGCAGAGCAGCACGTCGACCTCCACGGCACCAGGCCGCGCCGCGTACGAGTCGAGCAGCCGCTTGAGCAGCTCGTGGGAGGCACCGGCCTTCGTGGTCAGGACCAGCCCTGGCGTCGGCGCCGCCGCGCGCCGGGTCCGGCGTACGACGGCGTCCACCGCGTCGAGGGCGAGCCGCGCCTCGGCCAGCATGGCCGCCCCGGCGGCCGTGAGCGAGACGCCCCGGCGGTCCCGGTCCAGGAGCACGACACCGAGGCGCCGCTCGAGCTGCTGGACGGCGCGCGACAACGGCGGCTGGGCCATGTTCAGGCGCTCCGCGGCCCGGCCGAAGTGCAGCTCCTCCGCCACGGCGACGAAGTACCTCAGCTCGCGGGTCTCCAGTCCGTCCACGAGCCCAGGGTATCGGTGATACCGGTGGGGTATCAGCCCCGATCGAACCGGTCTTGGACGCCGCCGTGGTGGCGGCCGCACGATCGACGTCGGGGCCGGACGGCCGCACACCCGCCGTCGTCCGCGACCTCCACGACGAGAGGCCACGATCTTGAGCACCACCGCTCCCACCCTGCCCGGCGGCACCTGGACCCTGGGGGACATGACCGTCACCCGCTTCGGCTACGGCGCCATGCAGCTCGCCGGTCCCGGGGTGCTGGGTCCGCCCGCCGACCGGGACGGCGCCCTCGCCGTCCTGCGCGAGGCCGTCGACCTGGGCATCACCCACATCGACACAGCCGGCGCCTACGGGCCGCGGATCACCAACGAGCTCATCCGCGAGGCCCTGCACCCCTACCCCGACACGCTGCACGTGGTCACGAAGGCAGGCGCCTACCGCGACGAGCAGGGTGGCTGGCCGGTCGAGCGCCGGCCCGACCAGCTCCGGCGGCAGATCGACAGCGACCTGGAGACCCTCGGGCTGGACACGCTGGACCTGGTCCATCTGCGCCTCGGCGACGCGTCGGGCCGGAAGGAGGGTTCGCTCGCGGAGGCCTTCGAGACGATGGCCGCGCTGCAGCAGGAAGGGCTGGTCCGGCACCTGGGCCTGACCAACGTGACCGCCCGTCAGGTCGCGGAGGCCCGGACGATCGCGCCGATCGTGAGCGTGCAGAACATGTACAACCTGGCCCACCGCGAGGACGACGGGCTGATGGACCGGCTCGCCGACGACGGCATCGCCTACGTGCCCTGGTTCCCGCTCGGCGGGTTCAGCCCGTTGCAGTCCGGTGCGCTGACCGCCGTCGCCGCCCGGCTGGGCACCACGACGATCGCAGTGGCGCTGGCGTGGCTGCTCCAGCGCTCCGCCAACGTGCTGCTGATCCCGGGCACGTCGTCGGTCGCGCACCTGCGGGAGAACGTGGCCGGCGCGGGCCTGGTGCTCGGCGCGGACGAGCTCGCCGAGCTGGACCGGATCGGGGGGTAGCGTGCTCGCCGGCGCACGCGATTCGATCAATACCGATCAGAACATTGACCCGGTCCTGCGCCCCGTCCTACGTTCTGGCTGAGCAGAGCACGAGGCGATCGCGTGAAGCGATCAGAAACGATCACTGCTGATCGTCGCCCCGTGCGCCCGGTCCAGTCAACGACGACGGAGAGAGTGCCCCATGCCACGTCCCCACCGCCGCACGGCCAGATCCACCGCGGTCGCCGCGGTCCTCGTCCTCGCCGCGGGCGGCCTCCTGGCCCCCTCGGCGAGCGCGAGCGCACCGCGCGACGCGACCACGACGCCGTCGTCGGCCACCGCAGCCCAGCCGGACCTGCCGGTGCTCCGGCTGGACGACCCGTCGATCGACTGGCGGGAGCTCCTGGTCGACGGCGACGACGTGGAGCGCCGCGCCGACGGTGGGGCGTACAACACGTTCGGCGGGTTCGGCTCGGTGTCCTGCAACAACACCTCGAACCTGCTGCTCGACTACAAGGAGGAGCAGCCGGAGGCGTACTGGCGGATCATGCGGATGCTCTTCGACCCGGTCACGGGCGCGGGGCTCAAGCACATCAAGGTGGAGCTCGGCGCGGACAGCAACAGCTCGTCCGGGGCGGAGCCGGCCACGAAGCGCAGCGCCGACGAGCCCGCGAACGTGCTGCGCGGCGCGGGCTTCCACTTCATCGCGGACGCGCTGACGATCAACCCGGACATCGAGACGGAGGCGCTGCGCTGGGGCGAGCCGTCCTGGACCGGCAACGACCCGGTCAAGCGGTACCAGTGGTACAAGGAGACGATCGACGCCGCGTACGACACGTACGGGGTGGAGCTCGACTGGATGAGCCCGTCGCAGAACGAGGTGCGCGGCGCCACCTACCAGGCGTCCGAGCTGGCGTGGACGGTCCGGTTCGCGCAGTGGCTGGAGCGGGACGCCGCGGCGCCGGACGCCCGGTACGACTACTCGCACATCAAGATCGTGGCGCTGGACTCCTACCGCGAGGGCGACGCCGTCGCGGCGCGGATCCTGGCCGACCCGGCGGCGCTGGAGCAGATCGACGCCCTGGCCTACCACTACGACATCGTCGGCGGGCCCAACGTCACGCGGCTGAACAAGGAGTTCGGCAAGGAGATCCTGTACTCCGAGGGCGTGGCCCCGATGATCGACCCGCAGTACCGGGTCGCGGCCGACCCGTCGCGCGGCGGTGTGGGCGGCACGGTCTCGGCGGCCGACATCGCGGACCGGTTCATCAACGCCTACCGCTGGAGCAGCGCCGGGAACGACCCCGCGCACATGACGACGTTCCTGTTCCAGCCCGCGGTCAGCGCGATGTACGAGGGCACGCAGTACTCGCCCAAGCACCTGGTGCGGGCCTCCGACCCGTGGTCCGGCTACTGGGAGGGCGACGTCGGTCTGGTCGCCGTGCGGCACTTCCACCAGTTCGTCGGCGACGGCTGGGAGTACGTCGAGGGCGCCACGGGCGGCGACGGCACCAAGGGTGACGGCGGCACGAACGTCGACACCTCCACCCGCACGGTCCTGACCGCCCGCACGCCCGCGGGCGCCGAAGGCGAGGCGCAGTGGTCGCAGGTGCACGCGAACAACACCCGCACCGACCGGTACTTCGAGGTCAAGGTCGCGGACCTGGGGCCGGGCGGCCGGCCGCTGTACGCGTGGGAGACGCGCGGCCCGGACACCGGTGAGGCCTACGACGCGAACTACTTCCAGAACACCGGCGTCTACGAGCCCGTCCGGACGGAGACGGTCGGCGGCGTGGAGCACGACGTCTACCGCGTCAAGGTGCCGGCGTACTCGATCGTCACGCTGTCGACGCTCGCGCACGGCGTGGCCGGAACGACGGAGTCGTACGCGCCGGGCGACTTCGCGCCCGACACCGCGGACACGATCCTGCCGCTGCCGTACCGCGACGACTTCGAGTACGCCGGGTACCCGGTGACGAAGGTCGGCGGCCAGAAGATGACCTACCTGGAGCGGCGCGGTGGCACCCCGCGGTACACGGCGGACCAGGACGGCGCCTTCGAGGTGGTCGACGCCGACCGGCGGCGCGGGCACGTGCTGCAGCAGCAGATCAACGCGGGCAACCGCGGGTTCGCCTGGAACGTCTGGGGCAACGGGCGGCAGGACGTGCTCCAGACGGCGGCGCCGTCGACCGTGCTGGGCGACCACCGCTGGGCCGACTACACCGCGGCGGTGGACTTCCGGCTCGACGCCGTGGACCGCGACGCGGCGCTGGAGAACTTCGCCGGGCTCGGCGTGCGGCAGGTCTACGCCCGCGGCGGCGACCAGGCCACCTACGCGGTCCGCGTGCACGAGGACGGCCGCTGGCAGCTCCGCAAGCTCGACCAGGTCGTGGCCTCGGGCACGGTGGCCGGGTTCGACGGCGGCCGATGGCACCGGCTCGCGGTCGAGGCGCGGGGGAACGTCGTCACGGCGACCCTCGACGGCGACCGGCTCGCCCGCTGGACCGACGCCGCGGCCAACCCGGTGCTGACCGGCCGGATCGCGCTGACCAGCGGGTTCTACAACACGCAGTACGACGACCTCGCGGTCACCCCGGTGCCCGGCCACGCCTGGGCGTCGGAGAAGATCGACGACTCGGACGCGCGGCTGACCTACCCGGACGGCTTCACGTTCACCCAGGCGGGCTACGCGCACTTCAACCGCACGCAGCACGTGCTCCGCGCGGGGCAGTCGGTGGGCGTGGCGTTCACCGGCACCGGCCTGAACCTGTTCGGCGCCACGGCCGCCGCGACGCTGGAGGTGGTCGTGGACGGCGGCACGCCCACGACCGTGCAGGCCGGGCCCGTGGGCACCCGCGAGACGTCGTACTGGCTGCGCGACCTGCGGCAGCGGTCGCACACCGTCACGGTCCGCGTGGTCAGCGGCACCTTCACGCTCGACGGCGTGGACGTGCTGACCCAGGGGCGGGAGTCCCGGACGTGAGCGACTGAGGCGGCGGCCGGCCCGGCCGACGACGGCTGATGCCGTCGTCGGCCTCACCAGTCGCGGGTGGCGTCGACACCGTCGAGCAGCGCTTCCCGCTCGCTGGAGAGGTCGACGCCCCGGTCCTTGGCCGCGGCCTCGAGCACTTCGACGACTGCCGCGATGAGCTCCTCGCGTTCCTCGGTCATGATCAGGTCGTCGCCTGTTGCGAGGTCGATCGCGTTGAAGGCCTCGGCGTACGCGGAGCCGATGCTCGTCATCCGTGACGTCCTGTCCGCGGGCGGCGTGTCGAGCGTCGCGAGGATCTGGCGACGGGTCTGCTTGAACTGCGCGATCGACTTCCGGTAGGCGCTCGCGCTGATGCCTTCACGCTGGTCCCAGTCCCGGAGCGGGTTGTCCTTGTTCTCCGCGACCCATTCCGGCTTCCGTGCGCCGGTCACGCTCAGATACGTGCCGTTCGCGGCCTCGGGCCGCCAGAGACGGCGCATCGCGGTGGCGAACTCGTGCGGAACGTTGTGCAGGTCGATGTACTCGAGCTCGGGTGCGTCCTCGACGGTGAGGGCGTCCGCCGCCGTCATCCCGAAGTACCCGGTGACCGAGAGCTCGCGCAGGCTGGTGAGCTGGTTGAGGGCGGCCGCACCGGTCATCTCGCAGAGGTCGCCGTAGAGGCTGAGCTCCGTGAGGTTCGGGAACGTGGCGGCGATGATCGCGCCGTCGAGCCGCACGACGTCCTTGACGTGCAGGCGCCGGATCGCGGCGAGGTCGTCGACGCCGTCCGGGACCTGGAGATCGGGTCCTTCGATCGACACCTGGGTGGGGTCGTCGTCCCAGTTGCTCTGGCCGCTCGCGGCGAGCCGCTCCCAGCTCAGCGCGTCGCCGATGCTCCATCTCAGGCCGTAGGTCTGCGACGATCGCTCGACGAGCGGGGGCGCAGTGCCGATGACCGTGCAGCTGCGTGGCAGCACCCACGGTGCGTGGCAGTGGCTGCGCTCGCCCTTCCAGTTCCCGGCCTGTCGAGTGAGCGGACGGAGGTGGCCCAGGTCCTCGAGCGACTCCGGCCGGGTCGAGCTGGACCAGTCGAGGTCGAGCACGTCCGCGAGCTCCTCGTCCACGTCCAGGCGGGTGACCTGTGCGGCGGTCCACTCGCCGAGGCCGTGGTGGAAGGTCACGACGACATCGCCGGCCGTGAGCGGGCGGGGCGGAGTTCTGGTGCGTCGAAGGGCCATGCGCGCAAACGTATCCGGGCCCACTGACACTGACGCCGAGAGCCGGGGCGACCGTCACGGGACGACCCTGAGCGGGTACGCGATCCCCGTCCCGGCGTCGATGAGCGCCGCCCGGCTCAGCGTGCCGGTGAGCGGCACGATCTCGTAGACCGCCTCCAGCACCAGCGGCGTCTGGTCGAGCCGGACGCGGGTGGCCACGGTGACGTGCGGCGTCCAGACGCCGGGCACGTAGTGCTTGTGCAGCTCGTCGTCGGTCGCGCCGAGCGCCTCGACGACTCGCTCCTGGCGGGCCGCGAGCGCGCTCGTCACCGCCGGGACCAGGCTCATCCGGCCCCGGCGGAACGCGGCGACGGCGTCGAACCGCACGGTCGTGGGGCCGGCGTCGGGCAGCGCGTCCAGGGCTGCGCGCACCTTGTCCAGGTCCCAGGAGCGCAGCACCGCCAGGGAGAGGTGCGGCACGTGCCGGCGGTGGGTGTGGCTCGCGAGCGTGGGCACGCCCTGGTCCTCGAGTCGCTGCCACAGCCGTCGCAGGACCCGCTCGGTGGGCCTGTCGAAGAGCAGGCAGACGGCCAGCGCCACGAGGACAGCCTAGGGCGGGCGGCCGGTCGGGTCCTTGTCGGTCGAGCAGGAAGGTGCCGCCCGCCTCGACGGCCAGGTCCGGTCCGAGGACGGCCGACGGCGTGTACGCCCCCGCCTTGCCCTCGCCGCGCGCGAGGCGCTCCGCGACGACGGCGGCGACACCGGCGGTGAAGTCCATCGCCTCGCCGGCGCGCAGCCAGCCCTCCCGCCGGGTGCCGTCGGGCCACGTGACGACCGAGTCGGACAGCGCCGGCTTCAGCGACGGACTGCGGGGCGTCGTCGGGACCCTGCGCGAGGTGGGGTCAGCGGTGGACGCCTAGCTAGGACGTACCCGCCTCCTTCATCCGGTAGAAGCGGAAGAATCCGAAGCCCTCGATCGGCAGCACCTCGAACTCGCTGAACCCGGCGGCCGCGCCGTACTCCCGCAGCAGGGACGGCCGCATCACCGTCCCGGTGGCCGCGCTCGGCTGACTGGAGCGGCCGTCGGGCAGGCAGACGAAGAGGCTGAAGCCGTACATCATGCGCTCGAGCTCGTCGCCGTGCGGCGCGAACGACTCGGCCACGGCCTCGTCCATCACGATCAACGGCGCCCCTGGGGCGAGCGACGCCCGGACGGCCGCGAGCACGTCGACCGGGCGGGGCATGTCGTGGACACACTCGAAGGCGAAGGCTGCGTCGTACCGGCCCTCCGGGAGGTGGGCGGCGTCGCCGTGCGAGAAGCGGACCCGGTCGCCGACGCCGGCGGCACGCGCGTTCTCGGTGGCCATCGCCACCGACGGCGCGTCGATGTCGATCCCGTGGACCGTCGCGCCGGGGTATGCCCGGCCGAGCGCGATGCTCGACCAGCCGCCGCCGGAGCCGACGTCGAGCACCTGGGCGCCGGGTCGCGCGAGCCGCTCGTGCAGGTCGGCGACGCCGGCGAGCGCGTCGGCCAGCCGGTGCTCGAACCACGGCCTGTTCGCGTCCGCCTGCCCCTCGCGTGCATGGTCGCCCAGCTCGTCCCAGCTCACGCCGTCGCCGGTGCGGTAGGCGGCCAGCAGCCGGGGGAGAGCGGGGCCGACGGCTCCGAACATCCGTCCCACGGGGGCCAGGAAGTTGAGGCTGTCCTGGTTGGTCAGCACCTCCGCGGTGGCCGGCGGGATGCTGAAGACACGCTCGTCAGGGGTGCCGTCCGAGTCGAGCTGCAGCAGGCCGGTGACGGTCTGCTGCTCCAGCCACTCCCGCGCGTAGCGGGCGTCCGTGCCGGTGCGCTCGGCGAGCTGGGGCGGCGTCGCGGGACCGTCGTCGGCCAGCGATCGGTACCAGCCCAGGCGGTCGCCCAGGAACGTCGACATCAGGTCGACGGTGCCGAGTACGGCGCCGAAGAGACGTTCGGCCACGGCGTCGGCGGAGGGTGTGACGGTCGGTGTCGCGTCCGTCGAGGCTGCGTCCGGGGTGGGATCCATCTCTCCACGGTCCGCCTGTCGCGGGCGGCCCACCACTGCGGGAGCGGGGGATCTTTCCGGGCGCCCGGTACAGCATGTCAACGGTTGTCAGCTCTCGGGTCGGCGACGACGGCACGTCGGATCTGCGCGAGCTCTACTGTGTGCGCGTGCAGCATGTCTGGGTTAGTCCCCGTCCGGGCCGTTTTCTGGCGTTCGCCTGGTTCGTTGAGAACGTGACGTCGCCGATCTTCATCGCGCGCAGCATGGCGACCGGCACGGCGCCCGAGTCGGGAATCGATCGCTGGGTCGTCGTCGTCGACCCCTCCGCGCCGCCGGAGGCGCTCGCGGCGGCTCAGGGCCGGATCCGCGAGGTCGGGCGCCGGGCGCGGTTGCGCTACCTGCTCGCCCGCGTGTCGACCGGGCTGATCTTTGCGTGGCCGGTGCTCTTCGTGGCGGTCGCGGCCTCGGCCAGTCAGTCCGCGGGCGGCGACACCGGGTCGGCCTTCGACGAGGCGACATCGGTGACTGTCGCCTACCTCACCGTGCTCGGGGTCGCCGCGTTTGTCGCCGGCTGGCTCGCCCGCGGTTCCGTCCGCGAGATCCGAGAGCTGCGCGTCGACCAGACGGCGCGCAGCGCGGTGCTGGGCCGGAGCCGCGACGTCCTGCGCCTGATCTCGCGGTTCGACCGGCTGGGCGTCGTCGAACGGCGGCTGCTCCTGGACCACCTGTGGGGCGTCGCTACGGCCGACCAGGCGCGCTCCGGGTACCTCGACGGCGACCCGCCCTTCGATGAGACCGAGTTCGCGGCACTGCGGCGTGACGTCGAAGCGGCCGAGGCGGCGCTCGGGCGCTGGGCGACCACCGCACGGGTTCACGTCTGAGCGGCGTCTCCGCCACCTGCCCCTCAACCGGGTACGCGGGCGCTGGGCATCGAGATCCTTCCGGGCTGTCCGTGGGTGACGAATATTCGGTCAGCCGACGATGCAGGTGCCGGCTAGCCTGCGACGTTCGCCACGCGTGAGAGGGCAAAGTGGAACATACCGACGCCGAGATCGCTCGCGCCTGGCTGGCCGAGTACGGAGTCGTGCAGACGGGGCCCGGCACCTGGATGTACGACGACCAGCCCGAGCGCACGGTGGCGAAGGATGACATCGCACTGAACTGCTCGTCCTGGATCTTCGAGGACGAGGAGCTCGACGAGCCGGGCAAGATCCAGGTCGCTCTGGGGATGGTGGACCTCATCGACGAGCCGTGGACCTTGGAGGAGCTTCATTTTCCGTACTGCCTGAGAGGCACGGTGCCTCCGCCAGAGCTCTGGGCCGGGCTGCGGGACCGCCTGGAGGCCGAGTCCGTCTCGAACGTCATCGAGGACTCGATCTGGCATACGTGGTTCGAGTGCCGAGCGACCTCGGACCGCGCGTACCGGGCGCTCGTCGGTGACGACCTCGCGGGGCTGGATCTCCTCGCGCTCCCGACCAGGGCGGCGTCGGACTCGTTCCTGCGGCGCGCGCGTCGGGTGCTGGAGCTCTCTGGTCCGGTGTCATGGGACGTGAAGGAGCACTCGTACCGTTCGGCGTCGCGCCTCGAGTCCCTGAGCCACGCCGTCTTCAAGGCGATCCTGGCGAGCTACCACGACCTCTACGGCGACGCCGAACCCGGCCCGGCGCTCGATCTGCTCGACCGGCTCGACCTCCCGGAGAACACCGAACATCTGGCCCCGCTGCGCACCGTGCTGGCGGCCGGTCATCGAAAGCACTACGCCGCGCCGGACGCCTGGACGGCCGCTTGCGCGGCCATGGAGGGCACGGCGAACCCGTGACGCCCTACCGGGCCTCTTTTCCCCGGTAGTGCGCGTGCGCCCGCGCCCGTAGCTCCGGCGTCGCCGCCGCGCGGAGCGCGTCGAAGTACTCGCGCAGGGGCTGGCCGGTCTCGATCCAGCGCAGCTCCGCCTTGGACACGTAGTCGCCGCAGCCGGTGCAGAACGAGCGGTCGCCGTAGAGGAACGGGTTGGCCAGGTAGCTGCGGACGATCTCCTCGGGCATGCCCGTGCCCGCCCCGCAGACCAGGTGGCGGTAGGCCTGGGGGACGCCGTCGAGCGAACCCTCGTACCGGGCGTCGGGCGTCAGGGTCACATGCTCCTTCTGCTGGCCGTCCCGGCGGCGCCGCTGGTGCCACCACGAGTGCAGGCGGAGTGCGGCCGGCGAGACGGCCCGGTGACAGAACGGGCAGGTGAGGCGTGCGGCGTCGGACATGCCGGACATGATGCCAGCGCTTCCGGACGGCTCCGGGCCCTTGACGCCCCAGGTTTCGCCCTCGTAATATCCGAACCGCAAGACTGCAAGAACTTGACAGACCACGAGCACAAAGCAGTGCACGTACTGCAACTCTGCAATCTCGCCCCCGGTACGCGGCCCTCCTCGGGCTGCCTCGGTGGCGCCGACCCGACCCACCCAGGACGTCGACGCGCACCGGCCCGGTCGCGCCGACGTCGGGCGCCGTTGCCCGCGGGTGGCCGAGCCCGCCACCGGCGGGAGAACGAGGACGTTCATGAGAATCCCCTGGAAGCACACGGTCGTGACGGGCGCCGCGCTGGCGCTGGTCGCGCCGCTCGGCCTGGCCGCCGTCGCGCACGCCGCGGACGCCACCAACCTCGCCCTCGGCAAGCCGATCACGGCGTCGTCCGTGACGCAGACCTACGTCGCGGGCAACGCGAACGACGGGAACACCGGCTCCTACTGGGAGGGCGCGGGTGGGCAGTACCCGGCGCACCTCACGGTCGACCTCGGGCAGGAGGCCGACGTCGAGCGCGTCGTGGTGCAGCTCCCGCCGCCCGCCGCGTGGTCCCCGCGCACCCAGACCTTCAGCGTGCTCGGGCGGTCCGACGGCGAGTCGGCGTACCGGACGCTCAAGGCCTCCGCCGCCTACTCCTTCGACCCCGCGACCGGCAACACCGTCGAGATCCCGCTCGACGGCGAGGCGGACGAGGTCCGCCTCGCGTTCAGCTCCAACACCGGCGCGGGCAACGGCCAGGTCTCCGAGCTGCAGGTCTGGGGCACGCCCACCGGCGACCCGACCGACCCGACGGACCCCACCGATCCCACCGACCCGACCGGCACCAACTACGCCCTGAACCGTCCGGCGGCGGCGTCGTCGACCGAGTGGACATACGTCGCGGCGAACGCCGTGGACGGGCAGACCGGCACGTACTGGGAGGGCGCCGGCGGGCAGTACCCGTCGACGCTCGACGTCTCGCTGGCCGCGCCCACGCAGGTCAGCAGCGTGCGTGTGCGGGTCAACCCGGACGCCGCCTGGGGCGCGCGCACGCAGACGTTCTCCGTCTGGGGACGCTCCGGAACGGGTGCGTGGCAGGAGATCAAGGCGTCCGCCGGGTACGCGTTCGCACCCACCAGCGGCAACCTCGTGGACATCCCGGTCACGGGCACCGTCACCGACGTGCGCCTGCGCTTCACGGCCAACACGGGGGCGGGCAACGGCCAGGTGGCCGAGCTGGAGGTCTACGGCGCCCCGGCGCCCAACCCGAACCTCACCGTCACGGCGGTGACGGCGTCCCCGGCGTCGCCCACCGCGACCACGCCCCTGACGCTCACGGCGACCGTGAAGAACACGGGCGACCGGGCCTCGGCGGCCACGACGCTGGACGGGAAGATCGGCGGCAGCACCGCCGGCTCGGCGGACGTCGCCGCGCTGCAGCCCGGCGCGACCGCCCAGGTGCAGGTCGCGGCCGGCACCAAGCCCGCCGGTGAGTACACGGTGGGCGCCGTCGTCGACCCCGGAAACACGGTCGCCGAGCAGGACGAGACCGACAACGGCTTCACGGCCACGGCCAAGCTCGTCGTCGGTGAGGCGCCCGGGCCGGACCTCGAGGTCGTCTCGGTGTCCTCGAACCCGGCCAACCCCGCCGTCGGCGCTGTCGTGTCCTTCTCCGTCCAGGTGCGCAACCGCGGCAACCAGGCGGTCGCGGCCGGTTCCGTGACGCGGGTGGTCGCGGGTTCGACCACCCTGAACGGCACGACGCCGGCGATCCCGGCGGGCGGCACCGTCACCGTCACCCCGTCCGCGACGTGGACGGCGACCAACGGCGGCGTCACCGTGACCGCCACGGCCGACGCCACCGACGTCGTCGACGAGACGAACGAGGACAACAACACCGGCACGCTCGCGGTGACCGTGGGCCGCGGCGCCGCCGTGCCGTACACCACCTACGAGGCCGAGGCCGGCCAGTACACGGGCGCGCTCCTGCAGACCGACCCGCTGCGTACGTTCGGGCACACCAACTTCGCGACCGAGTCGTCGGGCCGCGAGTCGGTACGGCTGAACGGCACCGGCCAGTACGTGCAGTTCACGTCGACCAACCAGACCAACTCGATCGTCGTCCGCAACTCGATCCCCGACGCCGCCGGCGGCGGGGGACAGGAGAAGACGATCAGCCTCTACGCGGACGGCCAGTTCGTGCAGAAGCTGACGCTGTCGTCCAAGCACTCCTGGCTGTACGGGACCACCGACCAGCCCGAGGGCCTCGTCAACACCCCGGGTGGCGACGCCCGCCGCCTGTTCGACGAGTCGCACGCCCTGCTGAGCCGGTCCTTCCCGGCGGGCACGGTGTTCAGGCTCCAGCGTGACGCCGGGGACGACGCCGCGTTCTACATCATCGACCTGGTGGAGCTCGAGCAGGTCGCGCCGCCCAGCTCGAAGCCCGCGCAGTGCACGTCGATCACCGAGTACGGCGCGATCCCGAACGACGGGCTCGAGGACACGGCCGCGATCCAGGCCGCCGTCACCGCGAACCAGGAGGGCGAGATCGACTGCGTGTGGATCCCGGCGGGCCAGTGGCGCCAGGAGAAGAAGATCCTCACCGACGACCCGCTCAACCGCGGCACGCACAACCAGGTGGGCATCAGCGACGTCACGATCCGCGGCGCGGGCATGTGGCACTCGCAGCTCTACAGCCTCATCAAGCCGCACCTCGCCCCGGGCGTCATCAACCACCCGCACGAGGGCAACTTCGGGTTCGACATCGACGACAACGTCCAGATCTCCGACATCGCGATCTTCGGCTCCGGCGACATCCGCGGCAACAACGGCCAGGAGGAGGGCGGCGTCGGCCTCAACGGGCGCTTCGGGCAGAACACCAAGATCACCAACGTGTGGATCGAGCACGCCAACGTCGGCGTGTGGGTGGGTCGCGACTACACCAACATCCCCGAGCTGTGGGGGCCGGGCGACGGCGTCGAGTTCTCCGGCATGCGCATCCGCAACACCTACGCGGACGGCATCAACTTCAGCAACGGCACGCGCAACTCGCTCGTGTTCAACTCGTCGTTCCGCAACACCGGCGACGACGCGCTGGCCGTCTGGGCCAACCCGTACGTCAAGGACCGCAACGTCGACATCGGCCACGACAACGCGTTCCGCAACAACACCGTCCAGCTCCCGTGGCGCGCCAACGGCATCGCCATCTACGGCGGCTACGACAACTCCATCGAGAACAACCTGGTCTACGACACCATGAACTACCCCGGCATCATGCTGGCGACCGACCACGACCCCCTGCCGTTCTCGGGGACGACGCTCATCGCCAACAACGGCCTGTACCGCACGGGCGGGGCGTTCTGGAACGAGGACCAGGAGTTCGGGGCGATCACGATCTTCCCGCAGACCCACGACATCGTGGGCGTCACCATCCGCGACACGGACATCGTCGACTCCACGTACGACGGCATCCAGTTCAAGAACGGCGGCGGCAACATGCCCGACGTCCGCATCACGAACGTGCGGATCGACGGGTCCAACAACGGCTCGGGCATCCTCGCGATGGCGGGCGCTCGCGGCAACGCGATCCTGTCGAACGTGACCGTCACCAACTCCCGTGACGGGGACATCGAGAAGGAGCCGGGCTCTCCGTTCGTGTTCACCGGGCAGTAGTTCATCGCCCGTAGCAATGGGGACGACGGCGGGGCGTCGGCACGTGGTGCCGGCGCCCCGCCCTGTCCGCTCGTCCGCCGGCAGTGTCAGAGGTGGCGCGTACCTTCGGAACCACGGTGCTGCGACGGGAGGAACCAAGGTGCTGCGACTCGAGGAACTGAGCGTCGACAATCTCGGTGACGTCCTGCGCCTGCCGCCGCAGCCCGGTGACGACGAGCCGGTCGCGTCCACGGCCTGGTCGGTCGCCGAGGCGTACGTCCACCCGACGGCCTGGCCCCGGGCGGTGACCGACGACGGCGTGGTGGTCGGCTTCGTCATGGCCAGCTGGAGCCCCGAGGAGCCGGAGCCCGCATTCCGCGCGGGCATCTGGCGGCTGAACGTCGCGACGGCGGCCCGTGGGCGCGGCGTGGGGCGGTTCGCCGTCGAGCAGGTCGCCGCCGAGGCGCGACGCCGCGGCGTGGACCGGATCACCGTCCTGTGGGACGCGACCCATGGCAGGAGCCCCGAGCAGTTCTACCTGAGGTGCGGGTTCCGGCCCACGGGTGAGCTGCTGGGCGAGGTGGTCGGGGAGCTCGACGTGCGGACGTGAGCCCGGCGGGGACCGGCGTGAGCCGACCGGGGATTTCACCCCCGTGGTCGGGTTCCGAAAGGGCTTTTCCCGACATTTGTCCGGACTTGACCTCTACGATGTTCAGCCAGAGAGGGCGCCGGTGGCTCAGCCGGAGCGGGCGGCGGCTACAGACGCGTGACGCGGCGACGGGGGTAGACGGGTGGACGAGCGGGACTCGGAACGGACGCAGGACCTGCGGTTCACCGCGCCGGAGCCGCCGGTCGGGGACACGCGGCCGATGGCACCGCCGTCGTCCGCCGCCCCCGGGCCCACCCCGCCGTCCGTCGTGCCGCGCCCGTACGAGCCGTACCCGCAGGGCGCTTACCAGTAGGCGCCCCACCAGCAGGCGCCGTACTCGCAGGTGCCGTATCCCCAGGCGTACGCGGGGGTGCCGGGTGTGCCCGGCACCGGGCCGGCGGCGCCGACCAACCCGCAGGCGACGGCGAGCCTGGTGCTGGGAATCTCGTCGCTGTTCCTGAGCCTGCTGTTCGTGCCCTCGATCCTCGGTGTGGTGCTGGGGATCGTGGGGGTCGCGCGCTCGCGCCGCACCGACCCGCCGGTCGGGCGAGGTGCGGCGATCACCGGCATCGTGCTCTCGCTGGCCGGAGCGGTCCTCGGCGTGTTCGCCGCGGCGGCCGTGACGGACCTCGTGTCCGACGCGGCGCGGACGATCGTCGAGGAGGCCGCCACCACGCCGCCGGAGGAGGACGGCGGCGCCACGACCCCCGCCCCGGAGGAGTTCGTCCGGCTCGACGCGGCGCAGTGGGCGTCCATCGCGAAGGACCCCGACAAGGCCCAGGGGCGGGCCGTCGTGGTGTTCGCCGAGGTCATGCAGTTCGACAGCACCACGGGCCCGGACCGGTTCCTGGCCGGCGCGGGGGTGGACCAGCCGGGCTCCGCGTACGAGCTGGAGACCCAGTCCGTCTTCGTCGCCGAGGAGGCCCTGCTCGGCGGCGTGGAGGCCGGCGACGTGCTGAAGGTCCACGCCGTGGTGGACGGCTCCTTCACGTACGAGAACCAGATCGGTGGCGCCTCGACGGTCCCGGCGCTGACCGTCGCGAAGATCGAGGACGTCGGCCTCGCCGACCTGGGCAAGGACGTCGAGTTCGGGGCGATCGAGCTCATGGCTCCCGGCCTGAACCGGGTGTCGGTCACCGTCACGAACAGCGGCGCGCGGACCTTCGATTACTTCATCGACGTGGTGGCCGAGAGCAAGGACGGCAAGACGACGTACGAGACAGGCACGGCCTTGGTCCGGGCCCTCAAACCCGGACGGACGGCCGAGACGACCGTCGACTTCTTCGTGGACCTCCCGGCGGACGCCGTCGTCCGTACCGAGCTGGTGGAACGGTACCCGGGGTAACGGACCCACCGGACGCCGCTCGGCCTGACCCGGCTGGCCTCGCCCGCCTGGCCTGACCCCGCCTCGCCTGGCGCGACTGTGGCGCGGGCGCGATTCGCCATCTTGTCATTCGTCATACATGTCACTAGTCTGTGTCGGCCAGGCATGTTAGCGCTCACAATGAAGGAGCAGCCATGACCGATCACAGCGGCGTGATCCGGACAGCACGCCGAAGCCCGCTCGTCCTCGGCCTCGCGGCCGCCGTCCTGGCGGCGTCGATGGTCCCGGCCGGAGGGGTGCCGCCCACCGCGCCTGCCACCACCGCGCTTGCCACCACGGAGCCGACCGGACCGGACGCGCTCCAGCGCCCGTTCGCCCTGCCCGGCCACGTCGAGCGCGACGCCAACGGCGCGCTGTTCGTGGGCGAGGGCGAGAGCCGGTTCGCGCTGCGCGTGAACCTCCTGACGACGTCGGGCCGGCTCATCCGCGAGAACCAGGGCCTGCTGCCGTACGTGGCGGACGTCGGGCCCGTGACCGTGGACGGCTCGTACTACGAGGTGCGGATCAGCAGCGACGACCGGACCGTCACCCCCGACCGGCTGGGGGCGATGCGCGAGATCCTCGCCCACCCCGACGACTGGCCGCAGGAGCAGGTCGACCAGGCCCGCGACCTCCTGCCGACCCTGGAGTCCCGGTACGAGCAGACGCGGCGCGACGAGCAGCAGATCGTCATCCGGTTCGCGCGCACCGCGCCCAACACGCTGGTCGGCGCCGTCACCGCGCTGCAGGACGACACCACGGTGTTCCTCGAGGCGGCCCCGCCGTGGGGCGAGCCGAGCAGCTACCGCGTCACCGACCGGGGCATCCGCGCCTCCAGCCCCGGCCTGGACGACCCGGACCTGACCGGCCACTTCGCGCTGACCCCCACGCGACGGCCGGACAGCGGCGCGTCCTACGCCTCGGTGAGCGACCTGGTCGCGGGTATGCAGGGCGGCGACGCCGCCCCCGGCTCGGCCGCCGCGGCGCTGCGCTACACGCTCGACGAGGACGAGACGATCACCTTCACCAGCACCGTCTCGGACGCCCCGGCGAGCGCCGAGGCGAGCACCGCCGCGACCGGACAGGCCGGTCAGGGCGCGATCCTCGCGGCCCTTGCCCGTGCCAGGGCCCGGGCCGACGCCGGGACGCTCAGCGGCAGCGGACCCGCCGGGCGGTCGGCGACGGCCATGCGCACCGCCATGGGGCTGAACGCCAACTACGACGAGAGGTTCCGCCAGCGATTCCTCGTCTGGGGCTGGGGGCGCGGCGGCGCCGAGAACGACACCATCTTCACCGGCTGGGACTCCGCGTGGGACGCGATCATCGCGCTCACGGTCGACCCCGAGCTCGCCCAGGAGCACGAGCGCGACCTCTTCGACGCCGGCGGGCCACGCTACGACCAGCTGCACTCCGGGCCCATGCACGCGTACGCCGTCAAGCGCATCTACTCCGCGACGGGCGACCTCGACCTGGTGCGCGAGGCGTACCCGGCGCTCGCCGACTTCATCGACCGGCTGCCCGAGTGGGACGTCAACGGCGACGGGCTCCTGGAGGCGCCCTACGACGCCGACCCGAGCAAGGTCGGCAACCACCTGGGCCTGGACGACCTGCCGTCGTACTGGTCGGCGAACCGGGTACCCAAGGACGGCGGGAGCGGCGACGAGCGGGACAACACCGACCTCACGGACGTGGCCCTGACCTCGTACTACGCGCTGATGGCACAGACGATGGCCGAGCTCGCCGACGCCCTGGGCCGAGACGCGGACGCGCAGCGGTACGGCGCCCTGTTCCACGACGTGAAGCGGGCGGTGAACGAGACGCTCTGGAACGAGGAGCGCGGCATGTACCTCGACCGGCACCTCGACGGCCGCTGGGGAGACGTGGTGACCGGCACCGTCTTCTACCCGCTCTTCGGCGGCGTGGCCACCGACGAGCGTGCCCGGCGGACGGTCCGGGAGAACCTGCTCGACCCGGAGCAGTTCTGGGGCGAGTACGCCGTGCCGAGCATCAGCCGGGCGGGCGCCGAGTACTGCGCGAACGGCCTGGAGGCGCCCAACGCCTCGTCGTCGTACCGGTACTACGCGGGGTGGAACCAGGAGAACTCCTGCGAGCAGTGGCGCGGCGCCGTGTGGCCGCCCATGAACGCGACGATCTACGACGGCCTCAAGCGGTACGGGCTCGACGAGGCGGCCGGCGGGCTCGCGGCGCGGAGCACGGCGATGTGGCTGGACACGTGGGACAGGAACGGCCAGTTCCCCGAGTACTTCGATCCCGAGCCGGGGCAGACGATCAACGCCTCCGCCGTGGACAGCGCGTGGCGGTACTACACGTGGTCGAACGTGATGCCCCTGATGTCGGTGCACGAGCTGGTCGCCGAGGACCCGTGGGGCACGCCGGGGTCGGTCACCTTCGGCTCGCTCGTCCTGGAGGGCCGCAACACCGTGGACGACGTCCGCGTGGGCGGACGGACGTACGCCGCGACGGTGAGCCCCGACGGTACGGAGCTGCGGCAGGACGGCCGTCAGGTCTTCCGCGCCGTGGGTGCGCGGGTCGTCGTCCGCGACTTCGTGGCGACCGACCGGCGTGCGTGCTTCGAGGTGAACGCCGAGGCGCCGGCACGCCTGCAGTTCTTCCCGGTGCGGGGCGCCCCGCACCGGACCACCGTCGACGCCGGGCGCACCGAGCTGTGCCTGTGACCGACCTACCGATCAGCACGAAGAACGAAGGAGCACCCACCATGCCAGCCACGCACACCCTCGAGCACGAGGGGCCACCGGTTCGACGGCGGGGTAGCCGACGACGGGGCCTCGCGGCGTCGGTCCTGGCCGGGGCGCTGCTCACCGCGGGCGCCCTGGCGGGCGGCGCCTCGGCAGCCGCCGATGTCGTCCCCGCCGGTCTCCCCGGGGCGGCCGGCTCCGGCGCCGGCGTCACGATCGCCGTCGACGGCGCGAGCACCGGCCGCACCTACGACGGCGTCGGCGCGATCTCCGGCGGCGGGGCGACGTCCCGGCTGCTGCTGGACTACCCGCGCGAGGAGCGGGCCGAGATCCTCGACCACCTGTTCAAGCCCGGCTACGGGGCGTCGCTGGAGATGCTGAAGGTCGAGATCGGCGGCGACACCAACACGACCGACGGCTCGGAGTCGAGCCACGAGCACGTGCGCGGCGAGGTCGACTGCGACGCGGGCTACGAGTGGTGGCTCATGCGGGAGGCCGTGCGGCGCAACCCGGACATCACGCTGGGCGCGCTCGCGTGGGGCGCGCCGGGATGGCTCGGCGACGGCGAGTACTACTCGGCCGACACGATCGACTACTTCGTCGACTGGCTCGACTGCGCGGCCGGGCACGGCCTGACGATCGACAACGTGGGCATCCGCAACGAGCGCGAGTACGAGGCGCAGTGGGTCAAGGACTACCGCACCGCCCTCGACGCGGCCGGCTACGCGGACGTGCGGATCATCGCCTCGGACGAGGCCGCGCGCCGCGGGGAGTGGCCCATCGCCGTCGACATGACGAACGACCCCGAGCTCTTCGACGCCGTCGACCTGCTCGGCAACCACTACTCGCGCGGGCCCAGCTCCGCCACGGCCCAGGCGCTGGGCAAGCCGCTGTGGATCTCCGAGGGCGGACCGTGGTCGGCCGAGTGGGGCGCGGGCGGCTCGTCCGCCTCGGTGCCCTCGCTCATCAACCACGCCTACCTCGAGGGCCGCATCACCGGCGTGAACTTCTGGAACCTGCTCACGGCCTACTACGACGGCCTGAGCATCTCCGACGCCGGCCTGATGCGGGCGAACACCCCATGGTCGGGGGCGTACCAGGTGCAGTCCGCCGTCTGGGCGGTCGCGCAGACCACGCAGTTCGCCGAGCCGGGCTGGCGGCACCTGGACGCGTCGTCGGGCTACCTCGACGCCGCGGACACCGCGCAGGGCAGCTTCGTCACGCGCAAGGCGCCGCGCGGAGGTGACTGGAGCACCGTGATCGAGACGATCGGCGCGACCGCGCCCCGTACCGTCACGCTCTCGGTCGAGGGCGGCCTCAGGGCGCGCGACCTGCACGTGTGGCAGTCGACGGCGGACGACCGCCTGGTCCGGCAGCCCGACCTGCGGCGCGCCGCCGACGGCACGTACACGGTGACCGTGCCGGCGAACGCGGTGGTCACGGTGACCACGGTCAACGGCAACGGCAAGGGCACGGCCAGCGGCCTCGGCGACGCCGAGGGCCGGCACGAGTCCGCGTTCCCGTTCCCGTACGAGAACAGCCTCGCGGACGGCGGCCCCAGCGGGCAGACGCCGTACTTCTCCCAGATGGAGGGCGCCTACGAGGAGCGTCCGTGCGCGGGTGACCGCCGCGGCACGTGCCTGACGCAGGTCTCGCCGCAGCCGGCGATCTCGTGGGCGGCGTGGAAGAAGCCGACCGGGATCCTGGGCGACCTGAACTGGTCCGACTACTCGGTCGGGGTCACGGCGTACGTGCCCACGGGCGGCACGGCCGAGGTGCTGGGCCGGGTGTCGAACGACGCGATGCAGCCGGTGCCGAACGGCTACGGCCTGAGCCTGGGCGCCGACGGCACGTGGTCGCTCGGCCGGGGTGAGCCCGGCGGGCGCACGTGGCTGGAGCTCGGTACAGGGACGCTCGACGGCGGTGCGTCCCAGGGCGCCACGGCGGACGGCGCGGGTGCCGGCTGGCACGACCTGGAGCTGTCCTTCGACCAGGACGTGATCACCGCGACGGTCGACGGCGCGCAGGTCGCCGAGGTCACCGACACCACCTGGACGTCCGGCATGGTCGGGCTCTCGGGCGACTACGCGCCGGTGCAGTTCGCCGACCTCGCCGTCGGGCCGCTCCGGCCGGTCGCGACGATCGACGACGCTCCGGGCACGGGCACGGCGGCGATCGGCTACGAGGGCGACGGCTGGACGCACTGCTCCGCCGGCGAGCGGCACGGCGACCGGTGCCCCGCCGTGCCGGCCGAGCAGCTCCGCGACGCCGTCGGCGGCACGGTCAGCGCGAGCCGCGACCGCGGCGACGTGCTGACCGTGGCCTTCGACGGGACGCAGGCCACGCTCACCGGCGTGGCCGGGCCGCGGGGCGGGACGGCGAAGGTCTCGATCGACGGGAACGAGCCCGTGGCGCTGTCCTACGCCGACCGCGGCGAGGTCGAGTGGCGCACCCCGGTGCTGGTCGACGGCCCGCACACCCTGCGGTTCGAGGTGGCCGACGGGCGCTCCGGCGGCTGGGTCTCGGTGGACCGGGTCGACGTCGCGCCCGGGGGCGGCGGGACGAGCTCGGTCGACGACCAGAGCGAGGGCACCGGCCAGGGGCGCCTCGACTACCACGGGGACGGCTGGCTGAGCTGCCCGGGCTGCATCAACCGCACGGGTCTGTACCACTCGTCGGTGACGTCGACGACGGTGGCCGGCGACTCCGTGGACTTCCGGTTCACGGGCTCGTCCGTGGACCTGTACGGGCTGCGCGCCTCCAACCAGGGGCTCGCCACGGTGCTGGTCGACGGCGTCGAGGTCGGTTCCGCCGACTTCTACGGCCGCACCCGGGTGGGCAACCAGCTCATCTGGTCGAGCCCCGACCTGGGCTCCGGCGAGCACGTGCTGACCCTCGTCGCGACGGGTCAGGGCAGCGGGTCGGCCTCCGGGACCGGCATCAACGTCGACCGGCTGGTGGTGCGGCGGTAGTCCGACGTCGGCACGTTCGCCGCGCCGCCGGCCGCCCTGCTCAGGGGCGCCGGCGGCGCGTCCGTGCGCCGCTGCAGGTCCACGCGGTACGCCCCGCAGGCCGCGCACCGCACGTAGAGCACGTATCCGGCCGAGGTCCGGTGGCGCGAGTCCGTGGTCCACGCGTGCTCGTGCCCGGTGTCGCGGGCGGGCGGGCGGAGGGCGGAGCGGGTCTCGGTCGTCGTCATGCACCCCACGATGCTGTAATGGCCTTGTGCATCTCAACCCTTACGGCGAGTACGCCGTCCTGCTCGCGGCGTCCCTCGCCAACGACTGGCCGGACGACCGGGCGGGCATCGAGGCCCGCACGCGCGAGTTCGGCATGACCATGGAGTTCCGGGAGGAGCCGGCGGACCATGCGCGCTCGCGCGAGGTGATCGACGACTGGCTGCGCGTCGTGGACGCCGCCGACCCGGCCGAACGGGCCGCGCTGCTGAACGCCCAGATGGCCGCCGTCGCCGCCTACCCCCGCCTCACCGACCACGACGGCGAGGGCTGGCACCTGCACTACCGGGACGACAACCAGGTGCTGTCCGCGGTGCTGCGCGCCGTGATCGGCGTGGGCACCTCGCTGCACCTCGTCACCCGCGGGATGCACCGGCTGGGGCGGTGCGCGTCGGAGCCGTGCACCAACGTGGTCGTCGACGTCACCCGCAACGGGCGGCAGCGGTACTGCTCCGTGCGCTGCGCCAACCGTGCGGCGGTGCGCCGGCACCGGGAGCGGGCGGTTCCGTAGGCCCAGGGGCGCTGTCGACGCCGCTCTCCTCCTGGCCCTCCAGGCGCTCGCGGGGGAGGGTGAAGTATCGACGGAGTCGGCAACTAGGACAGCGGTTGTCCTCCACCGCGCCTAGCGTGGCGGGCATGGACCAGATCGAGCTGCTGCAGCCAGAAGGACTCGTGAAGAGCCCCGCGTTCAGCCACGTCGCCGTGGTCCCGCCCGGGGCCACGACGATCCACGTGGGCGGGCAGAACGCCGTCGACGCGACCGGTCAGCTGGTCGGCGGCGACGACGTCGGGGCGCAGACCCGGCGAGTCATGGAGAACCTGACCACGGCGCTCGCCGCCGCCGGAGCCGGCATCGAGCACCTGGTGAGCGTCACCGTCGTGCTCGTCGAGGGCGTGGACATCAACGCCGCCTACGGCGCCGCGTCCGCCTCGCTCGCCGGACTGTCCGAGCCACCGCTGGTCATGGGCATGTTCGTCCGCGGGCTCGGCATGCCCGGCGCGCTGGTCGAGGTGTCGGCGCTCGCGGCCGTCGTGCGCTGATCGGCGTCGTCGCCGTCGTCGTCGCCGTCGGCCCGGGCGCGCGTCCGGGCGACGCCGACGGCCACGCCGACCGCCAGGGCCACCAGCCAGAGCAGCGCGAGCCAGTGGAGGATGATCAGGTGGGAGCCCGGCTCCGCGAACGCCGCCCGGAACACGTCCCAGGCGATCATCAGCGGCCCGTCCGGGTTGGCGGTCAGCCAGGTGGCGCCGGGGTAGACCGAGCTCGCCGCCATGTAGAGGGCGGGTGCGGCCGACTGCGCGACCCAGAACATCAGGAGCGCCGGGACCCACGACAGCCACGACCAGCGGCTCCGCGTGACGCTGACGCCGAGCACCACGCCGAGGAGCACGAACACGAGCACGGAGACCGTGTGCCCGAGGCTCAGCCCGCCGGCGCGCAGGCCGCTCGTGGCGAGGTGCAGGACGTCCTGCACGAAGAACACCGGGGCCGCGAGCCAGAACCCGCGCAGCCACACCGGCCCGAGCACGGCGAACAGGCCCGCGAGGAGGCCGAGCAGCGACGCGGCCAGGGCGACCAGGAAGGTCGCCTGGGCCACCACCGTTCCCGCGGAACCCGCGCGCCACGTGGTCGCGAGCAGCGCGTCGAGGTGCTGGGCCTGGCCGATCAGCCAGATGGCACCCGCCACGACGACGATCCCCAGGGCGCCGGCTCCTGCCGCCCAGCGGGGCCGCGAGCTGAGCCACGACGTGCAGAGCGCGCCGGCCGCGCCGGCGAAGGCCACCGTCGCGACGGCCGAGGCCTCGGGCATGCTCGGCGTGGAGACCGCGGCGAGCAGCGCCGCCTGCGGGCCCGCACCCACCACCAGCCACGTCACCGGTGCGATGAGCAGGAAGAACCAGGGCGAGATCCGTGCACGCCGGGTGGTCATCGACATGCGGCAGATTGTTTCACACAGTTCGGGCGGAAGATCCTATTTGTCCCATCCGGCGTCCTGCGGGGCGGGCCCGGCGGCGGATGCCGGCCGCGCGAGGCAGGATCAGAAGAGCGGAACCGACCTGGAGGACGTCATGGCTGACACACCCACCACGCCCCGGACCTACCCGCACGGCGTACCCAGCTGGATCGACCTGGAGACGCCGGACGTCGACGCGGCGCTCGGCTTCTACGGCGACCTGTTCGGCTGGAGGTTCACCGAGATGCTGCCGCCCGGCGCGCCGGCGCGCTATGTGATCGCGTCGCTGGACGGTACGGACGCGACCACGGTCGCCGCGGTCGCCACACCCTCGGCCGGCCTCGACGGCGAGGTGGCGTGGCACACCTACGTCGCCGTGGACGACGTCGACGCGGCGGCCGCGCGCGTCCCCGAGCTCGGCGGCTTCGTGAGCTCGGGGCCCGAGGACGTGGGGCCGCCGGGGGAGCCCGTCGGGCGGATGGCGCGGATCGTCGACCCGCAGGGCGCGCCCAGCCGGCTGGTCCAGGCGGGCACCCGCCCTGGCGCGCAGGCCGTCAACGGCCCGAACACGTGGAACTTCAGCAATCTGTTCACGCCCGACGTGGACGCCGCGCTGCGGTTCTACGGTCCGCTGCTCGGCTGGGAGCGCAGCGACGACCTCGGCGCCGGCATGGCGCGGGTCCCCGGTTACGGCGACCACCTCGCGCGCACGGTCGATCCCCGCATCCACGAGCGGCAGGAGTACGTCCCCCCGGGCTTCTCCGACGTCGCTGCCGGGATCCTGCGGGGCGAGGGGCCGGCGCACTGGTCGGTGGCCTTCGCCGTCGCGGACCGGGACGCGTCCGTCGCGGTGGCGGAGGGTTCCGGCGCGACGGTCCTGGGCACGGAGGACGGTGAGTGGAGCAAGGAGGCCGTGATCCGCGACCCGTTCGGCGCCGAGCTCGTGCTCGCGCAGTTCGACCCGCCCGACTCCTACCTCGAGGCCGAGCGGCAGGCCCCGAAGGGCTGAGTCCACCCCGCCCTACGCGACGAACGAGTACCGGCCGGACCCGACCCGTACCACGACCGCGTCGTCCTCCACCGCGACGCCCGTGACGCCCTCCGCGCGGCGCAGCGGGCGCCCCTGCTCGGTGACGGCCTCGGGGTCACCGACCGGGAGCCGCACCGTCGCCGCCGACCCGACGGGGACCGTCACGTTCAGCCGGAGCCTGCCGCCCGCACGCCGCCAGTCGCTCGTGACCGTGCCGAACGGCGTCCGGACGCTCGCGCTCGCCCGGTCCAGGTGCCCCGTGACCGCCGGGGCGATCGTGATGTCCCGGAACCCGGTCTCGGGCGAGGCCTGGATGCCGGCCACGTGCTGGTAGAACCAGTCGTCGACGGTGCCGAGAAAGTAGTGGCCGTAGGAGCGCGCCTCCCGTGACCAGTGCTCCCACATCGAGGTCGCGCCGCTCTCGATCATGTAGCCCCAACTCGGGTAGCCGGTCTGCACGGCGAGCTCGTAGGCCAGGTCCGCGTGCCCGTGCCGGGTCAGGACCGGCAGGAGCCACTTGGTGCCGAGCACGCCCGTGTTGAGCTTGGTGCCCTTGGCGCGCACGTCGGCCACGATGCTGCTGACCACCCGCTGCGTCGTCGCGGCGTCCGGCACGAGCCCGAACTCCACGGCGAGCACGTTGTGCGTCTGCCGGTACCCGCGGTCCCCGTCGCCGCGGTAGTGCTCGGCGTCGGCATCGAGGAAGGTCTCGTTGAACGCGGCCTTGATCGTGGCGGCGTTCCGGGCGAAGTGCTCGACGTCGGCGGCCTTGCCGAGGAACCCGGCGCCGCGCCGCATGAACAGGGTCATGGAGTACAGGAACGCGGTGGCGGAGACCCGGAGGTCCTCGGGCGCGTTGCCGCCCGCGGGGCTCGCCTCGGGGCTGACCCAGTCGCCCAGGCGGGCGTCCGGGACGATCCCGCCCTGCGACCGGTCGAGCTCGAGGTCGACGTACCGCTTCATGCCGTCGTAGCACTCGGTCAGCACGCGGGTGTCCCCGCCGTACTGGTAGAGCCACCAGGGGATCATCACGTAGGCCGCGTGCCACGGCGGGCACACGCCCCACTCGCCCCAGTCCCCGGAGCTGGGTGCGATGACGAGCGGCCGACCCTGCTCGTCGCGCGTCTCGTGCACGTCGCGCAGCCACTTGGCGAACAGCTCGTGCACGTCGAGGTTCAGCAGGAACATCTCCGCGCCGATCGCGGCGTCGCCGGTCCAGCCGTTCTTCTCGAACATCGGGGTGTCGGTCGGGATGCCGTGGATGTTGTTGGTCAGCGTGTCCACCACGGCCCGGTGGGTGCGGTTCATGATCTCGCTGGAGCTGTCGAACGTCCCGGTCTCGGCGGCGGCCGTGTGCACCACCTGCGCGGTGAACGCGTCGAGCGGCGGCGGGCCGTCCTGCGGCCAGCCGGTGACCTCGATGTACTGGAACCCCTTGTACGAGAAGCGCGGCTCCCACGTCTCGGGCTGCCCGGTGCCCGCCAGCGTGAAGCGGTCGGTCTGGAACCCGGCCTGGAACCCGCCGTTGTTGCTCAGGTTCACGCGTCCGGCGGCGGTCAGCTTCTCGCCGTGGGCGGCCCGGATCGTCGCCCCGGCCGGCCCGGTCGCGGTGTACCGCACCCAGCCCGCGAGCACCCGCGGGAACCTCACCACGTACACGCCCGGCGCGGGCTCGGTCACCTCGACGGCGGGCAGCGACTCGATCACCTTGATCGGCTGTTGACGCTGGTTGACCAGTACGCCCCGCGGCCCGGGCGCCACGGTGGCGGCGGCCCAGCCGGCGTCGTCGAACCCGGCCGTGTCCCAGCCGGGCAGCGTGCGGCGGGCGTCGTAGGCCTCGCCGCCGTAGAGGTCGTCGAACACCGTCGGACCGTCGTGGACGCGCCAGGTCGCGTCCGTGACCACGTGCTCGACGGCGCCCCCGGCGTACTCCAGGCGCAGCACCGCGCGCACCACCGGCTCGTCGTGCCACGGCGGCGCCTCCCAGCGCCACACGTTGCCGCCCGTCATCCCGTAGAAGCCGCGGCCCAGCTCGATGCCCAGCGCGTTGCGGCCCCGCCGCAGCCTCCGGGTCAGGTCCGTCGCGGTGTACTGGACGGTGTCGTCGTAGTCGGTGAACCCCGGCGCGAGCACCTGGTCGTCGGCGGGCTCGCCGTTCAGCGACACGTCCGCGTACCCGCCCGCGGCCAGGTAGAGCGTGGCGCTCCGCAGGCCCGCCCGCACGTCGAGCTCCGTGCGCAGCAGCGGGGCCGGCAGCGGGTCCGGCGTCGGCAGGCGCACGCCGCGGCCCCACGGCCCCGAGCCGTAGGTCGCGACCTGCGCGGCTTGCGCCCAGGCGGAGTCGTCCAGGCCGGGCCGCGCGAAGTCGTCCTCGAACGCGGTGGCGGCCTTCCAGCCGCTCCCGCTCGTGAGGGTCGCCGTGGTCCCGTCCGAGTACGTCAGGCGGACGACGGCGAGCACCGCGCCCGCGCTGACCGCGTCGTTGGTGCCGCGCACGGCGAGCACCGTGGCGGCCCCGGGCGTCCCGGGCGACCCGGCGGACAGGTCGACGGCGTAGAAGCGGGCCGCCTGCCAGCCGTTCTCGGCGGGCTCGGTGCCGCCCGCCTCGACGCCGTCGACCCAGAGCGTGAACGCGTCGTCCGCCGTGATCAGCACCTCGGCCCGGGTGGCCCGCGCGCCGTCGGGCGCGGGCCGCGTGATCCGGAACGCGCGGTCCTGACCGGGCAGCTCGCCCTCGGCCGCCCACATCCACGCGGCGTCGTCGAACCTCAGGTCGGTCACCTCGGCCGGGACCCGTTCGTTGCCGATCCACGCCGCGCCCGCCCAGTCGCTCTCGGCGTACAGCCCCGTGCGGAACGCCGCCGTCGCCGAGGCGGACCCGTGCGTCGTGCCGACGTCGACCCGCCAGGTGTGCTCGGTCGCCGCCCCCAGCGGGGGCCCGGCGTACCCGACGTTGGCCGACTCCCGGGAGCGCACGACGCCGCTGTCCCAGACCGTGCGCGACCGCGGGCCGCGGGTGCTGACCCGCAGCCGGTACGACTCCTGCTCGACGCCGCGCCGGTCGGTCTCGATCGTCCACGAGAACCGGGGGCGGTCCACGTCGATCCCCAGCGGACTCGACTTCTTCTCGACGAGCAGGTCGGTCAGCCGGATGCTGCCCGGTCCGCCGGGCCGCGGCTCGTGCGCTGCGGCGGCGGCGCCCGGCAGGGCAGCGGCGGTGCCGGCGGGGAGCGCGGCAGGGAGCGCGGCGGCGGTGGACGCCACGCCGGCGGTCTTGAGGAAGGTTCTGCGGTCCAGGGCCATGACGCCTCCAGGCATGTGCGGTGTCGAGAGAACGAGCTCCGTTGCAACGTTTCAAACACGCGAGCGCCAGTGTAGGGGTGATATGTCGCCCGGGACCAGGGGTGACGGTACGGCGGTGTCAGCCCGCCGCCGGGAACGCCTTGCCCGGGTTGAGCAGGCCGCGCGGGTCCAGCGCGTCCTTGACGGCCCGGTGCATCGCGAGCACCACGGGGCTCAGCTCCGCCGCGGCGCCCGGGAGCTTGAGCAGGCCGACGCCGTGCTCGCCGGTCACCGTGCCGCCCAGCGCCCGGCACTCGTCGACGATGCGGTCGAACGCCGCCTTGGCGCGGGCCTTGGCGGCGTCGTCGCCCTCGGGCGCGATGATCAGCGGGTGCAGGTTGCCGTCGCCGGCGTGCGCGATGTTGGCGATGACGACGTCGGCCTCGCGGGCGATGGCCTCGATGCGGCCGAGCATCGTGGGCACGGCGCCGCGCGGCACGCAGACGTCCTCGGTGAGCACGGGGCCGAGCCGTTCGAGCGCGGGGTAGGCGAGGCGGCGGGCCAGGAACAGCCGGTCGACGTCGTCCGGCGCGAAGGCGCGCTCCACGTGGGTGCCGCCCGCCTGTTCGAAGTACGCGGCGACCCGGTCGGCCAGCGCCTCGCCCGCGGCCCCGGGCTCGTCGACCTTCGCCAGCAGCAGGGCGGCCGCGCCCTCGGGGAGCGTCCAGTCCTGCCAGTCGGCGACGGCGCGCAGGCACGTGCTGTCGATGAGCTCCAGGGCGGCGGGCACGATGCCGGCGGCGGAGACGGCGGCCACGGCGTTGCCGGCGTCGGCGAGCGAGGGGAACCAGCCCACGATCGCCCGGTCCTCGCGGCCGCCGAGCGGGCGCAGCTTCAGGGTGACGTCGACGATGACGCCCAGCGTGCCCTCGGAGCCCACGAGGAGCCCCGTCAGGTCGTAGCCCGTCACGCCCTTCGCGGTGGTGCGGCCGAGCCGGGCGACCGAACCGTCCGCGAGCACCACCGTCATGCCGAGCACGTAGTCGCGCGTGACGCCGTACTTGACGCAGCACAGGCCGCCCGCGTTCGTGGCGACGTTGCCCCCGATCGTGGAGATCGCCTGGCTCGCCGGGTCCGGCGGGTACCAGAGCCCGTGCTGGGCCACGTGCCGGCGCAGGTCGTCGTTGAGCACCCCGGCCTCGACCACGGTGTACCGCTCGGCCGTGTTCACCTCGACGATCCGCGTCATCCGCTCCAGCGACAGCACCACGGCCCCGGCCACGGCGTTCGCCCCGCCGGACAGCCCCGTCCCGGCGCCCCGCGGCACCACCGGCGCGCCGTGCTCGCCCGCGATCCGCACCGTGGCGACCACGTCGTCCAGGTTCGTGGCGAGCACGACGGCGGCCGGCGCGGCGTACTCGGCCCACTCGGCGTCGTCGTGGGCGTAGCGCTCGACCGCTTCCGGGGCGGTGAGCACGGCGTCGTCGGGCAGGGCGGTCCGCAGGGCCGCGGCCAGCGCGGAGGATTCGTCGGTGGTCATCGGTCCCGGATCGTAGTCGCGCCACCTGGGGACCGTGCGTGACCTGCACGGATGCTCCGAGGCCGCCGCGAGACGCTGCCATACTGTCCGCGCCCTGCTCAGGCATCAGTCCACCGGAGAGAACTCATGGAACACGACCAGCTGGTCGCACCGGGCACCGCCCACGTCATGTCGTCCTACCTCACGTGCGAGGTCGCCACCGTCTCGCGGTCGGGCACGCCGGTCGCGTGGCCGGTCTCGGGCGTGTGGCGCCCCGCCGACCAGACGTTCGTCCTGTCGACGTCGATCGGGTTCGCGCAGAAGGCCCTCAACGTCCGCAGGGACGCGCGCGTCGCCCTGCTCTTCTCGGATCCCACGGGCAGCGGCAGCGGCAGCGCGGCCGGACAGGACCAGCCAGGCCAGGTGCTCGTCCAGGGCGACGGCGCGTGCCCGGACGAGATCGTGACCAGCTTCTCGCGCAACGGCGACCTGTGGCGCAAGATCGACTCGGCGCAGCCGTCGTCGCGTGCCCTGTCGGGCGGCAGGCTCACGCGCCGCCTGCTGGACGTGTATTACATGCGGCTGATCATCAGCGTGACGCCCGCCGCCGTCACGACGCGGCCGGCGCTGACCGGCGCCGGACGGCCGCTCTCCGTCCCCGCGATGCCCGGCCTGCCGGCGTCGTACGCCCGGGAGCTGGGCGACTTCACCAGCGGGGTCCTGGCCCGGCTCGACGACGACGGCCTGCCGACCCTCGACCGCGTGGTGCCCGAGCCCGCCGACGGCGGCCTGCTGGTGCCCGGCATCGAGGCGAAGCCCGGTCCCGCGAGCCTGCTGTTCCACCGGCACGACGAGCAGCTGGCCGGGAACCGGAGCCTCGTCGTGCTCGGCGAGCTCATCGAGGGCACCGGCGGCCTGGTGTTCCGCCCGGACCGCGTCGTGGACGGCGTGCGCACCGCGGGGCTGCTGACACCCTTCCGGTTCGTCCGCGGGCTGCGCGCCCGGGCCCAGGCCTACCTCGACCGGCGTGGCCTGGAGCGTCCGGTCGTCGCGTGGGACGAGCTCGAGGCCATCCAGGCACGCGTGGACGCGGACACCGCCTCACGCTGACCTCCCGTCGCCGCGGGCGCGCCTGAGGGACCGCGCATCTCAGGGGACCAGGATGGCGCGCCCGCGGACCCGGCCGGCGTCGAGGTCGTCGATCGCCGTCTGGAAGTCGTCGAGCGCGTACTTCGCGGTGTGCAGCGTGACCGCGCCGCGGGCGGCGAGCACCATGAGGTCGCAGAGGTCGTTGTAGGACCCGACGAGGTTGCCCACGATGTTGATCTCGCTGGAGATGACGTCGATGGTCGGCACGTCGATGTTCTCGCCGTACCCGACCACGTGGTAGTCGCCGGCCTCGCGCAGCATCCGCAGGCCCTCGGCGGTCGCGCCGCCCTCGCCCACGAAGTCGACCACCACCTCGGCGCCGCTGCCGCCGGTCGCCGCGAGCACCTCCTCGACGTGCGCGCCGTCGGCGACGACGCCGTGGTCGGCCCCGATCTCGACGGCCAGCCGGACGGCGTCGGAGTTGCGGTCCACGACGATCAGCTCGGCGGGCGTCAGGGCCTTGAGCACCTGGATGCCGATGTGGCCCAGCCCGCCCGCGCCGATCACCACGCACCGGTCGCGCGCCGTGAGCCGCCGGGCCGCCTTCGCCGCCGCGTGGTACGCCGTCAGGCCGGCGTCGGCGAGGGCCGCGACGTCGGCCGGCTCCAGGCCGTCGTCGATGCGCACCACGCTGCGCGCGGAGGTCCGCAGGTACTCCGCGTACCCGCCGTGGGTGTCGATCCCGGGGAAGGCGCTCGCCGCGCAGTGCACGTCGTCGCCGGACCGGCAGGCGCGGCACAGGCCGCAGGTGATCAGCGGGTGCACGATCACCTTGTCGCCCTCGGCGACGTTCGTCACGGCGCTCCCGACGGCGTGCACCCACCCGGCGTTCTCGTGCCCGATCGTGTACGGCAGGGTCACCCCGGACTTCTGCGCCCACTGCCCCTCCAGGACGTGCAGGTCGGTGCGGCAGACGCCGGCCCCGCCGATCCGCACGACGACGTCGAACGGGCCGACGGGCTCCGGGACGGGGACCTCGGTCAGCTCCAGCTTCTGGTGGTAGCCGACCACCTGGACGGCTCGCATCGTGCTCATGGGGTGTGCTCCTTCGTGGGGGACTGGTCGTTCTCCGACCCGGGGTAGCGGGTGCGCAGCAGGCCGCGGCAGAAGTGCGCGTTGCCGTCGACCGAGATGCGGGTGGACCGCGCCCGGCGCAGCGCCAGCGGCACCTGGTCCGGCGCGGGGCCGACGCCGTCGTGGTCGACCAGCACCAGCGCGTCGGCGTCGTCCGGCAGCCCGACCGCGGCCCGCCGGCGCAGCAGCGCCGCCGTCGTCGCGTCGTCGGGGAGGTCCCAGAGGCGGATCCCGCCCAGCTCGGTCTCCGGCAGGCCCGGACGGGCCCGGAGCAGCGCCGTCAGGGCGCGTTCCGTCGCCGCGGTGTGCGCCTTGCGGCGGAACGTCGCGCGCAGCTCGTCGAGGTCCTGCTCGGCCTCGTGCCGGAACGTGCCGCGGTAGCCGGCATCGGCGGCCAGGCCCGTGTTGATGATCGCCGAGTCGTGGTGGTCGTCGAGCTCGACGACCACGTGCGACGCACCGGGCAGCGCGACCAGGGCGTCCTTGCTGTCGGACGCCATGAGGTACGCGAAGCTGGGCGAGCAGAACGACGTGGGCAGCCGCAGGTGCACCTCGACCCGGCCGCCGTCGACCGCGACGGACCTCACGAACCCCAGGTCGGTGATCGGCTCGTCCAGCTCGGGGTCCAGCACGGCGTCGAGGGCGCGGCGCACCTCCGCCTCGCCGAACGCGCGGGCAGGGGCGGGCGCGGACGCGTGGGCGGGGGCGCTCATCGCGCTGCCGCCAGGTCGGCCCGCCCCGGCTCCCGCGGCCCGACGGCGGGCTCGCCGGCGTCGGGCAGCCGCAGCTCCGCCGGGACCTCGATGCCGTACATCTTCGCGGCGTTCAGGCCGAGGATCTTCTTCTTCTGCGCCGTGGTGATCGGGCCGTACTCGGCCGACATGTCGTCCGGGATCTGGAAGTCCACGAACGCCTCGACCAGCCAGCGCGGCGTCCACAGCGCGTAGTCGGAGGAGAACTGGATGCGGTCCTCACCCACCCAGTACAGGAGCTCGCCCATGATCTGCGCGAAGTAGCGCGGCCGCGTGTGGATGAACGGCATCGCCACGGCCAGGCCGCCGTGCACGTTCGGCTCCTGCGTGGCGATCCAGCAGAAGTCCTCCAGCCGCGGCAGGCCCACGTGCTCCACCACGAAGTTGAGGTCCGTGAAGTCGCTGGCCACGTGGTCGATGTCCGCGACGTCGAACGCGTCCCGGTCCAGCGGCCGGATCGTGGGGCCCTTGTGGACGTGGATGTTCGTGATGCCCAGCTCGCGGCACGCCTCGAGGTACCGGTACGCCCACGGGTCGCTCAGCTTGTAGCCGCGCGACTCGCCGTGCCACTCCGCGGTGTAGAGCTTGACGCCCTTGAGGTGCATCCGCTCGGCGTCGGCCCGCAGCTGGTCGAGCCCCGCCTCACCGTTGCGCGGGTCGAAGTGGTGGTTGTACGTGAGCCGGCCCGGGTCGGCCTGCGCCAGGGCGAACGCCTCCTCCGTCTGCCCGAACCCGTTGACGTAGAACTCACCGAGGTGCGCCGGCTGGAAGATGGCGTGGTCCACGTAGCCGTCCTCGAAGAGGTCCCGCCTCAGGCGCTCGCCGCCCTGGTAGAGGTACTCCTCGTACGTCCACTTCTCCGCGTCCGGCGACAGGTTGGCGTGGTAGTCGTAGAAGCAGTCGATGAACTGCTTGCCGTGGATGTTGCGCTGGTTCTCCGGCCGCGCGTCCCACAGGGCGATGTGCGCGTCGACGATGAAGTAGCGCTCGCCGTCCTTGGTGTACATGCTGTTCTCCGTCCTCGGTGACCTCGTCGACACCGACTGCCGCGAACGTATGCGGGGGCCGAGCGGCACGGCAGGGGTGCGGTGTCTCAATCTGAGACGGCCGGCCCGACGGCGGCGCGCGGGGCCCGGCGGTAGCGTGGCCCGCACGCCAGGACGGACTGACGGAGGCTCCGATGCGCGAAGGGCACCTGCCGGAGCGGGCGCGGCTGCACGACGCCTCGCTCGTCCCCGTGCCGCAGCGGCTCCTCGACTCGTGGCAGCGCAGCGAGGAGTACGGCGTGCCGCTCGACGACGTCGAGCCGGTGTTCACGGGCACCTACGACGACGAGTCGCTGTTCTACCGGTGCGGTCAGGAGGTGCTGACCAGCCTGCACCGCACGCTCGCCGGCGAGCCCGTCAGCCTCATGCTCACCGACGCCGACGGGCTGGTGCTCAACCGCCTGAGCGGGGACCGCTCGCTGCTGCGGGCGCTCGACGCCGTGCACCTGGCACCCGGCTTCTCGTACGCCGAGCGGGAGGCGGGCACCAACGGGCTCGGGCTGGCGCTGGCCGACCGGGCGCCCACCGTCGTGCGCGCCGACGAGCACTACGCCCTGAGCCTGTGCACCTACACGTGCGCCGCCGCACCGGTGCTGGACCCGGTCACCGGGCGGGTCGAGGGCGCCGTCAACCTCACCACGTGGTCGAGGTCGTCGAGCGACCTGCTCCTTGCCCTGGCCCAGTCGGCGGCCGGGACGACGGCCGCGCTGATGCTTGCGCGCTCGCGCGGCCAGTCGCCGCGGCCGCAGCCCCGCGGCGAGGTGTTCCGGATCGAGAAGCCCGGGCCGGCGCCCGGCGCCGGCACCCTGGACGACCTGTCCCGGCCCTGGACCGACGCCGTCGCGCGCGCGAGCGCGGGCGTGGCCGAGGGCCGGGTCGTCGCCGCCGTCGGCGAGGCCGGGTCCGGGCGGGCCACGCTGCTCGCCCAGGCCCTGCGGTCGGTGCGGCCGCGGGACCGGATCCTCGCGGCCCGCGCCCCCGCGCCGCAGGACATCCAGGCCTGGCTCGACCTGTGGACCCCCGAGCTCGCCAAGCCGAGCACCGCCGTCGTGCTCCGCGGCGTCGAGGCCCTGCCGCTGTGGGCCGCCGAGCGGCTGCGCGACCTGGTGCTCGCGGCCCACGCGCGGGCGGGGGATGACGGCGCCCGGCGCGTGGCCCTCGCGATCACCGCCGAGAGCTTCGAGGACGTCCCCGCGCCGCTGGCGACCCTCGTCGAGTCCGTGGTGGAGGCTCCGCCCCTGCGCGACCGGCCCGACGACGTCCTGCCGCTCGCCCGGCACCTCGCCCGCCGCCTGCGGGGGCACGAGATCGCGTTCACGCCGGCCGCCGGGCGCGCGCTCGGCAACCAGCCGTGGCCCGGCAACGTGCGCGCGCTGGCCGACGCCGTCCGCTTCGCGGCGACCCGCGCCGACGTCGTGGACCTGCGGCACCTGCCGCCCGAGATCCTGTCGGCCACCTCGCGCCGGCTGTCCCGCATCGAGTCGTTCGAGCGGGACGAGATCGTGCGCGTGCTCAGCCGGCACGGACCGTCCATGCAGGTCGCCGCCGACGAACTCGGCATGAGCCGGGCCACGCTCTACCGCAAGGTCTCGCAGTACGGCATCCAGGTGCCGCGCGGGTAGGAGGCCGGACGCGGGGCCGCCGGCACTTTGCGTGCGGGGAATCACCGGAGAGGGCACGCTGGACGGCGACGGGACGCTGATCGAGCGTCCTGCGGACAGGGGGACTCGCATGAACCGGATCAGAAGAACGCTGGCGGCGGTGGCAGGGCTGACGATGCTGGCGACGGTGCTGACGGCGGCACCGGCCAGCGCGTGGACCCGCGTGGCCGGGCACTGCGTGGGGGACAGGGTCGACCGCTGCGTGTCGATCCGGCAGAACTCCAACGGAACCGTCTATGTACGCGGATCGGTGTCGGACGACTCCAACCGTCCCGGCGACTATGTCGTGCGCATCGTGGAGACCGACATCACGATCACCAGGGACTGGACGAACCCGCCCAGCATCACGTTCTTCCCGGTGAAGCGGAACTTCCCCTACGAGGACGTCTCGGACGCCCTGGCGACGCCCGCGTTCGACATGTCCTGCGGCACGGATGTGACCGGCAGCGCGAAGCTCCAGTGGAAGCCCAAGTCCGGTGGTTCCGTGGAGACCGGCTGGGTGCACGTGAGCGCCACCGTCTGCTGACCTTCTGACCCTCCCGCCTTCAAGGACGTCGGGAGGCGGGCCCGGAGCGACTCCGGAGTCCGCCTCTCCTCGGTTCTCGCAGGGTGTCAGTCCTCGCGCCGGGGCTTGGCGGAGCGCAGCTTCTTGGTGGCCGACCGCTGCTTCTTGGCGGTCAGGCGCCGCTCCTGCGAACCGCGGGTGGCGCGCGTGGCGCGGCGGGTCCGTGGGCCAGGGGCCAGGGCGTCGGTCACCAGAGCCGCCAGGCGCAGGGCGGCGGCGTCGCGGTTGCGCCGCTGCTCCCGGTGCTCCGAGGCGACGACGGTGAGGACGCCGTCGACCAGGCGGGCCGCCAGCCGGTCCAGGAGGCGCTGGCGCTGCGTGTCGCTCAGGACGGCGGACCGCGCAATGTCCCAGGAGAGCTCGACGCGCGAGTCGGTGGTGTTCACGCCCTGCCCGCCCGGGCCGGAGGAACGGGAGAACCGCTCGGTCAGCTCGGCGCGGGGGATGGTCAGCGCGGAGGTGACGCTGAGACCGGGGCGGACGGGAGCGGGCATGTGCTCATGGTCTCGCACCCGGGGGTTCGGCTCACGCTCGTCCCGGGTCGACGACGGCGTGACCAGGGGTTCCGCGCTGCCATACTCAGCGGCGTCATTGTCGAACCCGACGATCTGCGAGGGCGTCACCCATGCGTTTCAGCTCGCCACCTGGCTGGCCCACGCCCCCGGAGGACTGGTCGCCGCCAGCCGGCTGGCAGCCACAACCCGACTGGCCGCCCGCCCCCGCGGACTGGTCGTTCTGGACCGACGAGGAGGGACGCCCCGTCGACGGGCCGTGGGTCCCGGAACACCACGGCGTCTCGGAGCTCGACGTGCCGAGCAGCCTCGCCCTGTGGGCGTTCACGGCCGTGCAGGTCGTCCTGATCCTCGTCGAGATCCTGCTCCTGAGGTCTGGCACGCCGTCGACCGGCGGGATCCTGGCCGTGGGTGGTGTCCTCAACCTGGGCTGTTTCGTCGCCGACGTGACCCTCGTGCGCCAGGCGGGTTACCGCGTGCCCGTCTACCTCTACATCTGCGGGCTGCTGCTCGTGCCGCTCTACCTCATCTTCCGGATCCGGCTGACCAGGACGAGCTGGTGGCCCCTGGTGGGGTGGATCGGGATGATCGTCGCCTCCGTCCTGGTGACACCGCTCGTGGCATACGTGGGCGGCGTCGAGCTGGAGCCGGCTGATGTCGAGTCCTCCATCGAGGGCTCGTTCTCGACCGGGGACGGCGCCTCGCTCATCGAGGTCAGCCTGCCGGTCCAGGCGACCTGTCCTGACCCGCTCGTCGTCCGGGTCGGTGAGACCTTCGACTGCGAGACCGGGGTGGTCGGCGAGGCGCCCGAGACCGTCACGGTCACCCTGGAGTCGTGGCTGGGGGAGATGTCGTGGCGGAGACCGACGAGGTGACGAGCGCTGAAGGACCGCCGGGGCGTTCTCGTGCGCGCCGACGAACCGGTCGAACTACATGACGTATCGCTGGACGGGATGGCCCCACGAGTTGGTGCAGTAGAAGAGCTGCAGGTTGGTCCATCTGGCGGGCACCAGCCCGGTGGGCTCGCTGCACTCCGGGCCGCGCGGCTCAGCGGCCGGCGGCACGAGATAGCTCGTGGTGGTCGTCCGGGCGGTGTGGGCGACCTCGGTGCTGGCCAGGCTGAGCAGTGCTTCCAGCGGGGTACCCGCGCAGCTCGGGAAAGACAGTCGTGATGTCCGACGGCGGGGGCGGGGTGCTCACGGAGACGCAGCGTACGCGCGTCGTCGAGCCGGAGTACGGGACGCTGCTAGACCTCACGTGACAAGGGCTGCGGCGGTGGTCAGGTGGGGTGTGTCCAGGAGAGGTCGGGCCGGCGGGACCGACCTCGTGCCCGGTTGGACGGTTGGTGTGCCGGGCGCGGCTGTCGAGGTGGTGGGCTCGGGCGGTAGGTGATCGCGCCGTGGGTTGGGCTGGTGTCGCAGCCGATCTGGTAGCGGCTGCGCGGGACGTGGCCGGGTGCGGGGCCGGCCACGCCGACCGCGGGGGTCCAGGCGGGCGTCGGTGGTTCCGGCGCGACCGAGACGTAGGTGTGCCCTGTGGGGGTGACCGTTTCGACGGCGTGTCTGCCGTCGAGCTGGGTGGTCTTCTGTGACCAGCCCGGTGCCTGCTTCGCGTGATTGCACCTGGCGCACAGGCCTTGCCCGTTGTCGAGGCTGGTCGGGCCGCCCTCCGCATACGGGGTGACGTGGTCGGTGTGCCGGACGGGAGCGTCGCACCACGTGGTGGCGCAGATGCCCTGGTCCCTGGCCCGCAACAGGCTCGCGAGCCCCTGCGGGTGGAATCGGGACGTGGAGGTCGTGGCTAGCAGTCGGCCGTGCGGGTTGACGTAGATGCTGCGCAGCCAGGCCGCGTCGGTGTCGATCGCGTGCGCCGCGAGGTTGCGGGCGACCGGGGCCGGGACGATACCCGCACCTGCCGGGGCACCCTCGAGCACGACGGCGGGTTGGTTGCCGCCCGCGAGGAGGGTGTCGTCGGAGACCAGCAGATTGATCGTGACCGGAACATCCTTCGCTCGGCCAGGGTCGCGACCGGTGGCGCGTTCGATCAGGGTGTCGGCCATGATCTGCCCCACCCCACGCCCGTCCCCGGCCGCCTTCGCTGTGTCGGCGTGGGTCTTGAGCTGGGCATAGGCCTGCACGCCTTGGGCCATCGGCACCAGCGCGGTGAGGTAGACCATCAGGTCGGGTGCCGGACGGATCGAGACCCGGCGTTCGGACACGGCACGGGCGTTGCGGTTCACGCACGCGTGCACGTCCAACCGGGCGGCGAGTTCCTTGATCCGGGCGACGAGCCGGCGGGTGCCCATCCGGGCCAGGTCGGCCAGGTGCGCGGGCCCGCAGATCTCCTCGTCGATCAGCGCACGATGCTCCACCGACAGGTGCGACGTCTCCCGGACCAGGAGCGTGGCCCGCCACGGGGACAGCATCCCGGCCTGCAGCGCGGCGAAGGTGTGGGGCATCTGGGTGACCCAGACCCGGGAGGTGGACACGAACCCCGCTCCGGCATGCGGGCTCGTCCGCAGGGCCGCGCCGACCTGGTTGGGCACACCCCGCCCACGCCGCTCCGTGCGGATGCCCTGTGCAGCCTCGTCGGCACGGGTGGCCTCGTCCAACGCGACCGCGAGCCTCGCCTGGGTCGCGGTGATCGCGTTCTTGACCGCCTCGAGCTCACCGAGCAGGTCGACCCACTCCGCCTGCACCTGCTCTGAGAGGCCGACACCGGAAGACCCGGTGTCAGTGGCACCAGGCAGAGTCATGCCTGCCAGCATCTGACGTACCGCCCGCACACCCGCAATGCCGCCAAGGGCGGCCGCACCGGATGACACGGCTACAACGGCCGACGCGGCACCTCCGGGCGGCACCGAACGAGCAGGCTGCTCGCCTGCCCGTCCTGGCACATCACCGGTTCGCGTCATGCCACCAACTTATGGCACACCCGTTCGCACCGCTCGCCCAACCAAGCCCCATCCGCCAACAGCAGAAACTGGCTGCACGGCTTGTGGACAAGCCTTGGACGCCGGGCGATTGGGCTACCGGGCAGCCGGCATCCGGAGGTCCGCCATTCCGAGTCATGAGGCATCAGCACCAGTACCTCACCCGCCGCCGGAGCCCGACCCCCCCACGACTACCGATCCCTTGGAGTCAACGATCTAGATGCCGACCGACCCGTCGATCGCCTCGCGGAGCAGGTCCGCGTGGCCCAGGTGCCGGGCGTACTCCTGGATGAGGTGGAGCAGGATCCACCGCAGCGAGGCCTCCTGGCCGTCCCAGAACTTCTCCTGGGCGATCGTGCCGAGGTCTGCCGTCTCGGCGACGATCTGCTCCGTGGTGCGCTGAGCCTCGTCGAGCCAGGCCAGCAGCTGCTCGGGCGAGTCGTCCGCGGCGGTGGCGAAGGTCCAGTCCTGCCGTCCCTGCTGGTCCTTGTACTGGGCGTACCAGGTCGGTGTCTCGACCGTCCCCGCGAACGTGACGTTGACCCACGCCGCCTCGATGACGGCGAGGTGCTTGAGCAGGCCGCCGAGCGACAAGGTGCTCGGCGCGTGCCGGTAGGCGAGCAGCGTGCTGCTCAGTCCCGAGACCTTCCAGCGCAGCGTGTCACGCTGGAAGGCGAGAATCCCGAGCAGGGTCTGCTTCTCGTTTGCGGTGAAGGGGATGTCGAAGCGGTCCGTCGGGTCGGTGATCGTCGTCATCCTGGAACCGTAGCGACGTCCGGCCGTGTCGTGGGGCGGGTGCTGACGGGGCCGCATCCTGCCAGGTGCCCGTGTGTGCGCTCCCACCTGCGGCATCGTCTAGGTTCGGAGGATGACCTCCCCGACCCCGCTGCGTACCGGACACCTGCGCGTCGCCGACGGCAACGAGCTGTACCACGAGGCGTTCGGCAACCCTGAGGGCCCGGCCGTGCTGTGGCTGCACGGCGGCCCGGGCAGCGGGTCGATGGCGGGCCACCGTCGTCGGATCGACCCGGACCGGCAGCAGGCCGTCACGTTCGACCAGCGCGGCTGCGGGCGCAGCCGCCCGCTCGTGACGGAGCGGCTGGACCTGCTGGACCAGAACACGACACCGGCGCAGATCGAGGACATCGAGGCGCTGCGCCGCCATCTCGGCATCGAACGGTGGACCGTGACGGGCGCGTCATGGGGCAGCACGCTCGCGCTCGCGTACGCGCAGGCCCACCCCGACCGGGTGACCGGGATCGCGCTGTTCGCCGTGACCAACACGTCGACCGAGGAGGTCGAGTGGATCACCGAGGCCATGGGCCGCGTCTTCCCGGAGGAGTGGGAACTGTTCGCCGACGCCGTCGACCGAGAGCCCGGCGAACGCCTCGTCGATGCGTACGCCCGGGCGATGCGTGACCCGTCGCCCGACGTGCGGGCGAACGCCGCCGCCGCGTGGGGGCGGTGGGAGGACACCCACGTCTCCCTCGGACCCGGGTGGAGCCCCGACCCGCGCTGGCAGGACCCGCCGGTGCGGGACGTGCTCGCCACGCTCGTGACCCACTACTGGTCCAACTCCGGGTTCGGCGGCGACGAGATCGTGGGCCGCATGGACCGGCTGGCGCAGGTGCCCGGCGTGCTCATCCAGGGCCGGCACGACATCTCGAGTCCCGCCGTGACCGCCTGGAACGTGCACCGCGCCTGGCCGGGGAGCGAGCTCTTCGTGCTCGGTGACGGGCACGGCGGGCAGGACTCCGTGGCCGAGCTGACGCGCGCGATCGCCCGCTTCGCCGTCTAGGTTCGCCGTCCAGAAGGCGCCCCGGACGGCGCCTCCGGCCAGACTGGGACCCATGGCGACGACGAGCGCGGGACTCCTGCCCTTCCGGCGGCTGCCCGACGGCGGGGCCGAGGTGCTGCTCGGCCACATGGGCGGGCCGTTCTGGGCCCGCAAGGACGCTGGATCGTGGTCCCTGCTCAAGGGCGAGCTCGAACCCGGTGAGGAGCCCCACACCGCGGCGCTGCGCGAGGCCGCCGAGGAGCTCGGGCTGGAGCTGCCGCCGTCGTCGGCCCCGGACCTGGAGCTCGGCGAGGTGCGGCAGCGCGCGGGCAAGGTGGTCCACGCCTGGGCGCGGGAGTGGCCACAGCCTGGACCCGACCTGTCCACGATCAGCAGCAACACGGTCGAGATCGAGTGGCCGCCGCGGTCGGGCAAACGTCTCGAGATCCCCGAGATCGACCGCGTGGCCTGGTTCGCGCCCGACGAGGCGCGGCGCGTCGTCGTCAGCGCGCAGGCCGCGTTCGTCGACCGGCTGGTCGAGGCGCTCGCGGGGTGAGGCGGGCCCCGGCACCGTGCCGGGACCCGCCTCCGCTCAGCTCAGGATCAGGGCTCGATCGTCGGCACGAAGTTGTCCAGGAGGAACTGACCCTCCTCGCCCGGGGGCAGCTCGCCCATGAACCGGCTGACCACACCGGTGCTCTCGGACTCGACGAACACCTGGAAGTCGATCGTCTCGACGCCCGGGGCGCCCCAGTGCTCGGTCTGCGCGGCCGTGAGCACGGCCTCCGAGGCGCCGTCGATCTCGATGTACGAGGCGTACCACCCGAGCTCGTTCAGCACCTCGGGGTCGGGCATCTCCTGGTCGTAGAAGGGCGACTGCATCAGCACGCGCCAGTGCAGGTCGCCGAACTCGTCGGAGTAGATGGTCTCGGGGGACTCCCACTCGTGGCCGGGTCCGCCGTCGCCCACGACCGCGCGGCCGGTCCAGTCGGCCGGGAGCTTGTAGCTCACACCGTTGGTCTCGGTGGACTGCCAGGTGTCGGTCGCGCCGTCGGTCGGCTCGCCCAGCTTGATCGGGGTCCCGACCGGCTCGCACCCGGGCAGGTCCGCCACGTGGCTCGGCACGTGCGCGGCGGTGGCGGAGCACGCCACCTGGGAAGGGGCGGCCACGGCGGCCGTCGTCGCCCCCGCGGTGAGGCCGACGACGAGGCCGGCCGTCAGGACGATGGAGCGTGCCTTCTCGTGTGTGTGTCTCATGACTTCTAGGACGCAGCACACGGGTGAAAGGTTGGGTCCGCATGAGAGGTCGGGAGATGTTCACGCAGGTCGCATGGCCTTTCCGGACACCAGTGCCACCGCTGGCCTGCCTGGGTGACCACTGCCGACACACCCCCGGATCTCACCTGGCAGCAGTTCCCGCCGGGGTCCGTGATGACCCAGCGGCAGGTGCTGGACCGGGACGAGCTCGGCGACAGCCCGCCCACGGTCGCCCGGTGCGACCTGCTGCTGGGCTCGGTCCAGGAGCGCCTCAGCCGCGCCGGGCCGTGAGGAACTGCTCCGGCCGCAGCGCGCGCGACACGATCCGGGTGTCGCCGATCCAGCCGTAGAAGCCCTGCCCGTACCTCTCCGCCGACTGGGTGCCGCCGATGGCGAACGGCTTGCCCAGCGTGGAGATGCCGCGCGACTCCTCGGCGGCGTTGCGCACGATCTTCGAGCCGTCCACGTACATCACCGTGTGCCGGCCGTCGTTGACGAGCGCGACGTGCATCCAGCGGCCCACCGGGATCGCGTGGCTCCACGAGGTCGGGTCGGCGTCGACGGGCACGGGGTAGACGACGAACTGCAGGAACCGCTCGCCGGACAGGTTCAGGCTGCACGTCGGCTCGTCGTCGGACCAGCCGCTGTGCTTGCCGGCGTCGCCCGCGCGGCCCTCCCAGCTCAGGATGCCCATCCAGGAGTGGTCGCCCTCGAAGGGCTCGGGCAGCTTGAGGAAGGTCTCGATCGTGTACCCGGACTCGAACGTCGCGCTGTTGACGGGTGCGTTCGGGCCGGTGCGCAGCACGGCGCCCCGGTCGGGTCCCTTGCCGCCGTCGAACCGCAGGCTCGCCCGGGCCGGCTGGGCGTCGTGGTGCTCGGCCGACCAGGTCAGTGCCTCCGGGGCGCTGGAGTGCAGGAGCTGGGAGGTCAGGTCGTTGCCGTTGCCCGTGAGGTCGCGGGCCACGGTGCCGGGCGCGACGGGCACGCCGTCCGACCCCGCGGCGGCGAACCCGGCGGCGTCGAACCGCCAGTACGCGACCGTGCCGCGCGGCATCACGGCCGACGGCGGCAGCGGCGCGGGCAGCACCGGCGGCGCGAACGCGGCGAAGCGCTCGTCGAAGTCGATCTCCACGGTGAACCGGTCGACGTCGCCGCTGAGCTCGACGTGCTCCGCCTCGAGGGGCGTGGGGTCGTCCTTGGCGAGCAGCCACGGCGAGAAGGTCTCGACGTCGATCACACCACGCACCAGGTCGAAGTTGTAGTACCGCACCATGCCGGCGCCTCCGTAGTAGCGGTCCTGGTAGTTGGTGATGTGCAGGTGCACGGGGTTGCCCGCGTCGTTCGTGAGCGTGGTGCGGCCGGACGGCCAGTAGTGCCCGCCGAGCGCCAGGAAGATCTGGTCGTTGCCCTTGATCAGGCGGTCCCACAGGCGCTGGCCGTTGTCGGACAGGTGGGCCTTGCCGTCGTCCTCGGCCCAGACGAGGTCGTGCGTGGTCAGGATCGCCGGCAGCGCGGCATGGTTGTCCAGCACGCCCTGGGTCCAGGCGAGCCCGGCGTCGGACAGCCGCCAGTCCAGTGCCAGGACCAGCCACTCCCGGCCGCCGCCGCGGACCACGTGGAAGCTGTTGTAGCCGTCGGGGGAGGAGCCGCCGTAGGTCTCCATCCGCGAGAAGCGCTGCGGGCCGAACGTGCGCAGGTACGGCGAGTCGCCGCGCTGGTCGTCGCCGCTGACGTCGTGGTTGCCGGCCAGCACGCTGTACGGCAGGGGGCCGGCGGCGTCGAACGCGCGGCTCGCCGCGCGCATCTCGGTCTCGGTGCCGTGCTCGGTCACGTCGCCGAGCTGTGTCATGAACACGATGTTGTCCTGCGCGCGCTCGCGCACGAGGTGCCGCAGCGTCGCGCGGACGGGCTCGGCGTCGGAGCCGCCGTCGTCCAGCAGGTACTGCGTGTCGGGCAGGACGGCGACGGTGAACCGCGCGGCCGCCGCGTCCGGGCGACCGCCGTTCGAGGAGGCCGACGACGGCGCCGCGGCCGCCGACGTCGTGCCGGCGGCCGCGGCGGCCGCCGAGAGAACGGGGACGGCCGCTGCCGCCTGGAGCAGGGAGCGGCGAGAGAGCTTGTTTTCCACGGGTCAGATCGTGGCGGCGCCGTCTGGCGCAGGGGTGACGCGCGGCCGAACGGCGGCTGACCATTGGGCGGAACACCCGCGCGGCCGGCCGGCGGGCCGCGCGGGTTCCGCGCGCGGCGACCACCCGCCGAACGTAGCCTCTGAGCAGTTCGGCCGACCCCGACGACGGGAGTGCGCGTGGCGACACACAGCGGTGCGGGAGCACACCGATGAGCGCCGTGGGTGACGCGATCGCGCAGTTCTTCTCGGCGGACGACCTCGACGGCTGGGACGTCGTCCTGGCCGTCCTGACCCTGCTGGCCACCTGGCTGGCGACCCGGTACGCGCGCCGTGCGGCGCTCGCGGCGACGGCGCGGATCAAGGGGCTGCACCCGCAGGTCCGGGACGCGCTGGTCCGGGCCGTGCACTACCTCGTGCTGCTCGCGGGCATCGGCGTCGCGCTCGGGTTCCTCGGCGCGCAGACGCAGCCGATCCTCACCGTGGCGGTCGTGGTCGGCATCGTGGTGGTCCTGACGGCGCGGGGCCTGGCCGACAACTTCGGCGCCGGGATCGTGCTGCAGACCAGGATGCCGGTCGTGGTGGGCGACGAGATGGCGTTCGGCTCGTGGGTGGGCACCGTCAAGGAGCTCAACAACCGCACCGTGGTCCTGGAGACGTACGACGGCGTGCGGGTGCACGTCCCCAACTCCCTGGTGATCGCCGAGCCGCTCGTGAACGGGTCCACGCCCGGTGTGCGCCGCAGCGAGGTCGAGGTGCGGCTCGCGGACCTGCGCGACGACGAGACCGACGGCGTGCTGCGGGCCGTGTCGGCCGTGCCCGGCGTGCTGCCCGCCCCGCCGCCGGACGTGCTGTACGTCGCCGCCGACCCGGCCCGCACGACGCTCCGGCTGCGGTTCTGGCACGGCCCGACGGAGGGGACCGCCGTGTCGTCGGCGATCGTCGCCGCCCTGGGCACCGCGCTCCGTCCCCGCGCCGCGGCCTGGGCGGTGGACGCGCCCCCGCCCGCGGACGTCGAGCGACGGGTCCCGCCGCCTGCCGTGTGACGCGCGGATCGCGCCTCCGGGTGCGACGATCGAAAGGCGGGGGCCGACTGTCCAGGAGGATGAGGATCAACGATGACCACCTTCACCGTGTGGAAGTTCGACGACCCTGAGGGTGCGCAGGCCGCGGCCGGGAACCTCAAGCAGGCCGCGTCGGAAGGGCTGATCACCGTGGTCGACCACGCCGTGGTGTCCTGGCCCGTCGGGCGGGCGACCCCGACCACCAAGCAGGCGCACGAGAACGAGCGGCGCGGCACCGGCTGGGGCGCGTTCTGGGGGCTGCTCCTGGGCACGCTGTTCTTCATGCCGCTCATCGGCGCCGCCGCCGGTGCGGCGATCGGCGCCCTGGCGAAACACACCGAGGCGGTGGGCATCGACCGCACCCAGCTCGAGACCATCCGGGAGCAGGTCACGGTCGGCACCTCCGCGCTGTTCGCGGTCACGCAGGACGGGGATCTCGACCGCGTCGGCGAGCGGTTCCACGGCATGAGCGGCAAGCTCATCGCGACCAACCTCACCGACGCGGAGCGGTCGACGCTGCTGGAGACGTTCGGGGGCTGACGTCCTGGCGGACCCGCCGCCTCGCCTGGCGTCGAACGTAGGAGTGGTGGGGGGGCGAGGGGGCGACTGCTCCCCCCCCACACAGCAGAGCTGCGGGCCGGCCACACACCCCCCCGCCGCGGGGGGGGGCGCCGGGGGTGGAGCGGGGGGGGGGCGCCGGCGGGGGGGCCCCCGCCGCCCGGCGGCGCCGGGCGGTTTGGTGGGGGCGGGGGTGGCGGCCCCCCCCCCCCACCACTCCTACGTTCGATGGCGGCTCGGACACCAACCGTCCGGCGTCTGGCGGGGCTCGTGGCGCCGGCAGTGTCAGTGGGTGCCCGTACGGTGCGGCGCATGAGCATGATCGGCGAGTACATGCGCCTGGCGCCGCACGACCTGGACGTGGCGTTGGCAGATCCCGAGTCGATTCGCGACCTCATCGACGAGCTGTGGGACCTGGAGGACGCAGGCTCTGAGCCCGATGCGCGCCTGATGGACGTCGACAAGGCCTGGCACGGGCTGGCGTTCGTCCTGGAGCGTGCCGGCGTGCCGACCGCCGTCGTCCACGGGGACGCGCAGGTGCCTAGATCGGACGACTGGGGGTACGGCCCGCCGTCGTGGCTGAGCGTGGAGCGGGTCGGGGAGCTGTCGGCGGCGCTCGCGGAACTCGACGCCGACGCCGTGGTCGGTGCCGTACCTGGCGCAGCTCTCGTGGAGGCCGAGGTCTACCCGCTCGGTATGTGGGCCGACGGGGACTGCAAGGACTACCTCATCGGCCACCTCAAGCGACTTGCGGACTTCTTCGCCGAGGCCGCCGACGCCGGGATGGGCATGCTCGTCTGGATCGACTGAGCCAGCTATTCCTCGCACTTAGAGGTGGCTCCGTGAATTGTCCAGCCGAAACGGCAAACAATGCGTTGACGCAATGTGTTCTGCGTACCGCGCAAACGAACGAACTCCCCTCGCGGAATTCCGCGAGGGGAGTTCGTCTGCTGGGGGAGTGATTCCAGCTCCGCTACCGGCGGGCCCTGGACGGGACTACCGAATCAGCGGTGTCGCACCAGGTCAGAGACCCAGCAGCTGCAGGATCTGCTCAAGTGTGCAGCCCAGGTTGTCCAGCAGGTGCGAGATGATGTCGATGAGGCTCACGTGTGCGAGTCCTTTCACAAAAGGGGATCACCGGACGATGTCCGGTGAGTCGAACGGTGTTCGCGTTCCATACGTTAAGTAGGCGACACGGACACTGCAACGTGAAAGGGATATTGGCGTGTAAAGCGCGAAATGATTCCCGCTGTGATAGCGGCGGTACGCTCGGTCTCAGCGGGCCTCGAGGACGACGAAGAGGAAGCAGATGAACGCGGTCCGCTCTCCGTTCGCGATGCGTGGCGGGAGGAGCTCGGCCGGCGTGTCCGGGGACGGCGGGGGCTCGGCGATGGACGCGATGCCGAATCCCGCGGCGGTGAAGGCGTCGATCATCGCGTGCAGGGGCCGGTGCCAGTAGGTCAACGTCCCTGGCTGGCCCGCGAAGTCGTACTCCTCCGAGAACTGCCGGACTGCGAAGTAGTCCTCCTTCGGAAAGTTGAAGGGGCGCACAAGGGGGTGGTTGACCGAGAGGATGAGCCGGCCGCCCGGCTTGAGGACCCGGTGCAGCTCCGTCAGCGGTGGCTGCCAGTCCTCGAGGTAGTGCAGGACGAGGGAGGACACGACGTCGTCGAAGGTGTCGTCCGCGTAGGGCAGCGGCCGTGCGAGGTCCGCGACGGTCAGCGGGACGTCGTCCCCCAGCCTGCGGCGGGCGAGCTCGACCATCTCGGGGCTCCCGTCGAACCCGGTCATCTCGGCGCCGCGGTCACGCAACTCGGCGGACAGCGGTCCGGAGCCGCAGCCCGCGTCGAGGATCTTGCGCCCGCGCACGTCGCCCGCGAGGCGGACCATGGCCGGTCGTTCGTACCAGGCGTTGAGCAGGCTCCCGGAGTTCTCGGTGTCGTAGCTGGCTGCGAACTCGTCGTAGTGGTCGGCCTTCATCGGATCCTCTTCGTCGGACGGTCCATGTCCCGCCTGAAGTTATCGGGAGGGATCGCCGTGCAGGCCGTGGCGCGGGGCCCCTCCCTCAGGTGCGCTGAGTTCCTCCCGAACACGCTCACAAGATGCTCGTCGGCGGGGCTTGTGCGCTTCTATCCCGTCATTGGGCCCGGATTCACGCTGATTACGGGCCCAATGACGGGGTAGAAGCGCACCTCGCTCGGGCGGGGTCGGCCAGATGCCCTGCGCGCTAGGGTGCTTTTCCATGGCACCGGCCCCGTGGCTTCGCGTCCCGATCGACCGCATCCTCGTGACACGTCTGCGGGGCGAGCTCCGCGGCCTGCCCCGGCCCGCTCATCTGGGCTTGATCATGGACGGCAACCGGCGGTGGGCGCGCAGTGTCGGCGTGGACGACATCCGGTTCGGGCACCGGGTCGGGGCCGAGCACCTCGACCGTGTCCTTGGCTGGTGCGCGAAGGCGGACGTCGGCGCGGTGAGCGTGTACGTGCTGTCGGCCGACAACATCACCAAGCGGGACGACGAGCAGGTGAGGTTCCTGTTCGGCCTGCTCGAGACCTTGATTCCTGAGCGCATCCGGCGCCCTGACGGGGTGTGGGAGCTGCATGTCGCCGGGAACCTCGACCTGGTACCGGACGCGACGGCGCGTGCGCTCAAGGAGGCCGTCGCCGCCACCCGCGGGCGCCCCCGCCGGCTCACGCTCGCGGTCGGCTATGACCCGTACGGCGACGTGGTCGACGCCGTCCGCCAGGTGCTGTGGGACGCGAACGACCGTGGAGACACCGTCGACGACGTCGTCCGCGCCCTCGAACCCGAGAGCATCGACGCGCACGTCGTCGCGCCCGACGACAACATCGACCTGATCATCCGAACCAGCGGCGAACGCCGCCTGTCCGGCTACTCCCTGGCGCTCGGTGCGCGCCGAACTCATCTTCGGTGACGTGTACTGGCCCGGGTTCCGCGAGCTGGACCTGCTCCGCGCGCTGCGTACCTACGGCCGACGACGGATGCGCTCTCAGTAGGCCCGGAAGGTCTCGACGGTCCTCGACGCGCCGCCCGACAGCCACCACCGTCCGCGGTCGATCGTCCGGATGTCGACGTCGAGCTTCAGGTCACGGACGGCCCAGGTCCCCGGTCCTCCGGCGCGGGAGTAGTCGGACGGGAAGATGTAGACCCGCTCGGAGAACGTGGCGTTCTGGTCCGGCTTGCTGCCCTTGCGGACGCGTCGCAGGTCGGCGTGGAAGGAGCCCGCCGTCCCGTCGTGGCTGCCGAGGCTGAACCCGACGGCACCGCCCGCCAGCAGCTTGTGGTTGCACAGAACCTTGCCCTTCACGGTCACGTAGCCCGGCAGATTCTTGGCACCGACGGGACGGACGTCCACGCGACAGCGCACCTGCACGTAGCGGTCCTGCGTCGGTACGTAGTACGTGTCGCGGACGACGAGGTCGTTCTCCCACGCCGCGGCGCTCGCGGGCGCCGCGGTCAGGGACGCACCGATGACGAGCGAGTACACGCCGGCAAGGGCGGCAACCCAGTGCCTGAGCCGCGTCTGGTGTTTTTTCTCCTGCATGACTACCTCCTTGTGCCAGGTCGGTCACTACCAGGCCTACTGCTCACGGCGTGCGGGCGCCACGTGGCGGTACGGCACGGAGCAGAGATCACCCTCGGCAGAACGCGACGTAGGCTCTGGCACCGTGGCCCTCCTCGACGACGCAGCACTGATCCAGCCCGACCTGGTCGCCCTGCGACGACGCATCCACCAGCACCCCGAGGTCGGCCTGCGCCTGCCGCGCACGCAGGCGGCCGTGCTCGACGCCCTGGACGGCCTGCCGCTGGAGGTCACCACGGGTACGGGGCTCAGCTCCGTCGTCGCCGTCCTGCGCGGGGACCTCCAGCCGGCAGGGCAGGGGCCCACGGTGCTGCTGCGCGGCGACATGGACGCCCTGCCCGTGGTCGAGGACTCGGGCGAGCCGTTCGCCTCGACCAACGGAGCCATGCACGCGTGCGGGCACGACCTGCACGTCGCCGGGCTGGTCGGCGCGGCCCGCCTGCTCAGCGCCCGGAAGGACCAGCTCGCGGGCAACGTCGTGTTCATGTTCCAGCCCGGCGAGGAGGGTCCCGGCGGCGCGCTCCCGATGATCACCGAGGGCGTCCTGGACGCCGCCGGCACCCCCGTGGACGCCGCGTTCGGGATCCACGTCACCGGCCTGTACGACAAGGGGCTGTTCGTCTCCCGGCCCGGCCCCGCCTGGGCCGGCGTCAACATCCTGGACATCACCGTGCACGGCAGGGGCGGCCACGGCTCGTCGCCCTGGATGTCCGTGGACCCCGTGCCGGTCGCCGCCGAGATCGTGCTGGCGCTGCAGTCCTACGTGACCCGGCGCGTCAGCGTGTTCGACCCCGTGGTGATCACCGTGGGCCAGCTCCACGCGGGCACTGCCTCCAACGTCATCCCCGACACGGCGGAGCTCACCGCCTCGGTGCGCACGCTCTCGGACGCGTCGCTGGCCCAGCTCACGGCCGAGCTCCCGCGGCTGGTCCAGGGCATCGCCGCCGCCCACGGCTGCACCGCCGACGTCGTCCTCGAACCGGAGTACCCCGTGACGGTCAACGACGCCGGCATGTGGGACCACGCCAGCACCGTCCTGGCCGGTCTGTACGGGCCCGCACGGGTCGTCGAGCGGCCCGAGCCGATCATGGGCGCGGAGGACTTCTCCTACGTGCTGCAGCGGGTGCCCGGCTGCTTCATCCAGCTCGGCGCGCGGCCCGACGACGTCCCCGCGGACGCCGCGCCGTCCAACCACTCCGCGAAGGTCCGGTTCGACGACTCCGTGCTCGGCGAGCAGGCGGCGGCGCTCGCCGAGCTGGCCGTGACCACCCTGACGAGGCTGGGGACGCCGCCGCCCGCGTGACCGGCTACCGCGCCGGCCCGCCGGAGACCGTCCGGGCCGGAACTCCCAGGGCGTGGCGCGTGAGGGCGTCGAGCACGGCGATGCCGTCGGCCGACAGCACCGACTCCAGGTGCCCCTGCACCGAGGCCACACCCGGCCCGCGCAGCGCCGTCAGCACGCCGTCCGCGTCGGCGGACGGCTCCAGCGCGAGCCGTGCCACGGGGTTGTCGGCGGCCGCGGCGGAGACCTTGGTCAGGTGCGCGCCGAAGGTGTTGTAGTAGCCGACGGCGGCCGTGGTGCCGAACACGTCGGCGTCCAGCCGCACGCCCTGCCGCGGCGCGGGCAGAGCGCGCAGCGGGAAGCCGGCCAGGCCTGCGAGCACCTGGTGGCTCAGGCAGACGGCGAGCAGCGGGCGGCCCGCCGTGACGCGCTCCAGGATCCGGTGCGTGAGGGCGGCGACGCGCGGATCCTCCTGGTCGCGCGGGTCGCCCGGGCCCGGGCCGAACACCACCAGGTCGTCCGCGAGCACGTCCGTGACGGCGTCCCACCGGACCACGCGGGCGGTCATGCCGAGGTGGCTGAGCTGGTGGGCGAGCATCGTCGTGAACTGGTCCTCGTGGTCGATCACCAGGACGTCCTGGCCGGCGAGCGGCGAGGTCTCGGGAACGGAAACGGGTGCCGCGTCCTGCGGCCGGACCCAGAACTCGGCGAGCTGGCCGTTGCGCGCCGTCAGCGCCTCGGCGACGCCGGGCTGCGCGTTCAGGTCGACGACGGCGTCGGGCCCCGCGCCCCGCGGCACCAGGCCGAGTGAGGCGAGCACCCCCGCCGCCTTGGCGCGGGTCTCGGCCACCTCGTGCTCGGGGACGGAGTGCCGCACGAGGGTGGCACCAGCGGGGACGGACACGCGGCCGCCGTCGTGCAGATAGGCCGTGCGGATGAGGATGGGGGCGTCAAGGGAGTAGCCCCCGGCCCCGGGTTCGAGCTCGACGTCGCCGGCGCCGTCCGGCTCGAAGAGGGCGAGGAACCCCGAGTAGTAGCCACGCGGCCGCGTCTCGTGCCGGGCGATGACGGTGCAGGCGTTCTCCATGGGCGACCCGGTCACGGTGGGCGCGAACATCGTGAGCCGCAGCGCGTCGCGCGGGTCCGCCGTGGTGCGGCCCTCCAGCAGGTACTCGGTGTGGCTGAGCCGCGCCATCTGCTTGAGGTACGGGCCCACGATGCGCCCGCCGTCCGGGCAGAGCGCGCTCATCATCTTCATCTCCTCGTCGACCACCATGAAGAGCTCCTCGTTCTCCTTGGTGTCGGCCAGGAAGTCCAGGACGCCCTCGCGGGTGGGGCCCGACGCCGGGTGGCGGTAGGTGCCGCTGATCGGGTTCATGCTGGCCACGCCGTCGTGCAGGGTCAGGTGCCGCTCCGGGGTGGCGCCCGCCAGGGACACGGCCTCCGCGGCCGGGCCGGCGGCGGGCGCGCCCGCGGGCGCCGGGGCGTGGATCGCGAACGTCCAGTACGAGCCGACCTCGTGCGTGAGCAGGGCGCGGAACCACGAGGCGAGCGTCGGCACGGGGCCGGCGTCGGTGCGGGCCTCGAAGCTGCGCATCACCACGAAGTTGGCGCCCGCGCCGTGTCCGATCTCGTCGTCGATCACGCGGCGCACGATGCCCGCGTACTCGTCGTCGGGGATGTCGAAGCCGAGCGGCTCGGCGGCCACGGGCTCGGGCGGCAGCGCGGCGACGGCGTCGGACAGGGCGACGCGCTCCGACGCGCGCACGACCAGGCAGCGCAGCGGGACGCCGTCGTCCTGCACGGTGAAGCCGCGCTCGCGGGCCTGGCGGTAGGGGACGATCGCGAGCACGGGCGCGCCGTCGAGCGGGATGTCGCGTAGGAGGTCGGCGTCGACGACGTCGCCGGTCAGCACCTCGACCTCGGTGCCGCCGTGGCGGCGCAGGAGCGCGAAGGGGAGCGACCCGTCGGAGGCCAGGACCCGGTCGAGGAGCGGGTGCCGGCCGGCGGGGCGAGCGGTGTGGGGCATGCGAGACCTCTCGGTTCGGGGTGCCCGCCCGGGACCGGGTGTCTCGCGGAAACACGAAACGACCGCCTCGGGCGAGGCGGTCGTGGACGTGTGTGGATGCGTCGCGGGCCCGCCTAGTCGGCGGGCCACCAGTCGAGGGAGATCAGGTGCGACGTCATGGCCGGAACGTTAGCCGTGCTCGGGCGGTGGTGTCCACAGGTGGCCGTCGAATCGTCCAGGCCCCTCCGCAGAACTCCCCATTCCGGAGCAACGCGGCCGACCCTACGGTCTGGACCATGATCACCGTCGATCGACACCGGACCCGCGCCACCCGCGGGTCGCGGTCGCACCGCAGCAGCACGCCGGCACGCACCCTTCTCGCGCTCGGGGGCGCGGCGACCCTGCTCGCCCTCTCGGCGTGCGGCGCGGGAGGGGCGGGGGACGGCGACGCCGCCACCGGCACCATCCAGTGGTGGACCTGGGACGACAAGCAGGCCGTGTCCTGGGGCAAGTGCGTCGAGCCGTTCGAGCAGGCCAACCCCGGCATCGAGGTCAAGGTCCAGCAGTACGCCTGGGACGACTACTGGACCAAGCTCACCGCGGGCTTCGTGGCCGGCAACGCCCCGGACACGTTCATGAACCACACCTCCAACTACCCCGAGTTCGTCGACCAGGGCCAGCTCCTCCCGCTGGACGACCTGATCGAGGAGTCGGGGTACGACGTCGGGCAGCTCGGCGTCGGCGTCGACACCTGGACGTACAGCGACGGCGCCACCTACGGCCTGCCGAAGGACTGGGCGACGGTCGGCTTCTTCTACGACAAGGCGAAGCTCGCCGACGCGGGCCTCACCGAGGACGACGTGCAGAACATGACCTGGAACCCCGACGACGGCGGCACCTTCGAGAAGGTGGTCGCCCGCCTCACGGTCGACGAGAACGGGGTACGCGGCGACGAGCCGGGCTTCGACAAGGAGAACGTGGCGACCTACGGGATCAACAGCCTCGGGTCCAACGGGATCAACGGGCAGGACACCTGGGCCAACTTCGCGTCGACCACCGGCTGGGAGCTGGGCGACAAGGACTCCTTTCCCACCACGTTCCGGTACGAGGACGAGCGGTTCGTGCAGACCGCGAAGTACCTGCGCGGCCTGGGGGAACGCGGCCTGTCGCCGGTCGAGGGGCAGTTCACGCTCGGCCCGGCCGAGCAGCTCGGCACGGGCAGCGTCGCGATGGTCTCCGGCGGGTCCTGGTACGCGACGACGTTCTTCGCGCTCGACGGCGTCGACGTCGGGATCGCGCCCTCGGTGCAGGGCGAGGACGGGCAGCGCGCCGGGCTCTCCAACTCGAACGCGGACTCCGTCTGGGCGGGCAGCAAGCACCCGGAGGCGGCGTTCAAGTGGGTCGCCTACATGAACTCGCCCGAGTGCCAGGACATCGCGGGTGCCGACGGCACCTTCTTCCCGTCGATCGACGCGTCGATGGAGAAGACGCAGGCCGCCCTGCTCGACCAGGGGATCGACGTGACGCCCTACACCCAGCAGTTCGTGGACGGGACGCTCTTCGAGACGCCGGTGTTCGCCGGCGGCCAGAAGATGGGCTCGGCGATCAGCCCGCTGATGGAGGGCTACTTCACCGGGCAGCGCGAGGACGACGTCTTCGCGGAGATGGACGAGCTGAGCCGGGAGATCCTCGCGGAGTAGCCGAGCCGGAGCACATCAGGAGCAGATCAGAGAGAAGCAGGGACAGGACGCCGGCCCGGACCACCGCGAGGAGGTCCGGGCCGGCGTCCGTCCGGAGCAGGCTCAGCGTCGGACCGTCAGCTCGACCGTCGTCCAGTCCCGGGTGCCCTCGCTGTCGGTCGCGATCAGCCGCGCCGTGTACCGGCCCGGGTTCTCGTAGACGTGCGTGACGCTCTGCCCGTCCGCGGTGGTCCCGTCGCCCAGGTCCCACTCGTAGGAGGCGATCTCGCGCCCCTCGGGTGCCACGGCCGAGCCGGACAGGTCCACCGAGAGGCCCGCACGTCCGCCCTCCCGGCCGGCCTCGGCCGTCACGACCGGGGCCGTGGCGTCGGCGACGCCGCGCCCGTGGAAGACGAGCCAGTCGAGGCCGAGGTCGGCGCCCCCGGCCGGCTGGCGCTTGCTCTTCGCGACGAGGTACAGCGTGGTGGCGCCGCCCTCCTCCTGGAGGTCGATCGTGGGCGAGACGACCTGGCCGGCGCCGGTCGCCGCGGCGACCGGGACCTGCCCGAGCTTGCGCCCGGTCGGGCTGCCGGCCCGCACCTCGACGGTCGCGTCGGCGGCGCCGCGGACGGCGCCGACCGTCAGGGCGTCGATGCCGCGCAGGTCGACCGGGCCGAACGCGATCCAGTCGCCGTGGTCCACGTCGGTCACCAGCCGGCCGCCGCGGGCGTCCGCGCCGTCCGCCACGGTGACGCCGGAGCTGTCGACGTAGAACTCGGCCTCCTTGTCGCGCACCTGCAGGCGGTTGGTGTCCTGGCCGGCCAGCGCGGGGACGCCGTCGGCCCCGAGGTCCTCGTAGCCCGCCCCGAGCACGGGGTAGACGTTCTGCCCCACACCGTGGTCGGCGGGGTCGAGGAACACCGACCCGGAGCACCCGGTGTAGTTGTCCAGCGGGTGCGCGTGGGTGTCGTGACCGAGCTGGGTGTTCACCGTGACCTGCTCGCAGTCGATGGTGCCCGCCGCGGTGGAGCCGTCCTCGGCGTCGGCCACGTCGACGGAGTACGGGACGGTGTCGCCGAGCTCGGCGAAGCCGCCGTGGTACGGCGCCCCGAAGGAGACGTCCGGCCGCGTGTTGCCGACCGTGATCTTCTGCACGGAGACACCGGCGAACCCCTCGCTGTCCGTGACCGTCAGGCGGGCGCTGAACTGGCCCCGGTCGGTGTAGGTGTGCGTCGGGTCGGCCTCGGTGGAGTCGACGACGCCGTCGTTCTCGAAGTCCCACGCGTAGGTGATGCCGAGCCCGTCGGGGCTCTCGCTGGTGGCGCCGTCGAAGGCGACGGTGAGCGGTTCGTGGCCGGAGTCGACGTCGGCGGTGAACCGCGAGATCGGCCGCCGGCCGTCGGCCGCGTAGTCGATGCGGTAGATGCCGGCGTCGGTGTTGCTGCTACCGCGGCCGGCGCCCGACCCCCGGCCGAAGTCGATGATGTAGAGCGAGCCGTCGGGGCCGAACTCGGCCTCGAACGGGGCGACGAACGTCTCGCCCTCCAGGAACGGGTCGATCGAGGCGAGCTCGCCGGTGGCCTCGTCGAGCGAGAGCACCTTGTAGTAGTTGCGGGCGTACTCGGAGACGAACCAGTGCCCGTCAAAGCTCTCGGGGAACTTCGTCTTGACGTCGAGGTCCGGGTCGTAGCGGTAGACCGGGCCGCCCATCGGGGCCGCCCCGCCGGAGCCGAGCTCGGGGAACTCCTCGGACGGTCCGTAGCCGTACCAGACGAGCGGCTCCTGCGACGGCGGGAGCTCGCGCAGGCCCGTGTTGTTGGGCGAGTCGTTGACCGGGTTGGCGCAGTCGAACGGCTCGCCCGAGGCCCCGGTGGCGAAGTCGTAGTCGATGTACGCCTGGTTGTCGGCGTGGCAGTACGGCCAGCCGTGGTTGCCCGGCTCGGTCATCCGGATGAACTCGACCTGGCCGTCGGGTCCGCGCAGCGGGTCGGCCACGCGGGCGTCGGGCCCGTAGTCGCCGATGAGCACCGCGCCGGTCCCGGGGTCCACGGTGATGCGGAACGGGTTGCGGAAGCCCATCCCGTAGATCTCCGGACGAGTGCCCTCGGTGCCCGGCGCGAACAGGTTGCCGTCCGGGACCGAGTAGGTGCCGTCGTCCTCCGGGGTGATCCGCAGGACCTTGCCGCGCAGGTCGTTCGTGTTGGCGGACGTCCCCTGCGCGTCCCAGCCGCGGCGGCCGGGACGCTCGTCGATCGGGGTGTAGCCCTGTTGGTCGAAGGGGTCGGAGTTGTCGCCGGTGGCCACGTAGAGGTCGCCGTCAGGGCCCATCGCGAGCGAGCCGGCCATGTGCGAGTTGGCGCGGCCCTCGCCCCGCCAGATGGTGTAGTCGAGCAGGCGTTCCTCCGACGCCGGGTCGATCACGTCGTCCGGCCCCATGGTGAACCGCGAGAGGTTCATCTTCGCCACGTCGGGGTCGCTCCAGAGCAGGTACAGCCACCCGTTCTCGGTGAAGTCGGGGTCCAGGGTCAGGCCCAGGAGGCCGTCGGACTGCGTGAGCAGGTCGAGCGAGTAGTCCAGGTCCAGGGCCGTGGTCTGGCGCAGCGTCTCCTGGTCCAGCACCACCACCTGGCCGGTGCGCTGGATGTAGACGACGCGGCCGTCGTCGGCCACGTCGAGCTCGAACGGGTCGGCGAGCCCCTCGGTGACCAGGGGGACCTTGTCGAACGCGGTGGCCTCGGCGTGGTCGGAGCCGGCGTGCTCGGAGCCGGGCGGGACGTCGTGGGCGGTGGCGGCGGTGGTGGCGGGGACCAGGGCACCGAGCGCGACGACCAGACCGGTCGTCGCGGCCAGTGCCCGGCGGTGTGCCCGGCGGTGCGGTGCGGACATCAACACTCCCTCGTGCTGGGTCGGATGGTGCGGGGTGGCCTCCGGGGGGAGGGCGGGTGCGGCTCAGTAGCGCAGCTCGGCGAGGTAGCCGAGGCTGGTGCACGCGGAGGTCACGCCGTCCGGGGACGGCTGGTCGTGCTCCGTGAAGCCGTACCGGACCCCGGCGAGCGGCGCGGCGGCGAAGATCTCGGCGAAGTCGATGGTGCCCGCGCCGACGTCGGCGAAGGAGCCGTCCTCGGCGATGTCCTTGAGGTGCAGCAGCTCGAACCGGCCCGGGTAGCGCGCGAACAGGTCGGTGGCGGCGGTGTCCGTGCTGGCGGCCCAGTACACGTCGAGCTCCATGGTGACGAACGCCGGGTCGGTCTCACGGACCAGCACGTCGTAGCCCGTGACCCCGTCCTCCTCGGTCTCGAACTCGAACCCGTGGTTGTGGTAGGCGACCCGGATGCCCTCGGCGCTCAGCCGCTCACCCGCCTCGTTGAGGATCGCGGCGGTCCGGGAGTAGTCCGCGAGGGTCCACGAGCCGGAGCCCGAGATGCGCACGTACCTCGCCCCGATCGCGTGCGCCTCGGCGACCACCAGGTCCACGTCGTTCTGCAGGTTCGACAGGCTCACGCCGAGCGACGGCACCTCCAGCCCCGCGGCGTCCGTGAGCGGCGCCAGCCCCGCGGCGGAGTAGCCGTAGAAGTTGCCGGCGCTGCCCGAGGGCTCGATGTTCCGGAAGCCGCACTCGGCGAGCGCCGCGAGCGTCCCCTCGGCGTCGGTGGGCATGGTCGCCCGGACCGTGTAGCCCACCAGGCCGATCGCGGACAGGTCGACGGACCGGCTGCCCGTGACCGGGTGCGGTCTGCCGACCTCCGAGACGGTGGCGGCCTGGACGACGTCCCGGCGCTCGCCGGCGGTCAGGACCCGCTCGCGCACGAGGTCGCTGGTCACGGCGGAGACCGTGCGGACGAACCTGCCGTGCGTCGCGAACGGCGCGTCGGCCATGATCTCGTCCATGACGGTGCAGCCGGCACGGGTCTCGCGGTTGGGCACGCCGGAGTCGGCGTCGGCGCCGAACCAGGCGGTGGCCTGGCTGGTGTAGCCGTAGGCGCAGGCGGTGGTTCCGGCCGTCGCGGACGGCGCCAGGACCGGCAGGGCCAGGGTGGCGACCACCGCGGCGGCGAGCCACGGCTTGGTGGTGCGGGTGCGGGTACGGGTACGTGTGCGGATCGTGTTGCGGGCAGTGCGTTCCATCAGATGAACCTCTCCGTCGAGGGACCAGGTCAGCGGACGGTCAGGTAGACCGTCGTCGTGCTCCGCCGGTAGACGGTGTCGCCCAGGTACTCGACGGACACCGGGTGCACTCCGGCCGCCAGCCCGGACGTGGGGAGCCGGAGCCGGGCGGGGCCGCGGCCGAGGGTGGCCTTGACCGACGTGTCCCCGACGGTGACCCGGACGGTCCCCGTCGGCGCCGGGCGGCCCGTGGTGCCGGCCACCTGTACCACCGACACCACCTCGCTGCCCGCCCGGACCGTCGACGGGGTGAGCTGCGCCGAGACCCCCGACGCCAGGCCCTGCCTGGTGGTCTCCTGCTCGGCCAGGCGTTCGATCCAGACGTTGCGGAACTGCGGGTTCAGGCCGGGGTCGCCGTGGTCCTGGAGGCGGATGTGGCCGGGGGCCGGGCCCTCCGCCCGGCCGTTGCCGGTCTTGCCGTCGATCGCCACGTCGTCGTGCACGAGCTGCCCGTTCCACCAGAGCGACAGCCGCGCGTCCTCGGTCTTGGTCCCGGCGGCGTCGAACCGGGCGGCCCGGAACACGAGGTCGTACGTCTGCCACGTGCCCATCGCGGTCGCGGCGTTCACGTCCGGGGCCTTCTTCAGGTAGATCGAGCCGGCGTCGTTCGTGGCCGGCGGGTCGATGCCGAAGGACTCCAGGACCTGGACCTCGTAGCGCTCCTGGATGTAGACGCCGCTGTTGCCGCGGGCCTGACCCGTGACGTCGTCGGCGTGCTGGGGCTGGTACCACTCGGCGTGCATCCGGAAGTCGCCGAACGTCTCCTTGGTGCGGATGTCGCCGCCGAAGGACTCCATCGTCCCGTCCGCGACGGGCCACGTCGCGGCCCCGCCGCCCACCTTCTCCCACGCGTCGAGGTCGCCGCCGTCGAACAGGGGGATGCGTTCGGTGGGGGTGACGGTGAGGCTGTCGAGGTTGACGTGACCCACGTCGTCGCCGTCGTACGCGTAGGCGATGGTGTTCGCGCCCTCCCGGAGCTCGATCGTCTCGGTCTGCGTGGCCCACGTGGACCAGCTCACGGTGCTGTCGAGCCAGACCTGCTTCTGCTTGATGCCGTTGACGTACAGGCTCATCGACCGCGGCACGGGGCTGGGGTCGGAATTCTGGCCGTTCGCGTAGCGCAGCGCCAGGTCGTGCGGGCCCGCCTCGTCGGCCTCGACCGCAAAGGCGGTGCGCGCGCCGGGCTCCCAGTTGTGGTCCACGAACCCGGCGCCCGAGTACCCGGCATGGTTGGTGTTCCAGCCGGCGCCCCCGGAGATGTCGGCGGCCTCGGCCTCGTAGACGGGCGGCGGCGTCGAACCGTCGGGCAGGCGGTTCAGCGTGTACCAGGCCTCGGTGCTCCACAGCTCCTCGCCGCCCTCGGCCGCGAACGGCCGCGGGGAGTGCACATTGACGACCCGGCCCGGCTTGAGCCCGTCGATGGCCAGGGTCACCGTCCTGCGGTCCGCGGACAGCGTCGCCGAGGTGACGTCCAGGTCCTCCTCGTCCACCTTGGGCCCGCCGTACTGCGGCGTGGAGACGTACCGCCACTGCGCCGCCTCGTACTTCCCGGCCAGGTCTTCGGCGGTCTCCTGCGAGAGCGGCTGCGTGTACTCGATCTCGAAGCCGCCGTCCACGGCGCGCATCTCGAGCATGTCGAACGCCCGGCTCTCGTCGAAGGTGAGCTTCTGCAGGCCGTAGCCGAGCTTGCCCGCCTGGCCCCAGTTGCCCGACCAGCCGATGCCGCCCACGTAGATCGAGCCGTCCGGGCCCACGCTCGTCCGGCTGACGCCGGACTCCAGCCCCTGCGTCATGCGGAACACCGCGCCCTGCTCCTGGCCGGCGACGTCCTCCAGGTAGACGCGCTGCAGGCCGCCGTAGGTCACGTCGCCGATGGCCATCTGCCCGGCGAACACGCCCTCGGTGAGGATGACGGGGTTGCTCGGAGAGTTGGAGATCTCGCCGTGCGGCATCCACACCACGGGCTCGGTCACCGGCTGGTCGTCGTAGGGGCCGTCCGGGTTGGTGTAGTGGTTGTAGAACGCGCCCTCCTGGACGCGCACCAGCTTCGACGTCGGCACGTGCATGCCCTGGTTGTCGGTGACGTACATGCCGCCGTCCGCCCCGAAGCCGAGGCCGTTCGGGGTGCGCAGGCCGCCCGCGAGGTACTCGACCTCGCCCGTGTCCTCGTCGATCTTCAGCACCGAGCCGCGGTTCTCGACGAGCTGCGGGTCGCGGGTCGCCCCGCCGGGCACCATTGCGATGCCCGTGGAGACGTAGAAGTAGCCGTCCTCGTACAGCAGGCCGAACGCGAACTCGTGGTAGTTGCCGCCGAACGGCCAGGTCGCGACCTCGCGGTACTCGTCGGTGACCTCGTCGCCGTCGGTGTCCACGAGCTCGGTCAGCCCGTGCTTCTCGGAGACGTAGATGCGGCCGTCGACGACCTTGAGGCCCATCGGCTCCTCGAGCTCCTCGGCGATCTTCGTGTACGTCACGTCGTCGGCGCCGCCGTCGCCCGTCACGTTCTCGACCAGGTACACCTCGCCGAGCACCGTCTCGCGGTCGCCGCCCCACGTGGCGATGGCCATGCGCCCGTCGGGCAGCCAGTCCATGCCGGTGACCTGCGGCTCGAAGCCGTCCGGGCGCAGGTTCGTCAGCGTGTAGTCGGGGTGCACCTCGGTCAGGGGCAGGCCGTCGCCCGGCGCCTCGTCGACGCCCTCGCAGACCTTGCGGCCCGGCGAGGTCACGCGCGTGACCTCGGCGTCGGTGCTCAGCACAGAGGTGGGCACCAGCACGAATGCCGCGGCACCCGGCGGGCGCCACTCCAGCTTCAGGCGCTGGTCGAAGTCGCCGTCGAAGTGGTCGATGCGCAGGGCGTGGTAGCCGGCCTCCAGGGCGGCCGAGCCGTCCTTCGGCGTCGCCCCGTGCTTGCCGGGGTGGTCCACCACCAGCGTCTCGTCGAGGAGCAGCCGCGCGCCGTCGTCGCTGGTGACCCGGAAGTCGTAGGTGCCGGCGTCGGGCACGTTCAGGTAGCCGCTCACCTCGGTGACGAACCGGTCGGCGAGGCCGAAGTCGGCCGCCGTGGTCCAGTCGATCGTCGGCATCAGCTTGTCGACGTTCGGCGTCTGGCCCGGCTTGAGCGTGCAGTAGTCGTCCAGCGGGACCTGGACGTCGAACACCCGCAGGGTGACGCCGGGCTCCTGGGGCCGGGTGGGGTCGGTGGCCGCCTGGGCCGAGGCTTGCGCCGCAGCCGGGAGCACCGTGAGCGGCAGCACGAGCACGCCGAGCATCGCGGCGAGCGTGCGGTGGGTCGATCTGCGTTCCATGGGCCTGCCTCTCCATCGAGGACCTTGCCTGGCTGGGACCGTGCCTACGCCACGTCACTATGCGGTGAGCGGTAACCCCGGACAACGAGTTGCCACTTGTTGCCCCTGGCCCCGGGTCAGGCGCGGCGGGCGGTCGAGCCGCGTTCGACGAGCTTCGCCGGGAGCAGCGCCGGGGCCGACAGGCTGGGCGAGGCGCCGGACGACGGGGCGCGGAGCTGGTTCAGCAGGCGCTGGACGGCGAACGTCCCGAAGTGGCGCAGGGGAGAGGCCACCGTGGTCAGCGGCGGGGTGCAGAAGTCGGAGCCGAAGATGTTGTCGAACCCGACGACGCTCAGGTCACGGGGGATCTCGACCCCGAGCCGCGTCAGCCCGCGCATCGTGCCGATCGCGACGAGGTCGTTGTAGGCGACGGTCGCGGTCGCGGAGTGGGTGGTCAGCGCCTGGGCGGCCGAGAGCCCGCCGGCGAGCGTCGGCGCGAACGGACCGAGGCGCCACGCCCGCAGGCCGAGCTCCTGGGTCGCCTCGCGGAAGGCGCGCCAGCGCATGCCGTCGGCCCAGGACGCCTCGGGGCCGGCCAGGTACGTCAGCCGGGCATGCCCGAGGCCCGCCAGGTGCTCGACGGCGCGCCGCATCCCCTGGGCGTTGTCGGTCACCACGCTCGGGACGTCCGTGACGACGCGGTTCATCACGACCGTCGGCCGCTGCTTGGCGACGGCCCGGATCGCCGCGTCCGAGAGCCGTGACGTGGCGAGGACGACCCCCTCTACCAGGGGCAGCGTGCGCTCCAGGGCCCGGCGCTCCGCGCCGCTCGACTCGTGCGCGTCCACCACCAGCAGCGTGTACCCGGAGTCGATGGCGGTCTTCTCGGCGCTGCGGATGATCTCGAAGAAGAACGGGTTGGTCAGGTCGGCCACGACGATCGCGAGCAGCGCGGTCCTGCCGTCCGGCAGGCCGCGCCCGATGGGGCTGGTCCGGTAGCCGAGCTCGTGGGCCACGCGCCGGATGCGGTCCGCCGTCTCCGCGTTGACGCGCCCCGGCCGGGAGAACGCCCGCGAGACGGTCGAGGGCGCGACGCCGGCGGCCCTGGCGACGTCGTAGATGGTCGGTCTGTTCCGAGAGCTCCCTGTTTCGCCAGTTTCGCCCATGCGCGGGGAGCGTACGGCGAGCGGACGGCCACGGCAACCATTTGCCGTCGACGGCCCGGGCGCGGCACGTCCTTGCCTGCCCGGCAAGAGGTGGCAACACCTTGACCGCCCCGGGTGCGGCACCCTCGAATGACGGCATGACCCTGCCTACCGGCCCGCTCGACGTGCCGCCCGAAGCGCTCGCCGGCCCCGTGGCGGACGAGGCGGTGGCGGACGAGGCGGTCCAGGTCGAGGCCGCGGAGAGCGAGCTCAGGCGCCTCGGCCTGGAGGAGATCCGCGTGCGGCACCACGGCGACCTGGCGCGGCTCGAGGCGCCGCACGCCGACCTCGCGAGCCTGGCGGTGGAGCCCCTGCGCGGGGAGGTGCTGCGGGCCGTGCGGTCCGCGGGCTTCCGGTCGGTGGCCGTCGACCTGGAGGCCGTCACCGAGGCCGGCGCGGACGCCGTCCTCGACCCGGGCGACCGCTGACGGCGGCTGACCCGAGCCCGGTGGCAACCGCCGCCGCCCGGGGGCGTGCGGCGGCGGGGCAACAAGTGGCAACTCGTTGTCCGGCCCGGGCGCGGCTCATAGTGTCCGTCGTGACGCGCAGCTCCACCGGCCGGGGCTGCTGACCTGCTCTACCGACCGGCACCACCCGGACGACGACGTCCGGCGTGCCCCGACCCGCTGCCCCACGGGTGTCGACGTCCGCCCCGTGCGACGAAACGGAAAGAGCGAACTATGGAGGATCACGCCATGGTGACCACCCAGGAGGCCCGCCCCGCGACCCCGTCCTCGCGCGGGCCCGGGTCCCGGCCGACGACGCCGCCTGCCGGCGGGACACCGCTCGGGACCCGGGCGCTGACGCTGCTCGCGGAGTCGTGGCGGCCGGTGGCGGTGCTGTTCGCGCTCTTCGCGCTGTGGTGGTTCGTGGCCTGGCGCGAGCTGGTCCCGGCCTACCTGGTGCCCTCGCCCGGCGCCGTCGCCGAGACGATGGTCGCCGAGTGGGCGATGCTGCTGGAGCACACGTGGGTGACCACGCTGGAGACGATCGTCGGCTTCGTGCTCGCCGCCGTGATCGGCGTGGCGGCGGCCGTGCTGCTGGTCTACTCGAGGACCGCGGAGAAGTCCCTCTACCCGCTCATCCTCTTCGCCCAGGTCATCCCGAAGATCGCCATCGCCCCGATCCTGGTGGTCTGGTTCGGGTTCGGGATGACGCCGAAGATCGTCCTGGCCGTCCTCATCGCCTTCTTCCCGGTCGTCGTCTCGGCCGTGGCGGGACTGCGGTCGGTCGACCCGGAGCTGCTGGAGATGTCCGCGACGATGGGCGCCTCGCGGTGGAAGACGTTCCGCAAGATCCGCTTCCCCGGCGCTCTCCCGCAGCTCATGTCCGGCCTCAAGGTCGCGGTCACCCTCGCGGTCGTAGGCGCCGTCGTCGGCGAGTTCGTCGGCGCCGACCGCGGTCTCGGGTACGTGCTGCTGCTCGCCAGCGGCAACCTCGACGCGCCGCTGCTCTTCGCCGACCTGATCCTCATGTCGCTCATCGGCGTGGTCCTCTTCGTGCTGGTCGAGGTGCTCGAACGCCTCTTCATCCCGTGGCACGCGTCGCGGCGCGGGAACCTCGCGCTCGCGACCGTCTGATCCCCGGACCGCACTCTTCCGCGTTCCCGCCGTCCCCGTGGCGGCACGACCAGAAAGGCTCTCCCATGCGTGGTGGCAACAAGCGTGACGGCAGGATCCGTGGCCGCAAGACCGTGCTGTCGCTGGCCGTGGGCGGCGTCGCCCTGGCGACGGTCGCGGCCTGCGGGCAGACCGCGGGTGGCGGGTCGGGCGAGCAGAACGCCGAGGGCCTGAGCGAGGTCACGGTGACCCTCAACTGGGTGCCGTACGGCGAGCACGCGCCGTTCTACTACGGCGTGGCAGAGGGGATCTTCGAGGACGAGGGGATCGACCTGACGATCCAGCCGGGCAACGGGTCCGGCAACACCGTGCAGCAGGTGGCGCAGCGCAACACCGACTTCGGGTGGGCGGACACCCCGCCGCTGGCGAACGGGATCAGCTCCGGCATGCCGGTGCGCAGCGTCGGCGTCTTCCTGCAGACCGGCCCCAGCTCCGTCGAGTTCTTCGACGACCAGGGCATCACCGAGCCCGCCGACCTCGTGGGCAAGACGGTCGGCGGCACGCCCGGCGACGCCATGTACGGCACCTTCCCGGCGTGGCTGGAGATCAACGGCGTGGACCCGGACGACGTGACCGTGGTCAACGTCGACGCCGCGGGCAAGATCGCCGCGCTGATCGAGGGCAAGGTCGACGCCATCCAGGGCTTCTACCACGACCAGGCGCCGACCATCGAGAACCAGACCGGCAAGGAGGTCTCCGCCCTGCCGTTCTCGGAGTTCGGCATGAACATGCTCGGCACCGGCCTCCTGGCGCACGAGGCGACGATCGAGAGCGACCCCGAGCTGGTCCAGGCGATGGTGCGGGCGACGTCGAAGTCGTTCCTCGCGGCGTCGGAGGACCCGGACGCCGCCGTGGCCGCGATGGCGGCCGGCGCCGAGCAGGCGCCCGAGGAGAGCGTGCTCGCGGCGCAGCTCGAGGCGACGATCGGCCTGCTCAACCTGGAGGCGGCCCCCGCGCCCGGCGTGAACACCGAGGAGCAGTGGACGGACACGCTCACGTTCCTGACGGAGAACACGGAGTTCGAGGGCGAGTCCACGCCGGACGCCTACTGGGACGCGACCTTCGGGGAGGACCTGTGACCGCGACGACCGGGCCCACGACCGAGCACGGCGCGGCCGCGCGGCCCGCCGACGTCGAGCCGATCATCGAGGTCGCGCACCTCACGCGGCGCTTCACGTCCAAGCGGTCGGAGACCGTCGCGCTCGACGACGTGTCGCTCGCCGTGCGGCCCGGGGAGTTCGTCACGATCGCGGGGCCGTCGGGCTGCGGCAAGTCGACGCTGCTCAAGATCATCGCGGGGCTCACCCTGGCCACCGAGGGCGACGTGCGCCTGTACGGGCAGCCGGTCACCGGGCCGCAGCGCGAGATCGGCTTCGCCTTCCAGCGCTCGGCCCTGCTGGAGTGGCGGGGCGTGCGCAAGAACATCCTGCTCCAGGCCGAGATGCGCGGGATGGACCGGCGTCGGGCGGAGGAGCGCGCGGACCACCTCATCGAGCTCACCGGCCTGACCGGGTTCGAGCGGGCCCTGCCGCACGAGCTGTCCGGCGGCATGCAGCAGCGCGTCGCGCTGTGCCGCGCCCTGCTGCACGAGCCCCGGGTGCTGCTCATGGACGAGCCGTTCGGCGCGCTCGACGCGCTCACGCGCGAGCAGATGAACATCGAGATGAACCGGATCTGGCGCGAGACCGGCACCACCGTGGTGCTGGTGACCCACTCCGTGCCGGAGGCGGTGTACCTGGGCAGCCGGATCGTCGTCATGAGCCCGCGACCGGGCCGGATCGTGGAGACGCTCGAACCCGGGCTGCCGGAGCGCCGCGAGTACGGGCCGACGCTCGCCGACCCGCGGTTCACGGCGGCGGCGGAGCGCCTGCGCGAGCTGCTCGGCGCGAGCCATGCGACCGAGTGACCGGGTCCGGCCGTGACCGCGGGCTCGCCAGGGGCCGGTCTCGGGGTGGGCATCGTCGGGATGGGCGGCATCGGCGCGATGCACGCCCGGGCGCTCGGTGAGCTGGGCGGGCGGGCGCGGCTCGTCGCGTACAGCGGCCGGGCGCGCCCGCCGGAGCCGGCGGACCCAGGCGTCCCGCCGGCGGTGCGTCTCGAACCCAACGAGGTGATCGCCCACCCCGACGTCGACGTCGTGGCGATCTGCACGCCGAGCGGCACGCATGCGGCGCTGGCGCTGGCGGCGCTGGAGGCCGGCCGGCACGTCGTCGTCGAGAAGCCGCTCGCGCTCGACGTCGACGACGCGCTGCGGGTCGCGGCTGCGGCGCACGAGCGCGGGCTGAGCGTCTCGATGATCTCCCAGCGACGCCTGGAGGCCGAGCACGTCTCGCTCCGGCGGGCACTCGACGACGGCGCGCTGGGCGAGCTGCGGCTCGCCATGACGCACGTGCACTGGCACCGCGACGACGACTACTACCGCGCGGCGGGCTGGCGGTCCACGACGGCGCAGGGCGGCGGGTCCCTGATGAACCAGGGCGTGCACAACGTGGACCTGCTGCGCTGGCTGTGCGGCACGGTCGAGTCGGTGACGGCGCAGTCCGCCACGCTCGCGCACACGATCGAGGCCGAGGACACGACCGTGGCGACACTGCGGTTCGCCTCGGGGGCGCTGGGCCTGGTGACCACGACGACGGCGACGCCGCCGGGGTTCCCCGCGACGATCGCCCTGTTCGGGTCCCGGGGCTCGGTCGAGCTCGGGCAGGGGGAGGTACGCCACTGGGACGTCCCGGGGGTGCCGGAGCCTCGGCCCGGCCGCACCGCGAGCGGCGCGGCCGAACCGCTGGCGATCGGGCACGCGGGGCACCTGGCCCAGTGGACGCGGATCATCGACGCGCTGGAGACGTCCTCACCGGTGCCCGTCGGGATCGACGACGCCGTGGAGACCGTGCGGCTGCTGTGCGCGATCCAGACGGCGGCGGTGACTGGGGCGACGGTGCGGCCGACGGACCTGGGCCGGACCTGTCAGTCCCAACCGGGACCGCAGTTGTGAATCATCCACACGGGGTTCCAGTTCGCGTCGAGCGCCGGGGCGCCTGACCCGGTGTACGGGTTATAGGTCGACGTGTGGGACCAGAGATTGTTGTAATAGCTCTGGCCCTTGAAATATGACGTCTGACCATAGGTCTGCTTGTCGACGTACCATCCGTCCAGCTGCCAGTTGTGCACCTGATAGACATGGCACGCGTACAGCTTGAAGATCTTCCATGCGTCGTGGACCGGGTCCCACACAGCGGTGCAGAGGGTGCCGTTGCTGCAGCTGTACGTTCCGCCCCTCCGCACGAGCTCGAATGACACCGACGGTGTGATGGTCGGCGAGACGGCCTGGACCCCGATGCCCGTGGTGGCGGCGACCTCGCCGCGCGGAGCGGGCGGAGCCTGGTAGAGCCGGCCGTCACCCGGCGTGTCGGAAAGCTCTGTCACCGCGCTCGCGCTCTCGGGTGTCTGGGCCGAGGCGGGGCCCGCGACGAAGAGGCCCAGCAGGACCGCGGCCACTGCTGTGAATGCGGCGGCCCCCGTATGCAACCTACTCATATGAACTCCTCCATTGTTGTTGTGCTCGGCGAGCACATCTGGAGGTTGTCACCCCGGAGAATTGGTTTCCATCACGTTCGGTCACGACCGAATGAAAGAGGTGTTATTCGGTTCTGACCGAATGGGAAATGCGGGAAGCGCTCGGACCGCGACGGTGAGATACCGCCGGGTTCACCCGCGAGCGGCCAGCACCGCGGCGAGGCCGTCCCGCAGGTCCTGGACGAAGTACCCGGGAACCTCCAGCGACGGGAAGTGCCCTCCGGTCTCCGGCGTCGTCCACCGCACGATCTGGCGGAACCGCTCCCGCGCCCAGGGGCGCGGCCACCGCTCGATGTCGCGGGGGTAGGTGGTGATCGCCGACGGGACGTCGACCCGGAGGTCGGGGTCGAGCGAGGCGTGGCTCTCGGCGTAGATGCGGGCCGACGACGCGCCGGTCGCCGTCAGCCAGTAGAGGGTGACGTCGTCCAGCACGCTGTCGACGGGGATCGTCTCGAACGGGCTGTCCCGTGTGTCCGTCCACTCCGCGAACTTGTCGAGGATCCAGGCGAGCAGCCCGACCGGTGAGTCGACGAGCGAGTAGCCGATGGTCTGCGGCCGGGCCGCCTGCTGCTTCGCGTACGCCGCGCGGCGTCCCCAGAAGTCGTGAGACTCCTCGACCCAGGTGCGCTCGGCCGCCGTCAGCCCGTCCGTCGACAGGCCGGGCGGCGCCTGCGCGACCGTGGTGTGGATGCCGATCACGTGCTCCGGGAACCTGCCGCCGAGGATCGTGGTGATGACGCCGCCCCAGTCGCCGCCGTGGGCCAGGAACCGGTCGTAGCCGAGCCGCCCCATCAGCTCCACCCACGCGGCGGCGATCTTCTCGATACCCCACCCGGTGGTGGCCGGCCGGTCGCTGTACCCGAACCCCGGCAGCGACGGGACGACGACGTGGAACGCCGGCGCGTCCGCGCTCGTCGGGTCGGTCAGCTCGTCGACGACGTCGGTGAACTCGGCGATGCTGCCCGGCCAGCCGTGCGTCAGGACCAGCGGCGTGGCGTCGGGCCGTGGGGAACGGCGGTGCAGGAAGTGGATGCCCAGGCCGTCGATCATCGTGCGGAACTGGCCGATCTGGTCAAGGCGCGCCTCGAAGCGCCGCCAGTCGTACCTGGTGCGCCAGTGATCGACGACGTCCACGAGGTCGGCGAGGGGAACGCCCTGGTCCCATCTCTGGGACGCCGGCGCGGCGCGGACTGTCTCGGCCTCCGGCAGCCGGGCCGCGGCCAGCCGGGCACGCAGGTCGTCGAGATCGGCGTCGGTCGCATGTGCTTCGAACGGCTGCACGTCGCTGGGCTGGTTCATGAGACCTCCTCGTCGGTGGCGCCGGCTCAGGGTCGAAGGAACCGGCTAAGACGGTTCTAACAGGCCTCCGCGACGGGACGCAACCGGCTAAGGTGGTTCCATGAGTGCTCGGTTCCCTGACTTCCGCCTCGGCAAGGTGCTCGCGACGAGCTTCACGGGGACCCTGTCGGAGCGGCACGGCGACCCCGTGGAGCGCATCCCGACGCCGGGCCGGCTCGTCGACTGGCTCACGGTGAGCGGCCTGGCCGTGGAGTCCGCCACCGCGGCCCAGCTCGACCGCGCGCGGGAGCTGCGGGAGGCGATCCACGAGGCCGCGACGGCGGCAGCGCAGCAGGAGCCGCTCCCTGCCGCCGCCGTCGAGGTCATCAACGACTTCAGCACGCAGGGTCGGGCCTCGGCCGTCCTTACCCCCGAGGGCGGTCGGCGATGGCGGCTCTCCTCGGCGTCAGCCGTCGACGATGCCCTCGGGGTTGCTGCCGCCGACGCGATCAGCGTCCTCGCGGGGGAGCGGGACGGAAAGCTGTCCCTGTGCGCCTCCCCGACGTGTCGGGCCGCCTTCTTCGACACCAGCCAGAGCCGGTCGCGCCGATGGTGCGACATGGGCACGTGCGGGAACCGCGAGAAGAAGGCACGCTTCCTCGCCAACCAGCGCAAGGATGCCGGGTCGCGGAGCTAGCGGGCGGCTTGCTTCTCGTTCGGGCAGCAACGAAGGCCCCCGCCGCAGGGCGGGGGCCTTCGTGTCCTACCGGACCGGACAACTCAGTGGCGGGCGTTCACCGCGAACGCGTCGATCACCGTCTCGGAGAAGGTGGCTCCTGCCGCGTCCCGTGCCTCGGAGCGCAGCGAGACCGTCGTCGACCCCGGCGGGGCCGTGACCGTGGCGGAGTACGCGCCGGCCCCGTCATGCCCCGGGCCGTGCCCGGACGCCCGGTTCACGCGCACCGGCGTCCAGTGCTCGCCGCCGTCCGTGGAGGACCACAGCTTCAGGCTCGTGACGGGTGCTGCCCCGGCGGCGCCGTCCTGGTGCGAGACCTGGAGGTCCAGCTCCGTGGAGCGCCGGCCCGCCGTGTTGTACGCGTCCAGGCCCTGTACGCCGTAGTCGAGCTGGAGCAGCGGGAGCACCTCCGGGGCCTTGCTGCTGCCCGAGACGAAGCCCCACTCGGTCGTCACGTCCGTCGACATCGGCCACCAGGGCGTGTCGCGGTGCGTGTCCAGCCGGATGCGGAACCGGTCCTTGCCGGTGCCGACGTCCTGCGTCGCGTACGTGCCGTTCGCGTCGTCGGTCAGCAGGTCGTCGCCCTGCCAGACCCGGAGCCGGCCCGTGGAGGCCTCGTCCGGACCCCACTCCTGGGCGTGGCCCTCGCCGTCGACCCGGTAGGGCAGGTCGATCCCGAGGGTGCTGCCGTCGCGGTAGACCGCGGCGTCCTGCGGGGCGGCCGGGGACGCCCAGAGCCCACCGTGGTGCACCTGGGCGTTGTAGGTCTCCTGAGGCTGCCGCCCCGGCTCGTAGGTCACCGCCTCACCATCGATCCACGCGGGCCAGGCGTTGAGGCCCTGGGCGGCGGTGGAACCGCGCTGGAACCGCACGCCGGGCTGGGTCGAGTAGTAGACCGTCCGCCCGCTCACCGCGCCCGTGGTCCAGGACTGCTGCCAGCCGCTCATCGTGCTGCCGCTGGTGATGGTGAGCCGCTCGGCGTTCCGGAGCCCCGCGGCGAACGGCTTGAACGACCGCAGCTCGGTCTCGACCGCCGCGAGGTCCTTGGCCGAGGGCCGGTAGGTGAGCGATCGGGGGATCGTCCGCCCCTGTTCGCTGTAGCCCAGCGCGTACTGGTAGGACGGCGTCGCGCGGCCTGTGCCCCGCAGCGTCGCGCCTCGCTGTGCGGCCTCGACGAGCTTCAGACCGAGGTCGCGCTTCAGCGTCAGCGTGGGCACGGCCTGGTCGTTCATGGTGTTGATCGTCCGGTTGTCCACCTGGTGGTAGAACGGGCCCGGGGTGGACCCGTACACGATCACCGCCACGGCGCCCGCGTCCCGCGCGGCCTGCGACTGCGGGTTCAGCGTGAGGTCGCCGGTGTCCTCGACCAGCACGACGGCGCCGTCCGCGTGCACCGCGGCCAGCTCCTCGGGGGTGCCGGTCCCGCCGTCCACGAGGCGTGCCGAGATCCGTCCCTCGTACCGCGGGGACCGGACCGCATGGCCCAGCTCGCGCGACACGTCGAGCGTCCGGCCGGCGCCCACAGCGGCGACGTCGAGCAACGGCTGGTCCAGCAGGTAGCGCGACGTCACCGTGGTCTCGCCCGCGAGCGGGCCGCCGTCCCGCAGCACGTACGCGTTCAGCTCCATGCCGCCGGTGTAGTCGCCGGTGCTGAACGAGGTGCCCGTGGTCACCGGGCCGCTGCGGCCCGGCAGGTCGCGGACCAGGTCCGAGGCCAGGGCACGGGGCGCCACCTTCTTGGGCGTCTCCATGCGCACCGGCACCGCCGCGCTGCCGTCCAGCGTGAGCGTGGCGTCACCGGCCGTCAGGTCGGCGTCGCGCGTGAAGCTGACGACGCCGTCGAAGTAGGCGGCCGACGGCGACACCGCGTCGAAGAGCTGGCCCTGGACCGCGTAGCGGCCGGCGGGCAGGCGCACTTCGGCCACGCCGTCGGTGAACTGGAACCACTGGTTCACGTTCGGGTCGTCGATGCCGTGGACCCAGCCCGCGTCCGGGTTGCCGGCGGGCCGGCCGCCGAGGCGGCTCGCCTCGATGCGCAGCGTGTACATGTCCGGGTCGCTCTGGAACGCCAGCACGGTCCGCACGGCGGGGAACCCGGCCCCGGTCGCGCGGAGCACACCGGCGAAGACGTCGGGCTCGTCGGAGCGCGGGTCGATGGTCACGTCCGCGGACGCGGAGCCGTGGGCGGGGATCGTCAGGGTGTCCGTGGACAGGGACGCCACGCCCGTGGGGACGGGCACACCGTCGCCCGCGTTGACCGAGAGGGCGAGGTCCACGTCGACGGCGGTGCCGGAGTCGTTCGTGTACGTGACGGTCTGCGTGCGCGGGGTCTGGTCGGCACGGGGCGAGTCGAACAGCCCGAAGGAGAGCGAGGCCGGCGTCGCGTAGACCGCCTCCCCGATCGCCCCGGGCACCCAGGCGCGGCCCGCGCCCTCGGCGAACACCGAGTTGCCCGCCGGCTGGGCCGAGCCCATGAGCACCGACTTTAGGGCCTCGCCGTCCAGCTCCGGCCGTGCCTGCTTGAGCAGCGCGGCCGCCCCGGCCACGTGCGGCGTGGCCATCGACGTGCCGGACATGGCGGCGTAGTGGTCGCCGACCGGCACGTCGGGGGTGGTCCCGGCGGCGCGGGCGGCGACGATCCCGTCGCCGGGCGCCGCGATGTCGGGCTTGATCGCGTAGTCGCCGGCCCGCGGTCCCATCGAGGAGAAGTACGCGATGTCGTCGGAGTCGGTCACCGCGCCGACCGTCAGGGCGCTGTCCGCGGTACCGGGCGTGGTGACCGTGAAGGGGGTGCCCCAGTTGCCCTCGTTGCCGGCCGCGATGGTGACGAGGGTGTCGTAGCGCTCCGAGATCGAGTCGACGGCGAGGGCCGCGGGGTCGGTGCCGTCGGTGTACGCACCCCGTACGCCCAGGCTCATGTTGATGACGTCCGCGTCGTTCGAGGCCGCCCACTCCATGGCGTCGATGGCCCAGGACTCGTCGCCCTCGCCGTCGTCGTTCAGGACGCGGCCGTTCAGCAGCCGGGCGCCGGGTGCGACGCCGCGGTTCTCGCCGTCGGACGCCTCGCCGCTGCCCGCGATGATCGAGGCGACGTGCGTGCCGTGGCCGAGGGCGTCGTGCGTGCTGCCCGAGCCGGTGAAGTCCCGTTCGAGGGCCACGGTGCCCTGGTCCAGGTCGGGGTGGGTGGTGTCGATGCCGGAGTCGAGGACCGCGACGGTCACGCCGGTGCCGTCGATGCCGAGGTCCCAGGCGTCGGTCGCGCCGATCTGGGGCGTGGAGTCGGCGTCGGACACCTCGAGCGGGGCGTCCAGCCACACCTTGCTCACGGTCCGGCCGTCCTCGACGGCGTCCACGAGCGGGCGGGCGCCGTCCGCCGGGACGTCGCCCGCGACCGCGTCGATCGACTCCAGGGTCCGGTCGACGTCGAGGTCGAGCGTCCGCCAGGTCGGCTCCGTCGATCGGGCCGCGCGGGCGGTGGTGGTCTGCACGATCACCGGCAGGCCGGTGTCCGCGTCGTCGTCCTGCGCCGCCTCCAGTGCGGTGACGTCGAAGAGCCGGAGGTCCAGCCTCGCCGGCACCAGGTCGGCGACGTCCGACGGGACGACGAAGTAGTGGCCCGCGGCGTCGCCGAAGGCGGCGTAGCTGACCGGGCGACCGTCGGGCCGCGGCGCGGCCTCGAACCCGACGGTCGGTGCGCCGTCGGCAGCGGTGCTGGTGGTGACCCGGTCACCGGTGACGAGGACGACGTCGGTGTCCGGGACGTCCGGGACCGAGGGTGGTGCCTCAGGTGTCGCGGCCACTGCCGGCGGCGCGGAGCCTACGGCTGCCGCCGTGGGCAGGCCGCCCACGACGAGTGCGGCGGCAGTGGCCGCGACAACCAGTCTTCTTGCTCTCACAACGATCTCCCAGTGATTCCGCAGCGGTACGGAGGGTGGAACAGTCGCTGCAGACGCTGACAGGCCTGGGAGCCGTTGCTGTGTCGTGCGTGTGTCGTAACGATTTCGAAGTCGCCGGACGTTCCGGGGAACGCCCCGTCCGGCGGGCCGTGGGCCCGGGCGCTCAGCGCAGCGTCGGCCCTTCCACGGCCACGGGGCCGTGGGCACCCGGGTGCTTGATCTCCAGGTTGAGGGTGCTGCGCGACGTCGGGATCACGACGAGCTGCGCCTCGCCACCGTCGGTGTCGATCGCGCGCACGTGCAGGTGCCCGTCCTTGAGCTTGAGCGCGAACTGGTCGGCCCCGGCGACGAAGCGCACCTCGCTGTCGTCGGTGATCACGGTGGGGCCAGTGGGCAGGGTCTTCGGCATGGGTACAGCATGCCTCAGCGGTGGGCGGCGGGGTGATCTGCGCGGGTGGTGGCGGGCATGCACGTGGTTGCGGCAGGCGTCTATGCCAGTACGCCTGTCAGCGAGAGGATTCCTATCGTGAAGCCGACAACGACCATCACCATGCCGGCCACGCGTGCGCCCAGGAAGTTGCTTCGGTAGCTGAGCTGGATCCACAGCCACTCGGGCCCTCGTTCAGCGGCGTCCGCGAACTTCCTCGCGAGCGTGAACCAGCCGATTCCCATGATGACGGCGATGACCGACCAAGCGAGAGCGAAAAGCTGCGGTCCGGTCATGGCTGGACGATAGCGCGGCCCGAGAGCACCACGACGCGACGCGGGTGCACGGGATCCCCCAGGACTGGTCGGAATTGCCCTTGCCCGCCCGTGCCAGGATGCGACGGTGGAGCCCACCGACGTCACGCGTGCCATCGCGGCTGCGACCTCCCTCGCCGCATCGCTCGACCTGCCGGCCGACGACGCCGTCGTGCTGCACGACTCGAACAAGCTGGCGCTGCGGCTGACACCGTGCGACGTGTTCGCCCGGGTCGCCCCGGTGGGACAGGAGGTCGCGCAGTTCGAGGTCGACCTCGCGCAGCGGCTCGTCGAGGTCGGAGCACCGCTGGCCCCGTTGGAACCCCGGGTGGACCCGCGGGTGTACAGACGCGACGGCTTCGCCGTGACGCTGTGGACCTACTACGAGCCCGTGACACCCGGCGCCGCACCGGTCGACGTCGCCAAGGCGCTGGAGGAGCTGCACGCCGGGATGCGCGCGGTCGACCTGCCGAGCCCGCGGTTCACGGACCGGATCACGGAGGCGGAGGAGATCGTCGCCGACCCGGTCCGCTCGCCGGAGGTCGCCGACGCCGACCGCGCGTTCCTCGGCGGCAGGCTGGCAGACCTGCGGCGAGCGATCGAGGGCCGCGGCGCGGCGGAGCAGCTGCTCCACGGCGAGCCGCACCCGGGCAACGTGCTCAGCACGACCAGCGGCCCGTTGTTCGTCGACCTGGAGACGTGCTGCCGCGGACCGGTCGAGTTCGATCTCGCCCATGTTCCCGAGGCGGTCTGCGCGCACTACCCCGGCGTGGACCAGGAGCTCCTGGACGAGTGCCGGCAGCTCGTGCTCGCGATGGTCGCCGCCTGGCGGTGGGACCGTGACGACCAGTTCCCGCGGGGGAGGCTGTTCGGCGAGGAGCTGCTGCGCGTGCTGCGCGCGGGTGCGCCGTGGCCGACCCTCGACACGGTGGTCGGGCGGCTGGACGGCCGGCCTGTCCGATAGCGTGCCCACATGACCGAAACGCCGGGCGAGAACACCCCTGACCAGCACATCGTGCAGCTCATCCCCGCCGACGGATGGGTGGCCGTGTACAAGGACGAGCAGACCGAGATGCGCGCGCCGCTGGTGGCCTGGGGGCTGCGGCGCGACGGGCAGGTGGTCCCGTTGGACACCGACCCCCAGGGCGACGTCGGGGATCCCCGGGAGACCGCCAACTTCGACCGCGTCGAACGGGCAACGCGGGGGCGCTGACGCAGGCGAGGCGGACCGCCACGCCGCTCCCTGCGCTCCAAAGCGCGCCCTGAGCTATACGTTGGCGTGATGGCGGTCGTCCTGCATCGAGCTCCGCGCACGGACCTGCTCGCGGAGGCGCTGGGGGACCTGCTGGCCACACCCCTGGTGGACCCGTTCGCGACCGAGGTCGTGGTGGTGCCCGCCCGGGGCGTCGAGCGGTGGCTCGCGCAGCGTCTCAGCCACCGCCTCGGCGCGGTCCCCGGGCAGGACGACGGCGTGTGCGCGGGCGTGGACCTGCGGTCGCCGGGCTCGCTGTTCGCCGAGGTCACGGGCACGCGCGACGACGACCCGTGGGCGCCGGACGCGCTGACCTGGCCGCTGCTGGCGGCGATCGACGCGAGCCTCGACGAACCGTGGGCGGCGCTGCTCGCCCAGCACCTCGGGCACGGGATGCCGGGCGAGGAGGGTGACCTGCGGCGCGGTCGGCGGCTGTCCGTCGCCCGGCGGCTGGCGCGGCTGCTGGCGGGCTACGCCGCACAGCGCCCGGCGCTGGTCGCGGACTGGGCCGCGGGCCGCGACACCGACGGGTGCGGGCGCGCGGTCCCGGCCGACCTCGCGTGGCAGCCGCCGCTGTGGCGCGCCCTGGCCGAGCGGGTCGACGCCGAACCGCCGCACGTGCGGCACGCCGCCGTCGTCGAGCGGCTGCGTGCCGAGCCCGGCGGCTTCGACCTGCCCCCGCGCGTGTCCCTGTTCGGCCACACCCGCCTGGCCGTGAGCGAGGTGGAGCTGGTCGGCGCGCTCGGCGCGCACCGCGACGTGCACCTGTGGCTGCCGCACCCCTCCGCGCCGCTGTGGTCGGCGCTCAAGGACCTCGGCGGCCCCGTCGACCGGGCGCAGGACCGGTCCCACGAGCGCGTCGGACACCGGCTCCTGGCCACGCTCGGCCGTGACACGCGCGAGCTGCAGCGCACGCTGTCCGCGATCGAGCTGCGCGACGAGCCCGTCGTCATGGCGGACGACGGCGGCGGCAGCGACGGCGCCACTGCCGGCGAGAAGGAACCGCCGTCGACCCTGCTGCGGATGCTGCAGCACGACCTGCGGGCCGACGCCGTGGGCGATGCCGGCGCACGCCTCCTGGACCCCGCCGACCGGTCGGTCCAGGTGCACGCCTGCCACGGCCCGGCCCGGCAGGTCGAGGTGCTGCGCGACGTGCTGCTCGGCCTGCTCGCCGACGACCCGGCGCTCGAGCCGCGCGACGTGCTCGTCATGTGCCCCGACATCGAGACCTACGCGCCCCTGGTCACCGCCGCCTTCGGGCTGGCCGACGTCGTCGGGCCGAACGGCCACCCCGCGCACGGCCTGCGGGTGCGGCTCGCCGACCGGGCGCTGGACCGGACCAACCCGCTGCTCGCGGTCGTGCTGCGCCTGCTGGACCTCGCCGGCGGCCGGGCGGGCGTCGGCGACGTCGTGGACCTGGCTCACGCCGGGCCCGTGCGCCGCCGATTCGGGTTCCGCGACGACGACCTCGAACAGCTCGCCCGCTGGGCGCGCGAGACCGGGGTGCGGTGGGGGTTCGACGCCGGGCACCGCGCCGACTTCGGCCTGGCCGGCTACGGGTCCGGCACCTGGCAGGAGGGCCTGGACCGGCTGCTGGCCGGGGTCGCGATGTCGGACGACACGGGCACCTGGCTGGAGCGCGTCCTGCCGCTGGACGACGTCGGCAGCGGGCAGGTCGAGCTGGCCGGCCGGCTGACCGAGCTCGTGGAGCGGCTCCGGGGCGTCACCGACGCGCTCGTGGGCGGGCACCCGCTGGAGCACTGGCTGACGGCGCTGGAGGACGGCGTCGCGGCACTCACCACCGTGCCGGCCACCGACGCGTGGCAGCTCACCCAGGTGCGGCGCGAGCTGGCCCGCGTGCGCGCCGACGCGCCCGACCCGGCGGTGCCCCTGCGGTTGCCGGACGTGCGCGCGCTGCTCGCCGACCGCGTGGCCGGCCGCCCGACCCGCGCCAACTTCCGCACCGGCACGCTCACCGTGGCCACGCTCGTGCCGATGCGGTCGGTGCCGCACCGCGTCATCGCCCTGCTGGGGCTCGACGACGGCGTCTTCCCGCGCGTGGGCATCACCGACGGCGACGACGTGCTGGCCCGCGAGCCGAGGACGGGCGAGCGCGACCCGCGCAGCGAGGACCGGCAGCTGTTCCTCGACGCGGTCCTCGCCGCCACCGATACCCTCGTGGTGACGTACAGCGGCGCCGACGAGTACTCGGGCCAGGAACGCCCGCCCGCGGTGCCGCTGGGCGAGCTGCTCGACGCCCTCGACGAGACGGCGCGCACGCCCGACGGCCGCCCGGTGTCCAAGGCCGTGACCGTGCGCCACCCGCTGCAGCCGTTCGACCGGCGCACCGTCGAAGCGGGCGCGCTCGTGCCCGGCACCGCCTTCACGTTCGACCCCGCGGCCCTGGCCGGGGCGCGCGCCGCGGCCGGGCCGCGCACTCCCGCCGGGCCCTTCCTCGCCGCACCGCTGGATCCGCCGGCGCCGCCCGCGCCAGGGATGGCCGACGACGGCGTCGTCGCCCTCGACGACCTGCTCGCGTTCTACCGCTCGCCCGCGCGCGGGTTCCTCGTCCAGCGCCTTGACGTCGGCCGCCCCTGGGACGAGGAACCCCTCGACGACGGTCTGCCCGTCGAGCTCGACGGCCTGGGCCGCTGGGCCGTGGGGGAGCGCGTGCTGCGGGACGTGCTGCACGGCACGACGCTGGAGGTCGCCGTGCAGAAGGAGTGGCGCCGCGGACAGCTCCCGCCCGGCCGCCTGGGCTGGCGCCCCCTGGTCCGCGTCGCCGACGAGGTGGGCCCGCTCGCCGACGCCGCGCGCGGGCTGCGGGCGAGCCCCGCACGCGTCGTGGACGTCGACGTCGACCTGGGCGACGGGCGCAGCCTGCGCGGCTCCGTGCCCGGCGTGCACGGCGACCGCCTGGTCGCGGTGTCGTACGCCCGGCTCGGCGGCCGGCAGCGCCTGCAGGCCTGGATCCGGCTGCTGACGCTCGCGGCGTCCGACGACGACCGCCCCTGGGTCGCCTACGCGCTCGGCCGGCCGGCCAACCCGCGGTCGCGCAGCACATGGCAGGGGTCGCGGCTGGGACCGCTGGACCACACGGCCGTCGACCTGCTGCGTGACCTCGTCGCGCTGCGCGACCGCGGGCTCACCGAGCCGCTGCCCCTGCCGGTCAAGGCGTCGGTGCTCTACGCCGAGGCACGCCGGAGCCGCACCGATCCCGCCGACGCGCGGTTCCGCGCCGGGCAGACCTGGACCGGGCAGCGGGGGCCGGGCGGACGCCTCGACGGCGAGGGCGCCGCACCCGAGCACGTGCGCGTCCATGGTGCGGGCGCCCCGCTGCCCGGGACCGACCAGGAGCCGCGCCCCGGCGAGGAGCACCCCGGGGAGACCACCCGCTTCGGCGCGCTGGCGATGCGCGTCTGGAGCCCGCTGCTGGAGAGCGAGAGGTTCAGCGAGTGATGGACGGCTTCGACGGTGTCTTCGACCTGGCCGGGCCGCTGCCCCGCGACACGGCGCTGCTGGAGGCCAGCGCGGGCACCGGCAAGACCTTCGCGATCGGCGCGCTCGTGACCCGCTACGTCGCCGAGGGCGTGGTGCCGCTCGACCAGATGCTCGTGGTGACCTTCGGCCGTGCCGCGACCCAGGAGCTGCGCGACCGGGTGCGCGGCGCCCTGCTCCGGGCCGAGCGCACCTTCGCCGCGGCCCTGGCAGGCCGCGACACCGGCCCGGTGGACGCCGTCCTGGAGGCGCTGCTCGACGCCGACGACGCCGAGCGGGCCCTCCGGCACCGGCGGCTGGCCGACGCCCTGGCCGCGTTCGACCACGCCACCATCGCGACGATCCACCAGTTCTGCCAGCTCGTGCTCCGCTCGCTCGGCGTCGCCGGGGACACCGAGCCCGGTGCCGAGCTGGTCGAGTCCCTGACCGAGCTCACCGTCGAGGTGGTCGACGACCTCTACCTGCACCAGTACGGCAGCGACCCCGAGCCGCCACCGTTCGACCGGGCCTGCGCCCTCAAGGTCGCCACGGCAGCCGTCGAGGACCCGCGCGCGGCGCTCGCCGACGCGGACCCGGACGACGCCGTCGGCTCGGCGCGCGTCTCCTTCGCCCGCGCGGTGCGCACCGAGATGGAGCGGCGCAAGCGGCGTCTCGGCATCCTGTCCTACGACGACCTGCTCGGCCGGCTCGCCGACGCCCTGGACCCGGCGTCGGCCGACGGCGGCGCCGCCGTCGGCGCGCGCATGCGCGAGCGCTGGAAGGTGGTGCTGGTCGACGAGTTCCAGGACACCGACCCCGTGCAGTGGCAGGTGCTGGAGCGGGCGTTCGGCGCCGGGCAGCAGGGGGCGCAGCCAGCGGCACATGCGGCACCGACGCAGGCCATGGTGCTGGTCGGCGACCCCAAGCAGGCCATCTACGCCTTCCGCGGCGGCGACGTCGTCGCCTACCTCGACGCCGCCCGGGGCGCGACCACCCGCGCGACGCTGGGCAGCAACTGGCGCTCGGACGCGCCGCTGGTCGACACCCTGGGAGTGCTGCTGGGCAACGCGGCGCTCGGCCACGACGAGATCGTGGTGCACCGGGTCACGGCGGAGGGCGGGGGCAGCCGACTGGCCGGCGCGCCGCACCCGGCGCCGTTCCGGCTGCGGCAGGTGCTGCGCGACGGGCTGCCCCAGTACAAGGGCCTCGTCAAGGCCGCCCCGGCGCGCGAGCACGTCGCGACGGACCTCGCCGCCGACGTCGCCGGCCTGCTCGCCTCGGGCGCGACGTGGGACGGGCGCCCGCTGGTGCCCGGCGACGTCGCCGTCCTCGTCTCGGCGCGGACGCACGGCCGGCTCGTGCAGGACGCGCTCGCCGCGCGTGGCGTCGCGGCCGTCATGCCCGGCGGCGACGTGTTCGAGACGCCGGCCGCCGACGAGTGGCTGACGCTGCTGGAGGCGCTGGAGTCCCCGCACCGCTCGGGCCTGGTGCGGGCCGCCGCCCTCACGCCGTTCCTCGGCCGCACGGCCGCCGACCTCGACGCGGGTGGCGAGGCCCTGACCGCCCGCGACGCCGACACGCTGCGCGGCTGGGCGCTCCTGCTCCGCCACCGCGGCGTGGCCGCCCTCCTGGAGGCCGCCGAGGAGCGCGGGCTGAGCAGCCGGGTGCTGGCCCGGGCCGAGGGCGAGCGGCTGCTGACCGACGTCCGCCACCTGGGGCAGCTGCTCCACGAGGTGAGCGTCACCGAGTCGCTCGGCCTGACCGCGCTGCTGGCCTGGTTCCGCGACGAGCGGCGCCGCACGGGCACGGCCGAGCGGCCACGCCGCCTGGACTCCGACGCCGCCGCCGTGCAGATCGTCACCGTGCACGGCAGCAAGGGCCTGCAGTACCCGGTGGTCTACCTGCCGTTCGGCTACGACAACTACGCGCGCCCGGTCGAGGTCGCGCTCTACCACGACGAGCACGGCGCGCGGACGATCGACGTCTCCGGCTCCGGCGCGCAGTGGGACGCCCGCTGCGCCACGCACCGCGCGGAGGAGGACGGCGAGGAGCTCCGCAAGCTCTACGTGGCCCTGACCCGCGCGCAGTCGCAGGTCGTGGCGTGGTGGGCGCCGACGTCGAGCACCCCGACCAGCGGGCTGCACCGCCTCCTGTTCGGCCGCACCCCCGGCACGCGGCGGGTGCCGGGCACGCAGCCCGTCAAGGACGACGCCTACGTCACGCGGGTGCTGGGGCTCCTCCAGGAGCTGGGCGGACCCGCGGCCGAGGTCGCCGTGCCCGCCGCGGCGTCCGCCCCCGTCCCCGCGGACCGCAACGCGCCGTACGAGGCGCGGACCTTCGACCGCGCCGTCGACACCACGTGGCGACGCACCTCCTACAGCGGCCTCGTCGCGGCCGGTGAGGACGCCGCGGGTGCTGGTCCCGGCGCGGGGGTGGGCAGCGAACCCGAGGCCGCCGGGACGGACGACGAGCCGGCCGCTCCCGAGACCGACGCCGACGAGCCGGCCGCGCCCGACGCCGCCGCGGCGTCGCCCCTGGCCGACCTGCCCACGGGCGCCACGTTCGGGTCCCTGGTGCACGCGGTGCTGGAGCACGCCGACCCGTTCGCGCCCGACCTGCGCGCCGAGCTGCTGGAGCACGTCATCGACCAGCTGCGCTGGTGGCCCGTGCCGGCCGACCCGGCGGCGCTCGCCGACGGCCTCCTGCCGCTGCACCGCACGCCGCTCGGCCCGCTGGCCGGTGGCCTGACGCTGGGCGAGATCGGCCGGGCGGACCGGCTCCGCGAGCTGACGTTCGAGCTGCCGCTGAGCGGCGGTGACCTCGGCGACGTCGGCCGCGCCCCCGGCCGCGCCGAGCCGCGGCTGGGTGACCTCGCCCCGCTGCTGCGCGCGCACCTGCCCGCCGACGACCCGCTCGCCGCCTACGCCGACCGGCTCGAACAGCCCGCGCTGGGGGACCAGACGCTGCGCGGCTACCTCACCGGCTCGATCGACGTCGTCCTGCGGCTGCCGACCGGGCGGTTCGTCGTCGTCGACTACAAGACGAACTTTCTCGGCCCCGCCGTCGCCGACTACTCGCGCGACCGGATGGCCGAGGCCATGCTGCACTCGCACTACCCGCTGCAGGCCCTGCTGTACGGCGCGGTGCTGCACCGCTACCTGCGCTGGCGGCTGCCCGGCTACGACCCCGGCACCCACCTGGGCGGGGTGCTCTACCTCTTCGTGCGGGGCATGGCCGGGCCGGACACCCCGGACTCCGGCGGCAGCCCCGCGGGCGTGTTCGCGTGGCAGCCGCCGCCGGCGCTGCTGGTCGGGCTGTCGGACCTGCTCGCCGGTCTCGCGGACCCGGAGGCCGCATGACGCCGTCGATCGAGCGCTGGACCAGCGACGACCCCCACGACGCCCGCCGGGCGCTCGGCGCGACCGGGCTGCTGCGCGCCTTCAACGACGCCGGTGTGCTCACCGCCGCCGACGTGCACGTCGCGCGCCGCACGGCCGACGTCGTCGGCGAGGACGACGAGGCCGTGCGGCTCGCCGTCGCGCTCGCGGTGCGCGCGGTTCGGCAGGGGTCGGTGTGCGTGGACCTGGGCGGGTTCGGCGACGGGTCCGACGAGGTGGCGCTGCCCTGGCCCGCGGCCGACGGCTGGCTCGACCGGGTCGCCGCCGGCCCGCTGGCCGAGCGGTCGGTGGTGCGGGCCGACCTCGGCCTGCTCTACCTCGACCGCTACTGGCGCGAGGAGCGGCAGGTGCGCGACGACCTCGCCGCCCGGCTGGTGGCGCCCGCCCCCGCCGTCGACGACGCCCTCCTGGAGGACAGCGCGGCGCGGCTGTTCCCCGGCGACGCGTACGCCGAGCAGCGCGTGGCCGCGCTGTCCACCGCGCGTCGCCTGACCACCGTGCTCACCGGCGGCCCGGGCCGCGGCAAGACGACGACGGTCGCCGGCCTGCTCGCCCTGCTGGCGGAGCAGGCCGAGCACGCCGGCGGACGTCGCCTGCGCATCGCGCTCGCCGCGCCGACCGGCAAGGCGGCCGCCCGGATGCAGGAGGCGGTGGCCGAGTCGCTCGGTGCCGTCCCGGAGCCCGGGCGGCCGCAGTTCATCGACGACGACCGGCGCCGGCTCGACGGCCTCCAGGCGGGTACCCTGCACCGGCTGCTGGGCTGGCGGCCCGGGTCGGGCACCCGGTTCCGGCACGACCGCTCCAACCGCCTGCCGCACGACGTCGTGGTGGTCGACGAGACGTCCATGGTCTCGCTCACGCTCATGGCCCGGCTGCTGGAGGCCGTGCGCCCCGACGCCCGGCTCGTGCTCGTGGGCGATCCCGACCAGCTCGCGTCCGTCGAGGCCGGCGCCGTGCTCGCCGACCTGGTGGCCGGCCTGGGGGAGCGCGCCGACGGCGTCGTGACGGCCCTGCTCGCCGACCACCGGTCGGAGAGCGCGGCGATCACGGGCCTGGCCGCCGCGATCCAGGACGGTGACCCGGAGGCGGTGCTCGCGGCGCTGACGGCGGGCGACGGCGTCGTGGAGCTCGTGCACCCCGACGACGCGGCGGCGCTGGCCGGCCTCCAGGACGAGCTGACCCGGTACGCGCTCGCCGTGCGGGGCCTGGCGCTGGCCGGGGACGCCGCCGGGGCGGTCGAGCTGGCCGAGCGGCACCGCCTGCTGTGCGCCCACCGGGAGGGCCCGTGGGGCGCGGCGCACTGGAACCGGCTGGTCGAGCGCCGGCTCGGCGAGGCCTCCGGTGCCTATCTCGGCGCCGCGGTGGGCTCCGAGTGGTACGCGGGGCGGCCGGTGCTGATCACCGCGAACGACTACGGCCTGGGCCTGTTCAACGGCGACACCGGGGTGGTGGTCGCCGACGGCGAGAACCTGCGCGCCCACATCAGCGGCGGCGCGTCGTTCGGGGTCTCCCGGCTGGGGGACGTCGAGACGCTGCACGCCATGACCGTGCACAAGAGCCAGGGCAGCCAGGCCGAGACCGTGACGGTGCTGCTGCCGGACGAGACGTCGCCCCTGCTCACGCGCGAGCTGTTCTACACCGCGGTGACCCGGGCGCGGCGCCGGGTGCGGGTGGTCGGCACGCCGGAGGCGGTGCGGGCGGCGGTGGTCCGGCGGGCGCGGCGGGCGAGCGGGCTGGCCGTGCGGCTGCGGGACGGCTCGCCGACGAAGTAGGCCCCCAGGGGGACGGCCCGGCGCAAGATCAGACCTCGGGGGGAGGACGTGCGTGCTGCGACTGCCTACGTTGGGGACATGGCACACACCGGACCGGACGACCAGGGCGGGGACGACGCCACATCGACCACCGGCTGGAGCTGGGGCGCCGGCGTCGCCGTCGGCCTGTGCATCGGGGTGGCGCTCGGCATCGCGCTGGACAACCTCGCGATCGGCATCGCGCTCGGTGTGGCGTTCTTCCCGGTGTTCGCGATGGTGCGGGGCACTGCTGCCTCCGAGGACGACGCTCCCGGCGACGACAAGAGGCCGTAGCCGCTCGGGTCAGGCGTGCTTCTGAACGGCTGCCAGTCCCTGCACCCGCCGTGCTTCGACGACGACGGGCGTCGCGTCACACGCCTCCGCGAGGATGGCAGCGCGCGCGGCTTCGTCCGTCGCCTCCTGGGCGTTGCCCAGCTGAAGGTGCGCACTCGCCAGGTGGGCACGTGCCCGGGCCTCCCACGACCGGTAGCCGTGAGCGGTCGCGAGCGCTGCGGTGTCGGTCAGGGTGGCTGCCGCCTCGGCGGTGTGCCCGCTCGCCAGGAGGCTCATGCCCAGGCCGTCACCGGTGATGACCTGTGCCCTGGGGTCGTTCAGCCGGGACGCGGCGGCGTGTGCCTCGCGGGCGGTCTCGACCGCTTCGTCGGGCCGGCCGGTCTGGGCGAGGAGCCTGCCGAGCTCGTCCAGCGTGGAGAGCTCCCCGCGGGTGTGGCCGCGTCGGCGGAATCCGTGGAGGACGTCGTCGAGCTGGGCTTCCGCGGTCCCGGTGTCGCCGAGGAGCCGCAGCGCGCTGGCGAGGTTGCCACGGATCGTCAGGTCGGCCACCTCGCGCTTGTTGCCCTCGCTGATGCGCAGCGCGGCACGGAACGAGTCCGCGGAACGGGCGAGCTCGCCCTGTTCCAGGTAGGTCATGCCGAGCCCGTTCAGGGCGAGGGCGCGGGTCTGGCTCTCGGGCTCGGTCTGGGACAGCGTCTGGTCGAAACAGGCCGCGGCCTCGACGAGCCGGCCGGCCTCGTAGTGCTCCCAGCCCACGTTGTGCGCCAGGTAGGCGACGGCGTCGGTCCAGCCGCAGAGCTCGGCGAGGCGGGTCGCGTGGACGGTGTCCGCGTGCGAGTCGTCGATGCGTCCGTGGGCCCAGTGGGCGTAGCTGCGGGAGATGTACATCGCCGCGCGTGCCCGGTCGTCGCCGGTACGGACGGCCGCCCCGAGGCCGGCTTCGGCCAGGTGCTCCCAGCTGTCGAACCGGCGGAGCAGGAGGTACCCGCGGAGCTGGTCGACGAGCCGCCAGACGTCGGGCCCGCGATCGGGGTCGTCGGCCGACGTGGTCGCCAGGGCCAGCATCGACGGGTACTCCAGATCCATCCATCTCATGGCGGCGTCCTCGTCGCCGAACACCGCGGTGCGGTCCGGGTGGCCGGTCAGCCGGAGCAGGTGCGGGTGGATCCAGTCGACGGCAGCGGTGGCCCGGTCGAGGTACCAGTGCCGGAGGCGGCTCTCGGCCTCGGGAACGCGGTCGCCCGTGGTGAGCTTGCGCCGGGCGAACAGCCGCAGCAGGTCGTGGCTGCGGAACCGGTCGGCGGCGTGCTCGGTCAGCATGTTCGCGTCGAGCAGCTCGTCCAGCGCGCGGGCGGCCGTCCCGTCGCCCACCAGCACCTCCGTGGCCTCCGTGCCGAAGTCGATGCCGGGGTGGAGCGACGACATCCGGAACACGCGCTGCGCCGTGCGGGAGAGCTCCGTGTAGCTGAGCTCGAAGCTGTTCCAGAGGCTCGACGTCCCCACGGCGAGGTGGTCCAGACGGTCCTGCCCGTCCTGGAGGCGATGGACCAGGTCTGCCGGCACGAGCTGCCGCCGGCTCCGCAGCTGCGCGGCCGTGATCTGCAGGGCGAGCGGGAGGTCGCTGCACAGGCGCGCCAGCTCGTCGAGAACCGCCGCGTCGTCCCCGTCCGGCGTCGTCGTCGCGGCTGCCAGCAGACGGACCGAGTCGGTGCGGTCGAGCACGTCCAGGCGGACCAGGACGGCGCTGTCGAGCTCGGGCAGCAGGCTTCTGCTGGTCACGAGCACGTCGCTGTCGCCGAGGCCCGGGATGAGCGGGCGTACCTGGGCCGCGTCCCGGGCGTTGTCGAGCACGATCAGCATCTTCCGGTCCGCGAGCCGGCTGCGGAACAGCGACGCCGCCTCGGGCAGGTCCGCGGGCGGCGTCCCGGGGCCCGTGGCACGCAGGAACCGCTGCAGGATCTCCAGGGGCGGGACGGGAACACCCGCGGCGTCCTGCAGGTCGGCGAACAGCTGACCGTCGGGATACCGGTCGTGCAGCTCGTGCGCCACGGACAGGCACAACGCGGTCTTCCCGATGCCCGCGGCGCCGCTGACCACGACAGGCACGTTTCCGCCGTCAGGACCGCGGTCGAGCGCCGCCGTGATGCCGGAACACTCGTCCGTGCGTCCCACCAGGCGCGGTGGAGCCGCAGGAACCTGCCAGGGGACCGGAGCCGTGGCGGTGGACTCGTCCGTCCAGCGCTGCCGCAGCGCGTCCAGGTGCGCGGTGCGCAGCCGTTCCCCAGGGTCCACGCCGAGCTCGGCGGCGAGGGCCTGCCGCGTGGACTCGTACCGGCCGAACGCCTCCGCCTGGCGTCCCGCCGCGGCGAGCGTCTGGACCAGCGACGCCTGGACCACCTCGTCGAGCGGGCGACGGTGCGCCATGGCCGTGAGCGGGACGACGGCGTCCTCCGGCACGCCGAGCTCACGGGTGATCCTCGCGTACGACAGCAGTGCCGCGACGTACTCCTCCTCGACCGCCGCGATCCGGTCGGGTGACGTCACGAGGTCCGGGTCCGGACCACCGCGCCACAGCGCGACGGCAGCGGCGAGGTCTTCCTTCGCGCCGCTCGTCGCCCCTGAGCGTTGCGCGTGCCCGGCGAGCTTGCGGAACCTGAGCAGGTCGAGCTGGTCGGCAGGGACGAGGAGCCGGATGCCGGCGCGGTCCTGCTCCACGACGGGCTGCCGGTCGTCGGAGTCCTCCAGCAGGCGACGCAGGCGGGTGAGGTGGATGTTCAGGGCCGCTGTCGTGGTCGGGTTCTCGCCCGGCCAGAGCGCTGCCACGAGCTCCTCGCGGGGTACGGGCGACCCCGCTGCGACTGCCAGCTCGGCGAGCAGCACCTGCTGCATCCGGGACCGCAGGGGGATCCGCACGTCGCCCCGACGCAGCAGCAACGGCCCGAGCACACCGATGTGCACGGTTCCGGGACCCGCCGTCGTGCCACCGGACCGGGACCGTACGAGCGTCTGGTCGAACCGCCCGCGAAGTCGGTCGGCCTCGGGGCCGACGAGCGCGAGGGCAGCGATCAGGGCGGCGACGGACTCCCGTCGGGGACGGCGGCTGCGCCCCTGCTCGATGTCCCGGACCGAGGCGAGGCTCACCCCGGACGCCTCGGCGAGCTCGCGCTGGGTCAGCCCGCCGGCCTCTCGATGCCGGCGGAGCAGATCACCTGCTGAGTCCTGGACCCTCTCGACATCGGACGACGGCACGCCGTGATCATAGGCGAGGACCGATCGACGGCGGCTGCCGACCGCACGGGCGGCAGGCACCCGGGGCCCGCCGTCCGGAGGCGGGAGGCCTTGCGGCGCCTCAGTCGGACCACTCCACGGCGCCGAGGATGCGGTACGCGCCCACGCGGGAGTTCACCCAGTCGGCGTGCGGGCCGACAGGTGTGCCGGCCTGGTGGGCGTCGAAGACGGTCCCGTCGCCGGCGTAGAACGCGACGTGCGTGACGGTGCCGTCGTACGTGCCGTCGGCGTCGTAGAAGATCAGGTCACCCACCTCGAGCTCGGAGTACGGCACCTGCCGGGCGTAGATCCTGTCCTGGCCGGTGTGGGTCCGGGCCCAGTCGTACATCGCCTGCGACGAGCGCACCGGCCACCCGGGGAAGTCGGCCACCTCGTCGTAGGACGCGTACACGAGTCCCGAGCAGTCGTAGGCCGGGCCGTCCCCGCCGGTCCCGGAGTACGGTGCGCCTTCCTTGTCGAACGCGTTCTGGAGCGCGAGGCCGGACCAGCTGTACAGGTTCGCGTACCGCGTGCACAGGGTGCCCTCGGCCGTCGTGCCGTTGGAGACCTTGATGCTCAGGTGGTTGATGGAACCCACGGTCCCCGGGTTCCAGTCGTTCTCGCCGTACCAGGAGCCGAAGCCCTCGCCTTCCGTGCGGACGTGGGTGACCGTGCCGTCGTCGAAGACGTGGTCGGCGGTCACGCCGTTCCCGGCCACCGCGGAGATCTTCAGGACCGGGCTCCGGCCGTCCGCGGCGGTGTCGTGCAACCGGTACCGGAGCGACACGCCGTCCGCCCCCCAGGTGACCTGGATCGCCGCCTCGGCGTCTCCGCAGCCGACCACGATCTCCTGACCGGGGACCGAGAAGGGGGCCGCCTCGGCCGCCTCTGCTGCCGGCGCGACGGCTGCCAGGCCCCAGAAAGCGGTCACGAAGGCCACGATCCCGCTCAGCAGTCTGCGCATGGTTCTTCCGTCCCGGTTCTCGAGGGGGTTACTCGCGGCTCCTCCGACACTGATGAAGGTAGAAACCTGACTCGACAATCGGCTTTCCGTACCCCGCCCGTACGCTCGTGCTGGGTCGTCCCTCCGCTATCGTTCCGCCGTGAACCTGCTCTGGATCGTCGTCGGAGCGGCCCTGATCCTCGATGCCCTGGTCGTGTCGTTCACGATCAGCCTCAACTCCGGCGTCATCGCGACGTTCGTGATCGGCGTCCTCTACCTGCTCCACGGTCTCCACCGGGACCGGACCGGGGCCGGCACACGGAACGGCCCCTTCCGGTGGGTGCAGGTGCTCGTCCTGGCCGCCACGGCACTGATGCTCCTGCTCTTCGCGTTCCTCGCCGCGTTCGGCAGGACGGACACCGTCTCGCACCAGGAGGATGCCGTCGTCGTCCTCGGGGCCGGACTGCGGGGCGAGGAGGTGACGCCGGCGCTCCGCTCCCGGCTGGACGTGGCGGTCGGGTACTCCGTCGCGAACGCGGATGCCGTCGTCGTCGTCGCCGGAGGTCAAGGGCCTGGGGAGTCCGTCACCGAAGCACTCGCGATGGAGCGGTACCTGGTCTCGCACGGGGTCTCGGAAGACCGGATCATCCGGGAAGACCGGTCGACCAGCACCTACGAGAACTTCGTCCTCACGAAGGGTCTCCTGGACGCGCGCTTCGACGCGGACTACACGACGGCCTTCATCACGAGCGACTACCACGCCTTCCGGGCAGGCGAGATCGCCGAGGCAGCGGGAATCGGCAGCACCCGCGCACACGCGGACACGCCGTGGTACGAGATCCCCGTCGACTACGTGCGGGAGCTCCTGGCGATCACGAAGCTCGTCCTGACGGGGCGGTGATCACCGCAGCAGTTAATTGACAGTGACAAAAAAAGACGGTTGAGTGTCCGCACCAGCAACGACGCCGGAGGGGCACTCATGTCAGTCAGATCCGCATCCGACCAGGTCGGGCGAGCCGACCGTGCCTGGCTCGCCGCCGGCCTGGCGCTCGGCGTCGTGGTCACCCTCGGGGCGGCGCCCGCTCCCGCGGCCACCGCGGCCGATCCGAGCGGGGCCACCATCGAGGCCGAGGCCACCCAGGTGGTCCTCGACGGCGCGAGCCGCAACGGCTGCTCCACCTGCTCGGGCGGGAGCAAGGTCGGCAGCATCGACCCGTCCGCCACGGCGACGGTCCCCGGCGTCATCGCGCCCGAGGACGGCACCTACGAGGTGACGCTGCACTACCTGAGCGGCGACGACTCGCGTGCGCTCACGATCACGCCCGACGGCGGCTCGACGGTCACCGTGCCGGTCGCCTCGACCGGCGGCTGGGACCGCGTCGGCACCACCACGGTGGACCTGCCCCTGCACGCGGGCGAGAACAGCCTGACGTTCAGCGCCCCGGCCGGTGCGCTCGGCCCCGACCTCGACCGGGTCGACGTCGCCGGCGCGACCAGGAAGGACTACACGCTCACCGACCCCGACGCGGCCGACCCGGTGCCCGTCGACCCCACCCGCGCCACGCCGGGCGGCAGCCGGACGGTGCTCCGTGGCGGCGACGTCGTCATCGACTACTCGCTCTCCAGCGGTACCGCCGACGCCCGCTGGGGCGGCCGTGAGGCCGTGACCGGCTTCTACAGCGGCGTGCGCCTGGGCGACGAGTTCGTCACCACCAAGCAGTACGACGGCGCCTGCCGGCTCACCGCCCGCACCACGGTCACCTGCGCCAAGCCCGGGCTGCCCACGCTCCGGCAGGTCTTCGTGTTCGACGGCGACCACTCGTTCTCGGTGCGGCTCGACGTGACGGGCACCGACGGCCCGGTCTCCACCTCGATGATGGTGCCGGTCATGACCGACCGGCGCGGCTCGGTCGACCTCGGGCGCACGGGCGACAACCGCATGGTGCTCGTGCCCTTCGACAACGACCACTGGGTCCGCTACGAGACCCCGGCGATCAAGGACGTGACGCCGGCCCGGCGCAGCTTCGAGGTCACCGCGTTCATCGACGACACCTCGCGCCGCGGCCTCGTCGTCGGCTCCCTGGACCGCGACACGTGGAAGTCCGGCGTGGTGGCCGACGGCAACGCGCGCGGCGGCCTGGACCGGCTGCAGGCCGCGGCCGGCCTGACCGACTGGGGCTACGACTACGGCGACGGCATGAACAAGTACCAGTTCAACCGCGAGCTCAAGCCGCACGCCGAGGTCAGCGGCACCACGGTGCGCTCCCCGCGCATGTTCGTGGGCCTGTACCCGGACTGGCGCGAGGGCATGGAGACCTTCGGCAAGGCCGCCGCGCAGGCCGCGCGCTCCCGCACCTGGGACGAGGGCACGCCCTTCGGGTTCAACAGCTGGGGCGGCCTCGGCGCCCGCGGGGGCGACGCCGCCGTGATGGACGAGGTCTCGGAGTTCCTGGCCGAGGAGACCCCCGGGTTCCGGAACGCCGGTTCGGCCAAGGGCCTCTACGTGGGCGTCGACTCCTACTGGGACAAGATGCTCGCCCCCGAGTACGCGTTCGAGGACCCGAACACCTCCTGGGCGGAGCTCGAGCAGTACGTCACCGACGTCGAGGCGCGCGGCCAGGAGCCGGCCCTGTACTTCCAGCCGTTCGCCAACTTCTGGCGCGAGGGCCTGGACGAGCCCATCGGCGGGACCGCGCTGTGCGACACCTGCGAGAACCAGACCTACCGCCAGATGGCGCTCAAGGTGAACGGCGTCCCCGTGAACATCGACGGCGCCTGGGCGCTCGACCCGACCAACCCCGGCGTGCAGAACCGCGCCAAGATCGCGCTGGGCACGTTCCGCGAGCTCGGCGTGCGCTACGTCAAGCTCGACTTCCTGACCCACGGCTACGTCGAGGCCGACGACTGGTACGACGCCGACGTGCACACCGGCCAGCAGGCCTTCCGCCAGGGCATGGCGCAGGTGGTCGACGTCGTCGGCGACGACATGTTCGTCGACCTGGCCATCTCGCCCCTGTTCGCCTCCGAGTTCGCCCACGCCCGGCGCATCTCCTGCGACGTGCACGGCGCCCTGAACAACTGGCACCCCACGCAGCCCGACCGCTACCAGAAGAGCACCGAGTACCTGCTCAACTCCCTGACCTACGGCTGGTGGCTCGACGAGGTCTACGCCTTCAACGACGGCGACCACGTCCAGTTCGGCAACTACGAGTACGACGGCAACGCGAACGCCTACCTGCTGGACGACCCCTACCCGAGCATCTGGCCCGAGGGCCAGAACCGGGCGCGCGTCACCTCCGCCGCCATCACGGGGATCTACCAGGTCAGCGAGGACCTCACCGCCACCGGCCACCCGGTGATCAAGCAGCGGGCCCGCGACCTGCTGCAGAACCCCGCCATCAACCACCTCGCCGAGCTCGGCCGGTCCTTCGCCCCCGTGCAGGCCGGACCCGACGCCTTCACCGCCGCCGACACGTTCGTGCTGCACGACGACGGGACCACCTACGTCGCCGCGTTCAACTACGGCGCGACGCCCCGCACCGCCGACCTGCCGCTGCGCGACCTGGGACTGAGCGGCGGCCGGTACGACGTCACCGAGCTGTGGACCGGCCAGGAGAGCCACGCCGCGGGCCGGCTGCGCGCCGTCGTGCCGGGCGAGGACGTGCGGGTCTGGGCCATCACGAAGGGACGGCGCTCATGACCACGACCGCCCTCGACCGCCCCGCCGGCCGGACCGGCGGCGGGGGAGTGTCGGCCGGTCCCGCCCGCCGGCGCCCCCGCAACCAGCTCTGGCCCGCCCTCGGCATGATCGCCCCCGCGGCCCTCGGGTTCCTGGTCTTCTACCTCTACCCGACGCTGCGCGGCGCCTACCTGTCGTTCACCGAGTACAACGTGCTGGGCAGCCCCGTCTTCGTGGGCCTGCAGAACTACGTCGACATGGCCCAGGACGACGTCTTCTGGAACGCCGTCCGCGTCACGTTCCTGTACGTGGTGCTGAACATCGGGTTCCAGACCGTCCTCGCCGTGGGGCTGGCGGTGCTCATGCACCGCCTCACCAAGTCGGTGCTGATCCGCGGCAGCCTCCTGCTGCCGTACCTCATCGCCAACGTCGTCGTGGCCCTGCTGTGGTTCTGGATGCTCGACTACAACATCGGCATCGTCAACGCCGTGATCGACGCCGTCGGCCTGCCCAAGGTCGCGTTCTTCGGCGACGAGGCGTGGACCGTCGCGACCATCGCGGGCGTGAACACCTGGCGGCACCTGGGCTACACCGCCCTCCTGGTCTTCGCCGGCCTCCAGATGATCCCGGCGAGCGTCTACGAGGCCGCCGCCGTCGACGGCGCGGGGGAGTGGCGCACCTTCTGGCGCATCACCCTGCCGCTGCTGCGCCCGGTGCTCGTGCTCGTGCTGGTCATCACCGTCACCGGGGCCTTCCAGGTCTTCGACACGGTGGCCGTGACCACCGCCGGCGGGCCCGGCAACGCCTCTCGCGTGCTCCAGCTCTACATCTACGAGCAGGCGTTCGCCCGCGGACACTTCGGCTACGCGTCGGCCATGTCCGTGGTCCTGTTCCTCATCCTCGCCGGGGCGGCCTTCGCGCAGATGCGACTGCTGCGCGCCGGCGAGTCCGACCTCTCCTGATGGGAGCGCACATGCGTACACGGATCACCTGGGGCCGGGCGCTCGCCTGGATCGTGCTGTGGTTCTTCGTGCTGGCCACCGTGCTGCCGTTCTACTGGATGCTGCGCACCGCGTTCTCGGACAACCAGGCGCTCGCCGCCCAGTCCTTCTCGCTGCTGCCCGCCGACTTCACGCTCGGCCCGTTCAAGCGGGTGTTCGGCCTGGCCACGCCCGAGGAGGCGCTCGCGGAGGGCGGTTCGGGCGCGTCGCTGAGCTTCTGGCTCTACCTGCGCAACTCGCTCGTGGTCGCCACGGCCGTGACGGTGGGCCAGGTGCTGTTCTCCTCGATGGCGGCCTACGCCTTCGCCCGGCTCAGCTGGCCGGGGCGGGACGCCTGGTTCGCCGTCTTCCTCGGGGCGCTCCTGGTGCCGCCGATCTTCACCTCGCTGCCGAACTTCCTGACGATCAAGTCGCTGGGCCTGCTGAACACGCTGCCCGGGATCATGCTGCCGAGCCTGTTCATGACGCCGTTCGCGATCTTCTTCATGCGGCAGTTCTTCCTCGGCATCCCGAAGGAGATCGACGAGGCGGCGATGATCGACGGCGCCCGGCCCTGGCGCATCTTCTTCCGGATCATCCTGCCGATCTCGGCGGCGCCGGTCACCACGCTCGGCATCCTCACGTTCATCAACACCTGGAACGACTACTTCTGGCCGCTCCTGGTGGGCCAGGCGGAGGAGTCCAAGGTGCTCACCGTGGCCCTGGGCGTCTTCCGCTCGCAGACGCCGCAGGGCGCGCCGGACTGGGCCGGGCTCATGGCCGCGTCCCTCGTCGCGGCCCTGCCCATCGTGATCCTCTACGCCGTCTTCGGCCGCCGGGTCATCAACTCCATCGGTTTCTCCGGCATCAAGTAGCCGGGCCAGAAAGGAACACCATGAAGCGAAAGATGCTCGCGGGCGCCGTCGCCCTCGCGTCCCTGTCCCTGACCGCCTGCGCGGGCGGGTCGTCCGGCGCCGAGGCGGAGGGCCAGATCGACTACTGGCTCTGGGACTCGAACCAGCAGCCCGCCTACCAGCAGTGCGCCGACGCCTTCCACGAGGCCAACCCCGACCTGACGGTCAAGATCACGCAGCGCGGGTGGGACGACTACTGGTCGGCCCTGACCACCGCGTTCTCGTCGGGCACCGGCCCGGACGTGTTCACCGACCACGTGTCCAAGTACCCCGAGTTCGTGGCGAACGGGCAGCTCCTCGCCCTCGACGACCACGTCGCCGACGTCGACCTCGACCAGTACTCGGCCGGGCTCGCGGACCTGTGGGTCGCGCAGGACGGCAAGCGGTACGGCCTGCCCAAGGACTGGGACACCGTCGCGATCTTCTACAACCAGAAGATGGTCGCCGACGCCGGGCTGACCGAGAAGGACATGCAGGACCTCGACTGGAACCCGGACGACGGCGGCAGCTACGAGGAGGCCATCGCGCGCCTGACCGTCGACGCGAACGGCGTGCGCGGCGACGAGCCGGGCTTCGACAAGGAGAACGTCGCGGTCTACGGCCTGGGCATCCCCGGCGCCGGGTACGAGAACGGCCAGACCGAGTGGAGCATGTACACCGCCACCACGGGCTGGACCCACACGGACGAGAACCCGTGGGGCACGCACTACAACTACGACGACCCGCGCTTCCAGGAGACCATCGCCTGGTGGTACTCCCTGATCGAGAAGGGTTACGCCCCGCCGCTGGAGACCACGATCGGCGCGTCGGTGAACGACAACTTCGGCGCGGGCAAGTCCGCCGTCAACATCAGCGGTGACTGGATGCTCTCGACCTACTTCGGCTACGACGGCGTCGACGTCGGCCTGGCGCCCACGCCCACCGGTCCGAACGGGAAGCGCGCGAGCATGTTCAACGGCCTGGCCGACTCCGTCTGGGCGGGCACGGACAACCCGGAGGGGGCCGCCAGGTGGGTCGCGTTCCTGGGCTCGACCGACTGCCAGGACCTCGTGGGCGCCGCCGGCGTCGTGTTCCCGGCGATCACCAGCTCGGCCGAGATCGCCACGGAGGCGTTCGCCGAGAAGGGCATCGACGTCTCGCCGTTCACCACCCACGTCGAGGACGGCACCACGTTCCTGTTCCCGGTGACCGACCACGCCTCGGACGTGCACGCGATCATGACCCCTGCGATGGACGAGGTGCTGGGCGGCAAGTCCGACGTCAGCTCGCTGACCGAGGCCAACGAGCAGGTCAACGCCCTGTTCGACTGACCGGGAGGCGCGGCTGGTCGTGCTGGTTCTCGCGCCGGTACGCCGCCGGAGGCATGCCGCAGACGTCGCCGAACGCGGTGTAGAACCGGCTCACGGAGCTGAAGCCGGACTCTGCCGCGACGTCGGCGACCGGCAGGCCGGTGGTCACCAGCAGCCGCCGCGCCTCGGCCAGCCGGCACCGGGTCAGGTAGTCGACCATGGTGGTGTGCACGACCTTGCGGAACTGGGCCATGGCGTAGTTGGGGTGCAGCCGCACGGTCCGCGCGACGTCCGCGACGGTGAGCGGTTCGCGGAAGTGCTCGGCGATGTGCCGCACCATCGCCAGCACCTGGCGCAGCGCCGGGTCGCCCGCCGCGAACTGCCGCACCGGCTGCCCCGGTGTGGCCAGCCCGAGCCGGCGCACCCGGGCCTCGATCTCCAGCATCGCGATGCGACGCAGCTCGGGCTGGTCGCCCGACAGGTCGGCGGCCCACTGCGTGAAGTTCGCCGGGTCGGTCGTCAGCGCCACCTCCGGCGGTGAGATCAGCGGCATGCCGGACAGCAGGCGGCCGACCAGGGCGGTGGGCAGTCCCCAGCCGAGGAAGGTCGAGAACGGCACGTGCACCCAGTGCGCCCGGGTCGCCGTGCTGGCGATGAGCTGGTGGGGCACCGCCGCCCAGAACGCGGCCACCGACCCGGGGCCGATCTCGACCGGCGCGCCACCGAACAGGTAGAGCATCGTGCCGCCCTCGGTGACGAGGTTGATCTCCAGGTCGTCGTGCTGGTGGGCGGTGCCCATCAGGGTGGGGCGGCCGGACCAGCTCACGAGGGCGGGCGGCTCGATCTCGATCTGCGACGTCATCTGAAACCCCCGGCATCTGATGATCCGGGAAGAACCGGCTTGGATCCATGAAGAGTTCGCTGATCGTAGGTACGTAGGGTCGAGGCCGTCAACGCGGCCGCCGGCCGTCGTCGCCCCCTGGCCGCATCGCCGCGGCCCGAGACAAGGAGCATCTGTGTTCACACTTGGCATCGTCGGAGCCGGGCAGTTCGCCGGGCAGTTCGTCAAGCTCTGGAACCTGCACCCCGGCGTCGGGGACATCTACGTCACCGACCTGCTGCCCGAGCGTGCCGAGCGGCTCGTCGACGAGTACGACCTCGCCGGGACCGTCCCGTCCTTCGAGGACCTGCTCGCCTCCGACGTCGACGCGATCGCCGTCTTCACCCAGCGCTGGACGCACGGACCCCTGGTGGTCCAGGCGCTGCGCGCCGGCAAGCACGTCTACTCCTCGGTGCCGATGGCGATCTCCGAGCCGGAGATCGAGGCGATCGTCGAGGCGGTCCGGGAGACCGGGCTGACCTACATGATGGGTGAGACGAGCTACTACAACCCGGCGACCGTCCACGCCCGCGACCAGGCCGCGAAGGGCGCCTTCGGCCGGCTGTTCTACGCCGAGGGCGACTACCTGCACGACATGGACCTCGGCTTCTACGACGCGTACAGGTACAGCGGCGGCGAGAACTGGAGGTCCACCGCGAGCTACCCGCCCCTGATGTACCCCACGCACTCCCTGGGCGGGATCCTCGGCGCCTGGCAGACGCACGCGACCAGTGTCTCGGCGATCGGCGTGCTCGACGACCGCGGGGACGGGGTGTTCGACAAGGACGTGAGCCAGTTCGCCAACGACTTCTCCAACGCCACCGCGCTGTTCGAGGCTGCCGGGGGCGGCGCGTTCCGGATCAACGAGTTCCGCCGGGTCGGGTTCCCCTCGCACTTCCGCGAGTCGCGGTTCCGGTTCTTCGGCACCGAGGCCAGCATGGAGCAGCTCGTCAACGTCAGCCTCTGGCAGGACAAGCAGGAGGTCGTGGACATCACGGAGCACCTGGCTCCCAAGCCGACGCTGTCACCCGACGACCCGTCGCTGGAGCACGTCTCGCCCGCGCTGCGGGACGCCTTCACCTCGGGCTCCGCGCCGGTGCACGACCGTTCGCGGCTGCCGAAGGAGTTCGCGAACGTGTCCAACGGCCACGAGGGCAGCCACCACTTCCTGGCCGACGACTTCGTCACGGCCGTCACGACCGGCGCCCTCCCGCCGGTCAACGCCTGGGTCGCCGCGCGGTACACGATGCCCGGCATCGTCGCGCACGAGTCGGCGCTCAAGGGCGGCGTCCGCCTGGACATCCGCGACTTCGGGGACGCGCCGCAGGGCTGACGGGCCGGGGGCTGCGGCGATTCGCGGCGCCGCGTTCCGATCGCCTCCGCGCGGGAGGCCCGGGCGTGAGGTGTACCAGCAGGGACTGGCAGGGCGTCCAGGTACCGCCTTGACTTGAGGCCGTACGTACGGAGACACAGGAGACGACATGAACGACGCCGAGCTCGACCAGATCTTCCCCCGGGGAGAGAAGAACGACGCCTACGCGCAGTACTTCACCGGCCAGAGCTACCTGGCGCCCCTCGCGTCGGGGAGCGTTCCCGTCAGCAACGTCACCTTCGAGCCGGGCTGCCGCAACAACTGGCACATCCATCACGGCACCGGCGGCGGCGACCAGATCCTGCTGTGCACGGCGGGCAGCGGCTGGAACCAGGCGGAGGGCGAGGACGCCGTCAGCCTGGAGCCGGGATCGGTGGTCCGTGTACCGGCCGGCACCAAGCACTGGCACGGCGCGAAGGCCGGCTCGTGGTTCTCCCACGTCGCCTTCATCACCCCGGCCGACGACCTCGGCAACGAGTGGCTCGAACCGGTCACCGACGAGGTGTACGGCGCGCTGCCGAGGAGCTGAGGCGACCGTCGGCGTGGACCCGGCGGACCCGGCCGTACGGGAGTGCGGGTCGGATGTGGGACGACGCGACCCCGGATCGGGTCAGCCGTCGGCAGAGGCCGGAGTGCCGGCGGTCGCGGTGGCCCGCCGGCTCTCGCCGTTGCTGGATCTGGCGGAGCCGCCCGACGCAGCGGCCGCCGCCGCAACCGCGACGGTCAGGCCTTGCGTCGCGGCCGCGTTGGCTTGTTCGACGCCCTGGTCCAGCGCCGATGCGCTTGAGCTGGTGCCGGCCGTGGACTCCGAGGGGGAGGTTGCGCCGGCCCCCTGGTCGGCGGCGGTGAGCTCGGTGTCGGCCCCCGTCGCGGTCACCTGGGTCGTCCGGGCGGCCCCCGCGACGGTCTGCACGGCTGCGGCGGCGTCGTCCTTCGGCGTGGTCGACGGGCGGGAGTGTCGGTTCGTGGGACGGATCGAGGGCGGCGGCGGGGCTTCCCGGTTCCCCGGGTCGTCGACTCCCGGGACGTCGGTTCCCGGGACGCCCTCGTCGATGCCCGCGCTCTCCAGCACCTGGCCCGCGGGTTCACCGGTCTGATCAGCGACATACGTCGACGCACCGATGACGGTGACCGCGACGAGCGCGGCAGCGGCCACGGCGGTCTCCCTCCGGTTCGCCCGGGTGCCGATGTGCGCGGGGCGGGCGGTGACGTCGGCCGGCGCACCCTCGACGACGGCGTCGGTCCCGGCTTCGCGGAGCGCCCAGGAGACGTCACACACGTCGACGAACGCGCGGGTGCACCGGGCACAGCCGTTCATGTGGACCTCCAGCCGCCGCTGGCGGTGGGGCAGGAGGTGCCCGGCGAGGTAGTCGTGCATGGCCGCGCAGCCGGCGCGGCACTCGGGTTCGGCCACGTGCCGGGCGTGTGCGGCGGCCAGTGCGGCGGCAAGGTTCTCCTCGGCACGGCGGAGCCGGCCGGGCACGGCGTGCGGGTGGAGGCCGAGCTGCTCGGCGATGCTCGTCGTGGTTCTGCCCTGGACGTGACGGCCGACCAGGATCGTGCGGTCGGCGTCCGCGACGTCGCGCATGGCCGCGCGCAGCACGACGAGGGCTCCCCGGCGCTCGACGTCGACGTCGGCCGGCAGCGCACGGACGTCGCTCGGACGGTCCCACGCCCAGTCGCGATGAACGGCGGCCACGTCAACCGCCTCCTCTCGCTAGGACGTCGTCTGGTCCGAGTCGAGCGCAACGTCCGTATCGTACCTTCCGTGCCGCGAAGATCCTCCTGGTTTCATCCTCCGGGTGCGGGGGTGATCGACGAACTCACCTCGCGGTGGCCTCGTCGATCGCGGCCTCCAGCGCCTTCTCGTCGGCCTTCAGCTCCTTCTTCTCCAGCTTGGCCGCGCGGGCGATCGCGCTCTCCACGTGTGCTGCCACGTCCGACGCGGCGATGACGACCAGGCCGCTCTGCCCCTCGTCGAGCAGCTCGCCCAGGTCCTTCAGGTCGCCGCGGCTCATCCCGCCGGCGACGTGCCCGGCGATCGCGCCGATGGCGCTGCCCCCGGCGCCGCCCGCGAGCAGGGCGCCACCCAGACCGATCGCCGGGAAGAGGGCCACGAGCGCGCCCCCGGCCAGGCCGAGGCCCAGGCCGCCCCAGGCGCCCTGCCGGGTCGGCTGCTCGTGCTTCTTGACGATCTTGACCTTGCCGTCGGCGTGCCGCGAGATCACCGCCGCGTCGTAGGTGTCGATGAGGCCGCTGGTCTGGTAGAACTCCTTCACCGCCTCGTAGTCGGTCACCGCGTCGTCCTCGTTGCCGTAGCTGGCCGCGAAGGCCACCAGGGTGTCGAGCGCCATGTCGTCTCTCCTCGATAGCGTGGCCCGCCGTCCGCGGGGCACTCGTCCGATGATTCGTCCGCGACGGTAGGCCGGGGTGCGCCTCGTCGAGTCACATGATTCGGGTGACCTGCGCAATGCGGCCCGGGAATCCAAGGATTCCCGGGCCCTCATTGTGGTCTGGCAGGTCAGTCGCGGGTCAGCGACTCCCACTTCGTCATGCGCGACCGCAGGTCGATCAGCTCGCCGTTGGTCGAGAACGTGCCGTCGCCCCGGTGGTGGACCTCGCCGGCGGCCGGCGCCGCCGGATCGATCCACGCCCGCTCGACCCGCAGCAGCCACAGGTCGTGGTCGTCCACGAGGCGGTCGTCGGCAACGGTGCACTCGACGTCGGCGAAGCACTCCATGACCAACGGAGCCCTGACAGTGGCCGCGGGTGCCGGCGTCAGGCCGAAGCGGTCCCACTTGTCGACGTCGGCGCCCGACACGTTGCCGATGTCGACGACCGTCTCGAGGATGTCGCGGCCGGGGATGCCGATGACGCACTCACCGGTGTCCCGGAGCGCCTCGTACGAGTGGTCCCAGGGCCCGACGACGAGAGCGAGCGTCGCGGAGTGGCGCACCGGCATGTTGAACCCGTTGGTCATGAGGTTCGCGCGGTGCCCGTCGAAGGTCGAGACCAGCACGACAGGCCCGGGCTCGAAGAGGCGATGGACCTTGTCCAGCGGGTAGGGCGTGAATCGGTCGTCCATGACGAGACCTCAGATGACCTGCTGCGTGGGCAGGATCGTGATCTCGGTGAGGTTCACGTGCTTCGGCAGGCCCGCGAGGAACGCGACCGTCTCGGCGACGTCCTCGGACTGCAGAACGTCGATCTGCTCGATCAGGTCTGCCATGAGGGCACTGGCGTCCGGGTCGGTCACGTGGTCGGGCAGCTCGGTGTCGACCATGCCGGGCTCGACGGTCGACACGCGAATGTTCTTGCGGCCGAGCTCCGTGCGCAGCAGGCGGGTGATGTGGCTGACGTAGGCCTTGGTGCCCGAGTAGACCTGGAACTTCTCCAGGATCCGCGTCGCGGCGATGGAGGAGGTGGTCACGAGGTCCGTCGTCCTGCCCGCCGCCGCGGCGGCCTCCAGGTCGGGCAGGAACGCCTGGATGGTGTTCATGACGCCCTTGATGTTCAGGTCGATCTGGGCGTCCCAGTCCTCGACCTTCAGGTCGCTGATCGAGGCGATGAGCTGGACGCCGGCGTTCGCGAACACGAGGTCCGCCCCGCCGAGCTCGTCCCGGACCCGCTCGGCGGCGGCCAGGACCTGTGCGCGGTCGGTGACGTCGGTCGGCACCGCGATCGCCGTGCCGCCCTTCTCCTGGATCCGGGCCACGACGGCGTCGAGCCGGTCGCCGCGGCGGGCGAGCAGGGCAACCTTGGCACCGAGCGCGGCGAAGGTCTCCGCGGTGGCCTCGCCGATGCCGCTGGATGCGCCCGTGATGACCGCCACGCGTCCGTCGAGGGCCCCGGGGATGATGATTCCGCTCATGGTGATGACTCCTTGTCTGGTGCTACTTGTCTGGTGCTACGGCCCCTCGTTCGGGGGCACATCCAGACTCACGCCCGGGCCCACGTCGAACCAGGCCGCCAGTTTCCTAGCAGTGCCGCAGCCAGGGTGCGCGGACAGGCGGGTACGGCCGGCGGTACGTCGTCGGGCGGGCACGGCGTTCAGCCGGGCAGGTGATCGAGCAGCGGCAGCATGCGCGACGTCGCCGGACGAGGCGTGGCGACACGCAGCACCATGCCGTCGTGCCGTGCGGTCCGGCGATCGAAGGTCAGCTCGCCGAGGTCCGGGTGGCGCACCACGTAGGTGTCCAGGAGCCGTTGGCGCACGCGCAGACCACCCCACAGGGCGTCGAAGCGCGGGCTCTGCTCCCTGAGGTCCCGCACGGCAGCCTGTGCCGCCTCCCGGGTGCGCTCCGTGCCGATCCCGTCGAGCAGCGCCGCCACCACGTCGTACTCCTCGTGCCGGCGGTTCACGAAGAACGTGGCGGCGGCGGGGTCGCAGAAGACCATGTGTCCGACGTCGGATCGGCTGGCGAAGGGGAGATGGAGGGACCGCCACCGCCGGTTCGCGTCGACGACGAGCAGGCCGCCGTCCAGGACGACGGCCGGTTCGTGCTCCGGGAGCGGCAGGACCGGTCGGGCGTTCGGGGCATGCACGGTTGGCACGCTAGCCGCGCCACGCCGGACGAGCCTGGCCCTGCTCCTCCCAGGCGCACGCGGGTGCACGCGGTGCGTCCGGCGCGTGCTCAGCCGGTGACCAGGTCGTCCTGCGCCGAGGTCGTCGACATCTCGGACAGCTCGTGGAACGCCCGTTCGCCGGCGCTCGCGGGTTCGGTGCGGTAGACGACGAGCTGGTGCCCGGGCAGGGCGGAGACCTCGAAGGCGTCGAAGTCGATCACGAACTCACCGACGGCAGGGTGCCGGAGCGTCTTCTGGTCGTGGGTCTTGGGCTCGACCTCGTGCGCGGCCCACAGCTCGGCGAAGTACGCGCTGCCGGAGGTGAGCCGGTCCAGGAGCTCCTTGCGGCGTGCCGTGCCGGCGTAGAGGCCGGAGGTTGCCCGCAGGTTGGCCACGCATCCGGTGGCCGCGCGTTCCCAGTCGGCGTAGAAGGTGCGGCCCTCGGGGTCGAGAAAGACCATCTCGACCAGGTTCCGCGTCGTGGAGAACGGCTGGAACAGGTTGGTCGCGAGCCGGTTCATCGCCACGATGTCGAGCAGCGGGTCGAGCACGAAGCACGCTGCTCCGGGCCAGCGCTCCATCAGGCGCGTGAGGGTGGCGTCGACCGGCTCGGGGGCCTCGGCGAGCTCCGGGACCCACGCGATCTGCGCGAGCCCGTAGGCGTAGCGCCGCTCGTGGAGGGTGAGGTCGAGGGAGTGGGCGAGGGCGTCCAGCACCTGCGCCGACGGGTTCGTCTCCCGCCCCTGCTCGAGCCGCGTGTAGTAGTCCACGCTCACCCCGGCGAGCAGGGCGACCTCGTCGCGGCGGAGGCCCGGGACGCGTCGTCGTCCCGAGGAGGGGAAGGGCAGCGCCTCGACGGAGGCAGCGGCCCGCTTGGCCCGGAGGAAATCGCCCAGCTCGCTCACGTTCGCTCCCATCGGACGGGCGACGGTCGCGGCGTTCTGTGAACCTCCGCAAGGAGGGTGTCGCACGGTGGTACCTGACTGCGAAACGATCCTAACGCGCTCGGCTTGCCGAACTGTTACCACCTGGTTCGGTCGCGGTCAGCACGGAGTCGAGGAGTCCCGGAAAGCGGTCGTCCAGGTCGCGCCGGCGCAGCGTCATCGTCATGAAGCGACCCCCCCGTGCGTTGGTGCAGCAGCCCGCTCTCGCGCAGGACGCGCCAGTGGTGGTCGCGCTGGACTTGGGCACGTCGGGGAGCGCGGTCGTGCCACGGTCGGCGAGGGTCGCCGCGCGCTTCCTAGGTGCGCGGCGGCCTGGTTCGGCATCGGGAGACCCGCCGAGCATGGGGGCAGTCCACCCGACCGGAAGGAATCCCTATGAGCTCCCTGCCCGCCGACGCCGTCTCGAACCACGTCCTGCGCAGCGCCTCCGACGACCGCCGTCGGATCCTCGTGAAGGGCGCGTACGTCGTCACGATGGATCCCACCCTGCCCGACCTGCCCCGCGGTGACGTGCTGATCGAGGGCAGCGGGATCGCGGCGGTGGGGCCGGACCTCTCCGCCCAGGGCGCCGAGAACGACGCCCTCGTCATCGACGCGGAAGGGTCGATCGTGGCGCCCGGCCTGGTGGACACGCACCGGCACGCCTGGGAAGCGACGCTCCGGCGCAGCATCCCCGACGTGAACGACCTCGGCGAGTACGTCGTGTCGACGCTCAGCGGCGTCGCCCCGGTGCTCGACCCGGAGGACGTGTACGTCGGGACCCGCCTCGCCGCCCTGACCGCGCTCGACAGCGGGATCACCTGCATGCTCGACTTCGCGCACAACTCCCGCTCCGCGGAGCACTCCGACCGCGCCATCGCGGCGCTGGCCGACTCCGGGATCCGCGGCGTGCACGCCTCGATGGGCCCGCACTTCGGCGACTGGAACCACCAGTGGCCGGCCGACCTGACCCGGCTGCGCTCGACCTACTTCGCGAGCGACGACCAGCTGCTGACCCTGCGCGTCGCGGCACTCGCCACGGACGAGATCGCCGGGCCTGAGATCGCCTACGGTCCCCGGCTCGCGGCGGTCGCGCGTGAGCTCGGCATCGGCGTGAGCGTCGACGCCGTCTTCGGGGAGCCCTCCTCCCGCGCGGTGCTGGAGTGGGCGCGCCAGGGCATCCTCGGCCCGAGCACCACGCTCATCCACGCCACCGGTCTGACGACGGAGGCGTGGCAGGCCATGGGCGACGCCGGGGCGACCGTCGCGCTCGCCCCGACGTCCGAGGCGCAGATCGGCCTGGAGACCGCGATCCCGGCTGTCGACGAGGCGCTGGCGGTCGGGATCCGCCCGGGGCTGAGCATCGACGTCGAGGTCGCCCTCGCGAGCGACATGTTCACCCAGATGCGCGCGCTGCTCGCGATCCAGCGGATGCGGGCGGTCAACGCGGCCTACGGCACCACCGACGAGGTGCGGCGCATCACCGCGCGCGACGTGCTCGACCTCGCGACGCTCCAGGGCGCCCGGACCAACGGGCTCGACCACGTGACCGGCTCGGTCACGCCCGGAAAGCAGGCCGACCTGATCCTGGTCGACGCCGAGGCCGTGAACAACATGCCCCTCAACGACGCCGTCGGCACCCTCGTGCTCGGCAGCGACCCGCGCAACGTCCGGGCCGTGTTCGTCGGCGGACGGGCACGCAAGTGGGACGGCGAGCTCGTCGACGTCGACCTCGCCGAGCTGCGGCGCAGCGTGCACGCCTCCCGCGCGGGGATCCTCGCCCGCGCCGGTGCCGGCGCGGCCGCGCTCTCCGTGCCCGGCCGGCCGTGAGCTTCGGGACAACCCGCACGTCGGCCGGGGGCCCACCGGCTGTCCCGGACAACGCACCACGAGTGGAGTAGAGACATGACCACCACCACCCTTGAGCCGGTCCCCGTCGGTACCGGCACCGCGCTGTCGCTCACCGGAGTGACACGCACCCACGGCACCGGAGAGACCGGCGTCACCGCACTGGACGACGTCTCGCTCGAGCTGCGCCAGGGCAGCTGGACTGCTGTCATGGGGCCCTCCGGCTCCGGGAAGTCGACGCTGCTCCAGGTAGCGGCGGGGCTGGACCGGGTCGACGGCGGCCGCGTCGTCCTCGGCGGCACGGACATCACCCACGCCTCGGACCAGGAACGCACCGAGCTGCGCCGGGAGCGCATCGGGTTCGTGTTCCAGAGCTTCAACCTCATCGGCTCGCTGACCGCCGAGCAGAACGTCGCACTGCCCCTGGAGCTCGCCGGGCGGCGCCCCGGACGTGACACGGTGCGACAGGCACTCGCTCTCGTCGGCCTGAGCGAGCGCGCCACCCACCGGCCGCGGGAGCTCTCCGGAGGCCAGCAGCAGCGGGTCGCCATCGCACGGGCGATGATCACGCGCCCGCAGGTGCTGTTCGCCGACGAACCGACCGGCGCGCTCGACTCGAACGCCGCACGGAACGTGCTGGAACTGATGCGTGACATGACAGGGACGGGACAGACCATCCTGATGGTCACGCACGACCCGGCCGCGGCGGCGGCCGCCGACGAGACGGTCTTCCTCCGCGACGGCCGGCTGGTCGACAGGCTCGCCGGGGCGGACGCTGCCACGATCGCGAACCGGCTCGTCGCGCTCGAGGCCGGACGATGAACCGCCTCGGTGTGAGCGGCTTCGTCGAGCGCCGGCAGACCTACGTCGGCGCGCTCGTCACCGTGACCTTCGGCGTCGGCCTCGTGCAGTCGTCGCTGCTGCTCCTGCTCTCCGTCGCCGGGATGGAACCGGCCGCCGGAGCGGACGCCGTGGCACGTGCCGGCTTCGACAGCGCGCGGCTCGTCGCCCTGACCGTCGTCTCCGTGACGCTCGGGTTCGGCGCGTTCCTCGCCGTGTTCATCATCGCCTCCACCTTCGCGTTCTCCGTCACGGAGCGACGTCGCGACCTTGCGCTGCTGCGCATCGTGGGCGCCGACGCCGGCCAGCTCCGCCGCATGCTCCTGACCGAGGCGGTCGTGCTCGGCTCGCTCGGAGCCGCCGCCGGCATCCCCGTCGGTGTTGCCCTCCAGCAGGTCCAGACCGGCCTGCTGGCCAGGTTCGGCTTCGTGCCCGCCACCTTCACCGCCGCCTGGCAGCCGTGGACCGTGCCCGCCTCGCTCGTGCTGGGCATCGCCCTCGCGCTGGCCGGCGTGGCGCTCGCCGCACGACGGGCGGCCCGGATCGACCCGCTGGACGCCCTGCGTTCGACGGGCGAGGCCGAGCGGCCCATGACCCGGGCCCGCTGGGCGGGCGGGGGAGCGCTCGTCCTCGCGACGGCCGCCCTGGTCGTCACCGCACCCTTCGGCGGCATCGCCGGAGCGCAGGCGATGGCCATGTCGGCCGGCATCACGGCGGCGCTCGCGCTCACGGTGCTCGCCCCCGCCCTGGTACCGGCCGTGGCGGCGCTCGCGCCCCGGTCCTCCTCGCCGGTCGCCAGGCTCGCGGTCGCGAACCTCCGCGACGGCGCCACCCGCTCCGCGTCCACCGCGGCGCCACTGATCGTGCTGGTCGCGCTCGTCCTCAGCCAGCCGATCGCCATGCTGTCGTTCGGCGACGCGGCCATGGCCCAGACGGTGCGCGGCACCGAGGCCGACCTGGTGCTGCGCACCACCGGCGCACCCGAGGAGGACCCCGGTCAGCTCTCCGGCGTGGCGAACGCGTCGACGGAGTGGACGGTGCCCATCGGGGTCCAGCCCAGCGGCTCCGCGATACCTGGCATGTCCGAGGAGCTCGCCGGGACGCCCCTGGCGGTGACCACCGAGGCGCTGGTGGTCGACCCCGTCGAGTTCGGTGTCGCCCACCCCGGAGCGGCAGCGGCGGTCGACGGCCTCCGGGCCGGCGACGCCGCACCGGGTCCCGGCGCGGCCGGCCTCGGACTCGGCGCCGCGGGCACGGTCAGCATCGGCGACCGCGACCTCGGCGCCGTCCGGTTCGGCACCGCGGTGCCGTCCGGCAGCGGCAGCCAGGCCGGCGTCGTCCTCCCGCGCGACCTCGTGCCCGCCGACCTCCTCGAGGACGTGCCTGCCACGACGTTCGTGGCGCTGGACGACGGCGCCGACCCTGCTGCCGTCGCCGCCGAGCTGGCCGGCCTCGGCCAGGTGTCCGACCTGGAGACCTGGGCCGAGGAGGCGGGCGCCGCGGGCCAGGACCAGAACGCGCAGGTGCTCGTCGTCGTGATGGCGGTCGGAGCGGCATACGCGGTCATCGGCGTGGCCAACGCGATCGCCATCGCGACCTCGGGCCGGCGTCGCGAGTTCGCCGTCGCCCGGGCGAGCGGCCTGACACGCACCCAGGCGCTCAGCGCCGCGATCCAGGAGACCCTCCTGGTCGGCGGTGCGGCGACCCTCCTCGGAGTCGTCGCCACGGTGACCACCGTGCTCGCGGTCCTGACCTCGACGGCCCACGTCACCGGAGCCGCGACGCTCCAGGTGCCGTGGCTGCTCGTGGCAGCCGTCGTGGCGGGCGGCCTGCTTCTGACCGGCATCGCCGGCACGGTCGCGGCCGTCACGGTGACCCGGCGCGAGCCGGCGAGCCTCCTCGCCGAGCGCGCCTAGCAGTACCCGGCCACCACACCGGCGCCATACCCCACCGACCGACCTGGAAGACCTCGATGCACACCCTTGAACTCGTGGCCGCCGTGGTGGTGGCCGTGCTCGCCGGCGCCTGGCTCTCCCGCAGGTTCCGCCTGAGCGAGCCCGTCGTGCTGCTCGCCGTCGGCGTGCTGATCGGCCTCACCCCGCTGGGCCACGCCGAGCTGTCACCCCACGTCGTGCTGTTCCTGTTCCTGCCCGCGCTGCTGTACTGGGAGGCCCTGAACTCCTCGGTCCACCTGATCCGCAGCAACCTGCGGGCCATCACGCTCCAGGCGACCCTCCTGGTCATCGCCACGGCCGCGGCGGTCGCGGCCGTGGCCCACCTGCTGGGACTGCCCTGGCCCATCGGGCTCGTGCTCGGGGCGGTCCTCGCCCCCACCGACGCGGTGGCGGTCTCGGCCGTCTCCGGCTCGCTGCCGCGCCGCACGCTCACCGTGCTGCGCACCGAGAGCCTCCTGAACGACGGCACGGCCCTGGTCCTGCTGGCGGTCACCCTGGAGTTCCTCGTCGAGGGCCGGCCGCTGTCCGTCGGCGGCACCGCGCTGCGCCTGGCGGAGTCCTTCGGGGGCGGCATCGCCATCGGCGCCGCCGTCGCCTACGTGCTCGTCCCGCTACGGCGCCGGCTGGGCGAGCCGATCCTGCACAGCGGTCTGAGCGTCGCCACCCCGATGCTCGCATTCCTGCCAGCCGAGCTCATCCATGTCTCCGGGGTGCTGGCGGTCGTCACGTGCGGGCTGCTCACGAGCCGTATCGCACCACGCCACATCGAGGCCCAGGCCCGCCGCCAGTCGTACGCGTTCTGGGAGGTGACGGCGTTCCTCCTCAACGGCGCGCTCTTCGTCCTGATCGGCACCCAGATCCCCGGCGTCGTGGGCGGCCTGTCCTCCACCGGTCTGCGGGACGCGACGTTGATCGCGGTCCTGGTGGCGCTGACCGTCATCGCCGTCCGCCTCGCCTGGTTCTACACGGTGCCGTACGTCGTGCGGGCCCTCGACCGCCGCGCCGCCCAGCGTTCCCTGCGCATCAGCTCCCGTGAGCGGCTACCCATCGCGTGGGCAGGTATGCGTGGCGCGATCTCGCTGGCCGCCGCGCTCACCGTCCCGGTCGCGACCGCCTCGGGCGAGCCGATCGAACAGCGCGACGCGATCGTGTTCATCACCGCCGTCACCGTCACGCTGACCCTCGCACTGCTCGGCCCGACCCTCCCTCTCGTCACCCGGGCAGTCCGCCTGCCTGCCGACCACGAGGGGGCCCGCGAGGCGGAGCTCGTGCGACAACGGATCACAGCCCGCGTCCAGCGCGAGCTTCCGGTGCTGCTGGAGCAGTTCCCCGCCCCGCGCGCCGCCAGCGGAATCGCCGAGGAGTCGTATCTCCCGGAGCAGGAGTCCGCCGAGACCGACGATCCCTCGACTGCGCGCGCGCTGCGGACCGCCGTGCTCGACGTCAGACGAGACGAGCTCGCCCGGATCCGCGCCGAGGGGACCATGGACGACGACGTCCTCCGCGCCGAGGAGAGTGCCCTCGACGCCGAGGCCGTGCACCTGGCGCACGCGCCTCAGGCCTCATGACCCCGCCAGGAGAACGGAGCAACCGATGACCGAGCAGACCGACATCGAGCAGACCGGCAGGCAGTTCGTCCTGAGGGGCGCGACCGTCATGAGGACGCCGAGCACGTCAGCTCGCGAGAACCTGTACGTCTCGGACGGTGTCCTCGTGGAGCCGCTCACGGGCGAGCCCGCCGTGGTCGAGGCCACGGGCACCTACGCGGTCCCGCTCACGGTGGACAGCGCCGTGGCACAACGACCCGTGCCGCAACGGCATGTCCATGACCTGGTCCCCGGCAACCGTGCGACGTTCGCGCTCGTCCGCCGCCCGGTCGGGGAGTCGCAGATCCGTCGCATGCTCGTGATCGATCCCGCGGACCTGGCCGCGGTCTATGTGTCCGGGCACCTGGAAGCACGCGACGGTCGCCCGACGCGGCCCGCCGGCGCGGACCTGTCCGATCCCGCCGTACGGGAGACGTGGGTCGGGACGTGGGTCGACCCGGCCCGTGGCCTGGAGCAGCACCTGATGGCCGACGGACGCTACTCGGAGACCCGGAACGGACGCGCGGACGCCTACACCGGGCGGTACTGGGTTCGTGACGGCCGGATCACCTATCTGGACGACTCCGGTTTCTGGGCCTTCGGTGAGCTGCTGGACGGCACGCTGCACCACGCGGGGTTCGTGATGAACCGACGGTGCCACGGTTCGTGACCCCGGTGGGGGAACCTCACACGGAGAAGTACTTCGCTTCCGGGTAACTGGCTTTCGACCAGCGCAAACACGCTCGTGACCCCCGGGGTGACACGAACTGGACACGCTTTCGCGAACTTAGAGCCCTATTCAGCGCGTGAGTCGGTAGAACTCCAGGTTGGTGATCATGTGGATGATGCTTGGTAGTTCGGCCAGTCGGCCGCGGTAGCCGGCC
>NZ_JBIVCZ010000003.1:411269-588489 GCF_044746965.1 Promicromonospora sp. NPDC090134 | reverse complement strand
GGGGGTTTTGTTTTTGTTGTTTTTTTTTGTTCCCCTGGCGGGGGGGGGGGGGGCCCCCGTGTGTTTTTTACACCCCCGGGGGGGGGGGGGGGGGGCCGCCCCCCCCCCCGACCGCTGTCCGGAGTCGCCCGGGCCGGCCACAAGCCGGTTGCCCGGGCGACCGATGAACGCATGTCTGTCGAGGAACGATGCTCAGACTGATCGTGCAGCGCCTGCTGCTCCTGATACCCATCCTGCTGGGCCTGTCGATCCTGCTGTTCGGCTGGGTACGCGCCCTGCCCGGCGGGCCCGTGCAGGCCATGCTCGGCGAGCGGTACACCCCCGAGGCCGCCGCCGAGATCGAGGCCCAGCTCGGGCTCGACCAGCCCCTGATCGTGCAGTACGGCAAGTACCTCACGCGGCTGCTGCAGGGCGACTTCGGCACCTCGCTGCAGAGCGGCCGGCCCGTGATCGACGAGTTCCTCACGCGGTTCCCCGCGACGATCGAGCTCACCGTGGTGGCGCTGGTCTTCGCGATCGGCATCGGCATCCCGCTCGGCTACGTGGCGGCCCGCCGGGCCGGCTCGGTCGTCGACCACTCGGCGGTCGTGGTCTCGCTGATCGGCGTCACGGTGCCCGTGTTCTTCCTGGCCTTCATCCTGAAGTACGTGTTCGCCGTCGAGCTCGGCTGGTTCCCGACGACGGGACGGCAGAGCGCCACGATGGTCGCGACGCACCCGACGAACTTCTACGTGCTGGACGGCCTGCTCACCGGTGAGTGGGACGCGGCATGGGACGCGCTGGTGCACCTGATCCTGCCGGGCATCGCGCTCGGCACCATCCCGCTGGCGATCGTGGCCCGCATGACGCGTGCCGCCGTCTCCGAGGTGCAGAACGCCGACTACGTCCGCACGGCCCGGGCCAAGGGCATCAAGGCCGCCCGCCTGCGCGGGGACCACGTCCTGAAGAACGCCATGCTCCCCGTGGTGACGACCATCGGCCTGCAGGTCGGCCTGCTGCTGTCCGGAGCGGTGCTCACCGAGACCGTCTTCGCGTTCAGCGGCATCGGCAGCTTCCTCGCAGACTCCGTCTTCAACGCGGACTACCCGGTCATGCAGGGCTTCGTGCTCATGATCGCCGTGGTCTACGCCCTCGTAAACCTGCTCGTCGACGTGTCGTACGGGCTGATCGACCCCCGGTTGAGGAGGCAGCAGTGAGTGCCAACGAGCTTCCTGTGACCGGCGGCGTGGCTGCCGAGCCGCTCCGTACCAGCATCCACGGCGACGGACCCGGCGGGGAGGACCACGCCGGCGAGGGCGTCTGGGCGCGTGCCTGGCGCACCCTGCGCCGGAACCCCGTCGCGATCATCGGCTTCGTCATCGTCGCCCTGTTCGTCGTGGTGGCGGTGCTCGCGCCGCTGCTGGCCCCGTACGGCCCCACCGAGCTGCCGGGCCGCGCCGAGGTGCGGCCCACCATGATCCCCGGGCCGTCGGCCGAGTACCCGCTCGGCCTGGACCGCTACGGCGGCGACGTGCTGAGCAAGCTGATCTGGGGCGCGCAGGCCTCCCTCCTGGTCGGTGTGCTGTCCACGCTGTTCGGCCTCGTCGGCGGCATGCTCCTGGGCCTGCTCGCCGGCTGGCTGGGCAAGTGGGTCGACTTCAGCGTGATGCGCCTGGTGGACCTGATGCTGTCGGTGCCCTCCCTGCTCCTGGCGGTGTCGATCGCGGCGATCGCCGGCCAGTCCTCGATGTCGGTGATCGTCGCCATCGGTGTGGTGCAGATCCCGATCTTCGCCCGCCTGCTGCGCGGCTCGATGCTCGCGCAGCGCGGCCAGGACTACGTGCTGGCCGCGTCCGCACTGGGCCTGAGCCGTCGTTCGGTGACCATGAGCCACGTGCTGCCCAACAGCATCGGCCCCGTCATCGTGCAGGCAACGCTGACCCTGGCCACCGCAGTGATCGAGGCCGCGGCGCTCTCCTTCCTCGGCCTGGGCGGCGGCGAGCCGTCCACCGCGGAGTGGGGGCGCATGCTGACGGCCGCGCAGCAGGAGCTCGCGGTCGCACCGCGCCTGGCGATCCTGCCCGGTCTCTGCATCGCGATCACGGCCCTCGGCTTCACCCTCGTGGGCGAGAGCCTGCGCGAGGCCCTCGACCCCCGGAACAGGACCCGACGATGACCGACATCGCTGACAACACGGCCGACGCCCCTGTGGACGCCCCGGTGGATGTGCCCGTCGACGCCCCGGTGGACGCCCCCGTGGACGCCCCCGCGGAGGACGTCGTCCTGCGGGTCGAGAACCTGAGCGTCGACTTCCGGACCGAGGGCGGCCCCGCCCGCGCCGTGGCAAACGCCAACCTGACCGTCCGCCGCGGCCAGACCGTCGCGATCGTGGGGGAGTCCGGCTCGGGCAAGACCACGCTCGCCATGGCGGTGCTGGGCCTGCTGGCCAGCAACGGATCCGTGGCCGAGGGCCACATCTGGTTCAAGGACGAGGACCTGGGCCACATCAGCGCGCAGCGCATGGCGCAGCTGCGGGGCACCGAGCTCGGCCTCGTGCCGCAGGACCCGATGACCAACCTCAACCCGGTCCTGCGGATCGGGCAGCAGATCGACGAGGGCCTGATCGACAACGGCCTGCGGACGCGCCGCGACGCGCGCGCCCGCACCGTCGAGCTGCTCGACGAGGTGGGCCTGCCCGACGCCGCCCGCCGGGCCGGCCAGTACCCGCACGAGTTCTCCGGCGGCATGCGCCAGCGGGCGCTCATCGCCATGGGTCTGTCCGGCCGGCCGGCTCTGCTCGTCGCGGACGAGCCGACGTCGGCCCTCGACGTGACCGTGCAGCGCGGCATCCTGGACCAGCTCTCCGCCCTGACCGAGGAGCTCGGCACCGCGGTGCTGCTCATCACGCACGACCTCGGCCTCGCGGCCGAGCGCGCCGACGTCGTGGTGGTCATGTACCACGGCGAGATCGTGGAGCAGGGCCCGGCCCGCCAGGTCCTCACCGCGCCGCAGCACGACTACACCAAGCGCCTCATGGCGGCGGCCCCGTCGCTCGCCTCGCGCCGCATCGAGATCGCGCGCGAGCGCGGCCTGGAGGACGTGCTGGACGACGCGCTGCTCGCCCCGGGCGAGGCCGCCGAGCCGGCTGACGTGCCGGAGGGGGCGGCGGACCAGCGTGCCGACTCGGCGCCCCTCGTCTCCGTCAAGGACGTGAGCAAGGTCTTCTCGATCCGCGGCGGAGGGCTGCTGTCCCGCAGCAAGGACTTCACCGCCGTGGACGGCGTGAGCCTCGACATCCCGCGCGGCTCCACCGTGGCCGTGGTGGGGGAGTCCGGCTCGGGCAAGTCGACCCTGGCCCGGATGATCCTCGACATCGAGAAGCCCACCACGGGTTCCATCACGTTCGACGGCCGCCTCGTGGGCGCCGGCAAGCACAAGGAGCAGATCGCCTACCGGCGCCGGGTGCAGCCCGTGTTCCAGGACCCGTACTCCTCGCTGGACCCGCTCTACTCGGTGTTCCGGGCGATCGAGGAACCGCTGCGCGCGCACGACTACGGCGACGCCGCGGCCCGCCGCGCCCGCGTGGAGGAGCTCGCCGAGCAGGTGGCGCTCAGCAAGAGCCTGCTGCGCCGGTTCCCCTCCGAGCTGTCCGGCGGCCAGCGGCAGCGCGTGGCGATCGCCCGCGCGCTGGCGCTGTCGCCCGAGCTCGTGGTGTGCGACGAGGCGGTCTCGGCGCTCGACGTCGTGGTCCAGGCCCAGATCCTGCAGCTGCTCGCCGGCCTGCAGGAGGAGCTGGGGCTGACCTACCTCTTCATCACGCACGACCTCGCCGTCGTGCGGCAGATCGCGGACCGCGTGCTCGTCATGCAGCAGGGTCGCGTGGTCGAGGAGGGCACCGTCGACGCGGTCTTCGACTCGCCGGCCACCGACTACACCCGGGCGCTGCTGGACGCCATCCCGGGCAAGGATCTGGAGCTCGCGCTCTGAGCGTGGAGGGCCGGATCCGTGAGGCTCGGGCCACCCTGGCTCGCGTTGACCAGGGCGCTGCCGCGCCACTAGGATGGCTGGCGGTGCCGTGCGCCTTCCGGCGACCTACCGGCACCTCACGAGCACCGCACAAGCAGAGCTCAAACAGACCCTGTCCGTACTACGCCATGTCCGCATCGGAGCATCGAACTCAATGACCATCTCCACCCCTGCGAAGTCCGCACCCCAGGTTGCCGTCAACGACATCGGCACCGAGGAGGACTTCCTTGCTGCCATCGACGCCACCATCAAGTACTTCAACGATGGTGACATCGTCGAAGGCACGATCGTCAAGGTGGACCGTGACGAGGTCCTTCTCGACATCGGCTACAAGACCGAGGGTGTCATCCCGTCCCGGGAGCTCTCGATCAAGCACGACGTCGACCCTGGCGAGGTTGTCGCCGTCGGCGACGCCGTCGAGGCCCTGGTCCTCCAGAAGGAGGACAAGGAAGGCCGTCTGATCCTGTCCAAGAAGCGCGCACAGTACGAGCGCGCCTGGGGCACGATCGAGAAGATCAAGGAGGAGGACGGCGTCGTCACCGGCACCGTCATCGAGGTCGTCAAGGGTGGCCTCATCCTCGACATCGGCCTGCGCGGCTTCCTCCCCGCCTCCCTCGTGGAGATGCGTCGTGTCCGCGACCTCCAGCCGTACGTCGGCAAGGAGATCGAGGCCAAGATCATCGAGCTCGACAAGAACCGCAACAACGTCGTGCTCTCGCGCCGTGCCTGGCTCGAGCAGACGCAGTCCGAGGTTCGCTCGACCTTCCTGCAGACGCTGCAGAAGGGCCAGGTGCGCCCGGGTGTCGTCTCCTCGATCGTCAACTTCGGTGCGTTCGTGGACCTCGGCGGCGTCGACGGTCTGGTGCACGTCTCCGAGCTGTCCTGGAAGCACATCGACCACCCGTCCGAGGTCGTCGAGGTGGGCCAGGAGGTCACCGTCGAGGTGCTCGACGTCGACTTCGACCGCGAGCGTGTCTCGCTGTCGCTGAAGGCGACGCAGGAGGACCCGTGGCAGACCTTCGCCCGTACGCACGCCATCGGTCAGGTCGTGCCGGGTAAGGTCACCAAGCTGGTTCCGTTCGGTGCGTTCGTGCGCGTCGAGGACGGCATCGAGGGCCTGGTCCACATCTCGGAGCTGGCCGTGCGCCACGTCGAGCTGCCGGAGCAGGTCGTCACCGTCGGTGCCGAGGTGTTCGTCAAGGTCATCGACATCGACCTGGAGCGCCGCCGCATCTCGCTGTCGCTCAAGCAGGCCAACGAGGGCGTGGACCCGGAGTCCGAGGACTTCGACCCCGCGCTGTACGGCATGGCCGCCGAGTACGACGAGGCCGGGAACTACAAGTACCCGGAGGGCTTCGACCCGGAGACCAACGAGTGGCTCGAGGGCTTCGAGACCCAGCGCGAGTCGTGGGAGGCGGAGTACGCCAAGGCGCACGAGCGCTGGACCGCGCACCGCAAGCAGGTCGCCGAGGCGCTCACCGCGGACACCGAGGCGTCGTCCGAGGCCCCGGCCGCTCCGGCCGGTGGCGGCAGCACCAGCTACTCCTCGGCTCCGGTCGAGGAGGCCGGTGGCACGCTGGCTTCGGACGAGGCGCTCGCCGCGCTTCGCGAGAAGCTCACGGGCAACTGATCTGAGCTGATCACCGACGGCCCGTCGCCCCTCCGGGGGCGGCGGGCCGTCGCTGCGTCTGCGGGCATGGCCGGGGCCGGGCGGGGCACGAACTTTTCGGGATGCGGTGGCCCGGGCCGACGCCGACCGCCGTCCAACGCTGTGACCTGCGACGACGCGGCCCGCGGCCGCCGCGGGGAGTATCACAGCGGGCGCTGGTCAGGAACGCGGGAGTGCTGTTGGATGGCTGCTCATGAGCCGACCCGGACCCGACGAGGTGCGGAGCCCGGTGGCGCGCGAGCCGAGTCCGGCGGCCCTCCTCGCTCCCGAGCGGGAGGTCGTGCCGTTCACGGGCCGCGGGCGGGAGCTCGCCGACCTGCGCGCCTGGGTGCGCTCCCGGGAGCCCGTCGCGCTCCGCCTGATGTGCGGGCTCGGCGGCGTCGGCAAGACCCGCCTGGCGCTCGAGCTCGGCCGGCGCATGCGCCGCACGGGCTGGACCGTGGTCCACGTGCCGCCCGGCGAGGAGGTGGCGGCGGTGGTCGCGGTCGCCGCGGCGCGCCGGGTCCTGCTGGTGGTGGACGACGCCGGACACCGCCTCGACCTGCCCGCGATGCTCGACGCCGTCGCGGAGACCCGGACCCGCGGCCGGCTGCGGATCCTGTGCACCGCCCGCACCGGCGGCCAGTGGTGGCGGCGGCAGCGGTGGACCAGCACGCTGTGGGCGGGGCGGACGCCGTCGGTCACGCAGATGGCGCTGGCGCCCGCGCTCGACCGGACGGTGGAGGTGGGGCCGGACCCGGCGCTCGGCCTGGAGGTGGACCGCGCGGAGGACGACCGGGTGCTGCTCGGTACGGCGGTCACGCGCTTCGCTCGGGCGCTGGACCGGCCGGTGCCCGAGGTCTCGTTCGAGCTCACGCCGGACCACCGGCCGCGCGCCCTCGACCTGCAGGCGGCCGCGCTCGCGGCGGTGCTCGGGCCGGCGGCGGCCGGACCGCAGGGGCCGGACGCCGACGAGCAGGGGCCGGTGGCCGTCGACCCCGCCCGCGGGCTCGAGGCCGTGCTGGACCACGAGCGGGCCTGCTGGGCGGCGTCGGCCCCGGCGGCCGGGCTCGTCGCGGGGCCGGGCGGGACGGCCGAGGCGGCCCTGGCCACCACCCTGCTGGTGGGGGACACGTCGGAGGCCGGGGTGCGCGCCGCCCTCCGTCGCGCGGGCGTGGAGCCGGACGGCGGACGGACGGACCAGGCCGTCGGCTGGGTCCGTGCCCACCTGCCCCGGGTGCCGCGCCTGGCGGAGCTGCTCGTCTCCCGGGTGCTGGCGGGGCAGGAGGGGCTGATCGAGGCGTGCACGCGGGACCTGGGGCGGCAGGAGGCCTTCGGGGTGCTGGCGTTCGCCACGGCGATGAGCCTGGACCGGCCCGCGACGGGCCGGGACATCCCCGGGGAGCTGATCGCGGCGGCGGCGTCCGCCCTGCCGGACGAGGGGCCGGCGGACCTGGCCGGCCTGATGCGGGTGGCGCGCCGGCTGCCGCGCTCGTCGGGCCCGCTGGCAGTGCCCGTGCTGGACCGCCTCACGCACCGCGTCGCGGAGCTCGCCCGGCTGGTGGGTGACGAGGCCACGCAGGGCGAGGCACTGACCGACCTCGGCGTCGTGCTCATCGCCGAGGGTGAGCCCGCCGCCGCGGTGCCGGTGCTGCAGGAGGCCGTGGGGCTCTGGCGCGGCCTCGCCCGGACGGACGAGCTGCGGTACCGCCCGCCGCTGTGCACCGCGCTGAACAACCTCGGCATGGGCTACTGGGCGGTGGGCCGGCACGCCGACGCCCTCACCGTCCAGGAGGAGGTCATCACCCTGTGCGCCCGGCTCGGGCCCGGGGACGCGCCCTGGGCCGACGCCGAGCACGCGCGGGCCCTGCAGAACGCCGGCGTGTCCTACACGGAGCTGGGCCGGACCGGCGAGATCGAGGCCACGCAGCGCGCGTCGCTGGACATCTACCGCCGGCTCGCCGAGGGCGACCCCGTGCAGTACGAGCCCCGCGTCGCGGCGGTGCTGGGCAACTTCGAGGCCCTCACGGAGAGCGGCCGCCCCGAGGATGCCCTGCCCGCGAACGCGGAGGCCGTGGCGATCCGGCGGCGGCTGGCCGCGGGCCGGCCCGAGCACCTGGGGGAGCTGGCGTGGTCGCTCGGGCAGCTCGGCACCACCCTGGAGGCGCTCGGGCGGTACGAGGAGGCCGGGTCCGTGCTGGTCGAGGCGCTGCAGATCCAGCGGCGCCTCGCCGACGAGAACCCCCGGGGCACGCGCGCCGACCTGTCCGGCGCCCTGTCCGCGCTCGGCGCCCTGTACTCGACCACCGGACGCGCCGACGAGGCGCTCCGGCTGGAGCGGGACGCGCTGGAGATCCGGCGCGAGCTCGCCCGCGAGCACCCCGCGCGGTACCTGCACTACCTGGCGCACTCGCTGTCCAACCTGGGCGTCACCTACGCCCGGCGCGGCCGGTTCGACGAGGCCGTGCTGCTCGAGGAGGAGGCGGTGGGCATCCGCCGGGGTCTCGCCCGCCGGAACGCCCGGTCGCTGAAGTACCTCGCGCAGTCGCTGTCCAACCTTGGCGTGCGCTATGCCGACCTGGGCCGGTTCGAGGAGGCGCTGCGGCCCACGCAGGAGGCGGTGGACATGCTGCGCCGGCTCGTGCGGGACCAGCCGGAGAAGTACCGCACCGGCCTTGCGGAGGCGCTCGCGAACCTGGGGGCCACGCTGCTCGACCTGGACAGGCCGACCGAGGCACTGGGGCCGATGCGGGAGGCGGTCGCGATGCGGCGTCAGCTCGCGGTGGAGAACCCCGACAAGCACCGGCCGGACCTGGCGCTCACGCTCTCCAACCTCGCCAGCGCGCTGAGCGCCGCGGGGGACAACGTGGCGGCCCTCGGGCTGGCGCGCGAGGCCGTGGAGCTGCGCCGCCGGCTCGCCGCCGACCTGCCGGAGCGGTACCGGGCGGAGCTGGACCGGTCGCGGGCGGTCCTCGCGCGGATCGAGGCGGCGATCCGGAACCCGACGACGGTCCGGTAGGCGCGTCCGGCAGGTCGGTGCTCAGGCGTGCTGCGGGTGCTCGTGCGCGACGTGCGTGTGCGGCTCGACCTGGAACGTGGAGTGCTCCACCGCGATGTCGAAGTGCTGCGCCACGCACTCCTGGAGCTGGTCCAGGATGCGCGCGGCGTGCCCGTCGGTGAAGCAGTCGGTGCGGACCACCACGTGGGCGCTCAGCACGGGCAGCCCGGTGGCGATCAGGGACGCGTGCATGTCGTGCACGTCCTCCACGTGGTCGAGGTCCAGCAGGTGGGCGCGCACCTCGTCGAGGTCCAGCCCGGGCGGGGAGGACTCCAGGAGCACCGAGACGGTCTCGCGCAGCAGGCGCAGGGCCCGCGGGAGGATCAGCGCGCCGATCAGGAGCCCCGCCACGACGTCGGCCCGCTGCCAGCCCGTGAACGTGATGACCAGGGCCGCGACGACCACCGCGAGCGAGCCCAGCGCGTCGTTCACGACCTCCAGGAACGCGGCGCGCAGGTTCAGGTTCGCCGTCCGGCCCCCGGCCAGGACGGCCATCGCGGCGAGGTTCCCCGCCAGGCCCACCACGCCGAAGACGACGAGCTCGGGGCCGGGCACCTCGGGCGGTGCCACGAGCCGCAGCACGCCCTCCACCAGGACGTACACGCCCACGACCAGCAGCACGCCCGCCTGGGCGAGCGCGGCGATCACCTCCGCCCGCCGGTAGCCCCAGGTGCGGCGGGCCGACGGCGGACGCTGCGCCAGGCGGGCCGCGAACAGGGCCATCGCGAGCCCGGCGGCGTCGGTCAGCAGGTGCACCGTGTCGACGAGCAGCGCGAGGCTGCCCGTCAGGAGCGCCCCGGCGACCTGCGCGACCAGGACCGCCGCCGTGATGCCGAACGCGGCGGTCAGGCGGCCGCGGCCGCCGTCGGGCAGGTGCTGGTGGTGGTGCGTGTCCACACGGTCCATCCTCCCAGCCGCGGGTGCGGTGCGCCCGGCCCGGGAGCGGTACGTCCCGGCCCGGAAGGGCCGGACCGCAGCGCTCAGGAGGCCTCGGCGAACTGCGTCCGGTACAGGTCGGCGTAGAGCCCGCCCGAGGCGAGGAGCTCGGCGTGCGTGCCGGACTGGGCCACGCCCCCGTCGTCGAGCACGACGATGCGGTCCGCGGCGCGCACCGTGGACAGGCGGTGCGCGATGACCAGCGACGTCCGCCCGGCCAGCGCCTGGTCGAGCGCCACCTGCACGGCCGCCTCGGACTCGGAGTCGAGGTGCGCCGTGGCCTCGTCGAGCACCACGATGTCGGGCGCCCGCAGCAGCAGCCGCGCGATCGCCAGGCGCTGCCGCTCGCCGCCCGACAGCCGGTACCCGCGGTCGCCCACGACGGTCTCCAGGCCCTCCGGCAGCCGGTCCACCAGGTCCCAGATGCGCGCCTGGCGCAGCACCCGCTCCAGGTCGGCGTCGGTGGCCTCCGCGCGGACGAACCGCAGGTTCGCCGCGACGGTGTCGTGGAACAGGTGCGCGTCCTGCGAGACGACGCCGACGGTGGCCCGCAGCGACGCGAACGTCACGTCCCGCAGGTCCTCCCCGGCGATGCGGACGGTCCCCGCCGTCGGGTCGTACATGCGGCTGACGAGCTGCGAGACCGTCGTCTTGCCGGCCCCCGACGGGCCCACCAGCGCGACCATCGACCCGGCGGGCACCTCGAACGAGACGTCGCGCAGCGTGTCCGTCGTCGGGTCCTTGCGCGGCCCGGCCACCGACTCCAGGGACGCGAGCGACACGTCCTCGGCCCGCGGGTACCGGAACGTCACGCCCGTCAGCGAGAGCGACGCGCCCCGGGCCGCGACGGCGGCCCGCAGGTCGGCGGCGTCCGGCCGCTCGGCCACCGAGGGTTCCAGGTCCAGGACCTCCAGCACGCGTTCGAACGAGACGAGCGCCGTCATCACGTCCACCTGGACGTTCGCCATCGCCGTCAGCGGCCCGTACAGGCGCGTCAGGTACGTGGCCAGCGCCACGACGGTGCCGACGGTGAGCTCGCCCGCGATGGCCTGGAGGCCGCCGAACCCGTAGACGCCCGCCACCGCCAGGGACGCGATGGTGGACAGGCCCACCCGGAACCACGTGCCGAACAGCGCCGTGCGCACGCCGAGGTCGCGGCGCTCGCGGGCGGGTCCGGCGAACCGCTCGGACTCGGCGTCCGGGTCGCCGAAGACCTTGACGAGGTGCGCGCCGGCCACGTTGAACCGCTCGTTCATGACCTGGCCCAGGTCGGCGTCGACCTCCATGCCGCGGCGGGTCAGGCCGGCGAGCCGCCGGCCGAACCAGCGGGCCGGGAACACGAAGGCCGGCACCAGCACGAGCGCCCCGAGGGTGAGCTCCCACGACATGGTGAACATCGCCGCGAGCGTGAACGCGATGGTCAGCGTGTTGGACACGACGGTCTGCAGGGTCGAGGTGAAGGCGCGCTGGGCGCCCAGCACGTCGCCGTTGAGCCGCTGCACGAGCGCCCCGGTGCGGGCCCGGGAGAAGAACGCGAGCGGCATGCGCTGGACGTGGTCGAACACCGCCACCCGCAGGTCGAGGATGAGGCCCTCGCCCACCTGGGACGAGACGAGCCGGTCCGCCACGGACAGCCCGGCGGCCAGGATCGCGAGCACGCCGGCGGCGGCCGCCAGCAGCACGACCAGGCGGGTGTCGCCGGCCGTGATCCCGTGGTCGATGAGCCGCTGGAACAGCAGCGGCGTGGCCGCCCCCGCGGCGGCCTCCAGGGCCAGGATCAGCACGAACAGGGTGAGCCGGCCCCGGTAGGGCCGCGCGAACGAGACGATGCGGCGCAGGGTGGCCCAGCCGAGGCGCTGCCGGGTGACGGACTCGTCCTGCGTGAACGAGCGCATCGAGCGGCCTCCGCCCATGCTCCCGCCGCCTCCATGCATGCTCACCGTCGAATCGTCCCACGCGGACGGGCGGGCGGCGGCCACGGAGGTCTCGCGCGCACAGCCGTTCCGACGGTAGCGAGCCCCCGGGGGTGATCCGGACCACATGCGTGTTACGCGTTCCTGGTCGGCCGTGATAGAAACCCTCGATCGGGCGTCTACGCAGGTCGCCCCATGAATCGATGGATGAGTCCATGAATATCGACGGGTGGAGTGCCATGTCTGAGCTCGAGCCGCAGAGCAGCGGGGGCCGGCTGGCGCTGGTGGAGCTGACCGGTGCCGAGGACATGACGGCGGCACTGCGCGAGCTGCAGGACCAGTGGGGCCCCGTGGCCCCCGTGGACCTGGAGCCGGGTGTCCCCGGCTGGCTCGTGCTCGGGCACGCCGAGGTCATGGAGGTGATGCGTACGGAGAGTGTCTTCGCCAGGGACCCGCGGCACTGGGGCGAGCGGCTGCCGCTGAACTCCTCGCTGCACGCGATCCTCTCCCCGGCCGGACGGCGCGCGCTGTACTACGCCGACGGCGCGGAGCACCGGCGGCTGCGGCTGCCGGTGGACGAGGCGTTCGCCTCCATCGACGAGGCGCAGACCGCGGCCATGGTGCGCGGCGTCTGCGGCCGGCTCATCGACTCCTTCGCGGAGCGGGGGGACGCGGACCTCATCGGCGAGTACGCGGCCGCGGTGTCGTTCCTGGCCGTCTCGGGCATGTTCGGCTTCAGCGAGCCGCAGGGGATCGCCCTACTGCGCTGCGCGCACGGCGTGTTCGGGCACGGCGGCGACGCGGTGGCGGCGCTGACCACGATGGACCAGATCGTGCTGGACCACGTGCAGGCCACCCGGCAGAACCCCGGGCCCAACCTGACCGCCAAGTTCGTCGCGCACCCCAACTTCGAGGACGACACCGAGATCGTGCACTCGATGGTGGTGGCGATCTGTGCGGCCAACGAGATGCTGGTGACCTGGATCGCGGCCACGCTGCGCCGCATGCTGACCGACCCGCGGTACACGGGCCGCGTCACGGGTGTGCGCCGCGGGCTGGACGACGCGATGGACGAGACGCTGTGGGGCGAGCCGCCCGTCGCCAACCTGCCGGCCCGCTACGCCGTCACCGACTGCACGCTGGGCCGGGCGCAGATCCGGGCCGGCGACGCGATCGTGATGGGCCTGGCCGCCGCGAACAACGACCCGCGGGTACGCACCGAGGACGACCTGTTCGAGGCCGGCAACCGGTCGCACCTGTCGTTCGGCGTCGGGCCGCACGCGTGCCCCGCCCGCCGTCCGGGGCGGCTCGTGGTGAAGATCGCCGTCGAGAGCCTGATGGAGCGCCTGGACCTGCGGCTCACCGACCCGCAGGTCACGTGGGCTCCGTCGCCGTGGTCGCGCTACCCGGCGGTGCTGCCGGTCGCGTTCACGCCCGAGCGCAAGCCCGCGCGGACGCCGGCCCGGGTCTGAGCCGCAGCCCGGTCGTCGCGGGCCGGCCGGGGTGTGCTGCCCTGGCCGGCCCGCTGTCGTCCGTGGCCGTGCTACTCGCTCAGCGAGTCCACGAACTGCGTGCTCACGGACGAGATCAGGGACCGGGCGGCGTCATGGGTGATCGTCGGGGTCCCGTCGCCCGGCTGCGGGCCGTAGTCGCCGAAGAAGGCGTGGACCGCGCCGTCCACCGCGGTGAACGTCGCGTCGGCGGGCAGGACCGCGCGCGAGGCCTCGATCTTGGCCGGGGTGGCGAGACCGTCCTGCGAGGCGGAGACCGACTCGACCGCGACCGTGAGCCCGCTGAGGTCCTCGGCCGGGTAGGAGGCGTACAGGAGCAGGCCGACGGCGGGCGCTACGTCGTCGGCCTCCGCGGCGGCGGCGTCCGACGACGCGACGACACCGCCGAGCGAGTGCCCGCCCACGACCCACCCGTCGGCCTGCGGGAGCCGCTCCCGGGCCGCGTCGAACGCGCCGCCGGCGAGGAAGGCGACGGCGAGCGGCTGCTTGGCGATCACCACGGTGTGCCCCGCCTCGGCGAGCGGGCGCAGCACCGCGGCGTAGGCCCGGGCCTCGACCTTGGCGCCGGGGCGGAAGAAGACTGCGGTCCCGTCCGCACCGCGGGCCGGGGTGAGCGTGACGCTCGTGGTGGACTCGGTGACGGTGACGGTCTCGTCCGAGACCATCGCGGCCAGCGCCGGCTCGACGGCGGTGAACGGGCGCAACCAGGCCATGGCGGCGACCCACACGATGCCGGCCACGACCAGCACCAGGTCCAGCACCAGTCGCCGGCCGCGGCGGGCCGGCCGCGGGCGCAGGCTGCGCCACAGCACCAGCGCGCACCCCAGGACGGTCAGGCCCAGCAGCACCGCGTACAGGGGGTGCCCGTGCACCACCGCGCCCCACGCCGTCAGGCAGGCCCACGCCACGACGACGATCCCGGCGGCCGCGACCGCGCGGACGGTCCAGGTGAGCCATGCGGGGCGGCCGGCTCCGACGCCCGTCCCGTCCTGCCGCCCCGGCGTGCCGCGGTTCACGGTGCCACCGCTGTCTTGCCGGCCTTGCGCACGTCCGTACCTCCTGGTCGCTCTGCTGCTGTGGTCCCGCAGGGTCATGTTCCCATCGCGCACCGGCATCCCCGGTGCGGGAGCGCCGGTCGCGGCGCATGTCACACCCGGCGTGTCACACCCGGCGTCCATGGTCACGACCGGCCGCCAGCCGGGTCACGTCGACCACCGCCTGGACGAACGCGTCCGGCGCCTCCTGCGGGAGGTTGTGTCCGGCGTCCGGTACCCGCCGGTGCAGGCGGGGCCCCGTGAAGCGGCCGCCGTCGGGGATGCCGTCGGTCACCGGGAAGTTGCCGTCGGCGAGGCCGGCCAGGGTCACCGTGGGGACCCCGATCGGAGGCAGCGGCGCGAGGGCGTACTCGAAGGCGTCGTACTCGGGTGCGCCGGCGGCCTCCCCCAGCCGGTGCCGGTACGAGTGCAGCACGACGTCGACGTAGTCGGGGTTGTCGAACGCCGCCGCCGCACGGTCGAGCGTCTCCTGGTCGAAGTCCCAGGCCGGTGAGTTGCGGCGCCAGATCACCTCGGCGATCTCGCGCCGGTTCGCCGTCAGGCCGGCCCGCCCGCGCTCGCTGAGGAAGTAGTAGAAGTACCAGAAGCCAGCCTCCAGGTCGGGACGGATGGGCTGTCCCGCCGCTGCGATGTCCTGGATGAGGTAGCCGTTGACGCTGACGAGCCCGCTCACCCGCTCGGGCCGCAGGGCCGCGACGACGCAGGCGGCGCGGCCGCCCCAGTCGTAGCCGGCGAGCACGGCCTCGGGGATGTCGAGGGCGTCGAGGAGGCCGAGGACGTCCGCGCCGAGCGCCGCCTGCTGGCCGGAGCGCGCCGTCCAGTCGTCGCGGAACCGCGTCGGCCCGTGGCCGCGGAGATACGGCACCACCACTCGGTAGCCGAGTGCTGCCAGCCGGGGCGCGACGTCGACGTAGCTGTGGACGTCGTAGGGGTAGCCGTGGAGCAGCACCACTGCCGGGCCGGTGGCCGGCCCGTCCTCCACGTACGCGATGTCGAGGACGTCGGTGAGAGCATGCTTGATCGGGGTCATCGGAGTTCCTCTCGTCTCGCGCCGCGGTGCGGCGCGCTCATGCCGAACCGACCGGCACGACCCAGGTTTCGTGACACGGCGCGGGCGGCTGCACCCGCCCGCCGGCCGGCGCCGCCGCCGTCCTGCCGCGCCTCGGTGAGGAGGTCGGGCCGGAGGTAGCCTTGACGTGCTGCGGCGCCCGGCGCCGCACGACTTCCATGCTCCCGGGCCCTGAGGACCACATGTTCCGCATCGGACTGACCGGAGGGATCGCGGCCGGCAAGTCGGTCGCGTCGGTACGACTGGCCGAGCTCGGCGCCGTCGTGATCGACCACGACGTGCTGGCACGCGAGGCGGTGGCGCCCGGGTCGGTAGGCCTGGCCGAGATCGTCGAGGCGTTCGGCGACGTCGTCCTGACGGCGGACGGCAGCCTCGACCGGCCAGGGCTCGGCGCGCTGGTCTTCGCCGACGCCGCGGCCCGCAGCCGCCTCAACGACATCGTGCACCCCGAGGTGCGCCGGCTGTCGGCGGAACGGGAGGCGATGGCGGCTGCCGCGGACCCGGCCGCCGTCGTCGTGCACGACATCCCCCTGCTCGTGGAGACCGGGCAGGCGAGCCACTTCCACCTGCTCGTGGTGGTGCACACGCCCGCCGAGCAGCGGGTCGGCCGCCTCGTGGCGGGGCGCGGGCTGACCGAGGACGCCGCGCGCGCCCGCATCGCGGCGCAGGCCACCGACGACGAGCGGCTCGCGGCGGCGGACGTCACCCTCGACGGTTCCGGCAGCGAGGACGAACTACGCGCTCAGGTGGATATCCTGTGGCAGCGCGTGGCCGGAGAGGTCGCGCAGGAGGCGGAGGCAGACTCCGTGTGAACCGGCCCGGCCCGGGGGAGGAGCACCATGAAGGTCCTGGTCACGGGGTTCGAGCCGTTCGGCGGAGACGCCGTCAACGCGTCCGCGGAGGCGGTCACCGCGCTCGCCGCGCGCTGGACGGGTCCGGAGGAGCTGGTCACCGCCGTCCTGCCGGTCGAGTTCGACGAGGTGCGGGGCGCGGACGGTGCGCTGCTGCGCCTGCTGGACGACCACGCTCCCGACGTCGTCGTGGCGGTCGGCCTGGCCGGCGGGGTCACCGAGGTGCGGGTCGAGCGCGTGGCGATCAACCTGATGGACGCGCGCATCCCCGACAACGGCGGCGCCCAGCCGGTCGACGCCCCCGTGGTCGCGGGCGGCCCCGCCGCCCGGTTCACCACGCTGCCCGCCAAGGCGGCCGTCGCCGCCGTGCGCGAGGCGGGCATCCCGGCCGGGGTCACCTACAGCGCCGGGACCTACGTCTGCAACGCCACCTTCTACGCCCTGCAGCACGCGCTGGCCGAGCGCCCCGAGGTGCTCTCGGGCTTCGTCCACGTGCCGCGCACCACGGAGGAGGTCGGCGCCGAGGCGTCGGCGTCCGCCCTCGTGGACGGCGGCGAGGCGCACCTCCCGGTCGGCGAGCTCGCCCGCGCCCTGGAGATCGTGGTGCGCACGGCGCTCGCGGCGGCCCGCGGCGAGGTCGTGGAACCCGCCGTGGCGGCGGGGACGCTGCACTGAGGACCTGAGTGTCAGTGGTCCGCCGTACGGTAGTGGCATGCGACCCGTGACCGACCTGCAGCGCACGGTGGCCCCGTTCGAGGTCATCTCCGAGTACCAGCCCGCCGGCGACCAGCCGACGGCCATCGCCCAGCTCACCGAACGCGTCCAGGCGGGCGAGAAGGACGTGGTGCTGCTCGGCGCCACGGGTACGGGCAAGTCCGCGACCACGGCCTGGCTGGTGGAGAAGCTCCAGCGCCCCACCCTGGTCATGGCGCCGAACAAGACGCTCGCCGCGCAGCTCGCCACGGAGTTCCGCGAGCTGCTGCCCAACAACGCGGTCGAGTACTTCGTCTCGTACTACGACTACTACCAGCCCGAGGCGTACATCGCGCAGACGGACACCTACATCGAGAAGGACTCGTCGATCAACGACGAGGTGGAGCGCCTTCGGCACTCGGCCACCTCGTCGCTGCTCACGCGGCGCGACGTCGTCGTGGTCGCCTCGGTGTCCTGCATCTACGGTCTGGGCACGCCGCAGGAGTACGTGGACCGCATGGTCCGGCTCGACGTCGGGGACGTCGTGGACCGCGACGACCTGCTGCGCCAGTTCGTCACCATGCAGTACACGCGCAACGACATGTCGTTCACGCGCGGCACGTTCCGGGTGCGCGGCGACACCGTGGAGATCATCCCGGTGTACGAGGAGCTCGCGATCCGGATCGAGATGTTCGGCGACGAGATCGAGTCGATCCAGACGCTGCACCCGCTGACGGGCGACGTGGTGCGCAACGAGGAGTCGATCTACGTGTTCCCCGCCACGCACTACGTGGCGGGCCCGGAGCGCATGGAGCGCGCCATCGGCGGCATCGAGAAGGAGCTCGAGGAGCGGCTGGCCGAGCTGGAGAAGCAGGGCAAGCTGCTGGAGGCGCAGCGGCTGCGCATGCGCACCACCTACGACATCGAGATGATGCGCTCGATCGGCACCTGCGCCGGCATCGAGAACTACTCGATGCACATCGACGGCCGCGAGCCGGGCACCGCGCCCAACACGCTGCTCGACTACTTCCCCGAGGACTTCCTGCTCGTCATCGACGAGTCGCACCAGACGGTGCCGCAGATCGGGGCGATGTTCGAGGGCGACGCGTCCCGCAAGCGCGCGCTCGTCGACCACGGCTTCCGCCTGCCGAGCGCGATGGACAACCGCCCCCTGAAGTGGGAGGAGTTCACCGAGCGCATCGGCCAGACCGTGTACCTCTCGGCCACGCCCGGCGACTACGAGCGTTCGCTGTCGGACGGCGTCGTCGAGCAGGTCATCCGTCCCACCGGGCTGATCGACCCCGAGGTGGTCGTCAAGCCGACGACCGGCCAGATCGACGACCTGCTGGGCGAGATCCGCGACCGCGTGGACCGCGACGAGCGTGTCCTCGTGACCACGCTGACCAAGAAGATGGCCGAGGACCTGACGGACTACTTCCTGGAGCGCAACGTCCGGGTGCGGTACCTGCACTCCGACGTGGACACGCTGCGCCGCGTCGAGCTGCTGCGCGAGCTGCGGCTCGGCGAGTACGACGTGCTCGTGGGCATCAACCTGCTGCGCGAGGGCCTCGACCTGCCCGAGGTGTCGCTGGTCGCGATCCTCGACGCCGACAAGGAGGGCTTCCTGCGGTCCGGGCGGTCGCTGATCCAGACGATCGGCCGTGCGGCACGTAACGTGTCCGGCCAGGTGCACATGTACGCGGACAAGATCACGCCGGCCATGCAGATGGCGCTGGACGAGACCAACCGGCGCCGCGAGAAGCAGATCGCGTACAACACCGAGCGGGGCCTGGACCCCCAGCCGCTCCGCAAGAAGATCGCCGACGTGACCGACATGCTCGCGCGCGAGGACCTCGACACGGCCGAGCTGCTGGCCGGCGGGTACCGCAACAGCCGCAGGTCGAAGGGCGAGGGCCGGGCCGCGGTGCCGGGCACGCCCAAGGAGGCCGCGACGTCGGGCAACCGGCTGGCGGGCGCCGCCGCGAGCGAGCTGGCCGAGCTCATCCAGGAGCTCGCCGACCAGATGCACGCTGCGGCCGCGGAGCTGCAGTTCGAGGTCGCCGCGCGCCTGCGCGACGAGATCTCGGGGCTCAAGAAGGAGCTGCGGCAGATGCAGGCCGCGACGGCCTGAGGCTCTCCGGGCCTCGTGAGTAGTTCATCCTTGACCCGCTCACGCGGCCCGGAGGAACCTGAACGCGCAGGGTGGCAGCGCACGTCGGGAGAAGTGGCGGGACCGGATGCGGGCACTGACGCAGGACAGGTATGGCTGGGACGCCCTCGCGGTCCGCGACGTCCCCGACCCGGTGCCCGGCGAGGGCCAGGTGCTCGTCCAGGTGCACGCGGCTGGCGTCAACCCCTACGACTGGCACTACGCCGCGGGGCAGCCGCTGATCGCCCGCCCGGCGCTCGGCGGTCTGACCGGCCCGCGGCCCCCGGTGCGAGGCGCGGACCTCTCGGGCGTCGTGGTCGAGGCCGGTCCCGGCGTCACCGCGTTCGGGCCGGGCGACGAGGTGTTCGGCTTCGGGACGAGCGGCACATTCGCGGAGCTGGCGCTCGCGGACGTCGGCAGCATCGCGCGCCGGCCGGTCGACCTCGCCCACGTCGAGGCGGCGGCGATGCCCATGGCCGCCGTCACCGCCCTGCAGTTCCTGCGCGCCGCCGAGCTCACGGCCGGGCAGAGCATCGCGATCACGGGCGCGGGCGGCGGCATCGGGCACTTCGCGGTGCAGATCGCGGCGGCCTGGGGCGCCCACGTGACCGGGGTGTGCGGCCCGCGCAACGCCGCGATGGTGCGCGAGCTCGGTGCGTCCGAGGTCGTCGACTACACGCAGGACGACGTGACGGCGGGCGAGCCGCGCTTCGACGTCGTCCTCACCAACGCGGGCCGGTACCCGCTGCGGGCGCTCGGCCGCGTGCTCGTGCCGGGCGGGCTGCTCCTGGCCAACGACGGGAGCCGGGAGGGCCTGCTCGGCCCCCTGCCCGAGCTGGCGGTGGCGCCGCTCCTGTCGCGGTTCCGGCCGTACCGGATCGTGAACGTCACGGCGACCACGAGCGGCGAGGACCTGGCCGTGCTGGACGGCATGGTCGCCGACGGCGTGCTGCTGCCCATCGTGAGCGCCACCTACCCGCTGGAGCGCGCCGTCACCGCCATCCGGCAGGTGGCCGGGCACGGGCACGCGCGCGGCAAGCTGGTGGTCACGCTCCGCTGAACGTGCCGTAGATCACGTGCGGGAACAAACCTGACGTCCCGTATGCTTCCCTCCGTTGGAGGGGAGTACCTCAGAACGGCCCGGTCGTCATCACAGCTGCCGATGACGCCAGCTCGGCCTGGCCGGCTCGTGGTGCACCGGTGCGTGGTCTCGGCCACGCTGGTGCACGGGCGGGCGAGGAAGACCTCCGGTGCCCTGTTGTGCTCACCGGAGGCTCGATGCGATCGCGCGTTCCTCCCTGTTCCGGAAGGAAACAATGGTCCACGAACTGCCCGTGACCTTCGAACTGATCTCGCTCGGCGCGATGGTCCTGCTGCTGGTCGCCGACCTCCTCATCGTCGGGCGCCGACCGCACGTCCCGACCATGAAGGAGAGCGCCGTCTGGGTGTGCTTCTACGTGGCCCTCGCCGTGGTGTACGGCGTCATCGTCTGGGTCGTCGGCGGCGTCACCCCGGCGGCGGAGTTCTACGCCGGCTGGCTCACGGAGTACTCCCTGAGCGTCGACAACCTCTTCGTGTTCGTCATCATCATGGCCCGGTTCGCGGTGCCGCGTGACCAGCAGCAGAAGGTGCTCATGGTGGGCATCATCATGGCGCTCGTCTTCCGCGCCGCGTTCATCCTCGCCGGTGCGGCCCTGATCGAGCAGTTCACCTGGCTCTTCTACCTCTTCGGCGCCTTCCTCATCTACACGGCGATCCAGCAGGCGATCCCCGAGAAGGAGGACGAGCACGACGACTACAAGGAGAACGCGCTCATCCGGATGATGCGCCGGGTCCTGCCGCTGCACCACCAGTACAACGACGGGAAGCTGACCACCACGGTCGACGGCCGGCGCCTGTTCACGCCGCTGATCATCGTCTTCCTGGCGATCGGCTCGACGGACGTCCTGTTCGCGGTCGACTCGATCCCGGCGATCTTCGGCATCACGAAGGACCCGTTCATCGTGTTCGCCACCAACCTGTTCGCGCTGATGGGGCTGCGCCAGCTCTACTTCCTGCTGGGCGGCCTGCTCGACCGGCTGGTGTACCTGCCGTACGCGCTCTCGGCCGTCCTCGGCTTCATCGGCATCAAGCTGATCCTCGAGGCGCTGCACACGAACTCGCTGTCCTGGATCAACGGCGGCGAGGGCTTCCACTGGGCGCCCGAGATCCCGATCTGGCTGTCGCTCGCGGTGATCGTGGTCTCCCTCACGGTCGGTACCGTGGCGAGCCTGATCAAGTCCGCGCACGACGCGCGGATCGAGGCGGCCCAGCCGGCACCCGAGCCGGAGGACGCCACGAAGTGACCCGCTGAGCGGGTCCGGGCAGTGGCGCAGCAGGCCGGCGGCCGCGTCCCCCTGAGGGGCGCGGCCGCCGGCCTGCGTGCTGTCGGGCCGGTCAGACCACCGTGTAGTCGACGTCGATCGAGAAGATCTCCCGGTCCCCGGACCGGATGGTCCCGGTGAACGCCTGGCCGTGGACGGCGGGCTCGGCCGGGGCCGAGGGCTCGACGTCCACGGTGCAGAGCTCGCCGGCCGCGGCCAGGTTGTCCGCCCGCAGGCGGAAGAGCCCCGGCAGCCAGCGGGAGTCGGGGCCTGCCGCGGCCTCCAGCACGTGGTCGAAGAGCGCGAACGCGGCGTAGCCGGCCACCGACACGGGCAGCGCCGGATAGCTGTCGAAGTGTCCCCGGCACATCGACGCCTCGACCGCCAGCTTGGCCGCGGCGTTCCGGGCGTCGGTGGCGATGTCGACGAGCGGGGCGGGCAGGGCGTACGGGTTGGCCGGCTCCGCCGCGTCAGGAGCCCGGGCCGGGCCCATCATGCGGCGGAAGACCGGTACGGACATGACGAGGTACTCGACGTCCATCTGCGCCACGAGGTTGCCGTGGGCGTCGCGCAGCTCGGTCCGGGCCTCCGCGCGGTGCCGGCCCGTCATCTGCGCGCTCGCGGTCCCGGTGAGCGCGGTCAGGGGGCCGGCGGTGGCCGGATACATCCGGCCGACGCCGCGGTGCGCGAGGTAGTAGTGCCGCCTGGAGCTCGGGTTGGTCGTGGCCGCCGCGCACAGGCCGAGGATGGCGAGGTGCCGGCCGGCCTCCGCGATGTTGACGGGCGTGGCCTGCCGTCCCGTCGGTGACTGGACCGGGACCCGTGCGCTGGTGAGCCCGGGTTCCGGGCTGGTCAGCTCGCTGAGTGCGTAGTAGGGCGGCGTCACGCAGATGCGCGGGCCGATCTGGCCGTATCCCACCGGTGTACCGTCGACAGAGGTCATGCAGTGCCTCCCCGAACCTAGTCAGCAGTGTTCGAACAGGCATCATGTGCACCACGAAGCGTGCCACGCCATGCTCGAAACGTGACTATTAAGTAAAAACCTCTGTATGGATGGGTATGGGGTGAATTTGGCGAGTGCTATCCGGCGAGCCCGCCGATCACCACGTCCCACTGCCGCACGCCGCGCTCGGCGACCAGCCCGCGCAGCGCGAACGGGTCCTCGTCCAGGACCGCCAGCGCCGCGTCGGCCGACTCCGCCTCGAGGATCAGCAGGGCACCGACCCCGCCGTCGACCGGGCCCGAGGCACGCACGACGCCGTCCGCGTTGAGGGCGCTCAGGAAGGCCCGGTGGTCGGGGCGGACCTCGTCGCGGGTCGCGACGTCGTCGGTGTAGGTGTAGCTGACGGCGAAGATGCTCATGGGGGCAGCCTGCCATCCGCCCGGGTCAGCCGGTTAATTCTTGATGAAGACGCTCGCCCTGCACCCGCGCGCGCCCCACACTCTGAGCATGGACGCACGTGAGAACCACTTCGACCTCGTCGTGATCGGCTCCGGCCCCGGTGGCCAGAAGGCCGCGATCGGCGCCGCCAAGCTCGGCAGGCGCGTGGCGGTGGTCGAACGGCGCGACCAGGTCGGCGGGGTGAGCCTGCACACCGGCACCATCCCGTCCAAGACCCTGCGCGAGGCGGTGCTGTACCTGACGGGTCTGCAGATGCGCGACGTCTACGGCTCCAGCTACCGGCTCAAGGAGCACATCACCGTCCCGGACCTGCTCGCCCGCCTGCAGCACGTCATCGGCCGCGAGACCGAGGTGGTGCGCAACCAGCTCGCCCGCAACGACGTCGAGACCGTCGTGGGCAGCGCCCGGTTCACCGGCCCGCACGACCTCGAGGTGACCGACGCCGAGGGCGACGTCGTGCGCCGGCTGACCGCCGACAAGGTGGTCATCGCGGTCGGCACCGCGCCCGCGCGGCCCGCCAACATCGCGTTCGACGGCGTCCGCGTCGTCGACTCCGACGGCATCCTCGACGTCAGCCAGGTGCCCCGGACCATGGTCGTGGTCGGCGCCGGCGTGATCGGCATCGAGTACGCCTCCCTCTTCGCCGCGCTCGGCACGCGCGTCACGGTCGTCGAGGCGCGCGACCGGATCCTCGACTTCTGCGACTCCGAGGTGGTCGAGGCCCTCAAGTTCCAGCTCCGCGACCTGTCGGTCACGTTCCGGCTGGGGGAGACCGTCGCGTCCGTCACCGCCGGCGCGGAGGGGACCGTCACCGCCCTGGCCTCCGGCAAGCGGATCCCCGCCGACTGCGTCCTGTACTCCGCCGGCCGGCAGGGCTCCACCGACGGGCTCGACCTCGCGGCCGCCGGGCTCGAGGCGGACAAGCGTGGCCGGCTGCAGGTCGACAAGCAGTTCCGCACCGACGTCGAGCACATCTACGCCGTCGGCGACGTCATCGGCTTCCCGGCGCTCGCGGCGACCTCGCAGGAGCAGGGGCGCCTGGCGGCGTACCACGCGTTCGGCGAGCCGGTCTCGTCCGTGCTGGAGCTGCAGCCCATCGGGATCTACACGATCCCGGAGATCTCCTACTGCGGGGACACCGAGGACCAGCTCACCACCGCAGGCGTGCCCTACGAGGTGGGCGTCGCGCGCTACCGCGAGCTCGCGCGCGGGCAGATCGTGGGCGACTCCTACGGGATGCTCAAGCTGCTCGTCTCCACCGAGGACCGCAAGGTGCTGGGGGTGCACGTGTTCGGGACGGGCGCCACGGAGATCATCCACATCGGGCAGGCGATCATGACCACGGGCGGCACCGTGGACCATCTGGTCGACACGGTCTTCAACTACCCGACGCTCGCCGAGGCCTACAAGGTCGCGGCGCTCGACGTGACCAACAAGATGCGGGACGTGGAGCGGTTCGGGCTCTGAGGCCCGATGCGCGAGGGCGCCCGCCCACCGTGGGGTGGACGGGCGCCCTCGCGCGTGACCGGTGCGGCGGTGCTACTTGTCGCCGGCGATCGCGGGCACCTCGGCGTCCGCGAGGGTCACGAGCGCCTGGGCGTGCACGGCGTGCTGCCAGTTGCCCAGGTCCGCGACCGTCTTGATCTTGAGCTCGGCGAGCATCTCGTCGTGCTTGGGCGTGAGGCCCAGCAGCGCCGACGGCGGCGCCGCGAGGATCGCGGCGATGCTCTGGTCCTTGTAGGCCTTGTCGACGAGCTTGTTCAGGTTCAGGCTCACGTGCCTGCCTTTCGTCCGTGCGGTCGTGGATCGGCCGGATTCTCACCCGGCCGAGGGAAGGATGTCGCGATCGAAGGCGGTATGCAACTTTTGCCCGCATTGTCTGAGTGGCGCCGATCTGTCGGAACTCGCTTTGTTACCGGGGTGAATGAGTCGTCAGCTACCTCTTGAGTGTTGGACGTTCGTCCGGTTGACTTGGTCCTCGTGGTGGTCCCGGATGTCTCGACCAGGCTGGCTGCCGCGGTCCGGACCGCCCGTACGGCGGTGGGCCGCGGCCCGCTCCCGGCTGCGGCCGAGGACGTCGCGCACGACGACGCCCGGTGGCCGACCGTGCTGCTCGACCCGGCCCGCGCCGTCGTCCCGTTCCTGGGCCGCGAGCGGGAGCTCGGCGAGCTCCGCTCCTGGGCCGAGGCGGACGTGCCGGTCAGCCTGCGCCTGGTCGTCGCCCCCGCCGGCTTCGGCAAGACGCGGCTCGCGGGCGAGCTCGGTGAGCGGCTGGGCGGGTCCGGCTGGACCGTCGTCCGGGTGCCGCGCGGCAAGGAGGCCGCCACGGTCCGCGCCCGCCCCGTGGGCGACGTGCTGTTCGTGGTCGACGACGCGGCGGCGCGGCGCGGCCTCGGCGCGATGCTCGACGCCCTGGCCCGCCCTGCCCGCGGCCGCACCCGGGTGCTGATGCTCGCGCGGGTCGCGGGGGAGTGGCTGCGCCGCCTGCGCTGGGGCTCGGTGCTGTGGACGCAGCTCGGAGCGGGCGACGCCACGCAGACGGCCCTGGACGTCTCGCTCGCGCCCGACCTGACGGATGTCGTGGTTCTGGAGGCCGCGGTGGCCGCGTTCGCCGTGCACCTCGGCGTGGCGGCCCCCGCGCTCGGCGACCTGTCCGCGGACGAGCCGGACCACGGCACCCGGGTGGTCGACCTGCACGCGGCCGCGGCGCTCGCCGCCCTCACCGTGGCCGGCGTGCCGGTCCCGGCCCACGAGCCGAACCCGTTGCGGGGGCTCCTGGACGTGGCCGCCGTCTCGTGGGCCGCGTCGGCCCGGGAGGCCGGGCTGGAGCTGAGCCTCGACGAGGTCCAGGACGTCGTCGCGGCGGCCTGTCTGCTCGGGGCCGACGACACCGCGGGGGCGCGCGACGTGCTGCGCCGCGTGGTGCCGGGCCTGCCGGCGCGCGCGGGCGCGCGCTGGCTGCTCGGGCTGCCGGCCGTCACCGCGGAGCTCGGACCGAGCGCCGCCGGGCCCGACCGCCTCGGCGACCTGCTGGTCACCGACCGGCTCGGCCGGTCGGTCTCCCTGGTCGGGTCGTGCACGTGGGGGCTGTCCCGCAAGGCGGCCCTGCGGGTGGTGCGGGTCGCCCGGCGGCTGGAGGTCGAGCTGTCCGAGTCGCCGGAGGCGACCGCGCTGGCGGGAGAGCTCCTGCGCCGGGCCGCCGACTCCTACGGCGACGACCCGCGCGCGTTGCGGACCGCGTTCCTGCTCAAGCAGCGGTCGGTCGTCGACGCCTCGCCCGACGACGTGTACCGGGGCGAGCGGGCCGTCGCGGTCGCGAAGGACGCGGTGGGCCGCGCGGAGGCGCTGGTCGACCTCGGGACCGCGCTGCGGGACGTGGCGCGGCTGACGGAGTCGCTGGAGGTCCTGGACTCGGCGGTCGAGGCCTGGCGGAAGATAGCCGCCGGCGACCCGGACCGCTACCGCACCGCGCTGGTCTCGGCGATCAACGCCCTGGGCAGCGCGCGCTGGCGGTCCGGGCTCAGCCGGGAGTCGCTGGCCGCACACCGGGAGGCGGTCGAGCTGTGCCGGGCGGCCCCCGAGCGCGACCGGGCCTGGTGCGAGGCCGAGCTGGCACGCGTCCTGATCAGCCTAGGCGTGGTGCTCAACGACGCCGGCGCGCCCCAGGCGGAGGACGAGGCCTTCGCCGAGCTGCTCCCGATCCTGCGGAACCTGGTGGCGCGCGACCCGCGGCAGTGGTCGGTGTTCCTGACCACGGCGCTGTCCAACCGCTCGGTGGTGCTCACCGAGAGCCGCCCGCAGGAGGCCCTGCCGTTCGCGCGGGAGGCGGTGGCGCTGAGCCGTGAGATGGTGCGGCAGGCACCGAAGCGGCACCGCAACGAGCTCGGGTTCGCGCTGACGAACCTGGCCAACACCTACGCCGCGCTGGGCCGGGACCGCGAGGCGGTCGAACCGCTCGGCGAGGCCGTCGCCGTGCGGCGCGAGCTGGTCCGCGAGAACGCGGCCACGCACACCTGGACGCTCGCCTACAGCCTCGCGTCGCTCGGCGCGGTGCGCTCCCGGCTCGGTGACCTCGACGAGGCGATCTCGCTGGAGCGGGAGGCGGTGCTGCTGCGCCGCCGGCTGGCCCGGGAGCACCCGGCGCGGTACCGGCGGATGCTGGCGGCGTCCCTGTCCAACCTCGCGGTCACGCACTCCCGGGCGGGCGAGCCGGACGAGGCCCTGCCGCTCGAGCGGGAGGCGGTCGCGATCCGGCGTGCCCTGGCCAAGGACGGCCAGCCCGGCGAGGACCACCTGGCGCACTCGCTCTCCAACCTGGGCGTGCTCTACGCCGAGCTCGGCCGGCCGGCCGACGCCGTGGCGCCCACCCAGGAGGCGGTGGGGCTGCTGCGGCGGCTGGCCGAGGAGGACCCCGGCCGGTTCGAGCCGCCGCTGGCCGACGCCCTGCTCAACCTCGGCGGCGCGCTCCTCGACGCGGGCCGCGCCCAGGAGGGCGTGGAGCCGACGACGGAGGCCGTGCGCCTGCGCCAGGAGCTCGCCGGGCGGAGCCCTGAGGTGCACCTGCCGGGCCTGGCGGCCGCGCTGACCAATCTCGTCGCGGTGCACGTCGACCTCGGGATGTCCGACACGGCGGCCGAGTACGCGCAGGAAGTCGTCACCGTCCGCCGCCGGCTCGTCGACGGCTCCTACGCCCACGAGCAGGACCTCCTGCGGGCGCTGGACCTGCAGGCTCGCGTGCGCCGGTCCGGCGCCGTCGACGGGCGCGCGATCCGCTGAACCGTGCGGATGTGACGAGTCTCCCAGCCCGATCCGTAGAACACCCGTGCGAATGTCAGTGGTCCGCCCTAGGATGCCTCTGTGAGCAATCGTCTCGTCGTCTCCGGTGCCCGTGAGCACAACCTCAAGAACGTCGATCTGGACCTTCCCAGGGACCGGCTCATCGTGTTCACGGGGCTGTCGGGCTCGGGCAAGTCGTCGCTCGCGTTCGACACGATCTTCGCCGAGGGTCAGCGCCGGTACGTCGAGTCCCTGTCCGCCTACGCGCGGCAGTTCCTGGGCCAGATGGACAAGCCCGACGTCGACTTCATCGAGGGTCTGTCGCCCGCGGTGTCGATCGACCAGAAGTCCACCAACCGCAACCCGCGGTCCACCGTCGGCACGATCACCGAGGTCTACGACTACCTGCGCCTGCTCTACGCGCGTGCGGGCACGCAGTTCTGCCCGGTGTGCGGCGAGAAGGTGCAGTCGCAGACGCCGCAGCAGATCGTGGACCAGATCCTGGAGCTGCCGGAGAACACCCGGTACCAGGTGCTGGCGCCCGTCGTGCGCGGCCGCAAGGGCGAGTACGCGGACCTGTTCAAGGAGCTGCAGGCCAAGGGCTTCTCCCGCGCCCGCGTCGACGGCGAGGTGGTCCAGCTCACCGACCCGCCCACGCTCGAGAAGAAGCTGAAGCACGACATCGAGGTGGTCGTGGACCGGCTCGTGGCGCGCGAGGGCGTGCAGCGCCGGCTCACCGACTCGGTGGAGACCGCGCTCGCCCTGGCGAACGGCCTGGTGATGATCGAGCTGGTCGACGCCGACATCGACGACACGACGCGGACGCGCAAGTTCTCCGAGAAGCGGGCGTGCCCCAACGAGCACCCCCTGGCGCTCGACGAGATCGAGCCGCGCACCTTCTCGTTCAACGCGCCCTACGGCGCGTGCCCCGAGTGCACCGGCATCGGCTTCCGCCTGGAGGTCGACCCGGACCTCATCGTGCCGGACGACGAGCAGACGCTGCGCGGCGGCGCCGTCGCCCCGTGGGCGCAGACGTCGTCGGAGTACTTCGAGCGGGTGCTCTCCGCGCTGGCCGAGGAGATGAAGTTCTCCATGGACGTGCCGTGGCGCGCGCTGCCGGCCCGGGCGCGGGAGGCGATCCTGCACGGTCGCGACCACAAGGTGCACGTCAAGTACAAGAACCGGTGGGGCCGCGAGCGGCAGTACTCGACCGGCTTCGAGGGCGCGGTGACGTTCCTGGAGCGGCGCCACCGCGAGACCGACTCGGACTGGTCGAAGGAGAAGTACGAGGCCTACATGCGCGAGGTCCCGTGCCCGACCTGCGGCGGCGCGCGGCTCAAGCCCGAGGTGCTCGCGGTCAAGGTGGACGGCCTGTCCATCGCCGACGTCTGCCGCCTGCCCGTGGGGGAGGCCGCCGAGTTCCTCAAGGGCATCGAGCTCGGCGTCCGCGAGGCGCAGATCGCGACGGAGGTCCTCAAGGAGATCCACGCCCGCCTGGGCTTCCTGCTCGACGTCGGGCTGCACTACCTGACGCTGGAGCGGCCCGCGGGCACGCTGTCGGGCGGCGAGGCGCAGCGCATCCGGCTCGCGACCCAGATCGGCTCCGGCCTGGTCGGCGTGCTCTACGTGCTGGACGAGCCGTCGATCGGCCTGCACCAGCGGGACAACCGGCGGCTCATCGACACGCTCACCCGGCTGCGGGACCTGGGCAACACGCTGATCGTCGTCGAGCACGACGAGGACACGATCCGCGCGGCCGACTGGATCGTCGACATCGGCCCGGGCGCGGGCGAGCACGGCGGCGTCGTCATCCACTCGGGCGACTACGCCGGGCTGCTGGAGCAGCAGGAGTCGCTCACGGGCGCGTACCTCGCCGGGCGGCGGTCGATCCCGCTCCCGGCGCAGCGCCGGCCCGTCGACGCCGACCGGCAGGTCACGGTGGTGGGCGCGCACGAGAACAACCTGCGCGACGTCGACGTGTCCTTCCCGCTCGGCGTGCTGACCGTGGTGTCGGGCGTCTCGGGCTCGGGCAAGTCGACGCTCGTGAACTCGATCCTCTACACGGTCATGGCCAACCAGCTCAACGGCGCCCGCCGGGTGGCCGGCCGGCACAAGCGCGTGACGGGCCTGGACCAGCTCGACAAGGTGGTCCACGTGGACCAGGGGCCGATCGGCCGCACGCCGCGGTCCAACCCCGCCACCTACACGGGCGTGTGGGACCGGATCCGCAAGATCTTCGCGGAGACCGAGGAGGCCAAGGTGCGCGGCTACGGGCCGGGCCGCTTCTCGTTCAACGTCAAGGGCGGGCGCTGCGAGGCGTGCGCGGGCGACGGCACCATCAAGATCGAGATGAACTTCCTGCCGGACGTCTACGTGCCGTGCGAGGTCTGCCACGGTGCCCGGTACAACCGCGAGACCCTCGAGGTGCACTTCAAGGGCAAGACGGTGGCCGACGTGCTCGACATGCCGATCGAGGAGGCCGCGGAGTTCTTCAAGGCGTTCCCGGCGATCTCGCGGCACCTGTCCACGCTGGTCGACGTCGGCCTCGGGTACGTGCGGCTCGGGCAGCCCGCCCCCACGCTGTCGGGCGGCGAGGCGCAGCGCGTCAAGCTGGCGGCGGAGCTGCAGAAGCGGTCGTCGGGCCGCTCGGCCTACGTGCTGGACGAGCCGACCACGGGCCTGCACTTCGAGGACGTGCGCCGGCTGCTCGGCGTGCTGCAGTCGCTGGCGGACAAGGGCAACACGGTCATCGTGATCGAGCACAACCTGGACGTCATCAAGAGCGCCGACTGGGTCATCGACATGGGCCCGGAGGGTGGCAGCGGCGGCGGCATGGTCGTGGCGCAGGGCACGCCCGAGGTCGTGGCGGAGGTTCCGGAGAGCCACACCGGGACGTACCTCGCCGAGATCCTCGACGGCCACGCGCCCGTGGACGCCGCGCCGACCAACGGGGAGCCGAAGACCGCCAAGGCCAAGGGGGCCAAGGCGAACGGGTCCGCGGCGAGCCGCACTCGGCGCAAGGCTGCCGTCGCGGGCTGAGCGGACCGGAGTCCGCTTCCCACCGGAGGCCGGGACGGACCCTGAGCGGGTCCGTCCCGGCCTCCGGCGTGCTGGTGCCTCCGGCGTGCGGGCGTCCCCGGGACGTGATGGGGAGAGGTACCCGGGTCGTATCGTGGCGGCGCCGCGTTGCGGTGCTCTACAGTGATCTCGACGACGAGGGGGCCTGGTATGTCGGAGATGTACGGCGCGGACATCAGCGCGCTGCGGACGCTCGGAAACACCATGGTCGCGCAGAGCGACGTGCTCGAGACCGCCGTCGGCCAGATCAACCAGGTGGTCTCCACCACGGCGTGGTCCGGGCCCGACCACGAGGGCTTCCTCGACGAGTGGCACACGACGCACTCCGCGGCCCTGCGCGCGGTCGCGCTCGGCCTCGCGGAGGTGGGGCGCCGCGTCATCGCGAACGCGGACGCCCAGGAGCGGACGAGCGAGACGTACGACGGCGCCGTCGGCGGCGTCACCGGCCCGGGCCGAGGCGGGCCGGAGGGCACGGACCAGAGCTCGTCCGGCGGCCAGGGGGACAAGGACAAGGCGGCGGGCGGCCTCGGCAAGCTGGAGGACGCCGGCAACGTGCCGCTCGACGACAAGGCGATCGACGCGAGCCAGATCGAGCAGGGCAGCCTCGCGGACTGCTGGTTCCTCGCCTCGGCGGGCGCCATCGCCGAGCGGGACCCGGACTGGGTCCGCGAGCACATCAAGCGCAACGACGACGGCACCTACACCGTGACGTTCTACGAGGACGGCGAGCCGGTCAAGGTCACCGTGGACTCGCAGGTGTACGAGAACGCGGCCGGGGACCCGAGCGGCGACCCGTCGTGGATCTCCATCTACGAGAAGGCCGCCGTCCAGCACCTGGGCGGCCAGTACGACGACATCGAGTACGACAGCGCCTCCAGGGCGCTGGAGATGATGACGGGCAAGGACACGTCCACCGAGACGCTCGACCCGGTGCTGCCGTGGGAGGACCCGCCCAGCCTGGAGTCGATCCGCGACCGGCTGGGCAACGGCGAGCCGGTCGTGGCCGCCAGCCCGGACGGCGGCGGCTGGTTCGGCGACCCGCCGCCGGACAAGGAGGTCGTCAACAACCACGTCTACGTGGTGGACGGCGTCTCGGCCGACGGCAAGACGATCACGCTGGTCAACCCCTGGGGCCCGAACGGCGGCACGGGCTCGGACGGGAACACCAAGCCCGGGACCATCACCATGTCCGCGGACGAGTTCTATGAGAACTTCGACTCCGTGACCTACGGCGGGTCGATGAAGTGACCGCCGTCGAACGAGGGAGAGGGGCTGCCGTGGCCGACGACACGGGGACGGGCCCGGGCGCGGGTCCGGTCGTCCGGGTGAGACAGAGCGCGCAGGCGCGGTTCGGCGCCACGCGCGTCGGCGTGATGATCGCCGGGCCGCGCGACGGCGTGCCGACGGCGCGGCTCCTCGTGCGCTCCGACGACGGGCGGCGGGCCACGGTCGACGCCGTGGTCGGCGACCGCGTGGACCTGTTCGGCGAGGGCACGCTGGAGCTCGTCGGGGTCGAGGGCGGGCGCACGCCGAAGGAGCAGAGCGCGGTCACGGTCCGCCAGGTCCCGGGCACCTGACCGGCCTGTCCGGCGGCCCACGAGGCGTGGCCCTCGTCACCCCGCCCCGCTAGGGTGAGCAGCATGAGCGGAGCCACGCATGACTACGCCGTGACGGTGCGGTGGACGGGCGCGGGGGACACGGGTACGTCGTCGTACACCGCGTACTCGCGCGACCACGAGATCGACCTGGCCCACAAGCCGCCCCTCCTGGGTTCGGCGGACCCGGCGTTCCGGGGCGACCCGGGCCGGTACAACCCCGAGGAGCTGTTCGTCGTCAGCCTGAGCCAGTGCCACATGCTCTGGTTCCTGCACCTGGCGGCCGAGTCGGGGCTGGTCGTGCGGGAGTACTCGGACGCGGCGACGGGCACCATGCGCGTCGAGTCGCGGGGTGAGGGCGCGTTCACGGACGTGACGTTGCACCCGCGGGTGGTGGCGGACGCGGGCGAGCTCGCCACGGACGATCACGTGGCCGCCCTGCACCACAAGGCGCACGCGATGTGCTTCATCGCGCGCTCGGTCAACTTCCCGGTGCTCGTCGCGCCGGTGCCGCTCGCCGTCCCCGCCTGACCTCGGGTCGCCGTCCCCCGTTGTCAGTGGCACCGCTTAGGTTGGTGCCATGGCGGATCCAGCAACCTATCGACCCAAGGCGGGAGAGATCCCGACGTCGCCCGGTGTCTACCGGTTCCGCGACGAGCACGGCCGGGTCATCTACGTGGGCAAGGCGAAGAACCTGCGCCAGCGCCTGGCGAACTACTTCCAGGACGTGGCGCACCTGCACGAGCGCACGCAGCGGATGGTGACCACCGCGGCGTCGGTCGAGTGGACGGTGGTGGGCACCGAGGTCGAGGCGCTCGCCCTGGAGTTCACCTGGATCCAGCAGTACGACCCGCGGTTCAACGTGAAGTACCGCGACGACAAGTCGTACCCGTACCTCGCGGTGACCCTGGGCGAGGAGGTGCCGCGCGCCCAGGTCATGCGCGGGGCCAAGCGCAAGGGCACCCGGTACTTCGGGCCGTACGGGCACGCCTGGGCCATCCGGGAGACCCTCGACCTGCTGCTGCGGGTGTTCCCGATCCGCACCTGCTCGGCCGGCGTCTACAAGCGCGCGGGCCAGTCCGGCCGCCCGTGCCTGCTCGGGTACATCGACAAGTGCTCGGCGCCGTGCGTGGGCCGCATCAGCGTGGACGACCACCGCGCGCTGGTCCTGGACTTCTGCGACTTCATGGCGGGCGACACCGCCAAGTTCGAGCGCCGGCTGACCAAGCGCATGCAGGAGGCGGCCGCCGAGATGGAGTACGAGCAGGCCGCCCGCCTGCGCGACGACATCGAGGCGCTGCGCCGCGCCACCGAGAAGAACGCGGTGGTGCTGGGCGACGCCACGGACGCCGACGTGTTCGCGCTGGTGGGCGACGAGCTGGAGGCCGCAGTCCAGGTCTTCCACGTGCGCGGCGGCCGTATCCGCGGCCAGCGCGGCTGGGTGGTCGAGAAGGTCGAGGACATCAGCGACGGCGAGCTCGTGGAGCACCTGCTGCAGCAGGTGTACGGCTCCGACCAGGAGCTGAGCGGCCCCGAGGCCCGCGACGCCGTGCCCCGCGAGGTGCTCGTGCCGGTGCTGCCCCCCGACCTGGACCAGGTGGGTGCCTGGCTCACGGGCCTGCGTGGCTCCCGCGTGGACGTGCGCGTGCCGCAGCGCGGCGACAAGAAGGAGCTCGCGGAGACCGTCCGCAAGAACGCCGAGCACGCACTGATGCTGCACCGCACCCGCCGCGCGGGCGACCTCACGACCCGCAGCCAGGCGCTGCGCGAGATCCAGGAGGCGCTCGACCTGGAGTCGGCACCCCTGCGCATCGAGTGCTACGACATCTCGCACACCCAGGGCACCTACCAGTCCGCGTCCATGGTGGTGTTCGAGGACGGTCTGCCCCGCAAGAGCGAGTACCGCTCGTTCAGCATCCGCGGGTCGGACGGCGACGGCGCCCGCGACGACACGCAGGCCATGCACGAGGTCATCACGCGCCGCTTCAAGCGGTACCTGACCGACCGGCTCAAGGCCAACGACGTCGAGATCTCCGCGGGCGAGGACCCCGAGGGCGACGACCCCGCCGGCGCCCTGCCCGGGGCGCTGCCCGGCGGCGAGGTCGCCGCCGACGCCCCGGAGGAGAAGACCCGGTTCGCCTACCCGCCGAGCCTCGTGGTGGTCGACGGCGGGCCGCCCCAGGTCGCCGCCGCCAAGAAGGCGATGGACGAGCTCGGCATCACCGACGTCGCGCTGTGCGGGCTGGCCAAGCGACTGGAGGAGGTGTGGCTGCCCGGCGAGGAGTACCCGGTCATCCTGCAGCGCTCCAGCGAGGGCCTGTACCTGCTGCAGCGCGTCCGCGACGAGGCGCACCGGTTCGCGATCACGCAGCACCGCCGCCGGCGCAGCAAGGGCATGACCGCCTCCGTGCTCGACGACGTCCCGGGGCTCGGGCCGGCCCGCAAGAAGGTGCTGCTCACCCACTTCGGGTCGCTCAAGCGCCTCAAGGCGGCGAGCGTCGAGGAGATCGCCAGCGTGCGGGGCATGGGCGCCACGACGGCGAAGGCTGTGGTCGTGGCCCTGCAGACATTGCCGCGTTGAAGGCCTGACGCTGGCATGCTAGGTGCCATGAGCAACACCGAGCCGTCCCCCACCACGGCCCCCGAGGGAATCGCCGCGGTCGAGGCCGCCACGCACACCCCCGAGCGCAGCGACCCGCAGGTCCTGGTGATCACCGGGATGTCCGGCGCCGGCCGGTCCCGGGCCGCCGCCGTGCTGGAGGACCTCGACTGGTACGTGGTCGACAACCTGCCGCCCATGATGCTCGTACCCCTGGTCGACCTCATGGCCAAGGGGTCCAGCATCGAGCGCGTAGCCGTCGTCGTGGACGTGCGCGGCCGCCAGTTCTTCTCGGAGCTGGACAAGGTGCTCGTGCACATGACGGAGGCCAAGGTGGCCTACCGCATCCTGTTCCTGGACGCGAGCGACGAGGTGCTGGTGCGCCGCTTCGAGCAGGTGCGCCGCCCGCACCCGCTGCAGGGCGACGGCCGGATCCTCGACGGCATCGCCGAGGAGCGCTCCGTCGTGGCGACCCTGGCCGAGCGCGCCGACCTGCGGATCGACACCTCCGACCTGTCCGTGCACGACCTCGCGCGGGAGATCCGGGCCTGGCTCGCGCACGACGCGACCGAGCAGCTGCGCATCAACGTGATCTCGTTCGGGTTCAAGTACGGCATCCCTCTGGACGCGGACCACGTGGTGGACGTACGGTTCCTGGCCAACCCGTACTGGATCACCGAGCTGCGGCACCTGACCGGGCGTGACCAGCCGGTACGCGACTACGTGCTCGCCCGCCCGGGCGCCGTCGAGTTCGCGGACCGGTACGTCGAGGCGCTGGCACCGGTGCTCGCCGGCTATCTCAACGAGGAGAAGCGTTACGTGACCATCGCCGTGGGATGCACGGGCGGAAAGCACCGGTCCGTCGCCATGTCCGACGCCATCGCCGAGCGGCTGCGCGCCCGCGGGCAGCTCGTCTCCGTCTCGGCGCGCGATCTGGGCCGCGAATGATCCCGCACGCGCCGGGGGTGCCCGACGTCCCCGCCCCGGAGTGGAGCAAGAACCCGTCGGTCGTCGCCCTCGGCGGCGGCCACGGCCTGTCCGCCAGCCTGTCCGCGCTGCGCCTCATGTCCGACCGCCTCACGGCCGTCGTGACGGTGGCCGACGACGGCGGCTCGTCCGGCCGGCTCCGCGAGGAGCTCGACGTGCTGCCTCCCGGCGACCTGCGGATGGCGCTCGCGGCCCTGTGCGACGACTCGGAGTGGGGCCGGACCTGGAGCGCCATGCTGCAGCACCGGTTCTCGTCGTCGGGCGAGCTGGACAACCACGCCATGGGCAACCTGCTCATCGTGGCGCTGTGGGAGCTGCTCGGGGACCCGGTCGAGGGGCTGGACTGGGTGGGCCGCCTGCTCGGCGCCCGCGGGCGCGTGCTGCCGATGGCGTCGGTGCCGCTCGTGGTCGAGGCCGACGTGCGGCACACCGCGGCGCGCGGCGAGCCGGAGGCGCCCCTGGAGACCGTGATCGGGCAGAGCCGGGTCGCCGTGACGGAGGGTCGGATCGAGCAGCTGCGGCTGCTGCCCGCGGACCCGCCGGCGTCCCCGGAGGCCGTCCAGGCGGTGCTCGACGCCGACTGGGTGGTCCTCGGCCCCGGGTCCTGGTACTCCTCCGTGCTGGTCCACCTGCTGGTGCCCGCCCTCGCGGACGCCCTGCACGTCACCAAGGCGCGCCGGTGCGTCACGCTCAACCTGTCCGCGGAGAACGGCGAGACGGCCGGCCTGACCGCCGTCGACCACCTGGAGGCCCTGCACAAGCACGCGCCCGGCCTGCGGATCGACGCGGTGCTCGCCGACCCGTCCGCCGTCGAGGACGTCGCGGCCCTGGAGGCCGCAGCCGCGTCGATGGGCGCGCGCGTGATCATGCGGCAGGTGCGCCGCGGCGACGACACCGCCCGGCACGACGGGCTGCGCCTGGCCGCCGCGTACCGGGACGTGTTCGAGGGCGTCTACGGCGACGTCTGACCTGCGGTTCGATGCGGGGCCGGACGTCGGTGGGCAGAACGGCGAGCCGGCCCCGTCCGCGATGCGAGACCCTTCGTGGACACCGTTGACATGCCCCGTGGGCGGCCGTAACTTCCCCGCATACCGAATCCCTATCAGTCTGATAGGGAATTCGAACCGGAGGGAGACCGACATGGCACGAGCGATGTACGGCACGGTGCGGTCCGCGCACGCCCGCCCCATGTGTCGTGCCCAGGAGTGTTGTCCGCCGGCCGCTGACGGCCCCCGGTAGCACCGCGCAACACTCCCGGTAGCACCGCGCAACACCCCGGGTAGCGCCTCGCGGCGCCCCCGCTGAACGGCCCCGTCGCGGCCCTGCCCCGTCGTACCCGTTCCTCGTCGTACCCGCCCGGGCCGACGTCCCGCGCCTCCGCCCCCACACCTCGCCCCCCGCGTCACCTCCGGTGACGGACCTTCGTGCACCCTCGCGCAGGTCCGCCTCGCCGTGCCCCGAGAGGAACCCCCATGGTCCCGAACCACCCCCGCCGCACACCGCCCACGGCAGTCGCCGCCGTCGCCACGGCCCTGGCCGCCGCGCTCGCCCTGACGGGCTGCGCCGGACCCGACACCGCCGCGGGCAGCGCCCCCGCCGAGCCGACGCCGGGCGGCACGCTCCGGTTCGCGCTCGGGGCCGCGCCGCAGGGCGTGGACCCGCAGCAGGTCGGCTCGAACGTCAGCATCTACGTGGCGCGGCAGCTCGCCGACTCGCTCACCGACCAGGACCCCGAGACCGGTGAGATCCAGCCGTGGCTCGCGGAGAGCTGGGACGTCAGCGACGACCTGACCCGCTTCACGTTCCACCTGCGCGACGGCGTGACGTTCTCCGACGGCAGCGCGCTGGACTCCGCCGACGTCCGGGCCAGCTTCGACGCCGTCGCGGGCGACCTCGGGGCGAGCGCACCGCTCGCGGCGAGCTACCTCGCGGGCTACGAGCAGACCGAGGTGCCCGACGAGCACACCGCGACCGTCGTCTTCGACGCGCCCAACGCGCAGTTCCTGCAGGCCACCTCGACGGTGTCACTCGCGATCCTGGCCGCGGAGACGGCGGAGGTGGACCCGGCCGAGCGGCTCCAGGGCGACGTCGTCGGCTCGGGGCCGTTCGTCCTGGAGAGCTACACCCAGGACCAGGGCGCCGTCGTCACGCGCCGCGAGGGCTACGACTGGGCCCCCGCGTCGGCCGAGCACGACGGCGACGCCTACCTGGAGCGCATCGAGTTCTCGGTGGTCCCGGAGTCCGGGGTGCGGGCCGGCGGGCTCGCGTCCGACCAGTTCGACGCCGTGGGCGACGTGCTGCCGCAGGACGTGCCGCAGGTCGAGGGCTCGGGCGGCGCGGTGCTGACCCGCGCCAACCCGGGTGTGCCGTTCGTGCTGCAGCCCAACCTGACCCGCGCGCCCCTGGACGACGTCGAGGTGCGGCGCGCCCTCCTGCTGGCGATCGACCGCCAGGAGCTGGTCGACACGGTGCTGTCCGACGCGTTCGAGCCGGCCACGGGCATCCTCGCGTCCACCACGCCCGGCTACGCCGACCTGTCCGACCGGCTCGCCTTCGACCCCGAGGAGGCAGGCCGCATCCTTGACGACGCCGGGTGGGCCCTCGGCCCGGACGGCATCCGCGTCAAGGACGGTGCGCCGCTGGAGATCGAGGTGACCTACACCCCGGTGTTCACCGGCAGCGGGCCGGTGCTGGAGCTGGTGGCCCAGCAGCTGCGCGCCGTCGGCGTGGACCTCACGCTCCGCCAGCTCACGGCCCCCGAGCAGACCGTCGCCCAGGACTCCGGCGACTACGACTTCTACTACTACAACGTCACCCGGGCCGACGCCGACATCCTGCGCACCCAGTTCTCCACGGCGCAGCGCAACCTCAGCCTGCGCGAGCCCGACGACGTCGTGGACCCGCTCCTCGACGAGCAGCTCGGCGAGGCCGACCCGGCCGCCCGCGACGCGATCGCCGCCGAGGCGCAGGAGGCGATCCTCGACGAGGGCCTCGCCGTGCCGCTGTTCGAGCTGTCCCAGTCGATCGGGGTGCGCGGCGACGTGCACGGCGTCACCTTCGACGCCTCGTCCCGGCTGCTGTTCCACGACGCCTGGATCGAGCAGGAGTGATGCCCGCCTACGTGCTGCGCCGCCTCGCCGGCGCCGTCGCGGTCCTGTGGGCGGCGTTCACCGTCTCCTACCTGATCCTGTACCTGCTGCCCAGCGACCCGGTCGCGATCATGCTCGACCAGGGCGCCGGGGGTGAGCGCGTGGACCCGGCGCGGGTCGCCGAGCTGCGCGAGCGCTACGGGTTCGACCAGGGCCCGCTCCAGCAGTACGTGACGCTGCTCGGCCGCACGCTGACGGGCGACCTCGGCACGTCCATCAGCAGCGGCGCCCCCGTGACCGGCCTCATCGCGGACGCGTTCCCCGAGACGGCCAAGCTCGCCGGCCTCGCGCTCGCGCTCGCCCTGGTCGCCGGGGTGGGGATCGCCCTGCTCGCGTCCTGGACCCGGGCCGCGTGGCTGCGTGACCTGCTGCTCGCCCTGCCGCCGCTCGGCGTCGCGGTGCCCGGGTTCTGGGTCGGCCTCGTGCTGCTCCACCTGTTCTCGTTCACCTGGTTCGTCTTCCCGGCGGTCGGCAACGAGGGGTTCGCCTCCCTGGTGCTGCCCGCGGTCACGCTCGCGACCGGGCTCGCCGCCGTCGTCGCGCAGGTGCTCTCCCAGGGCCTGCGCGAGGCCCGGCGCGCGCCCTACGTCGAGACCGCGTTCGCCAAGGGTTCCGGGCGGGCCCGGGTGCTCGGCGCGCACGTCGTGCGCAACGGGTCCCTGCCGACCGTCACCGTGCTCGGCGTGCTCGTGGGCAACCTCCTCGGCGGCACGGTCGTGGTCGAGACGGTCTTCTCCCGCCAGGGCTTCGGCCGGCTCGTCGAGACCGCCGTGACCACCCAGGACATCCCCGTGGTCCAGGGGCTCGTGGTCGTCGCCGCCGCGGTGTTCGTCCTGACCAGCCTCCTGGTCGACCTCGTCCACCCCCTGCTCGACCCGCGGGCGCTCGCCGGCGCCCACGGCCGCACCGGGGGAGGTGCGCGATGACCCGGCCCCACGCCCTGCTGGCGCTCGCGATCGTGGCCCTCGTCCTGGCCTGGGCGCTCGTCCCCGGCCTGTTCACGGGCCAGGACCCGATCACCGGCGTCCCCGCCGACAAGCTCCAGGCGCCCGGCGCCGCCCACTGGTTCGGCACCGACCACCTCGGCCGCGACCTGTTCTCCCGCACCGTGCACGGCACCAGCCTGTCCGTGCGGGCGGCGCTGCTCGCGATCGGCGTCGCCCTGGTGGCCGGGTCCGGCGTCGGGCTGCTCGCCGGGTTCCTCGGCGGCCCGGTCGACGACGCGCTCATGCGCGCCACCGACGTGCTGCTCGCCATCCCTGGCCTCCTGCTGTCGCTCGCCGTCGTGACGGCGCTCGGCTTCGGCACCGTCAAGGTAGCGATCGCGGTGGGCGTCGCCTCCGTGGCCACGTTCGCCCGCGTCATGCGCAGCCAGGTGCTGCGCGTGCGGCACGCCACCTACGTCGAGGCCGCGCGACTGGCCGGCGCCGGCCGGGGCGCCGTCCTGCTGCGGCACGTGCTGCCCAACGCGGCCGGCCCCGTGCTGGCGCTCGCGGCGGTCGAGCTCGGCGCGGTGATCCTGGCGGTCTCCGCCCTGAGCTTCCTCGGGTACGGCGCCACGCCGCCCACGCCCGAGTGGGGCTCCCTGGTGGCCGAGGGGCGCGACTACCTGGCCGTCGCCTGGTGGTACTCGACGCTGCCGGGCCTGGTCATCGCCCTGTTCGTGCTCGCCGTCGGCGTGCTCGGCCGGGCGCTCACCCGCGAGACGAGGACGGACCGATGACGCTGACGACGCGGCCCGGCACGGGCACCCCCACTCCGGCGACCGCCGCGGGCGACGCCGCGCCGTCGGGCGGCCCGCTGCGCGTACGTGGCCTGCGCGTCGCCTACGGCGAGGCCGAGGTGGTGCACGGCGTGGACCTGGACGTGCGGCCGGGCGAGGTGGTCGCGCTGGTCGGGGAGTCAGGGAGCGGCAAGTCCACCACGGCGCACGCCCTGATCGGCCTGCTGCCCGACGGCGGCCGGGTCACCGCGGGGGAGGTGACGCTCGGCGCCGGGCCGCGGTCCACGCCGCTGACCGGCCTGCTCCCCGACGCGTGGCGGCGGGTGCGCGGCGTGCGCGTCGGGTTCGTGCCGCAGGACCCGGGTACCGCGCTCGACCCCGTGGTCCGGGTGGGGGAGCAGGTCGCCGAGGCGCTCGTGGTGCACGGGACGCCGCGCCGGGCCGCCCGCGAGCGGGCCGTCGAGATCCTCGGTGAGGTGGGGCTGGACCGGCCGCGGGAGCGGGCCCGGCAGTACCCGCACCAGCTCTCCGGCGGCATGCGGCAGCGGGTGCTCGTCGGCATCGCCATGGCGTGCGAGCCGGAGCTGGTCATCGCGGACGAGCCGACCTCCGCCCTGGACGTGACGGTGCAGCGGCGGGTGCTCGACCTGCTCGCCGACCTCACCGGCCGGGCGGGCACCGCGGTGCTGCTCATCACGCACGATCTTGCCGTCGCCGCCGACCGGGCCGACCGCGTGGTCGTGCTCAAGGACGGCGTGGTGGTCGAGGAGGGGCCCGCCGCCCGGGTGCTGGGCGCGCCCGAGCACCCGTACACGCGGGAGCTCGTCGCGGCGGTGCCCGGCAGAAATAATGTGCCAAGCGCAGCCGCCGTCGCCACCACCGCCACACCCACCGGCCCGGACCCCGAGCCCCGGCCCGCCCTGCTGGAGGTCCGTGGGCTCGTCAAGGAGTTCCGCCTCGGTCGCCGCGAGCGGCTGCGCGCCGTCGACGACGTCTCCTTCGCCGTCCCGCGCGGCTCCGCGTTCGCGTTGGTGGGGGAGTCGGGGTCGGGCAAGTCGACCACCGCGCGCCTGGTGCTCGGCCTGGAGCGGCCCGACGGCGGCGCGGTCGAGCTGGACGGCGCGCCCGTCGGCGCCGACCGGGCGACCCGCCGTCGCACCCAGCTCGTGCACCAGGACCCGTACTCGTCGCTGGACCCCCGCTTCACGGTCGCCGCCGTCGTGGAGGAGCCGCTGCGGGCCCACCGCGTCGGGGACCGCGCCGAGCGGCGGGAGCGGGTGGCGCAGCTCCTGCGGCAGGTGCACCTCTCGCCGGACCTGGCCCGACGCCGGCCGGCCGAGCTGTCGGGCGGGCAGCGCCAGCGGGTGGCCATCGCGCGGGCGCTGGCGCTCGACCCGGAGCTGCTCGTGCTGGACGAGCCCACCTCCGCGCTCGACGTCTCCGTGCAGGCCCGCGTGCTGGAGCTGCTGGCGCGGCTGCGCGCGGAGCGGGGCCTGACCTACCTGTTCATCTCGCACGACCTGGGGGTGGTGCGGCAGGTCGCCGATCACGTCGGCGTCCTGAGCGGCGGGCGGCTCGTGGAGACCGGACCCGTCGGCCGCGTGTTCGACCACCCCGCCCACCCGTACACCGCCGAGCTGATCGCGGCGATCCCCGGTGCCCGCACCGCCGCACAGCACCCCGACCGGAAGGACCTGACATGACCGAGGTACTGAGCCCGCCCGACGCCGACGCCGCCGCTCGCGAGCACGCGGCGTGGCGGGCCGCCCGCGAGCGCGAGCTGCGCACGCCCCACGGCTGGCTGAGCCCGGCGGCGCTGCTGTGGCCCACGGCCACGCCGTCGCGCCTGCCGGGGCTGCCGGGGGAGTGGTGGGTCGACGACCGGACGCTGTTCACCCGCCCGGCGTCCGGCGACACGGCCACGCTGGTGGGGGAGCGCGTCGAGCCCGACGGGCCGACGTCGATCGTCGTGGGCGAGGGCCGCAGCCGGATCCTGGGCACGTTCCTGCCGCAGGGCCGGGCGGCGGGCGCCGAGCGGGAGGTGGCGGTCGAGGTGGTGCTGCGCACCGGCCGGTACGGGGTGCGGCCGCGGGACCCGGAGGCGGCCACCCGCACGAGGTTCGACGGCGTCCCCGCGTTCGACCACGACCCGGCCTGGGTGCTGGACGTGCCCGTGCGCTGGTACGACGAGCCCGACGCGGTGACCGTGGGCGCGGCGCAGCCCCGCCTGGTGCACCACGTCGAGGTGTTCGGCGAGGTGGACGTCGCCCACGCCGGCACCGTGACGACGCTGGCGCTGACGGGCAGCAGCACCGAGCCGGCCCTGCTGTTCACCGACGAGTCCGACGAGGTCGCGCCGTGGCGGGTCCTGCGGATCCCGGTCCCCGTGCTGGTGCCAGGGACGCCGGCGGACGACGCCGGCGTCCCGGCCCCCGGCACCCTGCGCCTGGACCTGAACCGGGCGGTGAACCTGCCGTACGCGTTCACGCCTTTCGGCACGTGCCCCGCCCCGCTGGCGGGCAACCACCTGCCGTTCGCGGTCACCGCCGGAGAGAAGGCACCCCGATGACCGCCCTCTCCGCTGGGCCGCACCCGGCGTCGTCCACCGCCCCGGACGCACCGAGCGGGCTGGAGGTCCGCGACGTGCGCCTGTCTGACCCGCTGGTCGAACCGCTGCTGGCGGGTCTGTCGGTCGAGTACCGCGCCCGCTACCACGACCTGCTGACCGAGGAGCAGCACCGGGCCGAGATGGCGCACTACGCGGCCGAGGAGTTCGCCCCGCCCGTGGGCGCCCTCGTGCTGCTCCTGGAACGCGGCGAGCCGGTCGCGGGTGGCGCGTTCCGCCGTCGGCTGGAGCCCGAGCTGGGGCAGCCCGCGCGCCTGGCGCGCGCCGACGCCCGGGACGCGGACGGCGTCCCGGCCGTCCCCACGGCCGAGCTGAAGCGCATCTGGACCCACGACGCCCACCGGCGCCGCGGCCTGGCCCGGCGCGTGCTGGCCGAGCTGGAGGCGCGGGCCCGCGACCTGGGCTACCCGCGGCTCTACCTGACCACGGGCCCGCGGCAGCCGGAGGCGGCGGGGCTCTACCGCGCCACGGGCTACACGCCGCTCACGGCGGCCGCCGCGGGCGAGCCGGCCGACCCGGCAGGCGAGCAGCCGTTCAGCCCGCTCCCCTTCGAGAAATGGCTGACCACACCATGACCGCCGACCTGGCCGAGGGCGAGTCCCGCCTCCTGTACCCGCCGCCCGGCCTGCCGCCGGGCGGGGACGGGCCGGCGCAGGCGGGCCCGGCCGACGAGGACCTGCGCGTGGTCGCGGCCCGGCACCCGGGCCGCTGGGTCGCGACCGCCGTGGTCGGCGTGCTGCTGGCCATGGTGATCTCCTCCCTGGTCACCAACGACCGCTGGGAGTGGGACGTCGTGGCCCGCTACCTCACGTGGCCGTCGATCCTGGAGGGGGCGTGGGCCACGATCCGGCTCACGGTGACGGCGTCGGTCGTGGGCTTCGCGCTCGGCACGGTGCTGGCCCTGATGCGGCTGTCGCGCTCGCCGCTGCTGCAGGCCGTCTCGTGGGCCTACACGTGGGTGTTCCGGTCGGTGCCGCTGCTGCTGCAGCTCCTGCTCTGGTACAACCTGGCCTATCTCTACCCGGTGCTGAGCCTCGGCATCCCGTTCGGGCCGGAGTTCCTGTTCTTCGACACGCTCGACCTGATCGACAAGTTCTGGGCCGCGATCCTGGGCCTCGGGCTGTCGCAGGCCGCCTACAGCGCGGAGATCGTGCGGGCCGGCATCCTCGGCGTCGACCAGGGCCAGCACGAGGCCGCGGCGTCCCTGGGCATCCCGCGCCACCGCCAGGTGCGGCGGATCATCCTGCCGCAGGCGATGCGGTCCATCGTGCCCACCGCGGTGAACGAGGTGATCGGCCTGCTCAAGGGCACCTCGATCGTGTACGTGCTCGCGTACGGCGAGCTGTTCTACATCGTGAGCGTCATCTACGGCCGCAACGGCCGCGTGGTGCCGCTGCTCATCGTCGCCGCGATCTGGTACCTCGCCCTGACCACGCTCATCACGGTCGTCCAGTACTACGTGGAGCGGCACTACGCCAAGGGCGCCCTGCGCACCCTGCCGCCCACGCCCGTCCAGCGGGTGCGGTGGGAGGTCCAGGTCGGCTGGTCGCGCCTGACCGGCGCCCCCGTGCCCGACGGTGTCCCGCCCGCCTTCGCGGCGCGCGTCCGGGTGGGGCGCCGGGTCGCGCCGCGCGGACCGAAGGAAGGTGCCGCATGACCGGCGGGCTGCTGGAGATCCGGGGCGTGCACAAGTCGTACGGCCTGCTGGAGGCCCTGCGCGGCGTGGACCTGACCGTCCGGCCGGGCGAGGTCGCCGCAATCATCGGCCCGTCCGGGTCGGGCAAGTCGACCCTGCTGCGCGCCATCAACCACCTGGAGAAGGTGGACCGCGGGTTCGTGTCCCTGGACGGCGAGCTCATCGGGTACGCCCGGCACGGCAACACCCTCCGGGAGCTCACCGAGCGCGAGATCCTGCGCCGGCGCACCCGGATCGGGTTCGTGTTCCAGAACTTCAACCTGTTCCCGCACCTCACGGTGCTGGAGAACGTCGTCGAGGCGCCGATCCACGCCCAGGGCCGGCCGCGCGCCGAGGCCGAGGCGGAGGCGCGCGAGCTGCTGGCCCGCGTCGGGCTCGCCGACCGGGCCGACGCCCGGCCCCGGCAGCTCTCCGGCGGCCAGCAGCAGCGGGTGGCCATCGCCCGCGCCCTGGCCCTGCGGCCCGCGGTCGTGCTCTTCGACGAGCCGACGTCGGCCCTGGACCCCGAGCTCGTCGGCGAGGTGCTCGGCGTGATCAAGGAGCTCGCCGGCACCGGCACCACGCTCGTCGTCGTCACCCACGAGGTGGGCTTCGCCCGCGAGATCGCGGACGCCGTCGTCTTCATGGACGACGGCGTCGTGGTCGAGCAGGGACCGCCCGCCGACGTGCTCGACCACCCCACCAGCGACCGGACCAGGGCCTTCCTGGAGAAGGTCCTGTGACCCCGCGCCCGATCCCGACCCCCGCCCCGAAAGCTTCCCCGAGAGGAACCACCGTGACCGTCTCCCGACGAGCCGTCCGCACCCGCCTGCTCGCCCTGGCCGCCGTACCGCTGCTCGCCCTCACCGCCGCCTGCTCGGCCGCCAGCACCGAGCGCCCCGACACCGAGGAGGCCGCCGGCCTCGCCGGGAACGCGCCCGAGTCGGCCGGCCTGCAGGTCAGCACCAGCCCCGACCAGGACCGGGTCCGCACCACCGAGTCCGCCGAGGCTGTCGCGCTGCTGCCCGACGAGTGGGCCGGCAAGGACGAGATCACCGTCGCCGTCAGCGCCAGCGGCTCCCCGCCCCTGGTCTTCCTCGCCGACGACGACAAGACGCCGATCGGCCACGAGACCGACATCGCGCAGCTCGTCGCCGACGCCCTCGGCAAGGACGTGCAGCTCGAGGTGAAGGCCTGGGCCGACTGGCCGCTCGCCCTCCAGTCGGGCGACGTCGACGCCGTCATCTCCAACATCACCGTGACCGAGGAGCGCAAGGAGACCATCGACTTCTCCAGCTACCGCGTCGACGAGCTCGGCTGGCTCACGGCCGCCGACTCCGACCTGACGATCGAGAAGCGCGAGGACATCGCGGGCAAGGTCGTCGGCGTCGGCTCCGGGACCAACCAGGAGAAGATCCTGCTCGAGTGGGACCGCCTCAACCAGGCCGACGGCCTGGAACCCATCCAGGGTCCCGAGTACTACGAGCAGCTCTCCGACGTGCTGCTCGCCCTCCAGTCGGGCCGCGTCGAGGCCTACGTCGGGCCCAACGCCGTGCTCGCCTACCAGGCCGGGGTCTCCCCGCAGGACTTCAAGGTGGTCGGCACCCTGAACGGCGGCTGGCCCGACACGGCCCAGATCGCCGTCGCCACCAAGAAGGGCGCAGGCGCCGCCGAGGCGATCACCGCCGCCCTGAACCACGCCATCGAGGACGGGTCCTACCAGCAGGTGCTGGAGCGCTGGGGCCTCGAGGTCGAGGCCGTGGACCGCGCCGAGACCAACCCGCCCGGCCTGCCCAAGACCGAGGAGTGAGCCGCATGACCGAACCGACCACCGACCGCACCACCCGGGTGCCCCTGTCCGTGCTGGACCTCGCCCTCGTCGCCGACGGCTCCACGGGCGTCGAGGCGATCCAGCGGTCCGTGGCGCTCGCGACCGACCTCGACACCCTGGGCTACCGGCGCGTCTGGTACGCCGAGCACCACCTCGCGCCGGGCGTCGCCTCGGCGTCGCCAGCGGTCCTCGCGGCCGCCGTCGCGGCCCGCACCTCGCGGATCCGCGTCGGCTCCGGGGCGGTGCTGCTGTCCACGACGTCGCCCCTGATCGCCGCCGAGCAGTTCGGCACCATCGCGGCCCTGCACCCCGGGCGGGTCGACCTGGGACTGGGCCGTTCGTTCACGGTGCCGCCGTCGGCGCGCCCGGGCGGTGGCGCGCCGTCGGACGGCGGGAAGGTGGCCGACGCCGTCCCGCCGCCCCGGCCGCCCGCCCCCGCCGTCCCGCGGCTCGTGGACGGCCTCTACGTGCCGCCCGCGCCGCCGAACGGGTTCAACGACCCCGCGCTGCGCGAGCGGATCCTCGCCCAGCAGGAGGTGATCGGCGTGCAGCGCAAGCCCGCCGACTTCCGCGAGGAGGTCGAGCTCGTGCTCGACGTGCGACGCGGCACCTACCGGGACCGGAACGGTGGCGCGTACACGAGCCCGCCGGTCGAGGGGGCGCAGTTCGACCTCTGGCTCCTCGCGTCCAGCAGGGGCGAGAGCGCGCGGGTGGCGGGCGAGCTCGGTCTGCCGCTCGCGGCCAACTTCCACGTCAGCCCCGCCACGGTGCTGGACACCGTCGCGGCCTACCGGGAGGCGTTCCGGCCCGGAGTGCTGGAGCAGCCGTACGTCATGGTGTCGGCCGACGTGCTCGTGGCGCAGACCCTGGACCGCGCGCGCGTGCTCGCCGAGCCGTTCGCCGACTGGGTGCTGTCCATCCGCCGCGGCGAGCGCGGCGCCATCGCCTACCCGTCGCCGTCCGCCGCCACCGCCTGGACCGACCGGCCCGACGCCGAGCGCGCCCTCGTGGCCGACCGGGTCGACACGCGGATCGTGGGCGACCCCGAGACCGTCGTCGAACGCCTGGAGACGCTCGTGCGCGTCACGGGCGCCGACGAGCTGCTGGTGACCACCGCCACCCACGACCCCGCCGAGACGCGCCGCTCCTTCGAGCTGCTGGCCCACGCCTGGGGTAGCGCCGACCGGGCCGCCGCCCCCGACACCGGACGCGTGGCCAGCGGCGTCTGACGCCGTACCCCCACCGAACGAAGGAGAACCCCCATGCCCGTCGAGTTCCTCGGCATCGCCGCGACCAGCGACGCCTCCGAGACCACCGCCCGCACCACCCAGCCCTTCGACCCCGGGTACCTGGTCCGCCTCGCCCGCGCCCACGCGGACAACGGCTGGACCCGCATCCTGTTCGCCTACGGTTCCTCCGGCCCCGAGCCGGCGGCGCTCGCCGCGCACGTCGCGGCGCACGTGCCGGACATCGAGCTGCTGCTGGCGCACCGGCCGAACGTCTCCTACCCGACGTACGCGGCAAAGACGTTCGCGACCCTGGACCAGCTCTCGGGCGGGCGGCTGTCCGTGCACTTCATCTCGGGCGGCAACGACCACGAGCAGGGCCGCGAGGGCGACACCCTCACCAAGGACCAGCGGTACGCCCGCACCCGCGAGTACATCCAGATCGTGAAGCGGGCGTGGACCAGCGCCGAGCCGTTCGACCACCACGGCGAGTTCTACGACCTCGACGACTTCGTGCTGGACATCAAGCCGGTCGAGGGCCACGTGCCCACCATCTCGTTCGGCGGCTCGTCCGAGGCCGCCTACCCGGTGGGCGCCGCCGAGGCCGACATCTACGCGGTGTGGGGCGAGCCGCTGGACCGCACCGCCGAGCAGATCGCCCGGGTGCACGCCGAGGCCGCGGCGGCGGGGCGGGCCACGCCGCCGCGCATCCACGCCGCCTTCCGGCCGATCATCGCGCCCACCGAGGAGCTGGCCTGGGAGAAGGCGCACCGCGTGCTGGACCGCATCGAGGCGCGCAAGGCCGCCCAGGGCGGCGTGCTGAGCCGGCGGCACCCCATCGACAAGCCGGAGAACGCGGGCTCCCGGCGACTGCTGGAGATCGCCGCACAGGGCGAGCGGTTCGACACCGCGCTGTGGACCGCCACCGCGAAGGCGACCGGCGGCGCCGGGAACTCCAACGCGCTGGTCGGCACGCCCGAGCAGGTGGCCGAGGCACTGCTGGCGTACTACGACCTGGGTGTGCGGGTCGTCTCGGCCCGCGGCTACGACCTGCTGGACGACGCGATCGACTTCGGCCGGTACGTCATCCCGCTGGTCCAGGAGGGAGTGGCCGAGCGCGACCGGGCGGCCGCGGCCGCCGAGAGCACGGCTGCCTGATGCGCTTCCAGGTCCTGGACATCGGGTTCAACCCGCCGCACCCCGTGACGGGCCGGGAGGTGCCGCCCGCCGACCGGCTGAACCGGATCGTGGACACCGCGGTGCTCGCCGAGGAGCTCGGGTTCGACTCCTTCGCGGTGGGGGAGCGGCACGCGGGACCGGTGCTGTCCTCGGCCCCGACGGTGCTGCTCGGCGCCATCGCTGCCCGCACCTCCCGCATCCTGCTGTCCACGGGCGTCACGGTCCTGTCCCTGCACGACCCGATCCGGCTCGCCGAGGACCTCTCGACGGTCGACCAGCTCAGCCGCGGCCGGCTGGAGATCGTCATCGGCAAGGGCAACGAGGACCTCCAGTACCCGCTGCTCGGCCTGGACCTCGCCAAGCAGTACGAGTACCTGCGGGAGAACTACGAGCTGCTGCGGCTGCTGCTGTCCACCGAGGACGTCACGTGGGAGGGCAGGCACCGGCATCGGCTGGAGCACGCGACCACGCTGCCGCGGCCGTTCGCGGGGCCGTTCCGCATCTGGCACGGCTCGGCGACGTCGCAGCTCGCCGTTGACCTGGCGGCCGAGCACGGCGACCCGATCGTCAGCGCGAACGCGCTGCAGCCCCGCGAGAACTACGCGGTGCTCATCGACCGGTACCGCGAGCGGTACGCGGCCGCGGGGCACGACCCGGCGTACGGGTTCGTCGGCGCCGGCTCGGGCGGGCTGTTCCTGGCGGACACCACCGAGGAGGCCGTGGAGCAGTACCGGCCCGTCTACGAGGGCCAGGTGCGCCAGCAGGACGCGCGCAGGCACGCGCCGGGCGCGGTCGGCAAGGTGACCAGCTTCCGCACGCTGCAGGACGCCGTCGAGCGCGGGCCCGCGCTGGTGGGCTCGCCCGAGCGGGTGGCCGAGAAGATCCTGGACTACCACGGCTCGTTCGGGCACGTGCTGCAGTCCGTGTCCGTGAACCACCTGCTGGAGCCGGCCCGGCAGGAGGACGTGCTGCGCCGGTTCGCCGCCGAGGTGGCCCCGCTGGTCCGGGCGGAGGTGACCACCGACCTGTGGGGCCCGCGCGACGAACGGCGCGCGGCCGGCTTCACGGCGTCGGCCGCGCCGGACGTACTGGCCGGTGGCGGGCGCGGTGTGCTTCGTTGACACTCCTGGAGGAGCGACGTAATTTCGTGCTCGGGATCTCCGACCGATCTGATGTCTATCGGGTCGGTCGGACATCGCGCGCCGCGGATTCACCCGCGGTGCGGGACAACCAGTGCGGCCTCCTGTTCGTCTTGTGCGGTAGGGGCCCTCGCCGGCGTACGCCGGCACCCCGACCGGGAGGACATGACATGACCGAGGCTCTGCAGGCCGCCACGTCCGGTACGAACGTCGCCGAGGAGGCCGTTCGTGAGCACGCCGCCTGGCGTGCGGACCGGGAGCGTGAGCTGCGCGAGCCGCACGGCTGGCTGAGCCCGACGGCGCTGCTGTGGCCCACGGCGACACCGTCGCGCCTTCCGGGCCTGCCCGGCGAGTGGTGGGTCGCCGACGGCGTGCTGCGCACGCAGCCCGTCCCGGGGGAGGCCGCGGTGCTGGTGGGTGAGGACGTCGAGCCCGACGGCCCCACGGTGATCGGCGTCGGCGAGGGGCGCGGCCGCGTCGTGGGTACCTTCCTGCCCGAGGGGCGCGCCGCCTCCGCCGGGTCGGACGGCACGCTCGAGGTCGCCGTCGAGGTGATCGTCCGCACCGGCCGGTACGGCGTGCGGCTGCGCGACCCGCAGGCCGCCACGCGCGCCGCCTTCGCGGGCGTCCCCGCGTTCGACTACGACCCCGCCTGGGTGCTCGACGTGCCCGTGCGCTGGTACGACGAGCCCGAGCCGGTCACGGTCGGGGCGGCCCGTCCCGGACTGGTGCACCACGTCGAGGTGCTCGGCGAGGTCGACGTCGTGCACGGCGGCCGGTCGGCCACGCTCGCCCTGACCGGCACCCTCGCGTCGCCCACCGTCGTGTTCAGCGACGAGGCCGACGGTGTCGCCCCGTGGCGGGCGCTCGAGGTCACGACGACCGGCGGGACGGCGCTGGACGAGCCGGCCGCGGCGCCGTCGGGCACGCTGCGCCTGGACCTGAACCGGGCGGTGAACCTGCCGCACGCCTTCACGGACTTCGGCACGGGCGCCGCGCCGCTGGCGGGCAACCACCTGCCGTTCGCCGTCACCGCGGGGGAGAAGGCGCCGCGATGAGGTCGATTCGCTGCAAGCGGATCGACCGATGAGGCGACACGCCGGGACATTTCGCCCGAGTTTCCGCGATTCCACCGGGTTACCGCGCACATGACCATGGCAGGATGACGCCATGGCGCTCACGGGACAGGTCAAGGAGGAGCTCGCGCGGGTGCGGGTGGCGAAGACGTCGTGCCGTAAGGCAGAGGTCTCCGCGACGCTGCGGTTCTCGGGCGGGCTCCACATCATCTCCGGGCGGGTCGTGATCGAGGCGGAGCTCGACACCGAGGCGGCGGCGACCCGGCTGCGGCACGCCATCCATGACCTCTACGGGCACACGAGCGAGCTCATCGTGGTGCAGGCCGGCGGCCTGCGGAAGAGCTCGCGTTTCGTGGTGCGCGTGGTGCGCGAGGGCGAGTCGCTCGCCCGCCAGACCGGCCTGCTCGACGCCCGCGGCCGCCCCGTGCGCGGCCTGGCGCCCGAGGTCGTGTCCGCCGGCGTCCCGGAGGCCGAGGCCGTGTGGCGCGGCGCGTTCCTGGCGCACGGCTCGCTCACCGAGCCCGGCCGGTCCATGGCGCTCGAGGTGACCAGCCCCGGTCCGGAGGCCGCGCTCGCGCTCGTCGGCGCGGCCCGCCGCCTGGGCGTGGCGGCCAAGTCCCGCGAGGTGCGCGGCATCGACCGCGTCGTGATCCGCGACGGCGACTCCATCGGCCGGATGCTGGAGCGGATCGGCGCGCCCGAGACGCTCAAGGTCTGGGAGGAGCGCCGCGAGCGCCGCGAGGTGCGCGGCACGGCGAACCGGCTGGCGAACTTCGACGACGCGAACCTGCGCCGGTCCGCCCGGGCGGCGGTGGCCGCGGGGGCGCGTGTGCAGCGGGCGTTCGAGATCCTGGGTGACGAGCTGCCGGAGCACCTGCGGCAGGCCGGTGAGCTGCGTCTGGCGCACAAGCAGGCGTCGCTGGAGGAGCTGGGTCGGCTGGCCGAGCCGCAGCTGTCCAAGGACGCGGTGGCGGGTCGGATCCGCCGGCTGCTGTCGACGGCGGACAAGCGCGCCCTGGAGCTGGGTATCCCGGACACCGAGGCGGGGCTGTCGGCGGACCTGCTCGATCTGTGACCTGTTTTGTGGGAAAGGACAGAACCGGGAGTTCCAGGCTGTCCGGCTCGGGTCACGGTTCGGCACGGTTCGGGTATAGGCTCGAAATCGTCAGGTGACGACGCCGTGACCATCGCGTTTCCCCTTCGGGTCGTCGCGGGGTTGCGGCGCCCGGAAACACCCTGGCAACGCACTGACTGTCGGGCATCGACGGCAGTGGCGTCAGATCCAAGGAAACGTGTGCGCCGGGACGGCCGGCGCCCCTGAGGAGGGCATTGTGACCATCCGCGTCGGCATCAACGGCTTCGGCCGTATCGGCAGGAACTTCTACCGGGCTCTCGTGGAGTCGGGTGCGGACATCGAGGTCGTGGGCGTGAACGACCTCACCGACAACAAGACGCTCGCGCACCTGCTCAAGTACGACACGACGCTCGGCCGCTTCGGCAAGTCGGTCGACTTCGACGACGACAACATCATCGTGGACGGCAAGAAGATCCGTGCGCTCGCCGAGCGCAACCCCGCCGACCTCCCCTGGGGCGAGCTGGGTGCGGACATCGTCATCGAGTCCACGGGCTTCTTCACGGACGCCACCAAGGCGAAGGCGCACATCGACGCCGGCGCCAAGAAGGTCATCATCTCGGCCCCGGCCAAGAACGAGGACGCGACCTTCGTGATGGGTGTCAACCACGAGCAGTACGACGCCGCGGCGCACCACATCATCTCGAACGCGTCGTGCACCACGAACTGCCTCGCCCCGCTGGCGAAGGCCCTGAACGACTCGATCGGCATCGAGCGTGGCCTCATGACCACGATCCACGCCTACACGGGTGACCAGAACCTGCAGGACGGCCCGCACAGCGACCTCCGCCGCGCCCGCGCCGCCGCGCAGAACATCGTGCCGACCACCACGGGTGCCGCCAAGGCCGTCGCCCTGGTGCTGCCGGAGCTCAAGGGCAAGCTGGACGGCTACGCGCTGCGCGTGCCGGTCATCACCGGCTCGGCCACGGACCTCACGTTCGAGGCGCCCCGCGACGTCACCGTCGAGGAGGTCAACGCCGCGGTCAAGGCCGCCGCCGAGGGCCCGCTCAAGGGCATCCTGGAGTACGTGGACGACGAGATCGTGTCCTCGGACATCGTGACCAACCCGCACCAGAGCATCTACGACTCGAAGCTCACCAAGGTGATCGGCAACCAGGTCAAGGTCGTCTCCTGGTACGACAACGAGTGGGGCTACTCGAACAGCCTCGTCTCGCTCACCGTGTTCGTCGGCGAGAAGCTCTGACCGCTTTCTCACCAGCGTGAACTCCGACGTCCGCGTGCGCATCGGCCAGCCGGCGCACGCGGACGTCGTCATGTGACGGAAACCCTGACCGGCCTCCTGGCGGCCGGTCCCCGACCTGGAGTGCTCATGAAGACCATCGACTCCCTCGGCGACCTGCGCGGCAAGCGCGTCCTGGTCCGCTCCGACTTCAACGTGCCGCTCGACGGCACGAAGATCACCGACGACGGCCGCATCCGTGCCGCCCTGCCGACGCTGACGCGGCTGACCGACGCCGGTGCGCGCGTCGTCGTCCTGGCCCACCTGGGCCGCCCCAAGGGCACGCCGGACCCGCAGTACTCCCTGGCGCCCGTCGCCGCCCGCCTGGGCGAGCTGCTGGGCCAGGACGTCGCGCTCGCGCAGGACCTCGTGGGCGAGTCGGCGAAGGCCACGGTCGAGGCGCTGGCCGACGGCCAGGTCGCCCTCCTGGAGAACGTGCGGTTCGACGCGCGCGAGACCTCGAAGGTCGACGCCGAGCGCGCCGAGCTCGCCGGTGAGCTCGCGCAGCTCGCGGACGCGTTCGTCTCGGACGGCTTCGGCGTGGTGCACCGCAAGCAGGCCTCGGTGTACGACGTCGCGCAGGTGCTGCCCGCCGCGGCCGGTGACCTGGTGCTGAACGAGGTCGAGTCGCTGTCCAAGGCGACCGGCGACCCGGAGCGCCCGTACGCCGTGGTGCTCGGTGGCTCCAAGGTGTCGGACAAGCTGGGCGTCATCGCGAACCTGCTGACCAAGGCGGACCGCCTGCTCATCGGCGGCGGCATGGTCTTCACGTTCCTGGCGGCCAAGGGCCAGTCGGTGGGCAACAGCCTGCTGGAGGCCGACCAGATCGAGACCGTCAAGGGCTACCTCGCCACGGCGGAGGCCAACGGCGTCGAGATCGTGCTGCCGGTGGACATCGTCGCGGCGGACTCGTTCGCCGCGGACGCGCCGCACCAGGTGGTCGCGGCCGACGCGATCCCGGACGGCACCATGGGCCTGGACATCGGCCCGGAGTCGGGCAAGCTGTTCGCCGGCAAGCTGGCCGACGCGAGGACCATCGCGTGGAACGGTCCGATGGGCGTGTTCGAGTTCGAGGCGTTCGCGGACGGCACCAAGGCCGTGGCGCAGGGCATCATCGACGCGACGGCCGCCAGCGGGTTCTCCATCGTGGGCGGCGGCGACTCCGCGGCCGCGGTGCGCGTGCTGGGCTTCGACGAGGCCGGGTTCAGCCACATCTCGACCGGTGGCGGCGCGAGCCTGGAGCTGCTGGAGGGCAAGGAGCTCCCCGGCCTGACCGTCCTCGCCGACTGACCTGACGTACCTCTGAGAGAAAGAAGAAGCACGTGGCTACCACCCGCACGCCGCTGATGGCGGGCAACTGGAAGATGAACCTGGATCACCAGCAGGCGATCAGCACGGTCCAGAAGCTCTCCTGGACCCTGAAGGACGCCAAGCACGACTACGCGGCGGTCGAGGTGGCGGTCGTCCCGCCGTTCACCGACCTGCGCTCGGTGCAGACGCTCGTCGACGCCGACAAGCTGGAGATCGTCTACGGCGCCCAGGACATCTCCAAGCACGAGTCCGGCGCCTACACGGGCGAGATCTCCGGCACGATGCTGAAGAAGCTGGGCTGCACCTACGTGGTGATCGGCCACTCGGAGCGCCGCGAGTACCACGCGGAGTCCGACGACGTCGTGAACGACAAGGTGCGTGCCGCGTTCGCGCACGGCCTGACCCCGATCCTGTGCGTCGGTGAGGGCCTGGAGGTCCGCAAGGCCGGCAACCAGGTCTCTTACACCCTCGCGCAGGTCGAGGCCGCCCTGGCCGACGTGCCGGCCGAGCAGGTCGCGAAGGTCGTCATCGCCTACGAGCCCGTCTGGGCCATCGGCACCGGCGAGGTCGCCACCCCCGAGGACGCGCAGGAGGTCTGCGGTGCGATCCGCCGGGTGCTGGGCGAGCTGTGCGACGCGGGTGTCGCCGACGGCGTCCGCGTCCTGTACGGCGGCTCCGTGAAGTCGGGCAACGTCGCGCAGATCATGGCGCAGCCCGACGTCGACGGCGCACTGGTGGGCGGTGCGAGCCTCGACCCCGAGGAGTTCGCGAAGATCGCCCGCTACCAGTCCCACGTCGTCGCGTAACGGGGCCCGTCCGTGTGTCAGACCCACAGGTCACCCGGGTGACCTGTGGGTCTGACACGTAGGGCGGGACGAACGTTTCCCGCAACCTGCCTGAGGTACCCTCACACGGGCGTGACGTTCCAGGTGCGACTCCCTTTCCGGGGCTTTCCCAGGCCTGATCAGGGGGTTCGCAATGTGAGGTACGTCTCGCTTATTCTTGACCGAATCCGCCGCCGGGGATCGCCCTGGCACATCTACAACCGAGGACGTGAACCGTGGACGCGCTCCGCATCATCCTGGAAGTCCTGCTGGTCCTGACCAGTGGCTTTCTCACCATGCTCATCCTGCTCCACAAGGGCAAGGGTGGCGGTCTGTCCGACATGTTCGGTGGCGGTATCTCGATGGGCGCCGGTTCGTCCGGCGTGGCCGAGCGGAACCTCAATCGCATCACAATCGCCTTCGCCCTCGTGTGGGCCGTGGTGATCGTCCTGCTCGGACTCATCCAGAAGGTCAGCTGACCCGGTCGCCAAGCGCCTAGCAGCTGACGGCCACACACAGAGGGGACGACAGACGTGGCATCAGGCGGTCATGCGATTCGGGGGAGCCGGGTAGGCGCCGGCCCCCTCGGGGAGACGGAGCGGGGCGACACCGCCCCGCGTATCCGAGTTTCTTACTGGTGTGCCAACGGGCACGAGACGGCACCGAGCTTCTCGGTGGGCGAGGACGTCGAGGCGCCCACGCAGTGGGACTGCCCACGGTGCGGCTTCCCCGCGGGGATGGACCCGGTGAACCCGCCGGCTCCGGTGCGGAACGAGCCGTACAAGACGCACCTCGCCTATGTGAAGGAACGCAGGTCCGACGAGGACGGCGCGGCCCTCCTGGAGGAGGCGCTGGAGGCACTGCGGGTCCGCCGTGGTGGCCGCGTAGCAGGCTAAGAGTTTTTTCAAGCCGGCGAAGTAGAACCCTGGCGAAACAGAACTGGGCGGGGCACCTGATCAGGTGCCCCGCCCAGTTCTGTTTCGCCAGGGTTCTACTTCGCGCCCGCGGACTCCAGGTCCAGCAGCCACAGCGTCCGTGCCTGCCCGACGGCGCCCGCGGCGGGCACCTCCGTGGCCGGGTCGCCGGCCAGGGCCGCCGCCACGCGGTCCGCCTTCTCGGCGCCCGCCGCCACGACCCACACCTCGCGGGCGGACCGGATCGCGTCGAACGTCAGCGAGACCCGCTCCGGCGGAGGCTTGGGCGAGCCGTGCACGCCCGTCGTCGTGCCCTGGGCGGTCAGTCCCTCGTGGCCGGGGAACAGGGACGCGACGTGCCCGTCCGGGCCCATGCCGAGCAGCAGCACGTCGAACGCCGGGACGCCGCCCGCCTCGCCGGCCGCGTGCTCGGCGAGCAGCGCCGCGTAGGCCGCCGCGCCCTCCTCGGGCGTGGCGACCGACGTCGGCCCCGGCATCGGGTGGACGTTGGCCTCGGGGAGCCCGTGCTCGGCGACCAGGTCGTCGAGCAGGGCCTCCCGGGCCTGTGTCTCGTTGCGGTCCGGGTCGCCGTCCGGCAGGAACCGCTCGTCGCCCCACCACAGGTGCACGCCCGACCAGTCGATCGCCGGCACCAGCGGGCTCGCGGCCAGGGCCGCGAGCGACGCGATGCCGACCGTGCCGCCCGTGAGGACGACATGGACGGGGGAGCGGACCGACTGCACGTCCAGGACGCGCGTCAGCAGGCGCGCGGCGGTCGCCTGCGCGAGCACCTCCTTGTCGGGGTGCACCACGACGAGCCGCACCCCGGACGCCTCGGTCATCAGGCCGCCGTCCGGGTGGTGACGTGACCCAGACCCCGCGTGAGGACCTCCTCGAAGACCTCGTCCGGGTCGAGCCGGCGCAGCTCCTCGATCAGGGCCTCGTTGAGCGCACGGATCGGCAGCGCGATCCGGCGTGCGGGCTTGCCCGGCTGCGTGATCGTGACGGTGCGGCCGTCCGGGCGGTCGAGCACGATGGGGCCGCTCTTGCGCTCCAGCACCACACGCGTGATCGCGTCGTCGCTGGCGGTGCGCACCACCTCGGCCGGGACGTTCAGCCGGGCGCCGAGCCAGGCCGCGAGCAGGTCGAGCGACGTGTGCCGCTTCTGCCCCTCGACCGTCACGGACAGCACGGGCTCGAAGGGCGGCTGCTCCACGGCGGCCGCGATGAGCGCCCGCCACAGGGTGACGCGTGCCCACGCGAGGTCGGTGTCCCCGGGGGCGTACGTCCCGGCGAGGTTGCCGAGCATGTCCTCCGGGTCCTTGGCCGTGGTGCTGTCGATGATCCGGCGGGTCGCCATGGCGCCCACCGGGTCCTGCGACGGCACCGCGGGCGCCTCACGGGGCCACCAGGCCACGATCGGCGCGTCGGGCAGCAGGAGCGGCATCACCAGCGTGTCGGTCCGCTCCAGGAGCGGGCCGAAGGCGCGCAGCACCACCACCTCGGAGGCGCCGGCGTCACCGCCCACCCGGATCTGCGCGTCGAGCCGGGCGTCCGCACCGCGCGTCGCCGGGGCGACCACGATGACCCGGCACGGGTGCTCACGGCTCGCGTCGTTGGCGGCCTCGACCGACTCCTCGACGTCGCGCTCGTCGGCCAGCACCACGAGGGTGAGCACGCGGCCCAGGGCCACCGCACCGCCCTCGTCGCGCAGGCGCACCAGGCGCTTGTTGACGTCGTTGGTCGTCGTGTCCGGCATGTCGATGATCACGGTCGCCTCCAGGTCCTGCCGTCGCGCTCCATCATGGCGTCGGCCGACGGCGGACCCCAGGTGCCGGACGCGTACGGCTCCGGCTGGCCCTTGCGTGCCCAGTAGGACGTGATCGGGTCGAGGATCTTCCAGGAGAGCTCGACCTCCTCACGCGTCGGGAACAGCGGCGGGTCGCCGAGCAGCACGTCGAGGATGAGCCGCTCGTAGGCCTCGGGGGAGGACTCGGTGAACGAGTGCCCGTACCCGAAGTCCATCGTCACGTCGCGCACCTGCATGGCCGTGCCCGGCACCTTGGCGCCGAACCGCATGGTCACACCCTCGTCGGGCTGCACGCGGATCACCAGGGCGTTGTTGCCGAGCTCGGACGTCAGCGACGTCTCGAACGGGAGGTGCGGGGCCTTCTTGAAGACCACGGCCACCTCGGTGACGCGGCGGCCCAGGCGCTTGCCGTGCCGCAGGTAGAACGGGACGCCCGCCCAGCGGCGGTTGTCGACGTCCACCCGGATCGCGGCGAAGGTCTCCGTGGCGGAGTCCTTCGCGATGCCGTCCTCCTCCAGGAAGCCCGGCACCTCCTCGCCGCCCTGCCAGCCGGCCTCGTACTGGCCGCGGGCGGTGTGCTTGCCGAGGTCGTGCGGCAGGCGCACCGACGAGAGCACCTTGATCTTCTCGGCGCGCAGCTCGGCGGCGTCGAAGTTGCGGGGCTCCTCCATGGCCACCAGCGCCAGGAGCTGGATCAGGTGGTTCTGGATGACGTCGCGCGCGGCGCCGATCCCGTCGTAGTACCCGGCGCGGCCACCGATGCCGATGTCCTCGGCCATGGTGATCTGCACGTGGTCCACGTAGTTCGAGTTCCACAGGGGCTCGAACATGGTGTTCGCGAAGCGCAGCGCCAGCAGGTTCTGGACCGTCTCCTTGCCCAGGTAGTGGTCGATGCGGAACACCGACTCCGGGTCGAAGACCTCCGACACCACGGCGTCGAGCTCCTTGGCGCTGGCCAGGTCGTGCCCGAACGGCTTCTCGATGACCACGCGGCGCCAGGCGTGCACGCCGTCGCCGTCCGCGTCGTCGTCGGGACGGGACAGCCCGTGCTTCGAGAGCTGCTGGCACACCACGGGGAACGCCGCCGGCGGCACCGACAGGTAGAACGCGTGGTTGCCGCCCGTGCCGCGCTCCTTGTCGAGCGTCTCGACGGTCTCCCGCAGGCGTTCGAACGCCGCGTCGTCGTCGAACGAGCCCTGCACGAACCGGATGCCCTCGGCGAGCTGGCGCCACGTGGCCTCCCGGAAGGGGGTACGCGCGTGCTCCTTGACGGCGTCGTGCACCACCTGCGCGAAGTCCTGGTCCTCCCAGTCGCGCCGCGCGAAGCCCGTCAGGGCGAAGCCCGGCGGCAGGAGGCCGCGGTTGGCGAGGTCGTAGACGGCGGGCATGAGCTTCTTGCGTGCCAGGTCACCCGTCACACCGAAGATCACGAGCCCGCTGGGCCCCGCGATGCGGGGCAGCCGTAGATCGAGTGGGTCGCGCAGGGGGTTGACCCCCTGCGCGATCTTGGCCGGCCTCACCGCTCGCCGCCTCCTGCACCGGCGCCGTCGAGGCCGGTCTTGGTGGTCGTCAGGAGCTCGTCCCAGCTGACCTCGAACTTCGTCACGCCCTCGTCCTCCAGCTGTGCGGTCACCTCGTCCATCGAGATGCCCTGCGCCTCGACGGCCGCGATGGTCGCGGCCGCCTGCTCGCCCGAACCGGTCACGGTGTCGGCCAGCACGATGCCGTGGTCGGCGAAGGCGTCGAGCGTCTTCTCCGGAATCGTGTTGACGACGCCCGCGACGACCAGCTCGTCGACGTACATCGTGTCGCGGTAGGCGGGGTCCTTGACGCCGGTCGACGCCCACAGGGGCCGCTGCGGCTGCGCGCCCGCCGCCGCCAGGGCGGCCCAGCGCTCACCGGAGAAGACCTCCTCGTAGGCGGCGAAGGCCAGGCGGGCGTTCGCGATGGCGGCCTGGCCGCGCAGCGCGAGCGCCTCGTCCGTACCGACGGCGTTCAGCCGCTTGTCGACCTCGGCGTCCACCCGGGACACGAAGAACGACGCGACCGAGCCGATCACGGACAGGTCGTGGCCGGCCGCCCTCGCCTGCTCCAGACCGGCCAGGAACGCGTCCATGACCGCCCGGTACCGCTCGATCGAGAAGATCAGCGTCACGTTGACGCTGATGCCCTTCGCCAGGGTCGACGTGATGGCCGGCAGGCCCTCGACGGTGGCGGGGATCTTGATCATCACGTTCGGCCGCGCGACGGTCTCCCACAGCCGGACGGCCGTGGTCTCCGTCGCCGCCGTGTCGCGGGCCAGCCGCGGGTCCACCTCGATGGACACCCGGCCGTCCACGGCGGCGGTGGCGTCGTAGACGGGGCGCAGCAGGTCCGCCGCGTCCCGCACGTCGTCCGTGGTGATGCGCTCCACGGCCGACTCCACGTCCGACCCGGCCAGCTCGGCCAGCGTCTCCGCGTAGGCGTCGCCGTGCGCGAGCGCCGCCGCGAAGATCGTCGGGTTGGTGGTCACGCCCACGACGTTCCTGCTGGTCATGAGCTCGGCGAGGTTGCCGGTGCGCAGGCGCTCACGGGACAGGTCGTCGAGCCAGATGGCGACACCCGCCTCGGACAGCCGCTCGGTGGGGCTGACGTTCTCGCTGGTGCTGTCAGTCATCGTGCCCTTCCTCTCTCGTGTCCAGGTGTTCCGACGCGGTTCAGGACGCCGCCTCGATCGACTCCTTGGCGGCCTGGGCGACCGCCTCGGAGGTGATGCCGTACTCGGCGTAGAGCGTCTTGTAGTCCGCCGACGCGCCGTAGTGCTCGAGCGAGACGATGCGGCCGGCGTCGCCGACCACCTCGCGCCAGCCCTGCGCCACGCCCGCCTCGACCGACACGCGGGCCTTCACACCGGACGGGATGACCGACTCGCGGTAGGCCTCGTCCTGCTTGTCGAACCATTCGCGCGAGGGCATGGAGACCACGCGGGCCTGCACGCCGTCGGCCGCGAGGATCTCGCGCGCCTCGACGGCGAGCTGCACCTCGGAGCCGGTGCCCACGAGGACGACGTCGGGCGTGCCCTCGGTGTCCAGGAGCACGTAGCCGCCCTTGAGGGTGCCCTCGGCGCCGGCGAAGCCGTCGGTGCCGCGCGGGTAGGTGGGCACGTTCTGCCGGGTCAGCACGAGGCCGGCCGGGTTCTTCGTGTTCTCCAGGATGCCGCGCCAGGCCCAGGCGGTCTCGTTCGCGTCGGCCGGGCGGACGACGTCGAGGTTCGGGATGGCCCGCAGCGCCGCGAGGTGCTCCACCGGCTGGTGGGTCGGACCGTCCTCGCCGAGGCCGATCGAGTCGTGCGTCCACACGAACGTGGTCGGGATGCTCATGAGCGCCGCCAGGCGCACCGAGGCACGCATGTAGTCGGCGAACTGCAGGAACGTGCCGCCGTAGGGGCGCGTCAGGCCGTGCAGCACGATGCCGTTCAGGATCGAGCCCATGGCGTGCTCACGGATGCCGAAGTGCAGGGTGCGGCCGTAGGGGTCGCCCGGGAACTTCTTGGTCGCGTGCTCGGTCGGCACGAACGACGGCACGCCGTCCATCGTGGTGTTGTTCGAGCCGGCGAGGTCGGCCGAGCCGCCCCACAGCTCGGGCAGCACGTCCTTGAGCGAGGTCAGGACCTTGCCCGACGCCGCACGGGTCGCGACGCCCTTCTCGCTCGCCTCGAACTCCGGCAGGGAGTCGGCCCAGTCCTCGGGCAGCTCGTTCGAGCGCAGGCGCTCCAGGAGCGCGGCCTGCTGCGGGTTCGCCTCGGACCAGGCGGCGAAGGCCGTCTCCCAGGCCTGGCGCTCGGTGGCCTGGCGCTCGCCGACGGAGCGCGTGTAGGCCAGCACCTCGTCGTCGATCGTGAACGTGGCCTCGGGGTCCAGGCCGAGCGCGGACTTGAGGCCCTTGACCTCGTCGGCGCCCATGGCCGAGCCGTGGATGCCGCCCGTGTTCTGCTTGGTGGGCGACGGCCAGCCGATGATGGTGCGCAGCGCGATGATCGACGGCTTGCCGGTCTCGGCCTTGGCGGCGTCGATGGCGGCGGCCAGCGCGTCGGTGTCCTCCGCGTAGCCCTCGCCGCCCGAGGTCCAGTCCACGCGCTGGGTGTGCCAGCCGTAGGCCTCGTAGCGCTTCAGCACGTCCTCGGTGAACGCGATGTTGGTGTCGTCCTCGATCGAGATCTTGTTGTCGTCCCAGATCAGGATGAGGTTGCCGAGCTGCTGGTGGCCCGCGAGGGACGAGGCCTCGGAGGTCACGCCCTCCTGCAGGTCGCCGTCGGACGCGATGACGTACACGTGGTGGTCGAACGGCGACTCGCCGGGGGCGGCGGCCGGGTCGAGCAGGCCCCGCTCGCGGCGGGAGGCGAACGCCATGCCGACGGCGGAGGCGAGGCCCTGGCCCAGCGGGCCGGTCGTGATCTCGACACCCGCGGTGTGCCCGAGCTCCGGGTGGCCCGGGGTCTTGGAGCCCCAGGTGCGCAGCGCGGCGAGGTCGTCCATCTCGAGGCCGTAGCCCGCGAGGAAGAGCTGCAGGTAGATCGTCAGCGACGAGTGGCCGGCGCTCAGCACGAACCGGTCGCGACCCTGCCAGTCGGGGTCGGACGGGTCGTGGCGCATGGTCTTCTGGAAGAGGAGGTACGCGGCCGGCGCGAGCGAGATCGCGGTCCCGGGGTGTCCGTTACCCACCTTCTCGACGGCGTCCGCGGCCAGCGCCTTGATGGCCTTGACCGCTCGCTCGTCGAGCTCCGACCACTCCAGGGGCTTCAGCACGGGGTCGAAAGCGTTCACGAGTCCTCTTTCTCTCCGCCGTCGACCCTCGTCCTGGTCCGGAGAGCGGACGCGCTGGAGAGCCGCGCAGCGTGCGTGCGGCGGCGGCGGGATGCCGGCCGCCCTTCGTTCGATGGCGTCAACAACCCTATACGCGCGCGTAATCCGCTGCGCAGGGCTGTCCACGGACTGTTCGTCCCAGGATGCGGTGGACAAATCTCACACGCTCCTCCGGGAGCGCGGTGCGCGACCCGGTCACACCGCGACGTACCATGGGCCTGCACCCGACCGGCAACAGCGCTTACCAGGTGCGTTATCGACTCCAGGACTCTCCCGAACGGAACTGCGACGCGCGTGAGAACGAGCCACCCGACGAACGGCCAGACCGCGCGTCCCCAGACGTCCGCCCCCGAGGCCGCGGCCGGCGTCGAGCAGCGTCCCGGGGGATGGTTCATGCGCCGCGCCGGCGCGTACGTCGCCCTGACCAAGCCGCGCGTCATCGAGCTGCTGCTCGTGACGACCGTGCCCACCATGATCCTGGCGGCCGACGGCCTGCCCAGCTTCTGGCTGATCGTCGCCACCCTGATCGGCGGCGCCGGCGCCGCGGGCAGCGCGAACGCGTTCAACATGTGGTGGGACCGGGACATCGACCAGGTCATGAACCGGACCAAGAAGCGTCCGCTGGCCACGGGGGAGATCACGCCGCGCGCCGGCCTGGTGTTCGCCTCGATCCTCGGCCTGCTCTCGCTCACGTGGTTCGCGCTGGTGATCAACTGGGCCGCGATGTGGCTCACGCTGGGCGCCATCGCGATCTACGTCGTGGGCTACACGATGATCCTCAAGCGCCGCACCCCGCAGAACATCGTGTGGGGCGGCATCGCCGGCTGCATGCCGGTGTTCATCGGCTGGGCCTCGGTCACCGGCGGGCTGAGCTGGGCCGCGCTGGCGCTGTTCGGCATCATCTTCTTCTGGACGCCGCCGCACTACTGGCCGCTGTCGATCAAGTTCAAGAAGGACTACGCGAACGCGAACGTCCCGATGCTCCCGGTCGTCAGCGACGACAAGCGCGTCGCGGCCGAGATGGTGGGCTACACGATCGCGATGATCGCCTGCTCGCTGGCGCTGACCCCGCTCGCGGGCATGTCGTGGGTGTACACCGTGGTGGCCGCCGTGCTGGGCGGCTGGTTCCTCTGGTCCACGGTCGCGATGCTGCGCCGGGCGCAGGGCAAGGCCAGCGGCAAGCTGGGCGCCATGAAGGTGTTCCACGGCTCCATCACGTACCTGTCGCTGCTGTTCGTGGCGGTCGCGGTGGACGTCTTCCTGCCCTTCTGAGCTCCGGACCAGACCTCTGCATAGCGGTGGTCATGATTCGGCCTGCACCGACGTCGCCGCCTAGGCTGAGCGCGTGACCGAGACCCCAGCCGACCGAACCACAGACCCTGCCGAACAGCCCGACGCGCAGTCCGCGGGCTACTCCTCGGGCCTGCCGACGGCGACCGCCGTCGTCCCCGAGAGCGACCTCGCGCCCCGCCGCGCCGCGCGCGAGAAGTCGCGCGTCGCCCCCGACTACGCGCGCGCCTGGCTCCTGCTCTCCGCGATGCGGACCGAGCTCTTCGACAAGGCGCAGCTCTCCCGGGCGGACCAGGTGATCCTCGACTGCGAGGACGCGATCGACGACTCCCTGAAGGACGAGGCGCGCGAGAACGTCATCCGCTGGATCAAGAACGGCGGCTGCGCCTGGGTCCGGATCAACGACCGCACGGCGCCGTCCTGGGCGGACGACGTGGCGTACCTGCGCGGCCTGAAGGGCCTCAACGGCGTGATGCTCGCCAAGACCGAGAGCGCGGACGACGTCATCGACACCGCCCAGCGGCTCGGCGGCGACGTGCCCGTGATCCCGCTGGTGGAGTCGGCCCTCGGCATCGAGGAGGCCGTGCACATCGCGAGGGCTCGTGGCGCGTTCCGGCTCGCGTTCGGCTCCGGCGACTACCGCCGCGACACCGGCGCCGCCAACGAGCCCATGGCCATGGCCTACCCGCGCACGCGCCTCGTGGTCGCCAGCCGCATCGGCGGCCTGCCCGGCCCCGTGGACGGCCCCACGGTCGGTTCGTCGCACGCGCTGCTGCGCGAGCAGTCGGCGGACGCCGTGGGCCTCGGCATGACCGGGAAGCTCTGCCTGGACTTCGAGCAGTCGGGCGTCATCAACGAGTCCTTCGCGCCCACGTCGTCCGACGTGGCCTGGGCCGTCGACTTCTTCGCCGAGTTCGAGGCCGCCGGCTCCGTGATCCGCGACGGCAGCGACAAGCCCCGCCTGGCTCGCGCCCAGGTGATCCGCTCGCGCGCCGAGCTGTTCGGCATCAACCCAGCCTGACCGGCACCGGGATCGATCGCCCCAGATATATCCGGCGGGATCGACCTCGCGTCGCCGCCGCCCGGCGTGGCCCGCCCGTGGGGCGGGCCACGCTCGGCATGATGGGCCGGTGTCCACCGCACTGGCCCGTCCGTCCCGCGAGAACCAGCCCGCCACCCCGTCCGCCTCGGCCGTCCCGTCCGCCACGGCGGAGGGCGGCCGGCTCGACCGCGCGCTGCGGGACTACCTCGCGCACCTGAGCGTGGAGCGGGGCCTCTCGGCCAACACCGTCGCGGCCTACCGCCGCGACCTCGTGCGGTACGCGGCGTTCCTCGACGCGGCGGGCAGGGACCTGGCGGAGGTCACCGAGCTGGACGTCACGAGCTTCGTCGAGGCCGTGCGCCAGGGGGCCGACGGCGGCCGGCCGCTGTCGCCGTCGTCCACGGCCCGCGCCCTGGCCGCCGTACGCGGCTGGCACAAGTTCGCGCAGGCCGAGGGCCTGGCGGTCGAGGATCCGTCCGCCGACGTGCGGGCGCCCACCCAGATGCGGCGGCTGCCGCACGCCCTGTCCGTGGACGACGTCGCCGGGCTGCTCGACGCCGCCGGCGCGGGCGACGGGCCGCTGCCCCTTCGCGACCGGGCCCTGCTGGAGCTGCTGTACGCGACCGGGGCGCGGATCTCCGAGATCGTCGGGCTGGACGTCGACGGCGTGGGGGACTCCGCCGCCGTCCGGCTGCTCGGCAAGGGCTCGAAGGAGCGGGTGGTGCCCGTGGGGTCGTTCGCGCGCGACGCCCTGGAGGCGTACCTCGTGCGGGCCCGTCCCGAGCTGGCCGCCGCGGGGCGCGGCACCCCCGCCCTCTTCCTCAACACGCGCGGCGCGCGGATGTCTCGGCAGACGGCGTGGGCCGCGCTCCAGGCCGCGGCCGGCCGGGCCGGGCTCACGGAGCACGTCTCGCCGCACACCCTGCGCCACTCGTTCGCGACCCACCTGCTGTCCGGCGGGGCCGACGTGCGCGTGGTCCAGGAGCTGCTCGGGCACGCGTCGGTCACCACCACGCAGATCTACACGATGGTCACGCCCGACGCCCTGCGCGAGGTCTACGCCGCCGCGCACCCGCGGGCCCGCTGACCGCCCGGCACCGAACCACGCCACGCCGGGGCTCCGACCGGGCAGTGCCCACACTCTGGTATAGCGTGGCGGGCGTGAGCGAGGCACCCAGCCCGGAGGGAGCGAGCACGATGACCGACATTCTTCTCGGCAAAACGGTCGTCGGCGCACCCAACGACTCGGAGATCGTGCGCGACGTCGTGGGGCGGGTCATGCCCGACCTGCCCGTGCCGGCGCCCCTGGCGAGCCACGGCCCGGCGCGCATCATCGCGATGTGCAACCAGAAGGGCGGCGTGGGCAAGACCACGACCACGATCAACCTCGGCGCGTGCCTGGCCGAGTACGGCCGCAAGGTGCTGCTGGTCGACTTCGACCCGCAGGGTGCCGCGTCGGTGGGCATCGGCGTGAACCCGCACGAGCTCGACCTCACGATCTACAACCTGCTCATGGAGCGGGGCGTGGACGTGCAGGACGTGCTGATCCCGTCGGGCATCGAGAACCTCGACGTGCTGCCCGCGAACATCGACCTGTCGGCCGCGGAGGTGCAGCTCGTGGGCGAGGTCGCCCGGGAGTCGGTGCTGGCCCGCGCGCTGCGCCCGGTGATCGACGACTACGACGTGATCCTCATCGACTGCCAGCCGAGCCTCGGCCTGCTCACCGTCAACGCGCTGACCGCCGCGCACGGCGTGCTGATCCCGCTGGAGTGCGAGTTCTTCGCGCTGCGCGGCGTCGCGCTGCTGGTGGAGACCATCGAGAAGGTGCGGGACCGGCTCAACCCGGCCCTGGAGATCGACGGTATCCTCCCCACCATGTACGACTCGCGCACCCTCCACTCCCGGGAGGTCGTGGCCCGGGTGCACGAGGCCTTCGGCGACACGCTGCTGCACTCGATCATCGGGCGCACGGTCAAGTTCCCCGACGCCACCGTCGCCGCCGAGCCCATCACCGCGTACGCCCCGGGTCACCCGGGCGCCGCCGCGTACCGTCAGCTCGCCCGGGAGCTCGTGGCCCGTGGCGACGCTGCCTGACGTGGCGCCCGAGGTCCTGGAGGCCGCTGCCGGCCCGGGGGCGGCGCCCGAGGCGCCGCCGGAGGAGCAGCCCGTCGAGCGGCCGTCCTCGCGCACGTTCCAGGTGCGCCTGCACAACTTCGAGGGACCGTTCGACCTGCTGCTGTCGCTCATCGCGAAGCACCAGATGGACGTCACCGAGGTGGCGCTCGCCGTGGTGACCGACGAGTTCGTCGCACACATCCGCGAGGCGGAGCGGGCGTCCCGCGAGGCCGCCGAGCGCGGCGAGGTGCACGAGTCGTGGGACCTCGGCGTGGCCAGCGAGTTCCTGGTCATCGCCGCGACCCTGCTGGACCTCAAGGCCGCGCGGCTGCTGCCCGGCGTCGTGGACGAGGACGCCGAGGACCTCGAGCTGCTCGAGGCCCGCGACCTGCTGTTCGCCCGGCTGCTGCAGTACCGCGCGTACAAGGAGGTCTCGAAGGTCCTCGCGGAGCAGATGGCGTCGTCCGGACGCCGCGTGCCCCGTCTGGCGCCGCTCGAGCCGCACCTGGCCGCGATCCTGCCGGAGCTGGTGTGGGACACGACGGCGGAGCGGCTCGCGGAGCTGGCCGCGAGGGTGCTCGCTCCCAAGCCGCCGCCCGTGGTGGGACTGGCCCACCTGCACGGCTCGGCGGTGAGCGTGCGCGAGGAGGCGGGCGTCATCGTCCGGCGCCTGCGGGACGAGCACTCGGTCACGTTCCGGTCGCTCACCGCCGGTACGGAACGCCTCGTGACGGTCGCCCGGTTCCTCGCGCTGCTGGAGCTGTTCCGCGACGCGCTGGTCGGCTTCGAGCAGGTCAGCCCGCTGGGCGAGCTGACGGTGCGGTGGACGGCCGGGCCCGACGACGGCGGGAAGTACCTCGACCCGGCGGCCGGCCCCAGCGAGTTCGACGAGGAGGACCTGACCGCCCCGGCGGCGGAGCAGGGACTCGAACAAGGACCCGGACAGGCAGACATCCCGCAGCCCGGAACGGAGGCGACAGCATGACGGTCGAGGAGCAGGCCCCGCCGGCGGACGCCCCCGCCACCCCTGAGGCCCCCGCGGCTCCCGCGCCGGAGGAACAGCCCGTCGTCGACGTGCACACCCTCCCGGGCGGGGCGCACGCCGCGATCGAGGCCGTGCTCATGGTGGCCGACGCGCCGATCGGCGCGGACCGCATCGCGGCGGCGCTGAACCTGACGCAGGACGAGACCGACGACATCCTGCACGAGCTGGCCGACGAGTACGCCGGCCACCTCGGCTCCCGCCCACGCGGTTTCGAGCTGCGTCGCACCGTGGACGGGTGGCGCATCTACTCGTCCACGGCGCACGCGGACCCCGTCGGGCGCTTCGTGCTGGACGGCCAGTCGGCCAAGCTGAGCCAGGCTGCGCTGGAGACGCTCGCCGTGATCGCGTACCGTCAGCCGGTGTCGCGCGGCCAGATGAGCGCGGTGCGCGGCGTGAGCGTGGACGGCGTCGTACGGACCCTGCTGACCCGCGGGCTGATCGCCGAGATCGGTCAGGACCCGAGCTCGGGTGCGGTTCTGTTCGGAACCACGGGATACTTCTTGGAGCGGATGGACTACTCGTCGCTCGACGAGCTGCCCCCGCTGGCGCCGCACCTGCCGGATCTCGACACGATCGACGGCCTCGACGGGCTGGACTCCTAGTCCTGCCCGAGGCCTGACCGACGGGCTTCGCGCGCGCCCCTTTCCGAGATCTTCCGACGTACCGAGAGACAAATCATGAGCAACGAACGCCGCGGCGGGAGCCGCCGCGAGTCCGGCAAGCAGGGCGGACGGCAGGGCCAGAACTTCCGTGGGGGCAGCTCCGCGAAGAGCCGCGCGCAGGCGAACCAGCCGCGCCGTCGGCCCGCGAAGCCCACGGAGCCGGCCCGGGACGTGCACGTCGAGGACGGTGTGCGCCTGCAGAAGGTGCTCGCGCAGGCCGGGCTGGGCTCGCGCCGCGCGTCCGAGGAGCTGATCGCGAACGGGCACGTCGAGGTGGACGGCCAGCTCGTCACCGAGCTGGGCGTGCGGGTCGACCCCGCCACCGCCGTCATCCACGTGGACGGGCTGCGCATCCAGCTCGACCAGGCCAAGGTGACGATCGCACTGAACAAGCCCCTGGGCGTGGTGTCCACGATGGACGACCCCAAGGGCCGCCCGACGGTCGCGGACCTCATCAAGAACCGCGAGGAGCGCCTGTTCCACGTGGGCCGGCTCGACGCCGACAGCGAGGGCCTGCTGCTCCTGACGAACGACGGCGAGCTCGCCAACCGCCTGTCGCACCCGAAGTACCAGATCGCCAAGACGTACCTCGTGACAGTCGAGGGCGAGGTCTACCCGCGGGTCGGCCGCGAGCTCCTGAAGGGTGTGGAGCTGGAGGACGGCGTCGCCAAGATGGACGCCGTGCACGTGCTCCAGCAGATCGACGGCTTCGCGATGCTGGAGGTCGTGCTGCACGAGGGGCGCAACCGGATCGTGCGCCGCATGTTCGACGCCGTCGGGCACCCCGTCACGCGGCTGGTGCGCACCCGGATCGGCCCGATCCCGCTGGGCGACCTGAAGGCCGGCCGCACCCGGGTGCTCGGGCGTACGGAGCTCGGCACCCTGATGAACGCGGTCGACCTGTAACCTCTCCCGCTGAGTGCTGGTTGTTTGCCTCCGACGAGCACTCCGAAGCGCAGATACCCAGCACTCAACGGAAATGAGCGAACCTGTGACCAGCCCTGTAGTGATCGCCATCGACGGGCCGTCGGGCTCCGGCAAGTCGAGCGTGTCGAAGGCGGTCGCCGCGCGGCTCGGCCTGGCCTACCTCGACACGGGGGCCATGTACCGGGCGGCCACGGTGTGGAGCATGGAGACGGCGGACCTGGCGGACGCCGGGTCGGTCACCACCGCGGTCCGGGCGATGCCGCTGCTCATGGGGCTGGACCCGGCCGCGCCGGGGGTCGAGCTGGACGGCCGGGACGTCGCCGTGACGATCCGCAGCACCGAGGTCACGACCAACGTGTCGAAGGTCGCGTCCAACCTCGACGTGCGCGCCGAGCTCAAGCGGCTCCAGCGCGCGATCATCGACCAGGAGTCCGCAGCGGACCAGGCCGTGCACTCGGGCGGCCGGGGGATCGTGGCCGAGGGCCGCGACATCACCACGGTCGTGGCGCCCGACGCCGACGTCCGCGTGCTGCTCACCGCCTCGGAGGAGGCACGCCTGCGCCGCCGGTCCCTGGAGGTGCACGGCGCCGCCGACGCCGGTGCCGTCGAGGCCACGAAGGACCAGGTGCTGCGCCGGGACCAGGACGACGCCAAGGTGACGCAGTTCCTCGTCGCGGCGGACGGCGTGGTGACCGTCGACTCGAGCGACCTCGACTTCGAGCAGACGGTCGACGCCGTGCTGGCCGTCGTCACGCAGGTGACGGGGCGCGAGGTCGCGCCGTCCGCGTGAGGGCCGGGCTCACGCGGACTCCGTAGCGCTCCGGGAGCAGCGCCCCGGGACTACTCCCGGGTCGCCGCGCGGGCTCCCGCCACGCCGGCCGCGACCATCACGACGGCACAGGCCGCGACGATGCCCGCGAACGGCAGCCACGGGATCGTCAGCGGTGCGGCCGGTACCTCGCGCACCACGGCCTGGCGGACGAGCCATCCGACGAAGCCGGTGATCGAGCCGCCCACGAGCAGGGCCGCGACGCCGGTGAAGCTGGTCTCCCAGACGGCCGCACGGCGCACCTGCGCGGGCGTCGCGCCCAGGAGGCGGGCGGTGCCGAGCTGGCGGCGCCGCTGCGAGGACCCGATGAGGATCGCGTTGACCGCGGCGATGGCCGCGTAGACGCCGGCGGGTCCGAGCATGACCCACAGCACGAGCGCGTTCATCGCCCGGGCCTCGCCGGCCACCCGGCGGACCCACTCGTCGGCCGTCTCCACACCGGCCCCCGTCTCGCGCAGCGCGGCGGCCACCGCGGCATCGTCGGCGCCGTCGCGGGGGACCACGAACACGGTGCCGGTGGGGCGCGCGGCACCGGCGACGCCCGGCAGGTCCGCCGGCACCAGCACGTCGGTCCACAGGTCGGGGGCGTCGGGCACGACGGCGGCGACGGTCACCCTCGTGCTCGTGTCCCCGACGTGCAGGGTCCGGGTGTCGCCGATCCGCACGCCGAGGTCGGTCACGTAGGACTCGGTCACCGCGATCGCCGCACCGTGCAGGTCGTCGAGCGAACCTCGCACGGCCCGGAGGCTGCGGGTCTCGGCCGCGGCGGCGACGTCGAGGACCTCGGCCTCGGTGTCGTCGCCGCGCCCCAGACGGATCTGCGTGGTGCGCCGGACGTCGGCCGTCGCGACCCCCGGAGCCGTGGCCACAGCCCGGGCATCGCCCTGTACCTCGGCCACGAGGGGGGCCTTCAGCGCCCCCCGGTCGGCGCCCTCGGTCCAGTCCGCGGTGAAGCTCACGGCCAGGAGCAGCGAACCGGCCATGGCGGAGATCGCCACGACCGGCGCGGCCACCGCCGTCGTCATGCGCAGCGACGAGCGGACGTGGTCCCGGGCCAGGCGCGCAGCGGGGTCACGGTCCGCCACGACCCGTCCGACGAGCCCGGCGAGGGCCGGGTAGACCAGCCGGCCCACGCCGTTGATCCCGACCACGGCGACGACCGGCAGGAGCATCCCCGCCAGGAGCGCGAAGAGCAGCTCCATCTCGGGCGCGAGGACGGCGGCTCCGACCAGCGTGGCGAGTGCGACGAGTGCGACGAGCGCCTCGAGCACGCCGGGCCGCCGTCGCTCCAGCACCGCCTCGCGGAACGCCTCGGCGGGCTGTGTGCGGCCGGCACGCCCGCCCGCCCGCCACGCACCGACCAGCGCGACGCCGGCGCCGAGGGGCGCCGCAGCCGCCCAGGCAGCGCCCGGCCCCGGCGCCGTCAGGTGAACCGGCGTCAGCCCGGTCAGGTGCAGGAGGCCGAACGCCGGCGGTGTGATCACCGTCGCCAGGATGACACCGAGCGTCGTTCCGGCGACGGCCACCACCGCCGCCTCGCCGAGCAGGAGCAGCCGCACCTGCCGGGGTGTGGCACCGATCAGCCGGAGCAGGCCCAGCTCACGGCGCCGGGTCGCCACGACGAACCCGAAGGTGCTCGCCACCACGAACAGCGCCATGAACAGCGAGACACCCGCCATGAACCCGAAGAGTGACCCGAGGTCGTTCAGCTGCCTGCGGGCCTCGGCCGTGAGCCCCGCCTGGCCGGACGTCGTGCCGAGGGACCCCAGCAGGTTCACGGCCAGGCCGATCAGACCGGTGCCGCCGGCCAGGGCCACCATCGCGCCGGCGTACGCTCGCCACGAGTCGCGGAACGTCTTGAGGCTGTGGGCGAGGATCATCGCTCCAGCTCCGTCATCCGCGCCGCGATCTGCGTGGGGTCGCCGCGCCGCATCTGCCCCACCACCAGGCCGTCCGCGAGGAACAGCACGGCGTCGGCATAGGACGCGGCCAGCGGGTCGTGGGTGACCATCACGACGGTCTGGCCCGAGTCAGCGAGCGCACGCAGCAGCGCCAGCACGTCGCGGCCCGTGGCCCGGTCCAGGGCCCCGGTCGGTTCGTCCGCGAACAGCACGGCGGGGCGGGCGTGCAGGGCGCGGGCGATGGCGACGCGCTGCTGCTGGCCGCCGGACATCTCGGGCGGGCGACGCCGGGCCAGGTCGCGCAGTCCCACCCGGTCCAGGGCATCGAGCACCGCGGTGCGGTCGACGCGCAGCCCGGCGAGCCGGGCGGGGAGAGCGACGTTGTCGAAGGCGGTCAGGGCGTCGAGCAGGTTGTACTGCTGGAACACGAAGCCCATCGTGGTACGGCGCAGCTTTGTCAGCCGCGTCCTGTCCAGGCCCCTCAGCGGTATGCCGGCGATCGTGACGTCGCCCCTGCTCGGGCGGTCCAGGCCCGCGGCGATCTGCATGAGCGTGGACTTGCCCGAGCCGGAGGGGCCCATGACGGCCGTGAACGTCCCGGTCGGGAAGACGTGGGTGACGCCGCGCAGGGCGTCGACCGTCCCGGACCGGGACCGGTAGGTGCGTGTGATGCCGTCGAGGACGACTGCCGTGTCGGTGGCGGTGCCGTTGGTCATGTCATGAGCGAACCGCAAGCCCGCGGGCGGTACCCGGGCCCGCACGCCACAGGTGGGTAGCGTGTGCGCTACCCCGCGGGGCGGTCCGGTATGCCTAGGGTCGTCCCGTGACCTCGCGACCTGACGTGTGGACCGCCTTGCGCGGGCGCCCCTGGCGCTTCCTCGGATCATCCTGGCCGTGGCGGGCGCTGGCCTATCTGGTGAGCACCGTGCCGGTGGGGCTGGCTGTCGCGACGGCGCTGTTCGTGACCGTGGGTGTGGGCGTGCTGACCGCCGTGCTCGTGGTCGGGGTGCTCGTGCTGGCCGCGCTCCCGCTGATCGCGTCGGTGGTCGCAGGCGTCGAACGACGCCGGGTGCAGCTCCTGCTGGGCCGGCGGGCGCCGTCGGACGGTGTGCCGTGGGCCACGAGGTTGCGGGCGTCGCGCACCATGCCCGTCGCCTGGCCGGAGGTCGGCTACGCGGTGCTGCTGGCGGTCGTGCTCTGGGTCGTCGACGCCGTGGCGCTGAACCTGCTCGTCGTCTTCCCCGGGATCCTGCTGTCCGCCCCCGTCCTGGTCACCTCCGGCGACCCGGTGGACCTGGGCCCGTGGCAGGCCGACACCGCGGGTGAGGCGTGGCTCGCGGTCGGGCCGGGCCTGGTGCTCCTGGCGGCCGGCCTGTACGGGGTGACCCTGCTGGCCGCCGCCCAGGCGAGCCTCGCCCGGCTGCTCCTCGACCCGACGCACGCCCGTCTGACCGAGGCCGTCGCCGAGCTGCGGCGTTCACGGGTCGGTCTCGTCGACGCCTTCGAGACCGAACGCCGCCGCATCGAGCGCGACCTGCACGACGGCGCGCAGCAGCGCCTCGTGGCCCTGACGATGACACTCGGACGGGCCGAGCTGGAGATCCCGGAGGGTGCGGGCCTGAACCTGGTCCGTGAGGCGCACGGACAGGCCGAGGCGGCGCTGGAGGAGCTGCGCAGCACGGTGCGCGGGATCCACCCGCGGGTGCTGGTGGACCATGGTGTCGAGGCGGCGGTGCACGATGTCGCTGATGCGGCCGAGGTCCCTGTCACCGTCGACGTCCGGCTGCCCGGGCGGCTGCCGGGACCGGTCGAGGCGGCGGCCTACTTCGTGGTGAGCGAGGCGCTGACGAACGTGGTCCGGCACGCCGGGGCGCGGTCCGTGCGGGTGCACGGCCGTCTCGCGGGCGGCTCCCTCGTGCTGACGGTGCTGGACGACGGCGTCGGCGGCGCGACCGTGCGGTCCGGCGGCGGGCTGGCCGGCCTCGCTCTGCGTCTCGAGGCGCTCGACGGTGAGCTGTCCGTGACCAGCCCGCCCGGCGGCCCGACGGAGGTGCGAGCGACATGCCCGGTTTGAGGATCGTGCTGGCGGAGGACGCTGCCCTGCTTCGGGAGGGCCTGCTGGCGATCCTGGAACGGGCCGGCCACGAGGTGGTCGCCGCGGTCGAGGACGCCGAGGCGCTGCTCGCGTTCGCCGGGCGTGTCTCTCCGGACGTCGTCATCACCGACATCCGGATGCCGCCCACGCACACCGACGAGGGCCTGCGGGCCGCCGCCGAGCTGCGTCGCCGTCATCCGGACCTGGCGGTGCTGGTGCTGTCCGCGTACGTCGCCGACGCCTACGTCGCCGAGCTCCTCGACTCCGCGCCCGGCGGCGGTATCGGCTACCTGCTCAAGGACCGGGTCGGGCACGTGCGCGAGTTCCTGGACAGCCTGGCCCGGGTGGCCGCGGGCGAGATGGTCGTCGATCCGCAGGTGGTGCGCAAGCTCCTCGGTCGGCGGCGTGACGACGGCCCGCTCGCCTCCCTCACTGAGCGTGAGCAGGCGGTCCTTGCTCTCATGGCCGAGGGGCGGACCAACGGTTCGATCGCCGCCGAGCTGTTCGTGTCCGAGGCCGCGGTGCGCAAGCATGTCGGGAACATCTTCGCCAAGCTGCCTCTCGACCCGATGTCGGACCGGCGCGTCTCGGCCGTGCTCGCCTACCTGCGCGACGGCTGAGCTCCGGAGCGACGCAGGTCATATGCCCGCGGGTCGGCCTGAGCGCACGGGGCCTGCGACAATGGGGGCATGACCCACGACTCCTCTGCATCTGAGGCTGCCCTGGACGCGGCGGCCGGAGACGATGCTGCCCTGGACGCTGCCGCTCCGGTCGCACCCGACCTCGACCTCACCGAGACCGAGGACGACGTCGCGCGCGAGCGCGCCCTGCGCGTCGGCCTCGAGGAGTTCGAGCTCGACGACGAGGACCAGGCGCTCCTGGACTCCGAGTGGTCCGACGAGGAGTCCGAGGCCGAGCAGATCCTGCCGGTGCTCGCGATCATCGGGCGGCCGAACGTCGGCAAGTCGACCCTCGTCAACCGCATCCTCGGCCGCCGCGAGGCGGTCGTGGAGGACAAGCCAGGCGTGACGCGCGACCGCGTCTCCTACCCGGCCGAGTGGGCCGGCCGCCGGTTCATGCTCGTGGACACGGGCGGCTGGGAGGTCGACATCGCGGGCATCGAGGCCAAGGTGGCGGAGCAGGCCGAGGTCGCGATCTCCCTGGCCGACGCCGTGGTCTTCGTGGTCGACGCCGCCGTGGGCGCCACCGCGACCGACGAGCGGGTCGTGGAGCTGCTGCGTCGTTCCGGCAAGCCGGTGGTGCTGTGCGCCAACAAGGTGGACGGCGCCTCGGGCGAGGCGGACGCCACGTATCTCTGGGCCCTGGGCCTGGGGGAGCCGTACCCGGTCTCCGCCCTGCACGGTCGCGGCACGGGCGACCTGCTCGACGCCGCCGTCAAGGCCCTGCCCACCAAGTCGGCGCACGGCACGCTGCGGCCCTCGGGCCCGCGCCGCGTGGCCCTGGTCGGGCGGCCGAACGTCGGCAAGTCGTCGCTGCTGAACAAGATCGCCGGCTCGGAGCGCGTGGTCGTCGACGAGGTGGCGGGCACCACGCGTGACCCGGTCGACGAGCTGATCGAGCTGCGCGGCATCCCGTACTGGTTCGTCGACACCGCCGGCATCCGCCGCCGGGTGCACCAGACCAAGGGCGCCGACTTCTACGCGTCGCTGCGCACCGCGGCCGCCATCGAGAAGGCCGAGATCGGCGTGGTCCTGGTGGACGCGTCCGCCCCGCTGACCGAGCAGGACATCCGCGTGATCCAGCAGGTCGTGGACTCCGGTCGCGCCCTGGTGATCGCGTACAACAAGTGGGACCTCATGGACGAGGACCGCCGCCCCTACCTCGAGCGCGAGATCGAGAAGGAGCTGGTGCAGATCCAGTGGGCGCCGCGCGTCAACCTGTCGGCCCGCACGGGCTGGCACAGCGAGCGTCTGGTGCCGGCGATCGAGCGGTCGCTCGCGTCCTGGGACCGCCGTATCCCCACGGGCAAGCTCAACTCGTTCCTCGGCGAGCTCGTGGCCGCGCACCCGCACCCGCTGCGTGGTGGCAAGCAGTCGCGCATCCTGTTCGCGACGCAGGCCTCGACGCGTCCGCCGCGGTTCGTCATCTTCGCCACGGGGTTCATCGAGGCCGGGTACCGCCGATTCATCGAGCGCCGCCTGCGTGAGACGTTCGGCTTCGAGGGCACGCCCATCGAGATCTCGGTGCGGGTGCGGGAGAAGCGGCGGCGCTGATCCTGCCGCGTGGTGATGGTCGGTAAGGGAATTCCGCCGAGCCGATGCCCACGTCGGGGCCGGTTCGCGGTACCTTCAGGTCGTGCTTCCGGCCAGTATCCCCAGCCCTGACCCGGTGTGGTCCCAGTTCAGCCTGGGCCCCCTCACCATCCACACCTACGCCCTGTGCCTCCTGGCGGGCATCGTCGCCGCCGCGTGGATCACGGACCGGCGGCTCCGCGCGCGCGGAGCCGCCCCCGGGATCGCCGTCGACGTCGCGATGTGGGCGGTGCCGATCGGCATCGTCGGTGCGCGGATCTACCACGTGCTCACCCACCTCGGCGACTTCACCGGACCCGAGGTCGACGCCTGGGCATGGGTGCGCATCTGGGAGGGCGGCAACGCGCTGTTCGGCTCGCTGCTGGGCGGCGCCGTTGGCGTCTGGATCGGGTGCCGCATCTCCGGCCTGCGCTTCTGGTCCTTCGCCGACGCGCTCGCGCCCGGCCTGCTGGTGGCCCAGGCGATCGGCCGGCTCGGCAACTACGTGAACCAGGAGCTGTTCGGCCTGCCGACCACGCTGCCCTGGGGTCTGGAGATCCGCACCGACGCGCCGATGTTCCCCACCGGCACGCCCGAGGGGACGCTGTTCCACCCGTTGTTCCTGTACGAGATGATCTGGAACCTCATCGGGGTGGCGGTGCTCCTGTTCATCGAGCGCCGCGTGGTGCGCCGGAACGAGGCCCTGCTCGCCGACGGCGGCACGCCCGGGGCCGGTCTGCGCTGGGGCCGCATGTTCGGCCTCTACCTCATCTGGTACGGCCTGGGCCGGAGCTGGCTGGAGTCCATCCGGATCGACCCCACGAGCGACGCGCCCCTGGGGATCCCCGCGAACATCTGGACGTCGGGTATCGCGGTGCTGCTGGGCATCGCCATCATCATCGTGCAGGGCCGCCGTCACCCGGAGCCCGAGCTCTCGGTCTACGTGCCGGGCCGCGAGCCGGCAGATGAGGACGCGGAGTCGGCGGACGGCGATGCGGGCAGCGACGTCGACACCGGCGTGGACGCCGACTCGAGCCCCGTGGACCCGGCCGGGACCAAGTAGCCGGCCCCAGGCGGGCAAAGCCACCGCAGCACTTCCCCGAGGCGCGTCGGCCGCGCCGACCGGGCCGGGGAGCGGCCAGGCGCCTGTGTGCACCCTCACAGCCCCTCAGGTTGTTCACCCGGGCATCCATTGCGGAGGATGTGGTCATGCCACACTCGCTCCCCGGGGACACGCCTGCGTCCGAACGCCTCCCCGTGGGACCGCGCACCTGGTGGCCCGTCGCCGCCGTCCTGCTGGCCATCGCGTGGGGCGGCAACGAGTTCACGCCGCTGCTGGTCATGTACCGCGAGCAGGGGCACCTGGGCGACGTGACGGTCGACGCGCTGCTGGCCGCCTACGTGTTCGGCATCGTCCCGGCGCTGCTGCTCGGCGGGCCGCTGTCCGACCGGCACGGCCGCCGTCCGCTCCTGCTGCCCGCCGCGCCCGTGGGCGCCCTCGGCTCCCTCGTGCTCGCCCTCGACCCGACCAGCCCGTTGCTGCTCGCCGCCGGCCGCGTGCTGTGCGGCGTGGCGCTCGGGCTGGTGATGGCCGTGGGCAGCACGTGGATCACCGAGCTCAGCGCCCGCACGGGCGACCGCGCCGCCGGCCCGCGGCGCGGCTCCCTGTCGCTCACCGTCGGCTTCCTGCTCGGCGCGGGCGTGGCCGCGATGCTCGCCCAGTTCGGCCCCTGGCCCACCCACCTGGCCTACGTCGTGCACGCGGCGGGCGCCCTCGCCGCCGGGGTGTGGCTGCTGCGCGTGCCCGAGACCAACCCCGGTCTGCACCGCGACGCCCGCGGCCCGCTGCTCGACGACCTGCGGATCACCGCCGTCGGGCACAAGCGGTTCCTGCGGGTCGTGGTGCCGCTCGCGCCCTGGGTGTTCGGCTGCGGCGGCAGCGCGTACGCGGTGCTGCCCGCGCTGCTCTCCGACCACGCCGGGACGATCCCCATCGCGTTCGCCGGCGGCATGACGGTGCTCTCGCTCGGCTGCGGCATCGGCATGCAGGCCGTGGCCCGGCGGATCGACACCCCGGCGTCGGCCCGCGCGTCGATCGTCGCGCTGGGCATCGTCGCCGTCGGGATGGCGCTCGCGGCGTGGGCGGCGGTGTCGCCGTCGCTGCCGCTCGGCGTGCTCGCGGCCGTGGTGCTGGGCACCGGCTACGGGCTGGGCCTCGTCGCGGGGCTGAGCGAGGTCGCGCGCATCGCCGGGCCGGGTCAGCTCGCCGGCCTGACCGCCGTCTTCTACTCGCTGACCTACCTGGGGTTCTTCGCCCCGATGGTGCTCGCCTGGCTCCAGGCGACGTGGTCGTACGGCCAGATGTTCGGCTTCGGGGCGGCCGCCGCGGCGCTGTGCCTGGTGCTTGTCGCACTCTCCTCCCGCAAGGACCTCCCGCTGGCGGGCGGCGGCCGCGGAGGCCGGTGACGCGGGGGAAACCGCTTAGTCCGGGAGCACCAGGTCGTACGTCCCGTCGTTGTCGCAGAGCGGCTCGTCGGCGGCGAAGCTCAGGACATCCCGGCCCTGGGCGTCGGTCGTGAGGGTGTAGTCGCCGCGCGCGAACGGCGTCAATCCTCGGTCGGCACCGAGCTCGTGGCAGTCCGGGTCGGTGAGAAGCGACTCCGTGATGTCCCGGTAGTGGAACGGGCCGCCCTGGTAGACCCGCCAGTGGATGTGGTGGACGGCAAAGCTCTCCCCGACGACGATCCGCTGGTCGGCGGGCCGGTCGAGCTCGCCGAGCACGACGTAGCGCGTCTCCGCGGACAGGAGGGTCATGAGACCTGTGAAGAGCGTGGCGATGACCGCGAACAGGACGAACGCACACAGGAAGAGTGCGGCCATCGCGGCGGTGAACGCCTCATAGCCGATGACGAACAGCCGGAACCCGGTCATGCTCAGCACGACGCCGGACGCGCACGAGACGGTCCAGAGCAGAAAGGTAAGGGTGCCGCCGCCCAGGCTGGCGACGAGTAGGAGGTCACCTCTGCCGAGTCCGAGCGAGACCCCAAGAGCGGCGAGCGCGGCGAGAACTCCGACCAGGAGTGATGTCCTGGCGGTCCGGATCGCTCGCCGTCGCGCGCCCGTGGCACGGGTGCCGTCATCGCGCGCAGGCTCATCGTCCAGGTCTGTCACGCCGGGTAGTACAGCACAGCCGGCGGGCGGGTCCGGTCATGAGATCGGTCCGTTGCCCTGAGACCGGTCGGTTGATGGACCGAACTCAAAGCAACGGACCGAGGTCATTTCTGGGCGCCGCGCCCGCCGGGTCCTCAGCTCGCCGGCTGGAGGGCCTGGACCTGCAGCAGGGACTCGTCCGAGTCGGCGCACGCCGTGAGCATGAGCTGGTCGTTCCGGACGAACAGGGAGCGCTTCTCGCCCGGCGGGTAGATCCGCAGCCCGTCGGCGGGCGTCTGCCCGCACTCGTCCCCGTAGTTCTCGGCGTTCGAGACCCGGACGACGGCGTGGGCGGCCTCCCCGGGCGCGAGCGTCACCGTCTCGTGCGGGCTCGACCGGTCGAACGTGGCGGCCTCGCCGATCTGTGTGCCGTCGCCGTCGCCCACGAAGGACACGCCCGGCCAGCCCTGCAGCCAGCACTCTTCCGGCGCCTCGTTCTTCAGCACGACCTCGATCTCGTAGTGCCCGGCCCCGGCGCCGCCCTCGACCGGCACGAGGCTGCCCGCGAGCTCCGGCGTCTGGCAGCGGCCCTCGGTGGTGCCGGTCTCGTCCGTCGATCCCGTCCCGTCCGTCGTGCTCGCCGTCGCGGCGGGCTCCGACGCCTCGCCGGACGCCTCGCCCGACGCCTCACCCGACGGTGACTCCGCCGACGCGGACGGTGTCGAACCGGCCGACGACGCGGACGGTGTGCCCGACGCGGCGTCGTCGTCCGCGGAGCTCGCCGAGCGTCCCGCGGTGACGAGCAGTGCGGCGACCCCCGCGGCGCCGAACATCGTCCTGACGATCCTGTGCTTGGTCATACGAACTTCCCCTCGGGCAGATCCAGCCAACCGACGGCCGCGTCCACACCCTGCGGCCGCGTCGATCGTTGCAGAGGTTCGATCATCCCGTCGAGTTGCTCTGAGCAACAATATTCACCCCGGCGCGGCGCGACACCGTGGCCCAGGTCGGAACCTCGTGGACACCTCGGCGAGGACCGGACATCTTTCCTAGCCTGGTGCGCTGATGGCGGGTCCGCGCGTGACCCACGTGTCGAGCGAGAGGGCAGGACAGACGATGGCGACGAACCCTGTGTACGGCTCCAACTTTCCCGATCCCGCGGTCCTGGAGGTCGACGGGACCTACTGGGCGTACGCGACGAAGAACCGCGTCGAGGCGCTGCCGGTGCTGCGCTCCCAGGACCTCGTGCGCTGGGAGCCGGTGGGCGACGCGATGCCGGAGCTGGCGTCGTGGATCGAGCCCGGACTGAACTGGGCGCCCGAGGTCGCGGTCGTGGGGGAGCGGTACGTCGCGTACTACACGGCGCACGACCGGGCGACCGACGTGCAGGCGGTCGGGGTGGCCGTGGCCGACAAGCCGTACGGCCCGTTCCGGGACGACGCCGACCGGCCGCTGCTGTGCCAGGACAAGGAGGGCGGCTCCATCGACGCGTCGCCGTTCACCGACGCCGACGGCTCGCGCTGGCTGCTGTGGAAGAACGACGGCAACCACGTGGGTGTCGACACGTGGATCTACGTGCAGCGGCTGTCCGACGACGGGCTGCGCCTGCAGGGCGAGCCGAGCCGCATCCTGAAGCAGGACCAGGAGTGGGAGGGCACGCTCGTGGAGGGCCCGTACGTCTGGCCGCACGGCGGGCGGTACTACCTGTTCTACTCGGGCAACGCGTTCGACTCGGACCGGTACGGCGTGGGCTACGCCGTGGCCGACCGGGCCACCGGCCCGTACGTGAAGCCGCAGGACGGCCCGGTCATGGTGTCGAACGAGGTGGCAGCCGGGCCGGGGCACGGCATGGTCGTCGAGCGCGACGGGCGCACCTGGTACGTGCACCACGCCTGGCCGCCCGGCGCGGTCAACGCGCCCGAGCCGGGCCGCCAGATGTGGCTCACGGAGCTGGTCTTCGAGCCGGCGCCGGACGGCGGCCCGGACGTGCCGAGGTTCCTCGGCCCGCGCACGGAGCTGGACCTGGCCTGACCGGCCGGGTGCCCCGGACGAGGCGTCGAGCTACCCCGGCGCCTCGTCCGGCAACCCCACCGTGAGCTGCGTGAACGACTTGCCGCTCGTGTCCTTGAGCACCACGTAGCCCGCGTCCACGTGCGGCTCGATGCCGCTGTGCTTGTCGTTCGGGGCGCCGATGATGAGCTGGAAGCCGAGCCCGCGCCAGGCGTTGATCGCCCGCCCGGTGAAGTGGGCGTCGGCCTTGATGAGCGCCTCGTCGAGGAAGACCGGCGCATAGCGCGGTCGTTCCGCGCCGGCGTCGCCGAGCTGGTAGCGCAGGGCCGCGCCCACGATGAAGGCGACCAGCTCCTGGGACTCGCCGCCGGACTTCTCGCCGATGTGGTCGTACACCGCGACGTGCGCGCCGTCCTTGGTGAGCTTCTCGGCGCTGATCCGCACGTGGTTGCGCACGTCGATCAGGTCGTGGAACTCCGGGGCGGTGCGGCGGACGCGGTCGACGACCTTGGCCATGCGGGTGTAGGCGCGCTGCCGGTCGGCGTCGCTCCGGGCGCTCGCGATGGCCTCGCGCACGGCGCGGAGGTCGGCGCGGAACCGGGAGCGCACCGGCGAGGCGGTGTCGCGCAGCTCGATGTGCAGCTTGTGGTGCTCGTCGGAGAAGTCCAGGCCGTCGAGGATCCGGTTGACCGGGTCGATCCGGTCGCGGATCTCGCGCACGGCGGTCGAGATGTCGCTGTCGAGCTTGGTCAGGTCCGCGCCCGACAGCCGGAGCAGGCTGTCGCGCCACTCCGCCTCCAGCTCGTGCAGCCCGTTCTTCTCCAGGTCGGTCAGGAGCCGCTCGTAGTCGTCGTACGACGTGTCCGGGTCGACGCCGAGGTTCGGGTTGGGCCACCGTTCCTTGAACGTCTCGAAGATGTCGTGCAGGGCCGCGCGGCCCCGGCCGGCGGCGGCCTGTGCCTCGCCCTGGTCGTCCCGGACGCGCGCCGCCGCGCGGTCCAGCGCCGCGTCGAAGCGCTCGACGGCCTGAGCGGGGGAGCCGTCGGCGCCCTGCTCGCCCGCGAACAGCCCCTGGAGGTACTCCCGGTGCGCGGCGGCGACCTGGGTCCCGTCGGCCTCGGCCGTGTCGAGGGTGCGCTGCGCGGTGTCGACGGCGTCCGCCGTCCGCTCCCACGCGGACTCGAGGTCGCCGGCCCGGCTCTTGGCCACGCCGCTCTCCTCGGTCAGCCGGGTGACCCGGTCCTCCAGGGCGCCGAGCTCGGTGCGCAGCCGCCCGATCTCCGGGTTGTCCGACGTGACCTCCTCGACGATCGCGGTCCAGCGGCCCAGCTCGGTCCGCAGGGCGTCGAGGTCGACCTGCTCCCACGTCAGGTCGGCGATCTTCTCGTACGCGCCGCGCTGCTTCTCGAACGAGTCGAGCCCGGCCGTCGCGGCCTCCAGCGCGCCCGTGGCGGCGGCGTGCGCCGCCTCCGCCTCGGCGACGGCGCCCTCCAGCTCCTTGAGCCGGCGGGCGTTGGAGAACCCGAGCACGTTGGTCACGCCCTGGCCGCCGTGGGCGCCCCGCCGGCCGTCGGACGTCTGACCGGTGATCGTCACCGCCTTGGGGTGCAGCGCGAACTGCGCCGGCGAGTCGATGCAGACGTAGCCGAAGCGGTCGGCGAGCTCCTGCCGGAGCCAGCCGGTGAACGGCGTCGGCCGGTGGTCGAGGCGGGCGGGCAGGGTGCGGTCCTGGACGGCGGCCTCGTCGCGCCGCCCGGTCGGCACGCCCCGGAACCGGACCCGGCGCGCGGTGGGCACCGCGTTGATCGCTGCGCGGAAGGCCTTGACGTGGGCGACGTCGATCAGCATCTCGGTGGCGAAGCCGCCCAGTGCCAGGTTGAACGCCTGGCGCCACGGCTCGAACTCGGTGCGCACCTCGATCAGCTCGCCCACGAACGGCAGCTCGTCCGCGGACAGGCCAGCGGCCTCGGCGAGGGCCGCACGGGCCCGGTGCAGGTCGGACGGGATGTTGTCCTTGCGGGCGCTGACGGTCCGCAGCTCGGACCGCAGGGTCTCGAGCTCCTTCGCGGCGGCCTGCTCGGCGAGGGTCGCCTCGGTGAAGCGCCGCCGGGCGGCGGCGCGCGCGTCCGCGTCGTTCAGCGCACGGTGCGCCTGCTCGACGACGGCGTCGAAGCCGGCGGCGTCCGACACCTCGGCCCCGATGTCCGTCAGCAGCGTGTCGAACCGGGCCCGGGCCGCGGCGACGGGCTCGATGCGGGCCTCCAGCCGGTCCACCTCGTCCTGCGCCTTCCTCAGCCGGTCGCCGCCGGCGGCGCCCAGGAGGTCCCGTGCCGCGTCCCGCTCCAGCCGGGCCGCCGAGACCCGCACGGTGAGCTCGGTCGCCTCGTCCCGCGCGCGGGCGCGCCGCCGCTGGAGGTCCGCCTCCGACGCGCGCAGCAGGTCCAGCCGCCGGCCCGCGAGCCACAGCGCCGCGGGGGCCGCCGGGTCCGCGAACTGCCCGACGGCGTCGATCAGGCGCAGCCGCTCGACGGCCTGGTCGATCGCGCCGCGGTGCTCCCGGACGGGCCCGAGCGCGCGGACCTGCTGCTGCGCGGTGACCATCCGGTCGCGCGTGGCGGACAGCTCGTCGAACTGCTGCACCGCGCCGTCGGCCGTGGCGAACGTCGAGGGCTCCTCCAGCACCATCGTCTTGTACAGGGCGTCGACCGTGGTGATCTGCTGGCCGGCCTGGATGCGGCCGAGCAGGCCCACGGCCTTGTGCCCGTCGCCGCTCGCGCCGATGCCGAGCGCGGTGTGCAGCCGCGCGGTGTAGTCCCGGTCGGTCTCGAAGCAGGTCAGCCCCGTGCGGGTCACGGCCCGGCGGTCGAACCGGTGCCGGGCCGCCTCCTCCAGCCCGGTCAGGTCGAACGGCCCGTCGCAGGTGCCGCGCACCGCGGTGACGTTCTCCAGCGTCCGGGCGGACGACGGCACGTACCAGGCGCGGACGGCGGTGAACGTCGCCCCGCCCTGGTCGACCCACGTCATCGCGATCGCCGACCAGGTGTCCTCCTTCTCGCCGCGCAGCACCCGCACCCGGGTCTCGCCGTCGACCCGTTTCTCGTCGAGCTTGCCGCGCGCGTAGGACAGGATGTTGCGCTGCTCCTTGCCGCGCGGCTTGCCGGTCACCCCGCCGTTGGACGCCCCGTTGAACGGTGTGGTGTGCGGCATGATCAGCGCGATGTAGGAGTCCATGAGCGTGGACTTGCCCGACCCCGAGCCGCCGCTGAACAGCGTGGCCCCCGGGGAGAAGCGCACGTGGTGGTGGCCGTGGTAGCCGCCCCAGTTGACGAGCTGCAGCGTCTGCGCCACCCACTGCTGGCCGGTCGACCGCGCCGGGACCAGCCCCCACAGCGTCTCGATCATGCTCACGAAAGGTTCTCCTCGTCGGTCTTCGGGCCGCCCGCCCGCCGGTCGGCGAGCCAGCGCGTGAGCTCCGCGAGCCGGCTGTTGTCGAGCACGACCTCCACCAGCGGCGTGATGCGGTACCGGCCGCTCGACTCCTCGTCGATCAGGCCCTCGGACGCCAGGCGCCCCACCGCGTCGCGGATCTCGCGCTGCGGGCGCACGAGGTTGTTGTCGTCCAGGTCGAAGAACGTGAGCACGCCCTGTTCGATGTCCTCCAGGTCGATCCGCGCGGAGGTCTCGCCCGAGCTCGCCTCGTGCTGGTAGACGGTGCGCAGGTGCACCAGCACCAGCGTCTCGACGCGGTTGTACGGGTCGTCGCGCAGCAGGATCGGCACGTCGACCTCGCCCGAACGCACCTGCTGCTTGTAGGCGATGCCGCGGTCGTGGTCGACCACGAGGCGCACGAACAGGTCGTGCAGGCGCGACTCGATCACCGACTGGTGCTCCAGGAGCGTCTTCCACTGCGCCCGGTTCTTCTCCGCCGTCAGGAACCGGCGCTGCAGCAGCCGGACCAGCACGCGCCGGACCTCCGGGTCCAGCAGGCCGCGGTCGCCCGCGAAGAGCTCCGTCTGGTCGTCCTCCATGGGGGCGGGCTCGATGAAGCCCGCCTCGTCCGTCACCGTCTCACTCATCCGTCGTCCCGCCCTCGTGCTCGTCCCTCATCGCCACACCGCCGAACGCGAACCGCCGCCGCGTCCCGTCCGGCCGGACCGCCTCGACGGTCACCACCTCGTCCGTCTCGACCATGCCGTGCCGGTGCGCGATCTCCAGCAGGCCCAGCAGGTCGACCGGCCGGCGCAGCCGCTCGGGCGCGGCCCGGAACGCCGTCGCGACGTCTACGCCCCCGTCCTCGCGGGGCAGCCCGGCGAGGTGCTTCTCCAGGTCCGCGTAGTGCGGACCGCCCCAGGCCCGGGAGTCGTCGTCCGGCACGGCGCCCATCTCCCAGGCCTCCAGCGGCGTCGGGGGAGCGGGCGGGCGCAGGCCGTCGACCTTCTGCCGCAGGTGCCCGACGTCGGCCACGGGCAGCCGCCGCATCGGCTCCACCGCCTGCTTGTGCCGTGACGCGGGCATCCACTGCTGGAACCCGGACATCACGTCCCGCAGCAGCCCGTCCACCTCGCGGTCCCGCAGCGGGTCGTGGTTGCGGATCTGCGTGGTGATGACGTGCGAGGCCTGCTGCTGCGCGTGCAGCACCTCGCGCACGCCCTGCTCGATGCGCCGCGCGATCTCGTGCAGCTCGCGCCGCTGGGGCGCGGGGAGCTGCTCCGCGAAGGGGTGCCCCAGGATGACGCGGACGTTCCCGGCGAGCTGGTCGATGTGCTCGGCCCGGCCGATCAGGGCGAGCGCCCCGGCGAAGGCGCGCCCCTCCCGTGTGGACTCCATGATGTCCTTGCCGCGCGCGAGGTACTCCCGGAGCACCTCGCCCGTGGGGCGCACGTCCTGCCGCAGGTCGGTGACGACGTCGCGCTGGACCTGCTTGATCGACTCGACCACCCGGGCGAAGTCGGCCGGCAGCTCGCGCGCGAGGTGCAGCACGTTCTCCGCCTCCTCCAGGAGCTGGTCGTCGCTCACCGGCTCGACGGCGCCGGTGCGCTCCAGCCGCTCGACCTCGGCGGTGCGCTCCCGGATCTCGGCGTCGAGCCGCGCGATCCGGGACAGCACGTCCGGGTCGGCGTCCTGCGCCAGCTCCTCGACGGCGTCGAGGAGGGTGCGCACCCGGGACTCGGAGACCCGGGTGCGCGCGCCGCCCACCCGGCCCGCGACCTCGAGGGCACCGACGCCGTGCGCGGAGACCTGGTAGACCTCGACGCCGTCCTGCACGTGCCGCTTGAGCCAGCCCGACCGGACCCAGCCGCGGCAGAGGTCGCGCGAGCTGCCGACGGGGAGCGGCGCGTTGCCCTCCTCGCCGTACCCCGCGGCGCGCAGGCGGTCCAGGGCGGCGTCGATCTCCGCGTGCGCGTCGGCCACCGGGACCTGGGGCCGCGCGGTGAAGACCAGCGCCAGCATCGTCACGACGAACGGCGCGTACGTCCCGTGGAGCAGGTCCAGCATCGGGTTCTTGAACGCTCGGAGCGCACCTTCGTACGCGCCCTCCACGGTGGCTGTGCTCATCGCCGACCAGGGTACGTGGACAGTCCGACATCGACGGGCACGAGAGCGGCCGAAGGCCCGCGCAGCGGGTGAGGAATGAGACGGACACCCGGGGCACCCCGGACATAAGGTTAGGCTTACCTCCGTGACCGCCCCTACCGCCCTTCGTGGTGACGACCTCGTGCTGGGCTACCAGCGCACCGCCGTGGTGCACGGCGTCGCCGTGCACCTGCCGCCGGGCGTCGTGACCGCCCTCGTCGGACCCAACGGGTCCGGCAAGTCGACGGTGCTGCGCTCGCTGGCGCGGCTGCACCCGGTGCAGCAGGGGACCGTCAGCCTGGGGGCCACGGCCGACGACGCCGTCGACGTCGGCCCGCTGTCGGCGCGCGACTTCGCCCGGCGCGTCACGCTGCTCGCCCAGTCCCGCCCGCACCCGGCCGGGCTGGAGGTGCGCGACGTCGTCGCGTTCGGCCGGCACCCGCACCGCCGCCGGTTCGCGCCGCTGACCGACGCCGACCACGCCGCGATCGACCGCGCGATGGACATCACCGGCGTGGCCGGCATGGCCCGCCGCGGCGTGGACCAGCTCTCCGGCGGCGAGGTGCAGCGCGTCTGGCTGGCCACCTGCCTGGCGCAGGAGACCGGCGTGGTGCTGCTGGACGAACCCACCAACCACCTCGACCTGCGCTACCAGGTCGAGACGCTCGACCTCGTGCGCGACCTCGCCGAGGAGCACGGCACCGCGGTCGGCATCGTCCTGCACGACCTGGACCACGCCGCGTCGGTCGCCGACGCCGTGGTGCTGCTGCACCAGGGACGCGTGCTCGCGGCCGGACCGCCCGCGCAGGTGCTCACGGCCGAGCACCTCTCGCTCGCGTACGGCCTGCCGATCGACGTGACCACCGACCCCGGGACCGGCCGGGTCCGCGTGCATCCGCGCGGGCGGCACCACGGCCGGACCCGCTGAACAGACCCCAGCACCGCAGGACGCCGCCGGCGCCCGCACCACCCGCCGCACCCGGCACTGCACCGACACGACGTGTCACGAACCTGAGGAGACCCATGTCCCCGCGTACCAAGGCGACCCTGGCGGGCGCCGCCCTGATCCTGCCGCTCACGCTGTCCGCGTGCGGCACCACCGACCCCGGCGCGGCCGCGCCGGCCGCGCCCAGCGAGGCCGCCGCCGGCGACTGCGCCGATGTCACGACGTCGACCGACCCGGTCACGCTGACCGACTCGTTCGACCGCACGGTCGAGCTCGACAAGCCGGCCGAGCGGGTCGCCGTCCTGGAGTGGCAGCAGGTGGAGGACGTGCTCAGCCTGTGCGTCAACCCGGTCGCCGTGGCCGACGTCAAGGGCTACGCGACCTGGAACGACGCGGAGGAGCTGCCCGAGGGCGTGACCGACGTCGGCACCCGCGGCGAGCCCAACCTCGACGCCCTGTACGCCGCCGACCCCGACCTGGTCATCATCGAGGCCTACACGCCCGACGACGAGATCATCGCCAAGCTCGAGGCCTACGACGTGCCGGTGCTCGCCACCAAGGGCGCCGACGCCGCCGACCCGATCGGGACCATGCTCGACACCTTCGGCATCATCGCGGAGGCCACGGGCCGCACCGAGCGCGCCGCCGTCGTGACCGACGAGTTCGAGCAGCACCTGGCCGACGCCAAGGCGCAGGTCACCGAGGCCGCCCCGGAGAGCACCGACTTCGTGTACTTCGACGGCTGGGTCGACGGCGGCAACGTCTCGATCCGCCCGTTCGGCCAGGGCTCGCTGGTCGGCGAGCTGGGCGAGGAGCTCGGCCTGACCAACGCCTGGACCGGCGAGGTGGACCCCGCCTACGGCCTGGGCCAGTCCGACATCGAGGGCATGACCGACGTCGGCGACGCGACCCTGCTCTGGACCGGCACCAAGGAGGGCGAGGACGACTGGACCGCCGAGCTCACCAAGAACGACGTCTGGGCGAACCTGCCCGCCGTCACCGAGGACCGTGCGCACGCGTTCCCGGAGCACACCTGGACGTTCGGCGGCCCCCGCTCCGCGGAGAAGATCGTCGACGCGTACGTCGACGTCTTCACGAACTGACGCCATGACCGCCACGCAGTCGCCGTCCGCGACGGACACCCTGCCCCAGGCCCCCGCCTCCCGCCCCGTCACGTGGGCCACGGGCGGGGCCACCCTGGTGGTGCTCGCGCTCGCCGTGCTCGTCGTCGGTGCCTGGCACCTGACGCAGGGCACGTCCGGCGTGGGCACGGGCGACCTGCTGCGCCTGCTCACCGGGCAGGACGCCGACGACGCGTCGGCGGTCCGCGACATCCTCGTCGGGTCACGCCTGCCGCGCCTCGCGGCCGGCGTGGCCGTCGGGTTCGCCCTCGGCGTCGCCGGGGCGCTCTTCCAGTCGATCGCCCGCAACGCGCTGGCCTCGCCGGACACGCTCGCCGTGACGGCCGGCTCTTATCTGGCGGTCGTGGCCGTGGCCGCCTTCGGGCTCGCCGTGCCGCTGTGGGCCTCGGGCGCCGTCGCGTTCGCCGGCGGCCTCGCCGCCGCGGGGCTCGTGCTGGGGCTGGCCGGCGGCGCCGGGTCGTCGTCCACGCGCCTGGTGCTCGCCGGCTCCGCCGTCGCGCTCGCGCTGCAGGCCGCCGCCTCCGCGCTGCTCATCCTCTTCCAGACGGAGACCACCGGCCTGTTCGCCTGGGGCAGCGGCTCCCTGAGCCAGCTCAACCTCACGGCGTTCTGGCGGGCGCTGCCCGTCGTCCTGCTGGCCACCCTCGGCGGCCTGCTCGTCTCCCGGCGCCTCGACGTGCTCGGCCTCGGCGACGACACCGCCGGCGCGCTCGGCGTGCCGGTCCGCTCGACCCGCGCGATCGGCGTCCTGCTGGCGGTGCTGCTCACCGCCGCGGCCGTGACCCTCGCGGGCCCCCTCGGGTTCGTCGGCCTCGCCGCACCCGTCGTCGCCCGGCTCCTGGCCCGCGTGGTTCCCGCGCTGCACCGGCACGCCATCCTGCTGCCCGCCGCCGGGCTGCTCGGCGCGTTCGTCGTGGTGCTCGCGGACGCCGTCGTCCGCGCCCTGCTCGGTGCTGAGGAGGCGCTCGCCGTCCCCACGGGCGTCGCGACCACGATCGCCGGAGCCGTGATCATGGTGCTCCTCGCGCGGCGCCTGCGCGACGCCGGACCCTCCCGCCGGCCGCCCGCCGCCGGGACCGGGCCGCGCAGCACGCGCCGCTTCGTCATCGTGCTCTCCATGTGCGTCGCCCTCGCGGTCGGCGTCGTGCTGCTCGGCCTGCTCGCCGGCTCCACCTGGCTGCGCACCGGCGACATCGCGCTCTGGCTGAACGACCAGGGCCCGGCCGTGGTCCGGTTCGCGCTCGACGAGCGCGCGCCCCGCGTGCTGGCCGCCGTCGTCGCCGGGGCCGCCCTCGCGTTGTCCGGCACGATGGTGCAGGCCACCGCCCGCAACCCGCTCGCCGAACCCGGCATCCTCGGGATCACCGGGGGCGCCGGCCTCGGCGCCGTCGTGGTCGTCACCGCCGTCGCGGGCACCACCTGGGGCAACGGCGTCGCCGCGAGCAACGGCGCGATGCTCGTGGCCGCCGTCGTCGGCGGCCTGCTCGCCTTCGCCGCCGTCTACCTGCTGGCCTGGCGCGGCGGGCTGCACGCCGACCGCCTCGTGCTCATCGGCATCGGCCTGGGCTACCTCACCACCGCCCTGACCACGTTCCTGCTGCTCCGTTCCGACCCCTGGAACACGCCGCGCATCTACACCTGGCTGTCCGGGACCACCTACGGCCGCAGCCTCGAACAGGTCCTGCCCGTGGTCGTCACGCTGGCGCTCGCGGTGCCGCTCGCCGTGACCGTGCGGCGGGAGCTGGACCTGCTCGCGCTCGACGACGACACACCGCGCCTCGTGGGCGTCCGGCTGGAGCGCAGCCGGCTGGTCGTGCTCGCCGTGGCCGCCGTGCTGGCGGCCACGAGCGTGACCGCGGTCGGCGTGGTGGGCTTCGTGGGCCTGGTCGCGCCGCACGCCGCGCGCGCCCTGGTGGGCGGCCGGCACGCCCGGGTGCTGCCGGTCGCGATGCTGCTGGGCGCCGTGCTGCTCGGCCTGGCAGACACGCTCGGCCGCACCGCCATCGCGCCGGCCCAGCTCCCCGCGGGGCTGGCGGTCGCGCTGCTCGGCGCGCCGTACTTCGTCTGGCTCCTCGCGCGCTCGCGGGCGTGACGGCGGAGGTCACGCCCGCCGCGCGGTGAACAGCAGGTACTCCCAGCCCATCGAGCCGTCGAGACCCTGGAACCGGGCGGCCAGGTCGAGGAGCGTGCCGTCGAGCTCGGCGGTGCGCGCGGCGTCGTCGGCCACGTTGCGGTACACCGCGATGGTGGGGCCGTACACGGCCTTGAAGAAGTCGCGGAACTCGGTGCCCGTGGCGAACCGGGTGACGGGCAGCGACCGCACCTCGGCGCGCACGTCGGTGACCCGGTCGCCCAGCAGCGCGCGTACGTGCTCCTCGTCGCCCCACAGCGGCGGCGGCTCCGCGCCGGGCGGGGGAGCGGGGGCGTAGGGCTTCATCGCGGCGAACATCTGGCCGATGAACCCGGCCGGCGTCCAGGCGACGAGCCCGATCGTCCCGTCGGGCCGTGTCACCCGGACCAGCTCGTCCGCGGCGGTCTGGTGGAACGGGGCGAACATGACACCGACGCAGGACAGCACGGTGTCGAACGCGCCGTCGTCGTACGGGAGCGCGTGGGCGTCGGCCTCGGCCCAGGTGAGCTCGGCCCCCCGGGCCGCGGCGATCGCACGCCCGGCGTCGAACAGCTCGGGCGTGAGGTCGGCCGCGACGACCTGCGCGCCCGCGAGCGCGGCGGGGATGGCGGCGTTGCCGGACCCGGCGCCGACGTCGAGCACCCGGTCGCCCGGCCGCACCCCGGCAGCCTCGACCAGGACGGGGCCCAGCGCGGGGATCACCTCGGTGGCGACCGCCGGGTAGTCGCCGAGCGCCCACAGCGCGCGGTGCTTGGCGCCGACGGCGGTGAGGACCTCGGGCGGGACGCGGTCGGTGTCGGTCATGACTGCTCCTCGGCTCGTGCCGTTCGGTGGTCGCCCCCGCAGCGTCCAGTCAACGCCGGGTCCGGACGGCGCACCACCACAGGCCCGAAACTCACCCGGTCCGGCATGGCGTGGCAGATCACGACATGAGCGTCAGACCATGACAACCGGGTGCTAGGGTCGGAGCCATGGATCTTGGGCTGCACTACTTCACGTTCACCCATCCCGAGTGGGAGACCACTCTGGCCGACCGCCTCACCGAGACCGCGCAGATCGCCGACGAGGGCGGCGTGAACCTCTTCACGGTCATGGACCACTGGTTCCAGATGCTCAGCTCCGGCGGGCCGTACGAGCCCATGCTGGAGGGCTACACCTCGCTCGGCTACCTTGCCGGCGTCACCAAGAACGTCCGGCTGAGCCTGCTGGTCACGGGGGTCACCTACCGGCGCCCCGGCCTCCTGGCCAAGACGGTCTCCACGCTGGACGTGCTCTCGCGCGGCCGCGCGATGCTGGGCATCGGTGCGGCCTGGTACGACCGTGAGCACGCGGGTCTGGGCGTGCCGTTCCCGTCGACGGCGGAGCGGTTCGAGCGGCTGGAGGAGACCCTCCAGATCTGCCGCCAGATGTGGTCGGACGACGACGGCGCGTTCGAGGGCAAGCACTACCAGCTCGCCGAGACGATCAACCTGCCGCAGCCGCCCCGCGGCACCGTGCCGGTGATGATCGGCGGGGGCGGCGAGCAGAAGACGCTGCGGCTCGTGGCCCAGTACGGGCAGGCGTGCAACCTGTTCGGCGGGCCGGGCGACGAGGCCCTGGCGACGGTCGCGCACAAGCTGGACGTGCTGCGCGGGCACTGCGAGCGCCTCGGGACCGACTACGACGCGATCGAGAAGACGATGCTCTACCAGGGTGACGCGACCGGTGACACGGACGCGTTCCTGAAGGACATGGAGCGGTACCGGGCGCTGGGTGTCTCGCTCGTGGGCCTGATGCCGACGCCGTACGAGAACCCGGTCCCGTGGGCGACCGCGCTGGCCGAGAAGGTCGTGCCCCGGCTGAACGAGGTCTGACCGGTTCGGGGTGGCCCGGCGCCGGAGCGGTCCCGCTCAGGCGCCGGGCTCCTCCTCGGGCGGGGGCACGTCGGTGACGACCAGGGCACGCAGGATGGTCTCGGCCACGTCCCGCTCCGTGACGTTGCGGTTCCTGGAGGCGGACTCGATGATCCGTCTCGCCTCGTTCTCGCTGGTGTCGTTGGAGTGCATGACGGCCCCGACGGCGCGCTCGATCGCGGCGGTGTCGGAGAGCTGGCGGTAGAGGCCCGCGGTGGCGTCCTCCAGCTCGGCGAGCTCCAGGTGCAGGGCGACCAGGGACGCGGCGAGCTGGGCGTACCCGTCCGCCGCGGTCAGGAGCTCGTTGTTCCAGGGGTCCGGCGCGCGGGAGTACAGGTTGAGCGCGACGGCGACGTCGTCGTTGACGAAGGCGGGGACCGCGAGCGCGGAGACGAAGCCCTCGCGCAGGGTCTGGGCCTGCCAGGCGTCCCAGCCCGCCGACTCGGCGACGACCGGCACGACCTGGACCGTTCCCAGGTGGATGGAGTCGATGCAGGGTCCGGTCTCGGCCCGGGCCTCTGCCTGGTCGCACCGGGCGGCAGCGGCGGTGCTGCTGCCCGCGGCGACCGACACCCCGTGCTCCTGGAAGATGATGCTGGCCTCGAGGCCGGAGCCGAGCACGACGGCGGCCCGCCGCGCGAGGTCGTGGGGGGACGTCGAGATTCTCATCGCATCAGACCTACCTTCGTTGCCAGGCCGGACCGTCAGGCTCTCACACTATGCGCCGGGGCTCACGGCGATCTCGGGGGCGGCCAGGGCCAGCAGCACCACGCACACCACGGCGACGCACAGGCTGAGCGCGAACGGCGCGCGGCTGCGGGGCCGGGTCACGGCCACGACCCCGGCGGCGAGGGCCAGGACGACGGCGACCGCGCCGCCGGCCCAGGCGGCGGGTGCCGGGGGCCCTGCCGGACCGACGACCACGACGGCGACCGCCGCGGTCAGGAGGGCGGGCGCGAGCACGCCGGACGCCCGGCGGCCGAGCCGGTGGGGCAGGCCGCGCACGCCGGTGGCGGCGTCGTCCTCCAGGTCGGGCAGGGTGTTGGCGACGTGCGCGCCCACGCCCAGCAGCGCCGCCGCGAGGACCGCCCAGGGTGCCGGGACGCGCGGGCCGGGCGCCGCGAGCACGACGAAGACCGCCAGCAGCCCGAACGAGAGCGCGTAGGGCAGCCAGGACCAGGCGGTGGACTTGAGCCGGGCGTTGTAGGCCCACGCCCCGGCGACGGCCACCAGGTGCGCGGCCCCGGCCGCGAGGCCCGCCGCCAGCGACGTGGCGACACAGACGGCGAGCGCCGTGAGGGCGGCGGTGCGCAGGGTGGTGGCGGTGACGAGCCCCTGCACGACGGGTTTGTCGGCGCGGTGCACGGCCAGGTCGCGGGGCGCGTCGATCCAGTCGTTGGACCACCCGACGGAGAGCTGGCCGGTGCCGACGGCCGCGGCGACCAGCGTGACGACGCCGGCCGGGGACCCGAGGGCGGCGGCGAGCCCGGCGGCCAGGGCGGTGACCACGACGGCGGGGGCGGGGTGGCTCGCGAGCACGAGGCCGCGGCCGAGGCGGCGGGCACCGGTGCCGGTCATCATGGGCGGAACGCTAGTCCCGGCGAGTTCTCCCCGCGCGGCTGGGCCGGTCGTGGGTCACGATGCTTAGGTGTCGCGAGTCGTTGCGGTCGAGGCGGTTCTGCCCCCGAACGTGTACGCCCAGGAGGCGATCACCGAGGCCGTGGCGCCCCTGGTGACGCCGGACCCGTCGCGGGCCGCGCTGCTGCGGCGGCTGCACGCGAGCGCCGGCGTGCGCAGCCGGCACCTGGTGCTGCCGCTGGAGGAGTACGCGGGGCTGGGGTCGATGGGCGCGTCCAACGCGGTGTTCGTCCGGGAGGGCACGCTGCTGGCGGAGCAGGCCTGCCGCCGGGCGCTGGCCGCGGCGGGGGTCGAGCCGGGGGAGGTCGACCACGTGTTCGCCACCTCGGTGACGGGGGTGGCGGCGCCGTCGCTGGACGTGCTCCTGTCGGAGCGGCTCGGGCTGCGCGGGGACGTGCGGCGCACGCCGTCGTTCGGTCTGGGCTGCGCGGGCGGCGCGGGCGGGCTGGCGCGGGTGCACGACCACCTGCTGGGCCGGCCGCGTGACGTGTCGCTCCTGGTCGCGGTCGAGCTGTGCTCCCTCACGCTGCAGCACCACGACGACTCGGCGGCCAACCTGGTGGCGTCCGGGCTGTTCGGCGACGGCGCGGCGGCGGCCGTCGTCGTGGGCGCGCAGCACCCGCTGGCGCGCGCGGAGGGCGGACGCCGGACGGCCCGCGTGCTGGACACCCGCTCCCAGCTCTACCCGGGCACCACGGACGCCCTGGGCTGGGAGGTGCGGGACACCGGGTTCGCGATCGTGCTCTCGGCCGATCTGCCCGACCTGCTGGGCGCGCACCTGCTCGCCGACGTCAAGGGGCTGCTGGCCGACCACGGCCTCACGCCGGCCCAGGTGCCCACCTGGGTGGTGCACGCGGGCGGGCCGCGCGTGATCGACGCGGTGCGGGACGCGCTCGGGCTGTCCGAGGACGCCGTCCGGGAGAGCCGCGCGAGCCTCGCGAGCGCCGGCAACCTCTCCTCGGTCTCCGTGCTGGACGTCCTGGCCAGGACCCTGGAGAGTGCCGAGGCGCCGCCCGGCTCGCCCGCCGTGCTCATGGCGTTCGGCCCCGGGGTGTCGTGCGAGCTGGTGCTGCTGCGGCTGGAGGGACGCTGAGATGCTCGGGTTCTACATCGCGCTCGTGGCGGCGACGGGCGTGGAGCGCCTCGCCGAGCTCGTCGTGTCGGCCCGCAACGCCCGGTGGTCGTTCGAGCGCGGCGGTGTCGAGTCGGGCCGGGGGCACTTCCCGGCGATGGTGGCGCTGCACACCGGGCTGCTGGTGGCGTGCGTCGCGGAGGCCGTGCTCGCCGACCGACCGTTCCTGCCGTGGCTGGGCTGGCCGATGCTCGTGCTCGTGCTCGCGAGCCAGGCGCTGCGCTGGTGGTGCGTCGCCACACTGGGGCACCGCTGGAACACCCGCGTCATCGTGGTGCCGGGCCTGCCGCTCGTGACCGGCGGGCCGTACCGGTGGCTGCGCCACCCCAACTACGTGGCCGTGGTGGTCGAGGGGATCGCGCTGCCGCTGGTGCACACGTGCTGGGTCACGGCCCTCACGTTCACCGTGCTGAACGCGGTGCTGCTCGCCCGTTTCCGCATCCCGGCCGAGGACCGGGCGCTCCGGCAGGCCGTGCCCGAGGCGGGGTGAGCGGCATGGGCCGGGGCGCCGCCGACGCGGACGTCCTGGTGGTGGGTGCCGGGCCGGTCGGCCTGGCCGCCGCCGTGCACGCGTGCGCCGCGGGTCTCGACGTCCTGGTCGTGGACCACCGGGCCGGCACCCTCGACAAGGCCTGCGGCGAGGGCCTGCTGCCCGGCGCGCTGCGGGCCGTGCAGGCGCTCGGCGCCGACCCGCCGGGCCACGTGCTGACCGGGATCAGCTACCGGGCGCCCGGCCGGCACGCCGACCACGAGTTCACCGCCGGACCCGGGCGGGGCGTTCGGCGCACCGCCCTGCACGACGCCCTGCGGGCCCGCGCCGCCGACGTCGGCGCGCGCCGCAGGTGCGGGCGGGTCACCGCCCTGCGGCAGGACGCCGCGGGGGTCGAGATCGAGGTGACGCCCGGCCGGGCGGACGACGGCCACCCGGCCGGGGACGCGGCCGACGGCGACCCGGTCACCCTGCGCGCCCCCTGGCTGCTCGGGTGCGACGGCCTGCACTCCGCGGTCCGCCGCCTGGCCGGGCTCGACGTCCGCCCGGGGCCCGGGGCCGGCCGGCCGGCCGGCAACCGGTACGGCCTGCGCCGGCACTTTGCCGTCACGCCGTGGACCGACCTCGTCGAGGTGCACTGGTCGCCGCACGCCGAGGCCTATGTGACGCCGGTCGCCCCCGATCTCGTCGGCGTCGCGCTGCTCGCACCCCGCACCGTGACCGGGGCGGGGTTCGACACGCTGCTGCGCTCGCAGTTCCCGGAGCTCGCCGCCCGGCTCGCGGTGGCCGAACCCACCGGGACACTGCTCGGCGCGGGCCCGCTGCTGCGCCGGTCGCGGCGGCGCAGCGCCGGACGGGTGCGGCTCGTGGGTGACGCGTCGGGGTACGTCGACGCGCTGACCGGCGAGGGGGTCCGGGTGGGGCTCGCGCAGGCCGCCGCCGCCGTCCGCCACCTGGAGGACGCCGAGGCGTACGAGCGCGCCTGGCGCACGGTGACGCGCGACTACCGCGTGCTCACCACAGGCCTGGTCGCGTGGGCGTCGGGACCCGCACGCGGCGCCATCGTGCCCGCCGCGGCCCGGCTGCCGTGGCTCTACGGTGCCGTGGTCGACCGGCTGGCCCGCTGAGCGACGCGTGCGGGAGTACGGTGGGGGCGTGGGCGAACGAGCGATCGGCGCGTCCGATCCGGGTGAGCAGCCGGGCCCGGCAGGAACCGCGGCCCGCCGCAGGCCCGCCAGGCAGGTGGTCCGCGACTACTCGGTCCTGGCGAAGGTGGTGCGGGAGTCGGGCCTGCACCGTCGGCGGTACGGGTACTACTGGACCCGCCTGATCGGCACCGTCGCGGCCTTCGGGCTGGTCTGGACGGCGATCGTGCTCGTCGGCGACTCGTGGTGGCAGCTCCTGCTCGCCGTGGCGCTCGCCGTCGTGCTGGCCCAGCTCGCGTTCCTCGGCCACGACAGCTCCCACCGCCAGATCTTCCGCTCGCGGGCGTGGAACGACTGGACGGGCCGGGTCCTGGCGAACGTGTTCGTCGGCGTGAGCCACGCGTGGTGGACCACGAAGCACGACGCCCACCACACCGCCCCGAACCAGGAGCAGAGCGACCCGGACATCTCGCCCGGCGTCATCGCCTTCACACCGGCCGTCCTGGCGAGCCGCAAGGGCTGGCGGCACCAGTTCGCCCGCCGGCAGGGCTGGTTCTTCTTCCCGCTGCTGACGCTCGAAGGCCTCAACCTGCACGTGGCCAGCGTGCGCACCGTGCTCGGCACCGCGCCCGTGGTGCACCGCGCAGTAGAGGCCCCTGTGCTGCTGACCCGCCTGGCCCTGAACATCGCCGTGCTCCTGATCCTGCTGCCGCCCGCGCTCGCCGCCGCCTTCCTCGCCGTGCAGCTCGGCCTGTTCGGCGTGCTGCTGGGCGGCGCGTTCGCCCCCAACCACAAGGGGATGCCGATCGTCCCGGCCGGTACCGAGATCGACTTCCTCCGCCGCCAGGTGCTCATGTCGCGCAACATCCGGGGCAACGCCGTGGTCGACTTCTTCATGGGCGGCCTCAACCGGCAGATCGAGCACCACCTCTTCCCGAGCATGCCCCGGCCCGCGCTCCGGCGCGTCCAGCCGCTGGTACGCGAGTTCTGCTCGACCCTCGGCGTGACGTACACCGAGGTGGGGTTCTTCCGCTCCTACGGGATCGTCGTCCGCTACCTGAACGACGTTGAGCACCGCGCGCGCGACCCGTTCTCCTGCCCGCTCGCGGCCCAGCTGGGCCGCTGACGCGCCGCGCCCTCGCGGGGCGCCCGGGCGCGTACAGTCGAAGGTATCCGGGCGAACGTGCCCCGCCTGAGGTGCGCGGGCCCGGAACCCCCCAGGGAGGCCGTCATGGCCACCGTTCCCACCCCACCGCTGCCGTCCGCGACCAACGGCAACCCGAGCAGGCCCGGCCACGACGCCGTCCGTCCGGAACACATCCACCGGACCAGCACGCACACGGTCAAGCCGTCCAGGGCTCGGGTCGGAGGGGTCTGGTTCGGCAGCTGCGTCGCCGCGCTCATGCTGGCCGCCCTGATCGTCTTCGTGCTGCAGAACACCCAGCCGGTGCTCGTCTCGTTCCTGGGCATGCAGGGCTCGGTCCCGCTCGCTGTCGCACTGCTCATCGCCGGGGCCGGCGTCGCGATCATCGCCCTCGTCGTCGGCACCATCCGCGTCTCTCGGAGCCGGCGGCGCGCCCACCGCGGCGGTTGAGAGCGCGGGGGCTGAGAGCGCGGCGGCTGAGGCCGCGGCGGCGATCCGGGGCGGCGACGACAGGGTGGGTCGCCGCCTGACGCCAACGTGGTGTCATCAATGGCGTCAAAGCTCTTGCGGTGACACCACGAAGGTGTCATAGTGGTGCCATGGACCTGAACCGATACGCAGACGAACTGCAGCGCCAGCTCGCCACGGCCGCTGCCGCCGGCGGTGACGACACCCGCGAGCTCGCCGCGCGGCTGACCGCACCGCTCGACGCCGCCGCGCGCCTCGTCCTGCTCAACGCGCTCTCCGACGCGGCGGGGGAGATCTCGGCAGAGCTCGCCCCGGGCTCGGTGGACGTGCGCCTGCGCGGCGGCTCCCCGGAGTTCGTCGTCACCGCCCCCGCCGCGCCCGCGCCTGCCGCGGAACCGGCGGCCGCCGCGTCCGCCCAGGTCCCCGCACCGGCGTCGGCCCTTGCGGACGCCGAGGCGGGAGCCACCACCCGGACCACCCTGCGCCTGCCCGACCACCTCAAGACGCAGGCCGAGGTCGCCGCCGCGCGCGACGGCGTCTCCGTCAACACCTGGCTGGTACGGGCGGTGGCCGCCGCCGTCGAGCGGCCGCCCGGTCGCCCGGCCGCGCCGACCAGCCCCGAGCAGCGCGCCAACAGCCGCGTCACCGGATGGGTGCGCTGACCGCACGCGCCACCGCGCGCCGCGGCACCATCTGCCTCGACGCGTGACACCACACGACACCACAGACATCAGACCCTCTTCCGTATTCACAGCCTTGGAGCCTTGCCATGCCTACCTTCCCCGCCCCCCACCCGGTCCCCGTCGTCGTGGACGTGCCGTTCGGCAACCTGCACGTCGTCGCCGGTGAGCGGGACGACGTCGTCGTCACCGTGCTGCCCACCGACAAGAAGTCCGGCAGCGTGCGCGCCGCCGAGGAGGTCCGCGTCGAGCGGGACGGCGACGCCGTCACGATCACCTACCCGAACTCGTGGAAGCAGTACGTGCTGCCGTTCGCGGCCGGCACCGCCGACATCACCGTCGAGCTGCCCACGGGATCCGAGCTGCGCGGCAAGACCGGCTCGCTCTACGCCGAGGGCGCCCTCGGGGCCGTCGACATGACGCTGAACGCCGGCAACGTGACGCTGGACGACGTCGACCGGGTCACCCTCAAGGTCTCCGCCGGGTCCGTCGCGGTCCGCCGGGCCCTGGGCCCCACCGACATCAAGGTGAGCGCCGGCTCGGTGCGCGTCGACGAGATCGCGGGCGACGCCACGATCCGCGCGAGCAACGGCACCACGACCGTCGGCTCCGTCACCGGCACCCTCCAGGTGCAGGGCGCGCACGCCGACATCATGGTCAGCCAGGTGCGCGGCACCCTCACCGTGAAGTCCGCGCACGCGGGCATCCGGGTCAACAACCTGGAGTCCGGCAGCGCCACGCTCACGAACTCCTACGGCTCGATCGAGGTCGGCGTGCCCGAGGGCGTGGCTGCCTACCTCGACGTCGCCTCCGAGCACGGCAGCGTCCGCAACCACCTGACCCCCACCGAGGGCCCGGTCGAGAACGAGTCGACCGCCGAGATCCACGCCAGCACCGGCCACGGCGACATCGTCGTCCGCCGCCCCTGACCCAGAGATTTCCCCCAGCGAAGGAGAACTGGACATGACCACCGACCAGGCCACGGCACCCGCCATCCGGGTGCACGGCATCGAGAAGTCCTTCAAGGACCTGCACGTGCTGCGCGGCGTCGACTTCGACGTCGCGGCCGGCAGCATCTTCGCCCTGCTCGGCTCGAACGGCGCGGGCAAGACCACGCTCGTGCGGATCCTGTCGACGCTGCTCAAGGCCGACGCGGGCACCGCCACCGTGCACGGCTTCGACGTCGGCACGCAGGCCGGCGACGTGCGCGAGTCGATCAGCCTGACCGGGCAGTTCGCCGCGGTCGACGAGATCCTCTCGGGCCGGGAGAACCTGGTGCTCGTGGCGAAGCTGCGCCACATGCCGGACCCGGGCGCCGTGGCCGACAACCTGCTGGCCCGCTTCTCGCTGACCGACGCGGGCGGCCGCAGGGCCGCCACCTACTCGGGCGGCATGCGCCGCCGGCTCGACATCGCGATGAGCCTGATCGGCAACCCGCCGATCATCTTCCTCGACGAGCCCACCACCGGCCTGGACCCGCAGGCCCGGATCGAGGTGTGGCAGACCGTCAAGGAGCTCGCGAACAACGGCACCACGGTGCTGCTGACCACGCAGTACCTCGACGAGGCCGAGCAGCTCGCCGACCGCATCGCGATCCTGCACAAGGGCACCATCATCCAGAACGGCACCCTGGCCGAGCTCAAGGCGCTCCTGCCGCCGGCCAAGGTCGAGTACGTGGAGAAGCAGCCCTCCCTCGAGGACGTGTTCCTCACCCTCGTCGGCGAGCCCGACCCGGCCGAGCCCACCACGAACGAAGAGACCAGCGGCACCGCCGCGGCAGGAAAGGAATCCCGATGACCTCCCACGTCCTGGGCGACACCGGTGTGCTCACCGGCCGCTCCCTGCGCCACATCCTGCGCAGCCCCGACACGATCATCACCACGGCCGTCACGCCGATCGCGCTGATGCTCCTGTTCGTCTACGTGCTGGGCGGCGCCATCAACACCGGCACCGGCGAGTCGTACGTCAACTACATGCTCCCCGGCATCCTGCTCATCACCATCGCCTCGGGCATCGCGTACACCGCCTACCGGCTGTTCCTCGACATGCAGGGCGGCATCTTCGAACGCTTCCAGTCGATGCCGATCGCGCGCTCCAGCGTGCTGTGGGCGCACGTGCTCACGTCCGTGGTGTCCAACCTGATCTCGGTGGCGATCGTCATCGGTGTCGCGCTGCTCATGGGGTTCCGTACCGGAGCCTCGCTGCTCGACTGGCTCGCCGTGGCCGGCATCCTGGCCCTGTTCACCCTGGCCCTGACCTGGCTCGCGGTGATCGCCGGGCTCTCGGCCAAGACCGTGGACGGCGCGAGCGCGTTCAGCTACCCGCTGATCTTCCTGCCGTTCATCAGCTCGGCGTTCGTGCCCACCGAGACCATGCCCGGCCCGGTCGCCTGGTTCGCCGAGAACCAGCCGGTGACCTCGATCGTGGACACCATCCGCGCCCTGTTCGCCCAGCAGCCCGTCGGCAACGACATCTGGATCGCGCTCGGCTGGCTGGTCGGGATCCTCGTGGTCGCCTACGGCTTCGCGATCGCCGCGTACAAGCGCAAGATCAGCTGACGGCGTCGGCCCCCGCGCCGTCGGCCCACGAGAAGAGCGCCGCGCCGTCCGCCCCACCCCAGGGAGCGGACGGCGCGGCGCCGTCGTGCGCGGCTCAGCGCCGCGGCTCCCAGCGGAACATCCGCAGGGCGAGCGTGACCGCCACGACGACCCAGGCGAGCGTGGGTGCGAGCAGCAGCAGCGAGTCGGCGAGCGGCACGCCGCCGTTCCAGGCGTTGACGACGAGCTCGGTGGCCGCCCCGCCGGGCAGCAGCCGCTTGAGCAGCGTGAGCTCCTCCGTGCCGGTGATCCCCACCCAGCTCGTCACGGCCACGACCCCCAGGCTCAGGGGCAGCGAGGTGACCTGGGCGTGCTCGGGCGAGTTCGTGATCCCCGCGGTGGCCAGCCCCAGGGCGAGCATCATGACGAACGTCGCGACGACCGCGAGCACCAGGAGCGGCACGTCGGCGGGCCCGCCGCTCAGCCCGGCGAACACCGCGAGGATCAGGCCTACCTGGACCGCGGAGAGCACGCTGATCGGCAGCACCAGGCCGGTCAGGATGGACGCGTCGCCGGCCGCGGTGGAGCGCAGGCGCTTGAGGAAGAGGTCCTGACGGCGGGCGGCCAGGGTGGTCACCGTGGTGGCGTAGAGGCTGAACGCGGCGATCGTGAAGACGATCACGGCGCCGATGTAGCCGAGGCTGCCGATCTGCTCGAACGTCTCCCGGAACCGGATGAAGAAGACGCTGGCCGCCACGGGCATGATCAGGCTGGTGATCAGCACGGCCCGGTTGCGGAGGATCTGGATGAGCTCGCTGCGTGCGATGGAGAGCATGGTGGTGGTTTCCGTTTCTGCGGTTCAGGTGGCTCAGGCGGGGACGGGTTCGGCCTCGATGGCGCGGAACACGTCGTCGAGCCGGGTCGGCGCGGCGGACAGGCCGACCAGCTCGACCGAGTGCGCGTGGGCCCAGTCGAGGAGCAGCTTGAGGTCCTTCTGCAGGTCGAACGTCTCGATCTGGTAGGACCCGTCGGCCAGCGGTGCGGCCTGCAGCAGCGGCGCGGGCGCACCCGGCGGGAGCGAGAACTGGATGGCCGCGGGCAGGGTGCGGGTCAGCTCGGCCACGGTGCCCTGGTGGCGGAACGTTCCCTGGTGCATCAGGCCGATGCGGTCGGCGCGCTGCTGCGCCTCCTCCAGGTAGTGGGTGGTGAGCACCACGGTGGAGCCGTCCTCGCGGAGCTGCTCGACGGCGTCCCACAGCGCGTCGCGCGACTGGATGTCCAGGCCGGTCGTGGGCTCGTCCAGGAAGACCAGCTCGGGCCGCCCGTACACGGCCGTGGCGAAGTCGAGCCGCCGCTTCTCGCCGCCGGAGAGCTGCGACACCCGGGTGTCGGCCTTGCGGGTGAGGTCGACGACGCCCAGCACCCGCTCCGCCGAGTCGGCACGGCCGCTCAGCCTCCCGATCAGCCGGACCGTCTCGGCGACGGTGAGGTCGGGGGAGAAGCCGCTCTCCTGGAGCATGATGCCCATGCGGGGCCGCACCGCGCGCCGGTCGGCGGGGTCCTTGCCGAGCACGCGCACCGTGCCCGACGTCGCCCTGCGGTGCCCCTCGACGACCTCCAGGGTCGAGGTCTTGCCCGCGCCGTTGGTGCCCAGCAGCGCGTACAGCTCGCCCTGCTCCACCTGGAACGAGAGGTCCTTGACCGCGTGGAAGTCACCGTAGGTGACGTTCAGCCGGTCGATGTCGATGGCGGGGGTTGTCGTCATGCCCTCCAGCACACCCGCCGCGGGCGCCCCGGACCAGTGTGCTGACGTCAGGTCCGCGGCATGACATCCGGGTGCGGAACGTATGACGCAGCGTCACTGCTGCGCCCGCGCGCGGCGACCATACTGGGAGGGGTTCCCTGCCGATCGACGAGAAGACCCACCCATGAACGCTGGATCTGCTCGCCCGGGGCGCGGCCCGTTCCCGCCGGCCCCCTGGTCGCCCGCCGCCACCCGGCTCTCGCGGCGGCGGTTCCGCACGCTCAACCTGTCGATGATGCTGCCGCTGCTCGTCGCCGTCGGCGTGTTCATGCTGGTGCGCCAGGCGCAGACGCCGCTGGACGTCGTCGTCCTCGGACTCGGGATCGTGGCGGTCGTGGTGGCCTTCGAGCGCTGGACGGTCGGCGAGATCAACCGGGTCGCGCTGCCGTGCCTCCTGGTGGCCGCCGCGGTCTGGCCCTACGGGGTGCTGGTGATCGACGGCGACCCGCAGGCGGCCTACTACGCACTGGCCGTCATCGCCGGCATGAGCGTCGCCCAGCTGCCGCGCCACCGCGGGGCCGCGGCGGTCACGGTGGCCGCGTACGTCGCCGTCGTCGGCGCCCTCGGCCTGGCCGTGACGCCCGACGCCGGGGTGGACGAGCTGCTCGCCAACGTGATCATCCCGACCGGGATCACCGTGGTGCTGATCGGCCTGATGTTCCCCAACAAGGGGTTCTACGACGTCATGGCCGAGCTGGAGGAGGCGCGCGAGCGCGACGCGGAGCTCGCGGTGGTGCGCGAGCGGATGCGGTTCGCGAGCGACCTGCACGACATCCAGGGCCACACCCTGCACGTGGTCAAGCTGAAGATCGCGCTGGCGAGCAAGCTGCTGCACAGCGACACCGCGCGTGTGGAGCAGGAGCTGCGCGAGATGTACACCCTGGTGGGCGACACGATCGCGCAGACCAAGGAGCTGGCCTACGGGCAGCGCAAGCTCAACCTGTCCGCGGAGCTGGAGAACGCGCGCAACCTCCTGGAGGCGGCGGGCATGCGCGTGCGCGTGGACCGCCGGGCCGAGGCCGGCACCCGTGCGACCGACCTGCTGGCGCAGGTGCTCCGGGAGACGACGACGAACATCCTGCGGCACTCGCGGGCCACGCTGGTGCGCATCGAGCTCACCGGGCACGGCCTCACCGTGGTCAACGACGGCGTCGCGGACGACACGCTCCCGGAGCTGCGCGGGCTCGCCACCCTCTCGCGGCGGGTGGCGGACGACGGCGGCGAGCTCACCGTGCGGATCGAGGACGGGCGGTTCGTGACAGCCGCCGCATTTCCTGTATGAACACTGCCCGCTCCGGCGCGGCCCCTTACGCCCGCGCCGTGACGCCGGCGGGCCGCGTGAACGGCCCGCTCTCCGCGAACGCGTGCGCGGCGAACCGCTCGCCGATCAGGTGGTGCGTGGCGGTGTCGGGGTGCAGCGCGTCGGGCAGGGGATGCTCGACGGCGTCGTCCGCCCCGTACAGGGTGGTGCCGTCCAGGTAGTGCAGGTTCGGGTCGTCCGCGCGGTGCTCGACCACCGTGGCCAGCGCGTCCCGGACGACGCGCAGGGTGAGCTTGCCCTGCCGCTGCTCCTCGGGGCGGCCCGTGGCGAGGAAGCGCACCTGGTCGGTGCCGAGGGTGTCCGGGTCGACGGCGCCCGGGCCGGGGGTGTCCTCGTGGATGCCGCAGAAGATGGGCGAGACCAGCAGCAGCGGCGTGGTCGGGTGCCCGTCCCGGATCGTGTCGAGGAACCCGTGCACGGCCGGCACGAAGGTGCGCAGCCGCATCCCGTCGAGGTTGACGACGTTGATGCCGAGCTTGACGCTGATCAGGTCGGCGGGCGCGTCCCGGATCGTGCGCGCGACGAACGGGTCCACGAGCGCGTTGCCCCCGAGCCCGAGGTTGCGCAGCTCGACGTCCCCGTGGCGCGCGGCGACGGCGGGCCAGATCTGGGTGGGCGTGCTCGCGTTGGAGCCGTGGCTGATCGAGCTGCCGTGGTGCAGCCACACCCGGCGGTCCGGCTCCACCGGGGTGACCGGCAAGTCGGTGCGCAGGCCGATCAGCTCGACCGACTCGTTGTGCGGCAGCCAGATCTCGACGAGCTTGTCGCCGGCGGGCAGACCGTCGAACGTCGTGGTGTGCGAGGGGCCGGGCCGGAACTCGGTGGCGCCGGTCTGCAGGTCGGCGAGGATCACGTCGCCGTCGGCGAGCGGGCTGCTCGCGACGACGACGCCGTCGACCACCAGGTCGACGCTCCCGCGCGGGCGGTCCGCGCCGCGGTAGGCGAGCCGCGACGGGTGGGTCTCGAGCGCGACGGTGCGCGCCGCCGTCCTGAAGACCACGCGGACGCCGGAGGGCTGAGCCTCCATCATGAGCAGGTGCGGGTCGGGGAACTGCGTGCGGGCCCACTGCGGCAGGCGGTGCGGGCGCAGGCCCCGGGCCGTGGTCTCGACCTCGGCGGAGCCGTGCACGAGAGACGGGGTGAGGGGTGTGCTGAGCAAGAGGTGCTCCTCGTTCATTCGGTGGGCCAGGTGCGCAGAAGGGTGTCGAGCGCGACGATCGTCCGGCGCCACGACACCTCGGGGTCGGGCTCGCTGTGGTCGAAGCTGCCGATGCGCTCCAGGGCGAGATAGCCGTTGATCGTGCTGCCGAGCAGCCGGGTGACGTGCACGCGCTCGCCCGGCGGGATGTCGTAGCCGCGCAGCACTGCGTCGGTGAGGGTGACGATCGACCGGGCGGCGTCGGAGGCGACCACCGTGGGCCCGGCCCGGCGCTGGAGCGCCTGCCAGCGGCCCGGCGACTGCCGGGCGAACGAGCGGTGCGCCTCGGCCAGGCCCTCGAGCGCGGGCAGCCCGGAGCGGCCCGCGACCCCCTCGGCGACCCGGGCGCTCAGGTCCGCCAGCGCGACGGCGCTGACGCCGTCCAGCAGCGCCGCGTGGTCCCGGACGTGCGAGTACAGGCTGGGCGTGCGGACGCCGAGGCGGCGGGCGACCGCCGAGAGCGTGACTGCCTCCAGCCCGCTCTCGTCGGCCAGTGCCGCCGCCTCGGCGATCACCGAGGCGGACGTCAGGGGTGGGCGGGTCATGGAACCAGCCTATACCCTTTAGGTTTTTGCCTACTGACCTTCGGTCGCGGCGATCCTGCGCCGCATGCTCGCCGGCCGGAGCCAGGTCGCGGTGCGCCACAGCCACTCGACGGGGCCGTAGACGAAGTGCCGGAGCCAGATCCGGCTGAGCACGGACTGCACCACGATCAGCACCAGGGCCAGGACCACCACGGGCGCCGCGCTGGTCATGTGCCCGAAGTCCACGACCTGCGCGGTCAGCGCCACCACGAGCGCCGCGCCCACGTAGCTGGTCAGTGCCATGCGGCCCAGCGGCTCGAAGAACGCGGCGATCGCCCGGCGCGCGGGGGTGCGCCACAGCAGCGCCAGGCCGGTGCTGTACAGCACGGCCATGACCAGGCCGGCCACGGAGCCCGCCGTCGAGAAGCGGGGGTCGCCGACAGAGGCGTTGAGCTGCCAGACCAGGGTCGGCACCGTCAGGACGGCGGCCGCGGCGAACACGATGGCGACCGTCCGGCCCGAGGACTCCAGCGCACGGGGCAGGCCGTAGGCGGCCGCCCCCGCACCGAGCAGGATGAGCCCCGGCACGGACGGCAGGCCGCCGCCGAACACCGCGTAGGCCACGATCGTGAGCGCGGCGCCGCCGGCCAGCGTCACCCAGCGCGGGGTGAGCGCGACGACGGGCAGCATGAGCAGGCCCGCGACGCCGTACTCGACCAGCACGTTGCCGGGGTAGACGAACATCAGCAGCCCGCCGATGATCGCGAGCCCCACGAGGCGGCGCACCATCACCAGCCACGGGCGGGGCGCGCGGGCGCGGGCGCCGTCGAGCACGATCCAGAGGCTGATGCCGAACAGGAAGACGAAGATCGGCACGAACCGGGTCTGCACCGTGAGGTAGAGCGCGTCGAGCACCGGGTCCTGGATCGGGGCGCCACCCTCCATCACACGGGCCATGCCGAGCCGGGTGATGTCCACAGCGTTGACCAGCAGGATCCCGAGCACGGCGAACCCTCGCAACGAGTCGAGGAACCGCCAGCGTGGGCGGGTGCCGGTCAGGGGAGGGGCCGTGAGGGCGGTGTCGGGTGCGCTCATGACGGCCATCCAAACAAGCGGACGGCGGTGGCGTCGTCCGACCCCGAGACGATCTTCGGTGCACGGGACTCGGGGTCAACCCTGGGTGCGGGCGGCGTGCTGACCAAGGGCGTCTGGGTGGTGCCTCGAAGCGCCCCGGACGGTGCTGGCGTGCCGGAGGTGTAGATCGCCCAGTAGTTCATGGACGAAGTGCGGCTCATTCACGCTCGGCGTCGCGCGATGGCACCCCAGACGGCGAGGACGAGCAGTGAGCCGATGAGGGCCCAGGTCCAGGTCGTCAGCGAGTAGAAAGATTCGTTGGCCTGGACGTCGAAGAGGACCCCGCCGATCCATCCGCCCAGTAGTGCGCCAAGGACGCCGATGACGAGCGTGATGACCCACCCTCCGGCGACTCTGTCCGGAAGGAGCACCCGGGCGATGGCGCCCATGATGAGTCCGATCAGGATCCAGCCGATGATTCCCATAGCTGCTCCGTTCGAGCGTGCGTCCTTGAGTGGTGTTGACGTGCCGGCTCAGCGCTTGAAGGCGTCCTTGACGTTCTCGCCGGCCTTCTTGAGCGAGGCCTTGGTCTGGTCGGCCTCGCCCTCGGCCTGAAGCTCCTCGTCGTCGGTGGCCTTGCCGACCGCCTCCTTGGCCTTGCCCTTCGCGTCTTCGGCGGCATTCTTGAGCTTGTCGTCGATTCCCATGATGTCCTTCTCTCTCAGGGGTTCCCTACGTTCTCACCTTCACCCCAGGTGCGAATGCTCGCCAGGGGAGCGGGCTGCGGCAGGTCGTCACCCGCTCGTTCGTCCCGTGCTGCCGGCTTCTGGGGGATCTTGCCCAGGCAGGTCAGCGAAGGAGTACGGCGGCCATGGCCCCAGGAAACGGATCCTCGCGGCCGGCTCCTCGTCCTGGACAGCAGTCAGCACGAGGCCGACGTCCTGCACTGCGTCGGCCAGGACCAGCAGGGAGACGGACAGAACGAGGGCAGTTCCCGGGTCGGGACGCGGTCGCCGATTCTCGGCGAGCTCGTCGCTGATCGCTTCCAGACGCCGGCGGTAGTCGGTGTCCCGGTCGCGAGCCACGGCCTCGGTGATGTCGCGCTCCAGGTGGTCGAGGCGCTTGCGCAGCAGTCGTTGGACGCCTGGCGGGCGATCCTCCAGCTCGGCCCGTGCCGCGACGACGTCCGGGTGCTGCTCGGCGGCCCGGTGATGGTCCAGAGCGATCTCCACGCGCAGCTCGACCCGCCCGGTGAGAGCGGCGAGGCGGGCACGCAGGGGTTCGGCGTGATCCTCGAGCCATTCCTGGAGCCGTCGCTGCGCGGTCGTCTGTGCTGTGGGCGCGATGATCACGTTGAAGCTTGCCGGGAGCACCGTTCCACCGGTCCGCCAGACCCGTTCGACCACGGCACTGTGCTCGACCACCCAGCGTTCGACGTCGGCGTCCGCGCCCTGGTACGGCCCGCCGTCGTGCTCGTGCACGACGGCGGCGAGGTCCTGCGGCCCGGCGATCGCATGCAGTGACATGTCGTCGATGCCCGTTCCGAGGTCAGTCGGCGGGGAGGTCACGATGCCGTACAGATATAGACGGTCCGCGGTCATGGGGGCTCGTGCCCGGGCTCGTCGACCCACCTCACCGGGTTGGCGAGCCGGTCGACGAGGTCGCCGACGACGTCGTCCAGCCCGCGTCTCAGTTCCGCTACCGATGCCGTCAGACCGTGGTCGTCCTTGATCTGTTCGATCGCCTCGTCGAGGTCCAGCAGAGCCTGGCCCAGGCGCTCCTGCTCGGCCTCGCTCAGCCCGCCGCCCTCGAGACGCCGGATCGCCTGGCTCTCCAGCGCTTCCTCGATGACCTCGACGAGAGTTACCACGAGAGTGAGGAGCCCGTTCTTGAGACTCGTCTCATCGACCTGCATCGTCACGGCCCCCAGGAGATGCGGCACCGCCGTGCCGGGCGGTCTGCCGCTCGGCGATCCTCGCCTGCAGCGCGTCGTGGAGGCGCTGCGGGGCCGCGGCGGAGAGCCGCGCCTGCCCGTCCCGGGTGACCACGTGCACCCGGGTCCGGTCCGGTCCGCCGACGCTCGCCTCGGCTCGCAGGTCCACCGCGGCAACGTCCTCCAGCCGCGCCTGCCAGAGCACCTCACGCGGTTCCGACCGCCAGACGACGAGGCGGTGGGAGGTCAGGCAGACGATCCCGGGCCGCCAGCTCTGGTACGGCTCCTCCTGCAGGTGTCCGCCGGCCATGCGGAGGACGATCTCCTCGTCGTCGGCAAGTGCGAGGCCGCGCGTGATCGAGCGGGCCGCCGCCGCGCGGGTCTGCTCGTCCCAGTCCTTCATCAGACCGTGCTCGAGCATGGTCTCGACACCCGCGACGGCGGCCCGCAGGCTCACGCCGATGAGCGGAACGTCCGCCACGGTGATGATCAGGTCGAGGTCGAGGTAGACACCCTTGTCGAGCATGACGTCCAGGAGGTCCCGCACGGACGCGCGCAGATCGCGCGTGGGTTCCATCCCGACCGCCGGGAGGGTGAGGGGCCGCGGGTCGGTGGTCACGACGGAGCTCCTGGGGCCGGACGTCTGGCCCGAGCAGGCTTGCTCGCCGGCAGGTCCTGCTCCACGGCGTCGTCGTCCTCGTCCGCGCTGCTCGAACCGGTGCGGTCCTGTGCGCGTTCGACCAGTGCACTGCGCCAGCCGCACCACGGGCAGAGATCCTCGAGCAGCTGGGTCCTCGGGGACGACTTGCCGCACCTCGGGCACGTCTCCTTCTGCTCGATGGCACGCCGCCAGGCGAGTGTCTCGGTGTTGGTGCCGGCCGGGAACTCCAGCCCGTAGCGCGCGGCGGTCTCGAAGGAGGCGAGTGCCGCCCGGATCCGGATGCCGAGCAGCTCGACACCGGCCAGGGAGACCATGATGTCCGCGTTGACGACGAGGCCCTTGTCCAGGAGCGTCTCGATCACGTGACCGAGCGACCCGTCCGCGTCGCGCCGTGGCTCCATGGAGCGGCCCTGGCCACCGACCACGCTCATGCCCGATCACCTCCTCCGCCTCGTCGCCCCGGCCCGAAAGGTGCCCCATCCTCGGGCGGCGTCACCCTTCGTCCGTGCTGCCGCGAACGTAACGCGCCCGCCGCCGGTAGCCGAGCAGCTCGCCGTCCTCGTCGAGCTGCACCTCGTACTCAGCCATGACGTCCGCGGTGCTCGGGACGTGCGGGTCCTCGACGGCCTCGATCACGACGGTGAACGTGTCCTGCTCGGCATGGATCTCCACGACGCTCTCGAGCCGGCGGTCGGTCAGCTCGGCGAGCTGCTCGACGGCCCTTCGGGCCGCCCGGGCCGCCGTGAGACGCGACGGCCGTTCGGTCTCGTCCCTGCGGTGGTCTCTCGCCGGGCGGCGGCTAGTGCGCTCGTCGGCCCGTGTGTCAGGGTCGCTCATCGCCACTCCTCCCGGCCGCGTCGGTTGGCCTCGACCAGGCGTGCCGTCAGCTGCTCTTCCAGTGCGTCGGCCTCGTCGTCGTCGATCTCGCCGCTCTCTCGTGCCAGGGCGACCTCCTCGAGCTGGCGGCGCAGGGCTCCGACGTCGTAGTACTGGCGCTCGGCCTCGTCGAGCACCTGTTGTGCGACCCAGACCGTGCCCCGGACCGGGGCCAGCGGGAGCGACAGCAGACCGCTGAAGATGCCCATGAGTCACTCCTCGTCGACGAAGTCGTACGGCGCCTGCGGCCCGACGAGACGAAAGGTGATGCGGCCGTGAGCACGTGCGGCGAGTCCTTCGAGCACCGCCTCGAACTTCGCCAGCTCGGTGCGTCGGACGAGCAGCGCCAGCTCGATCACGTCGTCGACCTGCCCGGTCTCGTGCTCCCGGGTCTCGACCGCGAACGCGGCGAGCTCGTCGAGAATCATGGCCGCGTCGCCCGCCTGCTTGCGGGCGAATCCCTGGACGACGAGCTCGCCCAGGCGGATTCGGCGGTGGTACGCCGCGTGCGTCGGCAAGCCCTGGAGGAAGGTGCGCAGCTCTGCCACCTCGGCGTCCTCCGTGATCAGCTCGGCGAGCACGGCGTCCTGGACATAGCGCGCTCGGACGGTGAGCTGGGCGAGGCCGTCGAGGCGGTGCAGGTCCCCGGCGAGTGCCCCACGACGATCGATCGGGAACGCCTGCTCCATGGCCGCCTCGTCGAGGACGGCCGTGCCGAACCTCATCGGCAGAACGGGGCGCTCGGCGGCCACGCCGTCGAGGACGGCGGTATAGGCGCGGATCTCGGCGGGCACCCCGACGACCTCGGCGTCGGGGACCTCGGAGGTGAGAGCGGCGATCTCCCCGAGCCCCACCAGGCGCACACCGCCCTGGCCGAGCCCGGACTGCTGGTCGGGCACGTGGGTGTCGGGAAGGACCAGCCCGTAGACGTACAGCATGGCTCCTCCGTCCGCCACGAGGGATGTCTCCTAGGTGTTGCGTGTCCCTGACACGCGGCGTCGGGGCCGACGTCGCTCTTGGCTGCTGCGTGCAGGAACGTCGACTTCTTCGTCCTCGTCCTGAGCCTCGTCCTCGGCCTCGTCCTGATCGAGGTCCTCGTCCTCGTCCTTGCTGCCGAGGAGGGCCTCCTTGGCGCTCGACAGCACGCCCTTGGTCTTGCCCCGCGCCCCGCTCTCCGAGATGTCCTCCATGAGCTCGGGCAGGTCCCGGCCGCCGGTCTGCGCGAGGTCGAGACGATTCGTGGCCTCGGCAAACCGCAGGTAGGTGTCGACGCTCGCGATGACGATGCGGGCGTCGATGGTGATCACCTCGATACCGACGAGCGAGACCCGGACGAAGGCATCGATCACCAGCCCCTTGTCGAGGATGATGTTGATGACGTCAGCCAACGACGAGGATGACGGGCGCTCGACGTAGCCCCTGCTCCGGGATCCTGTGCTCACGGCGGTCATCGTGATCCCCGCCTGTTCTCGGAGTCCTCGTCCTGTTCCTCTTCCTCATCCGGTTCTTCGTCCTCTCCTTCTTCTTCGCCTTCTGTTTCCTCCTCCTCGTCCTCGTACTCCTCCTCGCGATCGGCCCGCTCGTCCTCGACGACCTCCTCGTGGCTGCGAACCATCTCCTCCTCGCGGATCTCCGCGCGGTACCCCTCGTCCTCCTCGGGATGCAGGACGGACTCGGTCATGACGTGGTGGACGAAGTACTTGAGCTCCAGGCGCACCCGCCTGTTCACGGCCCGCCAGATGTTCCCGGTCTTCTCCATGAAGCCCTGCGGGTAGTACGCGACCACGACGACGAGACGCGTGAGTTCGTCGCCCAGCGGGTGGAACGTCACGACCCCGCTCAGGTGCCCTTTCTCCCCTGAGGAGTCCCACACGATGCGCTGGTCCGGCACCTGGTCCGTGATCACTGTGTCCCACTGGCGATGGGACCAGAGCACCTTCCCCTTGAACTGGACCTCGCCCGAGTCCTCGTCGAGCTCCGTGTGCTCGACCTTCTTCATGAACTCGGGCCACTTCTCGTACGAGGTCCACGCGTTGAAGACGACCTCGACCGGGGCGCCGACGTCGATGGACTCGACGATGTTGTTGAACTTGAACTTCTTGCCCTCTCCGCCGCCGCTCCCGCCACCGAAGACTCCGGTGACCTTGTCCTTGATGCCGGCGGCGGCGGCGGACAGTCCTGCCTTGAGCGGCGATGCTCCCTGCGCCAGCTCTTCGGCGCCCTTCGCGGCGGCGGTTGCCCTGGCCCCGCCCGAATCCGGGCCCGACCCGCTCGCGTACTGGGTGAGGCGGTCCGTGAGGCCGCTGACCTTGTCCGTGACGTTGTCGACCGCGTGGTTGGCGAGCGCCTTGACGTAGCCGCCGGCGGATTCCCGGAGTGCGGCCAATGGTTGCGGACCGGCGTCAGTTGTCGTGTCGGAGGACTTGTTGTCCATGGGGATGCTCCTTCCCGACACCGCGGTCGCGCGATGCCGAGGTAGTCGAACTACCGGGAGCTCGGCTTCCTCGTCGAGCTCCCGCCCGTCGACTTCCTGGTTGATGTGGTTCCCGCCGACTTCTTGCCGCGTCCACCGGACGTGGTCTGTCGTGATCCGCCCTCGCCGGATGCGCGCGACGAGCGTGAAGTCTTGCTCGACTCCGAGCGTCGCTGCCGGGTCGGTGCCTTTTGCGCGGCTTTCTTGTCGCCGCTCGACTCTTCTTCTTCGCCCGGAGGCTCTTCCTCCGGCTCCTCAGCCGGCAGGTCTTCGTCGACGCCTTCGTCGGCCGGCTCTTCGGTCGGCTCAGGTGACTCCCCCGGCTCGTCGGCGTCGTCCTTTTCGGCCCCAGGTGGTGCGAGTGGTGATCCCGTGCGCTTCTCGAGGTTGGAGACCAGGCCGTCGACCCGCTTGGCCGCCGCAGCGACGACGGCCGTCTTTCCTGCCTCGACGAGTCGGCCGGACAGCTCGTCGGTGAGCTTCTTGACGGCGGGCGAGGCGAGCACGGAGGTACCCGCCTTGAGGACGTCCGGATTGGACCGGAGCTCCCTGACGGCGAGGGCGCCTGCTGCCGCTAGCGCCAGCTTCATACGCTTGGTTCGTCCCAGCAGGTACCCGGCTAGCAGGACCGCTGCAATCTTGAGCTTGTCGTCCATGCTGGTTCCTTACAGACCCGGGGGGAGCGAGCGGCACATCGTCGCGCCGCGGGGGGCCTGATTTTTGAGGCTAGCATCGGGGTGTCCGACTCGCGCCCGGGCAATGGATGAACTCCGACGACGCGCCCGCGTGACCGGCCAAGGCCGTGGTGCGACCGCACGTCGTATCGGGTCATGAGGTCCGCGGGTCACCGCGAAGGGTGCCCCGCGCTGCGCTGAACCGAGGACGGCCCGCTACCGCCCGGCGACCGCAGGCGTGCGACAAGGCAGGCGTGTCAGCCGTGCGACGGCGTTGGACACCTGCTCCGGCGTGACCGATCCGAGGCACGGATGACCTGGTACGGGGCACGCGCACGCCCTGGTTCCCCGGCAGGCCGCGCCCTGGTCACCAAGAAGGAGCCGAGGCACCCCGTACGGTGCCCAGTCGTCGGGGGGAACCACGGGCGCGAACAGGCTGACCACGGGCGTCCCGACGGCGGCGGCGAGGTGTGCGGGGCCGGAGTTTCCGACGACCACGCATGCTGCGGCCTCCAGGACGGCGGCGAGCTCTGGAAGATCGGTCTGCCCACCTAGATCCGTGGCGTGCTCACCGGCCACGTACGCGGTCAGATCGCGCTCGCCCGACGACCCGGTCACCACGACGTCCCAGCCGTCGTGCGCAAGTCGCTGGGCCGTGGTGCGCGCGCCTTCCGGGAGCGGCGCCCGCGCGGTCGTCGAGGCGCCTGGGTGCAGGACGACTGAGCGCTGTCCCTGCGTACCTTCGATGCCCAGTGTTCGCGCGGCCCGTGGGGGCAATGGCGGCAGCGGCCGGCGGACCGCAAGAAGGCCGTCGTCACCCGCCGGTAGTTGAGCATCGGCTTGACCGGCGAGGTCGAGGCAGGCCTCGACCTCGTGCAGACCGGGCGGGCGGACATGCCGCACGTCGACCAGCGAGCCGGGATGGTCATCGCTGGTCGCCACAACTCTGCGCACGCCTGCAAGCCGAGCCAGCAGTGCCATCGGTAGCGGTGACTGCCGGAACGACGTGAAGATCACCGCCAGCTGATAGTGCCGGGTGCTCAGGTCAGCCAGGAGGTCCAAGACCGCTTCGCGGTTCAGCGGGGGCGGTTCGCTACCCACCCACGGAGCGTCGAACCGGAGTGTGTCGGTCACCCCGGGCAGGAGGGACGCGGCCTGGACGCCGGAACTGGGGACAAGGAGATCCACCTGGTCGTAGGTCGCGGCCAGCGCGCGGACGGCAGGGCCGGTCAGGATCACCTCCCCGTCGCTCGCCAGCCGCACGGCGAGCACCCGGACGGGCATGTCGGTGCGGGTCACAACACGGTCACCACCTCGTCGAGAATCGCCGCCACCACGGAGCGGACAGTTCCTCGCCGCGGGGCTCCGGCAACTCCCAGGCCGCGAACGGGACCGGGATGACCTCCACGGGACGGCGTCGCCGGGCTTCTTCTGTCCTACGGTCGACGACTTCCCGACCACTCGCACCCGGAACCGCTTCGCGCCAACACCTGCGATGAAGTGGCAGGTCAGCGTCGGGCCAGGCCCTTCGTGGCGGGGCCCTCGAGCAGCGCACCGTCGGGTGCGAAACGCGAACCGTGGACAGGGCAGTCCCAGGACTCTTCCTGTTCGTTCCACCGCACGACGCCGCCGAGGTGCGGGCAGACCCGCGACACCCGCCGAGCCCCGGCGCGCTGCCCCGTGGGGCGCGTCGTCGCGCAAGCCCAGCCGACGGTCTGCTCACCGAACGTGACCGCGGCGCGCGCGTCGGGCTCGGGGGAGCGGGCCCACGGTTCGAGCGTCCGGCCCCACGGGACGGGCTCGCCGAGGATCCGGCCGGCGAGCGCCAAGCCTGCGGCGGCACCTGTGGTGAGCCCCCACTTGTCGTAGCCGGTCGCCACGAGGACTCGGTCGTCACCGGGGACGGCCGGTCCGACGAGCGGCAGCCCGGTGTCGCTGCTGTAGTCCTGGGCGGCCCAGGTGTGCCGCGTGGGACCGACCGGCAGGTGCGCACGGGTCCATTCGTCGAGCGCCGCGAGGCGCCCAGCCGGCGCCGGCTCACGGCCCACGGCGTAGCCCTCGCCGCCCACCATGAGCAGTCCGTGGGCCATGCGGAGCGAGCGGACGGGCGAGCCCGCCGTGATCGACATGGTGTCGGCGAAGCCCGTTGGCAGGGCATCAGGGTCGGGCACCTCCCAGGTGGTGAGCAGGCTGCGGTTTGCTTCCAGCCGCAGGAACAGCCCGCCCAGGCGGCCGGGCGGGACGCCGGTGGCCAGGACCACGTGTTCGGCGAGCACCGTGCCGCGGGTGGTGCGCAACGCGACGCCGGACCGGAACCGTCGTACCTGCTTGAGCCTGGCGCGGTCGTGCACGGCGACGCCCCGGCTGCGCAGCCGGGACCGCAGGGCGGACAGCATGTGCAGCGGATCGACCTGCGCCTGGCCGGGAAGGCGAACCGCGCCGTAGGTGGGAGCCGGGTAAGGAGGGTGTTCCTCCCACTGCGCGGCGAGGTCGTGGTGTGCGCAGGCCGCAGCCACGGCGTCGATGTCGGTGATCTGATCGGGGGTGGTCGCGACGGTCAGGTCGTCCCGGTTGTCCACGGCGACGTTCAGGTCTTCGAGGGCGCGGCGCAGCCAGCCGAGCCCGGCGAACCCGGCCGCGAGGTAGTCGCCCACCACCTCGCTCCCGTGCCGGTCGAGGCGTGCGAGCTTGGTGCCCTGCAGCACGGAGAGCTTGCCGGTCGAACGGGCGGTGGTGGTCGTGCGGGCCGAGCCGGCGTCGAGCACCACGACGTCCGCGCCGCCGTCGGCGAGGAGCAGGGCGGTGACGACCCCGGTGAGCCCGGCGCCCACCACCGCCACGTCGGCTCGCAGGGGGCCGGGCGTGGCGACACTCGGAGTTCCGGTGCCGTCCGCCCTCGTCGTGTTGCCGGAGATCTCGCTCACGGTCTGCCTCCCGCACCGGTAGTTGGTCCATGAGCAGCCAACTCGAGGCTGACACGAGATCCCGGCGCTCGCAGGAGGCTGCGGCTCGCGACCCGGATGGCTTTCCGATGGCCGCGATCCGCTTTAAGATCTGCCTTGCGGAGTCAGGAAGCGGCTCCAGGTCCGGATCGGATCTGGAGGTCCTCATGTCTCTCAACCCTCAGGCCCGTCTCGCCCTCGTCGAGGATTCCGACGTCGAGACCCCGCCACAACTGCGGATGCTCTCGGCCGGCGAGCTGGCCGCCGCTCTCGGAGTCGGGACCAGCCTTCTGGTCGGCCGGTATCGCGTGGACCTGGACTCGGGGGACTGGTGGTGGTCCGACGAGATCTACACCATGCACGGCTGGCAGCGGCACGAGGTGGAGCCCGGCCTGGACGCGCTGCGGTCCCGCAAGCATCCCGACGACAGGGCGCAGGTGCTCCGGGTCGCCGGTGAGGCCTTGCGGGCCGGCCGGCCGTTCGCCTGCGCCCACCGCATCGTGGACAAGTACGGGCGCTCACACTCGGTCGTGGTGACGGGTCAGGGCTACCGGGGTGGTCCTGGTGAGTCCCCGGAGGTGGCCGGTTACGTGGTGGACGTGACGCCGTTCCAGACGGAGGTCCTGCGCCGCCGGTCGACGGGGATCGTGAACCAGGCGTTCGTCAGTCAGGCCGTGATCGAACAGGCCAAGGGCGTGATCATGGCGGTCCGCACGGTCGACGAGGGCAGTGCGGAGCGCGTCCTGCGCGACGTCGCGCGTGCGGTGGGGGTTCCGTTGCGGTCGGCCGCCGACCAGATGATGACCGCGTTGCGGGCCGAGGAGAGGACCCCGGTCACACAGGCCGCGCTGACGCGCGCGCTCGACGCCGTGCAGCCCGTGGGGCGGCCGCGAGCCCATGATCCGCTGCTGACCCGGCACCGCCGCTCGGAACGGGGCTGACGATGAGACCGCGAGTCCCCGTCGACGAACGATCCACCTCCGGCATCGCGGGCAGCGACATGCCTGGGCCCTTCACCCGGCTGTGGGCGGTGCCCCGTCTCGAGACGCTCGCCGAGGTCGCCGAGCTCGTCCAGATCTTGGCGCCGGTGTACGTGCGTTTCAGTGCCGGCCCGGAGGCCGATCGGGTGACCGTCAGCCGGGACCACGAGAGCGGGTGTGTGATGCCAGGCCTGAGCGTCAACCCGATGACGCCGGAGGCCTGGTGGACCCGGCCCGTCGAGCACTGGGTGGCACGCCAGCTCAACCAGTACGCCCACCTGATGGTCCGCGACCGCTTCCCCTGGCTGCTGACCGGCGAGGTCTCCGCCCACGGCCCGGACTGCGAACCGCTGCTCGTCTGTGTCACGCCCGTCGCGTCGATCGTGCCCCACGTCGTCGACGAAGCGGCCGCGATCTACGCGCAGGTGTTCGCTCCGGGAGCGGACGGGACATAGACGCGGGGCGGGCCCGCATGCGAGTGGGCCTACCGCGCGCCAGTGTGGAAGGTACCGGTGAGGCAGACAGCCACCGAGCCGAACAGGACCGATCCAACCAGGGAGGAACGCGACATGGTTCAGCAGACCGTTGCCGATGTCGTGACCCCGGATCCGACCACGGTCGACGTGACCGAGACGATCCAGGACGCCGCCCGCCTGATGACCGAGCAGGACGTAGAGACAGCAGTCAAGGTGATGCGCGACGCCGCCGTCCGACGCGTGCCCGTGCTCGACGGCGGCACCCTCGTCGGGATCGTCTCGATCGGCGACCTGGCCTTCGAACGGGACCCGTCCTCGGCGCTCGCGGACATCTCCGATGCCGAGCCGAACCGCTGAGCTCTCTGACGCTGGTGCGAGACGACCTCGGCCGGGCGGCCCGAGGTCGTCTCGCCCCGGCGAGGAGGTGCGATGAGTTCCACGCCTGTCGACCTGACCCTCGCCGAGACGACGGACGTCGTGTGCAAGGTGCTGGCTCCGCTGGTCGCTCAGGGGGCGATCGTCCGGCGTCCCCACGCCACGGCGTGGGCCGAGCGTCATCAGACCGACCGCGCGGCGCACGTGGTCCTGGCCGGGCTGCGTGAACGCCACGGCGGCGCCCCGCTCGTGCTGCGGATCGGCACGCGGCGCCTGGTGGTGGTCACCCTGGCCGACGACGTGCGTCGGCTGCTCGACGGCTCGCCCGAACCGTTCACGCCCGCGACCAAGGAGAAGCGCGGAGCCCTCGCACACTTCCAGCCCGAAGGCGTGCTGATCTCGCCGAACTCCCGGCGCCGGCGCCGGCGGGAGCTCAACGACCACGTGCTGCAGACGGACCACGCCGTGCACGACGACGGGGCGGCGTTCGTGGCCGCCGTCCGGCGCGGTGCCGTGACTCTGGCGGACCGGTTGGTCCGGACAGGAGGGCTGGACGCCGATGCCTTCTCCACCACGTGGTGGCGCATCGTCCTGGACATGGTGCTGGGCACCGAGGCATGCACGGACCACGATCTGGTGAACGCACTCGAGACCCTGCGCCGGGACGCGAACTGGTCGTGGCTGCACCCCCGGCGAGATCGGCTCCGCTGGAAGTTCGAGTGCCGCATCGAGTACTACGCCGCGACCGCGCGGCAGGGTGCGCTGGTCAACGCGGCCCACGCCAAGGACCCGGCCACGGCGCCCAGCCAGGTGCCGCACTGGCTCTTCGCCTTCGATGCCGCTGGGGCGGCGACCTTCCGGGCGCTCGCCGTGGTCGCGGCCCGTCCGCGGGTGCGGGAGCGGTTGCTGTCCGAGACGGCGTCGGAGGGGACGTCCCTGGCGGTGCTGCCGTACGCGCGCGCCTGCGTGCTGGAGTCGCTGCGCCTGTGGCCGACGACTCTGGTCGTGCTGCGGGACTCGACCCGTCCCACGACCTGGGGCGCGCGCACCCTGCCGGCCGGCACCGGGTTCGCCGTCGTGAGCTCCTTCTTCCACCGTGACCCGCAGCGGCTCGACCACGCGAACGAGTTCGTCCCCGAGGCGTGGCTCGACGGTCGCAACGACGCCGACTGGGGGCTGATCCCCTTCAGCGGCGGGCCGGTCTCCTGTCCGGGTCGGAGTCTCGTCCTGCTGGTCACCTCCCATCTGCTCGCGGGTCTGGCAGCACACGATCTGCGGGTCGAACGGGGTCGCTACCTCGCGCGCGACCCGCTGCCGGCCACGGTGGACCACCTGGGCTTGCGCTTCCGGCTCGGGGAGCGGTGACCAACCGCTGAGAACTGTGCGGCCGCGGGACTGGTGGCGGTATTGCAGTCCGCATAGCGTGGTGGCCAAAGCGGTAACGGCTCGAACCTGCATTGGAGGCTGCGACGTGAGCTCTGCGCAGATGCCTGGTGGTCCTTCGCTCGACGACGAGATCGAGCGGGCGCTTGACGGAGGCGGCCGGCCGCCAGTGGGTCGGTACCGGCTCGACCTCGCGACGGGCGAGTGGGCGTGGTCGGACGAGATCTATGTGATGCACGGGTTCCGGCCCGGTGAGATCGTGCCGACGACGCCACTCATGCTGGCCCACAAGCACCCCGACGACCGTGGACGTGTCGACGGAGTGCTGCGCCGCGCGGCAGCCACGGGGGAGACCTTCAGCTCGGTGCATCGCATCGTGGACGCCCAGGGCAGGACCAGGACGCTTGCCGTCACGGGGCAGGGGAGAAGAGACCCCGGCACGGGCCAGGTCACCGAGCTGTTCGGCTACTTCCTCGACGTCACCGAGTCACACCGCGAGGCGGCGGCGCGCGAGGCGACTGCCTCGATCCAGGCGTCGGCCGAACGGCGAGCGGTCATCGAACAGGCCAAGGGTGTGCTCATGATGGTCTACGGCGTCGAGAGCGACGAGTCGTTCGATCTGCTGCGCCAGGCCTCCAACGCGGCGAACATCGCGGTTCGCGACATCGCGTACTCGCTGGTGCACCTGTTCGCGGGACCGGACGTCACGCTGGTCCCGACCCGCAAGACGATCGAGGAGTTCCTGGCGGCTCCGATCCCGCCCAGCGCGGTCAGCGAGGTCAAGGAGATCCTCTCCGGGGAGAGCGCCTAGAGCTTTCGCAGGCGATCGACGACGCCCCATCTCCCGGGCGGACGAACCAGGACGCGGCGACGAACCCTGGCCGGAGTCAGGTGACCTGGTCCGTGGAGCACCGGGCGGGCGGTGTGTCGAGGTCCTCCGGCGCGGACACCGGACGGACGGCTCCGAGAGCGCGCAACAACGTGTCGCGCACGGGGGTCTCCTGCCTTTCGCTTTCTTCGGTGCCGGTCTGGAGGGCGGTCATGACCTGGCCTGCGGCGACGCGCACGGGGATCGCAGCCTGGTTGGCGGCGTCGAGCAGGATCTGCGCGGCCTCGTCATCGTCCACGCGCACCGCCACGACGATCACGGTCTTGGCCCGCTCGATCATGGCCTGGCCGATGAGGGTACGGTCCGTCGCGAGTTCCGGCTGGCCAGGGTCCGCGCCCAGGCCTGCGCCTTCCACCGAGGAGTGCGGCGTGCGGTCGGCACCCTTGTCGAGACCGCCCGTGAGTGGCTGAACAGATGTCATGCGAACCTCCAGGCACCCCCCGCGGACCTGGAGCCGCTTCATGACTCCCACCTCGCACGATAGAACGAACTGGACTATATGGACAAGGCCTCCCTGTCTGGGCGGCGTTCCACGAGCAGCATCGCTGGGTTGCGAGTGGCATCCGTCGTCCTACGTTGGTGAGTGGTCAGGAAGCGGCCGGATCGGTGGGCACGGACCACCGCGGTCAGTGCTTTGCGCTCGGGCAGACCGGGCGAGGACGACGACAGGAGTCCGACCATGAGCGAGACGAACGTTCCGTACGGGACAACGGCTGGTTCGCAGGGAACCTGGCCGGCCGGCGACACCGAGAGGGACGCAGGGACCGAACCCGCTGGCGTCAAGGAGAAAGTCGCCGAGGCCGCCTCACAGGTCGGTGAAGCAAGCCGGGAGACGGCCCACGACGCCAAGGAACGGGCACGCGACGTGGCCCACGAGGCGACCGACCGCACCCGCGGACTGATCGACCGCACCCGGACCGAGCTCAGGTCGCAGGCGGCATCCCAGCAGCAGCACCTGGCCAACGGCCTGCGCTCCCTGGGGGACGAGCTGGGCCAGATGGCGGGAGGAGCCGAGGACCCCGGTTACGCGACCGACCTGGTCCAGCGCGCCGGGGAGGCCACCGGGCGGGCTGCCCGGTGGATGGAGGACCGGAAGCCTGCTGACGTCCTGCACGAGGTAGAGGACTTCGCCCGGCGTCGGCCCGGGGTGTTCATCGCGATCACGGCCGGAGCCGGTCTGCTGGTGGGGCGGTTCCTCCGTGGCGCGAAGGACGCGCCGGACGCCACAGCGCCGCAGACCACCGGGGGTGAGATCTTTGTCGAGCGCACCTGATCCGTTCGCACCGTCCAGCGCGGCGCAGCACATGTCGACGGAGCCATCGGCCACGTCGTCGGGCGGCCACACCGGGTCGAGCGTGGGACAGCTCGTCGCTGAGGTGAGTCGCGATCTGTCGACGCTGATCCGGCAGGAGATGGAGCTCGCGAAGGCCGAGGTGGCGCAGTCGGCGCGGCGTGCCGGCAAGGGCGCCGGGCTGTTCGGCGGCGCGGGAGTGGCGGGCCACATGGTCCTGGTCTTCCTGTCGCTCGCTCTGTGGTGGGCGCTCGGCACGCTCGTGGGCGGTGGCTGGTCCGCCCTGATCGTCGCCGCCGTGTGGGCGGTGATCGCCGCGGTGCTCGCCGCGCGCGGGCGAGCCGAGCTGCGCTCCATCGAGGGGCTGCAGCGGACGACCGACACCGTCAAGAAGATCCCAGACGCACTGCGAGGGCACGAGGAGAAGAACTCATGAGCACCAGTGATCCCGAAGAGATCCGGGCGGACATCGAGCGCACGCGCCACGAGCTGAGCCGTGACGTCGACGAGCTCGGCGACAAGGTGCACCCTGGCCACGCCGCACGACGCCAGGCGGACCGCGTGCGCTCCGGCATGGCCCACGTCAAGGACCGGGTCATGGGCACGCCCCACGACACGACGGGCACCGCGCAGGAGGCGGCGCACGACATGGCCGACCGAGGACGGGGGGCAGCAGCCTCCGCCGCGGACTCCGCTCGGCGCACAGCATCGTCCGTCGCCGATACCGTCGGGTCGGCCCCGCGCGTCGTTCGGGAGCAGGCTCAGGGCAACCCTCTCGCGGTCGGTCTGGTGGCCTTCGGGGTGGGCCTGGTGGTCGCAGCGCTCCTGCCGTCCAGCCGTACCGAGCAGCGCGCCGCCACCGCCGTCCAGGAGAAGGCGGCCCCACTGGTCGACGACGTGAAGTCGGCGGCGAGCGAGATCGCGCACGACCTCGAGCAGCCGGCCAAGGAGGGCGCCGAGGCCGTCCGGGACGCAGCCAAGAGTGCGGCTCAGACGGTCGCTGAGCACAGTCGTGAGGCCGCCGCCGACGTCCGCTCACGAACGACTGGTTGATCGACGCTGAAAGGGCTGCCGACGGTGCAGGTCGGCAGCCCTTCTGCTGTTCGGCTTCGGCGACTGAACCTCGGGGGCTCGACGAGCTGACGACGTTCAAGGCAATCGCCGGCACGCGGAGGGCGACCATGTGAGCTGCGGCCAACCGCATTCCTTCGGCCCGACCGAGTCCGATCCGCCCCAGGTCAGGCCCACATGACACGTTTCATCGTGTGAGTATCTCCCGGGTCCGGTCGGGAGGGCCGGGCTCCTCGCGTGGTCCACGGTGACGGGCTGGTCAGATTCCCGCCTCGGGCGTGGCGCGGGCTTCATCGTGCCTCCGGCGGGCGCACCTCCGGGACGTAGAGGCGGGCGTCGACGTCGGTGAGCCCGCCCAGCGCAGCCTCGATCCGCGGGCGCACCTCGGCCCAGTCCAGCCCCGCCGTGGCCCGCGCCGAGCGGCGGGATCGCGATCGACCGGATCCGGTGTTCCCGGATCACGCGGACGAGATCGACCAGGCCGTCGTCGACGTACGAGAGCTGAGAGCCCGACCGCCAGTGCTTCTTCGTCGGGAAGTTCACGACGTACCTCGGCCCGGTCGGCGCACCTGTCGCCCAGACGTGCATCCGGCCGACAGCGACCTCGCCCGCCTTGCACGCGCGGACGTACGCGTCGTACATCTCGGGGAAGGCGCGGCGGAACTGGAGCGCGATGCCCTTGCCCATGACACCCACGGTGTTCACGGCGTTCACGAGGGCTTCGACGTCGGCCTCCAGCAGGTTGCCGTGTACTTCGGTCATCATCGGTGCTCGGGTCACGCCCCAGGAGTACCACCCGTGTCTGACACGGACGCCGGTTCACGGCCTGGTCCATGCGTTTCGACGAGAACCGACCGGGGCCTGCGAGTAACCTCTAAGACCTCGCCTCGTCCGGACACCAGCCACCTCGTTGCCCGAACCCGTCGCGGGCAGCGAGCGGCTCTGTCCCTCGACCGAAAGCAGGCCGCATGGATGTCTCGCCGCTCGTCTGGACGCTCACGGTCGCAGCGATCGTGCTGCTGCTCCTCTTCGACTACTTCTTCCACGTGCGCAAGGCGCACGTCCCCGGGCTGAGAGAAGCCGCGATCTGGTCCTCGATCTACGTGGGGATCGCGCTGCTCTTCGGGGTGGGTGTGCTGGTGCTGGGTGGGGTCGCCGCGGGGTCGGAGTACTTCTCCGGCTACATCACGGAGAAGGCGCTGTCGGTCGACAACCTCTTTGTCTTCCTCATCGTCATGACGAGCTTCCGCGTGCCGCGCGAGGACCAGCAGAAGGTGCTGCTGTTCGGCATCACGTTCTCCCTGGCCGCGCGCACCGGGTTCATCTTCCTCGGCGCCGCCCTCATCAACTCGTTCGCCTGGGTGTTCTACATCTTCGGGCTCATCCTGCTGGTCACCGCCGGCAACATGCTCAAGCCGGAGAGCTCGGAGTCGAGGCACGACGAGAACATCGCGGTACGGGTGGCCCGCAGGCTGTTCCACACGAGCCCGGACTACGACGGCGACAAGCTCTTCACGATCTACGACGGCAAGCGGGCGCTGACCCCGATGCTCCTGGTCATGGTGGCGATCGGTGGCACCGACCTGCTGTTCGCGCTCGACTCGATCCCCGCGATCTTCGGCCTGACGCAGGACGTGTACATCGTGTTCACCGCCACCGCGTTCTCGCTCCTGGGCCTGCGCCAGCTCTACTTCCTCCTGGACGGCCTGCTCGACCGGCTGATCTACCTCTCGTACGGGCTGGCCGTCATCCTCGCCTTCATCGGGGTCAAGCTGGTGCTCCACGCACTGCACGAGAACAACGTGCCGTTCATCAACGGGGGCGAGCCGGTACCGGTCTTCGAGATCAGCACGGGTCTGTCCCTCACGGTCATCCTCGGGGTGATCACGGTGACCGTGGTCGCGTCGCTGTGGAGCAAGGCGGGGCGCGCGCAGACGGCGATCGCCAACGCGCGCCGCCACGCGACCGAGTACCTGGACCTCGGGTACACGGCCGACCACGCCGAGCGCATCCGGGTCTACGCCGCGCTGTGCGAGGAGGAGACTGCGATCAAGAACCTCGGCGAGAAGTACCGCCAGAAGGCCCGCGACGAGAGCGAGCTCATGGACCTCCTGCACCGGGCGCACACCGAGCACGACGAGTCGGTGCGCCGGGCGGTCCGGGACGGGACGGCCCAGGCCGTGTCCGGTGATTCCCCGCGACCGAGCCGTTCACCGGACAGGCCCTAGCGCAACACTCTTTCCGGGGACGTCTTGAGGTGCGTGCGATAGATCACGACTCCGACGAACATCAATCCACCGACGAGATTTCCGAGAACTGTCGGCAACTCGTTCCAGAGCAGGTAGTCGCCGATCGTGAAATTGCCGCCGAGCATGAGCCCTATCGGGAAGAGGAACATGTTGACGACAGAGTGCTCGAAACCCATGTAGAAGAACACCATGATCGGCATCCACATTGCGATGACCTTGCCCGGGAGGCTGTCGGACATCATGGCGCCGACGACGCCGGTCGAGACCATCCAGTTGCAGAGCACTCCGCGCACGAAAAGGGTGAGCATGCCGGCCAGTCCATGCTCCGCATAACCCACGGTCCGGCCCTCACCGATCACACCTATCGCCTGGCCGACGTCACTCGGTGGGCTGGAGAAGCCATAGGTGAAGACGATGGCCATGAGCAGAGCGGTCGTCAGCGCCCCGGCGAAGTTCCCCAGGAAGACGAGTCCCCAGTTGCGGAGCACCGCCGCGCCCGTCACCCCGGGGCGCTTGTCCAGCCACGCGAGAGGAACAAGCGTGAACACGCCGGTCAGCAGGTCGTAGCCGAGCAGGTACAGCATGCAGAAGCCGACCGGGAAGAGGACGGCGCCCACGAGCGGCTGGCCGGTCTGCACGCTGACGGTGACGGCGAAGGCAGCGGCCAGAGCGAGGATCGCGCCCGCCATGTAGCTGCGGATGAAGGTGTCGCGAGTGGACATCAACGCCTTGGACTGGCCGGCGTCGACCATCCGGATCGCGAAGTCCTTGGGGGCAACGTAAGACATGAGGGGGCTCCGTATCGAGGTCTGGGTCACCACTGGTACTTCAGGAACTTGCCGTCGATGGTGACGCGCACGCGGTCCCCGTCCGGGTCCTCTCGGCGGGAGATCTCGACGTTGCAGTTGATCGCACTCATGATCCCGTCGCCGAACTCCTCGTGGATGGCTTCCTTGAGGGCCGGGCCGTAGACGTCCAGGAGCTCGTAGAAGCGATAGATCGTCGGGTCCGCCCTGAGCGTGTCGCCGTTGAGGCGGTACGGCTGCTCCTGGAGGGCGATGACGGTGTCCTCGTCGAGTGCGAGCAGCCGGCCGACGGCCTCGGCGACGTCGGCGGGGACAGGGTGCGAACCCAGGAGCGCGGCGATGGTCCACAGCAGGGGGCGGTCGACACTTTCGGCGATCTCCGCCCAGGTCGTTCCTGACCGACGCAGGGATTCGCGGACGTCCTGCGTCGCGGCCTCTCGCGTGCTGTTCCAGGTGGTCATCTGATCTCCGGTCGGACGGAGGCGGTCGGGTACCGCCCGTGTGCCTCCACCTCACCGAACGGCACCGCGCACTCCTAGGCCTTTTGCGAACGGCAATGCGCAGAACGCGAACCAGCAGCGCCCTTTTACGAGTGCGAAACGTCGGCGCAACGAATGCGGGATCGCCCTGCGCGTACCGTCCCCGGGAGAACGGAGGAGCTGATGGCCGGACTGACGCAATACCCGACGACACCCACCGCCGAGCGTGCGGCGGAGTGGCTGCTGCTCGCGGACGTGGTCAGTGAGGCTCCCGTTCCGTTATGGGTCATCGGACCTGAAGGATCCGTGGTCGTCGCGAACAGGGCAGCGGTCTCTTTCCTCGGCTACAGGAATGAGTCCGATATCGTTGGTGGTCCCAGTCATGAGCTTCTCCACCGCAACCGGCTCGACGGGACCTCTTATCCACCCGACGAGTGTCCGATCATCTGCGCGCGGGGACTGGAGCATCAAGGCCAGGAATGGTTCGTGACGCGTGAGGGAGACCCACGCCCGGTGCACTGGTCGACGAGAAGGCTCCATGACACGGGCGCGACGGTCCTGAGCTTCACGCCCACTGCCTCCGACGCCGTGCGGCACAGGGCTGAGGAGCGTCTGCGCGACTCGGCGCCGACGTCCGCCCGCCTCCCGTCGCGGGCAGTGCTGCGCGACGGGTTGTACGCGATCATCCACGAACGGTTCGCGGACCCCCTGTTCTCCGTGGCCGACCTCGCCGCCGAGGCGCACGTCTCGGTGCGATCGCTGCAGACCTTGTTCGCAGACGTCGGGCGATCACCCGCATCCGAGGTGCGGCGGATCCGTCTCGAGTTCGCGCACAGCATGCTGGAACGAGGACACGGCGTGCAGACGGCGTGCCAGCGCTCCGGATTCCTCGACCCAGGGTCCTTCGGACGGGCATTCCGTCGACGCTTCGGCTACGCCCCGAGCCAGGTGCGTCCGCCGGAAGCGAGCAGCTAGGCCTGTCCAGCGGGTTCTACAGGCGAGCCTCCGGCACGACACTCTCGAGGATCCGCTCCGCGTCGCCACGCCGCAGATCCCGGCCGACCCGCAGCGGGTCGACGAGCTGGCCGAGGCGCTCGCGGGCGCCGCGCGGGGTGCGCTGCTGGCGGGCCGACCCCCGGGCGGGGGTTCCGAGATGCGCCGTCACGCGGCAGACTCGGGGCCCAGGAGCCCGACGACGGGAGGCTAGGGGATGGTGCTCGACGCGTCCGCCGGGACGGTGCCGGCAGCGCCGGAGCCCGGCGCGCCCCCGGCGAGCGCCGTGCGGCAGGCCGCGCGGTCCGCGGAGCTGCTCGCCCTGGTGCGGCGGCGCGGCCGGATCGAGGTGAGCGAGTCGGCCCGGATGCTGTCCGTCTCGCAGGAGACCGTGCGCCGCGAGCTGCGCAAGCTGGAGGCGCAGGGCCTGGTGCGGCGCAGCTACGGTCTCGCGTTTCCGGTCGAGACCAGCTCGTTCGAGACGGCGCTGTCCCAGCGCCGGGAGAGCTTCCCGGAGGAGAAGGCGCGGATCGCCGCCGAGGTGGCGCGGCGCCTGGGCGAGGCGCGGACCATCTTCGTCGACGAGGGGTTCCAGCCGCTGCTCGCGGCGCGCGCTTTGCCGACCGACCGCGAGCTCACGCTGGTCACGTCCTCCCTGCCGGTCGCGACGGAGCTGTCGGCCCGGCCCAACGTGCAGGTGATCATCATCGGCGGGCGCGTGCGGGGCAAGACCCTGGGCGTGGTCGACGGCGCGGCCGTGGACATGCTGCGCACCTTCCGCCTCGACCTCGGGCTGATCGGCGCGAACGGCGTGACCGTCGAGGACGGCCTGACCACCCCCGACCCGACGGTCGCGAGCGTGAAGGCCGCCGCGATCGAGGTGAGCAGGCGCCGCATCTTCATCGGCGCGCACCACAAGTTCGGCGTGACCAGCTTCGTGCGGTTCGCCGGCCTGGACGACTTCGAGGCGATGATCACCGGCACGCAGCTCGGCTCGGCGCGGGCGCGTGCGTTCCACGCGGCCGGGGCGGAGATCGTCCAGGTCTGAGGGCGTGACCGGTCGACCCCTCGGGACCAGCAGTTCGTGCCCGGTGCGGGATGCGTTTTCCCAGGTGGCGGCGCGGTGTAGAACCGGGCAGAACGGACCCTGACGTCGGTCGTGCGGGCGTCAGGCAGCCGTGCCTGCCCCCGCCGTCGGGCCCTCGGACCCCACCTCGCTGTGCGATACCACAGTCTCGCCGACCGTTTGGGTTTCACCCTCGTTGACCCGGTATGCGGCCCGGCCCACGATGTGCGGACCGTGCCCCGTCGGACGCCGAACGGCAGCACGCCGAGGCACCACGACGAGGCACCACGACACCTCACGACGACGTGACCAGAAGGGTCGAAGCAATGATGCTCACGAGAACTGCGCGCCGCCAGGCCGCGCCCGCCGGCCTCGCGGCCGCGGCGCTCGCGCTGGCGCTGACCGCCTGCGCCGGGGCGGGAGGCGGCGGGAACGGTGACGCCGCCGGAGAGGACGGCGGGCCGGTCGAGCTCACGCTCGCGACCGTCAACAACCCCCAGATGAAGGACATGGAGGAGCTGAAGTCCGCCTTCGAGGAGGAGCACCCGGACATCACGGTGAACTTCATCCAGATGGAGGAGAACGACCTGCGGGACGCCGTCACCAAGGACGTCGCGACCGACGGCGGCCAGTACGACATCGTCACCGTCGGCTCCTACGAGGTACCGATCTGGGCGCAGAACGGCTGGCTCACCGACCTGGGCGGAGACCTGGAGTCCGACCCGGACTACGACGTCGACGACCTGTTCGAGCCCGTCAAGGACGCGCTGACGGTCGACGACTCGCTGTACGCCGTCCCGTTCTACGGCGAGTCCTCGATGCTCATGTACAACAAGGAGATCCTCGACGAGGCGGGCGTGACCATGCCCGAGCACCCGACGTGGCAGGAGGTCGCGGACATCGCCCGCGAGGTCGACTCGGACGACGTCGACGGCATCTGCCTGCGCGGCAAGCCCGGCTGGGGCGAGGTCTTCGCGCCCCTGACGACGGTGGTGAACACGTTCGGCGGGAGCTGGTACGACGCCGAGTGGAACGCCCAGGTGGACCAGCCGGAGTTCGCCGAGGCCGTCCAGTTCTACGTGGACCTCGTCGAGGACGCGGGGGAGGCCGACCCCGTCTCCACCGGGTTCACCGAGTGCCTGAACAACGTGAGCCAGGGCCGGTCCGCGATGTGGGTCGACGCGACGGTCGCGGCCGGCCTGCTGGAGGACCCGGAGTCGTCGCAGGTCGCGGGCAAGATGGGCTACGCCCACGCGCCGGTGGTCGAGACGGAGGAGTCCGGCTGGCTGTGGTCCTGGAACCTCGCGATCCCCGAGACCACGCAGAACCGGGACGCGGCGATCGAGTTCGTGAAGTGGGCGACGAGCAAGGAGTACCACCAGCTCGTCGGCACGGAGCTCGGCTGGAGCCGGGTGCCCCCGGGCGCGCGGAACTCGACGTACGAGATCCCGGAGTACGAGGAGGCCGCGGCGTCGTTCGCGCCCATCACGCGGGACATCATGCTCGCCGTGAACCCGGAGCAGCCGGGGGTGGCGCCGCAGTCGTGGACCGGCATCCAGTACGTCACCATCCCGGAGTTCCAGGACCTCGGCAACCAGGTCTCGCAGGACCTGGCCGACGTCTTCGCGGGCCGCAGCGAGCTCGCCCCCGTGCTCGACCGCGCCCAGGACCTCGCACAGGAGGCGGGCGACGCCCAGAAGTAGCCGGACCCCGGGTGCGGGGAGCCGTACTCCCCGCACCCGGCCCCTCGCGCCCTGGAGGGCCACATGACCGTACTGATGTCCGCCCCGACGCGCCGTCGGCCCCTGCGGGCGACGCCCACCGGGGAGCAGAGCCGCCGAAGCCGGCTGGCCGTCTCGCGCGCCCTGCTCTGGCCCGCGCTGGCCACCTCGATCGTCCTGACCCAGATCCCGTTCGTGCTGACGATCTACTACTCGCTGCAGCGCTGGAACATGCTGCGGCCCGGCGACCGCGGCTTCACGGGCCTCGACAACTACGTGACCGTGCTGCGCGACGGCTCGTTCCTGTCGTCGCTCGGCGCGACCGTCGCCGTCACCGGCACCTCCGTGGTGGCCTCGACCCTGCTCGGCATGCTGTTCGCCGTGCTGCTCGACCGGAACTTCGTGGGGCGCGGCGTGGCCCGGACCCTGATGATCACGCCGTTCCTCGTCATGCCCGCCGCCGCGGCGCTGGTGTGGAAGTGGTCCATCCTGGACGCCGCCACCGGCATGGCCAACTGGGGCCTCGGCCTGGTCGGCCTGCCGCCCGTGGCCTGGAACACCGAGCTGCCGATGCTCACGATCATCCTGGTGCTGACCTGGCAGTACACGCCGTTCGCCATGCTGATCCTGCTGGCCGGCCTGCAGGCGCAGGACCGGGACGTGCTGGAGGCGGCCGCCGTCGACGGCGCCGGGGCGCTGCGCACGTTCGGCTCGATCACGCTGCCGCACCTGCGCCAGTACGTCGAGATCGCGGTGCTGCTGGCCTCGATCATGCTGCTCCAGGTCTTCGACCCGATCGCGATCATGACGCGCGGCACGGGCGGCACCAAGACGCTGTCCTACCTGCTCTACGAGCGGGCGTTCGTCGGCCTGGAGGTCGGCGAGGCCGCCGCGTACGGCGTGATGACCGTGCTCGTCACGATCGTCGTCGCGTCGGTCGCGCTGCGCACCCTCTTCAAGGTCTTCTCCACGGAAGGGATCGACCGATGACGTCCTCGCGCCTGCGCGCGGCCCTGCTCACCGCGGCCACCTGGGTGCTCGTGCTGATGTTCTTCTTCCCCGTGGCCTGGATGGTGTTCACGGCCTTCAAACCCGAGCACCAGGCCGCCACGATGCCGCCCACGTTCGCCCCCGACCTCACGCTCGACCAGTTCGACGCCGTCTTCGCGCGCGACATGCTGCCGTACCTGATCAACTCGCTCAGCGCGAGCCTCGGGTCCACCCTGCTGGTCCTCGTGCTGGCCGTCCCGGCCGCCTACGCGCTCAGCATCCGCCCGGTCGCCAACGTGCGCGACGCGCTGTTCTTCTTCATCTCGACCCGGTTCATGCCCGTGGCCGCCTCGATCATCCCCGTCTACCTGCTGCTGCAGTCCGTGGGCGGGCTCGACAACATCACCTGGCTGACCATCCTCTACGTGGGCGTCAACCTGCCCATCGCGGTGTGGATGATGCGGTCGTTCCTCGCCGAGGTGCCGCGCGAGGTCATCGAGGCCGCCCAGCTCGACGGCGCCCGCCTGGGCACCGAGATCTTCCGCGTGGTGCTGCCCATCGTGCTGCCCGGCGTCGCCGCCGCGGGCCTGATCTGCTTCATCTTCGCGTGGAACGAGTTCTTCCTCGCGAACCTCCTCACGGCCCAGGTGGCGCGGCCCACCCCGCCGTTCCTCACGAGCTTCGTGGACGGCCGCGGTCAGTTCCTCGCCGTCCTGTCCGCGGCCGCGACCGTCGCGATCGTCCCCGTGGTGCTGGCCGGGTGGATCGCGCAGAAGCAGCTCGTCCGCGGCCTCGCGATGGGAGCCATCAAGTGACCCTGGACCTCGCCGTCCCGCTGCCCGATGTCGGGACCGGGGCCGGGACCGGCGCCGTCAGCCTGCCGCCCTACGACCGCACCGGCGTCCGCGCCGGGATCGTGCACCTCGGTGTCGGCGGCTTCCACCGCGCGCACCAGGCGCTCGCGGTCGACGAGCTGCTGCGGCGCGGCGAGGCCCGCGACTGGGGCATCTGCGGCGTCGGCCTGCTGCCCGGCGACGCCGCCATGCGCGACGCGCTGCGGGCGCAGGACGGCCTGTACACCCTCGTGACCAAGCACCCGGACGGGCGCCTCGACGCGCGGGTGGTCGGCAGCATCGTGGAGTACCTGTTCGCGCCGGACGACCCGGAGGCCGTGCTGGAGCGCATGGCCCACCCCGACACCCGCATCGTGTCGCTGACCATCACCGAGGGCGGCTACGGGTTCGACCAGGTCACCGGCGAGTTCGACGCGACGGCGCCCGCCGTCGTCGCCGACGCCCGGCCGGGGGCCGTGCCGGCCACCGTGTTCGGCTACGTGGTGGAGGCCCTGGCCCGACGGCGGGCGCGCGGCCTGCCGCCGTTCACCGTCATGTCCTGCGACAACGTGCAGGGCAACGGCGAGAAGGCCCGGACCGTCTTCGCCGCCTTCGCGGCCCTGCGCGACCCGGACCTCGGCCGGTGGGTGCACGACGAGGTCGCGTTCCCCAGCTCGATGGTGGACCGCATCACGCCGGTGACCACGGACGCCGACCGGGCCCTGGTGGCCGAGCGGCTCGGCGTCGCCGACCGCTGGCCCGTGGTGGCCGAGCCGTTCTTCCAGTGGGTGCTGGAGGACCGGTTCCCGCTGGGCCGGCCGCCGCTGGAGCACGCGGGCGTGCAGCTCGTGGCCGACGTCGAGCCGTACGAGCTGATGAAGCTGCGTCTGCTCAACGCGAGCCACCAGGCCATCGCCTACTTCGGGTGGCTGAGCGGCTACCGGTACGCGCACGAGGCGATGGCCGACCCCGTCGTGGCGCGGTTCGTGCGCGACTTCATGGACCGCGAGGCGACGCCGACCCTGCGGGCGGTCCCGGGCGTCGACCTCGACGAGTACAAGACCACGCTCGTGGCGCGGTTCGGCAACCCGGAGGTGCGGGACACGCTCGCCCGGCTGTGCGCGGAGACCTCGGACCGCATCCCCAAGTGGCTGGTGCCGATCGTGCGCGAGCAGCTGGGCACCGGCGGCGAGATCATGCGGTCGGCGGCGATCGTCGCGAGCTGGGCCCGCTACGCCGAGGGGACCGACGAGCAGGGCGAGCCCATCGACGTGGTCGACCGGTTCGCCGACCGGCTCGTGCCGCTCGCCCGCGCGCAGCGCGGCGACGCCGTGGCCTTCCTGCGCAGCCCGGACCTGTTCGGGTCGCTCGTGACCGAGCCGCGCTTCGTCGCGGCCTACCTCGACGCGCTCGGCTCCCTGCACCAGGCGGGGGCGCGCGCGACGCTGGAGGCACTCACCGTGGGGGCGCCGCGGCCGGACCACCCCTGACTTTCGTCAGGGGGTGGTCCGGACACCTGACCGATGTGCCCGGTGCCGGCCGCTCCCTAGCGTGCCGGACATGGAACGCACACCCCTGACCAGGCATCTCACGGCGGTGCTGCTGGCGCTGGGCATCGCGACGGCGGGCCTCGCGACCACCGCCGCCGGTGCCCACGCAGCCGGGCCGAACCCGCCGGCCGCGCCCACCCCCGAGGCGATCGACACCTACCTTGCCGACCTCCACCAGGCCTCGGGGGTGCCCGGCCTGTCCGCCGTCGTGACCCACGACGACCAGGTCGTCCACGCCGCCGGGTACGGGCACGACGCGAACGGGTCCCCGGTCACCGCCGACACCCCCATGCGGATCGCGTCGGTCACCAAGTCGTTCACCGCGACGGCCGTGCTGATCCTCGCCGAGGACGGCAGGATCGACCTCGACGGCCGCGTCACCGACCAGCTCCCGGAGCTGCGGATGGTCGACCCGCGGGTCGACGAGATCACCGTCCGCCAGCTCCTGGACCAGACGTCCGGGCTCGCCGACACCAGCGTCGACGTCGCCGACCTGGCCGAGGCGACGTCCCGCACCGACTACGTCGCCCGGCTGCACGACGACACCCTCGCCACCGACCCGGGCACCACCTACGCGTACTGCAACGTCAACTTCGACGTCGCCGCACGTCTGGTGGAGGTGGCCTCCGGCCAGTCGTTCGGCGACTTCCTGGCCGAGCGCGTGTTCGGGCCGCTCGGCATGTCCGGCAGCGCCACCCGCGACGACGTCGTCCGGCCCGCCGACGGCTACACCTCCCTGTTCGGCTGGTGGATCCCGCGCGAGGAGCCCCGGTGGTTCGACGACACCGGCAGCGCCGGCGTCATCACCACCGCCGCCGACATGGGACGGTGGCTGATCGACCAGACAGGTCACGGCCCCGCCCTGGTCTCGCCGGCCGGCCTGGAGGCGATGCACACGCCGTCGGGCGTCGGCGACTACGGCCTGGGCTGGCACACCGAGGACGACGGGACCCGCTGGCACTCCGGCTTCGTCATGACCTACCGGGCCGTCGAGTGGATCGACCCCGCCACCGGCTACGGCATCGCGGTGCTGACCAACGGCACCGGACTCACCGACGTCACCCGGACCGCTCTGGACGGGCTGATCGCACTGACCCGCGGCGAAGACCCCGAGCCGGCGGCCGGGACGCGGCCCCTCGACCTCGGGCTCGCGGCCGCACTGCTCGGCTCCGGCGCGCTCGGCGTCGTCGGCGTACGGCGCGCGCCGCGCTGGGCCACGCGCCGCGTGGGCCGGGCCCGGTGGGCCACCGGGCTGCGGCTGGTCTGGCTCGCGCTCCCCGCCCTCGTCCTCGTGCTGCTGCCGGCGCTCGCGACCTTCCTCACCGGCGGCCGCACCTTCCCGTGGCCCTCCCTGCTCTATCTCGGGCTGCCCGCGGTGCTGATGCTGCTGGTGGCGGCGCTGGCAGGGCTCGCCGTGCTCGGCTCCCGGCTCCGGGCGCTGCTCCGGCGCCCGGTAGGGTCGGCCGCGTGACCGACCACCGCCCCGACCGGCACGAGGTCGCCGGCGGCGTCGGCCTGGCGGCCCTCGCGGTGCTGGCGCTGCTGAACAGCATCGGGGCCGACGAGCTGCCGCTCTGGCGGCAGCTCGCCTTCCCCGCGCTCGCGCCGCTCGCCTACCTGCACGGCAGGCACCTGCGGGCCCCCGGCGTCGGCCGGCTGCTCGCCGGCGCGGCGGTCCTGGTGGCGTCGCTCGCGTTCGCGGACGTCGGCACGGCCGCCACCGGGGCCATGCTGCTGGCCGTCTTCGTCGTCGCGCCGTGGCTCGCGGGGCGCAACCGCCGTCAGCAGGCCGAGCTCGCCCGGCTCGCGGCCGAGCGGGTGGCCCGGCTCGAGCGCGAGCAGGAGCTGGTCGCCCGCAGCGCACGGGCCGAGGAACGGGCCAGGATCGCGACGGAGCTGCACGACCTGGTGGGGCACGACCTGGCGCTCATCGCGGTGCGGGCCGGGGCGCTGGAGGTGTCGTCCGGGCTGGCCGCCGCCGGCAGGGAGACGGACCGCGAGGCGGTCGCCGGGATCCGGGTCACCGCGACGGAGGCCACCGACCGGCTCCGGGTCGCGCTGGTCGCGCTCCGGGACGAGCCTGCCGGGGACGGGCCGCTCGTGCCGGTGCGCGAGACGATCGGCGCACTGGTCGGGCGAGCGGCGTCGGCCGGCCTGGACGTGCGGCTGGAGGGCGTACCGGAACGTGGCGCGGAGCACGTGGGGAGCCTCGCCGACCAGGCGGCGCACCGGGTGGTGCAGGAAGCGCTCACCAACGCGGCCCGGCACGCGCCGGGTGCGAGGGTGACCGTGCGTGTGCTGCGGGAGGAGGACGCGGTGCGGGTCGAGGTCACGAGCACCGGGGGTCGCACCCGGCCGGAGCCGGGTCGCGGTGGCAGCGGGCTGGTCGGCCTCGCGGAGCGGGTGCGGCTCCTGGGCGGGACGTTCGGCGCGGGGCCGGCGGGCGACGGCTTCGCCGTCCGCGCCCGCATCCCGGCCGCGCGGGAGGTCGCGTGATCAGCGTCCTGCTGGCCGACGACGACGCGATGCTCCGGGTGGGTGTCGCCGCCATCCTCGGCAGCGACCCCGGGATCGAGGTCGTCGCGGAGGCCGGGGACGGCGCGCAGGCGGTCGAGCTCGCCCGGCGGCACCGGCCCGACGTCGTCCTCCTCGACGTCCGCATGCCGACCATGGACGGGCTCGCGGCGGCGGCCGAGCTGCGGCGCGCGGTCCCGGAGGTCGCGGTGGTCGTGCTGACCACGTTCGACGAGGACGACTACGTCGCCCGCGCGCTCGACGAGGGCGCCGCCGGGTTCCTGCTGAAGGCCGCCGACCCGCGCGAGCTGATCATCGCCGTGCACGCGGTCGCCGGGGGAGCCGCGTACCTCTCGCCGCGCATCGCGCACCGGATGATCACGGGGTACCGGACGGGGCTGCCGGCACGACGGCGCGCGGCGGCCGACCGGGTGGGCGTGCTGACCCCGCGCGAGACCGAGGTGCTCGCCCTGGTCGGCCAGGGGCTGGCCAACCAGGACGTCGCGGCTCGCCTGCACCTCTCCGAGGGCACGGTGAAGGCGCACGTCAGCGCGATCCTGGCGCGGCTCGACGTCCGCAACCGGGTGCAGGCCGCGATCCTCGCGTACGAGGCGGGGCTCGTCGAGCAGAAGTCGTCGTAAACCCACCCCATCCGGACCTGGCTCGGCTCCGAACCACGTGGGAGAACGCCGAACAGAACGGAGTAACGCCATGACGCAATCCATGTCCTCGACGCGCACTCGCGGGGTGTCCCAGTGGCTCGCCCTGACGATCGGCGTGGTGTACCTGCTGGTCGGAGCCGTGGGGTTCCTCGTGACGGGGTTCAGCGGCTTCGCCGAGCACGATCACAGCCAGACGCTGCTCGGGTTCGCCGTCAACCCGCTGCACAACATCGTGCACCTCCTGATCGGGGTGCTCGGGATCAGCCTGTGGTCCACCCTCGGCCGGGCGCGGACGTTCGGCTGGCTGCTGGTGGCCGGGTACGGCGCGGCCTTCGTGTACGGGCTGTTCGCGGTGGGCAACCCCGAGATCAACTTCCTCAACATCAACGCGGCCGACAACGGGCTGCACGCCCTGAGCGTCCTGGCGGGGCTGGCCATCGCGCTGTGGCCCCACCGCAAGACCGAGTCCGCCGCCTACTAGGCGGGGCTCCTCGGACGGGCCGCCGTCGGCGGCTCCGTCGTGAACAGGCCCCGGTGCAGGATCGCCCGGGTCGTGCCCAGGCGGGCCGGCGCCTCCACGGCGTCGGCCGCGGCCTGGACGGCCATCACCATGGGCAGCGTGAGCAGCACGTCCCCGGTGCCGACGCCGGGGTGTACCCGGCCGCGGGACCGGGCCCGGTCCAGCAGCGGGTCCAGCGCGGCCGCCGTCCGCGCGGCCAGGTCGGCGGTGCCGGGCATCCGGCCGTCCGCGACGACGCGCGCGAGCCACGGGGACTCGAACTGCACGTCGAGCAGGAAGTGGTACAGCCGCTCGGCGCCGTCGTCGGCTTCGGCCAGCGCGGTCGCCCGCGCCTCGATGTCGGTGACGTTGTGCTCCAGGACGGCCGAGGCGAGCGCCTCCCGGTTCTCGAAGTGGCGGTGCAGCGTGGTGCGGCTGACGCCGGCCTCGCTCGCGATGTCCTCCAGCGGCACGTCCGGGCCGCGCTGGGCGAACGCCCGGCGGGCCGCCGCCACGAGCAGGTCGCGGTTGCGCGCGGCGTCGCGTCGCGTGCGTTCTACCACCATGGGCCGAGGGTAACGGCCCGGCCCGTGCGGGACGCCACAGGAGCAGGGGTTGAAAACGTACATGGATGTACGTTTTCATGTGGTCGGCGGGGGACACCCGCCGAACCGCTGACGAGAGGCTCTGCCTTGTCCCACCTGACCAGCACCGATACCAACACCGACCCCACCGCCGGCCTGGGGTTCGACCCGGACGCGCTGCGGGCGAGGTACCGCCAGGAGCGGGACCGGCGCGTCCGGCCGGACGGCGCGGCGCAGTACCGGCGCGCCGCGGGGGAGTGGGGCTACTACGCGGCCGACCCGTACACCGAGCGGGTCGAGCGGGAGCCGCTGACCGACCGCGTCGAGGTGCTGGTGGTGGGCGGCGGGTTCGGCGGCCTGCTCACCGGCGCCCGGCTGCGCGAGGCCGGCGTCGAGTCGCTGCGGATGATGGACGAGGCGGGCGACTTCGGCGGCACCTGGTACTGGAACCGGTACCCGGGCATCCACTGCGACATCGAGTCGTACGTGTACATGCCGCTGCTGGAGGAGACAGGCTACGTGCCGAAGTGGCGGTACGCGCCCGGCGAGGAGATCCGGCAGCACGCCGTGCGGATCGCCGAGCACTACGGCCTGTACCGGGACGCCGTCTTCCACACGCGCGTCACGGAGCTGCGCTGGGACGACGACACCGACGAGTGGCTGGTGCGGACCGACCGCGGCGACACCATGCGGGCCCGGCACGTCGTGGTGTCCTCGGGCACGCTCTCGCAGGCGAAACTGCCCGGCATCCCGGGCATCGAGGACTTCCGCGGCCACACGTTCCACACCAGCCGCTGGGACTACGGGTACACGGGCGGCACGGCGGACGGCGGCCTGACGGGCCTCGCCGACAAGCGCGTCGCCGTGATCGGCACCGGGGCCACGGGGTTGCAGGCCATCCCGCACGTCGCCCGGGACGCGGCGCACCTCTACGTGCTGCAGCGGACGCCGTCGTCGGTGGACGTGCGCGACAACCGGCCCACCGACCCGGCGTGGGCGGCGAGCCTGCGGCCGGGCTGGCAGCGGGAGCGGATGGAGAACTTCCTGGCGATCCTGGCGGGAGAGGACGTCGCGGAGGACCTGACGCGCGACGGCTGGACGGGCACCGCGCGGCTGCAGCGCCAGATGATCACGGGCGCCGTGGACACGACGCTCGACCCGGCCGAGCGCGAGCGGCTCGACGAGCTGGCCGACTTCGTCAAGATGAACCAGATCCGGGCGCGGGTCGACGAGGTGGTCACCGACCCGGTCACCGCCGAGGCGCTCAAGCCCTGGTACCGGTACATGTGCAAGCGGCCGGGCTTCAGCGACCAGTACCTGCAGTCGTTCAACCGGCCGAACGTGACGCTCGTGGACACCGCGGACCACGGCGGGGTGACCCGGATGACCGAGACCGGCGTGGTGGTGGGCGAGGACGAGTACGAGGTGGACTGCGTCATCTTCGCCACCGGCTTCGAGGTCGGGGTCTCGGGCGTGGTGTCGGGCACGCTGCCCGTCCTCGGCCGCGGCGGCGCCCCGCTGCTGGGCGCCTGGGCGCGCGGCCCGCGCACGCTGCACGGCTTCTACACACACGGGTTCCCCAACCTGTTCCACCTGGGCGCGGCGCAGAACGCCAACTCGGTGAACTTCGTGCACATCCTGCAGGAGCAGGCCGGGCACATCGCCGCCGTCGTCGCCCGCGCCGCCAAGACCGGCGCGCGCTACGTCGAACCGGCGGAGGAGGCGCAGGACGCCTGGGCCGCCACCATCGCACAGGCGGGGGACGGGCAGGACAACTCGGCGTTCCTGGCCGAGTGCACGCCCGGGTACTACAACGGTGAGGGCACGCGGAAGGGCGGCGCGCCGACGTCGTACAGCCCCGGGCCGGTCGCCTTCCACCGCGTGCTCGCGCAGTGGCGCGAGGGCGACATGAGCGAGGTGCTGGTGCTGCCGGAGGTGGCACCCGCGGGGGAGGCCGGGCGATGAGGGGCGGGTCCGTGGCCCCTGCGGTCGGCGCGCTCGCTCTTGCGCTCTCGTTGGCGGGGTGCGCGGCCGGCCCGACGGCGGAGGCGCCGGCGTCGTCGGGCGAGGCACCCTCCGGCGTCGTGCAGCGGGTCACCGCCGAGCGGGTCCTCCAGGTCACCTCCGTGCACGAGGAGACGGGGATGACCCTGCTGGAGGGGCCCACGTTCCTGGACGACGGCCGGCTCCACCTGGTCGACGTCACCGCGCCCGCCGGCGAGCCCAAGGTCCTGGCCGTCGACGTCGACAGGCGCGAGGTCGACGCCGTGTACACCGACGCGGTGGGCGCCTATACGTCCGCCCAGGTCAGCCCCTACGACGACCGGTTGTACCTCACCGACTACGCCGCTGGCCGCATCGTCAGCATCACCCCGGACGGCACCGACCCGCGCGTCTTCGCCGACGGGCGGGTCAAGGGCCGGGCGATGCACCTGGACGACCTGACGTTCGACGACGACGGCCACCTCTACGTGACGGACTCCTCGCCCGTCGCCTACCCCGAGGGGACGGCGGACGGCCGCGTGCTGCGGTTCGACCGCGACACCGCCAGGGCGTCCGTGCTGGCCGGGAACCTGCCCAACCCGAACGGCATCTCGTTCGACCTGGACGGCGGCGCGCTGTGGGTCAGCCAGCTCGACGCCAACCGGATCGACCGGCTCGTCCTCGACGGGACGGGAAGGGCAGTGACGGCGGGGCACGCGGCGATCCAGGTCGACGGCGGCGTCGCGCAGACCGACTCGAACGCCGTCGACGCCGCGGGCAACCTCTACCAGGGCATGCACGGCCTGCCCGAGGTCCGCGTCTACGGGCCGGACGGCACGCACCTGACCACGGTCTCGGTCCCGGACGGCGACGACGGGCTGCTGTCCGCGACGAACCTCGCGATCCGGCCGGGCACCACTGACGCCTACGTGACGGTCAGCGGTCCGGCGGGCGGGTTCGTCTACCGGTTCGACGCCCTGGCCCAGGGAGTACGCCAGTCGAACGGCGGCTGACGGGGCGCGCGCCCCGGACGCCTTCGATGGATGATCGACTGTGGCCACACCGCAGCCGAGCCGGCCGTCGTCGTACGTCCCGCTGCCCGCACCGGACCCGTCGGTGCGGGCGGCGGACGACGTCACGCGCGACCTCGGCGTCGACCCCGCCACCGGGCTGACCGCGGCCGAGGCCGCCCGCCGCCTGGCCGCCGACGGCCCCAACGAGCTGCGCTCGCGGCCGCCGGTGCCGCTGTGGCGCAAGGTGCTGGACCAGTTCCAGGACCCGCTCGTGGCGCTGCTGCTCGTGGCGGTGGCCATCTCGCTGGCCGTCTGGTGGGTCGAGGACGCGCAGGGCGTGCCCGTCGACGCCGTCGTGATCGCGGCCATCGTGGTGCTCAACGCGGTGCTCGGCCTGGTCCAGGAGAACAAGGCCGAGAGCGCCGTCGCGGCGCTGCGGACCATGACCGAGGCGATGTCCACGGTGCTGCGCGACGGGCGCCGGGTCACCGTGCGGTCGGCCGAGCTGGTGCGCGGCGACGTGCTCGTCCTGGCCGAGGGGGACGCCGTCGGCGCGGACGCCCGTCTGCTGAGCGCGACCGCCCTGCGGGTCCAGGAGTCCTCGCTGACGGGGGAGAGCGAGGCGGTGCTCAAGGACGCCGCCGTGCTCGCGGCCCCGGCGCCGCTGGGCGACCGGTTCGACATGGTCTACAAGGGCACCGCCGTGGCCCAGGGCGTGGGACGGGCAGTCGTCGTGGCCACCGGCATGAGCACCCAGATGGGCGACATCGCCCGGCTGCTCGACTCCACCGAGGAGGAGGTCACCCCGCTGCAGCGCGAGATCGCGCACGTCAGTCGGGTGCTCGGCCTCACGGTGATCGGCATCGCCGTGGTCGTGATGGTCCTGGCGGCCGTCGTCAACGAGGTCCGCACGCCCGCCGACCTCGTCACCGTGCTGCTGCTCGGTGTCTCGCTCGCCGTGGCCGCCGTGCCCGAGGGGCTGCCCGCCATCCTGTCGGTGGTCCTCGCCGTCGGCGTGCAGGCCATGGCGCGGCGCAACGCCGTCGTCAAGAAGCTGCACTCCGCCGAGACGCTCGGCTCGGCGTCCGTCATCGCGTCGGACAAGACCGGCACCCTGACCAAGAACGAGATGACCATCCAGCGGGTGGTCACGGCGTCGGGCGAGGTGATGCTGACCGGCGTCGGCTACCGGCCGGAGGGGGAGGCGCTGGCCGTTGGTCCCGGCGGTTCGGGCGACGGCGACGCCGGGCCCCTGACCGACGAGCGGCGCACCCGGGAGGCGGTCATGGTGCTCGGCGGCGGCTCCCTCGCCAACGACGCGCAGCTCGTCGAGACCGACGGCGCATGGACCGTCCAGGGCGACCCCACCGAGGCCGCCTTCCTCGTGGCCGCGCACAAGCTCGCCGGCACCGTGGACCGCGTCGCCGGGTTCGAGCGGCGCGGCGAGGTGCCGTTCACGTCCGAGCGCAAGCTCATGTCCGCGCTCGTGGACCCGCCCGGCGACGGCGCCTGGGCGCTCGTCACCAAGGGCGCGCCCGACGTGCTCCTGCCGCGCTGCACCGACCTACAGGTCGGCGACGAGACGGTCCCGCTCGACGACGAGCGGCGGGCCGTGGCGCTCGCCCAGGTCGAGCGCCTGTCCGGGCAGGCGTACCGCACGCTCGGCGTCGCCTACCGGCGGGTCCCCGAGGACACCGGGCCCGAGGGCCTGGAGGAGCACGAGTCCGACCTGGTCTACCTGGGCGTGGTCGGCATCATCGACCCGCCCCGGCCCGAGGTCGCCGCCGCGGTGGCCGAGGCCCGCCGGGCCGGCGTCCGCGTCATGATGATCACCGGCGACCACCCGGTCACGGCCACCCGGATCGCGAGCGACCTGGGCATCGTGGAGCCCGGCGCCCGCGCCGTCACCGGCACCGAGCTGGACGCCCTGGACGCCGCCGGGCTGCGCGAGACCACCCGCGGCGTCTCGGTCTATGCGCGCGTGGCCCCGCAGAACAAGCTGCAGATCGTGGACGCGCTCCAGGCCGACGGGCACGTGGTGGCGATGACCGGCGACGGCGTGAACGACGCCCCGGCGCTGAAGACCGCCGACATCGGCGTGGCCATGGGCATCACCGGGACCGAGGTGACCAAGGAGTCGGCCAAGATGATCCTCGGCGACGACAACTTCGCCACGATCGTCGTGGCCGTGCGCCAGGGCCGGATCATCTTCGACAACATCAAGAAGTTCCTGCGCTACCTGCTCTCCTCGAACATGGGCGAGGTGTGCACGGTGCTGCTCGGCGTGGTGCTGGCCGGGGTGGTCGGCCTGGAGGGGGCCGCCGGGGGCGAGGCCGTGGTCGTGCCGCTGCTGGCGACCCAGATCCTGTGGATCAACCTCGTCACCGACTCCGGGCCGGCACTCGCCATGGGCGTGGACCCGGAGACCGACGACGTGATGGCCCGGCCGCCGCGCGGCCCGAACGAGCGGATCATCGACGGCCGCATGTGGACCGGCGTGCTGAGCATCGGGCTCGTCATGGGCGTGGCCACCCTGCTGACCATCGACATCTTCCTGCCCGGCGGCCTGGTCGAGGGCGGCGACGACCTCACCGTGGCCCGCACCGCCGGGTTCACCACCCTCGTCCTGGCCCAGCTCTTCAACGTGCTCAACTCCCGCTCCGAGACCACGAGCGCGTTCCACCGCATGTTCGTGAACCGGTGGCTGTGGGGCGCCATCGCGCTCGGGGTGCTGCTCCAGGTGGCCGTCGTGGAGGTGCCGTTCCTCCAGGTGGCGTTCGGCACCGCCGGACTGGACCTGGCGCACTGGGCGGTGGCGGTCGGGATGGCGTCGTCCGTGCTGTGGTTCGACGAGCTGCGCAAGCTGGTGTGGCGGTGGCGGCATCGCGCCGGGGCGTGAGCCGCGGTCACGGGGTGACGGCGGGGCCGGGCGCGTCGGTGTACTCCACCGGCTTTCCGGTCCGGTGCGCGTAACGGATCTCACGTCGCGTGGACTCCCCGACGTACCCGCCCGGATTGACCACCACGACGCGGTCGGCGACGTCGATCTTCGCGAGGTGCAGTGTGCCGAGCGCGGCCTTCTGGTCGTCGGTGATCTGGGCGTCGGTGTTCTGTTCGTCGGCGACCCGGTCGCCGGGGTGCCCGAGCTCAGCGGGGGCGAGGACGATCGCTCCGGCGAGGGTGAGGTCACGGTTCACCGCGCGGAGCTCCTGGGCGAACCGGGCCGAGCCGCACAGGCACACGATCTGGGGGCGGGAATCCAACGAGGCCTCCTTTCCTGGGCCGCGCCGGTGAGCGCGGGTGAAGGTGCTCGCCGGCTGGCGACGTGATGGTGATGGTGATGGTGATGGTGATGGTGATGGTGATGGTGCCACGAAGAGCCTCGTGTCGAACCCTCCTGGCGGTACGACGACATCGTGCCGCTGGCGTGTCCCCTCCCGTGACGCCCTCCTGGGCCTGGACGGCTTCGCTGCGATCGATGTGTCCCACCGCGGCGAGGTGACGATCGTGCCGACCTGGTCCCGCCGAGCGTGGTCGGCCGTCAGCGGTGCGGGGCCGGCGCCGTGGGGCATGATCGTGACGACGTCGAGCTGACCGACCGGCCCTGGTTTACGCGGCGGGCAGAACAACGAGCGGGTGTCAGCGGCTGGGCATAGGATCGTACAAGTGTTGGGCTCAATGGTGGCGATGGTTTTGATTTATTGTGGGAAGGGGTGACGGTATGGGCCAGGAGTGGGTCGACGGCGGGGAGCAGGCAAGTGCGACGGCGGTCGCTCGCCGGCCCGGTGAGAAGGTCGCGCGGAGCTGCCCTGCGGCGTGGCAGGACGATGACGTCGTGACCACGGTGTCCGTCGTGCGCGCCGACGATCCCACGTACGGCAAGATGCCTGACGACGCGTGGCTCGCAGCATTGTTCGCCGAGGGCGACGCTCTGTTCGGGGCTCGTGACGAGCGGTGCACCCTGGGCGTGCCTGCGGTTCCGGACCGGTTCGACATGGCGCCCGACGATGCGTTGACTCATGGTGCCGTGGCACTGTGGCCGGTCGAGGTGCTGCGGGAGGCGCTGGCCGGTGCGCCGGGTGTCGAGCTGGCGCACGTGGTTGCCGAGTACACCGGGCTGGGTGCCGCACCGCGCCGCGCTGCGGGGGTCGCTCGTACTGTCGGGTCCGCTGTCGCGGCTGCTGGCGGACGCCCTGTCCCCGAGGCTGGGTCGGATCCGCTTGCCGCGTTGTCCGACGATCTGCTGGGGGAGCTGGTCGGTGCGTGCGCTCGGTTGCAGTCGTGGGCGGCGGGTGTGCAGGCGCGGGCCGTGGGGGAGCGGGTGGCGTGTGAGTCGAGTCCGTTGGCTCATGACTCGTTGGTCGGGCAGGTGACGGCCGAGTTGGTGGTGACGCAGGCTGAGGGGTCTGAGGTGGTGGTGCGTGCCGAGTCGGGTGCGGAGCATCCGACGGTGATCACGGCGCTCGTCACGGGTCGGATCGACGTGCGTAAGGCGCACACGCTGCTGCGGTCGGCGGCTGATCTGACGGTGGCCGAGCGGGCCGAGGCGATCGCGCGGTATCTGCCGCAGGCTCCGTATCGGACGTGGCGGTGGCTGCGGAACAAGCTCCTCGCGTTCGCGAAGGCGCGGCACGGATCGGCGGAGACCGCGAGGATTGCCGCGGAGGCCCGCAACGTGCAGATCGACCGGGCGGAGAACGACATGGGTTGGCTGTCGGCGTATCTGCCTGCGGTGGACGCGGCGGCGGTGTGGGGTGTGGTGGATGACATGGCGCACCAGCTTCGGTATATCGCCGGTGAGGAGCGCACGCTGGGTCAGCTTCGTGCGGACTGTCTGACCGGGATCGTGACGGGCCGGCTGGTGCCGGCGGACCGGTTCGCGGCCACCGGCGTCCCAGGGAGCGGGTCGGCCGACAGGACGAGCGCCGACGACGCCACTCCGTTCTGTAGCTGCGGTGGCCGGGCGCCCGTGGTCCAGGAGACCGGCGTGCGGGTGACGCCGACCCGGCCGGTGGTGCGGGTGACGGTCCCGGCGAGCACGCTCCTGGGCCTGGACGACGCCCCGGGTGAGCTCGACGGGTTCGGGCCCGTCCCGGCCGAGACGGCTCGGCTGATCGCCCAGGACGCCACCTGGCGGCGGCTCGTGACGGACCCGGTGACGGGGGTGCTGGTCGATTACTCGTCACAGGCGTACACGCCAGGCAAGGTACTCCGGGCGGCGGTGGAGGCCCGTGACGGGACCTGCACGTTCATCGGGTGCGACACCCCGGCGATGACCTGCGACCTGGACCACATCGAACCCTTCGACCACGAGTGGAGAGAGCGGGCGGGCGCCGCGGGCAAGAACCAGCCCGGACAGACCAACGCGTGGAACCTGCACGCACTCTGCCGCCGGCACCACCTGCTCAAGACCCATGCCGGCTGGGGCGTCGAACGTGACCCGGTCACCGGGATCACCACCTGGACCACGCCCGCGGGCAGCACCCACGCCCGGCCGCCCACGGTCCTGGACACCCGGGTCGACCTGGACCAGGTCGACCCGGGCACCAGCGGTGACCTGACGATGCGGGCTCTCACCGGACGGCGGTTGCCCCGTGCCTACCTCACGGCCGACCCGGCCGAGCCGGCGGCAGCTGCCACCGACTCGTCCGGGTCGGGGGTGCCGCCGTTCTGAGCGAGGTCCGACCGTGCCTCACGCCGCGTCGCGGAACGCCTCCGCGGCGTGCAGCAGGTAGTAGGCCAGCCCGGTCTGCTGCTGTTCGAGCATCCGCCGGTGGAAGTCGTCCGCGACGAAGAAGCGTGCCTGGCCTGCGAAGCCGTCCGGGTCGGTCGGGTGCGTGACGCTCAGAGCCGCGAGGTGCCGCTCGATCGCGCTCACCACCGTCGGGTCGTCGGCGCGCAGCCCGGCGCGCAGCGCGTCGGCCATGGTCGTCATGAACGCGGTGGCCTCGGCGGCGGCCGCGTTCATCCGGTCGGCGTCGAGCGCGGCCGTGTCGAGCTCGACGCCGTAGGCGTCCCGCAGGTGCGCGTTCTGCTCCTCGAGGGCGTCCTGCCAGCCGGCCTGGTCCAGGCCGGTGAACATGCTGTCGGCAGCCATGGGTTCTCCCTTTCTCTCGTGTGCGATGGCCTGCTCGAGCGTCGCCAGCACCTGGGCGAGCCGTGCTCCGCGTGACCGGAGCATGGTGCGCTGGTCCAGCAGGCACTCGAGCCGGGAGGCGCGACCCGACAGGGCCTCCGCGATCGCGTCCAGCGGCATGTCCAGCTCCCGGAAGAACAGGATCTGCTGGAGTCGCTCGAGGTCGTCGTCCGAGTAGGACCGGTAGTCGTTGTGCTCGTCCCGTGCGGGGACGAGGAGCCCGATCCGGTCGTAGTGGTACAGCGTCTTGAGCGTGACTCCCGACAGCCGGGAGACGCGGGTGATCGTGTAGGTCATGGGTCTCACCTCCTGCGCAACACCGTCGACCCTCCCCTGAGGGTAGGGTCAAGCGCCGTCCGCGCGGCCGGCCGCGGGCGCGCTCCCTAGACTCCGTCGCATGGCAGCCTCCCCCCGTCCCGACGACGTGCGGGGGTCCTGGCAGCGCGATACACGGGCGTCGGTCGGCCGGACCTTCCCCGTACCCGCGGGCGCGCCCGCCGCGTTCACGATCGTCGTCGAGACGCACGTCGTCGAGGTCGCCACGGAGTGGGAGCCGCACGTCCACCCCGCGTACGAGCTCGTCCGGGTGCGGCACGGCACGCTGACCGCCCGGCTGGCCGGCCAGGTGTTCACCATCTCGGAGGGTTTCGGCCTGGGGGTGCCGGCCGGCCTGGAGCACGCCGGCCGGCTGACGGCGGGGGTCGAGCTGTACGACGTGTTCTTCGCGCCCGACCGCACCCCGCCCGTCCTCGACGGCCCCACGGCCGTGGCGATGGGGCCGGTGCTCCAGGCGCTCCTGGTCCACCTGGCGCGGCGGGACCTCGATCCCGACGCGCGTGCGCGGGCGGAGGCGGTGGTCTTCGACGTGCTGGAGCCCTCGGACCGGCCGCGCACGCCGTCGTCGCGCACGCCCGTTCCCTGGGCCTCGTCCAGGTCACGTGGGAGGGGTGGACGGCGGGGCCGGACGCCGCCGACGCGGGTTTCGCCCCGCTCCAGGCGCCGTCCGTGGCCGACGTCGGGCAGCCGCCGACCGGGTACGTGCGCTGGCTCGCGGACGCCGGCGCCGACCCCGGCCCCGACCCGGCCGAGCCCCCGCACTACCGGCAGACCACCCACTTCACGTGCGGGCCGTCCGCCGCACTGATGGAGCAGGCGCACCGGGGCGCGATCCGCGCGGACGGGCTGGACCGGCGGCTGGAGCTGTCGCTCTGGCGGGAGGCCACCAACTTCCCGTCGTGCGACCCGGTGCGGCTGGGGCTCGCCGTGCGGCGTCGCTGGCCGGACTCCGCCGTCGCCGTCGCGCTCGACACCGACCGGCCGGTCTTCCTGGACGCGTACCCGGAGGGCGACCGGGACTGGCGCGCCCTGCTCCAGGAGGTCTCCCGCGAGGAGGCCGTCGCGGCCGGCCTCGCGATCGACGGCCGCCACCTCACCCTGCCCGGCCTCCGGGCCGCCCTGGCCGACGGCGAGCGCGTGCTGCTGCTCGTCTACCTGACCGCCATGCTCGGGTTCGACGTGCCCCGGACGCCGCCCTCGACGCCATGTCCCGGATGGAGGACGCCGGGTACCGGGCGGCGGTGCGGATCAGCTGAGCCCGGCGAGCTGCGCCCGGGCCGCGTCGGCCCGCCGGCGGTCGCCCAGCGCCTCGCGGATCTCGACGGCTCGCTCCAGGTCGGCGGCCGCCTCGGCCGTCCGCCCGGTCGCGGCGAGCGCCAGGGCCCGCGCGCGCAGGTACATGGCGCGGTGGGACGGCACGTCGAGCTCGTCGACGGCTGGTGCGGCGGCGTCCGCGGTCGCGAGCGCGCCCGCACCGTCGCCGAGCTCGACGAGGTTCTTGACGATGGCGGACGCGGCGGCGATCCGCGTGGTCAGCGCGATGTCGCGGGGGAACCGGTCGGGGCGCTGTGTCAGCAGGTCGATCGCCGCCCGGTCGGCGCCGATGGCGTCGGCACGCCGTCCGAGCAGGATGAAGGCCTCGGCGAGCATGCGGTGGGTCTGCAGCAGGCCGGCCGCGTCGTCGGCGTCCGTGAAGCAGCGGCGGGCCGCCCGGGCGTCGCGCACGACGTCGTCGGGTGCGCCGAGCAGCAGCTCGCACCAGCCCGTGTAGTAGAGGGCCCAGCCCTCCTGGGCGCGATTGCCCGCGCGCCGCGCGACGTCGCGGGCGCGGTGCGCGTGGACCAGGCCTGTGGCCGGGTCGTCCCGGGTGTAGAGCTCGGCCCAGCTCAGGTAGCCGAGCTGGGTGGCCAGCAGGTCGTCGTCGGCGAGGCGCTCCGCGGCCTCGACGGCCAGGCCATAGACCTGGTGCCACTGCCCCCACATCGCCCACAGGTCGGAGAACCAGTGCAGGGACTCGGCCACCCGCACCACGGTGGCGTCGTCCTTGTCGGCGGCGGCGGCGCGCAGGGCGGCGAACCAGTGGTCGGCCTCGGCGTGCAGCCAGGCGCTCGCGGCCTCCCGGGTCGACAGGTCGGCCAGGCCGGGCAGGGCCGGGCCCCGGCCGTGTGCGGGCTCGAACCAGAGCCCGGCGTCGACGGTGGTGCGCAGCAGCCACTGTCGCAGCCGCAAGGCGTGCTCGGCCTGCGCGCGCGGTCCCTCGTCCTCGCGCAGCCGGGCCCTGGCGAAGAAGCGGAGCAGGTCGTGCAGGTGGTAGCGGTCGTGGGTGGCGGCCTCCAGCAGGCCGAGGTCGACGAGCTCGTCGAGCAGGTCCACGGCGGTGTGCCGGCCGGTCTCGGCGAGCACGGCGCCGAGCTCGGCGGTGAAGGCGGGACCGGTCAGGGCGCCGAGGCGCCGGAAGAGCGTGCGTGCGGCGTCGGAGAGCTGGTCGTAGGACATGCCGAACGCCTTGCGCAGCTCCAGGTCGCCGGCCCGGAACCCGTCGAGGCGGTGGTCCTCGGAGGCGAGCCGGTCGGCGAGCCCGCCCGCGGTCCAGCCGCGGTGGCTCGCCACGCGGTTGCCGGCGATGCGCAGGGCGAGCGGGCAGCCGTCGCAGAGGTCCGCGAGCCGGTGCAGGTCGGGGTCGTTCGCCTGGCCGGCGGGAATGACGCGGCGCAGGAGCTCCACGGCGTCGTCGTGCGCGAGCCGCCCGAGCTCCACGCGGAGCGAGGCGTCGAGCCCGGCGAGGGGGCGGCGTGCCGTGACGATGACGGCGGACGGCCCGGTGGCGGGCAGCACGGGGCGTACCTGGTCCTCGCCGGCCGCGTCGTCGAGCACCACCAGGATCCGGCGGTCGGCCAGGAGCGAGCGCCAGAGGGCGGCGGCGTCGTCCAGGCGGTGCGGTACGGCCCGGACGGCCGGTTCGCAGGCCTGGATCAGGCGGCGGAGCACCAGGAGCGGGTCGAGCGGGCCGGCGCCGAATCCGCCGAGGTCGATGTACCGGACGGCGTCGAACCGTTCGCGGACGTCGCTCGCGGCGCGCACCGCGAGCGACGTCTTGCCGAGCACCGCGGGACCGGAGAGCACCACCAGCGGCGAGGGCGCGCCGTCGCGGCCCGAGGTCACGTGCTCGCCGATGGCGGACAGCTCGGCGTCCCGCCCCACGAGGTCGGCGACGGCACGGGGGAGCGGCAGCGGGGTGGTGGCCCCGGCCGGGGGCCGGTGCCGGCCCGCGCGGGCGGCCGCGCGGAGCGTGTCCCGGTCGGCGGGCGCCAGGCGCAGGGCACCGGCAAGGAGGTCGACCGTGCGCCGCTGCGGACCCTGGCTGGCGCCGCGCTCGATGTCGCTGATGGTGCGGTCGCTCACCCCGGAGAGCACCGCGAGCCGTTCGAGCGTCAGGTCTGCCTCGTGGCGGTGCCGACGGAGCAGCGGGCCCAGCGACTCGGTCATCTCTCCCCATTCCTGCGTGCTTCCTTCGTGGACGCAGTCACCGGTGACGGCCTTGGATCGAAGTGTCTCATCGTGGCGGCCGTGCTCCCGCGGTCGTCCCGCGGAAAGGAACCCCCATGTCATCCACTCCCACCATCGTGCTGGTGCACGGCGCGTTCGCCGACGCCGGAAGCTGGACCCCGGTCACGCGCGCCCTGCTCGACCAGGGCTTCCGGGTCGTCGTCCCGCCGGTGCTGAACCGCTCGCTGACCGGCGACGCCGCGTACGTGCGGTCCGTCGTCGAGGCGATCGACGGGCCCGTGCTGCTCGCGGGCCACTCCTACGGCGGCGCGGTGATCACGGTCGCCGGCGCGGCCGAGAACGTCGTCGGCCTGGTCTTCGTGGCCGGCTACGCCCTCGCGGAGGGCGAGAGCCTGGGCGAGCTGCAGGGCGGCTTCCCCGACTCCGACCTGGCGGCCCACCTCGTGTACACGCCCTACCCGGTCGAGGGCGGCGAGCCGGGAACCGACGTGTCGGTCGAGGTCGACGCGTTCCCGGCGGTGTTCGCGGCGGGTGTTCCCGCAGAGGTCGCCACGGTGCTCGCCGTCTCCCAGCGTCCCCTGTCGGCCGTGGCCTTCGGTGAGAAGGCGCCGGTCGCGGCCTGGCGGACCAAGCCGTCCTGGGGCATCGTCTCCGCCGCCGACCACACCATCAACCCCGACGTCGAGCGCTTCGGCTACGAGCGCGCCGGGGTCCGCGAGAGCGTCGAGCTCGACGCGCCGCACCTCGTGATGCTCACCCACCCCGCCGAGGTCGCCGACCTGATCGCCCGGGCCGCGGGGCAGACCGCCTGAGCGGCGCCGCCGGCCCCGCCACGCACCCCAGCACCCCTCCCGGAACGAAGGAACCCTCATGACCGCAAACCCCCACGGCCTGTCCCTGGAGCCCGCCGCCCAGGCGTTCGCCGAGGCCACCGACAACCCGCCGTACCTGTACCAGCTCGCGCCCGAGGAGGGCCGCAAGGCCGTCGACGACGTCCAGTCGAGCGAGATCTTCAAGCCCGAGGTCGACGACGTGTGGGTCACCGTCGAGGGCGGACCCACCGGCACCGTGCCGGTCCGGATCGTCAAGCCCGCCGGCGCGCAGGGCCCGCTGCCCGTGGTGCTCTACGTGCACGGCGCCGGCTGGGTGTTCGGTGACGCGCACACGCACGACCGCCTCGTGCGCGACCTGGCGATCGGCGCGCAGGCCGCCGTCGTCTTCCCCGAGTACGACCGCTCGCCCGAGGTGCGCTACCCCGTCGCCGTCGAGCAGGCCTACGCCGTCGCGCAGTGGGTGACCAAGGAGGGCGCCGACCAGGGGCTGGACGGCAGCCGCCTGGCCGTGGCCGGCGACTCCGTGGGCGGCAACATGTCCGCCGCCCTCACCCTGCTCGCCAAGGAGCGTGGCGACGTCACCTTCCGGCAGCAGGTGCTGTTCTACCCGGTGACCGACGCCGCGTTCGACACCGCCTCCTACCGCGAGTTCGCCACCGGCTACTTCCTCACGCTGGAGGGCATGCGCTGGTTCTGGGACCAGTACACGACCGACCCGCAGGAGCGCGAGCTGATCACCGTCTCCCCGCTGCGTGCCACGGAGGAGCAGCTCGCGGGGCTGCCGCCCGCCCTCGTCATCACCGCGGAGGCCGACGTGCTGCGCGACGAGGGCGAGGCCTACGCCGCCAAGCTCCGCCGGGCCGGCGTCGACGTCACCAGCGTCCGGTACGGCGGGGTCATCCACGACTTCGTCATGCTCAACGCCCTGCACGACACGCACGCCGCCCGCGCCGCCGTCGCGCAGGCGTCCGCCACGCTCCGGTCCGCCCTCCAGGACTGACGGGGCCCGGCGCGGGGAGGGACGCCGCACCCGCGGCGCCCTCCCCGCGCCGACCCGCGCGGGCCGTGACAGTCTGCCTCCGGGGGCACACGCACGGGCGCGCAGGCCTCGCCGTCCACCGGACCCGGGAGGCACCGCATGACCGCACCGAGCGCAGAGGCGGAACCGCAGACCCTGCCGCAGGCCCGGGTCTGGGCCATCTTCGCGGGCCTCATGCTCGCGATGCTGCTCGCCGCCCTCGACCAGACGATCGTCGCCACCGCGCTGCCCACCATCGTCTCCGACCTCGGCGGCGCCGAGCACCTGTCCTGGGTCGTGACGTCCTACCTGCTGGCCAGCACCGCGACCACCGTGCTCTGGGGCAAGCTCGGTGACCTGTTCGGGCGCAAGACCCTGTTCATCGCCTGCATCCTGATCTTCCTGGTCGGGTCGATCCTGTCCGGCACGTCGCAGACGATGGGCCAGCTCATCGCCTGGCGCGCCGTGCAGGGCGTGGGCGGTGGCGGGCTCATGGTCCTCTCCCAGGCGATCATCGGCGACGTCGTGCCGCCGAGGGACCGCGGCCGCTACCAGGGGCTGTTCGGCGCGGTCTTCGGCGTCTCCTCGGTGGCCGGCCCGCTGCTCGGCGGGTTCTTCGTCGACAACCTCGACTGGCGCTGGGTCTTCTACGTCAACATCCCGGTCGGGATCATCGCGCTGGTCGTCGTCGCCTCGGTGCTGCCCCGCATCACCACGGACACGCGTCCCCGCATCGACTACGCGGGCATCATCCTGCTCGCCACGATCTCGACGGCGGTCGTGCTGGTCACCAGCCTGGGCGGCACCACCTGGGAGTGGAGCTCCGCCCCCGTCTACGCCATGATCGCGCTCGCGGTCCTCGGGCTGGTCGCGTTCATCGCCGTCGAGCGGCGCGCGCCCGAGCCCGTGCTGCCGCTGCACCTGTTCCGCAACCGGGTCTTCTCCGTCTCCGCGGTCATCGGGTTCGCCGTGGGCTTCGCGATGTTCGGCGCCATCACCTTCATTCCCCTGTACCTGCAGACCGTCAAGGGCTCCACGCCCACCGAGTCCGGGCTGGAGATGACGCCGATGATGCTCGGCCTCCTCATCACGTCCATCGGGTCCGGCCAGCTCATCTCCCGCACCGGGCGGTACAAGGTCTTCCCGATCGTCGGCACGGCCGTCACGGCCGTGGGGCTCTACCTGCTCTCGCTCATGGACCAGGCCACCACCACGCTCGAGGCAGGCCTGAGCATGTTCGTGTTCGGCGCCGGGCTCGGGATGGTCACCCAGGTGCTCGTCATCGCGGTGCAGAACGCCGTGAGCTACCGCGACCTGGGCACCGCGACGTCCGGCACCACGTACTTCCGCACCATCGGCTCGTCGGTGGGCGTCGCGGTGTTCGGCACCATCTTCGCGAACCGGCTCGCGGCCGAGGCCGCGACCTCCGTGCCGGACGCCGCCCAGGGCGTCTGCGGGCCCGCGGCGCTCACGGCGTCCACACAGGCGCTCGCGCAGTGCCCGCCCGACGTGCAGACCTGGTTCCTCGGCGCGTACACGGAAGCGCTGCACATCGTCTTCCTGGGGGCGGTGCCGGTCGCGGCGCTCGCGTTCCTCCTCACGTGGCTGCTGCCCGAGGTGGAGCTGCGCACGGCCACGCGGGGCGGCGACGACGAGGCCGGCCACGCGACGGGCGCCACCTTCGCGCTCCCGTCGTCGCGGACGTCGCTCGAGGAGCTGCGCATGATCCTGTGGCGCCGCGTGGGCAAGCGGGACCCCCTGCGGGTCTACGACCTCGTGGCGCAGGACGTCGGCCTCTCGCCCGGCGAGGCGTGGATGCTCACCCGCGTCTCGCTCAAGCGCACCCGGTCCGTGCGGCTCATGGCCGAGCACACCGGCCGTCCCGAGGACGTCGTGCGCGACGTCGCGGACACGCTCGCCACCCGCGGGCTCGTGGCCGTGGACGGCGACACGGTCCGGGCGCTGCCCGCCGGCGACCTCGTCGCGGAGGCGATCCGGGAGGCGGAGCGGGAGCGGTTGCGGCGGTACGTCGAGGAGTGGCCCGGCGGGGACGAGCCGGAGGTCGCGCAGCTCGTGGAGCAGCTCACGCGCCAGATCCTGGCCGACCGGACGGACCAGGCCGGGGCAGCCGCACCGTGAACGTGGTCCCGGTCGCGGGGCCCTCGTCCGCGGTGCGCGACCGGACGGCGATGTTCCCGCCGTGCTCGGTCACGATGGCGTCGGCGATCGAGAGGCCCAGGCCGGTCGACCCGCCGTTGCGGTTGCGCGCCACATCGCCGCGCGTGAACCGGTGGAAGAGCGAGGGGCGCAGCCCGGCGGGGATGCCGGGCCCGTCGTCGGTGACGTGCAGGACGACGGCGTCGCCGTCGTGCAGGAGCCGCACGCGCACCTGCGTGCCCGCCGGGGTGTGGGTGCGCGCGTTGGCGAGCAGGTTCGCCACGACCTGCCGGAGGCTGGCCTCGTCCCCGGTGACGACCAGCTCGTCCGACCCGCCCCCGCCGGTGTGCGCGTCGTCGTCCTGACCGCCCGGCAGCTCCAGCTTCCAGGCGTGGCCGGGGCTGGCCGCGTGGGCGTCCATGACGCCGTCGACGGCGAGCGCGACCAGGTCGACGGGCGCGCGGTCGAGCCCGCGCCCGGCGTCGAGCCGGGCCAGGAGCAGCAGGTCCTCGACCAGGCCCGTCATGCGCACGGCCTCCGACTCGATGCGGTCCAGCGACCGCGCCGCGGTGGGCGGGAGCTCCTCGGGGGCGCGGTGCACGAGCTCGGCGTACCCGCGGATCGACGCCAGGGGTGTGCGCAGCTCGTGGCTCGCGTCCGCCACGAAGCTGCGCACCTGCGTCTCCGAGTCGTGCCGGGCCTGGAGCGACACCTCGACGTTCTCGAGCATGCGGTTGAGGGCGGCGCCCACCTGCCCGACCTCCGTCCGCTCGTCCGTGAGGGTCGCGGGCACGCGGGGGATGGCGTCGATCGCGCCGCGGGAGAGCTCGAGCTCGGAGACGCGGCTCGCGGCGTCCGCCACGCCGTCGAGCGGGCGCAGGGAGCGGCGCACCAGCCACGCGCCGACGCCGACGGCGGCCAGCAGCGCCGCCACGCCGAGCGCCACCTCGACCAGCACGTAGCGGTGCACGGTCGCGTCCACGGTCGCGGTGCTGGTCGCCACGACCAGCGGCTCGTCGTCGTCCGTGGTCACGTGCACCGCGCGGAAGGTGCCGAGGCCGTCCAGCCGCACGTCGTGCGGGTGCCCGTCGGCGGGGACGTCCAGCAGCTCGGCGACCTGGTCGTCGTCGAGCGCCTCGCGCTCCAGCGAGGTCGTGACGTGGTCGGCGAGCACCGGCTCGCCGTCCACGTAGCGCACGACGGCGCTGCCGGGGCCCAGGCCCGGCGGGAACGCGGGCCGGGTGGTGCCGGAGGCTCCGTCCGGCGCCGGCAGCGGCAGCGCGGGGAGCTCCTGGCCCGGCGCGACGTCGCGGAGCTGGATCTGCACAGGACCCTGCGTGAGGCGCTGGCTCGCCTGCCCCAGCTCGGTGTCGACCTGGTTCAGGAGCTGGGAGCGCAGCACCGCCGTCGACGCCACGGCCAGGCCCACCGTGACCACGAGGACGACGGCGGCGAGCACCAGCACGAGGCGCCGCCGCAGCGCGGTGGGCCGGCGGGTCGAGGGCGTGTCAGGCACGTGCCTCGTCCGTGACCTTGGTAGGCCGCAGGACGTACCCGACGCCGCGCAGCGTGTGGATCATGGGCTCGCGTCCCCTGTCGATCTTGCGGCGCAGGTAGGACACGTACAGCTCGACGATGTTCGCCTGCCCGCCGAAGTCGTAGTTCCAGACCCGGTCGAGGATCTGCGCCTTGGACAGCACACGTCGCGCGTTGCGCATGAGGTAGCGCAGCAGCTCGAACTCCGTGGCCGTCAGGTGGATCTCCTCGCCCGCGCGCCACACCTCGTGCGCGTCCTCGTCGAGCGCCAGGTCGCCCACGGCCAGCACGCCGTTCCCGCTCTGCGCCGTCGCGCCCTGCCGCCGCAGCAGCCCGCGCAGCCGGGCGACCACCTCCTCCAGGCTGAACGGCTTGGTCACGTAGTCGTCGCCGCCCGCGGTCAGGCCTTTGACCCGGTCCTCGACCGCGTCGCGCGCCGTGAGGAACAGGACCGGGACGCGCTCGCCGTGCTCGCGCAGCCGGCCCAGCACGGTGAGCCCGTCCATGTCCGGGAGCATGATGTCGAGCACCACGATGTCCGGGACGGACTCGCGGACCGCGCGGAGCGCCGAGGCGCCGTCCAGGACGGCGGTGACGTCCATCCCCTCCAGGCGCAGCGCGGACGTGAGGAGCTCGGCGAGGTTGGGCTCGTCGTCGACCACGAGGACCCGGACGGGCGACCCGTCCGCGCGGGCGGGGAGGGGCTGGGCGGGGGTGCCGGCGGGTGCGGGGGTCATCGCACCAGCGTGCGCCCCGATCCCGGGGTGTTCCTGGGCCGAACCTGTGCGTTGGCTATGTGCCCGGGGCGATACGCACGAACGGGGTCGGCACGCCTCGGGCCTGTCCTGCGAATGGCCTGGTCACAGGGTTGGTTATGTCTAGTTTGTGGGTGTTGGGCGTGGTGAGGTGACTGATACGGCCTGGGCACGGATCGAGCCGCTACTTTCCTTCGGCGGACGGTCGTCGGGGTGGTCGGCGGCGCGGCCTACGTGGTGGTCGAGGAGATCCGTGCGGCGAGGAGATCCGTGCGGCGAGCTGCGCGATCGCGTCCGCGCTCGGTGAGCCCGGCTCGGCGTGAAACACGCAGAGCAGGAAGCCGGGTGTGCCGGGCACCACGAGCGTCTGGTGACGCAACACGATCTGACCGTACCCGTTCACCTCGGGGCGTACGTCGCCGTCGTAGTACGGGTCGACGTCCTGTCGTTCCCAGATCGTGCGGAAGACCGGATCCTGTTCGGACAGCCGGGCTGCCAGCGCGTGCAGACGAGGGTCGAACGGGTGCCCGTAGTAGCGCAGCCGGCGGACCGTTCGTGAGGCAAGCCGGTCCCAGGTCGGCAGCGCGCGCACCTGAGGCAGCGTGAACACCGCCTCGGGAATGTTCACCCCGGGTTCGAGCGCATGCGGGACGACGGCACGGGCCATGGCGTTGGAGAGCACCACGGTGTGCCGGGAGTCGATGATGTAGGCGGGCGTGTTCGGCCAGGCGTTCAGGATCGCGGCGAGGTTGTCCATTGACACCGCGGCCTCCTGCGCCATCAGGTCGACCGGCTCGGCAGCCGCGAGCAGGAGCATGTAGGAGATTGCGGCCTCGTCCAGCATCAGCGCGCGACCGAGTGCGCGCAGCACCTGGTCCGACGGGGTGCGGTCGCGACCTTGTTCGAGCCGTAGGTAGTACTCCTGGCTGATGCCGGCGGCACGGGCGACCTCGTCGCGCCGGAGCCCTGGGACACGGCGCCGCGTGTGCGAACGGACCCCTGCATCCTCGGGTGTGACGACTGCGCGGCGCGCCCGCAGGTAGTCGCCGAGGGGTGAACCATTGGCAGCCAAGTCGCGTCCTTCCCTCGAGGCGAGTCCGGCCGTGGCCCAACGCTCCGCGACGAGCTCCCTGACCGCGACAGGGACACCCTCGGCCCGTGCTGCCAGTCTACGGTCGGTGGGGTCGCCGGAGCCTCGGGCGACCGGGAAGGAAGCACGAGTGAAGCCGGCCGCCGTCCGTCGCGCCCATATGGCGCGGGCAGCGCTGTTCCGTGAGCCTGCGATCAACGTCTGGTCGCGGTTCGAAGCGCTCGACGACCTGCGCGACGTCGGCGACGTCGTCGAGGTCACGCCGATGGATCCGCCAGGGTCGCGGCTCGTACGCTTCGGCTGCGACCAATTCGGTGCCGTGGAGTCGGAGGACCTCGCGGCCTGGATCCGGTCGACGGGCAAACGGCTGACCAGCGTGATCGTCCTGCCGGGAGGGAACACCCCCGGCTTGCGAACCGTGCTGCGTGCGTTCCCGGAGGCAGGCGTTGTCGCTGCGCCCGCGGTCACCCGGCTTGACCTGGAGGGCCACGAGCTGCGGCTGTTCGACCTCGGTGAGATCGCGGGACGCCGGGCGAACTTTGTGTCCGTGCGGGATCTGGATGCCGCATTCTGCGGTGACCTCGTGAACAACGGCGTCCCTGGTCTCGTTCGCTGGACTTGCTCGAGGCGCTGCGCCCGGCGTGGACAGTTGGCCAGCATCGCGCTCCCGACACCCGGAGCGACGCCACCTGGCTGTCGCCGATACAGGGGCGACAAAGTGATGCGCGAGTCCGAGCCACCTTCGAGAAGCGGCTGGTCGACGACGCGGGGACGTCGGGCCCCACAGGACGCGACCGCACCGGATCCGGAACCTGTCCCTGTTGGGGACACGCGCATCCCCCGAGCGGTTCGTAGTTTCGAGACGGTCAGGGGCGTCCCTGACACATCGTCTCGTTCCAGGAGCAACCATGACCTACATCACCACGCCCGATGGCGTCGACATCTACTACACCGAGCAGGGCGAGGGGCAGCCGATCGTCTTCAGCCATGGCTGGCCGCTGAGCTCCGACGCGTGGCAGCCCGAGCTGAAGTTCTTCAGCGACCACGGCTATCGCACGATCGCGCACGATCGCCGTGGGCACGGCCGGTCGAGCAAGACCGCCGAGGGGCACACCATTGACCAGTACGCGCAGGACCTGGCGGTGCTCATCGACGCGCTGGACCTGCACGACGTCATCGTCGTCGGACACTCGACCGGCGGCGGTGAGGTCGTGAGGTACGCGTCGCGCTACGCGAACGGCCGCGTTACCAAGGTCGTCACTGCCGGCGGCACCCCCCCGATCGTGGTCCTGAACGAGGACAACCCGGGCGGCACCCCGATCGACGTGTTCGACGGTATCCGCGCGGGTGTGCTGAGCGACGCGTCCCAGTTCTGGCTCGACCTCGCCGAGAGCTTCTTCGGTGCGAACCACGGCCGCGACGTCTCCCACGGCACCAAGCTGGATTTCTGGCGCCAGGGCCAGCTGGTGAACCTGTCCGCTGCCTACGACTGCATCAAGGCGTTCAGCGAGACCGACCAGACCGAGGACCTCAAGGCGCTGACCGTCCCGATCCTCATCGCGCACGGCGAGGACGACCAGATCGTCCCGATCGATGACGCCGCCCGCCGCGCGATCGACCTCGTGCAGAACGGCACCCTGAAGACCTACCCGGGCGCCCCGCACGGCATCCACGGCGACTTCCGGGCGCAGCTCGACCAGGACATCCTCGACTGGATTCGTATCTGACCTCCGTACCGGCAGGGTCGGGCGCTGCGGCTGAGCCGTGCGCCCGACCCTCGGCAGCTCTCCAGCCGACCGTCGCACGCCCTCAGCTCCGACCCCGGAGATCATGATGACCACGACCGGGCCCGGCACTCGCCAGTCTTCCCTCTGGAAAGCGGAGAAAGAAGGTAGAGATGGTCAGTTCGACGGCAAAGCTGGTGCGCGATGGTGCCGGGGCCACTGTCGTAATTCGTGGGGCACAGCGATCGAAAGGCGGAGGAGACGGTGATGGTCCCATCAGCAGGGAACGGCGGCCGAGCATGGACGCGTGTCGTGCTCTGCGTCGCGGCGGTTCTGTTCGGGTTCGTGGGCGCCAACATCGTTTACGGGGTGTCCGTCCAGCCGGGTGCGGCGTTGGTGAAGTACACCTTCGAAGCCAACCCGCTCGTGATCCCGCCGGACGATTTCACGACGATCAGCTCGCGAGTCTCGGAGCAGCGAGTGGATAATGTGGCCGTCCCCGGAGTGCCGGACAGCTCGACCGTCATTTTCGCCCCGGAGAATTCCGCAGGCTCGCTGCCCATCGTTCTGTGGATCCACGGCGGAGGCTTCGTCTCGAGCTCAGCGCAGACGATCGCGGACTACGCGATCGTCCTCGCAGATCGTGGTTTCGTCGTCGCCAGCCTGGACTACACGCTTGCTCCGGGAGCGCGGCATCCCGTGCCGGTGGAGCAGGGAAATGCGGCGCTCAGCTACCTCCAGTCCCATGCCGAGACTCTCGGAGGAGACGAGTCCCGCATCTTCATCGCGGGGGATTCCGCGGGTGCGCAGATCGCCAGCGAACTCGCAGCCGTGCAGACGAACCCGGCGCTGGCATCGGCGATCGGGGTGGAACCGGCGGTCCATCGAGACGAGGTGCGAGGCGTCGTCCTGTTCTGCGGTCTCTATGACATGACGACCGTCGGAAGCACGGGGTTCCCCGCGCTCCGAACGTACCTGTGGGCATACACGGGCCACCGTGACTGGACGAGCTACGACGACATCGGCGACCTCTCGACGACCGAAACGGTCACGTCGGAATACCCGCCGACGTTCCTCAGCGTCGGCGACGCCGACCCGTTCAGCAGCCAGGCCACCGAGCTGGCGGACGCGCTGATGACGCTCGCTGTTCCCGTGACCACCTTGTTCTGGCACGGAACGAGCGACGGACTCGGCCACGAGTACCAGTTCAAACTCAACGTGCCGCAGGCGCAGATCGCGTTCGACGCAACAGTGGCATTCCTCGAGAAGGAGGGCAGCCGGTGATGAGTCACGCTCGACGGAGGAGGTCGACAGCGGGAGTTCTGTGGCCGCTGGGATGGTCCGTCCTCCTGATCGCGTCCGGTGTCCTCACGTATGTGGTCCTCGTTCTGGTGGGGGGATGATGACGAAGATCGACTCAGCGAGCGAGTACGTCGCCCTCGGGAGTTCGTACGCCGCGGGGCCGGGCCTGAAGCCGAGAGCCGACGGGAGCCCACGCCCTGCCGGGCGATCAGCCGCGAACTACGCGCACCTGTTCGCACAACGCCGATCGCTGCGCCTCGTGGACATGACCTACTCCGGAGCAGTGAGCGCCGATCTGCTCTCGGCCGGCAAGCGCGGTCCAGCCCAATTGGACGCCGTCACCACGAAGACACGTCTGGTCACGATCACCGCCGGCGGCAACGACATCGGTTACCTGCCGACGCTGACCTTGTCGAGCCTGCCCGCCCGCCTGGGGCACCTGCCGCGACTTGCGCGGCGGATTCGAACAGCGATGGATCCGAGTGTGATGGAGAAGCGGCTGGCGGATTTGGAGAGTCAGCTTGGTGAGGTCGCATCGACGATCCGCGGCCGCTCCCCGCACGCCGAGATCGTGTTCGTGGACTATCTGACGATCCTTCCTCTCGAGGGTGAGCCCGCCCACCCCTTGAACGAGGAAGTGATCGTGTGGGGGCGGGCGGCCGCACGAAAGCTCGGCGAGACCTATGCAGCTGTCGCGGCACGGGAGGATTGCCGGTTCCTTTCCGTGGGTGCCAGATCCGCTAAGCACCACGCGTGGTCGAAAGATCCGTGGACGCGGAGGTTCCATCTCAGCCTGAGTGGTGGCGCGCCCTATCACCCGAACGCGGAAGGTATGGAGAGGGTGGCGGGGATGCTGGACGACATCCTGGAGGGAGACTCGAGAGCTAGGCGCTGACCGAGGTCGCGTAGTAGCTGCCGGCGAGGTGCGCGGACCCCCCAACAACCTCCTCACCGCAGGATGCGCAGACCACGCGCGGGAAGAGGCGGGCGCCGCAGGAATGGTCGTAGGGCGATTCGATCGTCGCCTTCGGACCGGGCGTGCTCATCCCCCCAGCTGCGCAGCACCTGCAGCAGCCCGAAGAGGCTCATCCCTGCTTCCGTGGGCACGTACTCGAAACGGTCGGCGTGCTGCGAATACTTCCGCTTCTCCACAAAACGCTAGCGTTCCGCCCCCCACACCACGCCGAGGGATCGACGCTCGGATTCGATCACAACGAGTTTGCTCCACGTAGCCCGTGCTAGGACCGATCACGATGACACGACGGACCGATCACAAAGAACGAAGGGATACACGATGTCAGAGACATCCACCAAGGATGAGTTGGGCGAGGCCTTAGCTGAGTTCAGTAGCTGGTTCACCAACAGGTACATGCCAGCGTTCATCAGCGCGGTGGGCGGCGCGAGCGACCCCGCCTTCATCTCCGACTACTGGGGTTCGCCTCTCTGGGTCGGCAATGACCTCGGGCCGATGACCCTGGCAAAGACCGATGAGGACGTAGTGCAGGCGTTCACTGCGATGACCTCCCGTCTGCACGCTGCCGGGTATGCGGACAGCATCGTGATGGACAGACGGACGGTCGTGTTCAACAAGGACGGAGCAGGTATCGACTCCCTCTGGTCCCGTCGGCGCGGGGACGGCTCTGAGATCGAACGCGTTGCTGTTCACTTCGTTGTCGCGCGCCGCACGGACGGAATCCGCGTGGTCGCTTTTGAGACACACGCCACTGACGCGGAAACGCTGGACGACGTATGGGCGGTCATCGCGGGCTAATGCAGCCAGCCCGCACGCACGACGAGGCAGGTGCGGGACCTGGCGACGGGCCAGTACGCGGGAGACCGTGCGGGCCGGGACCCCGGTGCGGGCTGCGAGCAGGCCCCGTCCGCAGCGTTCGGTGCGGCGCAGTGCGATGATCCGCTGTTCGACCTCGGGCGGTGTCCTTCGCGGGCGCGAGACCGGTCGTGCAGGCCCTGCTCGCCTTCGCTCGCGTGCCTCTCGATCCATTTCTCGACGATCAGTAGCCGGCCCTGGAACGTGGTGCGGGCATTACGGTGGGACACAAGAGCCTCCGGGTGGAGTGGGACCTTAGACGAGCCACACCCCGCCCGGGGGCTCTCACCTCGTCAACACCGACACGCTGCTACCTACCTGTCAGCCCGGTACACCTAGCTCGTGTCCGGTGAACCGCGGAGCCAGAGGACGATCGCGGCGAGGGTGAGCTCGGTGCGGTAGTAGGTCGCGCGTTTGGTGTAGCGGGTGGCCAGGGCGCGGAACTGCTTGAGCCGGTTGAAGCACCGTTCCACGACGTTGCGGCCTTTGTAGACCTCCAGGTCGAACACGGGTGGGCGTCCACCGGCCGAGCCCTTGCGGAGCCGGTTGGCGGCGTGGTCCTACTTCTCCGGACTGACCAGCCGGATACCGCGGGCACGCAGGGCACGGCGAGTGGAAGGGCTGGAGTAGGCCTTGTCGGCCAGCACCCGATCAGGCCGCGTGCGGGGCCGGCCGGGCCCAGCCCGTCGCGCCGAACTGAAACCTGGTCCAGCAGCGATACGACCCCGAGGTCTTCGACCCACCCGGTCGTGCAGCCCCTTTTCCGGGCACCGGCGGCGTGCTGGTGGGCCCGGACGTTGGTCGAGTCGATCGAGAAGTTCCACTCCAGGGTGACGGCCCGTACTTCTCGGGCACGTTGCGTTGTGCCACGGCGCCCCGGTCCGCAGCCGCCACAAGATCCCGTTGATCTCCTGCCGGTGATCACGCCACCGACCACCCCGACGACCGTCCGCCGAAGGAAAGTAGCGGCTCGATCCGTGCCCAGGCCGTATCAGTCACCTCACCACGCCCAACACCCACAAACTAGACATAACCAACCCTGTGACCAGGCCATTCGCAGGACAGGCCCTAGTGCCCGCCGGAGACCACGACGAACAGGCCGGTGGCGACCGCCGCGACGACGAGCCCCAGGCACAGGGCCGCTCCGGCCAGCCGCGCGGGGCCGGGGCGCGGGATCGCGACGGCGACGGCGCCGTCCTCCGCCGTCCGGCCGTCCGAAGACGTTCCGCGCTCCCGGGCCGGGCCCGCCAGCAGGCGCAGCCCCAGCGCGAACAGCGCGGGGATGCCCGCGCCGACGAGCACGCCGGCCACCAGGACCTGGCCCAGCGCGCCCCACTCGATGAAGTCGCTCATCAGTTGTCTCCCTTCGACGGGGCGTCGGCGCCCGGGGCGCCCACGGTCCCTATGGTTCCCACGGACTCGATGGCCGGCCCGACGGACGACGCCGTCGCGAGGGCGGGCACGGGGCCGACGCGCTCGCCGCCGGCCTCGCCCGTCGTGGCGGCGACGGGCTCGATGTCCGCGCCCCGCTCCTCGTCCCACTCCTCGTTCACGTTGGTGTGGTCCACCGGCTTGCGGCGCGACACGAGCCAGATGGCCGCGGACGAGATCACCAGCACGCCGAAGACGGCGAGCGTGCCCGCGGTGCCGCCGATCGCGGACTCGAGCCAGTGGCACAGCGCGCCCACCAGGCCGGCCGCCGGGAGGGTGAGCATCCAGGCGACGAACATGCGCCCGGCCACGCTCCAGCGCACCTTGGCGCCCGGCATGCCGACGCCGGAGCCGAGCACCGAGCCGGTGGCGACGTGCGTCGTGGAGAGCGAGAAGCCGAAGTGGCTGGAGAGCAGGATGACGGCGGCCGACGAGGTCTCGGCGGCCATGCCCTGCCGGGTGTCGATCTCGACGAGCCCCTTGCCGAGCGTGCGGATGACCCGCCAGCCGCCCAGGTACGTGCCGAGCGCCATGGCGACCGCGCAGCTCAGGATCACCCAGACGGGCACGCCCGAGTCGGCGGGCACGGCGCCGCCCGCGATGAGCGCGAGCAGGATGATGCCCATCGACTTCTGCGCGTCGTTGGTGCCGTGCGCCAGCGAGACGAGCGAGGCGGAGCCGATCTGGCCCCAGCGGAAGCCGCGGTTGGTCAGGTCCTGCGGCACCCCGCGGGTCAGCTTGGCGACGCACCACGTGCCCAGGCCGGCGACGGCGATCGCGATGAGCGGGGCGAGCAGGGCCGGCACCAGCACCTTGGACACCACGCCGGTCCACAGCACGCCCGAGGTGCCGACGGCGGCCAGCACGGCACCGACCATGCCGCCGACGAGCGCGTGCGAGGAGCTGGACGGGATGCCGAGCAACCAGGTGATCAGGTTCCAGACGATGCCGCCGACCAGGCCGGCGAGCACGACGGGCAGGGTGATGACACCGGCGTCGACGATGCCCTTCGCGATGGTCGCGGCGACGGCGAGCGAGAGAAACGCTCCGACGAGGTTGAGGACGGCGGACAGCGCGACGGCTGTCTTGGGCTTGAGGGCACGGGTGGCGATGGAGGTGGCCATCGCGTTCCCTGTGTCGTGAAAACCGTTCGTGAAGTCGAAGGCGAGCGCGGTCACGACGACGAGCGCGAGCAGGAGCGTTTCGGTCACGGCCCCGATTTTGCGAGGCGAACCTTGGGGTGATCCGTGTTTTCGACTGATATCAAGGCACTGTTCCTTCATCGTTCATCTGATGTTCACCTGGAGGCCCCCTCGATGGAGTGGGCCGTGACGTCGAGCACCCAGGTGACGCCGAAGCGGCACCGGGTCTCGTGTGCGCTGACCCGCTCAGCCGACCTGGCCGAGCCTGCGGCCGCTCGTGGTGCGCCGTGCCCAGGCCACCTGGCGCACGTCGATGAACGCGCGGATGCACCCTGGGCACCGGTCGATGTGGGTCTCGAAGCGCCGCAGGCTGCGCGGCTCGAGGCGTCGGTCGAGGTAACCAGGGATCGCCGCGCGCGTGGACCGGCACTCCTGCTGGTCGATCCGCACAGCACTGATGGTCGTCACGTGAACCTGCCCCCTGCGCACACGTTGCCCGGTTTCTACCGGCTGGCAGCAGTCTCGCCCTGGATGCGGAAGCATCGAAATTTGGCTGTGATATCACCTGTTTCATCCGGGTCCGGCGGTATCAGCCCGCGGTCGGCCGCCCTCTTGGCAGGTAGCGGAACCTCCCGATCCCTCCGCATGCAGGTGACGTGCCATGACCACGACCATCGCCCCGCCGCCCGGGCCGGCCCCCGGAGCGGTCACCGGCGACGTCGACCGGATGCGCGCCGCGCTCGCGGCCCAGATCCCGGCCAAGACGACCAAGAACCTGCTGATCGGCACGTGGAACCTCCGCGCCTTCGGCGACCTCACGCACAAGTGGCAGTCCGCCCCGGACGACAGCCCCAAGCGCGACTGGCACGCCCTGGCCTGCATCGCCGAGGTGGTCCAGCGGTTCGACGTGACGGCCGTCCAGGAGACCCGGCGCGACACGACGGCGCTGTTCGCGCTGCTGAGCCTCCTGGGCCCGCGCTACCAGGTCATCGCCTCCGACGTCACCGAGGGCGGGCCGGGCAACGGCGAGCGTCTCGCCTACGTCTACGACTCCGAGCGCGTCCAGGCCTCGGGCCTGGTCGGGGAGCTGGTCCTGCCGAAGGACACGCGCAATGACGTCGACCAGTTCGCCCGCACCCCGTACGCCGCGGGCTTCGTGCGCGGCGCGACCGAGTTCATCCTGACCACCGTGCACGTGCTTTGGGGCAAGGCGCCCGCCGACCGGGTCGGCGAGCTGACCGCGTTCGCCACGTGGATGCGGGGCTGGGCCGACCGGCCCGACGACTGGAACCACAACCTGCTGGTCCTGGGCGACTTCAACCTCGACCGGCTCGACGACCCGCTGTTCGCGGCGTTCGTCTCGACCGGGCTGTGGCCGCCCGCGGAGCTCGGCACGGTGCCGCGCACGATCTTCGACGACGACAAGGACCACCACCAGTACGACCAGATCGCCTGGTTCAGCGACCCCGCGCGACCCGGCGCGCCGTCGCTCCTGGACGGCCTGACCTACACCGGGCACGGCGGCAGCTTCGACTTTCTCCCGCACGCGCTGCGGGACCTGACCAAGGGCCAGGTCTCGTGGCGCCTGAGCGACCACTACCCGCTCTGGCTGGAGTTCCTGGCCTGAGCGTGCGGTGACGGCAGGGGGACCGCGACGGTGGGATCGCCCAGGATGACGGTGCTGGCGCGGTCGTGGGCCGTCACGCGGCTGTAGACCAGCAGGTCGAGGCTGGGCTTCGCCTTGGCCCCGAAGGTCGTCTGGAACTCCTTCTCGGCGAGCTGGTAGCCCTGGAGCAGCGCGCCGATGGGCCGGTACCAGGGCTCCATGGCGTAGCCCACCGGCCGGCCCAGGAACAGCCGCGCGTACAGCGCCTCGCGCAGCTGCGCGGTCAGCGGCTGCGCGTTCGGCGGAAAGCTCAGCGTCCAGTTGAAGGTGGGCTCGACGTGCCCGATGAACGCGCGCAGCGGCTTCTTCGCGCCGAGCAGCGCCCGGGGGAGCGGCGAGGTCAGGGCGCCCAGCGCCGCGACGCCGTCGAACGTCCGGGCCAGCTCGCCGTCGAACAGCCCGGCGTAGGCCGAGGGGCTGTCCGCCCCGGCGGAGCAGCAGGCCTGGGCGAACCAGATCGCGCCGTCGGGCTGCCAGGCGCGCAGCAGGGCCTGGGGGTCGAGCGGGGCGTGGTCGTGGTCCACCGGCTTGCCGAGGTCCGCGCGCAGGCGCGCCGGGTCGGTGAGCGGCCCGGTCTGCCCGTGGCTGGTGGTGACGACGACGGCGGGCCGGTTGCCCGCCAGTGCCGTGGTCAGCGCGGCGACCGTGGCGGGCGTGGTCCGCCCGTCCACGAACGTGGGCGTCAGCTCGGCGTCCGCGCTCAGGTCACCGCTGAGCGGCTCCGCGACGACGTCGCGCATGAGGGTGGTGATCTCGCCCAGCTGGTGGTCCACCGCCCAGACGACGGGCCGCGACCACTGGGCCGCCGAGTCCCGCCACTCGCCGAGCAGGGCGTCGACGTAGTGCGTCAGGGCGGCGCCCGTCAGGTCGAGCCGGCCCACGTGGCGCACCGGGTTGAGGATGTACTGCACCCGCCACGGGACCTGCTCGGGGCTGCCGTAGATGAGCAGGAAGGCCGGCAGCTCCCCGGCGTCGGCCCCCGCGGGGGCCGCCGGGACGAACGGCTGAGCGTCGCCCTCGTGGTCGACGAGGGTCCACTGCGCGTACCCGCCGGCGGGCCGGTACCGGAACACCCGGCCGGAGCGCGCCGCGACCAGGCGCCGGATGTCCGCGGGCAGGTCGGTCAGCGCCACGAGCTCCTTCCGGGTGGCGCCGTCGGGCTCGCGGGCCACCAGCCCCCAGCCGACGTCGGGGTGCCGCCAGTCCCACGGGTCGGCCGGGGCGGGCCGCGCCGTCCGCTCGGCGACCGTGAACTCCTGGGTGAGCCAGGGCCGCACGTCCGCGGCGAACCGCCCCGCGACCGGGGCGGTGCCCGACCACGCGTCGCTGGTGATCTCGTAGTCGGGGTCGACGGCGGGGGCGGCGCCGGGAGCGACCCTCATGACGACTCCGCCAGGGCCTCCGGCGTGACGCCGAGCAGCGCGGCGAGCTCGGCGATCCGCTCCGTGGCGCCGGCGCGGAACGCCGCGCCCTGACCGGGCGGCAGCGCGGCGAGCAGGCTCTGCAGCGCCGCGACCTCCAGCCGCCAGGTCCGGGCCTGCGCCGGGTCGACCCGCGGCACCCCGCCGTTCCGCGCGGGCACGAGCTGGAGCTGGAACTCCTCCCAGCGCAGGTAGAGCGCCGGCAGGGTCCATTCGCGGCTCTGGTTCCGGGCCTGCGTGGGCGGCAGCCCCGAGCCGAGCTCCGTGACCAGCCGGTTGCGGGCCGCCACGGTCAGGGCCGCCCAGTCCAGGGGCGCCGACAGTGTCGCGCCCGCCTTGGTCCGCGTGGTCAGCTCGCCCAGCAGGGCGCCGTACAGGCCCTGCGTCAGCGCGCTGGCCACGGCGCTCCGGATCGGCTCGCGCATGCCGACGGCCGCGGGCGCGACGCCCTTGGTGACGAGGTCGCGAGCGAGGGACGTCGCCCCGTCCCCCGACGAGGCGGCGCCCTCGCAGCAGTTGAGGACGACGAGCCAGGGGCCGCCGTCCGTGTCCCAGACGAACTTCGCGAACTGTTCCTTCTCCAGGGCCAGGCCGATCCCGGGAGTCGCCGACGCCCAGTCCTGCTTGAGCGCGAGCCGCACGTGCGGCACGGGCTCGGCGGAGCCGTGGCAGAACAGGTGCAGCACGTGCGGCTTGAACTCGCCCACCAGCGTGACCAGGTCGTGGTGGTCCGGCGGCACCAGGTGCACACCCGCGATCTCGGGGGCGGTACCGGCGTCGATCTCGGCCTGCAGGCCGCTCGCCAGCTCCTCCTCGCTGACGACGACCAGGAGGCGGGCCATGTCCGGCCCGGCGTCCAGGGCGGCGGCCCGCAGCTCGCGCAGCTCGGCCGCGGCGCCCAGGCCCAGGCACGACAGCAGGGCCATGATCCGCAGCGGCGGTTCGAGCTGGTAGAGGGGCACCGGCGGCGCCGTCGTGCGCACCACACGGGCGAGCGCGTACTTGTCCTCCAGCGCCAGGTAGGGCCCGTCCCCGGGGAACCGGAGGGCCTCCCACGGCAGGCTGTCCGCGCCGCTGCGCGGCAGGATCTCCGCGTAGACGGGGAACCGGCGGTCGGCGCTGTGCAGGGCCACGGCGAGCTGGTCGCCGAGCTGCACGTGCGCCGCGAGCGCCTGGAACAGCCGGTCGCCCTCGCGGGCGTTGACGTCGGCGTCCTGGGCCGGGCCGGCCGGGCAGTCGAAGGTCCGGTCGAGGGCTTGGTCGTCGACGGGTTCGACCAGCCGCACCAGCGGCGTGGTCGCGCCCTCCTCGCCGAAGGCGGAGAGCTGGAAGACGACGCGGCTCATGAGGCACCTCCTTCCGGTGGTGTGGGCTCCGGCGGCTCCTCGGGGTACGCGAGGTGCACGTGCTGCTCCAGCAGGGCGGAGACGCTGTTCAGCGCGTCCACCGCGGCCTGGTCGACCGGGAGGTCGGCGGTGTAGGGGAGCCAGCTCATCTGCAGGTGCTCGATGCTGCGCGACGCCGAGGCGACCCAGGAGTCGCCGTCGACCTCGACCGCGGCCTTGCGCGTGGCCTCGTGCAGGAACGCGGACCGCCCGTCCTTGCGGAGCATGAGCCCGTCGGTGAGCTTGCGCAGGTCCGTGATCAGCGGCTCGCCGGCGGGCTCCGGGTCGGGGGTGACCTCGACGAAGAGCGGGTGCACCCAGGCGCTCATCGCCGGGAACGGCGCCGCGAGCGGGCCGGACGGCGTCAGCGCCGTGCGCAGGCTCCGGCCGAGCTGCTCGCCGCCCGGGTCCGCGGCGACGTCGTGCACGGCCGTGACCCCTGGCCTGGACTGGGCCACGTAGTCGGCGAGGTCGCGCAGCCCCGCCGCGCTGTCGCTGCCGGGCGGGTCGGACAGTGCCAGGCCCACGGCCCCGACCCGCGTGAGGAGCTCGATCACCTCGACGGCCTCGACGAACGTCGCCGGGCCCTCGTGCGTCGTCGGCGACCCGGCCAGCGCCAGCGCCCCGCGCCCGTCGGACAGGTGTCCGTGCGCCACGAAGTGCACGACGTCGAGCCGGCCGCCCTCGATGGCGTCCAGCATCCAGGTGAGCCACGGGTTGGCGATCTCGTGCGGTCCGGCGCGGCGACCGGCCGGGCGCCGCGCCGCGGCGTCCCGGTCCACCGGCACGTGCACGACGACGTCGCCGCGGCCCAGCATCGGGCGGACGGCGTCGCACGTCGCCACGTACCGGTCGGCGTCGGTGAACAGGTGCACCGTGACGTGCCGGCCCGGGGTGTCGACGTATTGGTGGGCGAGCTCCGCGACCACCCGCGCGGCGTCGAACCGGACCGCCGGGAAGGGCGAGCTGGAGCAGATCGCGACGTCGAGCTGCACCCCGGGCTTCTGTGGGCGCACGGGGTGGAACGGCAGCCGGAACAGGGGCCGGCCCAGGCCGGTGAGCAGCCGCTCCCACGGCAGCACGTGCACCAGGCCACGCGGGACGGGGAACTCCAGCCACAGGGCGTTGTGCGGGGGCAGCGGCGACGTGCCGAGCTTCTCGGCGGCCGTCGTGAGCCGGGTCACGACCGCCACGGGGACGGTCAGGTCGGCGTCCCGCACGTGCTCCACGGCGCTGGCCGGCAGGCCGAGGTCGGCCAGAGGGCAGCGTGCGACCTCGGTGGGCCGGTGGCGTCCGCGGACCACGGCGAACACGGCCTCCGAGGTGGCCAGGTCCACGCTGATCCGCAGGGTCGGCAGGTCGATCTCCGACCGCAGGGTCTTCGTCATCGACGGCCCCCTCACCCGTCCGCGTGCGCCGCGGCCTGGATCTGGCTCAGCAGCGCCCAGGCGGTCTGGTCGGACTGGACGGCGCCGTGGCCCGGGATGCACCACGTGCCGTCCACGCCGATCACCTCGTACCGGCCGTCGACGGCGTGCTCGCCGATCGGGTAGTGCTGGCCGACGTCGGGCATCCGGTCGATCTGGAGCGCCTCGGCGCCCACCCCCTGCGGGCCGTAGCCGCCGAGCGCGGCGAACCGCGACGGCGGCAGTCCCGCGATCTCGGCCTCGCCGAGGTCCACCCGGCGCCGCAGCGCGAGGTGGAACACGCGCGTGAGCGGCAGGTCGTGCGCCGAGCGGGTGGTGATGACCGGGTTGCGCACCCGGTCGAACGCCGGCCGGTACCCGCCGGGCCGGCCGTCGACGTCGGCGGCGAACGCCCAGGCCGACAGGGCCGGCTGGAGCAGCAGCACCGAGTCGACGGGCCGGCCGGTCCAGGGGCCGTTGCACACGGCGGAGAGCACGACCCGCCCGCCGTACGAGTGGCCCACCAGGTGGATCCGCGCCGGCGTCTCGTCGGCCAGCCGGCGCAGGGCGGCCGCCACGCCGGCGCCGCCCACACGGCCGGCCCGGTCCTTCATCTGGCGCACCGTGGCCAGGCGGATCCCGGAGCGGATCAGCTCCAGCGGGTTGAAGCCCGCGACCTGCGGGGCGCCCACCGCACCGTCGTCGGGGATGATGCCGCCGGGGCGGACCGGCGTCGGCTCGATCCGCGCGAGCGTGTCCTCCCAGACGGCCCGCAGCGCGGGCCCGTCCACCCGGGAGCCCGCCGCGCCGGTCTCGTCGTGGTCGGCGACGGGCAGGTGCGCGAGGATCTCGGCGGCCAGGTCGGCCCGGTCCCCGCCCACCCCGGGGTCGGGCAGCGCCGGGTCGGTCAGCAGGGCGTGCAGCTCGCCGCTCAGCTCCGGTCCGAGGTCCTCGCTCAGCACGGCGAGCTCCGCGGCGAGCTCACCGGCCAGGCCGTCGCCCTCCGCCGCGATGTCCGGCCCCTGCTCCCAGGGCATGACCAGTGCGGCGCTGGGCCAGAACACGCCCACGTACACGGGGCGGAACGGGCGGTCCGCGGCGGGCGGGTGCGACTGCAGCACCGTGTCGAGGTGATCGAAGAAGTCGTCGTACCGCGAGGTGGCCGCCAGCCAGTCGTTGTTCCAGCCGTGCGAGACGACGACGAGGTCGGTGGCGTCCCGCGCGTCCTCGACCAGGGCCGCCAGGGCCCGCGGCGAGGTCAGGGTGCCCCGTGCGTCGAACTGGAGCACGTACACGGGGACGGGCCCGCGCGGACCCTGCCGGACGGTCCAGGGGATGTTCGTGGACATGGCATCATCGCCTCTTCTGCCGCTGCCCCCCGCGCACGGCTCTCATAGATGCGGAGCCGGCGACCCTCCGCGTTGATACCGTGTCGAAGCGACATCACCCCGGTCCCTGGACGGACGCCGCGACCAGCCAGGCCGTGAGCAGCACGACCGCGACCATGAGCGCCGTCTCCCGGTGGGCGCTGCGGCGCAGCGCCTCGCCCGCGGTGCGCGACCGTCCCGCGTGCCGCACCACCACCCGGCGGCGGGCCGTGAGCCGCGGGACGACGCGGAGGTGGTTGTGCGTGCCGATCGCCGCGACCAGCACGACCACGGCGACCTTGGCCAGCAGGAGCAGCCCCCAGGTGCTCTCCCAGAGCTGCGCCGGGTGGTCGAGGATGCCGACCGCGAGCAGCGCCCCGGCCACGCCGACCACCGCGAGGGAGAGGCCCGCGACCACGGAGAAGCGGGCCCCCAGCAGTGCGGCGTCCAGGTCGCGCCCGGCCCGGCGCCGGGTCCGGAGCAGGAGCGCCAGCGTGACGACGCCGCCCACCCAGACGGCGGCGGCCGCCAGGTGCGCCACGTCCGCCGTCACCACGAGCCACCGGTGCTCCACGGTGTTGCTGTGGCCGCCGAGGACCTGTCCGGCGCCGGCGAGCACGGCCCCCAGCGCCGCGGGCCACGCGCCGGGCAGCGTGCGCCAGGCGCCCACCGCCACGGCGACCGCGCCGGCGGCCTGGAGGCCGACGTCCCAGCGCGTCGTACCGGTGAGCGAGCCGCCGATCGCGGACGGCGAGACGGCGGCGGCGAGGTCGCCGTGCGCCACGAGCACCGAGCCCGCCAGGACCCGCACGACGAGGCCGCCGAGCAGCAGCACGCCCGACCAGCGGACCAGTCGCAGCACGGCGGGCACGTCCGCCTCGTCGCGCCCGCGCAGTACCAGTCCGGCGAACGCCAGGGCGCCCGCGGCGACCAGGCAGCCCCACAGCGCGGCGCCGCCGCCCAGCCGGGCGACGACCCCCGCGGCGTCGGTCGCGGGCGTGCCCATCGCGGCCGGGTCGTGGCCCATGTCATGGTCGGTGCCGCTCATGCCGCTCATGTCGTGGCCGGTCCCCGTCGACGCGCCGGCCGACGGTTCGGCGTCGGCCTCGTCGCCCCCTGCGCCGTCGGGCGCCTCGCTCGCGACGGTGAAGCGGAAGGTCCCCTCCAGGGGGTGGCCGTCCTGGGCCGCTGCGGTCCAGGTCACCGTGTACGGGCCTGCGGCCAGGGCCGCGGCCGGGGTCGCGACCAGCACCAGGCCGTCCTCGGCAGGGGCGACGTCGGCGGGCACGACGCCGCTCGGGCCCTCGATCACCACGCCGTCGCCGAGCAGGCTCACCGGCAGGGTGAACCGCAGCGCGACCTCGGTGACCGGGGCCCGCGCCGTCGACCCGGCGGTGGGGACCGACGACTCGAGCCGGGTGTGCGCGGCGGCGGGCGGCGCGCAGCAGAGCGTCAGGACGAGCGAGGTGAGGAGGGCGAGCAGGACGGACGCCGCCCCGGTGCGGACCGCGCGAGGGCGCGCTCCGGCGAGCGATCTGCGCATGGGCAGGCTCCTTCAGGAGGGGGTGGTGGGGGGGGGCGGGGCGGGGGGCGCCCCCCCCCCCCCAGCGACGCGGGGGCGGGGACCCCAGTGTCAGAGAGCGGGGGCGGGGGGGCCCCGGCGGGGGGGCCC
>NZ_JBIVCZ010000003.1:79117-411259 GCF_044746965.1 Promicromonospora sp. NPDC090134 | reverse complement strand
CTTTTTTTTTTTTTTTGGGTCCCGCCGGGGGGGGGGTCGTTCTCCCGCCCCCGCCCCCCCCCCCCCCACCACCCGGCGGTCACATCGAGGCGAGGAGCTCTTCCATCGTCTCGATCTCGGCGGCCTGCGTGTCCACGATGGTCTGCGCCATCTCGACCGCGCCCGCGTCCTGACCGTCCTCGACCTGGGCCTGCGCCATCTCGACGGCGCCCTCGTGGTGCACGATCATCTGCTCCAGGAACAGCTGGTCCGCCGCGGGGCCGGTGGCGGCGGCGAGCGCCTGGAGGTCCTCGTCGGACATCATGCCGTCCATCCCCGCGTGGCCCCCGTGCTCGCCGGTGGGCTCGGCGCCCCAGGTGTCGAGCCAGCCGGTGAGCGTCTCGATCTCGGGGGCCTGGGCTGCCTTGACCTGGGTGGCCAGCTCGGTGACCTGGGGGTCGGCGTCGGGCCGGGCCAGGACGGCGTCCGCCATCTCGATCGCCTGCTCGTGGTGCGGGATCATCATCTGCGCGAACATCACGTCGGCGTCGCTGTGCCCGGCGTGCTCGCCGGCCGCGGAACAGCCCGTCAGGGCCAGTGTGACGCTCAGGGCGATCGCGGGCATAAGGGTGCGCTTCATGGGGTCTTCCTCTGGTTCGTCTCGGGGTAGCACTCACTGGCGCGACGGCGCTGGGGCACGGTCACGCTCTCGGGTCGGCGCGGGTGCGCGCCGGGCCCGGTCTACGTCCGGCAGATACAGAGCTCGTGCAAGGAGGGGGCCGCGAGGTCGCGGGGGCCGGCGAACGCCGGGGTCAGGGACGCCGCGAGCTGGAGCGGGGCCCGCCACAGCAGCCGCCGTGCGGGCGCGACCAGGGCGAGCAGCGCGACGAGGATCATGAGGCACATCGCCATCGCGGCGTCGTGCCCGCCGCACCCGTCGCAGCAGGAGCCCTCGTCGCCGGCCGCGTGGTCGTCCGTCGCGGGGGCCTGGACCAGGACGGGACCGGTGCCGGCCTGCGCCGACACCACCGCGGCGGCCTCGTGGGGCACCGCGTGCGCGTGGGAGGTCGGCGAACCGCTCATCGAGTGCATCGTGACCACGCCGACGATCACCGTGAGGATCGCCAGCGCTCCGACCACGCCCTGCCGAGGGCCGGCGAGGGCCGAGCGGAGGAGCGAGATCACGCGCACGGCAGGGAGGCTACCCGATCGCCCGGGGTTCACGAAGTGCGTCAGCAGTCGCCGCCAGGCTCGGCCGTGGGCCCCTGACGTGCCCGGCCGTCGGGTGACGGACTCAGGTGGTCGAGCCGGACGTCGTCGGTCACGGGGACCGAGACCACGCTCGACGTGTCGGGCGTCCAGGCGCGGGGGATCAGCACGTACCGGCCGCCGGAGGCGGCCATGAGAACCAGGCCGTCGTACCGGTAGCGGAATCCGTCCGCGTCCGTGGGGCACGCCGTCGCCGTGATACCCGGCCCGACGATCTGCAGGTCGACGGTGCTGCGTACCACCACGGACGAGTCCTCCGGCAGGCCACGCGCGAACTGCGCGGCCCGTTCGTAGCCCACCGCCGCGGAGTAGTCCGCCACCGCCCAGAACAGGGCCACCGCCACGAGCGCGAACATCGCACCCCACTCGGCGAGCCGTGCCGTCTGCGACGGCGGGACCCAGGACGGGTCGTCGCGGCGCCGTACCGCGCGCCGGCGGCGCACGGCCAGGCCGAGCAGCAGCACCCCGCCGGCCAGGCACAGGGGCGCCAGCCACGACGGCACCCAGCCGGCCAGGCCCGCACCCGGCCGGAAGGCCTGGACGAGGCCGAACAGGGCCAGTCCCGCTCCGACCGGGCCCGCCACCCGCACGATCCACCGGTCCACCTCCGGCCCAGAGCTGCCGGCGCGGGAGCCGCCCCGGACCCACAGCGCCACGAGCACCCCCGTGGCCACCACGGCCAGCGGGATCAGGAGCCCGTCCTGCGCGAGGTAGAGGTAGTCGGTGGTGGTCAGCCCCAGCGACGAGACGTCCACGCCGAAGTACTCGAAGAAGAACGTGATCTGCTTGCGCCCGAAGAAGTACAGCAGCGCCGTGATCAGCGTGACGGGCGCGATGATCTCCGTGGCGACGCGCGCGATCCGGCCGATGTCCCGGCCGACGTCGGTCGACGTGTCCTCGTCGGGCACCGTCCGCTCCCGGCCGCTCATCCCTCGCTACCCCTGGCTGCCCTCGGAGGAGGTGTCGTCCGTGCCGGTCGGGTCGCCGGTGCTGTCGGTACCGTTCTGATCGGTGTCGGTGTCGGTGTCGGTGTCGGTGTCGGTTTCCGTGCCGTTGTCGGTGGTGCCATCGGTCGGCCCGTCTCCCGTGTCGCCCGCACAGCCCTCTGGGTTCTCGGGGTCCCCGAACAACGTCAGCGTTGCGCCAACCTCGATCAGGTCACCCTCCGCCGGGTCGGAACCGGAGTAGATGCAGTCGCGCACGGTGGGCTCGAAGGTGATGTCGACGCACAGGTCCCCGCCGGGGCACTGGTCGGCTATCGCAACGGCTGCCAGGTCGGCGATCTCGGACACGGTCTGGTCGCCGCCGGCCCGGTCCAGGGGGCTGCCGAGGCGGATCGGCGAGGGTTGTGCACCTCCGCCGCCTCCTCCGCCACCGCCTCCGCCACCGCCGCCTCCTCCGCCGCCCCCGCCGCCGTCATCGGTGCTCTCGGTCTGCGTGGTGTCGTCGCCCGCGTCGTCGTCGCCACCCCAGGAACAAGCCGCGCCCGCCGAGACAACGAACGCCACGAGCAGCGCCACCGGCGCGTGCCGCCGCCGGACCGAGGCATTTCTCGTCTGGTGTCTCATCGGGCGCACCTCCTTGTCCGCCTACCCGGAGGGAGTCGCGCGGCAGACGGCGTGATACGGCCCGCCGATGAGTTCCGCCACGCCCCGGCGTCTGCCGTAGGACCGACCCGAGGAAAGGAACTCACCATGGTCACCACGCTCCGCAGCTTCAGCGGCTTCTCGGTGGACGACGTCGACGCCGCCCTCACCTTCTACCGCGACACTCTCGGCCTGCCCGCCCGGGCCAACGACATGGGCGGACTCCAGATCGACCTGACCGAGGGGTCGTCGGTGTTCGTCTACCCCAAGGGGCAGGACCACATCCCGGCGTCGTACACCGTGCTGAACCTCGTGGTGCCGGACATCGACAAGGCGGTCACGGAGCTGGCGGCGGCGGGGGTGAGCCTGCTGCGGTACCCCGGGTTCGACCAGGACGAACGGGGCGTGGCCCGCAGCACCGACCCTGCCCAGGGCCCGACGATCGGCTGGATCACCGACCCGGCGGGCAACGTCATCGCGCTCATCCAGGAGTGACCCGGGCCGGGCCGTGCCCGGAGCCGCGCGAGGCTCAGTATCACCCTGCAAAGTCAGCGGCGGGGCCGATCCTGGCCTGCGCGCTCGGCCCGGTCGATGGATGCTGGCAGGGCGGCTCGGGGAGCCGAGCCCTCAGCACCAGCGAACGGAGACGGAAACGTGCCGAAAATTGTCACTGATGACGGCGTCGAGATCTTCTACAAGGACTGGGGGACCGGGCAGCCCATCGTCTTCAGCCACGGTTGGCCCCTGTCGGCGGACGACTGGGACACGCAGCTGCTGTTCTTCCTGCACCAGGGCTACCGGGTCATCGCCCACGACCGCCGCGGGCACGGCCGGTCCACGCAGGTGGCCGACGGCCACGACATGGACCACTACGCGGACGACCTGGCCGCGCTGACCACCTACCTCGACCTCCACGACGCCGTGCACGTGGGCCACTCCACCGGCGGCGGCGAGGTGGTCCACTACATCGCCCGGCACGGCGAGTCGCGCGTGGCCAAGGCCGCGATCATCGCCGCCGTGCCCCCGCTGATGGTGCAGACCGACGCCAACCCGGGCGGCCTGCCGAAGAGCGTGTTCGACGACCTGCGCGCCCAGCTCGCGGCCAGCCGCTCGGAGTTCTACACGGCGCTGCCCGCCGGCCCGTTCTACGGGTTCAACCGGCCCGGCGTCGAGACGCGCGAGCCGCTGGTGCGCAACTGGTGGCGCCAGGGCATGCAGGGCGGCGCCAAGGCGCACTACGACGGCATCGCGGCGTTCTCGGAGACCGACTTCACCGAGGACCTGCGCAAGATCACGGTGCCGGTGCTGGTCATGCACGGCGACGACGACCAGATCGTCCCCTACGCCAACGCGGGCCCGATGTCGGCCGAGCTGCTGCCGAACGGCACGCTCAAGACCTACCCGGGCTTCCCGCACGGCATGCCGACCACGCACGCCGAGGTGATCAACGCCGACCTGCTGGAGTTCATCCGCTCCTGAGCCGCGGCGTGTGCCGGGGCAGCGAGCTGTAGCCGAGCCGCATCAGCATCTGCGGCGCCTCGTCGAGGGACAGCACCCGGCGCAGGTCGTGGCGGGTCGTCGGGTTCTCCAGCACGGTGGTCGCGAACGACGCGTGGACGAAGTAGGTGATCGCCACCAGCAGCAGATGTTCCAGCGACTGCCCCGCGGTGACCCAGTCCCGCGGGGTGTCGCCGGGCGTGAAGAGCAGGGCCATCGTCGAGTGCTGCTCGAACTGGGCGCTGCCCCTGCTGGCGAGGAACTGCCGGACCGGCGCGCCGTCGTCGACGGGCGCCGGCCCGAGCAGGTCCACCGGGATGCCGTCGGCGCGGTCCGCGTCGGTTGCCGTCCACGCCAGCTCCTCGCCCCTCGCGGCGGGGTCCTCCGCGGCGAGGGACTCGGCCCGGCGGACCAGGCCCATCACCTCCTCGCGCGCCGGCTCCGAGGGCTGGATCGGGCGCAGGTCCGCACCCTCGTCCCGGGCGGACTGCTGGATGTCCGTCAGCACGTCCGTGAACAGCGGCTGGTCGTCGAACGGGACCCGTGACGTCCTGCGCCGCGCGATCGCCACGGCCAGCTCCAGCTCGTCCGTGTTGGGGGCCGGGCCCGGGTCGAGCTGCATCGTGGCCACGAGCAGCGGGTCGTCCCGCTCGGGCAGCACGCGGACGGCGGGGCTCAGCGACTCGCGGCGTGCCGCCGCCCGGGCGTTGAACAGGTACGCCCCGCAGCTGATCAGCATCTCCCGGCCCAGCGGGTCCGAGTGGTGCAGCTGTCGCGCCGGATCCGCCCGGAGCACCACGGTGCGGCCCGCGACCTCGACCTGCCACGGCTGGGTGTTGTTGACGCTCGGGGCGCTCGCGGCGGCCCGCAGGATCCGCTTCACCCGCGAGTCGACGACGTCCATGGGCTCCAGTGTTCGTGGCAGGCGGGTGCGGGGCACGGGCCAAAGGTCCCGCGGACGTGGGCCGGACGGCCCTGACGCCCGGACTGCCCGGAGACGAGCGTGGAGGCAGAACCGGAGAGAGGTGGCCACGATGCGTGCGCTGGTGGTCTATGAGTCCATGTTCGGCAACACCGCGGCGATCGCACGGGCGGTCGCGGACGGGATCGAGGCGTCCATGCACGCCGACGTCGTCGAGGTGAGTGCGGCACCCGCCACCGTCCCGGCCGACGTCACCCTGCTGGTCGTGGGCGGGCCCACGCACGCCTTCAGCATGTCCTGGCCCTCGACGCGACGCGACGCCGCCGGGCGGGCCGTGAACCTCGTCTCGCGCGACCGGGGCATCCGGGAGTGGCTCGGGGCGCTGCCGGGAGTGACGACGCGGACCGCGGCCACGACCTTCGACACGCGGACGACCTCGCGGTTGACCGGCTCCGCCGCGCGCGCTGCGAGCCGGCGGCTGGACCGGCTGGGCTTTCCGCTGATCGCCTCGCCCATGAGCTTCCGGGTCACGGACGTCAAGGGGCCGCTCGTGGACGGCGAGCTCGGCCGCGCGCACGCGTGGGGCAAGGCCCTGGGCGCCGAGATCGCCGTCCGGCGCCCTACCCGGCCGGTCACCCCGTCCGCGTACGAGCGCTCGTACCAGCTCCGCCACCCGTACACGAAGAGCAGGCTGAGCGAGGCATGACCATGGGCACCGACCAGCGATCGAGGCCGGTCGTCGTCGCCGTGGACGGGAGCGACCGCAGCACCGGTGCCGTCCGGTACGCGATCAACGAGGCCCGGATCCGGCGCAGCGGGGTGCACATGGTCCACGTGGTCCCCGCACCGCTGCCGGAGAACGGGCTCTGGCCCGCCCAGGCGGGCGACATCACCTATCTGGAGCGGGCGGGCCGGTGGGCGGTCACCCGAGAGGTCACGACGGCGCGCTCCGCCGCCCCGGAGCTGGAGATCGAGCCGGTGCTCGCCCTCGGTCCGCGGGTCGCCCAGCTCGTCGCCGCGGGGGCCGCCGGCGGCCTGCTGGTGCTGGGCCGTGAGACGCGACACGGGTTCGAGCGCCTGGTCGCGCGGGCGACGACGGCCGAGGTCACCGCACGCGCCCAGGTCCCCGTGGCGGTCGTGCCCGCGGGGTGGCGGGACGGCGGGCACGACCGCATCGTCGTGGGGATCAAGACGTTCGCCAGCGCCGGTGAGCTGCTGACCAGGGCACTGTCCGTGGCGTCCTGCCGGCACGCCACCGTGCGGGTGGTGCACGCCGTCGAGGTAGCGGACCTGGCCGCCGACCTCGGGACGGTGGACTCCTCCGCCGGCGAGTCGGTCACGGAGGCCACACGGCTGCTGGAGATGGTCGTGCACGACTGGTCCGTCGTCTACCCGGGCGTGGCCGTGGAGACGTCGGTGGTGCTCGGTCGCCCGGACGAGGTCCTCGTGGCGGCCGCGGCCGACGCGGACCTGCTGATGGTCGCGCGGCACCACCGCGGGCTGGGGCACATCGCGCGGCTCGGCCGTACCCCGCGGGCCATCCTGGGCGTGTGCGACACCCCGGTCGAGGTGGTCCCGCTGCGCTGGAGGACCTCCGGCGTGCCGATCGTCCTGGAGAGCGACGGGGAGATCCTTACGACCTGACGCGCCGCCGCGCGGCGAACCTGCGATGGTGGGGATGCTCAGGACTCGGCGCGGAGGAGGGTCACCGATGGACGACTACCTGTGGGTGCTCAAGGACGACGAGCTCGATCTGGTGCGTGAGCTCGAACCCAAGCGGTTGAAGGCGCTCGACGAGGACGGGCTGCTGGACCTGCACCGGCGCGTGCGGCGGGCGCGGAACAAGCACGTCAAGAACTACCGCCGCAAGGCGGCCCGGAACGTCGAGGAGCTCGGCGCGCGGGGCAAGGCCGCGCCCAAGGGCGGCAAGTCACGCTGGCGGGCGGCAGCGTTCGAGGAGGCGTTGTCGATGGTCAGCGGGCGGCTGGCGCACGTCGCGCACGCGCAGGCCGAGGCCCTGAAGGACGAGCGGCTCGCCAAGGCTCGGGCCGGCAGGTCCGCCGGGCCGGGCGCGTCGGACCGGCCGGGCGGCAAGAAGGTCGGGCCCGGGCGGGCCCGGAGCCATCAGAAGACGACGGGCGGCAAGAAGCGCGACGCGTCGACCCGGGCGCAGGGCGCGCGCCGGCAGGGCAAGCGCGACAGCAAGTAGCGACGAACGGCGGTAGGGCCGATGGCGCCGGCTGACTTCGGTGCGGCCTCGCGGGTGCGTTGTTACGGTGTCGGGTGTGTTCTCGGACTGGAGTCGTCGGCGCGCCGACCAGCGGGTACGGCCGGGTGACGGCAGCCCGCTCCGACGGTTCCGGTGGTGGCAGCCGCTCTCGCGCTCGCTGTTCCACCTGGAGCTGACCACACCGGACGGACGCCCGGAGACCTGGTCGGTGGACATCCGGCACGGCGGCGACGACAACGGCACGGTCTGGGCGCGGCTCTACCTCGACGGCCGGCTGTACGCCACGTCGAAGCTCCCGGCCCGGTTCCCGGTGACGGGCGGCGTCATCGAGGTGGTCACCAGCGGTTTCGGCCTCCGGCGCTGCCACTACGTGTCCGACGACGGCACCGAGCGGCAGCTCACCCCGGACGCCGCCTCGGCCGAGGGCCGCCGCGCTCGCCTGGAGCATTCGCACCCCGTCGCCGGCCGCCTCGTCGGGCTGGTCTCCGTGGTCGTCCTGCTGATCGGTCTGGTCCTCGGGGCGCCGCAGATCATCGAGGAGGTCTCCCAGTTCCCGCCGATCGCCGACCGGCTCGGCACCACCTTCACGTCGCCGGTCCGGCTGCCCGGCTGGCTCAACGTCTCGATCCTGGTCGCCACCCTGGTGGCCAGCACCGAGCGCGCCCTGCGCCTGCGCTACAACTGGCTGCTCGACGGCGGCCTGTTCGACGGCGACGGCTGACCCGGTCGTGCTGTTCCGCCGGGACCGGACTCGCCGGTCCGAGCCGGCGAGCGCACAGTAGACATGACGGCACGCCGGCGGCCGGCGTCGACGGCCGAGGCACGGGAGGCGTCATGACCTACAAGATCGGCTACCTGGTGGGCAGCCTGGCGAAGGGATCCATCAACCGCACGCTGTCCAGGGCGCTGATCGCCTCGGCGCCGGACGACCTCACGTTCACCGAGGTCCCCATCGGGAACCTGCCGCTGTACAGCTGGGACTACGACGCCGACTTCCCTGCGGAGGGCCGGGCGTTCAAGGCCGCGATCGAGGCCTCGGACGGGCTGCTGTTCGTCTCCCCGGAGTACAACCGGTCGATCCCGGGCGCGCTGAAGAACGCCATCGACTGGGGCTCGCGGCCCTGGGGCCAGAACTCCTTCGCGCGCAAGCCCACCGGCATCATCGGCGCCTCGCCGGGCGGCATCGGCACGGCCGTCATGCAGTCGTCGATGCGCAGCGTGCTGAGCTTCCTCGACGCGCCGCAGCTCAACGCGCCCGAGGCCTACATCACCTACGACGCCGCCGACTTCGGCCCGGACGGCACCGTGGTCAACGAGACCACGGCGACGTTCCTGCGGCACTACATGGGGGAGTACTGCGGGTTCGTCCAGCGGGTCCTGGCCGCCAACGCCCCGGGACACATTGGCGACGAGGACCCCGCCTCGACCAAGTAGCCCTCGGCCGGTCGGCCCTCGACCGATCAGCCAACGGCCTCCGGCGCCGGCCTGACCTCGCGGAGCCACACCTCGCTCTGCGTCACGTGGGCGGCGGCCGCCACCGACGCGGCCACGGGGTCGCGCGCCGTCAGCGCCCGCAGGATCGCGCGGTGCCCGGCGTCGGAGACGCGCTTGGTCTCCGGGGTGAGCACCGGGTAGGCGCGCGAGCGGGACCGCAGCACCGACACCAGCGCGCCGAGCGACTCGTTGCCGCACAGCCGCACGATGCCCATGTGGAACTCGTGGTCGAGGGCGGACTGCTCGTCGACGTCCTCGCTGGCCTCCAGGCGGTCGAGCAGGTCGCCCAGGCGGGACAGCGTCGCGTCGTCGCAGCGCGCGGCCGACAGGGCGACGGCGTGCGCCTCCAGCACCCGGCGCAGCTCGTACAGCTCCAGGATCGACTCCAGCGGGAGCAGTCCGACCGTGAGCGAGAGCGTCTGGATCATGTCGGCGGCGCGCAGCTCGCCCACGTAGGTGCCCGCGCCCCGGCGCGTCTCGACGACGCCCAGGGCCGAGAGGGTGCGGATCGCCTCGCGGATCGACCCGCGCGAGACGCCGAGCCGCTCGCTCAGCTCGCCCTCGCTGGGCATGCGGTCGCCGGGCTGGAGCGAGCCGTCGGCGATCAGGGTCCGCAGCCCGTGCAGGGCCGTCTCGACTGCGCTCACCTCGTGCATCCCTCCAGGATGTCAGGTTCTCGGGGGCGGGGCGGACATTTCGCGCCCGTTAAACCTGTCCTACAGATCTGTGTCATTTGCCGGGAAACTCTGGTGCGACCGGGTCCAGCCTGCCATGGTTGTCCGACAAATCCCGAGAGAGGTGTTGATGGACCAGACACGCACGGCGCCCGCCCCGGCGCCCGTCCGGCTCGCGTCCGGCCGTCCGGCGCGCGAGGCATGGCCGCTGGACCCCGCTGTGGTGCACCTCAACCACGGCTCGTTCGGCGCGGTGCCCACCGAGGTGCTGCGCCACCAGGACGAGCTGCGCCGCCAGGCGGACCTGAGCCCCGTCGGCTGGTTCCCGCGGGTCGCGGAGCACGTCGCCGCGGCTCGTCACGAGGTCGCGCCGTTCGTCGGCGCGCGGGCCGAGGACACGGCGTTCGTGCCCAACGCCTCGGCGGCCGCGACGGTGGTGCTCAACTCCCTGCGCCTGGAGCCCGGCGACGAGATCCTGGTGACCGACCACGGGTACGGCGCCGTCACCATGGGCGCCCTCCGGCTCGCCCGCCGCTTCGGCGCCCGGGTGCGGACGGTCACCATCCCGCTCGCGGCGAGCGCGGACGACGTCGTCGAACGCTTCCGGACGGAGCTCACCGACGCCGTGCGGCTCGTCGTCGTCGACCAGATCACCTCGCCCACCGCCCGCCTGCTCCCGACCGCCCGGATCACCGCGCTCGCCCACGAGCGCGGCGCCCGCGTGCTGGTCGACGGCGCGCACGCCCCGGGCCTCGTCGCGGACGCCGCGGCCGTCGCGGGCGGCGACTGGTGGTTCGGCAACCTGCACAAGTGGCCCTGCGCGCCCCGCGGCTCGGCCCTGCTCGTCACCGGGGCCGCGGACCGCGACGACCTGTGGCCGCTCATCGACTCGTGGGGCGCCGAGGAGCACTATCCGGAGCGGTTCGACTCGCAGGGCACCCTCGACGCGACCAGTTACCTCGCCTCCGGCCGCGCGATCGAGTTCGTCGAGCGCGAGCACGGCTGGGCGCGGGCGCGCGAGACGATGACGGCGCTCGCCGACCACGGCGCCGCCGTCATCGGCGCGGCACTGCAGCCCCACGTGGACGCCCCGGTGGCCACCGACGTGGGCCAGCCCGTGGTCTCCATGCGCCTGCTCCGGCTGCCCGACGGGCTCGGCCGGGACCGCCGGGACGCCGACGAGCTGCGCCTGCGCCTGCTCGACCTGGCCGGCGTCGAGTCGGCCTTCACGAGCATCGGCGGCGTGGGCTACCTGCGCCTGTCCGTGCACCTGTACACGGAGCAGCGCGACTTCGACGTGTTCGTCGAGCGCGCGGTGCCCCAGATCCTGGCGTTCGCCGAGGAACGCCGCCGCGGCTGACGCGCGCCCACCGGCGCACGTCCGACCGCACCCGACAGCCAAGCCTGACCCACGAGCCTGACCGACAAGAAGGAGAGGTGCGCACGTGAACCGCACCCGAGCTGCCGTCACCGCGAGCCTGGCCACGATGGGCCTGCTCGCCCTCACCGCGTGTTCCGGAGGCGGGTCCGCCGCGGACGGGACCGTCCGCCTGCAGATGGTCGAGAGCCTCACCAACCCGGCCCGGACCACCCTGATCCGTGAGCTGCTGGACGAGTTCGAGGCGGAGAACCCCGGGGTCACCGTCGACCTCGTGTCCCCGCCCACCGACCAGGCCGACCAGAAGCTGCAGCAGATGCTGCAGTCGGGCAAGGGCGTCGACGTCCTGGAGGTGCGGGACAGCACCGTCGGCGCCTTCAGCAACAACGGCTGGCTCCACGACCTGTCCGACGACGCCACGGCGTGGGCGGGCTGGGACGACCTCACCGACAACGCGCAGGCCGTCACGGCGGAGGACGGCGCCCGTTACTACGTGCCGTACGGCTTCTACGGGCTGTCGCTGTTCTACCGCACCGACCTCGTCGAGGACGCGGGCTTCGACGGCCCGCCGGCGTCGTGGGAGGAGCTCCTGGAGCAGGCCTCCGCGATCCAGGACCCGGGGCAGAACACCTACGGCTACGCGTTCCGCGGCGGCCAGAACGGGTTCAGCAACGTGGTGGCCGCCGTCGAGGCGTACACGATCGACGACCTCGACGTGGAGAACGCCTACCTGCTCGCGGACGGGTCGACCATCTTCTCGGCGCCCGAGGCGCAGGACGCCGTCGACACGTACTTCTCCCTGTTCGAGGAGGCGGCTCCGCCGTCGGCCGTCTCGTGGGGCTACCCCGAGATGGTGGAGGGCTTCACCAACGGTTCGACGGCGTTCCTGCTGCAGGACCCGGAGGTCATCGCCACCGTGTCGCAGTCGACGACGATCACGCAGGACCAGTGGTCCACGGCCCCGCTGCTGACGGGCCCCACGGGCAAGGCGGCGCAGCCGCTCGCGACCGCGGGCTGGGGCGTGGCCGAGGCGAGCGAGCACCCGCAGGAGGCGACCGACCTCGTCGAGTTCCTCTCGGGCGCGGAGCCCGCGACCCGGTTCGCCCAGGAGAACAGCCTGGTGCCGATCATCGACGGCGCGGGGGAGGACCCGTTCTACGCCGAGGGGCCGTGGGCGAGCTACGTCGCCATGACCGAGGACCCGGACACGTACGTCAACGTGGTGCAGCCGCGCGGCGTGAGCTGGTGGACCGAGTGGGAGCAGAAGGCGGACCAGGACGTGCAGGCGGTGCTGCTGGGCAGCATGACGACGAGCGAGCTGCTCGAGGAGTGGGACACGTTCTGGACCGAGAAGTACGCGGCGGAGCAGTGACGTGACAGCCACCGCCGTCCGGCCGCCACGGGCCCACGCCCCGCGTGGGCCCGTGCGCCGCCGGCCCTTCGGGCGCCGGCAGGCGCTGACGATCCTCGGGTTCTTCGCGCCCGCCATCGTCTTCGTCTGCTGGTTCACCTACTGGCCGATGCTGCAGGGTGCCCAGATGGCGTTCCGCGACTGGAACCTGTGGGACCTCACCTCGACGCCCTGGGTGGGCCTGGGCAACTTCGCCACGATCCTCGCCGACCCAGTCTTCCCGGTGGTCGCGGGCAACACGCTCGTGTGGGTGGTCGGCTCGATCGTGCCCCAGCTCGTCATCGGGTTCCTCGTGGCACTCGCGCTGTGGCGCCGGTTCCGCTTCCGCGGGCTGTACCAGGCGCTGATCTTCTACCCGTGGGCCGTGTCCGGCTTCCTGGTCGGCATGCTGTTCCGCTGGATGTTCAACGCCGAGTTCGGCGTGGTGAACGACCTGCTGATGAAGGCGGGCGCCATCGACGCGCCCCTGCCATGGCTCGCCGACCCGAAGCTGGCCATGGTGGCCGTGATCGTCGCCAACGTCTGGTACGGCGTGACCTTCTTCGCGATCATGATCCTCGCGGCCCTCCAGTCGGTGCCCGACGAGGTGCTGGAGGCGGCGGCCATCGACGGGGCGGGCACGGTGCGGCGGCTCTTCTCGATCGTGGTCCCGTACATCTGGACGACGCTCGCGCTGACCGTGCTGCTGCGCGCCATCTGGACGTTCAACTCGCCCGAGATCATCTACGCGATGACCGCCGGCGGGCCCGCGGGCCGCACGCACATCGTCACCACCTGGATGATCGAGTACACGCAGCAGGGCAGCTACGGCCTGGCCAGCGCGATCGGGCTGGCCGTCATGGTCGTCCTGTTCGTGTTCTGCGCCTTCTACCTGACGGCGATGCGGCGGGTGAACCAGCGATGACGGCTCGTGTCGCCCGCGTCACGGGGCTCTCGCTGTGGCTGGTCATCAGCCTGTTCCCGCTGTACTGGGTGGTCGTGACGTCGTTCAAGTCACCCGGCTCGATCAACCGGTGGCCGCTGGAGTACTGGCCGTCGGAGCCCTCGACCGCCAACTACACCGACCTGTTCGCCACGTCGGCCTTCGGCACGTTCCTCGGCAACTCGCTCGTGGTCGCGCTCGTGGCCGGGGGCACCGCGACGCTCATCGCCCTGCTCAGCGCCTATGTGCTGGCCCGGTTCGAGTTCCGGGGCAAGGGCGCCGTGCTTGGCGCGTTCCTGCTCACGCAGATGATCCCGGCGTTCATCGCCCTCGGGCCGCTGTACGCGATGCTTGCCGACCTGGGCCTGGTCGACACCAAGCCGGGGCTCGGCCTCGTCTACGTGGCCATGTGCATCCCGTTCTCCACCGTGATGCTGCGCGGGTTCTTCGAGAACATGCCCGACGCTCTGGAGGAGGCCGCCATGATCGACGGGTGCTCGCGCCTGGGCGCCCTGTTCCGCGTGCTCGTTCCCGTCATGGCCCCCGGGATCGCCGCCGCGTTCATCTTCAACTTCGTGAACTGCTGGAACGAGCTGTTCCTGTCGGTGGTGCTGATGAACTCCGATGCGAACAAGACCGTCCCGGCGGCGCTCAACGGGTTCATCTCCACCTTCAACATTGCCTGGGGCCCCATGTCGGCCGCCGCGGTGCTCACCGTGCTGCCCACCATGGTGCTGTTCGCCCTGGCGAGCCGCTGGATCGTCGAGGGGCTGACGGCGGGGTCCGTCAAGGAGTGACGGAGGAGTGAGGAGCGCCGGGGCGGCCGGGATACGCTGCGCCCCGTGACGACGCAGAACCACCCGGAGCGGGCCACCGGGACCGGCACCGGGACGGAGTACGACTTCGTCCCGGTGCGCGCGGACTACGTGGCCGTACTGCGGAGCCTGCCGCAGCTCGCCGCGGCCAGGGTGCTCGCCTGGGTCATGCTGGCCCTGGGCGTGCTCCTGGCGCTGCTGCGGTTCGTCGTCGTGGACGCGGAAGGGAACCTGGCCGGCGACCCGCGGGCGCTGGAGCTGTTCCTCGTGGCCGGGATCCCGGCCGCGCTGTTCTTCGGGTACCCGTGGCTCGGCGGGCCGGCCGCCTGGCGCCTGCCCGCCAACCGGGAGCCCGTGCGCGCCGTGCTCGACGCCGACGGGTTCGCCCACGAAGGGCCCAGCGGTTCCCAGACCTTCGCGTGGGGCGTCGCGTCCCGTGCCTGGGAGACGGCCGAGGCCTACTACGTGTACGTGCCGAACGGGCTCGCCTCGCTCGTCTGGTGGCTGCCCAAGCGGGCGGTCCCCCTCGCCGAGCAGGCGGCCGTCCGGGAGCGGATCCAGCAGCGGGTTCGCCGATACCGGATCCGGTGACGTGCGCGCCGTGACCCCGCGGGGCCCGACGCGCGTGGGCGGGTTCCCCGCTCACGCCGGCTGAGCCGCCTCGACGCGGGCGTCGAGCATCCGCACGGTGGCGTCGACGGACCCGAGGGTGGCGGCGTCGTGGGAGACCAGCAGGGTCGCGGCCCCGGTCTCGCGGGCCAGGCCGGTGATCAGCTCGACCACCTGCGTGCCGCGCTCGTGGTCGAGGGCCGACGTCGGCTCGTCGACGAGGAGCACCTGCGGCCGTCCGACGAGCGCCCGCGCGATCGCGACCCGTTGCCGCTGCCCGCCGGACAGCCGCGCCGGGCGCCGGTCGTGCAGGTCGGCGAGCCCGACGGCGTCCAGCAGCTCCAGGGAGCGTGCGCGCACGCTCGCCGGCCGGTCGCCGCGCAGGTGGGCGTGCAGCTCGAGCTGCTCGAGGGCGGTGAGCGAGCCCAGCAGGTTGGGCGACTGGAAGACCATGCCGATCCGTTCGAGCCGCACGCGGGTCGCGTCCGTCACGGTCGTGGTGGGCGTGAGGACCGTCTCGTCGCCGATCGAGACCGTGCCGCCGCTGGGCGGGGTCAGCCCGGCCGCCACCGCCAGCAGGCTGGACTTCCCGGCCCCGGACGGACCGAGCAGGGCAGTGGTGGTTCCGGCGGGGATCCTGAGGTCGACGTCGTCCACCGCGGTGAGCGTGGTGTCGCCGTCGGGGTAGACGAGGGTGATGCCGTCCAGGCGCAGGTCCATGGGTTTCTCCTTCGGGGTGATGGGGCGCAGGAGCGCTGCCGGGCGCGGGCCGCGTCCGGTCAGCGGGCGGCGAGGGCGGCGTGCGGGTCGACGCGTGCGACGCGGGCCACGGCGACGCCCGCGCCGACGAGCCCGAGCAGGATCAGGCCGCCGGCGGGCACCAGGATCGTCGCGGTGGTGAGGACGACCGGGACGGCGTCCGGCAGCAGGGCGGCGCCGGCGGCGGTGAGTCCCGCGCCGATCGCGACGCCGCCGACCAGCAGGACCGCGGCCTGGCCGAGGGCGTCGCGCAGCAGGTAGCCGGTGGAGGCGCCGAGGGCCTTGAGCACGGCGACGTCGCCGGTGCGGCTGATGGTCCAGACGGTGAAGAACGCGCCGACCACGAGGGCGGAGATGACGAGCAGGAAAACCTGCATCGTCGTCAGCGACGTGTTCTCGCCCACGAAGGACGACACCGCCGACCGGGCGTCCGACGTGGTGACGGTCGTGGTCCCCAGGTCGCCGTCCGCGGCGGTGAGCCCGGTGCCGCCGGCGCCGTCGCTGCCGGAGGTGGTCAGCGCGACCACCGTCGCGACCAGGCCGTCCGACGGGGCCGCCAGCCCGCGGGCGCCGACGGCCTGCCAGTCGTCGAGCGTGGTCCACACCACGGGCGTGTGCGAGAACGACTGGTCGGCGTCGACGGTCCGCGCGACCGTCAGCCGCTGCCCGCCGAGCGTGACGGTGTCGCCGGCGCCGACGTCGAGCGCGTCGGCGGCGCCCGGGGTGAGCACCAGCGTGCCGGGCTCGACGTCGGCGCCGGCGTCCCCGCCGTCCTCGGGCACGAGGTCCGTGCCCGGAGCCACGCCGAGCGCGGTGACCGCCGCGGTGGTGCTGCCCGACTCGGCGCGGGTGGTCGCCACCCCCAGCGGTTCGGCGGATGCGACGCCCGGCTCCCGCGCCCAGCCCTCCCACTGCTCGCGGGTGACGCGGGACGCGGTGAACTCGGGTGCGTCGCCCGCGGCCGGCATCGAGAACGCGAGGTGGTCGGCGGGCAGGTCGGTCACGGCGGAGGTCGACTCCCTCGCCAGCCCGGCCGTGAGGGAGGCCAGGAAGGTCACGAGAAAGGTGATGAGCACGATCACCACGGACATGAGGACGAAGCGTCCACGAGCATGCTTGAGATCGCGCAGGGCGACGAACACAGATTCCTCCACACGGTTGCCGGTACGGGTACCAGCCTCCGCGTCGGGCGGACGGCGGTCATCGGCGGTGGGTGTGATCGTGGGCCGCCGAACGGTGGACCGGCGGATCAACCTTTCGGACGATGCGCGGGTCCCTCGCCTGGCTATCGTGGACGGGTGACCCGCCCTTCCCCGTCCCCGGCGACGCGCGGCCTCGTCGTCGGGCTCGACCTCCTGCTGGTGGTCCTGGTGGTCATCGCGGTGGTCCAGGCCCCGCCGGGAACCGAGTGGCTCGCGCTGCTCGTGGGCGGCGCGCTCCTCGCCGGCTACGCCGTGGGACGTGCCCTGGTGCGGGTGCACGAGCGGTCCGTGGACACACCGCGGGGCCGCTGGTGGCCCGACGTCGCGTGGATCGTCGGCCTGACCGTCCTGTGGGTGGTGCTGCTGTGGCTGTCCCCGGCGGCGCTGTGGGTGGCGTTCCCGCTCATGATCCTGCAGCTGCACGTCCTCGGCCCCCGCCGAGGCGTCGTCGCGGTCGCCCTGACCGCGGTCGTGGCCGTCGCCGACGGCCTCCTGACCCGGACCGGGCCGGGGGAGCCGTGGACCGGGTACGTCCTGGGGCCTCTGCTCGGGGCGGCCGTCGCCGTGGGCGTGGTGCTCGGCATCGAGGCGTTCGTCCGGGAGGCGCAGAGCCGGCAGCGCACCGTGGACGAGCTCACCCGGGCACGCCGCCACCTCGCCGTGGCGGAGCGGGAGCGAGCGGTCACGGACGAGCGCGCCCGCCTGGCCCGCGACATCCACGACACCCTCGCCCAGTCGCTGTCCGCGATCGAGCTCCTGCTGCGCGCCGCGGAGGACGCCGTCGGCTCCGACGAGACCAGGGCGCATGCCCTCGTCGGCCAGGCCCGGTCCGCCGCGCGCGACGGCCTGGCCGAGGCCCGGCGCGTGGTGCAGGACCTCACCCCCGCCGACCTCGACCGCACCACCCTGCTGGGGGCGCTGCGCCGGGTCGCCGAGCGCACCGCCGCCGGCCGCGACGACACCCGGTCGCCCCTGGCGGTCACCGTGCACACCGGCGGCACCCCGCGCGCCCTGCCCGTGCCGCTGGAGACCGCGCTGCTGCGCATCGCCCAGTCGGCGCTCGCGAACGTCGACGAGCACGCCGGCGCGTCCCGGGCGGAGGTGACGCTGACCTACGCGCCCGAGAGCGTCACCCTGCGCGTCGTGGACGACGGCGTGGGCCTCGACCCGGCGCCCGCGGTTCCGACGGCGGCGTCCGGCGCGCCGGGCGGACGCGGCTTCGGCATCCCCGCCATGCGCTCGCGGGTGCGGGAGCTCGGCGGTGAGCTCGCGCTGGAGGGACCGGCCGGCGCGGGGACCGCCCTCACGGTGACGCTGCCCGTCCGCCCGGGCGAGGTCACCTGATGATCGACGTCGTCGTCGCGGACGACCACCCTGTGGTCCGCGCCGGGCTGCGCGCCGTGATCGACGGCCAGCCGGACATGCGCGTCGTCCACGAGGCGTCCACCGCCGAGGACCTGCTGCGCTGGCTCGACGGCCAGGGCCGGGCCGACGTCGTCCTGCTCGACCTGCGGTTCGGCGACACCCGGATGAGCGGCGCGGAGGCCACCGGGAGCATCGTCCGGCGCCACGCCACACCCGTGCTCGTGGTCACGACCTACGGCACCGACGCCGACATCCTGGCCGCGGTGGAGGCGGGCGCCACCGGCTACCTGCTCAAGGACGCGCCGACCGAGGAGCTCGCCCGGGCGATCCGCTCCGCCGCCGCGGGCGAGGTCGCGCTCGGCGCGGACGTCCAGCGGCGGCTGCTCGGGCGCGTGCGCACCCCCGCCGAGACCCTCAGCGCGCGCGAGCTCGAGGTGCTGCGCCTGGTCGCGGCGGGGCGGTCCAACGACGCCGTCGCCCGCGAGCTCTTCGTCTCCGTCGCGACGGTCAAGTCGCACCTCGCGCACATCAACACCAAGCTCGGCACCCAGTCCCGGACCGAGGCGGCGGCCACGGCACGGGAGCGCGGGATGCTCTGATCCGGCGCCTGCTCGCCTGGTGATGGTGCGCCGGGCTCAGCGCTCGACGAGGATGCCGTCCTCGTCGCTCCAGAGCCGGGCCCCGGGCCGGAACGTGACGCCGCCGAAGGCGACCTCGACGTCCGCCTCGCCCGCGCCGGTCTTGGTGCTCTTGCGCGGGTTGGTGCCCAGGGCCTTGATCCCGATCGGGATCTCGGCGAGGGCGACGCGGTCGCGGACCGCGCCGTGGATGACCACGCCCGCCCAGCCGTTGTCGGCGGCGATCTGGGCGATCATGTCGCCCATCAGCGCGCGCTCCAGCGATCCGCCGCCGTCCACGACCAGGACGGCGCCGTCGCCCGGCGTCGAGACGACCGACTTCAGCAGCGCGTTGTCCTCGAAGCACCGCACGGTGCGCACGGGCCCCTCGAACCGGGCGACGCCGCCGTGGAGCTGGAACTGGACGGGCACGGACTGGACCGTCTCGCCGAGTTCGTCGTAGAGGTCGGCAGTTGCGGGCATGGGCATCCTTTCGTCGCCTGGAGCACGTCCGCCTGGAGCGTAGCGTCCCCGCCCCCTCGTGGCCGGTGCGGTCAGGCCACGAAGCCCGCGCTCGCGCGGTCCACGGCCTCGCGGATGGCGGCGGCCCGGTCCTCGGGCCGCTCGACGGCGACCGCCGCCGCCGTCGCGCCGCCCATGCAGGCGCCGAGGTGCGCCGACATCAGCGGCCAGCCCGCACGGTCCGGGAACCGCTCGCGCAGGGCGCCGACCAGGTCGGTCTGCGCCCGCTGCAGGCGCACCACCAGCGACGGCGGCAGGCCGCGCGAGGTGGTGACGAGCTCGGCCCGCAGGTCCGCGAGCTCGTCGGTACCGGCGCTCGGATCGTCGAAGCGGTCGACGAACGCCATCATCACCGCCCGGACGCCCTGCGCCGCGTCCGTCTCGGCCGGGAGGTCGTCGAGCGCCAGGACCGCCCGCCGGACGTGGCCCTCCAGGTAGTGGAACAGCACGTCCTCCTTCGAGGGGAAGTGGAGGAAGAACGTGCGGCGCGCCACGCCGGCACCGGCCGCGATGTCCTCGATCGACGTCGCGGCGATGCCCCGGTCGAGGAACAGGGTCGTGGCCGTGGCGACGATCGCGCGCCGCGTCTCGCCCCGCTTGCGCTCCCGGATCCCGGTCTCCTTGCTCATGTGCTCAGCGTAGCGCGGGATGAGTGCACTAGTGTAGAAATGCACTAGTGCATTGATAAGTCGACCGAGGAGAAGCCCATGTCGCAGCACGCCGGCCGGACCTACGTGGTGACCGGTGCGGACTCCGGGATCGGCGCCGCCGTCGCCGGCCGGCTGGACCGGGCGGGCGCGCGGGTGCTGCGGTGCGGCCTCGCCGACACCGCCGACGTCCGCGCCGACCTGACCACCGCGGGCGGGCGTGACGCCGCCGTCGCGCGGGTCCGGGAGCTGGCCCCGTCCGGGATCGACGGGGTCGCGCTCGTCGCGGGCAGCGCGGACGAGCGCATCGCCGTCGGCCTCAACTACTTCGGGACCGTCGGGCTGCTCGCCGCACTGCGCGGCGACCTGGCGCGCCGGACCGCACCCCGCGCCGTCGTCGTGAGCTCGGCGTCCTCGCTCTCCGCCGGTGAGGACGACCTCGTGGACGCCTGCCTCGCCGGCGACGAGGCCCACGCCCTGGCGGTCGCGGACCGGATGATCGCGCGCGGCCGTGGGGGAGTGATCTACCGGTCCACCAAGATCGCCCTGAACCGGTGGCTGCGCCGTGCCGCCGTCACCGAGGAGTGGGCGGGGGCTCGGATCCCCCTCAACGCCGTGGCCCCGGGCATCGTCGAGACCGGGACCGCGCGACGGACCCTGCTCGCCGACGCCACGAGCGTGCGCGTGCTCCAGGACGCCCTGCCGCAGCCCCTCGGGATGCCCGGCCCGGTCGAGCCGGTCGCCGCGGCGATCGCCTGGCTCCTGACGCCGGACGCCGCGTTCGTCACGGGGCAGGTGCTCTTCGTCGACGGCGGGGCGGAGGCCACGCTCCGCGGCGACGCGCCGTTCGCGTCCGGCGTCCGCTACGGGCCGCTGCGGATGGCGCGCATGATCGCGTGGACGGTCGTGGGCCGGCTGCGTCCCCGCCGGGGGTCGCGAACAGCGCGCCGGGCGCCCAGGTCGGTGACCTGAGCGCCCGGCGCGGGGGGTGTCAACGGGTCGCGCGAGCGGCGTTCTCGATGACGTTCGCGGTCTCGGTCGGGTGCGAGACGTACCCGGCGTGCGAGGCGTTGATCGAGGTGGTGTGTGCGTTCATGCGCTGGGCGAAGAAGCGCTGCGCGGTGGGGGACAGGGCGTGGTCGTCGTTGGAGACCTGGTACCAGCTGGGGATCGTCTTCCAGGCGGGCTCGCCCGAGGGTTCCTCGAGGACCGCGACATCGGCGGGGCGCTGGGTCGCGGCCATGAGGCGGGCCTGCTGTGCGGGCAGGTCCTGGGCGAAGATCTCGCGGAAGTGGGCGGGGTCGATGGTGGCGTCCACGCCGCCCGGGAACGGGCGCAGCACGAGGGACTCGGGCTCCAGCAGGCTGCCGGGGTACTGGGCGGGGTCGTTGAAGTCGCTGACGGTCTCGCCCTTGTCGGGGGCGTGGGCGGCGATGTAGACGAGGGCGTCGACGTTGTCGGCGCCGGTGGCGGCGTTGGTGATGACTCCGCCGCCGTAGGAGTGGCCGACCAGGACGACGTCGCCGTCGATGGAGTCGACGACGCTGCGGACGTAGGCGGCGTCGGACGCGAGGCCGCGCAGGGGGTTGCCGACGGCGATGACGGGGTAGCCGTCGTGCTGCAGCTTGTCGATCACGCCGCCGAAGCCGCTCGCGTCGGCGAAGGCGCCGTGCACGAGGACGACGGTGGGCTTGGTCGTGTCGCGGTCGGGGTGGTGGCTGCTGTCGGCCTGGGCCACGCCGGCCCCGACGCCGAGGGCGAGGGCCGCGCTGACCGCGACGCCGACGACTGCGCCGAGCCGGCGCGTGGAGGTGCTGAACTTCATGGGAATGCCTCTCGTACTGGTCTAGGTAGACTGACTAGTAACTCTACCGTACGTCCGATCGGTCCGAGATGCAAAACGCCCTGATTCCGGGCTGGGTCGGGCCGGCTCGGGCGCCGTGCCTACGCGCCCAGCAGCGGGATGCCCGCGTACCCCCGCGCATCGTGCGCGGGCACGATCCGCACGTCGGGCGGGAACGCGGCCAGCCGAGCCAGGTCCTGCCGGACCCGCGCCGGGTCGCTGTCGGCGAGCAGGCGCATCAGGAGGGGCCGTTGCGCGCCGCGCTCGATCCCGTCGAGCTGCCACGTGAGGTCGCCGATGAAGGCGAACCGTCGGTCCGGCCGCTCTGTGACGAGGACCACGACCGAGCCGGTGGTGTGGCCGGGCGCCGGCAGGATCACGACGGAGCCGTCCCCGTGCAGGTCGTGGCTTGCCGGGAAGCCCAGGTGGGGCGGACCGTCGAACGCGTACACCCGCAGGTCGTGGCCCGCGACGACCCGGCTGAACACCCGGTCGCCCCGGCTGCCGGCCGCGTACCGCAGCTCCTCGGGGGTCACGAGGACCGGCACGTCGAGGGAGTCCAGCCCGCTGGCGTGGTCCCAGTGCGAGTGGGTCAGGAGCACACCGAGCAGCCGGCTGCGGTCGTAGCCGGCGGCGTCGAGCTGCTCGCTCGCGGTCGCGCCGAGGTGGTGCGGCGAGCGCCGGAACGCGGGCAGCATCCGGATGTGCTCCTCGGCGTGCGCGCCGAATCCGGCGTCGACGAGGACGTCGCCCCTCGGGTGCCGGACCAGCACGGCCGTGGCGGCGAACTGCCGGCGGTCCCGGAAGCTGCCGCCCCGGAAGGCCAGGGCGGCCGGGGTCTCGTAGGAGCCCGTGGGGAGCTGGAAGACCTCGACCTGTGCGGGCGGGGTGTCATTGTTGGTCATGCATGCCAGTATTGAACGATGCGTTCAACAGTGTCAACGCGGTCCAGTACTCGTAGGATCGCGCCATGACGAGCGAGACCGCAGCCCTGGACCCGCGCATCGCCCGCACGCGGCGCGACGTGGTCGCCGCGACCAGCGCGCTGCTGCTCGACGAGGGCTGGGACGCCGTCACCCACGCGGCGGTGGCGCGGCGCGCCGGCTACTCCAAGGCGACCGTCTACACGCACTGGCCCACCCGGCTCGACCTGATCAGCGCGTCGATCGAGCAGATCTGCGACGAGGCCGACCATCCGGCGGCCACCGGCGACCTGCGGGCCGATCTCCGTGCCGGCCTGGCGGACTTCGCCGACGACCTCACGCACGGTCACCTCGACCGTCTCCTGGCGGGCGTCGTCGAGCGCGCGAACGACAGCGAGGTCGTCGGCCGGCTGCGCACACGGCTCTACGAGACCGGGACCAGTGCCCTGCGCGCCGTCCTCGAGTCCCACGTCGCGCAGCGCGACGTCGAGCCCGCGCTCGCGCTCCTGACGGGAGCGGTGCTGGTGCTCGTCACGTTCGAGGGCAGGCCGGTGGGCACCGCGGCGATCGACGACCTCGTCGACCGGGTGCTGGCCTCCACGACGCCGCGGGCGAGCTAGGCGCCCCGGCTCACGCCGGGCTGCCGCCGAAGCCGATCTCGTTGCCCTCGGGGTCGCGGTAGACCACCTTGCGGACGTCGCCGTAGATCTCGGTGTCGCTCGGCTCGATGCCGCGGGCGGAGATCGCCGCGACCCGGGCGTCGAGATCGTTCACGTACAGCGTGTGCGTCGCGTTCCCGGCGCGCTCCGGGCGCTGTTCGAGCACGATCCAGCGGTGGGGCGCCACCTCCCACACCGCCTCGGTCGGTGTCGGGCACCGGCCCCGCGACTCAGCGCAGCGTCACCGTCACCTGGCGCGTCTGCCCGTCGCGCAGGACCTCCACCTCCACCTCGTCGCCGTCGGCGGCGTGGACGACGACGTGCGCGAGCGTCGAGTCCGTCGGCGCGTCCTGGCCGTCCAGGCCCGTGATCAGGTCGCCCACCCGGAGGCCGGCGGCCTGCGCGGCACCACGGTCCGTCACGGCGGTCACGACCAGCCCCGGCGGCACGCCGAACCGCGCCGCGGCGGACGGCGGCAGCGCGGAGACGGTCATCCCGAAGGACGGGTGCGCGACCCGGCCGTGCTCGATCAGCTCGTCGGTGATCGCCCGGACCGTGCCCACGGGAACCGCGAACCCGATCCCGACGCTGCCGCCCACCGGCTGCCCCGCGCTGTCGGGCACCGTCGAGATCGCCGTGTTCACCCCGACCAGGCGCCCGTCGCAGTCGACCAGCGCACCGCCGGAGTTGCCGGGGTTGATCGAGGCGTCCGTCTGGATGGCCCCGGTCAGGACCGTGGTGCCGCCCTCGCCGGTCGGCACCGTCACCGAGCGGCCGGTCGCGCTGACGATGCCCGCCGTCACCGTGCTGGACAGCCCCAAGGGCGCACCCAGCGCGACCACGGGCTCCCCGATGGCCACGTCGTCCGACCCGGCCAGCTCGATGGCGGGCAGCGCGCGCCCGGGCTCCACGGCCAGCACGGCGAGGTCGGTCTGCGGGTCCCGCCCCACCAGCTCGGCCGGCAGGCGCTCCCCGTCGGCCAGGATCACATCGATCCGGCCGTCGGGGACGGCCGGCGTGATGACGTGGTCGTTGGTGACCACGGCGCCGGCCTCGGTGAGGATCGCACCGCTGCCGGTACCTGACTCCGCGCCCGTCGCGCTGATCGTGACGATCGTCGGCAGGACGCGCGGGGCCACCTCGGCCACGTCGCAGCTACCCACCGGCGCGGATGCGTCCGGGTCCGCCGTGAGCCGGGCGCCGAGCACACCCCCGGCCAGACCCAGCGCCAAGGCCGCGAGGGCGGCCCCGGTCGCCAGGGCCGGGCCGCGCCACCGGCGACGCCGGGGTTCGGGGGACGGCTGCGCGCACATCGATTCTCCCCGGGATGGTCGCGCACGGACGTGCGGTGCCGGGCGCAGGAACGTCTACAGGCTCGCACGGGAACGGCCCTCCGGCGACGGCACGGTCGCCGCTGATCAGCCGGCGCCGCGCAGCCGCCGGCCCGCGCGCAGCACCGTCGCGCGGGCCAGCTCGTCGAGGGTGTCCACGAGCACGACGCCGGGCAGGCGGTCCGGCGGGGTCGCCTCCGCCGCGACCGACAGCTCGGTGCACCCGAGCACGATCGCGCCGGCGCCGCGCGACCGCAGGTCGGCCACGACACCCGCCAGCGCGGTGAGGTCTCCGCCGCGGCCCGCCTTGACGCCGTCGTAGATCAGGGAGGTCACGGCCGCCTGGCCGGCGACGTCCGGCACCAGGGCCTTGACGCCGTGGGCGCTGAAGGCGTCCAGGTAGACGCCCGACTCGATCGTCCCCTCGGTCGCCAGCAGGCCGACGGCCTCCGGCCGCGACCCGCTGAAGCGGCCGGTCCAGGCGTCGCACACCGCGGACACCGCCGCGTCCACCGCGGTCAGCAGCGGGGCCGACGTCGCCGCGGCGACCGCGCCGGCGAAGACGTGCGCCGTGTTGCACGGCAGCACGAGGAAGTCGGCTCCGAGCCCGGCGAGGCGCCGTGCGTCGGCGGCGAGCACGGGCCCGGGATCGTCGGCGGAGCGCCCCAGCACGAACGCCGTCCGGTCCGGGACGGTCGCGTGCTGGAGCACCACCATGTCGACGTGGTCCTGGTCGCGCTCCGCGTCGGTCAGCCGCACGACGCGCTCCATGAACAGGACCGTCGCGAGCGGCCCGACCCCGCCGAGCACGCCGACCAGCGTCCCCGCGGGGCGGGCGCCGGGTCCGCCGTCGTCGGGCAACGGCGCGCCGCCGTCAGGCAACGTCCCGCTCTCCGGACGCGACGGGCTCGACTGGCCGCCCGTTCGCCTCGCCCGCCTCCGGTGCGGGGTGGTACTGCGAGAACTTGCGCACCTGGTTCAGTTCGGCGAGGCGTACCCAGGCGTCCCGGCGGGGCGACCGGTCCCGGCCGTACTTGAGCGGGTGCACGGCGCGGGCGCGGCGCACGGCGGCGCGCACCTGCTTGTCCCGCACGTACCGGTCCAGCAGGAAGCCCGGGACGATCCGGTACAGCACCTCCTGCGGCTCGGCGGCGGTCGGCCAGAACCCGGTCAGGTGGTCGCCCATCCAGTAGGCGGCGGGGTTCAGGCCGCTCGCCGTCAGGTAGTAGTTGGACCGCCCCGTGCGCGGGTTCAGCTCGAAGAAGTGCCCGACGCCGGTGCGCGGGTCCACCTTCACGTCGAAGTTCGCGAACCCCGTCCAGCCCAGGTGCTCCACGAGCCGGCGGGCGTCCGCCTCGACCTGGGGGAGCGGCCCGGTGAGGATCGCGGCGGGGTTGCCCAGGGTCCCGGGCGTGTGCTCCTCGAGCAGCACCCGGCCGCCCCACGCCATGCGCACCTCGCCCGTGCGGTCGGAGTAGGTGGTCATGATCCGCATCTGCGAGTCGTCGCCGGGCACGTACTCCTGGATGATCATCGGCCGCCGGTAGCCCGCGTCCCCGGCCGCCGTCAGCAGCGCCGCCAGCTCCTCGCGGTCCTGTACCAGGTGCACCTTCGCCTTGCCGCGGAACGACACCTGGTGCCACGCCGTGTTGTCGCCGGGCTTGGCGATCAGCGGGTAGCGCAGGTCGAGGTCGCCGACCGGCTCCCCGCCGTCGCGCACCTCCGTGCGGGGGTGCGGGACCCCGACCTCCTGGCACAGCTCGGAGAACCGCCGCTTGTCCATCACCCGGTCGAGCAGGTCGACCGACGGGTAGGGGACGATCGCCACGTCCGCCAGCCGGTCGCGGTGCTCCGCGAGCGCCCGCACGTACCAGTCGACGCAGGTCAGGGCGATGACCGGCCCGGGTCCGGCCGCCGCGATCCGGCGGATCAGCTCGACCAGGACGTCGGGGTCGTCGAGGCGCGGTTCGACGACGTTGCAGATGATGCCGGAGTGCGCGACGTTCGGCGTCGGGCGGATGGACACGACGGTCGACCTGACCCCGTAGCCCTCGTGGAAGGCGCGCGCGAGGCTGTAGGCGCCGGCGTCGCCACCGAGGATGACTGGGTGCACCGCTTTGTTCCTCATGACATCTCACACGTCCGAGGCGCGGGAAACGTTGTGTCACAGAGGGGGTGAAGTGGAAAAGTCGGGCACCTGGAGAGCCAGGATGGCCCGGCAGCGCGCCGGGCCATCCGCGGTCTCTCCGGGGCTCCCCGCCCTACTCGGTGAGCTGGGCGCGCAGCGCGGCGGCGTCCATCAGGTACCACATGTGCTTGAACCGGCCGTCCTCGACCTCGTAGAACGCGGTCTCGGCGAAGGTGACGGTCGCCCCGGTGGGGGCCAGGCTGTTCCACTCCCGCTCAGGCGTCCCGGTGTCGACGAGCCGGGCGGCGACGTGCCCGCCGTCGACCAGCAGCTCCTTGATCTCCCAGGTCAGGTCCGGGACGGCGTCGGTGTGCCGACGGAACTCGGCCACCATGTCGTCGCGGGCGACCGGGGTGCCGTTCATGATGACCTCGTCGTGCGCGAACTCGTCCATGCGGTCGAAGTCGCGGTTGTTCGCCAGCTCCACGTACCGCCGGTAGAAGTCGCGCAGCTCCTCCGGGGTCATGCCCGCGCTCACAGGGTGACCGCCGCGGAGGGGGCGGACGCGGGGCGGATGCTCTTCATTGCTGTTTCCGATCTGTTGGTTCGTCTGCCGGTGGTTCGACACCGGCCAGGTGTTCCGAGTCTCGCCCCGCGCCGTCCGGAGCAAAATGAACCTGTCGAGCCTCGTACTGGCAGGGCCACCCTCCGCCGGGCGGCCGCGTGATACGACTGGACGCATGGTCGTGAACTCCAGCGAGCTCGCCAGCAGCCTGCGTGCGTGGCGTGACCGGGTCGCGCCCGCCGAGGCGGGTCTCGCCGCCGGGGGACGACGGCGTGTGCCCGGCCTGCGGAGGCAGGAGGTCGCCCAGCTCGCGGGGCTGTCGGTCGAGTACCTCGCCCGCCTGGAGCAGGGGCGTGCCGGACATCCCTCGGCGTCGGTGCTGATGTCGCTGGCCCGCGTGCTGCGGCTGTCCGACCAGGAGCGCGTGCACCTGTTCCGGCTCGGGGACCAGGCGGAGCCGCTGTCGGGGCAGGTCAAGCGGCACATCACGCCCAGCGTGCAGCGCATCCTGGACCGGCTCACCGACACGCCGGTGACCGTCGTCGACGCGTCGTGGCACTGCGTCACCTCGAACGCTCTGGCCTACGCCCTGACGGGCGACACGTCGGCCCTGCCGCTGCGGGAGCAGAACCTCGCGTGGATCATCTTCACCCACCGGTCCACCCGCTACGTGCGTACCGACGAGGAGGAGCGCCTCCTGCGCCTGGAGGTGGTCGCGGACCTGCGGGAGGCGTGGGTCCGGTACCCGGAGGACACCGAGCTGCGCGAGCTCGTCGCGGACCTCCAGGAGGTCAGCCCCGACTTCGCGGAGCTGTGGGAGCGGCGCCTGCCCCCGCAGCCCGCCCCGGGCCACCGGACGTTCCTGCACCCGGAGATCGGGCCGATCACTCTCGACAGCGACTTCCTCACCGTCCGGGACAGCGACCTCCGGCTCATCGTCTACACCGCCGCACCGGGCACCGAGGCCGCCGGGCAGCTCGACCTCCTCGCGACGATCGGGCTGCAGCAGTTCAGCTGAAACTGCATAGAACCCCGCGCTGCCCGGGCTGCGTCTATGGTGCATGACGCCAACCAAGCGGGGTCCACGACGCCGCGAACCATCCCCGACACCGCTCCCTGAACGCTCCCTTCGGGGACGGTGGAGCGGATGAGCGGGACTGCCGTGGGCGTGGTCCCCGAGACGGTCACCACGGAGGTCCCGGTCGTCCGGAGCGGCGCCGACCCCGTCGCACAGTTCACGGTCTTCGCCCACGCCAAGACCCCGGCCCTGTACCGGATCGCCTACATGCTGTGCGGCGACGAGCACCGCGCGAAGGACCTGGTGCAGATCGCGCTCGAGCGCACGTTCAACGCCTGGCGGAAGGTGGGCGACGGCGACCCGTTCGCCTACGCGCGCCGCGTCCTGGCGACCGCCCGCATCGACACCTGGCGCCGCACCCGCCGCGAGGTGCTCACCGACGACCCCGCCGCCAGCGTGCGCAGTCCTGGCGTGCTGGTGTTCGAGGGGGAGGTGGTCGACCGTAACCGCCTGGTCCGCGCGCTCATGCAGCTCACCGTGAAGCAGCGGCGCGTGGTGGTGCTCCGGTTCATGCTGGACCGCTCGGTCGCGGAGACGGCCGCCGAGCTCCGCATCTCCGAGGGCACCGTCAAGTCCACCGCGGCACACGGCCTACGACGCCTGCGCACCGTCCTGGTGCCCAACGGGGGAGAACGATGATGACCATGTACGACACCCACCCCACCCAGGACGCGGCGCTCGCGGCCGGCATCCACACGGCGGGGTCGATGATCGAGACGCCGGGGGACCTCGACCCGGCGCTGCTGGTGGCGACCGCCGTGCGCAACGTGCGGCGCCGTCGGGTGGCCAGGACGGCGGGAGCCTGCCTCGCGGCGCTCGTGCTCGCCGGCGCGGGTCTCGGGGTGCTCGGCGCGGCCGGCGCCCACCGCGGTGACCTGCTGCCGGGCAGCGACCGGGCGGCGGCGGACGCGACCCCGTCGACGGGTCCGTCGACCGGTCCGTCGGACGGCGCACCGGCCGGTCCGGACCCGAGCGGCCGGCCGGTCGGTGGCATCGAGTACCCCCTGCTCGAACCGCTCGACCACGTGGTGCCGGCGGGCTGGAAGCAGGTGGAGCTCAACGGCCTGTCGTTCGCCGTGCCGGAGTCCTGGACCTCCGAGGCTACGGAAGGGCAGTTCACGCCCGGCGTCGAGTGGACGGGCCAGACGGTGACGCACGTGAACGGGGGCGTGGATCCCGAGGAGCTCGAGGACCTCTACGCGCAGCTGCCGGGGGCACCCGACCTCACCGCGGAGGAGCTCGAGGCGGCGACGAAGGAGCACCCGGAGTACGAGCGGGTGTACGTGCAGGGCGGCAAGCCGGGCGGGAACTGGTGGACGCAGACCGACCCCGCCCCCTGGTCCCAGATGATCACCGTCCCCGGTGCGGACTACGCCGAGGTCCAGCCGTCGGTCCTGACCCTGGACGGCGAGCCGGAGAGGTACGACGCCCAGATCTACCTCCACCAGAGCGACCGGGGCGAGAACCTCTTCCTCGTGGTCGAGTTCGACGGCACCGAGCAGGGCTGGAAGGACCTGCACGCCTTCCTGGGCACCCTGGACTTCCGGCGGTGACCCGCCTCAGGCGCTGACCCGCCTCAGACCAGCTCCAGCAGGATCCCGTCCGCCGACTCCCGGCCACCAGGTCCGTGGTCGCGGACGATGGCGACGATCTCGTCGAACAGCGTCGGACCCTCGCCGCGGCGTGCGGCGTCGAGCCGCGCGGTGAAGGCCGCGCGGTTCGACGGGTCGACGCCGGGCAGGATCCGTTCCAGCCGCCGGGCCGTCTCCGGGTGGCCGAGCGCCGCGCGGGACGTCTCCGAGCTGGTCCACCGCAGGGTCCAGCCGGCCGCCGGGGTCCCGTAGCCGCCGCGGAGCACGTCGTCGAGGGCGTCGAGGTTTCCGCGCCAGGTGTACCCGCTCAGCAGCCGGGAGAACTCGCGGGCGAAGCCGTCGAGGTCGCCGAACCGCGTTCCGTCGACGACGAGCACGGGGAGGTCACGAGTCATGGTTCGAGGCTATCCGTCCCGCTCGGGGCCGGGCCCGTGCGCGGCGTCCGGCCCCGAGGGGGACGGGCGCCGCGCACGGACCGGTCACATCCGGTAGAAGTCGCCGTAGTGGTTGGGCGAGAAGTAGGTCACCCCGGTGGTGCGGTCCAGGATGAGCCGGTAGGACTGCCGCGCGGCACCGCACGCCCGCGGCGTCACGTCGAACTCGAGGTAGGAGTGGCCGGCCGGGAGCTGACCCTCGCGGTTCTGGTGCGTGCCGCCCGCATAGTTGCACTGGCCGTTCGGCCAGCTGACCCAGCCTCGGGTGCTCGGGTAGCCCTTGGAGCTCCAGATCGACTTCGAGGAGTACGCCTCCGTGCAGCCGCTGTGCGTGCAGGAGCCGTAGACGGTCGCGCTCGCGGCCGGGGCGACGGTGATGCCGCCGGCGACGAGGCTGACCATGGCGGACAGGACGACGAGCATTCTGATCAGGCTGGACACGGTGCTGGTCTTGGTTCCGGTCTTGGTGCTGGTCTGCTCGGACACGCTGATCTCCCTCTCGGTGGGGGAACTGGTCGGGGTGAATCCTCGCCCACCCGGCCGACGCGGACCCGACGACGCACCGACCGGCGGGTGAATTTTTCCTTTCTGTCCCGTCCGGGCGGAGATTCCGGGCCGTTCGTCCCTGGCGCGGCGGACGGCGGGCGCGGGACGCTGGCGGGGTAGACGCGCCTGCCCACGGAGCGTGGGCACCGAGCGCCTGCCCACGGAGCCGTCATGACCACCCACACCAACAGCCGGGCCGGAGCCGCCGCCGAGAACGCGTCCGCGCGGGCGCCCGGCGGGCCGTACGTCTACGACCTGTCCGACGGGGACGCCGGGATGCGGGCGCTGCTCGGCGGCAAGGGCGCCGGCGTCGCGGAGATGCGGCGCATCGGCCTGCCCGTCCCGGACGGTTTCACCGTCACCACGGCGGCGTGCGTCGCCGCGATGGAGGACGACGGCGCGTGGCCCGAGGGCCTGTGGGACGAGATCCGCACGCACCTGGCGGCCCTGGAACGCCGCACGGGGCGCACGCTCGGGGCGGCCGAGCGGCCGCTGCTGGTGTCGGTGCGGTCGGGGGCGGTGGTCTCGATGCCGGGGATGATGGACACCGTCCTCAACCTGGGCATGTCGGACCGGGCGGCGCAGGGCCTGGCCGCCGAGTCGGACGACCCGCGCTTCGCCTGGGACACCTACCGCCGGTTCGTGCAGATGTACGGCACGGTGGTCGAGGGGGTCCCGGGGCAGGCCTTCGAGGACGAGCTGACGGCCCTGAAGGACCACCGCGGGGTGCGGCGGGACACCGAGCTGACGGCGGACGACCTGAGGGACCTGGTGGCGACGTTCCGCGGCGTCGTCCGCCGGAGCACCGGCCACGACCTGCCGACCGAACCCCACGAGCAGCTCCGCCGGGCGGTGGACGCCGTGTTCGGGTCCTGGAACAGCCCGCGGGCGCGCGTGTACCGCGAGCTGAACAAGATCCCGGACGACCTCGGCACCGCCGTGAACGTGATGCAGATGGTGTTCGGCAACAAGGGCGACACCTCCGCGACCGGGGTGTGCTTCACGCGCAACCCGGCCACGGGCGCCCGGGAGCGGTACGGGGAGTTCCTCCTGGACGCGCAGGGGGAGGACGTGGTCGCGGGCATCCGCACACCGCTGCGTCTCCCGCAGCTGGAGTCGGTGCTGCCCGGGGTGTACACGCAGCTCCTGGACACGATGGACCGCCTGGAGCAGCACTACCAGGACATGCAGGACATCGAGTTCACGATCGACGACGGCACGCTGTACCTGCTCCAGGTGCGCACCGGCAAGCGCACCGCCGCGGCAGCCCTCAAGGTGGCGCGCGACCTCGTCGCGGAGGGCGCGATCGACCGGCGGACCGCGCTGCGGCGGATCGACCCCGCCCAGCTCGACCAGCTCCTGCACCCGACGCTCGATCCCGACCAGGCCCCGGCCCCGCTCACGCACGGCCTCAACGCCTCCCCGGGCGCGGCGGTAGGCACCCTCGTGTTCGACGCCGACACCGCGGCCGAGCGGGGCGGGGCCGGCGAGGACGTCGTGCTCGTGCGGTGGGAGACGACGCCCGACGACATCCACGGCGTCGCCGCCGCCCAGGGCGTGCTCACCGCCCACGGCGGCATGACCTCGCACGCCGCGGTGGTCGCACGCGGCATGGGCAAGCCCTGCGTGGCCGGCGCGGGCGAGCTGCGCATCGACGTTTTGGCCCGCACCGTCACCGTCGGCGACACCGTGCTCACCGAGGCGGACACGATCACCGTGGACGGCACCACCGGATACGTCTACCCGGGCGCGCTCCCGCTCGTGCCCCCGCAGATGACCGACGAATTCTCCACCGTGCTCGGCTGGGCCGACGACGTGCGCCGCCTCGGGGTGCGCGCCAACGCCGACAACGGCCCGGACGCCGCCCGGGCCCGCGAGCTGGGCGCCGAGGGCGTGGGCCTGTGCCGCACCGAGCACATGTTCATGGCCACGGACCGCCTGCCCGTGGTCCAGCGCATGATCCTGGCGGACACCACCGAGGCCCGGCAGGCAGCCCTGGACGAGCTGCTGCCCATGCAGCAGGCGGACTTCGAGGAGATCTTCACGGCGATGACCGGCCTGCCCGTCGCCGTCCGGCTCATCGACCCCCCGCTGCACGAGTTCCTCCCCGACCTGGTCGAGCAGTCCCTCCTCGTGCAGCGCCTGGAGGCCGACGGCACACCCGGGGAGCTGGAGCAGGCCCGCACCCTCCTGGCCCACGTGCTGCGCCTGTCCGAGGCCAACCCCATGCTCGGCACCCGCGGCGTGCGCCTGTCGCTGCTGTACCCGGAGATCGGCGTCATGCAGACCCGCGCGATCCTCCGCGCGGCGCTCGCGGTGCGGGGGCGGGGCCTGGACCCGCGGGTGGAGATCATGGTGCCCCTGGTCGGGTACGCCGAGGAGCTGCGGCGGATGCGCGAGATCGTCGTCGCCACCGCGGACGAGGAGCTCGGCGCCGCCGGGGTGGCGGACCTGGACTACCGCGTCGGCACCATGATCGAGCTGCCGCGCGCCGCCCTGACCGCCGGCGAGATCGCCGAGCACGCCGACTTCTTCTCGTTCGGCACCAACGACCTGACGCAGACGACGGTGGGCATCTCGCGCGACGATGCCGAGGGCTCGTTCCTCACCGCCTACCTGGAGGCAGGCATCGTGCGGGCCAACCCGTTCGCCTCCCTGGACGCCGACGGCGTGGGCGAGCTCGTCCGGATCGGCGTCGAGCGCGGGCTGCGGACCCGGCCCGGGCTGGAGACGGGGGTGTGCGGCGAGCACGGCGGCGACCCGGCGTCGATCGCCCTGCTCGACGAGCTCGGCCTCGACTACGTGTCCTGCTCGCCCTACCGCGTGCCGGTCGCGCGGCTGGCCGCCGCGCAGGCACGGCTCGACGGCGGGCCCGGCGAGGAATGACGTCAGAGCACGGTGAGGTAGTCGCGCGGCTCGTCGGTCCCGGCCCGGGCGGTGCACGGATCGTCCGCCCGGGGAGCGTCGAGGCAGGCGATCGCGGCACGCTGCCTGGCGCGGTCGCAGCTCACGGCGAGCACGTTCGCAGGCGGCTCGTCCGTGCCCCAGGTGCGGGGCACCCAGGCGTACAGCGGGCAGCGCAGCCGGGACGCGACGCGGCGGGCCGCCCGCATGGCGCGCACCAGGTCCGGGTGGCTGTCCGGCGCGCTCGCGTCGATCGTCAGCACCCCGTCGACGGGACCGGCGACCGATCGCAGCTCGGCGGCGAGCACCTCCGGCGGGTTCCACTGGAGGTGCGCCGCCCGGTGCTCGAGCAGCGTCGCCTCCCGGGCGCCGAGCAGGCCGGCGGCGTGCATGAGCTCGTCCGCCCGGACGGGACGGCGCCCTTCGCCCGCGGCGGCGCACTGGTCGTGGGTGAGGCAGATGACCTGCACGGCCGTACCGGTGTCGGCGAAGGCGGCGATGACGCCGCCGAGCGTCACCGTGGCGTCGAACGGGTGCGCGCACACCACCAGCAGGCGCCGTGTCTCCGGCAGGGCTGAGCGCTGCCGGGCGGGTCCGGCGGCGGTCTGCGCGGTGTGCGGCACGATGTCGACGACGACCTCGGGTCTCATGGCTGCTCTCCTCGGTTCGGCCCGGGTCTAGCGCTGCAGGTGCACCGGGCGGTGCTCGATCTCGGCGATGTCGTCCGACGTGGCGCGCAGGAGCCGGTCGGCCAGCTCCCGCAGCGCCCGGGCGGCGGCGAGCTCCTCGCCGATCTCGGGGACGGCGGCGTCCTCCGGGTTGCGCCGGGCGCGCCCGTAGCCCTCGAGGGAGGTCCCGCTCGACGTGGTCAGGACGGCGTGCGCCCCGGTCATGCGGCCGTCGCGCACGAGGTCGTCCGCGTCGAACAGGTGGATGGCGACGTTCCAGGTGTGGGTCATGGCTCTGCTCCCGCCGGTCCGCGACGCCGGCCCACGCCCTGCTGCCGACGTCCACCCCAGCCTCTCGCTGCGCCGGGCCGTCCGGCCAGGGACCAACGGCCCGGGTGCGTCAGGACGGAGGGCACACGACGTCGACGGGCCGGCCGCCGGTAGGGTCCGTCCATGCCCTGGTCCCCGCCGCCGTCCGACCGTCCGGTTGGTCCTCGTACCGGCGCGGCGGAGCAGGTGATCGCGTGAACCCGGTGCCCTTGCACGCGACGGCCGAGGCGGCCTGGCGCCGGCTGGACCACGCCGACCCGACCCTGCGCGACGTGATGAGCGCCGTGGCCGCTGAGCCCGGATGGGTGGTCGGCGACCTCCTGACCACGCTCGCGGCGGACGGCGACGATGACGCCGTCGACCGGACCCGGCTCGGGCGGGTGGAGCTGCTCGCGGCCGCCGGGCGCGAGGCGGAGATCTTCGGCGACGGCTACGTGCGCTGCGAGTACCTGCTGCTGGGCGCGCTCGGTGTGCTGGGCGACGACGACCGGCTGGCGCGTGCCCGCGCGGACTTCCACGTGCTGATGGGGGACCGGGCGTTCGCCGCGTACCTGGACCTGGCGCCCCGGCCCCGGCCCGCCGGGGCCGCGCGTCCGCCCCTGGTGCTCCTGGCCGGGCTGCCCGGAACCGGCAAGTCCACGCTGGCCGAGGCGCTGGCGGCCGCACTGCCGGCGCCGGTCTTCTCGATGGACTGGCAGCTCGGTGCGCTGGTGCCGTTCGGCGTGCTCCGCCCGGACAACACCGGGCCGCTGTCAGAGCTGACGCTCGTCGGGGCGGCGGCTCGTCAGCTCCAGCTCGGGCTCGGCGCGGTCATCGACGCCACGGGTCACACCCAGGAGTTCCGCGCGCGGCTGCAGTCGCTCGCGCGCAGCCTCGACGCCACGTTCGTCGGCGTGGAGTGCGTGTGCTCGGACGAGTCGGTCCACCGGACCCGCGTGGCAGGACGCGACCGGGGCATCCCCGGGTGGCCGGCGACCGTCACCTGGGCGCACGTGCAGCGGATGAGGGACCGCTGGGAGGACTGGCACCAGCCGCACCTGATCTTCGACACGGCCACGACGACGCCCGACGACGCACTGCGACGGGTCCTCGACCTGGCGGCCCGGCCCGACCCGGCGGGGGCCTGACCGGCCGGGCTACGCCATGTCGTGACGGCGGCGCCGGCTCAGGCGACGCCCTCGGCGTCCAGCGCCTCGGTGAGCAGCGCCACGAGCGCTTCGAGCTGGACGTCCGTCGAGGACGCGGCATCCTCGTCGCCCGCCCCGTCCAGGGCCCGGGCAGCCAGGTCGGACTTGCTGTCGATCAGCGCGGCGATCGTGGAGTCGATGGTCTGGGCGGCGATGATCCGCCAGGCCGTCACGGGCTCGGACTGGCCGATCCGGTGGATCCGGTCGATGGCCTGCGTCTGCTCGGCGTAGGTCCAGGACAGCTCGGCCAGCACCAGGTTGGAGGCCACCTGGAGGTTCAGCCCCACCCCGGCGGCGGTCAGGGAGCACACCACGATCGACACGTCGGGGTCGTCCGTGAACGCGGTGATGTTCTTCTCGCGCGCCCGGGGCGTCTGGTCGCCGCGGATCGAGGCGTAGCCGATGCCGCGGTCGGCGAAGATCTTCTCGGCCTGGTCCATCACGTCGACGTGCTTGGCGAAGAACACCACCTTGCCGACGTTGCGGGCGAGCTGCGCGGCGTAGTCGGCGGCCAGCGCGGCCTTCGCCTGGCCGATCCGGCGGACCATGGTGAACACGTTCTCGCCCTTGGCCTTGGAGCTCGAGTCCTTCAGCTCGGCCGCCGCCACCCGGCGGGCGAGATCGACGTCGACGCCGTCCACGTCGACGTCGTCCACGACGGAGCTCTCGGCGCGCGCCGCCAGGGCGGACCGGTACCGGCTGACCAGGCGGAGGGCGAGCGCTTCCTCCGCGGCCCGGATCGAGCGGCCGGCCGCGCCGTCGAGCTCGACCGGCATGTCCGCCACCCGGCGGGCCGGGATGTCGGCGACCACGTCGGCCTTGCGTCGGCGCACGATGCCCATGTCGATCACGCTGGTCCTGGCGGCGGCGTAGAACCCCGGGTCGGCCGGGGTGAGCCCGGTCTCCTCGAGGGCGCTCAGCAGCGGGCCCAGCGGCTTGGCGTCGTCGATCCAGCCGAGGTACTGCCAGATCGCCCGGAAGTCCTCGATGTCGTTGATCAGCGGGGTGCCGGTCAGCGCCATCAGGAGCGGCCGGCCGGCCCGGGCGCGGATGCGCTCGGAGAGGGCGAGCACGTGCTGGGAGCGCTGGCTGCCCTTGTTCTTGATGAAGTGCGCCTCGTCCACGACCATGCCGCGGAAGCCGAGGTCGCCGAGCCACCCGACGTGCCGGTCCAGGAGCTCGTAGTTCACGATCACGACGTCGGCGAACCCGTCGACCCGCTCGCCGTCGCCGTGGACCACGGTGGACCGGCGCCGCGGCGTCCACAGCTCGACCTCGTGCGCCCAGTTCGTCTTGACCACGTTGGGCGCCACGACCAGCAGCGGGTAGGCGTCGGCCGCCTGGGCGGCGAGCAGTGCCTGGGCCGACTTGCCCAGGCCGGGCTCGTCGGCGAGCAGGAAGGTGCGGTGCCCGCGGGCCGTGGCCTCGACGACCTGGGCCTGGTGCGGCATCAGCTTCCGGCCCTGGGGAGCGGCCACCGAGCGGGGCTCGGGCAGGGGCATGCAGGCGGCCGCGCCGGGGCCGGCGTACTCGAAGGACCGGAAGAGCGGTTCGAGCAGCTCCCAGCCGGCCAGCCGGAGCACCCTCGGGGCCTGCCGTTCGGCCGCGGCCGCGAAGTCCGGGGCGAGGAACGGGTTCGCGAGCTGGCGCGAGATCACCGAACGGGGCACCACCCGCTTCTCGGCGCCGGGCGCCGACGCGGCGGGCGGGAGCGGCGGGGGCTCCTCGGGCGGCTCCAGACCGCCGGCACGCATCATGGTCGCCTTGAGGTCGCGCGCCGCGTCGGAGACCCGGGCGTCCTCGGCGAGCAGCTCCAGCAGCGAGGTGTCGCGGGCGGCGATCCTCGCCAGCAGGGTGCCCACCGCGTCGAGCTGCTTGAGCTGCTTGGCCCGCTGCGGCTCGGTCAGGGCGCCGTCCTCGCGGACCCTGGTCCGCTCCTCCCGCATGAGCAGCGCGACGACCTGAAACTTCGTCCGCGTCGCCGGGCGCGTCGGCGGTCTCCGGACGGCGCCGTCGACCTCGCGGGCGGCCTCGGCCAGCACCGGGATCATCCCTTGCTCCGCGGGACGCGGGGCGCGGCGACGCTGTGCGCCGGACCCGCTCCGCGCGCGGCCGGACCGGCGTTGGCCTGCTCGAGCCACATCTTCTCCTTCGCTGCATGGGTACTACGACCACGGCGCTACCAGCGCGTGCCGCGCCCGTACGCCCAGGGCCGGCCCAGGGCCGGCCGGTCGGGCCGTGGGGCAGGTGGCCCCTGGCCGGAGCGTTCCGACCGGCCGCGGGGTCACCGCGGCGTCCCCGCCCGCGGCCCCGTGCTCACGACGGCCCCGTGCTCATGATGATGGTGACACGCCGCCGGACGTCTCCGCGAACCACCGCGGGCGGTGGTCATGGCCCTGCATGATCACCGGAGAACTCGCAGTCTACCGCCGCGCACGCCCCCGCCCGGACCGGCGGCGGCGCTCCGGTACGCCTACGCGATGGTGGTGGCGCAGCTCATCGCCGTGTCCGGTGCGGAGACGGCGCCGGTGCGCCGCAGGTGCGTCTCACCCCACACCCGGACCCCCTCGACCACGGGCAGGACCGTCGCCCCGTAGGGGGTGAGCCGGTAGATCACGGGCGCCGGGACCGGTCCGGTCACGACGCGCTCCACGAGCCCGTCGGCCTCGAGCTCGCGCAGCTGCTCGGCCAGCACCTTGGGCGTGATGGGCGCGGCCCTGCGGCGCAGGCCGGCGAAGTGGGACTCCCCGTGGGCGAGCCAGTAGAGGAGGGTCAGCTTCCACTTCCCGCCGATCGCGGTGAACGCCGCGGCCATGGGGCAGCCCGGCAGGGGGTTGGGACGAGAGGGGTTACCCGCAGGTGCCTTCTTGTTCACGGCCGCGCTCCGCTCGATAGTCGAATTATGACCATTTCACACCGAAGAATCCTGACCGCAAGCCTTTCCGCCGTGCTCATGCTGCTCGCGACGGCGGCGTCCGGCGCCGCGGCGCCGTCACCCGCCTCGTCTCCCGTCGCACCCTCCACCGCGTCGGCGACGGCCGCCGACGGCCAACGGGACTTCAACTGGGAGATCGGTACGTGGCGCTCCACGGTGCGGGTCCTCGCCGACCCGCTCTCGGAGTCCCCGGACGAGTGGCTCGAGTTCTCCGGCACCAGCACCGTGCGTCCGCTCGCGGACCGACGGGCCAACGTCGTCGAGCTCGAGGTGTCGGGGCCCGCCGGCAGCATCGACGCGATCAACCTGAGGCTGTACGAGCCGCAGGCGCAGCGGTGGAGCCTGACGTTCGTCAACCTGCGCGACGGTCTGCTCACCCCGGCGGTGTACGGCGGGTTCCGGGACGGCGTCGGCGAGTTCTACGGCGACGACCGGCTCGGCGACCGGCCGATCAAGGTGCGGTTCCTCGTCACCCGCGTGGGGCAGGACGAGGCACGGTTCGAGCAGGCGTTCTCGGCCGACGGCGGAGAGACGTGGGAGACGAACTGGGTCGCCGTCGACCACCGGGTACGGCGCTGACGCGGCAGGCTCCGCCCAGCTCTCCTGCACCCTGCGCTCGCGCGCGGTCGCGGCCCGCGCCACGATGTTCGGGGGACAGGAGCAGCATGACCAGAAGCGTCTCGGCATGGCCTTCGGCGGCGTGGTGGCGTCCGGCGGTGCGGGTGGCGGCCGTGCTGGCGCCGCTGGTCACGTGCGCGATCCTGTTCGCGTTCCGTGACGATGTCGCCGCGGCGACCGACGTGCTGGTCCTCGTCCTCCTGGTCGTGGCCGCCGCGGCCACGGGCGACCGGCCGGCGGCGCTCCTCGCCGCCTTCTCGGCCGGGGTGTGGTTCGACTTCTTCCTCACCGAGCCCTACCTGCGCTTCGTCATCGCCGACGCCGAGGACATCGAGGCGACCGCACTGCTGGTCGTGATCAGCCTCGCGGTGACCGAGATCGCCCTGTGGGGCTACCGGCAGCAAGGGCGGGAGGCCCGGCGCTCGGGCTACCTCGAGGGAGTGCTCGGCGCCGCCCGTGCGGTCGCCGAGGGCACCACGCCCGCCAAGACGGTTGTCGACGTCGTGGCGCGGCAGATCACCGACGTGCTGGAGGCCGACGACTCCCGCTACGTCGAGGGGCAGGTGGGGGACGTGCGGTTCGCCGTGCTGGACCACGACGGCGTGCTGATCCGCAACGGCCGGCCGGTCGACGTCGACCGGATCGGCCTGCCGGTCGACGAGTACGTAGCCATCCCGGTCCGCCGGGGCGCGGAGGTCGTCGGCTACTTCCTGGTCACCGCGGTGTCGCACGCGGTCTTCCCGACGCGCGAGCAACGCCGGTTCGCCGTGCTCATGGCGGACCAGGTCGCCGCGCTGTAGGTCCCCGGCCAGGCAGGGCTCCCGTCGCGACGGTCACGGCGGTGATAGTCCATCAGTTTGATTTACACTGGCGACGCGCGTTGCGCGCCGTCTCGTGATCCGGCGAGGCATGGACGACTGGAGGACGTGTGGCCGAGCCGATCTACCTGCGGGCGACCGCGACCGGGCCGGGGCGCCCGCTGCGCCACTTCTGGAGCACCGTGGTCGGTGCGGGGCGCGCGAACGAGGGGCTCCGGGCCGACTGGCAGCGCCACCTCGCCACGGTGCGCGAGGACTGCGGGTTCGACTACGTCCGCTTCCACGGCCTGCTGCACGACGACATGTTCGTGTACACCGAACGCGCCGACGGCACGCCGGTCCTGAACTTCCAGTACGTCGACACACTGTTCGACGCGCTGCTCGACGCCGGCGTGCGCCCGTTCGTCGAGCTCGGCTTCAGCCCGCGGGCGCTCGCCCGCGAGACCGAGACCGTGTTCTGGTGGGGAGCGCACGGCGCCCCGCCGACCGACCTCGACCGGTGGTCCTGGCTCGTGCGGTCGCTCGTCCAGCACTGGGTCGACCGGTACGGCCCGGCCGAGGTGCGCGAGTGGTACTTCGAGGTCTGGAACGAGGCGAACCTGCGCGGCTTCTTCCGCGGTACGCGCAGCGAGTACTTCGCGCTCTACGCCGCCTCGGCGCGCGCCGTGAGGTCGGTCGACGCCGCCCTGCGGGTCGGCGGTCCCGCGACGTCCAACTTCGTGCCGGACGCCCGGTTCGACGGCGAGACCGAGGACTTCCAGGTGCACGAGGCGACGCTGGGCGCCGACCTGGACGCGCTCGAGTGGAAGCCGGTGTGGCTGGCGGCCTTTCTCGCGTTCTGCGCGGAGGAGGGCCTGCCCGTCGACTTCGTCTCGACGCACCCGTACCCGACCGACTGGGCGCTCGACGAGCACGGCCAGGGCCGGCGGCTCACGCGCGAGGCCGACGCGACCCCGAAGGACCTCGCGCTGCTGCGCCGCCTGGTCGATGCGAGCCCGTTCCCCGACGCGGAGATCCACCTGACCGAGTGGAACTCGTCGTCGTCGCCCCGCGACTTCACGCACGACACCGTCCCGGCGGCGGTCTACGTCGTCCGGTCGGTCCTGCGCTCGATCGGCACGGTCGACTCCCTGGCCTACTGGACGTTCACGGACGTCTTCGAGGAGGGCGGGGCCGGCGACGAGATGTTCCACGGCGGGTTCGGGATGCTCACCCTCCAGGGCGTGCCCAAGCCGACGTTCCACGCCTACCGCATGCTGAACGCGCTGGGCGGGACGCTCCTCGCGGCAGGCGCCGACGGCGTGGTGACGCGTGACGAGGCGACCGGCCGGGTCGTCGCGCTCGTGCACCACTACCCGCACGAGGTCACGCGCTCCGTGCCGGCCTCGTTCGACGACCGGACCGTCGCCGACGCGACCGAGGCGGTCGGCTCGGTCCGCGACACCGAGATCACGGTCGACGGGCTGACGCCGGGCGCGGTCGTCGAGCTGGAGACGCTCGACCCGTCGAACGCCAACCCCGTGGCCGCGTGGCGCGCGATGGGGGCGCCGTCGTCGCCCACGCGCGAGCAGACCGCGGCGCTGGACGCCGCCGCGCGCGCGACGCGCCGCGAGTCGCTCGTCGTCCCCGCGGACGGCGTGCTGCGGGTCGAGCGGTCGCTCGCGCCCTGGTCGCTCCTGCTCGTGCGTCAGGTCGCCTGAGTGCGCCCGACCAGGATCCGGGGTGCGAAGATGTGCGGGAGCGGGCATCCGGGTCGCCCGCCGGCCGGTCATCGAGCAGGAGGTACGGCGTGACGATCGACCAGTCGGCTGCGCCGGCGACCGCCCGGCGGGGCACCAACCTCCCGCGCATGGGTGACTTCAACGAGTCGGTCATCCTCGACGCGGTGCGGCGCGCACCCGACGGGCTGAGCCGCGTCGAGCTCGCCGGCGCGACGGGCCTGTCGGCGCAGACCGTCTCCAACATCTGCCGGCGTCTGCTCGACGCGGGGCTCCTGGCCGAGACCGGCAAGAAGGGCGGGCGGGCGGGCAAGCCGCGCACCGTCCTGCAGGTCGTGCCCGGCGGCCGGTACGCCCTCGGCGTGCACCTCGACCCGGCGGTCATCACGTACGTCGTCCTCGACCTCGCGGGCCGGGTGGTGCACAGCATGCACCGGCCCACGCCCGCGGTCGTCGACCAGGAGTCGACGATCGCCGAGATGAGCGACACCATCGAGACCGTGATCGAGGAGTCCGGGGCGGCCCGCGACAGGATCCTCGGTCTCGGCCTCGCCGTGCCGGGCCCCGTCGACTTCGCGACCGGTTCCGTCGTCGACCCGCCGCAGCTCAAGGGCTGGGGCCGGGTGCCGTTGCGGGACCGGCTCGTCGAGGCCACGGGGCTGCCCGTGCTGATGGACAAGGACGTCATCGCGGCCGCGGTGGCCGAGCGCTGGGCGGGCGCGGCGACGCACTCGGGCAACTTCCTCTTCTTCTACCTCGGCACCGGCTCCGGCATGGGCGTGGTCGCGGACGACGTCGTGCTGCGCGGCGCGTCCGGGAACGCCGGCGAGGTGGGCGGGCTCGACGCCAACTGCACCACGCGCGCGCTGGTCGACGAGGCCGTGGCGGCGGGCGTCCTGGAGGTCGCCCCGGCGCCCGGCCCGCAGGCCGTGGCCGAGCAGCTCGGCCGGCTCGCCGACCTCGCGGCGAAGGGGGAGCGGGGCGCCCAGGTGATCATCGACCGCTGGGCGCGCCGCGTGGGCACCGGGGTCGCGGCGGCGGCGACGCTGCTCGACTCCGAGCTCGTGGTGTTCGGCGGGCCCATCTGGCCGATGCTGTCGGAGCGGTTCCTGGCGGTGGTCGAGCCGGTGATCACGAGCTGGCCGTTCGTCGAGAAGATGCACGAGATCCAGGTGGTCAACACGCGGCTCGGTGAGGACGTCGGCGCGGTCGGCGCGGCCTGCCTCGTGCTCGACCAGACGCTCTCCCCGCAGCCCCACGCCCTCCTGATCGGCTGAGCCGGTCCGGGCGCCCCGCGGGGCGCCCGGACCGGCTCACGCGCGGTGCGCGCTCCCGTCCGTGGCCCGCAGCAGCGCCCAGCGGTCGTGCTCCAGCGGGGCGCCCACGGGGTAGCGGCGCGCGGCCCGCTCGTCGAAGTCGACGCCGAGCCCCGGTGCCTCGGAGGCGAGCAGGTGCCCGCCGGCCGGGACGGGGGCGCCCGGGAACACCTCCAGCGTGGCGTCGCGGAACGTCGCCGCCTCCTGGACGCCGAACGCGGGGGAGGAGATGTTGAGCGCCATGTTGGCCGCCATACCCACCGGCGTCACGTCGCCCGGCCCGTGGGGCGCCGTGCGGACGCCGAACATCTCGCACACGGCCACGAGCTTGCGCGCCGGGGTCAGCCCGCCGAGCGTGGGGATGCGCAGGCGCGCGAAGTCGATCGAACGGCCGGCCAGCAGGGGCAGGTACGCGCGCGGGTCGTGGTAGAGCTCGCCGACGGCCAGCGGCGTCGTGCCGGCGGCCCGGAGCTCGGGGAAGTGGGCGGCGTCCTCGGGGGCGAGCGCGTCCTCCAGGAAGTACAGCCGGGCGTCCTCGACGGCGCGGACGAACTGCCGGGCCTCGGCCGGGGTCATGCGCTCGTGCGCGTCGTGGAGCAGCTCGACGTCGGGGCCCACCCGGTCGCGGACGTCCGCGAGGATCCCGGGCACGTGCCGCAGGTAGGCCAGGGTGTCCCAGCGGTCGGTGCGGGCCCGGCGGCGGGCGGCCTCCGCGGCGTCGCGCGGGGCGGTGCCGTAGGTGTCCCGGCCGGGCACCGCGACCTGGACGCGCACGTGCCGGTAGCCGCGGCCGGCCGCTTCGAGCACCTTCTCGGCCACCTCGGCCGCGTCGGCGCCGTCGACGTGCGTGTACGCGTCGGCGTGCTCCCGCGCCCGGCCCCCGAGGAGCTGGTGGACCGGCAGCCCCGCGACCTTGCCCTTGAGGTCCCACAGGGCCAGGTCGAGGGACGCGAGCGCATTGTGCTCGATCGACCCGCCGCGCCAGTACCCGCTGTTGAGCAGCAGGCGGTGCAGGTCCTCGATGTCGGCGGGGTCCCGGCCGATGAGCAGCGGCCCGAGGTACTCGTCGATCAGCGTGCGGGTCGCCAGCGGGCGCTGCGGGTCGCTGGCGTCGCCGAGCCCGTAGAGCCCGGGCTGGTTGGTCTCGACGCGGGTGACCACGTAGGGGCAGCCCTGCGGGCCGGTGAGGAAGGTGCGCACCGCGGTGACTCGCACGCCGTCGGCGTCGGCCCCGGCGCCGACGGGGGACCAGGGCGCCGGGGCGAGCACGTCGGGACGGGGGGTGTCGCGGGCGTCGGTGTCGGCTGCCTGCAGGGGTGTCATCGGTGACCTCGATCCGGGACGAGCGGTCAGCGCGGGCCGTTCCCGCGCGCGGGGCGGGCACCGGCGGCGGCGCCCGTTGACACTGTACATCGAATTGATTTATCTTCCGATGGTCCGCGACACCGCCCGGTGCCGCCTGATGACCGAGAGGCACAGCCCGTGATACGACACCGACGTCGTCCGTCCTCTGCACGCCTGACCATCGCCGCCACCTCCGCCCTGCTCGTCGGCGCGCTCGCCGCGTGCAGCGGGCCGGTCGGCGGTGCTGCCGGGGGCTCGCAGGAGAGCGACCCCGACACCCTGACCATGTGGACCTTCAAGCAGTCGCACGTCGAGCCGCTGCAGAACGCCGCGAAGTCCTTCGAGGAGAAGACGGGCATCGCCGTCGACGTCCAGGCCTACACGCCGGACGACGCCTTCATCACCAAGGTGCAGGCCGCGGCGCAGACCGGCGACCTGCCCGACGTGCTGGAGGTGCACACCCACGGCGACGACTTCACGTTCGGCGGCGCGGGCCTGCTCGAGGACCTCTCCGACGACGTGGACGACGAGTGGACCTCGCGGTTCCTGCCCGCCGTGGCGAACGACGGCACCGTCACCGACGCCTACTACGAGCAGTCGCTCGCGGAGGGGTCCAAGACTGCCGGGATCGAGAAGGGTCAGCGGTACTCCGTGCCGCTGACCATCGGCACGTTCGGCATCGTCTACGCGAACAAGGAGCGGCTCGAGGAGGCGGGGATCACCGCGGCCCCGACCACCTGGGAGGAGTTCGTCGCCGCGCTCGACGCCGTCCAGGCCGCCCGGCCCGACGACGGCGGCGTGAGCATCGGCTTCCAGTCCTCCACGACGGGGCTGGAGTGGCTCATGCAGCCCATGGCCTACGGCCAGCTCGGCAAGGAGGACTTCGGCGCTCTGTTCGGGCAGGACCCGGCGAAGAACTTCGCGTCGGACAACGGCACGCAGGTGCTCGAGGCCTACAGCCAGGTCCAGCCCTACTGGATGCCCGGCACGCAGTCCCTCACGATCGACGACGCCGACATCGCCTTCGCCCAGGGCAAGTCGTCGTTCGACATCGGCGGCACGTTCACGCTCGCGTTCCTCGACCAGAACGGGATGGACCCCGAGAACATCGTCACCTTCCCCGTGCCGGCCCCCGAGGACGGCGCGATCGACGACCTGGAGCTCGCGCCCTTCGGCCTGACCGGGCTCTCGGTCTCGGCCTCGACGGGCAACAAGGACGGCGCCCTGCAGTGGATCGAGTACCTCTCGGAGACCGACGTGGCCGCCACCTTCGCGCAGGACGCGCTCGACGTACCGCCGGTCGACCTGGGCGACGACCCGACCGCGACGGTCGGCCCGGTGCTCGGCGCCATGATCGGCGCCTTCGGTGAGGGCGAGAACGCCTACAACCCCGGCGACACCTCGTACCGCCCCGCGGCGTACGACGCGGCGCAGATCGGCGACGCCGTGATGGAGCTGACCCCGCTGGAGACGAAGGACGTCGCCACCGTGGGCGAGGACGTCGCGACGCTCGTCGACACCTTCTGGTCCCAGTCGAAGTGACGACGTCGACCGCGCTCGCCGCCGCCGTCCCCACCGGGGACGGCGGCGGCGGCCGGCGGGGCCGCCGCCGGCACCCGGTGCACCACCGCGGCCAGGAGGTGGCGTGGGGTTACGTCTTCATCGCCCCCGCGCTCCTGCTCTTCCTCGTCATGGGCGTCTACACGCTCTTCTTCAGCGCCCAGCTCTCGTTCGTCCGCTGGAACGGCCTGACCCCCACCTGGGAGTGGGTCGGCCTGAAGAACTACGCCGACCTGCTGTGGGCGAGCCCGGTGTACGCGCCGGTCGTCCACCGGGCCGCCCTGAACACGCTCGGCGTGATGGTCGCCGTGCCCCTGCTGACCGTCGTGGTGTCCTTCCCGCTCGCGGTGGTGCTCAACCAGGCGCGGCGGTTCGCGGGCGTGCTGCGCTCGGTGTACTTCGTGCCGTACGTGACGGCGGGCATCGCGGTGTACATGGCGTGGCAGTACGTGCTGGAGCCGAACGGCGCCGTCAACCTGCTGCTGCGCGCGGTCGGGCTGGGCAGCCTCGAACAGCCGCAGGGCTGGCTCGGCAACCCCGCCACCGCGATGCCGACGCTCGTCGTCATCATGGTCTGGTCGGGCGTGCCCGTCGCGATGCTGCTGTACCTGACGGGGCTGCAGTCCATCGACTCCTCGCTCCTGGAGGCCGCGCAGCTCGACGGCGCCGGCTGGTGGCGCACCAACCTGTCCGTGGTGCGGCCGCTCCTGGCCGGGACCACCGCGGTGATCACGCTGCTGAACGTGCGCGAGGCCCTCCAGGGCTTCCAGATCTTCTTGATCATGACCAACGGCGGTCCGGCGGGCCGCACCAACGTGCTCGGCCTGGAGACGTACGACCTGGCCTTCCAGCAGGAGCTCGCGCCCACGCTCGGCCTCGCCAGCGCGCTGGGCTGGCTCCTGTTCTTCGCCGCGCTCGCCGTCGCGATCGTCAACCAGCGCGTCACCCGGGAGAAGCCATGACGACCGTCACCGACCGCACGGTCCCCGACGCGCCGGCGGTCCCGCGGGCGCCGCGCCGCCGTCGTACCCCCGCGAAGGTGGTCGTCGCCCGCTCCGTCGCGGCGGTGCTGCTCGCGGGCTACGCCGTCGTGAGCCTCTACCCGTTCCTCTGGATGGTCTCGGCGGCGTTCAAGACGCAGCAGGAGGTCATCCAGGGCGGGCACCTGATCCCGCACGACCCCACGCTGAGCACGCTCGTGGACACCTGGGCGCAGCTGCACTTCTTCGACTACTTCCTCAACAGCCTCAAGGTCACCGGGCTGACGACGCTCGCCGTGGTCGTCGTCTACTCCGCCGCCTCGTACGCGTTCGCGGTGCTCCGGTTCCCGGGCCGGCAGGCGTTCTTCCGGCTCTTCCTGGTGCTGCTGTTCGTGCCCGGCGTGGTGACCCTCCTGCCGATCGTGCTGCTCGAGAACCAGATGGGGATCCTCGGCACGCACCTGGGCCTGATCCTCCCGTTCGTCAACGGCACCGCGCCGCTGTCGATCCTGCTGCTCACCAACTCGTTCCGGTCCCTGCCGGACGAGCTGCGCGACGCCGCGCGGGTCGACGGCGCGGGCGAGCTGCGGATCTTCACCCGGATCTACCTCCCGCTCGCCCGGCCCGCCCTCATCACGGTCGCGCTGCTCACCGCCATCCCGACGTGGAACGAGTACCTGCTGTCCCGGGTCTCGCTCAACGACCCGGCCACGTTCACGCTGCCCATCGCGCTGCAGCAGCTCCAGTCGTCCAACGTCGTCCAGTACAACCAGCTCATGGCCGGCGCCCTGATCGTGGTGATCCCGGTGATCATCCTGTTCCTGGCCACCCAGCGGTACTTCGTCAACGGGCTCGCCGGCGCGGTCAAGGGATGAGCCACCACCCACCGGCCACGGCCGCACGACAGATCGGAACCCACCACGTCATGAACCACACCCTGCCCCCGGCCGGCCGCGCCGGTGCGCTCCGCCCCGGCGACGCCGTGCTGGTGACCGGCGCGGCCGGCGGCATCGGCCGGGTCGTCGTCCCGGCGCTCGCCGCGGCCGGCTACCGCGTCGTGGCGACCGACCGCGTCCCGTTCGACGCCCCGTCCGCGCAGGCCGTGCTCGTCGGGGACACCCGGGACCCGGAGTTCGTGGGGTCGGCGCTGCGGGCGGGGGCCGGGCCCGGGGCGGTGGACGGCGTCGTGCACCTGGCGGCGATCGCGTCACCGGGGCAGGTGCCCGACGACCAGACGTTCACGCAGAACGCGCAGGGCACCTTCTGCGTGCTCGACGGCGCGGGCCGGGCGGGTGTGCGCGTCGCCGTGGCGGCGTCCTCCTTCTCGGCGTACGGCTACCCGTGGGCGGGGCGGCACCTGTCGCCCGCGTACGTGCCCGTCGACGAGGCGCAGGAGCCGGTCGCGATGGACGCCTATGCGCTGTCCAAGCTGGCCTCCGAGCAGGTCGGCGCGTACGCCGCGCGCCGGTACGGCATGCCGACCACCCTGCTGCGCATCCCGTTCGTGGGCACGGGCGACCGGCTGCGGGAGATGGTCGAGCTCGCCCGCCGCGACCCGGGGGCGATCCGGCAGGAGCTGTGGACCTGGCTCGACACGCGGGACGCCGCGGGGGTGGTGCGTGCCGTGCTGGAGTCCGGCGTCGACGGCTACCACGTGGTCAACGTGGCGGCGCCGGACACGACCAGCGACGTGCCGACGGCTCAGCTGCTCGCCCGCTTCCACCCCGGGACCCGCGTGGCGCGGCCGCTGGAGGGCACCGCGACCGTCATCGACACGACGGCCGTGCGCGAGCTCTTCGGCTTCGTGCCCGTGCACTCGTGGCGCACGGGCGACGCGCTCGACCCCGACGTCACGGCGGTCGCCGAGGGCCTGACCGTCTGACCGGCCGCACCACGACCCGCACGTCCCATTCACGTCAGTCCGAACAAAGGTGTTGAGGATGAACATGAACGCAGGAAGAGCCCGGGTGCTGGCCACGGCCACGGCCACGGCCGCGGCCGTGGCACTGACGACGGCGGGGCTCGTGGCCCCGGCCGCCGCCGGGCCGCTGGTCGACGTCGACCGCTACCCGGCGGGGGTCGGCGCCGACCTGTCGGCGACCCCGCTGACCCACGGGATCGCCGTCGCCACGGCGCCCACGGCGGGCGGGCAGACGACGGGCGAGCACGCCGGGCGCGCCTACTGGCGCACCGACGGGGCGGCGGGCGCGGAGCGCCTCGCGCTGGACCTCGCCGACGAGTACGTGGGCCGGCTCGACGGCACCCCGGGCTATCTCGTCGTGGACCACCGGGCCGGCGAGACCGTGGTCGCCACGGCCGGCGGCGCCGGGACGCCGTCCGGTGCACCGGAGGCGGACGCCGACGGCGACGGCTGGACCACCACCGTCGTGGTGCTGCCCGCCGGGACCCTGTCGGCGGGCGCGGCGGCCGGGGCGGGCCCGGAGGTCGAGCTCGCGGGCGCTGACGGTGAGCTGACCGTCGCTGCCGTGCGCGTCGTGGCGCAGGGCACGAGCGTGGACCTCGGTCCGGCCGTGGCCGAGCGTGGCATCGCCGTCCGGGCGGGGGACGACACCGCCGGCCTCGTGACCGGCACCGCCGACGGGCGCGGGTACTGGCAGACCGGCCGCGCCCAGGGCACGAACTTCGTCTACGCCAACGTCTCGGACGCCTACGCGCGCGACGTGCGCGACCGCGTGCTGGTCGACGCCACCGTGCAGCAGGGCGGCGGCTCGATGTTCCTCCAGTACGACTCGCCGGGCGACACGATCCCCGACATGTTCCGCCCGTCCGCCCGGCACGAGCTGGCGGACGACGGCACGTGGACCTCGCGGGCGTGGCTCCTGGACGACGCCCTGCTGACCAACCGCGCCAACGGGTCGGACTTCCGGCTCTCGGTCGAGGGCTCCGCGCAGGACGTGCGGATCGACTCGCTCGCGGTGACGGTCGTGCCGCGCGAGGTGGACCCCGCCGTCGGGCTGCGCCAGCTCGTCCAGCAGGCGGACGTCGCGCACTACGCGGCGCGCGAGGGCGGGCGCGACGGACAGTTCCCCGCCGGGTCGAAGGGCGTGCTGCGTGCCGCGATCGCCGCCGCGCAGGCCGTGCTGGACGACCCCGACGCGTCCGGGCCCGAGATCGACGCCGCGACGGACACGCTGCAGGAGGCCCTGGAGACCTTCCTCGCCGTCGAGCGGACCACCGACCTCGCCCGCGGCGCCACGGCCACCGCGAGCTCCACCAGCGCGGGCACGCCCGGCGCGGTGACCGACGGCACCGGGTCCGCGTGGTTCTCCGGCCGCGACGAGGACTCGGCCTGGGTCCAGGTCGACCTGGGCGAGGCGACCACGTTCGACGACGTCCTGGTGGACTGGACCGCGGACTACGCGCACGTCTACCGCGTCCAGGTGTCGGACGACGGCACGCAGTTCCGGACCGTCGCGACCGCCGGCTCGCTGGGCGCCACCCCGGTGCGTACCCGGTTCGAGGAGACGACGGCCCGCTACGTGCGCCTCGCCCTGGACGAGCTCGCCGCGCAGCGCGGCGCCTACGGGCTGACCGCGCTCGAGGTGCGCGACGCGCGGCTCGTGGACCTGGCACCGCGGGTGGTCGGGACGGTGTTCCCGACCGACGACGTGGTGGTCGCCGACCTCGACGCCACGGACTTCGGGGCGGACGCCACGGGGGCGGAAGACTCCACCGCCGCGATCCAGGAGGCGCTGGCGACGTGCCGCGACGCCGGGGGCGGCACGGTGTGGCTGCCGGCCGGCACCTACCGGGTGAGCGACACCCTGGAGGTGTTCGCCTACTGCACGCTGCGCGGCGACCATCGCGACCTGGACGAGCAGCCGGTCGGCGCCCCGGGGGCGCCCGCCGGGCTCGGCACCGTGCTGGAGGCGCACCTGCCGTCGGGCGATGACGGCCCGCCGCTGCTGCGCGTGGGCGGTTCGGCGGGCGTCGTCGGCCTGACGACGTACTACCCGGACCAGGACGCCGCCGACCCCGTGCCCTACGGGTGGACCGTCGAGGTGCCGGGGCTCGCCTGGATCGGCAACGAGAACTACATGCTCTCGACCGTGCAGGACCTCACGTTCCTCAACTCCTACCGCGGCATCGGCATCTCGACGATGCGCAACGACCGCGGTGAGGGGCCGGGAGCCCAGGGGCACGAGCTGGCGAACGTGCGCAACGTCTCCGGGACGGTGCTGCGCGAGGGCGCCGCCGGGTACAACGGGGCCGACGTCGGCGTCTGGGAGGACGTGCGCTTCGACAACGGCTACTGGGCCGGGGCGGGTGCGGCCTACGGCGCGCCGGACCGGGCCGTGCTCGACGCCTGGACCCGTGCCCACGGGACGGGCTTCGTGCTCGCCGACCTCGAGTGGGACCAGTTCGTCGGCCTGCACGCCGCCGACTACGCGGTGGGCGTCAAGCTGGTCAAGGGGCCGCGCGCCTCGTTCACCGGCGTGTTCGTGGACGCCGAGATCGTCGACACCGACGTCGCCGTCCTGGTCGAGAACTCCGACCAGCGGTGGGGGTCCGCCTTCGCCTCCAGCGTCCTGGAGGGATCCGAGGCGGCGGTGCGCAACACTTCCGCGGGCTACGTCAAGCTCACCGACACCGCCGTCAGCGGCGCTCTCGAAGGGACGGTCCACACGCTGGAGGGACCCGGCCAGGTTCCGCGGCCGGGCGTGACCCGGACCGCCCCGAAGCCGGACGGGCGGATCTTCGACGTCACGGCCGCGCCCTACGACGTGCCGCGCACCCCGAAGCAGTTCTCGGACGTCGACGCGACGCCCGGCATCCAGGCCGCGCTCGACGACGCCGGGCGGGCCGGGGGCGGCGTGGTGTACCTGCCGGCTGGCTGGTACACCGTGCGCGGGCACCTCTCGGTGCCGGCCGGGGTCGAGCTGCGCGGCGCGTCCGCCGTGCCGAACCGCACCTCGCTCGTGGAGTCGTCCGGTACGGTGCTGATGGCCTACGAGGGCCGCCAGGACGGCACCGACGACGCGTCCGTCGCGGCGGCCGCCGCCGCACCCGCCGTCGTGACGCTCGCCGGGCAGGACGCCGGCGTGCGCGGTCTGCGGGTGCTGCACCCGGAGAACAACCCGGCGTCGCCCGACGGCGCGGTGCCCTACCCGTTCGCCGTGCGCGGCGACGCCCCGGGCGTCTACGTCGAGAACGTGGGCCTCGACAACGCGTGGAACGCGGTCGACCTCACCGACCGCGCGGACGGCTTCCTGGTGCGGCGGGTGCTCGGCATCTTCCTGGACGAGGGCGTGCGCGTGGGCGCGGCGTCCGACGGCGTCGTGGACGGCGTGCTGTCCAACGGCAACGTCATGACCCGCAACGCGTACGGGCTGCCCGGCCGGGTCGAGGAGACCAACCTCTTCGCCCAGGTGATCGACGGGGTCAGCCGCGAGCGCGAGGTGCTCGTCCACGCCGTCGGGGCGCAGGACCTCGAGGTCCGCAACACCTTCGCCTACGGCTCGCACGACGGGATCGTGGCGAGCGACGGCGCGACCGTGACGGCCTTCAACCTCGGGACCGACAACCTCGGTCCCGGCGGGCACACGGTCGACGCCGACGCGTCCAGCGCCGTCACGGTCGTCAACCTCATGCGCTACAACGGCACGACCAGCCGGGGCCCCGTCACGATCGTCAACCCGATGGCGATCAACATGACCACCTCGGCCCTCGCCGTGACCGCGGACGACGGCGGCACCGCCCGCATCGAGGGGAACGAGGCCGAGCCCGGCCGGTACGAGACCGGCGGCACGGTCACCGCCGTCGCCGAGGCGGCGCCGGGCTCGCGGTTCGCGGGCTGGCGGGACGCCGACGGCGGCACGGTCTCGTCCGCGAGCCGGTACACGTTCGCGCTCGCGGCCGACACTCGGCTGGTGGCGACGTTCGAGCCGGCCCCCGAGACCTGGGTCGAGGCCCGGGCCGTGACCCGGTGCACGGGCCACCGGGCCCAGGTCGTGGTGCGGCTGCGCAACGTGGGGCCGGAGGTGCTCGCCGTCCGGCTGGCGTCGCCGTTCGGGCAGCGCCAGGTCGCGGAGCTCGAACCCGGCGCGGACGCCCGCCGGGCGCTGCCGGCGCGCTCCCGGTCGGTCGCGGCCGGCGAGGTCGCGATGACGGTGACGGGCGGTGACGGTTCGGCCGGCGTCGTCGCGCTGCCGTACGACGCGGCGGCCTGCGGCTGACGCCGCGGCCGGTGCGGGCGCGGCCGGGGGAGGACTCGCGGGGGAGACCCGCGTGCGGTGGGCCCGAAGGGCGGGCCCACCCTGTCGAGAGAAGAGGAGTCGGGCACCGATGGCAGCACCGCGGGAGGAACCCGGATCTGTGCGCATCGCAGGACTGACGCGGGACGAGGTCGCCCGGCGCGTGGGGTCGCTGGCGCAGGTGGCCCGGGTCGAGCAGGTCGTCGAGGCGGACGGCCCGGCCCGGGGCGCCCGCCGCCTGCGGCTCGTGACCGGCGGCGGGCTGGAGCTCGACGTCCTGCCCGACCGGGCGCTCGACCTCGGCGCGCTGACGGTGCACGGGGTGCCGCTCGCGTGGCTCGCGCCCGCCGGTTTCTCGGCCCCCGGCCTCTACCGCGCCGACGACTTCGGGACGTCGTTCGGCGGCGGGCTGCTCGTCACCTGCGGCCTCGACCACGTGGGCTCGCCGGTGGTCGACGGCGGGCGGCGGTTCCCGCAGCACGGCCGCCTCACCTCGCTGCCGGCGAGCCTGGAGCGGGCCGCGGTCGTGGGCGACGAGCTGGTCGTGGAGGGCGTCGTGCGGCAGGCCGCCCTGCACGAGGAGCACCTGGTGCTCCGCCGCCGGATCCGGGCCGGCCTGGGGTCGACGTGGGTGACGGTCGAGGACACCGTGACCAACGAGGGGTGGCGTCCGGAGCCGCACCTGGTGCTCTACCACGCCAACCTCGGGTGGCCGCTGGTGTCCGAGGCGGCCGGGCTCGACGTCTCCTCGGAGCGGGTCGAGCCCGACGGCCCGGACGCGGTGGGCGACCCGTGGCGCGAGGTCTCGGCGCCCGAGCCGGGCTACCGCCAGCGCGTGCACCGGCACGACCTGGCGCCCGGCACGGGGCGGGCCGTGGTGTCCAACCCGGCGCTCGGCCTGCGGCTGACCCTCACGTTCCCGACCGCCACGCTGCCCGTGCTCTACCAGTGGAAGATGTTCGCCCCCGGGCAGAACGTCCTCGGGCTCGAACCGGCCAACGCCCCCGCGATCCAGGGCCGCGTGGCCGCGCGCGAGGCGGGCACCCTGCCCGTGCTCGCGCCGGGGGAGTCCGTCTCGTACTCCCTGCGTTTCGACGTCGACCGGATCCCGGCCGAAGGGAGGTCACCCACCGCTCCGCCGCACCGCACGTGATCGACGTACCCGGGGCGCGACGACGACGTCGTGCCCCGCCACCTCGACGAACGGACACCACATGACCATCTCCCGACGTTCCTTCCTCAGCCTCTCCGCGACGGTCGCGGCGACGGCTGCCGCCGCACCCGGCGCCGTGTCGTCCGCCGCGGCGACGCCCACCGCGGCCGCCGCGTCGCGGGCCGCCGCCGTGAGCCCGCCCGGCGACGTCGTCGGCAAGATCACCGCCGGCTACCAGGGCTGGTTCGCCTGCCGAGGCGACGGCGCCCCGATCGACCTGTGGTGGCACTGGGCCCGCCAGGCAGACCAGCCGCCGTCGACCACGAACTCCGCGATCAAGTCGTGGCCCGACACTCGCGAGTACGCGGCCACCTACGGCACGGCGTTCCCCGCGCTGAACGACGGCCGCCCCGCGCGGCTCTTCTCCTCCTACGACCAGCAGACCGTCGACGTCCACCTGCGTTGGATGGCCGAGAACGGGATCCACACGGCGGCGCTGCAGCGGTTCAACCCGTTCGGGGCGGAGGGGCCGACGCGCGACGCCGTCGCCGGGCGGGTCCGGTCGGCCGCGGAGCGGACCGGGGTCAAGTTCTACGTCATGTACGACGTGAGCGACTGGCCGCAGATGCGCTCGCAGATCACGCAGGACTGGGCGGGCAAGATGTCGGCCCACACGGCCTCGTCCGCCTACGCGCGGCAGAACGGCAAGCCGGTCGTGGGCATCTGGGGCTTCGGGTTCGACGACCCCCAGCGGCCGTTCACGCCGCAGGAGTGCCAGGAGGTCGTCGACTGGTTCCAGGCGCAGGGCTGCTACGTCATGGGCGGTGTGCCCACCTGGTGGCGCACCGAGGGCGACGACTCGCGGGACGGTTTCGCGGACGTCTACCGGTCGTTCGACATGATCTCGCCGTGGCTCGTCGGGCGGATCAGCACCGTCGGCGGCGCGGACGACTTCTACGCGCGCGCAACAGTCCCCGACCTGGCGGAGTGCACCAGTCTGGGCATCGACTACCAGCCCTGCGTGCTCCCGGGCGACCTGCAGGAGCGGCAGCGCGCGCACGGCGACTTCATGTGGCGGCAGTTCTGGAACCACGCGCGGGCGGGCGTGGCCAGCGCGTACATCTCGATGTTCGACGAGTACAACGAGGGCAACCAGATCGCCAAGACCGCCGCGTCGGCGGGAGACGTGCCGGCGGGCTCGGGCATCTGGGCGCTCGACGAGGACGGGACGGCCTGCACGTCGGACTACTACCTGCGCCTGACGAACGACGGGGGTCGCATGCTGCGGGGCGAGCTGCCGGTGACGGCGACGCGGCCCACGCGTCCGCAGCCGTAGCCGGGGCGGGGTTGCCGCCGCATCACCCGCGGCGGCGGCAACCCCTCGGCGCGGGAAGTGCCCGGGTCCCGCCGCTGTTGAGGGCTCGTGTGAGGCTCTCCCTCCTGGACCGTTCCCGCACCCGAGCCGGATATTCCGATGCCGCCGCGCTGGGCCACACCGTCGAGCGGGCGATGGCGGCCGAGCGGCTGGGCTACCACCGCTTCTGGGTCGCCGAGCACCACGCCGTGCCGGGGATCGCCTCGGCGTCGCCGCCGGTGCTGCTCGGCGCCCTCGGTGCCCGCACCAGCAGGATCAGGATCGGGTCGGGCGGCGTGATGCTGCCGCACCACCAGCCGCTGGTCGTGGCCGAGCAGTTCCTCATGCTCGACGCCCTCTACCCGGACCGGGTGGATCTCGGCGTCGGACGCACCCTCGGCTTCACGGCACCCGTTCGCCGGGCGCTCCGGCACGGGTCCGACGCCCCGGACACCTTCCCGGAGGACATCGAGGAGCTGCGCGACCATCTCGACGGCACCGCGGCGATCACCGCCCGGCCCGCCGCCGCACGCATCGTCCCGGTCTACGTGCTCGCCACCGGGCGGGGGCTGGCCGTCGCCGCCGGGCTCGGGCTGCCGGTGGTCATCGGCGGACCGGTGCTCGACAGCCCCGCGCTGCCGGAAGCACTCGCGGCGTACCGCAGGGAGTTCCGCCCCTCGCCCCGCGCGCCGGAGCCGTCGGTGACGGTCTCGCTCGACGTCCTCGTCGCGGACACGGACGCCGAGGCGCGCGAGCTGGCCCTGCCGGAGGCGTGGGCGATGGCCCGGTCCCGGCAGACGGGCGAGTTCGGCCCGCTGGAGCCGGTCGAGGCGATCCGCGACCGGCCCTGGACCCACCAGCTGCGCGACCGCGTCGAGGCGCACCTTGCGCAGGGCGCCGTCGGGTCGCCGGACACGGTGCGCAGCCACCTCGGCCGGCTGGCGGAGGTCACGGGGACGGAGGAGATCATGGCGTTCAGCTCGACGTACGACCGGGACGCCCAAGGAGCCTCGGATGCCGCGCTGCGTGACCTGGTGCTCGGCTAGCTCCGGACAGCGGAGTCCACAACAACCTGCCGCCGCCTCGAAACGACGTTGACCACAGCAGTTGCTGCCAGGATCGGCCGATCCTGGCAGCAACTGCTGTGCTCGGTCGCGCCAGGATCTCGGCGAGGTGGCAGAGTCGTTGATCTCCCGGACTCGGCATGGTCCCACTTCCCAACATGGCTCAGCCGGTAGTAGAGTGACTAGTCAGTCTACTGGAGTCGCGGGGTGATCCGATGGCTACAGGGCTCACTACGAGAAAGGAAGCATCATGGCTACCAAGGTTGAGATCATCATCGACAACCTCGACTCTCCCGACGCCTTCGAGGCCGTCCTGCCGGACGTGCTCGACAAGGCGCGCGCCCTCCCTGGGTTGCGGCGCCTGGAGTCGAGCCGGGTCTGGCCCAAGGAGGACGGCACGCCGACGCCGGCCTACCGCACCCTCGACTTGTTCTTCGACGGCTATGACGAGGCCTCGGCGGCCACGGCGTCACCCGAGGGCGGCGCGTTCTTCGGCGCCGTGATCGAAGCGACCGGCGGCAAGATCACCGGCCTCTTCCTCGACGTGGAGATCCGGTAGAAAGTCCAACCATCGGCCGTGCGCATGCGACCTGGCAGATATCACCGGTGAGGCGGGGGGACGGGGGCTGTCACGCTCGTCTGGCTCAGCGATGGGCGCATGGTCGGGCTCGACGGCGACGACCGAGGTCGTGCCGTCGAGCCCGACCGGACGTGCCTGTACTGCTCACGATCCGGAGACGGTGAAGCCCTGCTCGTTGCCGTACTTGACGATCGAGTCCTGCCAGGCGCCGAGGCCGTCGGCCAACGGCGTCGAGCCGGTGTACGCCTGGCCGACGGTGTCGGGGAACACGCTGTTCGCGTAGACCTGGTACGGCAGGTACTGCCAGCCGGGGACGACGCCGGTGGCCGACGCGGAGAGCACCTCGTTGATCTTCTGGCCGCCGAAGTACTCCGGCTCCTTGCCCAGGAACTCGGGACTGGTGAGGTCCGCCGTCGTGGCCGGGAAGTTCCCGTGGTCGAGCCGCACCTGCACGCCGTCGCCGGCGTTCGCGTACTGCAGGAAGCCGTAGGCCAGGGCCTTCTGGGTGCTGGCCTCGGTGACAGACAGCGCGGAGCCGCCGTTCTCGGCCGTCTCGGTGGCGCCCGCCGTCCACTGCGGCATGGGCGCGACGCGCCAGTCGCCCGAGGCCCCGGGTGCGCCGGACTCCAGGTTCGCGGGCATCCAGGCGCCCGTCACCAGCGCTGCGATCGACCCGTCGCCGAGTCGTTGGAACCACTCGTCCGACCACTCCGGGACCTTCGCCACGAGGTCCTCGTCCAGGAGCTGCTGCCACATCCCGGCGAACCGGGCCGAGCCCTCGTCGGCAAGGTCGACGGTCACCGTGGTCCCGTCGACGGTGAACGGCGTCCCGCCCGCCTGCCAGACCATCGACGTCGCGAACCCGGCGTTGCCGTCGTCCGCGATGAGGTAGGTGTCGCTGTCGTGCGCGTGGATCTTCCGTGCCGCCTCGACGAACTCGTCCCAGGTCGCCGGTACCTCGGCGCCGGCCTCCTCGAAGGTCCGCGCGTTGTAGAACAGCGCCATCGGGCCGGAGTCCATCGGCAGGCCGTACACGGCGTCGCCGTCGGTCACCGAACCCCAGGTCCCGGGGGAGTAGGTGCCGTCGAGCCCGCTCGCGCCGAGGGGCGCGAGGTCCGCGAGCGACCCCGCGATGGAGAACTGCGGCAGGGCGTAGTACTCGACCTGCGCGACGTCGGGCACGCCCGAGCCCGCACTGATCGCGTTCTGCAGCACCACGTAGTGGTCGTTGCCCGTTCCGACGTTCGCCAGCTCCACGTCGACGTTCGGGTACTCGGCCTCGAAGCTCTCGACGACCTGGTCCAGCGTGGGCTCCCAGGCCCACACCAGCAGGTCGCCGCCCTCCTGGAGCGCGGCGGAGACCGCGTCCGGGGACAGGTCGGCCGCCGCGCCGGTGACGGGCGAGGTCCCGCACCCGGCCAGGACGCTCGCCGCGACCCCCGTCGCGGCGAGCAGCGCGCCGGTGCGGCGGGGGATGCCGGTGCCTCGTGCCACAGGAGCTCCGTTTCGGGTCGGCGTCGACGTTGCCAGACAGGCACCCGTACGGTAGCGCCACCTCGGAGGATCCCGGGTGTGGCGCGCACGGAGGAACCGTGGTGTGCGCGGACGCAGCCGCCCGAGGACGCGTCGCGGAGGCGGCGCGTCAGGTGACGGCGCCGATGTGCCAGGGGATGAACTCCTCGGCGCCGATCTCCTGAACGAGTCCGCGGCGTGAGCGGTGAACCGGTCGGTCAGGGCTCCCGCTCGCCGCGGAGCAGGGGCACCAGCTCCCTGCCCTGCCGCTCGATCTCGGGCAGGTACGGGGTGTCCGACAGCACGAAGTGGGTCACGCCGAGCCGTTCGTACTTCCGCAGCGCGGCGGCGACCTCCTGCGCCGTCCCGACCAGCCAGGTCGTCCCGGCGCCCCCGCCACCGGCGCGCCCGGGCGCCGTGTAGAGGATGTCGTCCAGCACGTCGCCCCGCTCCGCCAGGTCCAGCAGCCGGCGCTGTCCGACGGCGGACGCCCTGCCCCACGGGCGGCCGCCCGGCTGCTCGTGGTTCGCCCGCGCGCCCAGCTGTGCGACCTTCGCCTCGGCATCGGCCCACGCCTCCTCGGTGGTGTCGCGGACGAACGTCGTGATGCGCAGCCCGAACTCCAGGGGCGCGTGCTCGCGCCCGAGCTCGGCCTCCAGGGTGCGCAGGCGGTCGATCCGTTCCGCGATGCCGTCCAGGGGTTCGCCCCAGAAGAGCTGCACGTCCGCCTCCGTGGCGGCGACCCGCTCCGCCGCCGCCGACGCGCCGCCGAAATAGAGCCGCGGGTGGGGGCGGCCGGGCCGGGCCACCGGGCGCAGGTCCAGCGTGGAGTCGGTGACCTGGAAGTGCTCGCCGGCGTAGGTGACCGACTCCTGCGTCCAGAGCCGCCGCACGATCTGCAGGAACTCCCGGGTGCGCGCGTAGCGGTGCGCCTGGTCGCCCTCGGCGTCGCCGTACGCGGCCAGGTGGTCCTGGCCCGAGACGATGTTGATCCGCACGCGGCCGCCCGAGAGGTGGTCCAGCGTGGCCGCCGCCGAGGCCAGGTGCGCCGGGCGCCAGTACCCCGGCCGCACGGCGATCAGCGGCTCGAAGGTCGTGGTCCGGGCGGCCAGGGCGGTGGCCACGGTGAACGTGTCCGGGCGCCCCCAGCTCGTGCCCAGCAGGGCGCCGTCCCAGCCGTGCTTCTCGAGCTGGGTGGCGTGCTCGGTCAGCGTGTCGAGACTGTTGTGCCCGTGGGTCGCGTCGTCCCCGCGGTGGCCGGGGTGCGTCTGGTTGGGGATGTACCAGAGGATGTCGTCGGCCATGTCAGGCTCCCGTCGTGGTGCTCAGCGCGGCGTACCGGTTGGCCGGCCGGTCCAGCCCGTAGTGCTCGCGCAGCGTGGTGCCCTCGTACTCGCCGCGGAAGAGCCCCCGCTCGCGCAGGATCGGCAGCACGTGGCTGGTGAACTGCTCCAGCCCGGACGGCAGCGCGGCGGGCATGATGTTGAACCCGTCGGCGGCCTCGGCGTCGTACCACTCCTGCAGCGCGTCGGCGACCTGCTCCGGGGTACCCGCGAACGTGCGGTGCCCGCGTCCGCCGCCGAGCCGGCCGATGAGCTGCCGCACCGTCAGCCGCTCGCGGCGGGCGAGCTGCACGATCAGCGTGTAGCGGCTCTTGGCGCCCTCGATCTCGTCCTCGTCGGGCAGGTCGGCCGGCAGCTCGCGGTCCAGCGGCAGGTCCTCGGGCGCCAGCCGCAGGGTGCGCGCGAGCTGGCGCTGCGCGAACTCGGGCCGAATGAGCTCGTCCAGCTCCCGTTCCTTGGCGTGGGCCTCGGCCTCGGTCGCGCCGATCACCGGCACGATGCCGGGCAGGATGCGCACGCCGTCGGCGTCCCGCCCCGCTGCGACCGCGCGGGCCTTGAGGTCCCGGTAGAACGCCTGGGCGTCGCCGAGGGTCTGGTGGGCGGTGAAGACGGCCTCCGCGTGCCGCGCCGCCAGGTCCTTGCCGTCCTCGGACGACCCGGCCTGCACGATCAGCGGCCGGCCCTGCGGCGACCGCGGCACGTTGAGCGCGCCCGCCACCGAGAAGTACCGGCCGGCGTGCTCCGGCGGGTGGATCTTGGTGCCGTCGGCCCAGATGCCCGCGGCCTTGTCGGCCACGATCGCGTCGTCCTCCCACGAGTCCCAGAGCTTGTAGGCGACGTCGAGGAACTCGGCTGCCCGCGCGTAGCGCTCGGCGTGCGCGGGCTGGTCGTCCAGGCCGAAGTTCTTGGCGATCTCCGGGCCCGCCGTCGTCACCACGTTCCAGCCCGCGCGACCCGCGGACACGTGGTCGATCGAGGCGAACCGCCGCGCCAGGTTGTACGGCGAGTTGTAGGTGGTCGACGCCGTCGCGATGAGCCCGATCCGCTCGGTGGCCGCCGCGATGGCCGTGAGCACGATGAGCGGGTCGAGCGTGCCGGAGGGACGCCGTCCGACGTCGCCCTGCAGGCCCGGCCCGTCCGCGAAGAAGATCGAGTCGAGCCGGCCCTCCTCGGCGATCCGCGCGAGGCGGCGCAGGTGGGCGATGTCGTGACCGGTGGCGTCGGGGCTGCTCTCCGGCAGGCGCCAGGACGCCTCGTGGTGCCCGCTGCTCATGAGGAACGCGTTGAGGTTGAGTCGTCCGGGGCGGTGGTTCGCGGTCATGGGGTGTCCTCTCGGTCCAGGCCGAGCGCGTCGAGCAGCTCGGCGCGCAGCGCGCGGTGCGGGTCGTGGGCGTCGTCGCGTGGTTCGTGTCCGACGTCGCCGGGTGTCCCCGCCGACGGGGTCCGGCGTTCCAGCACGATGCGTCCGGCGTCGAGGACGACCACCCGGTCGGCCAGCACGATCGCCTCGTCGACGTCGTGCGTGACCATGAGGACGGTGGGCCGGTGCCGCCGCAGCAGGTCGCGCAGCAGGTCGTGCATGCGGAGCCGGGTCAGCGCGTCCAGGGCGCCGAACGGCTCGTCGGCGAGCAGGAGCTCCGGGCTGCGGGCCAGCGACCTGGCCAGCGACACGCGCTGCTGCTCACCGCCGGACAGCTCGTTCGGCCAGGCCCGCTCGCGCCCGGCGAGCCCCACCTCGGCCAGCGCGCCACGCCCGGCCGCGCGGGCCTCGGCCGGCGGGGCCTCGTGGCCCAGCACGACGTTGTCGAGCACCCGTGCCCAGGGCAGCAGCCGGGAGTCCTGGAAGACGACGGAGACGTTGCGGGGCACCTGGACCTCGCCCGATCCGCGCACGTCGTGGTCGAGCCCGGCGAGCGCCCGCAGCAGCGTGCTCTTGCCGGACCCGGACCGGCCGAGGATCGCGACGAACTCGCCCGCGGCGATCTCCAGGTCGAGCCCGTCGAGCACGCCGGCGGGCGTCCCGTAGGTCCGCACCAGGCCGCGCACGACGACGGCGGGGCGTCCCGCCTCGGCGGGCTGCCCGGCAGTCGCGGTCAGTCCTCCAGCGTGCGTCGCCATGTCAGCGCCCTCCTCTGCAGCAGGCGGACGGACCAGTCCGCGGTGTAGCCCAGGACGCCGTAGACCACGAGGCCCACGACGATGACCTCGGTCTGCCCGTAGGTGCGCGCGAGCTCCATCATGTAGCCGATGCCGGCGGTGCCGTTGACCTGCTCGACCACGACGAGCGCGAGCAGCGAGCCCGTCACCGCGAAGCGCAGGCCCAGCAGGAACCCGGGCAGCGCGCCGGGCAGGACCACGCGCGTGACGAACTGCCGGCGCCCCAGGCGGAGGGTCTCGGCGAGCTCGACGTACCGTTTGTCGATCGACCGCAGCCCGTTGTGGGTATGGAGGTAGATCGGGATGAACACGCCGAGCGCGATCGTGATGACCTTCATCTCCTCGCCGATCCCGAACCACAGGATGAGCAGCGGCAGCAGGGCGAGGTTCGGGACGGCGCGCTTGACCTGGATCGGCCCGTCGAGCAGCGCCTCACCGATGCGGCTCAGGCCCGAGAGCAGGGCGAGGACGACCCCCACCAGCACTCCCCAGAGGAGGCCTTGGGCGGCCCGGGCCAGCGAGACGCCCAGGTTCTCCACGAGGTTGCCGTCGACCGCGAGGCCGACGCCGGTGGTCACCACCGTCCACGGGGCCGAGAGCACCCGCGGGTCGATGAGCCCGGTGGCCGAGCCGGCGGCCCAGACCGCCAGGAGCAGCGCGATACCTGCGCCGGCGGCCAGCGGCACCGGCTTGCGCAGACCGAGGCGGCGGATCCCCGGGCGGACGTCAGCCCCCGGCTCGATCGCCCGGCGCCCGGGGGCCGCGGCCGGGCGGGCCTGGACGACGGCGGTCACGACGTGCTCCAGGCCTGCTCGGCGGCCTCGCCGGCGACGGGACCGAACCGCTCGTCGAAGAGGTCGGTGGCCCGCAGCGCAGGCCGGTCGAGCTCGCCGGCGAGCAGGTCGATCGTGTCCTGGGTGCGCTCGATCCCGTCGGTGAGGTCCGACGGGATCTCGGGCCGGGCCGCGGTGTCGATGAGGTACTGCGCGTCGGCCTCGGTCAGCCCCTGGTCCTCGACGTAGTACCCCTCCTTCCAGATCTCGGGGTTCTCGTAGATCCAGACCCGCGCCTGGGCCCAGGCGGTGACGTACTGGCGCAGCGCGGCTGCCTTGGCGGGGTCGCGCACGACGTCGGTCGGACCGTAGAGGTGGCTCGGGTCGTCCCGCAGACCGTGGCGCAGGGACGTCGCTCCGTCCGCCGCGTACTTGTCGAGGTAGCGCAGCAACGCGGTGCCGCCGACCGGGGCGACGTCGACCTCACCGGCGGCCAGCGCGGTGGGGTACACGTCGCCGGTGGACGGCAGCTCGACCAGCTCCACGTCGTCCTGACCGAGCCCCGCCGACCGCAGGGACTTCAGGACGAGCGCGCCCTGGGCCTGCCCGGGGCTGAACGCGATCCGCTTGCCGCGCAGGTCCGACAGGTCGTCGAGCTCGACGCCGGGAGCGCCGGCGAGCTCGTAGACGGGGTGCTCCGCCCAGTCCTCCCGGTACTGCGAGGCGTAGATCTGCACGTCGAGCCCGGTCCAGGCCGCGTGGATCGGCGGGATCTCGGCGACCGCGCCGATGTCCAGCACCCCCGCGTTGAACGCCTCGATGGTCTGCGGGCCGCCGGAGACGTTGGCCCACTCGATCTCGAAGTCGAAGTCCGAGTCGATCTCGTCGCCGGCCAGCTCGAAGGCCTTCTGCGTCGTGGGGTCGCCGATCGCGAGCGTGGTACCCGCGGGCACCTCGGCGGGCAGTGCGGCATCGGGGGAGAGGTTGCCCGCGCCGTCGTCGTCGGCCTGCGCTCCGACGGCGCAGCCGGAGGTGAGCAGCACGAGGGCGACGGCGGCGGCGGCGCGGGCGCCGCGGGTCGGTGCCGTGGCCGAGGACGTGGCCGAGGTCGCGGTGCGGTGGTTCGTCGGGCGGCGCGAGGCCGCTCTGGCGGGTGTGCGGAGGGGCATGAGGGCGTCCGATCGTCGGGGCCGGGTCTCCTGACGACGGCGAGGTATAGGCGCGAGTCCCGGGCTTGACCAGGGCCTGGGCGATTGCTCTCACTATTCGGACACCGGGATGGGCGTGGCCGGAATGTCCAGGTGGTGTGGTGCGCGCTGTTATGGTGGGCGCCGAGCACGGGAGTCCGGTATGCCGGGCTGAGAGGGAGTAATCGAACTCCGACCGTTGAACCTGATCCGGATCATGCCGGCGCAGGAAGCGACCTCAGGACGCGGCCGTACCGGTCCCGTCCTCCCGTGCCCGACGGATATCCGACGGACAGGGGAGGACCTGATGGCGGACCACGCCACCGCGACCGACGAGACCGCCGAGCTGCGCGGCGACCCGATGCGCTTCGGCGTCGGCGCGCGGATCACCGCGGCGGTGATGTCGGACGACTACGTCGACGTGATCCTGGGCGCGCTGCGGCAGGCCGACACCACGGGGCTGGTCGTCGAGACCGGCGACGTGAGCACGTATGTGGGCGGCGCCGAGGCCGACCTGCTGCGGTACGTGACCGACCTGACGGCCGGGATCGCGGCGTCGGGCAGGCACGCGGCGATCACCGTGCACCTGTCCCGGGGCTGCCCGGGCGAGGTGGCCTGCGACCTGCCCGGCGGGGCCGGCCCGCGGGTCACCGAGGTGCCCCGGGGGAGGGACACCGGCCGGCTCGTCTCGGCCGAGTGGGCGCTGTACCCGCTGGCCGACGACGTCCGCGCGGACGTGACGCCGGACCACATGCGCGACATCTACGCCGCCATCGAGCTGGCCAAGGACAACGGGACGTTCCGCGGCTCGCAGCACTTCGTCACCCGCCTGGAGGGCGACGCCGGCCGCGTCCTCGCCAGCGCCTTCGCCGGCTGGGTCCTCGCGGGCCGCACGGTGCAGCACGTCACCAGCCACCTCACCCTCTCCGTGAACAGCCCGAGCCACACCGCGGGCGGCACCGGTGAGTGAGCCGACGACGCGCCGCCGGGCGCGGCTGCCGCTGCGCGACATCGTGCTCATGGTGATGCTCGGCGTGGTGTTCGGCTTCCTGTACTGGGCGCTCGTGCAGGCGTGGAACGGGCTCGCCGTGGCGATGGGACCGGCCGGAGACCTGGCCCAGCACGTGCTGCTGGGCGGCTGGCTCCTGGTGGCGCCGATCGCGGTCGCGATCATCCGCAAGCCGTTCGTGGGCATCATCGCCGAGGTGATCGCGTCCGTCGTCGAGGTGGTGTTCCTGGGCTCCCCGGTCGGGCCGCTCCTGCTGGTGGCCGCGGCGATCCAGGGCGCGGGCAGCGAGCTCCCGTTCGCGCTGACCCGCTACCGCCGGTTCGGGTGGGGGGTGTACGCGGTGTCGGGCCTGCTGGGCGCGGGCCTGGTCTTCGTGTGGTCCGCGTTCCGGTTCGGCTGGTACGGACAGGACATCCTGGCGCTGCGCCTGGGAATGCAGCTCGTCTCCGGTCTCCTGCTGGGCGGCCTGCTCGCCAAGGTGATCGTCGACCGCCTGTACGGCACCGGCGTGCTCGACGAGTTCGCCATCGGCCGGGCGGACGCCGCGCTCCGCGGGCCCGTGGTGCGCCGTGACCGCTGACGCCGTCGTCGAGGCCACCGGCCTGGAGGCGGTCTACGGCACCGGCGACGGGGTGGGACCCGTCGATCTGCGCATCGACGCAGGGCAGAGCGTGCTCGTGCTCGGCCCGTCGGGTTCCGGCAAGTCGACGCTGCTCCGGCTGCTGCACGGCGCGGTCCCGCACGCGGTCCACGCGCAGGTGGAGGGCGCGGTGAGCGTCGCCGGCCGGTCCGTGGCCGGTACCGGGATCGCGGGGCTCGCCGACGTCGTGGGCGTCGTGGCCCAGGACCCGGAGTCGGGGGTCTGCCTCCCCGACGTGCTCGACGAGGTCGCGTTCCCGCTGGAGAATCTCGCCGTCGACCCGGCCGCGATCGGCCCGCTCGTGCGCACGGCGCTCGATCGGGCCGGGGCGGCGGCCCTGGCCGGGCGGGCGACGGCGGAGCTGTCGGGCGGGGAGCTGCAGCGCGTGGCGCTCGCCGCGGCGATCGCGCCCTCACCCGTCCTGCTGCTGCTCGACGAGCCGACCTCCATGCTCGACGCCGACGGGATCGACGCCGTGCGGCGCGCGCTCGACGACGTCCGGCGCACGACCGGGGCCGCCTGGGTGCTCGTGGAGCACCGGCTCGACGAGCTGGCGGGTGACGCCGGGGCCGATGCCCTCCCGGAGCGCTGGATCGTGCTCGGCGCCGACGGGCGGGTCCGGCACGACGTCGCCGTCGCCGACCTCACCGTGCCGATGCTCCGGGACCTGGTCGGCGAGGGCTGCTGGCTCCCGCTCGACCTGGAGCTGCGGGCACTCCTGGGGCGACCCCTCGCCGGCGAGTCCCTGGCGGCCCGCCTGCTGCGGGAGCTCGGCCGGGACGACGCCGCGCCGGGAGCCCGGCCCGCGCCCGGTTCACCCGCGATGCCCGACGGCGGAGCACCGCTCCAGCCCGACGGCCCCACCCTGCGCGCCCGCGGCCTGTCCGTGGCGCGCGGCCCCCGGGCCCGACGCCGCGCGGTGCTGCGCGGGGTCGACCTGGAGCTCCACCCGGGGACCACCACGGCGCTGGTCGGGGCCAACGGCAGCGGCAAGTCCACGCTGCTGACCTGCCTCGCGGGCCTCGACCGGCCGGCCGCCGGCAGCGTGCACGGCCCCCGGGCCGGGCTCGTGTTCCAGAACCCGGAGCACCAGCTCACCGCGACGACGGTGCGCCAGGAGGTGGCGCACGGCCTGCCGCCCGACGCCGCGCCCCGGGTGGAGCAGGCCCTGGCCCGCTTCGGGCTCACCCGCCTCGCCGACCACAACCCCTACCGGCTCTCCGGCGGGCAGAAGCGCCGCCTGAGCCTCGCCGCGATGCTCGTGCACGAGCACCCGTTCCTGCTCGCCGACGAGCCCGGCTTCAGCCTGGACCGGCACGCCTCGGTGAGCGTGCTCCGGGCGCTGCGCGACGCCGCGGCGGACGGCCGCGGCGTCCTGTTCTCCAGCCACGACCTGCGCGCCGTCGCGGGCTACGCCGACCGCGTCCTCGTGCTCGCGGACGGCACCCTGCTGGCCGACACGGCTCCGCTCGACCTGCTCCGCGACGAGGCGCTGCTCGCGCGCGCGGGCCTGCGCCCACCCGCCCTGCTGCGCCGGCTGGCGCACGAGGTGCGCGACGGCCGGGAGCTGGTCGAGGTGCTGCGAGCCATGGACGCCGCCGCCCTGACCCTGGGCGTGGCCGCATGACGGCCGCCACCCCCTACCTGGGCCGCCGCAACCCGACGGTCAAGGCGGCGATCCTGCTGGCCGCCTCGCTCGCCACCCTCGGCTTCCTCGACCCGCGCCCGCTGCTGGGCCTCTACGCGCTCGCGGTCGTCGCGGTCGGGGCCGCCGCCCGCGTCCCGCCGCGCACCCTGGTGCTGGGCCAGGTCCCGTTCGTCCTGTTCGGTCTGGGGCTGGTCGCCGTCAACGGCCTCAGCCGGCCGGGCACACCGCTCGTCCCGGGAACGCCCGTCAGCGTCGAGGGACTGACGGTCGGCGTCGCCCTCGCGCTGCGCGGCCTCGTCATCGGCGTGCTCACGATCGGGTTCCTGGCCTCCACGCCGCCCCGCGACCTGATGGTGAGCCTGGTGCAGCACGCCCGCCTCAGCCCCCGGTACGCCTACCCGGTGCTGGCGGGCCACCGCATGCTCGCGGCGATGCCCGCGCGGTGGGCCACCGTCCGGGCGGCGCAGGCGGTGCGTGCGCCCCTGCGACGCGGGCGTCCTCGATTCGGCCTGCCCGACGCCGGGCGGGCCGCCTTCGCGCTGCTGGTCACCTCGATCCGGTCGGCCGAACGCATCGCGCTGGCGCTGGAGTCCCGGGGCCTCGGCGAGGGCCCGCGCACCGTGTGGCGTCCCGTCCCGATCGGCCGGGGGGACGTCGTGCTCGTGCTGGTGGTGCTGGCCGCGTGGGTGGCGGCCGCGGCGGTGGACCTCGGCCTCTGACGCCCGGTTGGACCGGCCCTGCGCGCGCCATTTCCTGGCGCGCCGCCCGGCGCCGTCGGTACGCTCCGGACCATGGCGGACGCGTCCGCACCACCCGACCCGCTCCCCGGCCCGGCGTACCCCGCCGAGGTCCGGCCCTCCGGCCCGCGGCCCGACGTGGCGTGGCGTCCGGTAGGCGCCGCGGTGCTGGTGCTCGGCGTGCTGCTGACCGCGACCAGCACCCGGTACGGATATCACCGGGACGAGCTGTACTTCCGCATGCTGGAGCCGGGCTGGGGATACGTGGACCAGCCGCCCCTGACGCCGTGGCTGGCGCGGACCTTCGCCGAGCTGTTCGGCGACACGCTGCTCGTCATGCGCATCCCGGCTACGCTCGCGCACCTGGCCGCGATCGTCGTGATCGCGCTCGTCGCCCGTGAGCTGGGTGGGCGCGGGGGAGCGCAGGCGCTGGCCGCCTGGGGTTACGGGACGGCGGCGATCCCCGTGGCGTTCGGGCACACGCTGCTCACCTCGAGCCTGGACCTGGTCATGTGGCCGGCGGTCCTGCTGTGCGTGATCCGGGCCGTGCAGCGGGACCCCCGCTGGTGGCTCGCCGCGGGGCTGGTCACGGGCGTCGCGCTGTACAACAAGCTGCTGGTGGTGGCGCTCCTCGGCGGGATCCTGGTGGGGCTGGTCGTCGGCTGGCCGTGGCGGATGCTGCGCCGGTCCGCAGCCCCGGACCGGTGGCCGCTGGCGACGCCCTGGCCGTGGGCCGGCGCCGTCGTCGCACTCCTCGTGGGCCTGCCGAACCTGGTCTTCCAGGCCACGAACGGCTGGCCGCAGCTCGCGATGGGTGCGGCGCTGGGCGAGAACAACGCCGCCGACGTGCGCTCCGAGATGTGGCTGTTCCAGCTGCTCACGCTCGGCGTGCCGCTGACCCTGGTGTGGCTCGTGGGGCTGGTGTGGTTGTGGCGCCGCCGGCCCCTGCTGCGCTTCCTGGTGGTCGCGTACCCCGTGCTGCTCGCGTTCACCTACGTGGCCGGGTCCCAGACGTACTACGCGACGGGCCTGCTGTCGGTGCTGTTCGCCGCGGGCTGCGTGCCGATCGTGGACTGGGCCGGGACCGCCTGGCGGCGGGCGGTCGTCGTGACGGTGGCGCTGAACGCGGCGATCTGCCTGGTCATCAGCCTGCCGCTGGTACCGGTGGCGGTGCTGGGCAGCACGCCGGTCGCCGACATCAACTCCTCGGCGCAGGACGCCGTCGGCTGGCCCGAGTACGTACGGCAGGTCGCCGACGTGTACGTGGCGCTCCCCGCGGAGGACCGCGACCGGACGGTCGTCCTCACGCAGAACTACGGCGAGGCGGGGGCCGTGGACCGGTACGGTCCCGAGCTCGGGTTGCCCGCCGTGTACTCGGGGCACAACGAGCTGTGGGAGTACGGACCGCCCCCGGCGTCCTCGACAGTCGCGCTGGTCCTGACCGAGGCCCCCGGCGCGTGGGACAGCCGGTTCGAGGAGTGCGCGGTCCGGGGGCGGCTCGACAACGGCGTGGGCGTCGACAACGAGGAACAGGGCGTGTCGATCCTGGAGTGCCGCGGCCCGGCGGACGGCTGGGACGCCCTGTGGCCGGAGCTGCGGCACCTCGACTGATCCGCGCTGACCCACCCAGGCGCTGCTCGCACCACGGGCCGGGTGAAATATTGGGGTGGTTTGTCGGGTTGGTGTCTGGGTGAGGCGTCAGTGGCCGTGCTTGTGCGGTCGCGTGACGCGACCGACATCGAGAGGCGACGCAGTGCCCGACATCGTGCAGAACCCGTTCGCGATCCAGCCAGGAACGGTCCAGCGCGGCCTGACCCGGATTCGCGCCCTCAGCGCAGGCGAGACAGTCGCCGACGCCGTGGTGCCGCTGCTGGTGTGGGAGTACTCGTACGCCCCCCGGTACTTCTTCGCGCCCGAGGACGTCAGGGCGGAGCTGCGCCCGGCCGGAGAGGGCGAGCGCTCGCGCGTGCTCGGGCCGAGCGAGCTGTTCGACGTCGTGCTCGGCGACCGCGTCCTGAGGCGCGCCGCCCAGCGGTTTCCCGAGGCGCCGACCGAAGGCATGCGCAGCTCGTACACGCTGACCTGGTCGGCCATGGACACCTGGCTCGAGGAGGACGAGGTGATCCACTTCCACGGGCGCAGCCCGTACGTACGGGTCGACACCCTGCACTCCAGCCGCCACGTGCGGGTGGTGGCGAACGGTGAGGTCGTCGCCGACTCGCACCGCCCGGTGATCCTGACCGAGACCGGGCTGGTGCCCCGGTACTACCTGCCGCGGGTCGACGTGCGCATGGACCTGCTGAGCCCGACCGACGCCGTGAGCTACTGCCCGTACAAGGGGACCGCGCGGTACTGGTCCGTGACCGCCGGCGGCCTCAAGGTCCACGACGCGGCCTGGGGGTACGAGACCCCGCTGCGCGAGGCGGCAGGGGTCGCGGGGCTGGTCTGCTTCTGGCCCGAGAAGAGCCCCGACCTGGAGGTCTACGTCGACGGGGAGCGGATCGTTCCGTCGTAGCCCCGGGACCGCCCTGCCCTGGACGGACCGGTCTGTCCGTTGCTGGATCGTCTCCGGACGGACCGGTCCGCCCGCGGCGGGAACACGCTGGCGGCGTCCGGGTCAGCGGACCTTCCGGACACGCGTGACGCTGACCGCGCCGAGGACCCCGAGAAGGGCACCGGTGAGGAAGAGACCCGGGTACCCGAAGGCGGCGATGAGGCCGGGCGCCGCGACCGGGATGAGCGACTGCGGGAGGGACTGCGCGAGGTTGGCGACGCCCAGGTCCTTGCCCGCGGTGTCCGAGCTGGGCAGCACGTCGGCGATCAGGGCCAGCTCGACGGCGAAGAACGCGCCCAGTCCCGCGCCGAGCACGAGCTCGCCGAGGAGCACGACCTCGATCGACGGCGCGAGCGCGATCACCATCAGCCCGACGATGGCGATGGCCGAGGAGATGATCACGAACGGCTTGCGGCGGCGGAGCCGGTCGGAGAGCCAGCCGAGCAGCGGCGCGACGAGGACGATGCCGACCGCGTTGGCGAGGATCGCCTGGAAGACCAGCGTGGGCGCCTCGGCGTCGGACACCCCGAACTGGGCGATGAGGAAGTACGTGAGATAGCTGGTCGCGGTGAACTGCGTGGTGGTCAGGAAGAACCGCGTCAGCCACGCCCAGCCGAAGTCCGGGTTCTTGCGCGGGTCGAAGACGAACGAGCCGAGGAGGGACCGCAGGCCGAACGGCTCCCGGGTGCGTTCCGTCCGCACGCGGTCCTTGACGGGGGCCACCATGACGACCATCAGCACGACACCGATCAGGCTGGGCACCAGGTACTGCACGAGCCCGGACGGGAAGAGCTGCACGAGGAAGGTCGCGGCGACGCCGCCGACGTTCTGCGCCAGGCTGATGAACGACGCCGTCCGCCCGCGCCGCTCGGGCCCGACCTGGTCCGGGAGCATGGCCACCAGGGCCGCGAGCGCGAAGTTCAGGCCGACCTGCGCGATGCTCCAGCCGACGAGCACGAGGGGCACGTTCGGGGCGAAGGCGATGACGGCGATCCCGGTGTAGCCCACTGCGGCTCCGGAGAAGATCCAGGGCTTGCGCATGCCGAGGCGGCTGGTCGTGCGGTCCGAGAAGCGTCCGGCCAGGGGGTTGGCGATCAGCGAGAAGACCGCACCGACCCCGAGGATCAGGCCCAGGTCGGCGGCGGCGCCGTCCATGTCCAGCTCGCGCAGCCGCAGTGCGATCGTGACGACGAGAGGCGGGACGAGGGCGATCGAGAAGCCCAGGATGGCGAGCGGTATCGCGACCTGGGGATAGCGCGAGCGCCGTTCTTCGGCGCCGCCGTTCGGGGTCGGGGGAGCGGCGACGGCCGTCGGGCCGGCGTCGGTGGGCACGGGATGGGGGTTGGCGTCCACGTCGGCTTCTCTCTGCGAGCATTCCGGGCTGCGGTGCCCGGGCAGGAGTCAACGTAACACCAAAAAGTTCCGCGTGGAACTTTTTGTGGTCCGCCTCTCTTCCGTGTTTCGTGCCCCGTCCGGCGCTATCCCTCGGTCGACCGGAGGAGCTCCTCCAGGAGCGTCATCCCCTGGAGCATGTCGACGTCCGGGTCGAGCAGCCACTGCGTCGAGAGCCCGTCCATGGCGGCGATCACCAGGGAGGCCGCCACCTGTGGCGAGATGTCGGACCGCACGGTGCCCGCGGCCTGGGCGAGCCGCAGGATCGCCAGCGCCTCGTCGCGCAATGACCGGTACCGCTCGACGAAGAACGTGCGGGAGTGCTCGTTGCCGGACTCCAGTGCCCGGGCCACCATGCTGTGCCGCAGTGCCATGAGGCCCGGCGTGCGCCGGGCGTAGGCCTCGAGGTGTGCGGTGAAGTCGGTCGGGGCGGCTCCGCTCTCGCGGGCGTCGGCCAGGGCCTGGCGGTCCTTCTCGCGGAGCACCTCGAGGAAGAGCTCCTCGCGGGTCTCGAAGTACCGGCGCAGGGCGGCGTGGCTCACGCCGATCGCCTCGCCGATGGCGCGCAGGCTGGTGCCCTCGGACCCCAGCTCGGCGAACACGTCGATGGTGCGGTCGAGGATCTGCTGCCGCCGCAGGATCCCCTTCGGATACCGGCCGCGCGGCCGTGATGTGCTCCCTGGCTCCGCGCTCTCGGGCGCCTCGGCGCGCTCGCTCTGCGACACGTCCTACCTCCATGTTGGCCGGGCCTCAACCTATCAGCGCAAAAAGTTCCACGTGGAGCTTTTCTGTTACGGTGCCCTCATGAACGACAACGCCGTCCAGGTCGAGCACCGGGTCAACAACACCGTCCGCGACCTCCTGGTACCCGCCCTCTTCCCACGCAGGGCACCCGTCCGCATCACGGCGTGGGAGGTGCCCGACGAGCCCGTGCCCTTCGCGGAGGCCGTGCGGCACGAGTTCACGCCGTTCGAGGTCGGCCAGGCCTGGAGCAAGCCCTGGGGGACCACGTGGTTCCACGTCACCGGCTCCGTGCCGGACGGCTGGCGGCGGCCGGGCACGGCCGTGCAGCTCTTCGTCGACCTCGGGTTCTCGCGTCTGATGCCCGCCTTCCAGGCCGAGGGCCTCCTGTACCGGCCGGACGGAACGATCGTCAAGGGCGTCGAGCCGTTCAACCACGTCGTCGACGTCGACGGCGACTCGGTCGACCTCTTCGTGGAGGCGGCCTCGAACCCCAACATGCTCGAGCACTTCTTCGCCTCGGCACCGCCCACCCCGGCGGCAGGGATGGCGGCGGCGCTCCCCGGGACCTTCCTGCCCGCCGGCACCTCGCACATCGCGCGCCTGGGCCACAGGTCGACGGCCGGCTCCGAGCCCGTCTACACGCTGCGCGACGTCGTGCTCGTCGAGCGCGATCTGGAGGTGGACGCGCTGCTGGCCGACGTCGCCGCGCTGACGGGGCTGGTGCGCGAGCTCGAGCCGACGCTCCCGCGCCGGGCAGAGATCCTCGGGGCGCTGGAGAGGATGTGCGACGCGATCGACCCGGACGCTGTCGCCGCGAGCGTGGCGGCGGCCCGGCGGGAGCTCGCGGCCGTCCTCGACGTGCCCGCCTCCGCGACCGCGCACTCGATCGTGGCGGTCGGCCATGCGCACCTCGACTCCGCCTGGTTGTGGCCCACGCGCGAGACGGTGCGCAAGACCGCACGCACGTTCTCCAACGTCCTGGACCTGATGGACGTCGACCCCGACTTCGTCTTCGCCTGCTCGAGCGCGCAGCAGCTCGCGTGGGTGAAGGAGTACTACCCGGGGCTGTTCGAGCGCATCCGCGAGCGGGTCGCCGAGGGCCGGTTCGTCCCGGTGGGTGGCATGTGGGTCGAGAGCGACACCAACATGCCGGGCGGCGAGGCGCTGGTGCGCCAGTTCGTGCACGGGCAGGGGTTCTTCCTCCGTGAGTTCGGGACCCTCTCGCGCGAGGCGTGGCTGCCTGACTCCTTCGGGTTCACCGCGGCCTTCCCGCAGATCGCCCGCTCCGCCGGGACCGACAGCTTCCTCACGCAGAAGATGTCCTGGAACGACACCAACCGGATGCCGCACCACACCTTCCTCTGGGAGGGCCTGGACGGCACCCGGCTCTTCACGCACTTCCCGCCGAACGACACCTACGGCTCGGACCTCGGCGCCGCCGACCTCGCCAAGGCGCAGCGGCAGCACACCGAGAAGGCGACGTCGAACACCTCCGTCACCCTGTTCGGCTGGTCCGACGGCGGCGGCGGGCCGACCCGCGAGATGATCGCCGCCGCGCACCGCACCCGGGACCTCGAAGGCTCTCCCCGGGTGACGCTCGGGTCGCCGGGCGACTTCTTCGCCGAGGCGAAGGCGAACCTGGCACGTCCCGCGGTCTGGACGGGGGAGATGTACCTCGAGACCCACCGTGGCACCTACACCTCCCAGGCCAGGACCAAGCGCGGCAACCGGCGCAGCGAGCACCTCCTGCGGGAGGCCGAGCTGTGGAGCGCGACGGCCGCCGTCCGCGGCCTGCTCGACTACCCCTATGAGCGGCTCGACGCGATCTGGCAGACGGTGCTGCTGCAGCAGTTCCACGACATCCTCCCCGGCTCGGCGATCGCATGGGTCCACGAGGAGGCCGAGGAGGCTTACCGGCGGGTCGGCGAGGAGCTGGAGGGCCTCATCGCGACCGCCCAGCACGCGCTTGCCGGCGACGGGGACGCGACGGTCGTCTTCAACGCGGCGCCGGTCGCGGAGGGGGACGTGGCGCCGTTGAGCGCGTCCGTCACTGCCCCGCCCGAGCCGGGCGCGCCGGCGAACGTCCCGCCGGCCGCCGTCGCCGGCGGCTACCGCATCGAGAACGCGCGGATCTCCGCGTCCTTCGACGCGACGGGACTGCTGATCTCGCTGGTCGACGTCCCGTCGGGCCGCGACCTGATCCCGGCCGGCGAGCAGGCGGCACTGCTGCAGGTCTTCCGGGACCGCCCGAACATGTTCGAGGCGTGGGACATCGACCGCACCTACGCCAACGTCGTCACCGAGCTGCGCGCGCCGGAGTCGGTCCAGGTCGTCGAGGACGCCCTGACCGTGACGCACACCCACGGCGGCTCCACGATCGTCCAGCGCTACCGGCTGGCCGTCGACGGCGGCGAGCTGCAGATCGAGACGGCCGTCGACTGGCACGAGCAGGAGAAGCTGCTCAAGCTCGCCTTCCCCGTGGACGTGCGTGCCGACCACTTCGCCTCCGAGATCCAGTTCGGGCACGTGATGCGTCCGACCTTCGCGAACACCTCGTGGGACGTGGCGAGGTTCGAGACGGTCGCCCACCGCTGGGTGCACGCCGGAGAGCCCGGCTTCGGTGTGGTCGTGGCCAACGCGTCCACCTACGGGCACGACGTGACCCGCTCGACGCGCGACGACGGCGGGACGACCACCCTGATCCGCCAGTCCCTGCTGCGCGCGCCGAAGTTCCCGGACCCCGACGCCGACCAGGGGGCCCACGTCTTCCGCACCACCATCGGTCCCGCGGGGACGATGCTCGACGCGGCGGCGGCCGGCTACCGCCTCAACCTCCCGCCCCGCGTCGTGCGCGGAGGCTCCGGCCACGCCGTCGAGCCGATCGTGACGGTCTCGTCGCCCTCCGTCCTCGTGGAGTCGGTCAAGCTGGCGGAGGACCGTTCGGGCGACCTCGTCGTCCGCCTCTACGAGGCGCAGGGCGCCCGGACGGCGGTCACGGTCGGGCTGAACGCGCCGTACTCCTCGGCGTCGCGGACCGACGTTCTCGAGCGAGACCTGGGCGAGCCGACCTGGCGGAGCGGGGAGCCGATCACCCTGGAGGTCCGCCCGTTCCAGATCGTGACCCTTCGCGTGCGGACGGCCTCCTGAGCGGGAGGCGGCCTCGGTCGAGGGGGAGCGTAGTTGCGCCGGGCAACGGGTGATGTGTACCGTCACGACGAGTAGAGTGACTAGTCAGTCTATCTAGGCGTCGACCGTCACGATGTTTCAACGTGGAGAGCGAGCAGAGCGTGAACAGCAGCAGTCCGGACCACCGGTCCCTCGGCCTCACCGCCGATGAGGTGCTCACCACCACGCGCGCGGTCCGCCGGCGCCTGGACCTGACCCGGCCTGTTCCGCGGGAGCTGATCCAGGAGGCCGTGAAGGTCGCCACCCAGGCACCGACCGGCCGCAACCAGCAGCAGTGGGACTTCGTCTTCATCGACGACCAGGCGACGAAGAGGAAGGTGGCCGACATCTGGCGCGCCGGGCTCATGGCCGGCGCGCCCGACGAGCACAGCTCCGCTCCACTTCCGACCCGGATGAGCTTTGCCTCGTCGGAGTGGGGGCGGATCCGGGGCAGTCTCGGCCACCTGATCCAGCATCTGCACGAGGTGCCGGTGCTGATGATCCCGGTGGTGCGGGTCGCTCGCCGCGAGGAGCTCAGCTCGATCCGCGGGCAGGCGCACAACTGGGGCTCGGTCGTTCCCGCAACCTGGAGCTTCATGCTCGCTGCGCGGGAACGGGGCCTGGGAACGGCGTGGACCGTCGCTCACCTCACCTATGAGCGGGAGATGGCCGATCTGCTCGGCCTCCCGTTCGATACCACCGTCCAGGTCGCGCTGATCCCTGTCGCCTACACGATCGGCACCGAGTTCAAGCCGGCCTCGCGCGCCGATGACAGGAACTTCAGCCACTGGAATCGCTGGTAGAGGAGAAGGAGACCATGCCCACTCAGTCACGCGCGCTGCCCGACGAGCTGATCCCCTTGGTCGGGCTCTCGGCCCGACGGGTCCTGCTTGCCGACCAGGTGGCTGCCGCCAAGTTCGGTACCGATTCCCCGATCGAGGAGCCTGAGCGGGAACGGCGAGTGCTGGACGATGCGGTGGCCCGTGCCGAGGTGGCGGGTGTCGACAGGCAGGAGGCGCTCGAGTTCTTCCGGGCACAGATCGAGGCGAGCAAGTTCATCCAGCGCGGCCTGCACGACCTGTGGACGCGGAATCCCGGGCTGGCGCCGACCCGGCACCCCGATCTGGCCGCTGAGGTCCGGCCGGAGCTGGATCGGATGACTGTCGAGCTCGTCGAGCATCTGGCGGCGACCGAGGAGCTACGACGACTCACGGGGCTCTGCGAGCACTCGCTCGCGCGTGCCGAGCTGGAGGCCGGTGTCGGCTACGGCCTGGACGAGCTGCACGGACAGGCGCTGCAGGGTGCGACCTCGACGGTGTGCGGGCGGCGGGCTACCTGGTGATGGCGGCGCCGTGCGTGCTCGCGACGGCGAAGATGGCCGCGGACAGCGCCCTGGCGACCCGGGGTGCCTCGCCGAGGTAGCCGGCCACCATGGCGCCGTCACGCAGCATGAGCACCTCGTCGGACGCGTCGTCGGTGTCGGTCACGCCGAGCTGACCGAGCAGCTCGGCGAACGTCGCCCGGTACCAGGCGCGGTGGTCGGCGACCACCTTCCGCACCGCGCTGTCCGCGTCGGCGTACTCGGCGGCAGCGTTGATGAAGGCACAGCCCCGGAAACCTGGCTGGCAGCTCGCGGTACCGATCAGCTCGGCGAAGGACCGGAACGCCTCGGCCGCATCGGCGGCAGCGTTTCGGATGTCGTCGAGCGCGCCGCGTTCCCGGGCCGCCTGGCGCTCCAGGTAGGCGACGACGAGATCGTCCTTGGTGTGGAAGTGGCGATAGAAGGTGACCTTCGTGATCCCGGCGCGGTCGATGATCTTGTCGGCGCTGACCGCACGGATCCCGTGCGCATAGAAAAGCACGGTCGCTGCCTCGAGGATGCGTTCACGGGGCGCAAGGGCGCCGGTGTGGGCGGCGCTCCGCGGCGCGGTCGAAGTCGATGTCGTGGTGCTCATCTCGCTGACCTGCTCCCGTCTAGATACCGGATGGCGTGGGAAATCAGCCTACGCCAAGCGCACATCGCCCGGTTGCGTGATGTGGCGGGCGCTGTGTACCGTGCAGTAGACGTACTAGTCAGTCTACATTGCCAGGGGCGTGCACCCCGATCGGGACGCCCCGGCGTGCGGCGTCACCCGCACCCAGACGCGATGAAAGAGGAACCCATGCCAGCACCGACCGCTCAGCAGATCGACCGACTCGTCGAGATCCTCCGGCGAACCGTCCGGGTCGGGACGGTGGCCACCACCGGCCCGGACCATGACGCGGCGCGGCACATCTGGAACGGCGCGGTGTCGGCCCGGCCGAGCGTCGTCGTCCGGTGCGCCGACGTGTCCGACGTCGCCGCCGCGGTGCTGGCAGCCCGGGAGACCGGAGTGCCGCTGTCCGTGCGCGGGGGCGGTCATGACTGGGCGGGCAGGGCGCTGAGCGACGGCGGCCTGACCATCGATCTCTCCGGTCTGCGCCGAGTGACGGTGAACGCGGCGGCGAAGGTCGCGGAGGTGTCGGGAGGGGCCACGGCGGCCGACGTCGCCGCGGCGGCCGCGGCCTTCGACCTGGTGCCCGTGACCGGTACGACCGGTTCCGTGGGCATGGTCGGCCTGACGCTCGGCGGCGGCTACGGACCGCTCAGCGGCCGGTTCGGGCTTGCCCTGGACAACGTGCTGTCGGCGGAGGTGGTGCTGGCCGACGGTTCCGTCGTCACCGCGGACGCCGATCATGAGCCGGAGCTGTTCTGGGCCCTGCGCGGCGGCGGGGGCAACTTTGGCGTGGTCACCTCCATGCGCGTGCGGCTCCATGCCGTACCCGCACTGATGTCCGGCCTGATGCTCTTCCCGTGGACGCAGGCGCAGACCGTGCTGCCCGGGCTCTCCGATCTCCTTGCGGAGAGCCCGGACGAGCTGACCACGCAGTTCGGTGTGCTCGGAGGTCCTGACGGAGCGCCGGTGGTCCTCGTCTCGCCCACCTGGAGCGGAGACGCCGCCGCGGGAGAACGTGCGCTGGCGCGGCTCGAAGCCCTTGGCACCCCGCTCGTCTCCCAGGTCAGCACCACCACCTTGCCCGCGATGCTCGGTGCGATCGACGCGCAGTTCCCCTTCGGTCGGCACGTCGCGATCCGTACGCGGTCGGTACCGTCGCTCACCTCAGGGGTCGGCGGCGCGTTGCACCTCGCAGGGTCGACCCTGACGTCGCCCGCCTCGGCCGTGTCGGTGCACAGCCTGCACGGAGCGGCAGCGCAAGTTCCCGTGACGGAGACCGTGTTCGGCATCCGCACCCCACATCTCATGGTCGAGACCATCGCCATCTGGGAGCCCGCGGACACCCGGGCGGCGGAGCATCGCGCCTGGGCCGACGACGTGTCCCGGGCGCTCGAGCCTGAGTCGTTGCCCGGCGGTTACCCCAACCTGCTCGGGCCGGACGACGCCCCGCAGATCGCGCATGCCTACGGTCCCAACGCCGAGCGGCTGCTCACCGCGAAGCGTCGCTTCGACCCGGACCGTGTCTTCCGTGCGATCGCCCTGCCGGAGTCGTCGACCCCCACCCGGGCGGAGAAGGGCCGTTCGACGGATGACGCGCGGTGATCGGGCGGTGCGCTCCGTGTGCGACGTCGGAGAGCCGCCGGCGTGACAGCGGGCGCGTCCCGACCAGGGAGGGCACGCGGGCCCCGGGTAGTCCAGTGACCACAGTGATCGAGTGAGAAAGAAGAGACGATGCGCGCTGTCCGGTACGAGGCCTACGGGCCGGCGGAGGTCCTCCGTGAAGTTGACGTCGAGGTCCCGCAGGTGGGCCGAGGAGAAGTGGAGGTCGCCGTCGGTGGTGCGAGCGTCGGTGGCGGCGAGCTGCCGGTCCGCGCCGGTCACCTCCGGCGGGTACTCCGCCAGCGGATGCCCGCAGGCAGCGGGGTGGACTTCGCGGGCACGGTGACGGCGATCGGACAGGACGTGAAACGGGTGTCGGTCGGCGACACGGTGTGGGGCCTGGTCCCGCACGGTACGTTCGGCGCCGTCGCCGAGCGGGTCGTCGTTCCCGAGCGGCGCGTGGCGACTGCCCCGAGCACCGTCTCCGAGGTGGAAGCGGCTGCGCTCGCGGCCTCCGGGACGACCGCGCTGCACGCACTCACCGTGACGGCCGACCTCCGTCCAGGTCAGCGGCTCCTCGTGCGAGGGGGATCCGGCGGTGTCGGTGTCGTCGCCGTACAGCTCGGCGCAGCGATCGGCGCACACGTCACAGCCCTCGTCGCGGCCGACAACGTCGAGTGGATCCGCGGTCTGGGCGCGGACGAGGCCGTCGACTACCGAACGACCGGACCCGAAGACCTCGCCGCGTTCGACGTCATCGTCGACCTGGTCGGCACCGAGCTCCGGGCTTTCCGCCGACTCCTTGTTCCGGGGGGCGTCATGGTGGCGCTCGCCCTCGACCCACGACGGCCCATCCGCTCCGCGCTTGCCGTTGGCATCGGCGGGCTCGACAGGAGAACACGGCTGACAACGTTCAGCAACGACCCGACTCCGACCGACCTCGAGCGCCTGACAGGGCTCGTCGAGTCTGGTTCGATCCACCCGGTCGTCCACGACGTGCTCCCCATGCGCGAGATCGCGGCCGCGCACCGGCGCCTTGAACAGGGCGGTGTACGCGGCAAGATCGTCATCGACACGACCAGCCGCTGACACGTCTGCCCGTTCCGGCAGCCGATCCGCACGCGCTCACGAACGGCATCGACCTGGGCGGAGCAGCATGACCGAGGGCGCCCCTGCCGCGCTCGAGCCTGGTGCTCGGCAGGGGCGCCTCTCGGGCGGCGTGGCCGGTGACGGCGTCTCCTCAGGCGTCGAGGGTCAGGACGATCTTGCCGCGGGTGCGGTTCGTCTCGCCGAGCTCGTGCGCTCGGCCGGCCTCCTCGAGGGGGAAGGTCCGAGCCACCTCGACCCGCACCTCGCCGGCATCGATCAGCTCGGCGATGCGCGCGAGTGCCGCGGCGTCCGGCTCGACGAGGAACGCGGACGCGTGGCCGTGGACGTCCGTGACCGCGGCGGCGAGCTCCTCGGACACCCCGCCGGGCACGGCGGCGATGGTGCCGCCCGGGCGGAGGCCGGCGACCAGCCGCGGGCCCTCGTCGCCGCCGACCAGCTCGACGATCGCGTCGAGGTCCTTGATCCGGGTCTCGTACCCGGCGTCGTGGTAGTCCACGACCTCGTCGGCGCCGAGCTCACGCAGCCACTCGTGGTTCGCCGCGCTCGCGGTCGCCACCACGTGCGCGCCGAGGTGGCGGGCGAACTGGACCGCGAAGTGCCCCACCCCTCCGGCGCCGGCCGTGATCAGGACCCGGTGCCCCGGCTGTACGTGCAGGGTGTCGACCAGTACCTGCCACGCCGTGAGGGCCGCGAGCGGCACGGCCGCGGCCTGCACGGCGCTCAGCGAGGTCGGTGCGTGCGTGAACTGTCGCGCCGGCGCGGTGACGTACTCGGCGTACGCGCCTGCCGCGCGCGGGAACCATGGCATGCCGTAGACCCGGTCCCCGACGGCCAGGGTCGTGACCCCGAACCCGACCTCCTCGACGACCCCGGCCACGTCCCAGCCGACGACGAACGGCGGCTCGCCGAGGACGCCGGCCATGCCATGTCCCTCCCGGGTCTTCCAGTCGACGGGGTTCACCCCTGCCGCGTGGACACGGACGAGAACTTCGGTGGGCAGAGGCACGGGCCGCGGCACCGTCTCGACCGCGAGGACCTCGCTGCCACCGAGACGATGCTGGACGACTGCGCGCATGGTGCTGATCTGTGTAGGCATGCGTTCAGCATCGGCTGGCCCGAGAGCGCGGGGTAGTAGCCAGAAGGACATCGGACGTAACATTCGGGCCATGACTCACCAGGTAGCCGTTCTCGCCCTCGACGGGGTGATCCCGTTCGACCTGGGGATCCCGGCCCGGGTGTTCCGAGAGGCTCGCGACGCGGACGGCAAGAACCTCTACAGCGTGTCCACGTGCTCGCTCGGCGGGCGCCCGGTGCGCACCAGCCAGGACTTCGTCATCGCCGTGGAGCACGACGAGGGGCTGCTCGCCCGGGCGGACACGGTGGTGATCGCGACGCAGGAGCCGACGTCCGAGCTGCTGGCGACCGGTACGCTGCCGGACGAGATCCTTGGCGCGCTCCGTCTCGTCCGGCCCTCCAGTCGCGTCGTCAGCCTCTGCACCTCGGCGTTCGTGCTCGCGGCGGCCGGTCTGCTCGACGGTCGGACCGCCACGACCCACTGGACGCTGTGCCAGGCGCTCACCGATCTCTTCCCACGGGTGTCGGTTGACCCCGACGTGCTGTTCGTCGACAACGGGCAGGTGCTGACCTCTGCCGGCGGCGCTGCCGGGATCGACCTCTGTCTGCACCTCGTCCGGCGCGACCACGGTGCCGAGGTCGCCAACGGTGCGGCACGGCGATGCGTCGTCGCCCCCTGGCGGGACGGTGGCCAGGCCCAGTTCATCGAGCACCCGCTGCCCATCGACTCGGACTCGTCGACCGCGGGGGCGCGCGCCTGGGCACTGGCCCACCTCGACGAGCCGATCGGCCTGCCCGATCTGGCCCGGCACGCGAACATGAGCGTGCGAACCTTCTCCCGCCGCTTCCGCGCCGAGGTCGGCGAGAGCCCGGCGCAGTGGCTGATCCAGCGCCGGGTGGACAGGGCGCGACGCCTGCTCGAGACATCGGACCTGACCGTCGACCACATCGCCACCGCCGCCGGGTTCGGCAGCGGAACACTGCTCCGCAAGCACTTCCACGCCACGCTCGGCGTGGCGCCCGGTTCCTACCGGCGCACGTTCACCGCGCCTGTCGTGGCCTGAGCCGGCATCGCCAGCTGCTCGGCGTGGCGCTCCACCGCGAGGTAGGTGGTGAACTGCACGTGGCGACTGCCGACATGCAGGTCACGCCAGAAGCGCTGCAGTGCGTTGTCGAGCGCGAAGCCAGAGGTTCCGTTCAGGTCCAGCAGCAGGTTCACCCCCTCCTGGCACCGCCGGACCACCGAGCTCAGCCGCATGCGCAGGTCTGTGGTGGTCCGGTCGGCGAGCGTGGGCTCGGCGACCAGCTGCTCGATCTCCGCGGCGAGCAGCACCAGGTCACGCTGAGCGCTCTCGATCAGGTGGGTGGCCTCCGCGAACCACTGCCGGGCGCCGGGTGAGGCCGCCAGGCTGTCGTGCTGCGACATCGGCGGCCTGCGCTCGTGGAGCACGGCGCCGACGGCGTCCAGTGCCCCGCGAGCGGCTCCGACCAGCGACGCGAGGAGCGTGACGCCACCGCCGAGGGGACGCGCAGACCGTCCGGCGAACAGGTCCGGTGCGCCGTTCGGGCCCGTGGGCACCGGGAGAACGTGTGCCTGGGGAACGAACACCTCGTCGGCCACGAGCGTGTGGCTGGCCGTGCCGCGCATGCCCGCGGTCTGCCAGGTGCGATCGACCTCCAGGTCCGACGTCGGCGCGAGGACCATGACGAGTTCGGGGCGCCCGTCTTCGGCGCTCACCAGGACCGGAGCGATGGCCCACCGCGCGTCCTCGCTGCCGGAGGCGTAAGGCCACCGGCCGGAGACGCGGACGCCCCCGGCGACTCGCTGCCCGCGGCCGGGCGGGTTCCCCGCACCGCACAGCCGCGTGTCAGGGTCGGCGTAGAACTCCGTGAGCACCTCGTCGGACATGAGCGGCGTGAAGGCCGCCTGTGCCTCGGCGTTCACCGCGGCCAGCCACGCCGAGGACGGGCAGCCGCGGCCCAGCTCGGAGATCACGCGGACGGTGGTCGGGAGGTCCGCCTCCAGGCCCCCGAACCGAGTCGGCGTGGCCAGCGCGAACGCGCCCGCGTCCCGCAGCGCGGTGATGCTCTCGGCGGGTAGCCGTCGGTCGTGGTCCGCGCGGCCCGCATGGGTGGCGAGAACCGGTACCGCCGACCGGGCTGCGGTCAGCAGCTCCTCGATGTCTGTGGAACGAGTGTCCGTCGTGGTCATTGGAGCATCTCCTGGAGGGTGAGCGGTATGTGCCGGGGAGCGAGGGCGCGTCCCCTCGTCCCGCGGTAGTAGACGTACGAGTACGTCTACTACCGCGGACCCATCTTGGCACGGAATCACGCCGCCGGTGCACCGCGACGGCGGTGGGGTGCATGCCGCATCAGTGGGTGCGGCGCGGCCGTCAGCGGCGGGCCTGGATCTTCAGGTCGCCGCGGGTCTGGGCCCGGATGTGCTCGCTCGCGAGCATGGCGTGGGGGAAGCCGGGCTCGATCGCGCTGACCTCGTCCAGGCGTGCCAGGTGGGACGGGTCGAGGTCGACGTCCAGGGCACCGAGGTTCTCCTGCAGCTGCTCGGACGTTCGAGCCCCGATGATCGGTGCCGTCACGCCCGGCTGCTGCAGGGCCCAGGCGAGGCCGACCTGGGCGGGCGTGCGGCCCAGCTCGCCGGCGACCTCCTTGACCGTGTCCACGATCGCGAGGTTGCGCTCGGTCACTCCGCCGAGGGCGAGGTTGAAGCTCTTGCGGACGCTCTCGCCCGTGCCGGACGGCGCGGTGGTCAGGTCCTGGCGGCTGTACTTGCCGGTGAGCACGCCTCCGGCGAGCGGTGACCACAGGACGGTCCCCAGCCCCAGCTCCTGAGCCATGGGGATGAGGTCACGCTCCCCGGTGCGCTCCACCAGGCTGTACTCCAGCTGCAGCGCGGCCAGCGGCGACCAGCCGCGCAGGTCGGCGATCGTCTGCATGCGGGAGATCTGCCAGGCCGGCGTGTTGGAGATGGCCACGTAGAGGACCTTGCCCTGCTGGACCAGGTCGTTCAGCCCGCGCAGGACCTCCTCGACGGGTGTGGCCGGGTCCCACACGTGCAGGTAGAGCAGGTCGATGTAGTCGGTGTTCAGCTGCCGCAGGCTGGTCTCGACCGCCCCGAAGAGGCTCTTCCGGCTGGTGCCGCCGGAGTTCGGGTCGTGCGGGCTGCGCAGCGTGCTGTACTTCGTGGCCAGGACCAGGCTGTCTCGCCTGCCCCGCGCGAACTCTCCGAGCATGCGCTCCGACGTGCCGTCGGTGTAGGTCACCGCGGTGTCGACGAAGTTGCCGCCGTGCTCGACGTAGAGGTCGAACAGCCTCCGCGCCTCGTCCTGTTCCGCACCCCAGCCCCAGTCGTTGCCGAAGGTGGCGGCCCCGAGCGCGAGCGGCGAGACGCGCAGGCCGGAACGGCCCAGCTGTCGGTAGGTGTCGAGCGTGAGTGTCATGGTGTTCTCCTGCGATGGTGTTGCTGAGGATGGATGTGGCCTGGTGCGCGCCAGGAGTCAGGCGCGGAGCCCGTACCCGCCGGCCACGGCGAGGTCCTGGCCGGTGACGTAGCTCGCGGCGTCCGAGGCGAGGAAGGCGACCGCCTCCGCGACCTCCTGGCTGGATCCGAAGCGCTCGAACGGGATGCTCGCGCGCATGGCGGCCCTGCCGCTCTCAGGAACTCCCAGCTTGTCGAACAGCGGGGTGTCCGTTGCCCCGGGGCTCACGGCGTTGACCCGGATCCTGCGCGGCGCGAGCTCGAGTGCGAGCGAGGGCAGCATCGCGAGCAGCGCACCGCGCGTCGCCGCCCCCAGGGCGGCGCCGGGGCTGCCACGACGGGACCCGACCCCCACGGTGAGGACTATCGATCCGCCGTCGTTCATGAGCGGAAGGGCCTTCTGGAGGGTGAAGTACTGGCCCTTGAAGTTGACGTCGACGTGCTCGTCGAACGATTCCTCGGTCACGTCGGCGACGGGTGCGAGCCGAAAGATCCCGGCGTTGAGGAACAGCACGTCGATGGGTCCGAGATGCTCGGCCACCGTCGCCACGACGGCGTCGGCGTCGGTCAGGACGCGTGCGTCGGACCGGACGACGAGCACGTCGTCGGGAAGCTCACGGCTCGCTCGCGCGAGCGAGTCAGGGTTCTGTCCGGTGACTGCGACTCGGTAGCCGCGGGCGTGGAGGAGCTCGGCGGTCGCCCTCCCGATCCCGGTGGTGCCGCCGGTGATGAGTGCTACGGGCATGGTGTGCCTTTCCTGGAGTGAGCCGGGGTGACGTCGTCACCAAGCGGGGAGGTCTCCGCTTACCGCACTGTACACTCAAGTGGAGACGTCCCCGTTTCACTGCTGGCTCGCCCCGACACCTCAGGACGCGAAGGTCATGACACCCCAAGCAACCCCTCTGCGCGCGGACGCCCGACGCAACCGCGAGCGCCTGATCGTCACGGCGGCCGAGGTCTTCGCCTCGGGGCAGGCGGTCTCGCTGGACGCGATCGCCCGGCGTGCGGGAGTGGGGAGCGGCACCCTCTACCGGCACTTCCCCACACGCGAGGATCTGGTCGAAGAGGTCTATCGCGACCAGGTCCGCTCCCTGCGCGATGACGCGCTGACCTTGCTGGCCGAGGAGCAGCCCGTGCAGGCCCTGCACGCGTGGATGCTGCGCTTCGCCGAGTGGGCGGGTGAGCGGCGGGGCATCTGCGAAGCCCTGGTCGCGATGAGCGCTTCCGGGCGCTTCGGGACGGGTCCGGTCTGCGATGAGGTCCAGGGAGTCCTGGGCATGATGCTCGAGGCCGGCGCCGCGGCGGGCGAGCTTCGCGGCGACGTCGACCCTGTCGACGTCGGAGGCATGCTCGCCGGAGTGCTTTCCGTGGCCGGCGCGCCCGAGCAGAACGCCCAGCTCGATCGCATGTTCGGTCTCGTCATCGACGGGCTGAGGCCGCGCTGCTCGGCTCCGTGAGGCCGTGACCCACAGTCCGGGTCGCCTGTCCTCACCGACCCTGTGTGGTGTCTGGACGGCCATATGGCATCCCGCTTCAAGCTTCAGCAGCTCCAGCCGTAGTGCCACCTCGGGCGGTAGCGACAGAACGATCAGCGTCGGCCACATCGACGGCCTTCTCGCCGTGGTCGCCCAGGAGAACTGCTTGGGCGCGACGCGTACGCCGCAGGACACGCCGGCGAAGAGTGGCGGCCTCGTCCTGGCAAGCCGTTCGGGACGAGGCCGCCACCCTCCGTACTGACGGAATGCGACCGGCGTCAGCTCCAGTGCTGACCGAGTACCTGCGCCGAGCGGGTTCCGCCTGGCAAGGCGCCGCGTGCCCTGGAATGGCCGGCGCATGCTCGGGCCGGTCTGGAGGTCAGGTCATCCGGCGAGCTGTCGGCGCAGCACCTCGGCGTCGTGCAGTGCGGACATGTGCACGAACCGTCCGTCGCGCACCTGGTAGATGGCGTACTCGACGATCTCGAACGATGCCCCGGTGGGGGTGACGCCGAGCCACTCCTTGACAGGGGTGCCGGTGTTGATCAGGCGGGCGCCGATCCGGTCGCCGTCGAACGCGAGCTCCTGCAGCTCCCAGTGGAAGTCGGGCACGGCCTCTGCGTCCCCGGTCAGGACGGCGACCACGTCGTCCCTGGTGCCGGGCTCGCTGTTCAGGGTGACCCTGTCGTTGATGAACTCGTCCATCCGGTCGAACTGGTGGGCGTTGAGCGCTTCGATGTAGCGCTCGTAGAACTCGCGAAGATCGATGTCAGACATGGGCGTCCTTTCCTGGTGCCACCTGGCGGGCAGCGTTCGAATCTCGTGTGTCCGGCCGCCGCGCGTGTGTTGGTGGCCATGACACACGCGCCAACACCGACCACCGGACTTTCATTCCGATCGGTACTTAAGTGCCATGGGGTGCGCGCTTGCGCTCGTCGCGGACCCGGAGCATCGGGGGAGCGGATCTGGCCTGGTAGCGACGAAGGTCGAGTACCGCGGGTGTGGCTCGGTCCGTACCGGTGGGTGATGTCGAACGGGGATCTGGCCACTGACGATGTCCGCGCACCCACCGGACGCCTGTCCGGTCGGGCGCCGGCCGTGGCCGGCAGGCACCTCGACTCCTGGAAGGAACTCCCATGCCCGACTCTCTCGAAGTCCCCACCGCCAGCGGCTCTCGGCGCCGGTGGGGCCGGCGCCTGGTCGCCGTCGTCGCGACGGTCCTTGTCGCCGCCCTGATCGTCAGCGTCTCGGTACTGATGAAGGCTTTCGTCTTCAAGCCGGCGAACGGCCCGGACGCGTTTCGCGACGCTCCGGTGTCGGCCTCGCTGATGGTGGTCGCCGGCGCCAGCACGGTGCAGGGCACCATCAGCGCCGACTGGGTCAGCGGCCTGTACGAGCCAGGCACCGACGTCGTCAACGCCGGTATCAACGGGCACACCGCCGCCGACCTCCTGGAGCGCCTGGACCGGGACGTCATCGAGCTGGACCCCGAGCGGGTCATCACCCTGGTCGGCACCAACGACATCCGCAACGATGTCGACCCCGAGCAGTCGCAGGAGAACATCTCCCAGATCTTGGACAAGCTGACCACGCAGACCACGGCGGACGTCGCCGTGATGTCGCTGCAGCCCCTGGGCGAGCAGCCCGACAGCGACCAGAACACCCGGGTCCGCGCCTACAACGCGATGCTCCGGAGCGAGGCTGAGGAGCGCGGGGTGGACTACCTGCCGTTGTTCGAGTCGCTGGAGCCGCTGCTGGACGGTGACGCCCCCGAGTTCTCGTTCCCGATCATCCAGACCGCGTTCGACAAGTTTCTGCTCGGCAAGACATTCAACGAGATGTCGGCGAGCCACGGCCTGCAGGTCACCGCCGACAACGTGCACCTCAACGAGCGCGGTGCCGCCGTCGCCGGCCGCCTCGCCGCCGACTGGATGGAGCAGACCCGATGAACGGCCCGGCCATCACCGTGACCGTGCGAGGCACGGGGCGACAGCCGTCGAGTCGGAGGTCGCCCTGCGCCCGCTGCCGTACGGGCACGGCATCGTGCGGGCGTTCTTCGCACCGGCCTGGCAGGGACTGAGTCCGGCACGCAACGGTGGCTCCGCGCGGCAGCGCGTAGCCACCGTCCGGCGTCCGGAGCGCTGCCGACGAACAACGGCGTGGCAGCGCTGGCCCGTACCGCGGTACGGGTAGTGCTCAACCCAGGGGTGAGGACCGGCGCGCACCGCGAACCGTACGCTCAGGACATGCCGCACGACCAGCCGAGCGAGACGATGAGGCGCGCGCCGCTGCCCTTCTGGGCGCGGTGCGTCGTGGCCCTGTTCTGCTCCACGCTCTACGCGGTGGCGGTGCCCTACACGTCGGCGGTCTACGAGCTGGACCTCGCCGTGGCGTTCGGCATCGCGACGGTCCAGTGCGGGTCGCTCGTGCTCGCGGTTCCGCGGCCGCGTCTCGGTGCCACCGTGCACCTCGTGTCCATCGCGGCACTGGTGCTCGTCACACGCGACAGCGACGCCGACATGTGGCCCCTGCCGATCACGGGCTTGGTCTCCCTTGGTGCCCTGGTGCTCCTGCTCGGTGTCCGCGAACGGTGGACGGTGTCGTTCGGGACCTGGTGGGCGAGCGTCGCGATGCTGGTGGCGCTCATCGTGCTGACGCCCGACCGCTACGCCGACCCCGACCAGTGGGGCACGAACCTCACGATCTATACCAGCTACACCCTCCTGGTGCTCGGCGCCGCGATCGCTGTCGGACAGCGCCATCGAATCCGGGCGGAGCTTGCCAAGGCACGCAAGGACGTGGAGCACGCCGAGGCACAGCGCGTCCTGTTCGAGGAGCGGGCGCGCATCGCCCGGGAACTGCACGACGTCGTCGCGCACAGCATGTCCCTGGTGCACATGCAGGCCCTGTCCGCGCCGGCCCGGCTCGGTCCGACGCGCCCCGAGGTGGAGCGCGACTTCGAGGACATCGCCCGCTCGGCCGGCACCGCGCTCGCCGAGATGCGCCAGCTCCTCGGCGCGCTGCGGCCCGGAGACGGACACGCCGACCTCGCACCGCAACCGCAGATCCAGGACATCGCCGACCTCGCGGCAGGGACCGTCCGCGCCGGGATACCCGTACGGCTCGACATCGCACCTGGTACCGCCGCCGCGTCACCGATCGCCCAGCTCACCGCCTACCGGATCGTGCAGGAAGCGCTGAGCAACGTCGCCCGGCACGCCCCCTCGGCGTCGACGGAGGTGCTGATCGGCGTCCGCAGAACGGCCCTGCACGTCACCGTGCGCAACGGTCCGCCAACGGCCGAGGGCAGCGACACACCGGCGAGCCCGGACCGCGGCGGGCACGGTCTTCGCGGGATGCGGGAACGGGTCAGCCTGCTCGGCGGCAGCCTGGAGACCGGCCCGGACAGGTCCGGCGGGTACTCGGTCGAGGCGATCCTGCCGTCGGCGATCATCGAACAGGCCGTCGGCCGGACTGTCGAACCTGAGGAGTCACGATGACCATTCGCGTCCTGGTCGTCGATGACCAGCCGATGTTCCGGGCCGGCATGACCGCCCTCCTGGGGGCCGAGGACGGGATCTCCGTCGTCGGCGAGGCGGGCGACGGCGAGGAGGCCATCGCCCGCAACCGGGTGCTCCACCCTGACGTGGTGCTCATGGATGTGCGCATGCCGGCGATGAACGGCATCGACGCGGCCCGCCGGCTGACCCGCCCGGCCGGCGCCGCGAACGTCCCCCGGGTGATCATGCTGACCACCTTCGACATCGACGAGTACGTCTACGCGGCCCTGGAGGCAGGGGCCAGCGGGTTCCTGCTCAAGGACGCCGGCGTCCGCGAGCTCGCGACCGCCGTCCAGGTCGTGGCGCGCGGGGACTCGCTGCTCGCACCACAGGTCACCAGGCGCTTGATCGAGCAGTTCGTCGCGAGGAAGCCTGACGGCCTGGTGCCGATGACGGTGTTCAACAGCCTCACAGACCGGGAACGGGAGGTGTTCCTGCTCGTGGCCACGGGCAAGTCGAACGCCGAGATCGGCCAGATCCTGTACATGGCGGAGCAGACCGCCAAGAGCCACGTCAGCCGCATCATGTCCAAGCTGCACCTCCGCGACCGTGTGCACGCGGTGATGCTCGGCTACGAGACGGGTCTGGTCACGCCGGGGTCCGCAGGGCTCGCCGGCGACACTGCCTGAGCGATGCGTGGCCGGTACCGGCGTACGGGCTACGCGCACCGGATGGGTGATGATCCCCGTCGGCATGTCTTCCTACCTTCGGGCCACCGCCGCACCGCGGCACCACCCGAACGAGGAGATTCATCATGCGCACCATGTCCCGCCGCCGGAAGGCGGCCACGATCAGCGTCAGCGTCGCGGCAGGCCTCGCCGTCGCCGCCGTCGGCTCCTACGCCGTCGTCCGCGCGATCCCCGCCGAGTTCCCGCTCGTCTACTCCGAACAGATCGAGCCGGGCGCCACGGAGGGTGTCGACATCGCCGATCCCGCCACGGCCCTCACCTTCGCCCGGGTCGACGTCGGCTCGGGTCCGACCATCCTGGCGGTCACCGGGTACTCGGGCAACGAGATCACGGGAGTCGACCTCAACGCGGCGGCCGGCACTGCCTTCACCGAACCGATCGAGGCCTTCAACGAGCTCGGGTATCCGGCGCTCCAGGAAATCGCCACGGACACCGGACTGACGCCGGTCACCGTCGCCGCGTCGGAGGTGCTCACGGCGATCGACACACATTCCGACCACATCGGCACGGGCACCAACTACGTCGAGCACCAGGCGGAAGCGACCATCGAGGAGCCCTACCTGTTCCCGAAGATCGGTGCCCTGACCGACTCGAACGAGCCACTGCTCGCCGGCGACGGCGGCCTGCTGGACTACGAGGTCGAGCTCGGCCTGGTCGCGCTGGACGACATCACCGCCGAGACCGGCACCCCCGAGCACATGGGACTCGTGCTCAGCAACGACTGGACCGACCGCGAACTGCTCGTCAGCCAGATCGAGGTGGACAACCTCACCAGTGGTGCCGGGTTCACGAACGCGAAGAGCCAGCCCGGGTTCCTCAGCACCGGCGACCTGTTCGTCATCCCCGCCGACTGGCAGTCCTACTACCAGGACCTCGAGCTCGACCTCTTCGTCAACGGCGACCTGCGCCAGCGCGCCCACCCCGTCGACATGGTCTGGGACGCCCCGACCGTCATCGAGAAGGTCCTCGCCATCGGGGATCGCACCTGGGACAGCGACGGCGAGCAGATCCCGCTGACCCGCGAGCCCGGTGTGATCTCGCAGGGCACGATCATCCAGAGCGGAACCCCCGAAGGTGTGGTCTACCGCGCACCGGACACTCGGCAGCGTTTCCTGGGCTTCATGGAGTGGGCGGCCAGCCTGGGCACGAACGCCGAGAGCGTCGTCGCGTCCGCCCTGGACGTCTACGTCCGGGACGCGCACGAGGCCGGGGTCTATCTCCGGCCGGGGGACGAGATCGTCACCCGCGCCGACGGGCTCGGGCAGATCTTCACCACCATCGTCCCGGGACCGCGCTCCGAGACCGAGTAGGCGCCCACGCCGTCGACGAGGGCTCCTCCCGTCACCGTGAGTGAGGGCGGAGTCACCAGGCCGGCACATCTGTACCGAGGCGTACGCTCGTCGAATGAGTGGTATGCGTAGCGCCGTCATGGGTCGTCCGCGGGAGTTCGACATCGATGTTGCCCTGGACCGCGCGTTGCGAGTGTTCTGGGAACGCGGTTACGAGGGGTCGAGTCTCACGGACCTGACCGGCGCCATGGGAATCACGAAGACGAGCATGTACGCCGCGTTCGGCAACAAGGAACAGCTGTTCCGAAAGGCCCTGGACCTTTACACCGCCGGACCCGCGTCCTACGCGTCGAGGGCGTTGGCGGAGCCCACCGCACGGGCGGTGGTCGACGCGTGGCTTCATGGGGCTGCCCGAGCGACGACTCTTCCTGACAGCCCGCACGGATGCCTGGGAGTGCAAGCTGCGCTCGTATCCGGTGAAGGAGGTCGGGGTGCGCATGATGTGCTCGTGGCCTGGCGGCAGGCAGGCGGCAGGATGCTCGAGGAGCGCTTCCGGCGGGCTGTGGAGGAGGGTGACCTTCCGGGCGACGCGGACCCCGGGCGGCTCGCCCGGTACGTCATGTCCGTGGCGTTTGGCATCGCTGTCCAGGCCGCTACTGATGTCGATCGCGAACAGCTCGAAGAAGTGGCCGACATGGCGCTTCAAGGTTGGCGTCCGTAACACTCGCGTGCGGGACGCTCCTGACCATGACTTGTCTCAAGGGCGCCGAGCGTCGCGGTACCGCAGCTCGGCGCCCTTGAGAGGGTGAGCCTCGCTCAGTGCACGTGTGTCCCGCACTGGTCGTTGGTGCAGAACTGGCTGTGTTTCGTTGGGGCCGCCCGGTGGTTCGCGGAACGTCCCGGACCGAGGAGTACGGCCGCTGAGATGCGACCAACTTCGGTAGTGCACCAAACCTCATGGCGTCAGCGGCCGATCATGACGAGACGGGGTCGCCCGCTCGCGCCCGGCTGAGGAAGCGGCGCTCGCGGGCGCTTTCGTACCGGTCATGATCTGGTGCGGCGTACTCTCAGCCCCATGTCGGTCGAGGGGCGGCAGTTCCAGGCGGAGCTGCGGGCGGCACAGGAGGCGGTTGTCGAGCACCGGGAGCTCGTGGAGCGCCTCGGCGCGGCGCGCTCGACGCTCGCCGCGGCCCGGGACGAGCTGGCCCGCGCGACGGAGGCACTCGCTGGTGCGGAAGCTGCGGTCCGCATGCTCGAGCGCCTGAGCCCCACGCTGATCCTGGCGGCCCTGCGGGGCCGGCGCGCTGAGTGGCGCGCGGCCCGACGGTCCGAGCAGGACGACGCCGAGGCTCACGTGGCGGAGGCGCGGACCACGGTCGACAGCTGGGAGCGGGAGCTCACGGGGGTGCGTGCCGGTCTCGACGCTCTCGGCGACGTCGACAGCTGGCACGCCTCTCCGACGGGCGGAAGGCCGACGAGATGGACCAGGCTGTCGGCCTGATCCGGAAGGCCGGTGCGGCGCTCCGCGTGCTCGCGCGCGAGTTCGACGCGGTCGAGCAGGACCGCATCGATCACCTGCTGGACGACGACTACCTCGGGGCGTTCGACTTCTTGTTCGACCACCGATTCAACAACCGGACCTTCATGGACCGGATCGACGGCGCCGTCGACCGGGTGCACGAGGCTCTCGGGATCGTGGAGCAGACTGACCAGCGAACCGGACGGCGGACGGCCGAGCTCGGCGCGCAGCTCGCGGACCTCGGCCGGCGCCGGGAGCGGCTGCTCATGAGCCTCTGATTCCTGTGGCCGTTGCCGGTCACCGGACCTGTGTCACGACCTGTTGCCAGGCTGGTGGCCGCTGGCGAGCTCGTGGGCCTCGGCGGCGAGCTCGGGCCAGTCCTCAGGGTCCGAGATCGTCACCCAGTCGGCGGCGGGGTCGTGCCTGAGGAGCTCCGCGATCCCACGCTTGATCAGATCGTCCGCGCGGCCGGCGGGCAGACGGACAGCGAGCGAGCTGCCCGCAAGGAACGCGAATGCTGTCTGATGGACCACGAGGGCTCCTTCACGCACGGTGACGTCGCGGTCGGGGTCCTGTTCGAGCGCGGTTCTGAGAGCTTCGTATCGGGCGTCCATGGTCATCGTGCTGTCTCCTGTCATGCAGCTAGGGGTGGTCTGACGGCCATCTGATTGATCCTATGGGTCGTCCGCCAAACCTTCCGTGGGTCGGCGCCGGCCGCCAGCCGGCCGCGGCGCAGACGTTGCATGTGCGGCCGAGGGTCGCGCCGGCAGAGGCTCCGCACCACCCTCGCCGCGATCGTCCTCTGGCTCCGCGAATCCCGGACACGACCTGGTGGCGACCCTGGTCGTCACCGCACGCCTGCCGGGCTGGCATCGTCGGGTCGAGCGTCTGCTAGCCCACCAGCCGGTCGACGAGGTGGGACCAGCCTGCGGTGATGCGTTCCGCCGCCATGCCGCGCTGGGTGTGGAGGTGGGTGATGAGGGCGGTGTCGAGGTAGGCGAGCAGGGCCTCGGTGAGCAGCTCGAGATCGCCTTCGGTCTCGGCCGCGGAGAGGAGCCCCGCGACGTGGCGGGCAAGGAGGGCTCGTGGCGGGTCGTCGGTGTAGCGCCGCTCGGGCGGCAGTTCCGCCGCGAGGTACAGGTCGCGATACCGCAATTGATGGTCGATCGCCGCGGCGCCGAACGCCCGGAGCCGGTCCGCCGGAGGCGCACCAGGTCCGAGCGGAGCGGGGCCGGAGATGAAGGCTTGCTGGAAGGCGCGCCCCGCGTGGTCGAGCAGAGCCTGCATCAGGCCGGCACGGTCACCGAAGCGCCGGAAGACAGTTCCCTTGCCGACCTCTGCGGCGGCCGCCACGGCGTCCATCGTGACGTTCGCGGCGCCATGCTGCGCCACCAGACGAGCCGCCACCTCCAGAAGCCGGGTGCGGTTGCGGACGGCATCAGCGCGCTCCCGCCGCGGCTGGCCCGCGAGGGGGAGAAGCGATGGCTGGGCGCGCGCGCTCACGGCAACCGAGCAGGGGCCACGGGCGACGGGAACATATCCGGACCATAGTCCGTTACACCGGCACCAACAAACGGACCGCGGTCCGGAACGGAACGTGCCGGCCGTATGCGGCCGAGGCGCGACCGTGCAGACCGCCCATGAAAGAACGGATCAAGATGGACTTCGAGCTGGGGATCGTCCTGGATTCCTCGACGCTTACCGCGCCGGACTCTCCGGCCGCGCTCGCGCAGCGTGCGGAGGCAGGCGGGCTGGACCTGGTGGTCGTCGCCGCGCCTGGTCCCGACGGCACAGGGGCCACCGGGTCGCTCGATCCCTGGACCACGGCAATCTGGATCGCGGGCTCCACCGAACGCATCGGGATCGCCGTAGCCGGGCACCCGCCGGACGCGACCGCGCACCCGGATGACCCCGAGGCCGCGTATCCCACCGTGGCGGCCCAGGCTGAGCAGAGCCTCGGCCTGCTCGCGGGCAACCGGCTTGCAACCCGGACGGGCTGGGTAGAGGCACCGGCCGGCTCCAGCGCCGAGGAGCTGGCCGTCCTCGGCGGCGAAGGACTGCCGGTGGCGGTTCCGGTGCGCACGTACGACGACGTCGCCCGGCTCGTGGCGATTGTCGCCGCGAGCGGCCCCGCTGTCGGCCGGCGGCGCAGCCTGAGCGTCCGGGCGATGCGACGCGAGGTCATCGACTACGACGGTGTGCCCGAGTCGCTGCGGGACGGCGTCGTCGAACCGGGCGACGCCGAGTATCTCGCCGTGAGCTCGAACTATCTGCGGGGCGGGGCGCCCGGCATCGTGCTGCGCCCCGAGACCCCGGAACAGGTAGCGGACGCGCTCGAGTTCGCGGGGCGGCACACGCACCTGCCGCTCGGTGTGCGCAGCGGCGGGCACGGCGTCAGCGGCCGGTCGACCAATGACGGCGGGGTGGTGATCGACGTCGGCCGGATGAACCGGATCGAGGTGCTCGACCGGGACCGGCGGCTGGTCCGGATCGGCCCGGGCGCCACGTGGAAGCAGGTCGCTGCGGCGCTCGATCCATACGGCTGGGCGCTCGGCTCCGGCGACTACGGCGGCGTCGGCGTGGGCGGACTTGCGACGGCGGGCGGCATCGGACTGCTGGGACGCGAGCACGGCCTGACGATCGACCACCTGCGGGCGGTCGAGCTCGTCCTCGCGGACGGGACCCAGGTGCGTGCCTCGGCGCAGGAGAACCCCGACCTGTTCTGGGCCGTGCGCGGGGCCGGCGCGAACTTCGGCATCGCCACGGCGTTCGAGTTCGAGGTCTACGACGTGGGCGAGGTCGGCTGGGCGAAGCTCACGCTGGTCACCGACGACATCGAGAGGTCGCTCGTCCGGTTCGGCGAGGTCGCGGCCGCGGCTCCCCGCGACACGACGGTCTTCCTGGTCACCGGGCGACCGCGCCAGGGACAGTCAATGATCCAGCTGTACGCGATAGTCGACTCTCCCGAGCCGGCCGTGGTGGTGGAGCGGCTCACGCCGTTCCTGGACATCGGCGCCCTGGCCCAGCAGGAGGTGTTCGTGACCCGGTACAAGGACATCATGGGGCAGGCGCACGACGTCGGGCCGGAGGGTCACCAGGGGCGGGGCGAACCCGTCTCCCGGTCCGCGTTCCTGCCGGACATCACCCCCGAGTACGCGCACGACACGGCCGAGCTGCTGCGCAGCGGCCGCGTCTTCTTCTTCGAGCTGCGTCCCATGGGTGGTGCGATCGCAGACGTCCCGGCCGACGAGACGGCGTTCGCCCACCGCACGCCCCTGTTCCAGGTCACCGCCATGGGCGCCGATCAGGCGGACCTCGACACCCGCTGGGACGCGCTGTCCGAGCACTTCGACGGCCTGTACCTCAGCTTCGACACGGATCGGCGGCCCGAGCGGCTGGACGACGCGTTCCCGCCGTCGGTCCTCACCCGGCTGCGCGACCTCAAGCGCCGCCACGACCCCGACAACCTCTTCCGCGACAACTTCAACATCGATCCGCGCAGCGACCGTGAGGCCGCGGGCGCGGGTCGGACGGGACGGTACTGATGACCGACTACCGACACGACCTGCTGTTCGGGACCTTCGCCACACCGAGCGCGCACGGTGCGCGTCAGGTGGTCGACCTGGCCGTCACGGCCGATCGCGCGGGGCTGGACCTGGTGACCTTCCAGGACCACCCCTACCAGCCGGCGTTCCTGGACACCTGGACGCTGCTGTCGTACGTGGCCGCCCGCACCGAGAACGTCCGGGTCAGCGGCAACGTGCTGAGCCTGCCCCTGCGCCCGCCGGCGGTGCTGGCCCGGGCCGCGGCGTCGCTCGACGTGCTCAGCGGCGGACGTTTCGAGCTGGGCCTGGGGGCGGGCGCGTTCTGGGACGGTATCGAGGCGATGGGCGGACGGCGGCTCACCGCCGGGCAGGGCGTCGAGGCGCTCCGCGAGGCCATCACGATCATCCGCGATATCTGGGACACCGACACCCGGGGTGGGGTCCGGCTGGACGGCCGCTACTACCAGGCCGCGGGCGCCAAACGCGGCCCCCGGCCCGCGCACGACATCGGCGTCTGGGTCGGTGCCTACAAGCCGAAGATGCTCGCGCTGACCGGCGCCGTGGGGGACGGGTGGCTGCCCACCATCGAGTACCTGCCGCGCGGCGTCGACTCGCTGCCGGACGCGAACGCCCGGATCGACGAGGCCGCCGAGGCCGCGGGGCGCTCGCCCCGGGACGTGCGCAGGCTGATGAACTTCATGAACGTGCAGTTCGCGCCGGACGGCCGGGGCCTGCTGGCGGGGCCGCCCGCGCAGTGGGTCGAACAGCTCTCGGATCTCGCTCTGACCCATGGCGTCACGACGTTCCTCATCGGCGGCGACGACGGACACGCGATCGAGCGGTTCGCGGCCGAGGTGGCGCCGGCCGTGCGCGAGGCGGTTGGGCGGGAGCGTCGCGGGGCGGCCACCTGAGACCTCGATCGTCACGTGACGGTCTCGGACGACGACCCAGGGGTACGACGGGACGCCTGGTGGATGGCCCAGGCGGCGTTGATCAGGCCGATGTGGCTGAATGCCTGGGGGAAGTTGCCGACCATCTCACCGTCAGCGACCTGCTCGGAGAGCAGGCCGAGGTCGTTGGCGTAGCGGCTGGCCAGGTCGAAGGTGGCGCGGGCCTGCTCGACGCGGCCGGCCTGGGCTTGTGCCTGGGCGAGCCAGAACGTGCAGAGCAGGAAAGTGCCTTCCTCGCCGGCCAGCCCGTCGACGCCGCTCGAGGTGCGGTAGCGGTAGACCAGCCCCTGGTCATCGGTGAGCTGGTCGTCGATCGCGTCGATCGTGGCGAGGACGCGAGGATCGGTCGCGGGCAGGAGCCCGACGATCGGGATCATCAGGGCTGAGGCGTCGAGCTGGTTCGACCCGAACGACTGGGTGAACGCACCGACCTCGTCGTTCCACCCCTCGTCCAGGATCGTCGCTCTGATCTGTTGGGCGACCGACCGCCAGTGCTCACCGCGTTCGACGGCTCCCAGCCATGTGGACAGACCGGCGGCCCGGTCGAGAGCGACCCAGCACATCAGCTTGGAGTAGAGGAAGTGCCGGGGTTCGCCGCGGACCTCCCAGATGCCGTTGTCCGGTTGTCGCCACAGCGCTGCGGCGGTGTCGGCCAGTCCGATCAAGAAGTCTTGTGTCGATGCGGAGATGGTCCCCAGCTGGTGGCGGAGCCGGTGTGCGGAGGCGAGCAGCTCGCCGTACACGTCCAGCTGTGGTTGTCTCCAGGCGGCGTTGCCGACCCTGACCGGCCTGCTGTCCCGCCAGCCGGACAGGTGAGGGAGGGTTCGCTCGGTGAGGTCGTGCTCGCCCCCGATGCCGTACATGATCTGCAGCGAACCGCGTTTGCCGTGCGCCGCGGCGGCGGCCATGAACTCGAAGAACTCGCCCGCTTCGTCCGGGCAGGCGGCAACCCAGAGCGCTTCCATCGTGAAGCTCGCATCGCGCACCCACGAGTAGCGATAGTCCCAGTTGCGCTCGCCACCGATCTCCTCGGGGAGTGAGGTGGTTGCCGCGGCGATGATCGCACCGGTCGGCCGGTAGCTCAGCCCCTGCAGCACACGACCGGAGTGCAGAACCTGGTTGCGCCATGGACCTGCATAGCTCTGGTGCTCGGCCGACCAGTCCTGCCAGGCGATGATCGTCGTCCGCAACGAGGCGTGGATCTGTTCGGGGGTGTAGGGCAGCGGCGGCGGATCGGCGAGCTGGGTCTGTTGCAGGGCGAAACCTGCGGTCTCGCCCGCTGCTACGCGTACGGTCGTCCGAGCCTCGCCCTCGTCCAGGATCCAGTCGACCGTGGACGAGAGCAGCAGGCGGCATGCTCCGCCCGCACACCGGACGCAGCCGTCGGTGTGACTCAGCCGGGGAACGACCAGCCCGTACTCGGGCCGCGGCCGCACCACGATCTCGAGCTCCATCTCGCCGCTGATTCCGCGCAGCTCGCGGATCAGGGTGTGCGGGGCGTGTTCACCGAGGCGATGAGGGTCCTCCTTGGTCACGTCGGCCGTGTCGAGGGTTCGCGGATCGGTGAGGGCCAGCGCGTCGGTCAGCTCGACCGATCCGACCCGGGTGGTGAAGACCGTCCTCAGCACCAGGGTGTCGGACACGTAGCTTCGGCTGACCTCGAGGTCGGACGGTTCGGAAGGCTGGATCGTCCAGGTTCCCGCCTCCGCGTCGAGCAACCGTCCAAAGACCGACGGGCTGTCGAATCGAGGGAAGCCGAGCCAGTCAACTGAGCCGTCACGGCCGACCAGGGCGGCGGAGTGCCGGTCTGAGAGCAGTCCGTAGTCGGCGATCGGCTGACGGCTCATTGCAGCACCTCTCCGCCGTGCGGGCCTGCCGTGGTTGCGACGACGAGGATGCCGCGACCAGCTTGATAGACCCGTTGCTGCCGGGTCTGTCGATCTAGCCTGCCCGATCGTGGTCGACCTCGCAGCGAGACGGGCTGCGAGCGGGAACCAGCGAACGGCATCGAGATGCCCGCCATCGGCTTCGGGGTCTTCGAGACCCCGGCCGGGGAGAGAAGCGGCTGCGGTCACTGAAGCGCTGCGCGTCGGCTACAGATCGCGTTCCGTGGGCTCCTACGTTTCGTTGACGCCGCGGACGTCTGCACACGAAGCATGCGCTCCGTACACGCCACGGTGGCTCAGAGCGTCGTCCCGACCTCAGCCATGAGGGTGGTCCTGCCCGGCTCCCCGACCCAGCCTCATGGCATGACGTCCAGCAGTTCTGCGTTGAAGTTCTGTCGCGGCCCGGGCCTGCATCGTCTGCCAGGGCAGCCACCGGCGTGGGTGGACGACACCGGCGTTCCGGTCCAGGACGGCGCGGAGCTCGCGCGACTCCGCTCGTTGTCCATCCCGCCGGGCTGGGCCGACGTGTGGGCGTCAAATGATCCAGATGCGCGGATCCAGGCCACGGGAGTGGACGGACGTGGCCGGACGCAATATCGGTACTCGGCACGAGCGACCGAGGATGCGGCGCGGGCGAAGTTCGACAGTCTGCTGGGCTTCGGCGCGTCCCTCCCACAGCTTCGCGCCCGGGTGGTGGACGACATGAACGCGGCGTCCTCCGACGACGAGTGCCAGCAGGTTCTCCGGGTCTCCGCGGCCGCAGTGAGGCTGCTCGACCGTGGCTTGTTCCGGGTGGGAAACGGGCGCTACGCGCGCGACAACAACACGTACGGCCTCACCACCTTGACGCGCGACCAGGTCTCTGTGGATGGTCAACGCATCGTGTTCGCGTTCATCGGCAAGGAGCACCGGCCGTGGCACCTGCTGATCGAAGATCCGGCGGTGACGGAAGTCGTGCGCGAGCTGCTCGCGCATCCTCCAGCTCCTGACGGTCGCCTCTTCGTGGCACGGACAACTCGGGCCCAGCACCCGATCACCAGTGCGGTCGTGAACGCCTACATCCATGGTGTCGTCGCCGAGCACGCCACGGCGAAGATGTTCCGTACGTGGGGCGGGACCGCCGTGGCGATGGCCATGCTCGCCGGCGCGACGGCCGTCGACGCCCCACAGTCGCGCCGTCCCGAGCTCGCGGCGATCGATGTAGCCGCTCACCTCCTGGGGAACACGCGAGCGGTGGCTCGTCGGTCATACGTCCATCCTGGTGCGTACCACGCCGGCCAGACCCGCGAAGTGCGCGCGGCAGTCGACGCGGCGTCAGCGCGGGTCCTCAGCCGCGACGTCCGGGCAGTGCTTCACGTGAACGACTTGGTACGCATCATGACCAGACAGCTCGCGAAGCACGGCACCTCGGTCACGGCTGGCCCCTGAGCGAGCACGAGCCGGCGCGTGCCCCGGTGTGATGTAGGGCAGGGTGTGCACGAACGAGAGGATCGACGCCATGGATCTGGGACTGAACGACAAGGTAGCCATCGTCACGGGCGCCAGCCGGGGAATCGGGCTGGCCGTCGTCGACGGTCTCGCGCGGGAGGGTGTCAAGGTCGTCGCGGTCGCCCGGACCCTGACCCCGGAGCTGGATGCGCTGGTTGCGACGGGCGTGACGCCGTTCCTGGTTGACGTCACGGCAGAGGACGGGCCGACGGCGATGGTGGAGGCGGCCGCGGGACGGTTCGGACAGCTTGACATCCTGGTCAACAACGTCGGCGGGGTGCGGCCCCGGACCAGCGGTTTCCTGGAGGTCAGCGACGCCGACTGGAACTGGGCGCTGAGCCTCAACCTGATGTCCGCAGTCCGTGCTACACGCGCGGCCCTGCCTGAGCTCATGAAGCGTCCGGCCTCAAGCATCGTGACGATCAGCTCGGTCAATGCGGTTCTGCCAGACCCGTCGGTGATCGACTACAGCGCGGCCAAGGCGGCACTGTCGAACTTCTCCAAGTCGATCTCCAAGGAGTTCGGACCCCGTGGCGTGCGCGCGAACACCATCAGCCCAGGGCCGGTAGAAACCGGTCTGTGGCTGGGGCACAACGGCGTGGCCGAGACGGTCGCGCAGGCGACCGGCAAGGACCCCGCCGCAGTCGCGGCCGACGCCGTTGCCGGGATCCCGACCGGAAGGTTCACGACCCCGCGCGAGGTGGCGGACCTGGCCGTGCTGCTGGCCAGTCCCCGCACCGCCAACGTCACGGGCAGCAACTACGCCGTCGACGGCGGGCTCCCCGAGACGCTGTGACGGGCGACGCGACACCGGGTGAGAGCACTCACGCCAGGGGGCGGGAAGATCGAGGTTGCGGAGCGCACCTCACAGGCGAGGTGCTCGTTCCCACAGCTGCCAGAGGTAAAGGCACGCGAGCGTCCGGTACGGCCGCCACGGCTCGGCGATGCGCGTGAGCTCGGTGGGGGTAGGTGCTGTCGGCAGGTCGTAGACCTTGGCGGCGACTCGGCGCAGCTCCAGGTCACCCACGGGCAGCACGTCCGGGCGGTGGAGATGGAACACCAGGAACATGTCCGCGGTCCAGATGCCGATGCCCTTCACCACATCGAGCTTCGCGATGACCTCGTCGTCGGTCAGCTCCTGCAGCCGGTCGAGGTCGAGAGCACCGGAGAGGATGCATTCGGCGAGCGAGCGCAACGACGTCATCTTCGCGTGGGACAGGCCAGCTCCCTTGCGCAGTTCCTCGGGATCGTCCGTGAGCAGTTCCTGCGGCGTCGGCAGGCGGTCACCGTGCCTGTCCTTCAGCTTGCGGAAGATCGATCGCGACGCGGAGCTGGAGATGTTCTGGCTCACGATCGCACGGACAAGCACGCCATAGCTGTCCTTGGGGATGTCCGGGTCGCCCAGGGACTCCGGGTCCGGCGGCAACCTCGGCGGCGCACCGGCGTCACCGCGGGAGATCTCGTCCATGACCTGTCCGAGAATCGGGTCGACCTGCCGCAGGTGTTCCTCCGGTGTCATACCCGAGACGGTACGTGAGGTCGGGTCGAGTCGGCGAGACGATCAGCGACCCGCGCCTGAGGTGGTGCTGGGGGGTCGGGCGGATCTGGTGTCCGGTGATTGCCGGCGTCAGGCGGCGGGGGTGGGGTCGCTGTCGGTCACGATGTCCGGCCCACTTCCTGAGGATGTACAGCAGGAGATTCCAGCGGGCAGTGGCTCATCCGGTGCACGGGGAGCCGCTTGTCGGCTTCCGCCGGTAGCCGTCGCGGGCTGGTACCGGCCAGGCCGAGCCCCATCAGCACCGACGGTCATCAGCGGGCGGGGGCCAAGCCGCTCACTGAGCGCGCCGAACCGCGCCGAACCGCGCCGACAACAGCTGCTCCCGCCACTGATCAACTCACGCGTTCCGGACAGTGACCGCAACGATACTCGGATGGGTGGCTGCCTTCGGTCGGTCTGCTTCAGACTGGTGGTGAGGAGAAGGGGCACCGCGTGCACACACTGGCTGAGGTGGGACCGGCTGTGCTGGCGGCGCTGGGGGTTCCCGGGGACACCAACGGGCTCGGGCTGCCGGGGGCGCGGAAGGTGTGCCTGCTGGTGGTGGACGGGCTGGGGTGGGAATTGCTGCGGGCCCATGCTCGGGACGCGCCGTTCCTGGCGTCCTTGGCGGAGGCGCCGATCGCCTCGGGGTTCCCCTCGACGACGGCGACGAGCCTTGCGTCGCTCGGGACCGGTCGGTTGTCGGGGGAGCACGGCGTGGTCGGGTACACGTTCGCTGTCGAGGGCGAGCTGCTCAACGCGCTGGGGTGGCACAGGCAGGGGGAGGGGCTCGATCTTCGAGAGCGGCTCGTGCCCGAGACGGTGCAGCCGGAGCGGACCGTTTTCGAGCTGGCTGTCGAGGCGGGGGTGCCGGTGCGGCTGGTAGCGCCACGGGAGATCGAGGCCAGTGGACTGACTCGCGCCGTACTGCGGGGTGGTGAGGTGCGAGGGGTGCACGCACTGGGTGACCTGATCAGCCAGGTGCTGCAGGCGCTGCGGGAGCAGGACCGGACGCTTTGCTACGCCTACCACGCGGATCTTGACGGCCTCGGCCACGGCTACGGGCCGGGCAGCGACGCGTGGTGTTACCAGCTGAGCGTGGTCGACCACCTCGCGGCGACGATCGCGAACGGGCTTCCGCCCGGCGCGATGCTGGTGGTCACGGCCGACCACGGGATGGTCACCGCGGGCGAGCAGGATCGGGTCGACTTCGACACCGAGCCCGACCTGAGGTACGGCGTACGGATGCTCGGCGGCGAGGGCCGTGTGCGCTACCTGTACGCCGAAGCCGGCGCGGTGGACGACGTCGTCGACAACTGGCGTGGAGTGCTCGGCGACCGCGCTCAGGTGCTGCGGCGGCAGGAGGCGATCGACCGGGGCTGGTTCGGGCCGCGGGTCGCCGACCGGGTGCGGCCGCGCATCGGTGACGTCGTGGTGGCGGCGCAGGGATCGTCGGTCGTGGTCCGGTCGAAGGTCGAGGCGCGGCTGAGCCGGTTCATCGGTCATCACGGTTCGCTGAGTGACGCCGAACGGCTCGTCCCTCTGCTGGTCGCGGCCAACGGGAGCTGACACGATGCAGGACATCGCGGCGCTCGCGCGGGATCGATTGGGGTACGACGCGTTGCGGCCCGGGCAGGCTGAGGCGGTCGGGGCGGTGCTCCACGGGCAGGACACGCTGGCGGTGCTGGCCACGGGGACGGGCAAGACCGCGATCTACCAGCTTGCCGAGCTGGCCCTGGGCGGGCTGACCGTGGTGGTCAGTCCGCTGGTCGCTCTGCAGCGGGATCAGCTGCGGGCGCTGTCCACGGCCGGCCTCGAGGTCGCGGAGCTGAACTCCGGTGATCACGCCGGACAGCGCCAGGCACGCGAGATGCTGGCGGAACGCCGTCCGGGATTTGTCCTGATGTCACCGGAACAGCTCACCCATGCGGACGTACTCGAACTGCTCGCCGGCTCCCGGCCGCACCTCGTCGCGGTCGACGAGGCTCACCTGGTCAGCGAATGGGGGCAAGACTTCCGGCCCGACTACCTGCGGTTGGCGGCCGCGATCCGGGCGATGGGCCGGCCGCCGATTCTCGCGCTGACCGCGACGGCGGCGCCGCCGGTCCGCGGCGAGACCGGGGCTTCCGTCGTGCCTCAGCGGACAGGGACGGCCTCGTGAGGCCACCCGAAGCTCACACCAGTTCGACCCTGTCGGCCTGCGGTCCCCGGTCGCTCTGACGCACCTTGAATCGGACCCGATCGCCCTCCTCCAGGAACTCGGCGCCCTGCACGACCGACACGTGCACGAACAGGTCCGCGCCCCCGGCATCGGGTGCGATGAAGCCGAAACCGCGGTCCGCGTCGTAGCGCGCGACGGTGCCCTCACCTCCGCGCACAGGCCCGCCCGATGCCGCGGGTCGGCTGGACCGACCGCGGTCCGTGGCTGCGCGCACACTCCCGGAGCCGCGCACGAGCTGCACGTTGCGGGCATTCGGCCCCTTGTCGCCCTCGACGACGTCAAACGTCACGCGTGCACCCTCGGAGAGCTCGGTCAACCCCGAGCCGAGCGCACTGACGTGGACGAAGACGTCCTCGCCACCCGAGTCGGGAGCGACGAACCCGAAGCCCTTGGTGTCGTCGTACCAGGACACCGTGCCGTCCGCGCCGTCGGATGCCGACCGTGCGGCCGCCGCCCCGAGCGGTAGCAGGTGGTCCGCCTGCGGCCCCTTCTCCCCGTCGACGACGAGGAACGCCACCCGCTGCCCCTCCGAGATCACACCGCCCCCGACGATGGCCGAGCTGTGCACGAAGATCTCGACGCGACCGTCGTCGGGCGTGACGAAGCCGTATCCCTTGGCCGGCTCGTACCAGGTGACGGTGCCGAGCACGCCCACGGGCGCGTCGGCGGCCCGCTCGCCCGTGACACGGACGCGGCGCGCCTGCGGGCCACGCTCGCCCTCGCCCATCTCGAACTCGACGGCCTGCCCCTCGCGGAGCAGCTTCGGTCCGTCGTCGCCGACGATCTCGGACGCGTGCACGAACAGGTCATCGGCCTCGTTCCCGAGGTCGATGAAGCCGAACCCTCGGTCGGCGTCGAACCATCGGACAGTTCCCTGGGGCACTTCAGACTCCTCATCCGGCAGACATTGCTGTCGTCCATTGTCCCTGACAAACCGCAGACGGATGGGTCCGCAGTCGCACCTGCTCGTCGACGACGCCGTGTCAGCCAGCCGGAGGCGATCCTGGTACACGCATACACCCGACCCCTTCGCGTGACCGTTCGGTGGTCGAGCCGTTCGTGACCGCGCGGTCCGAACGGGCTCGACCACCGGCTCGACCGGGCGCCGCTCAGGCGTGCCCGGCCTCGCCCACGACGGTCTCGGTGCGGACCTGCTCCACCGTGGCCCGCCGCGTGCCGCGCAACGTCACGAGCGAGACGAGCGCGACGGCCGCCGTCACTGCCGCCGCGACGAGAAATGCCGCGTGCAGGCCGGACACGTAGGCGCTCCCGGCGAGCGCCGCGCCGCCGGCATCGAGGCGGGCGGGAACGGAGCCCTGTGCGAGACCCTGGTGCTCTGCCTCGCTGAGCTGGAGCGGCGCCGTGCCGGAGTGCACGTTCGCCGCGACGAGCGCGGACATGACGGCGGTGCCGACGGCGCCGCCGATCTGGATGCAGGTGGACTGGAAACCGCCGGCGACTCCTGCCAGGTGGACGGGGGCGGAGCCCACGATCGCCTCGGCGCCCGCCGTGATGGTCATGCCCGTACCCATCGCGAGCACCACGAACGCGACTGCCATGACCCCGTAGGGTGACGTCGCCGAGATCGTCATGAGCGTGAGCAGGGCTAGTGCGCTCAGCCCGAGGCTGAGCACCGCGGTCGCCCGCGTGCCGATCCTCGCGACGAGGACGGAACCGATGGGGGCCGAGACGATCGAGACCGCGGACATCGGCAGCAGCATGAGCCCGGCCTCCAGGCCCGTCGCTCCGCGGAGGTTGATGAAGAACATGGGCAGCACGAACGTGACACCCATGAGGACGAAGAAGTTTGCGGCGATCATGAGGCCGCCGGTGCCGACCGTGGTGCCACGGAACAGCGACAGCGGCAGGAGCGCGTCGCCGGTGCGGGCCTCGGTGCGCGACTCCAGGCCGACGAAGCCGACGATGACCAGGATTCCGGCGGCGAGCAGCCCCAGCGTGCGCGCATCGGTCCATCCCCAGGTCTCGGCCTGCACGATCGCGAAGACCGTGGCGACCAGCCCGACCGCCAGCACGATCACGCCCTGCACGTCGAAGCGCCCGGACGTGGGAAAGCTGGTCCGGGGCAGGAGGAACAGGCCGTAGACCAGGCCGATGACGGCGACGGGCACGTTGACGAAGAAGACGGACTGCCAGCCGAGCGCGGACTCCAGCGCGCCGGCGAGCGTCGGGCCGACAGCGATCGCGATGGAGGAGATGCCGCCCCAGATGCCGACGGCCATGCCGAACCTCTCGCGCGGGAACGTGGCCCGCAGGATGGCGAGGGTCTGCGGCATCAGGATGCCCGCCGCGACGCCCTGCGCGACGCGGAAGGCGATGAGACCCGTCGCGGTGCCGGACAGGCCGATGGCCACCGAGGCGAGCGTGAAGAGGACGAGGCCGGTCAGGTACAGCGTGCGGTGCCCGTACCGGTCGCCGAGCTTGCCGGCGAGGATCAGGGTGGCGGCGAGGCCGAGGAGGTAGCTGTGGGTGACCCACTGCAGCTGGGCGAACGTGGTGCCGACGTCGGCGGCGATCGCCGGGTTGACGATCGACACGACGGTGGCGTCGAGCCCGACGAGGAAGAGGCCGAAAGCGACGCCCACGAGCGCGATCCCCGGCCGGCCGCGCAGGGGAGCGCGCGCGGGTGGCTCGGTGGACGTCCGGCGGGCAGAGGGGGGCGCGGTGCTCAAGGGGCTCCTTGGGAGGGTGCGGGCGGGGCGTCCGGTCGATGCCCCGCCGGGGCAGAGAGAAGCCCGGGCGTCCCCGGGCTCCCAGTGTTGATTATGAAAGTATAACTACTCTGGCGGCCTAGGATCGGACCATGCCCGACGAGATCACCGTCACGCCCGACGAGGACGTGACCCGCGGCCTGATCGATTTGGCCGACGTCGTCCTCGAGCTGAACCGCCATCTCGACCTGCGGTCCGCAGGGCTGCGGGGGATCGTGCCCATGACGGGCACGGAGGTCGCCGTGATCCGCGCGATCCATCACGCACCGGGGACGTCGCCGTCCCGCATCGCCGAGGCGACGGGCCTTGCGCGCAGCAACGTGAGCACGGCGCTGCGCACCCTCGAGGCGCGCGGGCTCGTGGTACGCGACCATCCGAAGGGTGACGGGCGCACGGTCGAGCTCGTCGCGACCGCTACCGCGGACGAGCACCTCGCGCGCATCCACGAGTACTGGGCTCGCCGGCTCGAGCAGGCCCCGGCGGAAGTACGTGCCGCCGCGATCGCCGCCCTCCCCGCGTTGACCGATCTTGTGGCGGCACTGGCCAGGCCTGCCGGCACCGACAGCCACCTCGAGGCCTCGCGGGGGCCGAAGCCGGGTGGGGGAGAGGCGTCTCCGCCGTGAGCGAGGAGCTTGAGTGCTCCGGCACGTCGACATGCGCCGGCCGCACCTGGACCGCCGTCATCCGCGTGCCAGCGCCTCCACGATCTCGTCCGACGTTGCGACCCGGGCGATGGCGGGGAACACCGCGGCCAGCGCATGGTCGTGGGTCTCGGTGCGGAGGTCGGTCACGGCGTCGGAGGGCACCACGACGTCGAAGCCGAGGTCGTAGGCGTGCCGCACGGTGGACTCCACGCCGAAGCTCGTCGCGACGCCCGCGACGACGACGGTCGCCACGCCGCGCTCGCGCAGCAGGTCTGCCAGCCCGGTGCCGGAGAACGCGCTCAGGCGCGCCCGCTCGATCCGCAGGTCGGCGTCGCGCACCTCCAGTGCTGGTGCGAGCGACCGTCCCGCTTCGGGGAAGACGCGCGCCGGCGAACCGTAGGCGTTGCGCCCGGGTGGGGTGCCGGTCGAGACGGCATAGGCGACCGTTCCACCGCGCTCGTGCACGGCTCCGGCCAGCGTCGCGGCCGCGGCGACGACCTCGTCGGCCGGGTGCGCGAACGGGCTGGCCAGCGTGGCGGACTGCAGGTCGACGACGACCAGGGCGGTGGCGGGGGAGAGCGAGAGGGTCATGGTGCTCCTCGGCGGGTTCGGAGGACCTCGCTACGGTCGCCCACCTTGCTGACAGGCCACTTCGCCCTTGCCGTCGGCCTGCACGACGCCCTCGCTGCAGGCGCGGGCGAGCGCGGCGGGGCCCGGATCGTCGCGCTGACCTCGGGGGCGCACATGAACTCGCCGGTCGTGTTCGACGACATCCACTTCGACCGGCGCGCCTACGATCCACAGCTCGCCTACGGGCAGTCCAAGACGGCGAACTCGTTGTTCGCCGTCGAGGCCACCCGTCGCTGGGCGGACGACGGGATCGTCGCTAACGCGGTCAACCCCGGAGGCGTCTCGACCGGCCTGCAGCGAGACTTCACGCCGCAGATGAAGGCCTACCTCGACCGGCAGGAAGCCGCCGGAGTCTTCACCTACAAGAGCGTCCAGCAGGGTGCCGCCACGACCCTCGTCGCTGCGACCGCTCCCGAGCTCGCTCACAGCGGTGGCCACTACCTCGACGACGGCAACGAGTCCGAGACCGTGCCTGACGACGTTGGACTGCTCGGCAACAGCCACGCCGTCAAGCAGTGGGCGCTCGACTCCGACGCCGCTCAGCGGCTGTGGCGTGTCTCCCTCGACCTGACCCGCTGAACTATCTCGGCGGCCTTGGGCGAGCGCCCTCCGGTCAGGATGGGCGGCAGGCTGCGGTGACGACCTCGCGCCACAGTTCTGGGTGGGTGTGCCAGAAGTCGTGCGGGACGTCGGGAACCGTCTCGAAACGACCGGCGGGGACGAGCTCGCCCAGCTGGGCGAGCGGCCACGGCGGGCGGATGTCCGCGCCCGCGGCCAGGAAGGTCATCGGCACCCGTGAGTCGGCGAGCTTGCGCCAGAGGCGTGGCTCGTGGATCCAGTCGAGGAACGATGCCTGGAGCGCGGCGTGCACCTCGGCCGACCAGGCAATGTCAGGGGCTGGATCTGCGGCCTTCCCAGACTCGTACTGCGCGGACCAGGTGCGGTCCTTGTGCAGCCCGTGCCCGGCGATGCCGACGACCCGGACCACCGACTCCGGGTGGTCGAGGGCGTAGCGGACGGCGAGGTCGCCGCCCCAGGAGTGGCCCAGTACCGTCCATCGCTCGATGCCGGCTGCTCTGCGCACCTCCTCGACGTCGGCCACGGCCTGCGCCATCGTGTGCGGTCCGCCACCGGACCGGCCGACGCCGCGGGGTTCAGGGAACCATGCCCGGAAGCCTTGTGGAGCCAGTTCACCGGACTCCAGGTAGTGGACGCAGCCCGGCCCGCCCGACAGCACGACCACGTCCGGTCCAGCGCCGTGGACGCCGACATGGAGCCTCGTGCCGTCAAGGGCCGTCACTGCTGTGGAGTCCATCGCGCGATGTTATCGATCCGCGCGCGAGCTCCTGCCGTTCGATGTCGGAGAGGATCCAGTCATGCCCGGAGGTCATGCTTGGAACGGCGCGGCTTCGTCCCGCCAGCGGTAGAGGTCGCGCAGCAGGGAGATCTCTGCGCCGTGATGGATCAGTTCCCTGTTGACGTGCAGGATCCTGTTCCAGGAAGCCTCGGCAGCGACACCATCGACGAGCTCCTCAAGCACGGCATTCCCGCCGACGGTGTCCTCGCCCTCGGGCGTACTCGGCGATGAGCCGTTCTCGCCCGGCCGGCGACTGCGGGGCGCCGGCGTTGACAGCGGCTCGGATGGCGGCCGGGTTCTTCTTCAGCAGGTAGCCGACGACGCCGCGCTCGAACGCGCCGTAGAGGTACTCGTCACGACGTCGGGACGCAGTGCCCGGGCCAGGTGTACGGCGTCGACCCCGTTGCTCGCCTCGCCGGCCACGCGGATGTCGTCGGTGGTCTCGAGCAGGAGCTGCAGCGACCGGCGGACGCTCCCTGTGTCGTCGACGACGAGCGTCGTGATCACGGATTGTCCTCCCTGCTCGCCCAGGGCGCCGATACCCCCCCACGGGCCTGCGTTGCGATCTGTACCCACTAGCTGGCTCTCATGCGTCTGGTGTCGTAGGCCCAGATCGCGATCTCGACGCGGTTGCGGGCGCCGAGCTTGGTCAGCAACGATGCGACGTGGGTCTTGACCGTGCTCAGGCCGACGAAGAGTTCGGTGGCGATCTCGGCGTTGGTCCGGCCCCGTGCGACCAGCGTGAGCACCTCCTCCTCGCGCTCGGTGAGGGGGTCGGTGGGCTGGACCGGTACCACCGGTGCCTGGTCGGCGAGGGTCGCCAGCAGCCGGCGGGTGACGTTGGGGGCGATCAGCGCGTCCCCGTTTGCCGCCGCGTGGATGGCCTGCACGAGGAGCTCCGGCCCGGCGTCCTTGAGCAGGAAGCCGCGGGCGCCGGCGCGTAGGGCGCCGAGGACGTACTCATCGAGGTCGAAGGTGGTGATCACGACGACTGCCATCGGGTCCGTCACCTCTGGCCCGGCCAGGCGCCGCGTCACCTCGACGCCGTCGAGCCCGGGCATCCGGATGTCGACGAGGACGACATCGGGACGCAGCCTGGTCGCCAGGTCGAGCGCTGCGATCCCGTCTGCTGCCTCCCCCACGACCTCGAGGTCGGGTTGCGCGCCGAGGATCATCACCAGCCCGGTCCGGACCAAGTCCTGGTCGTCGGCTACGACCACACGGATGCTCATGGCAGGGCCGCCACCGGCAGCACGGCCTCGACAACCCAGCCACCCGCGGGCCCCGGCCCTGCGGAGAGCGATCCGCCGAGGAGCTGGGCGCGTTCGGCCATGCCCAGCAGGCCGAACCCACGTTCCGGGGCTGGCCCCGGCACGGTCTGTCCATCGTCGCTGACCCGGAGCCTGACGGCGTCGCCCTCCTGGCGTACGTCGATCCCGACGCGGGTCGCGTTCCGGGCGTGCCGTATGGCGTTGGTCAGCGACTCCTGCGCGAGCCGGTAGAGCGCGGCGTCCACGGGTCCTGCCAGCCGGGCTGACGAACCGTCCAGCGAGACCTCGACGGTGGGCGTCGCGTCGGCGCGCGCCAGAGCCGGCAGGTCCGCGACACCCAGCTGCGGTGAGTAGGCAACGGCTTCCTCCTCACGCAGCACTCGCACCATGGATCTCATCTCCGCCAGGGTTCGCGACGCTTCAGACTCGATCGCGGCCAAGACCTCGGCGGCCTTCTCAGGCTGGATGCCGGCGACCACGCCACCGGCCTGCGCCTGCACCGCGATGGCCGAGACGTGGTGGGCCACGGTGTCGTGCAGCTCGCGCGCCAGCGCCACCCGCTCCTGATTGCGGATCTCGCGCTGTTGGCGATGCCAGAGGTCCGCGCGGTAGCGGAACACCGCCGCGAGGGCGACGACCAACAGCAAGAGGACGCTCCCGCCGAAGACGTCGGCCCAGCCCGTGGAGGAGGCGTACGTCCCCAGCGTGACGACGACTGTCACGAACGCCGTCCCCAGAACCATCTCCCGTCCCGAGCCCCACCGCACCAGGGAGTAGAGCAGGATCAGGACAGCCATCATGGAGTAGAGGCCGAGGTCCCCCGTGTGCGCGGTCAGCTGGAGGACCGAGAGCAGCCCGACGACACCCCACCCGACCAGGGCGGCGATCAGTGGGCGGCCCCGCCGCCAGAGCAGGGCCGGCATCAGCGCCACGGCGAGCACCGTCACAAGGGGCCGCCAGGCCAGGCCCGGCCGAACGACGCCCTCGACCAACGCGGCGGCCGCGAACACGCCCACCAGCAGCCAGTCGAGACGACCGATGGGTGGGGCGTCAGCAGGCCGCGGCTCATGCCAGATGGAGCGCCCGACAGTGTTCACAGCTCCAGCCTAGGGATCGGCGCGCGTCGGCGTACCCGCCGAAAGAACGAGAGAGAGCCCATCCCATAGGCCAGGCGAACTCCGGCCTCCGGGCCGATGCGCCCGCCGCCTGAGCTCAGCGATCGTGGACGCATCGATCCTCACCACAGCAACGGAGCGCATGATGAGAACACGTCAACCCACCACCACGCTGGAAGACCAGCCGATCCCGGTCAGAGCCAAGCTCGCCGCAACGTGGACAAGCTTCATGTTCCTGTACGCGTACGTGGACATCCTCAACTTCTTCACGCCCGGCGTCGTCGAAGAGATCCTCGACGGCAAGGTCTTCGAGTTCGACCTCTCCCAGACCTTCTCGACCACGGCGCTGACCCTCGTGGCCATCCCGATCCTCATGGTCGTGCTGTCAATGACGCTGCCTGCCCGGGTGAACCGCATCGCGAACCTCGTCGTGGCCTTGTTCTACGTTCCTGTCACGGCATTCAACGTGGTGGGCGAGTCCTGGCTGTACTTCTACGGCCTCGGCATCGGACTGGAACTGATCCTTCTCGCCCTCATCGTGCGGTACGCCTGGACCTGGCCCCGCACCGTACCGATGGCGACCAGCCCGGACCATGAAACCGTTCGTGCCCGACAGCAAGCGTGAACCCAGGAGCAGTCCACGTCCTGTTGTGACCTGGCAGCGGCGGCGGGCGGTCGCGTCGTGACGTTCGGCCTCGCGCGCCCATCCGTGGGCGCGGGGGCCGTTCGGTCAAGGCGAGCTCGGTGGCGTGTCGGTCACCCAGCCTGGGCGCGTAGCTCCTCCAGGAGGGGGAGCAGCAGCATGCGGCTGGCCGCGTACGGCCCGTGAGCTGCGGTTCACGAGCCGTACCCCGACGTCGGCCCCCAGGCGCTGCGCCGCCCGGACCGGTCCGGGCGGCGTCGTGAGTCAGGCTGCGTCGCGGTGCGCCTCGGCCAGCACGCCCGCAAGTTCCGCCACGGAGTCGAGCAGGTGGGTGTGCGGCGCGGCGGCGAGCGTGGTGCGTGGGACACCGCCGCTGAGCACGCCGACCACGAAGCCGGCGCCCGCGTTGGTCCCGGCCTCGAGGTCGAGCACCGTGTCGCCCACGGTGAGCACGTCGGCAGCGCGCCACACGCCGGTGCGCTCCATCGCCCGGTGCACCATGTACGGCGCCGGGCGGCCCGCCGGCACGTCGTCGGTGCACACGACGGTGTCGACGGTGTCGCCCTCCCGCCAGCCGAGGCGGTCGAGCAGCAGGCCGGTCACCTCGGCCGAGAACCCCGTGGTCAGCGCGATCCTCGCGCCGTGGGCCCGCAGCGCCGCGAAGGCGTCCAGCACCCCGGGCATCGCCACGGGCGGGGTGTCGTCGTAGGCGGCGCGCAGCAGGCGCTCGAAGTCGCCGAACGCCTCCTCGACGGCGTCGTCGTCGGGCACGCCGCCGATCCCGAGCAGGGAGCGGATGGCGGTGCGCTTGTCGGCGCCCATCCAGTGCGCGACGTCGGCCATCTCGGCCGCGCTGCCGTGCCGGCGGACGGCGTCGTGCAGCGCGCGGTAGACGGCACCTCCCTCCTCGACGGTGGTGCCGGCGATGTCCAGTGCGGCCAGAGCGATCATGTGCGGTCCTTCCAGGGTTGGTCCGGTGTTGCGGGTCTCTTGGGGTCAGCCGGTCACGCCGGCGCGGTCGAGCACGTCGGCGGCCAGGCCCAGGCCCGTCGTCATGCCGATGCCGGTGGTCACGGTGGCGACGTGCACGCCGGGGGCGGGTTCGGCCACCAGGAACTCGCGGCCGGGTGCGGTCGCGTAGGTGCCCTGCCAGCGTTCGACGACGTCGACGCCGGTGTCCAGCAGGTCGGTCAGGAGCCGGAGCAGCACGGTGTTGCCGGCCTCGTCCTGGAACACGGGCGCGTCGACGTCGCGGACGTGCGTGTCGCCCACGATCAGGGTCCCGTCGGCCTGGGGCGTGAGCATGAGGTTGACGTCCCACGCGGCGGCCTCGGGGTCGGCGGCGGCCAGCTCGCGCGCGACGTCGTCGGCGGACGGGCAGGCGGCCAGGGCCTCGTACCGGACCATGGACCAGCCGGTCAGGAGCGGGCCGGGGAAGGGGCGCGGGGACGACGCCGGCCGCACCCGGAGCATGTGCAGTCGGCAGCGGCGCAGGCCGGCCTCGGTGGCGACGTCCGGCAGGAGCCGGTCGAGATCGTGGTGCGCGGCCACCACCACGACGTCGGCGTCCACCGGCCCGGCGGTGGTCTCCACGCGGCCGGGCCCGACGGCGCGGGCCGCCGTCCGCCACCGGAAGGTGACGCCCTGCCGCTCCAGCCAGCCGGCCAGCGCCGGCGCCGCGACGCGGGGGGCCACCTGCAGGTCGAGCGGCAGGTGGGCGCCGCCCACCACGGCACCGGGACGCACCGGGACCGCCGCGCGGGTCCGGTCGGCGTCCAGGAGCCGCACCTCGTCGTCGCCGCGCTCGGCGTGCAGCTCGCCCAGCAGGCGCAGCTCCGCCTCGGTCCGGGCCACCACGTGCGTGCCGGTGGTCGACACCGGGAACCCGGCCGCGGCGCCGAGGGCGAGCCAGCGCTCGCGTGCGGCCAGGGCGTACCGCCGCGCCTGTCCGGCCTGTGCGGTGACGCCCACGTGCCCGAAGTTCTGCACGGACGAGCCGATCACGGACGCGGCCTGCTCGACCACGGTGACGCGGTGCCCGCGGCGGTGGGCCTCGGCGGCCGCGCCGAGGCCGACGACGCCGGCGCCGACGATCACGACGTGCGGGGACCGGGTGCCGGTCATGGAAGTCCTCCGTGGGTCTTCATGCGGGGGTGTTCATGCGCGAGTCATCTGGCCGGGCTAGGGTCCGGCGGTGAGCAAGTCGAGCGAGATCGTCCGGGTGCTGGCCGAGGAGCTGACGAGCCTCCCGCCCGGTACGCGGGTGGCGTCCGAGGCGGACGTCGGCGCGCGGTTCGGCGTGGGCCGCGCAGCGGCGCGGGCCGCCCTGGAGGAGCTGGAGCGCCGGATGCTGGTCAGCCGCATCCAGGGCGTGGGCACCTTCACGCGGCGCCGCGTCGACTACCTCGTGGCGCCCGGGCGCGCGCCGTCGTGGAGCCGCACCATCCGCGAGGCCGGCGCGACGCCGCGCACGGTCGTCCTGGCGTGCGACGCGGTGCCGCTGCCCGGACCCGTCGCGCAGGCGCTCGGCACCGCACCGGGGGAGCCGGGCTTCCGGCTGGTGCGGCGCTCGTTCATCGACGACATGCCCGCGGCCTGGGGCGTCGAGTGGCTGGCCGCCGCGCTGGTCCCCGAGCTGCCCGCGGCCCTGCGGCACGAGGACTCGCTCGACGCGATCCTGCGCGACGTCGCCCGCGTGCTGCCGGAGCGGGCGTGGACGCGCGCCAGCATGGAGTCCGCGCCCGAGGACGCCAGCGCCGGCCTGGGTTGCCGGCCCGGCGACCCGGCGTGGCTGATCGCGAGCCTCGCCCGCGACGGCGGCTCGGGCCGGCCGGTGCTCTCGACGGAGCGCTGGGTCCGGGCCGACGCCGTCCGGGTGATCGTGGAGCTCGGCGCGCAGGGCGAGGCTCACGGGACCACCGCCGCCCGTGGCGCCGGCCCGGCGGGGCCGGACAGCAGCCGGCCCACCTGATCCAGCCCGACGGCGGGCGTGACCAGGTCGGACCAGGGCACGGTCTCGCGCGTGCGCTCCAGCAGGTCCAGCGCCGCGCGCAGGTGCCGGGGCTCGTAGTTGTGCACGCCGGTCACGGTGAGCCAGCGGCGCACCACGCGCTCGGGGTCGAGCGGCACCGCCGGGGAGGGCGTCACCGACCCAGCCAGCACGAGCCGCCCGCCGACGTCGAGCGCGTCGAGGCAGCGGGCGACGGCGGGGCTCGATCCGGACAGCTCGATCGCGACGTCGCCGCCGCCGACCGGCTCGTCCACGCCCAGCGCCGAGGTGGCGCCGAACCGGAGCGCGAGGTCGCGCCGCGCGGCGTCCGGGTCGGTGACCAGCACCTGCGCCGCCCCGGCGGCGCGCGCGGCGGCCACGGCGGTGATGCCGAGCATGCCCGCGCCGCTGACCAGCACGCGCCGTCCGGCCAGGGGGCCGGCGGCCTCGATCGTGGCCATGACGGTGGCGGTCGCGCAGCCGGCGGGGGAGGCCAGGTCGTCGGGCACGGCCGCCGGGACACGGGCGACCGTCGACCCGGCCGGCAGCACCAGGTGCCGCGCGTAGGTGCCGCTGAGCGGCCACGCGGAGGCGAACGCCTCGTGCCCCACCTTGCGCACCGCGCGGCACTTGGCGGTGCGTCCGGCGGCGCAGCGGTCGCACGTGCCGCAGGAGACCGTCACGCCCCACACCACACGGTCGCCGGTGCGCAGCGGCCCCCCGTCCTCGGCGTCCACGCCGCCGGGACCGACGGCGACGACGTCGCCCACGGCCTCGTGCCCGAGCACGGACGGGACCGGGGCCGGGCGCCGGCCGGAGACCGTGTGCCGGTCGCTGCCGCAGACCGTGGTCAGCCGGACCCGCACCAGCACCTCGCCCGGGCCCAGGTCCGGGAGCGGCACCTCGACGAGGCGGACGGCGTCGCCGCCCTCCCAGAGGGCGACGGTGGTGCGGTCGGTGGTCAGGTCAGCTGTGCGCGGATCCACCCGGAGAGCCTTTCGATGAGCAGGACGACGACGAAGACGAGCAGGACGATGCCGCCCACCACCTCGAACCGGAGGGTGCGCACCGCCTCGAACAGGAGGAAGCCGACCCCGCCGGCGCCGACGATCCCGAGGATCGTCGAGGTGCGGATGTTCACGTCGAGCAGGTACAGGCCCGAGCCGACGAGCGACGGCATGCTCTGCGGCAGCACGGCGGCGAACAGGACCTTCCACCACCCGCCGCCCACGGACCGCACGGCCTCGGCCGGGCCCGCGGGGACCTCCTCGACGGCGTCGGCCACGAGCTTGCCGAGGAAGCCGATCGAACCGATGCCGAGCGCCATGGCGCCCGCGACGGGGCCGAGGCCGACGGCGGCCACGAACACGACCGCGAGGATGAGCTCGGGGATCGCGCGGACCACGAGGACCACGCCGCGCGCAGCGGCGTGCACCACGGGGTGCGGGGCCACGTTGCGGGCCGCGAGCAGTCCGAGCGGAAGCGACAGCACCACGCCGATCGCCGTGGCGACCAGCCCGATGGCGAGGGTCTGCACCAGCGCCTGCCAGAGCACGGGCCCCAGGGAGACGAGGTCCGGTGGGAAGGTGCGTCCGGCCACCTGGACCAGCTCGGGCAGGGACAGCAGCAGGGCGAGCGGGTTGATGTCGAGCCGCACGAACGACCAGACGGTCAGCACCAGCGCGGCGCCGCCGGTTAGGAACCGCACGGCGCGGTCGCGCTCGAACCGTGGCCGCCGGGGCGTCAGCAGCGTGCGGCGGAGCGCCATCGACGCCAGCTCCATGGCCGCGACGACCACCAGGATCACCGCGACGATGCCGAGCGCCTTGGGGTACACCAGCCCGCGCAGCGCGTCCTGCAGGGCGAACCCGATGCCGCCGGCGCCCACGAAGCCGAGCACCACGGAGGTGCGCAGGTTGATGTCGATGCGGTAGACGAACGCCGAGATCCAGGCGGGCACCACCTGCGGCACCACGCCGTTGAGCAGCTCGCGCAGGGGCCCGACGCCTACGCTGCGCACCGCCTCGCGCGGGCCGGGGTCGGCGTCCTCGATCGCGTCGGCGAACAGCTTGCCCAGCATGCCGACGGAGTGCAGCGCGAGCGCCAGCACGCCCGGCAGCACGCCCAGCCCCAGCGCGCGCACGAACAGCACGGCGAACACGAGGTCCGGCACCGCCCGGCAGAACGTGATGATGCCGCGGGCGGCCAGTGCGACCGCCGGGTGCGGCGTCGTCGTGCGGGCCGCGAGGAACGCCAGCGGGACCGACAGGACGGTCGCGAGCACCGTGCCCAGGAACGCCATGAGGATGGTGTCCAGGGTGAGGGCGGCCAGGCGCGCCGGGTCGTCGAGCCGAGGCGGCAGCATGCGCTCCACGAGCGCGGTGACGTCCTCGCTGCCGGCCACCAGCGTGGGCAGGTCCAGTCCGATGGACGACGCCGCCACGAGCGTCAGCAGCACGGACCCGCCGGCGATCCAGCGCAGCGCGCGCCCGTGCGGCGTCCGCGGCCGGGCCGGGGCCGGTCGGCCCGCGGTGCCGGACGTCGCCGGCGCCTGCGACGGAGCGCTCACCGGTCGGCCTCGACCCGGCGGTAGATCGACATCGCGTCGTCGCGGGTCAGGCCCGCGGCCGGGCGGTCCAGCACCTTGGTGCCGTGGCGCAGGCCGACCAGGCGGTGCGCCCAGCCGAGCGCCAGGTCGACCTGGTGCAGCGTGCACACCACGGTCAGACCCTCCTCGGCGCACACCCGCACCAGCAGGTCCATCACGGCGCCGGAGTTCTCCGGGTCGAGCGACGCGACCGGCTCGTCCGCCAGCACAAGCTGGGGCCGCTGCATGAGCGTCCGGGCGATCGCCACGCGCTGCTGCTGCCCGCCCGAGAGGGTGTCGGCCCGCTGGTAGGCGTGGCCGAGCAGGCCGACCCGCTCGATGTGCGCCAGGGCCTCCTCGCGCATGCGGTGCGAGTAGGTGCTGACGCCGTAGCGGGGCCCGCGGACCCGCCCCAGCCCACCGATCAGCACGTTCTCCAGGCACGTGAGCCGGCCGACCAGATTGAACTGCTGGAACACGAACCCGACCTCGGTCCGCAGCCGGCGCAGCTCCCGGCCCGACGCACGATCCACGCGCGTGCCCGCGACGGTGACCTCGCCCGAGGTGGGCCGGTGCAGCCCGTTGAGGCAGCGCAGCAGCGTCGACTTGCCCGAGCCGGACAGGCCCAGCAGCACCACCAGCTCACCGCGCGCGACGTCCAGGTCCACGCCGTCCAGCGCCCGGTTCCCGTCGAACTCCTTGGTCAGACCGCGGACCCGCACGAGAGTCTCGGGCGCGGCGGACGTCCCGGCCGGGGCGGCCTCGCTCGACGCGTCCGCCTCGGCCGGTCCGGTGCCGGGCAGCACGGTCAGCCCTCGCACTTGTCGGACCGGGTGAGCGTGCAGACCTCGCGGGTGCCGTCGTAGTCGGCGTCCTTCGCCGGGGCGAAGCCCCAGGCGTCCTCGTCCGTCAGCAGGCAGTCGTCGTCGCAGTAGCCCTGCGCCTTCAGGTAGTCGGCGTTGGCCTTCTCCACGAGCAGGTCCGCGAGCCCCTGGTTCACCTCGGCGCCGAGCGCGTCGTTGCCCACGAACAGCGAGCCGGAGATCTTGGGCGAGCGCCAGACCTCCTTGAGGTCGCCCTCGGCGAGCTCGCCCGCGTCGGGGAGCGTCTGGTTGACCATCGACTCCATGGCGAAGCCCGCCTCGCAGTCGCCGGCCGCGACGGCCAGCGCCGAGGCGTCGTGCGCGCCTGAGTAGACCGGCTCGACGCCAGCGGCGACGTCCGCCTCCTGGCCGGAGGTGACGACGCCCGCCTCGATGAGGCCCGCGCTCGGGTAGAGGAAGCCGGAGGTCGAGCCCGGGTCGACGAAGCACACGCTGCGCCCGGTGAAGTCCTCCAGGCCGTCGATGTCGCTGTCGCCGGGGACGATGCCCAGCGAGTAGTAGCCGGGGTCCTCGCCCTTCTCGGCGACGGCGGCGCCGAGCGGTGTGATCGCGGCGTCGTTGTGCGTGGCGATCACGTACGCGAACGAGCCGAGGAACGCGATGTCGACCTTGTCGGCGATGAGTCCCTCGATGACGCCCGCGTAGTCCGACGCCTGGCTCACCTCGACCGTCGCGCCGGTCTCCTCCTCGAGCATCGCGACGATCGGGTCGTAGCCCGCGGCGAGGTCCGTGGAGTTCTCGGCGGGGATGGCGGCCAGCCGCAGCACGGAGGGGAAGCCCTCGGCGGTGGTGCCGCCCTCGGCGCCGGAGCCGGGGGAGCACGCGGACAGCGCCAGTGCCGTCGTCGCGGCGAGCGCCACGGTGGTGAGGGTCGTGGTGGTCTTCATCATCTCTCCGGTCGTTGCCGTTGCGGTGGCGCCCGGACCGGGCGCCACCGTGGCCGAGTCTGTGAGGGCGCGACGAACCGTCGGGCGTGCCGTGGTGAACGGCGGGTGAACTGTCGTTCACCGTCCCGCCAGGTCGTCCGGACAACATGGCGCGGTGCTGCCCTCCGCGACGTCCCGTCCCGTGCCCGGCCTCCACCCGGGGCCGTGGCCCCTCGGCGCGATCCCGGAGGAGTGGACGCTCGCCGGCGTCACCGCCGTGCTGCCCGACCGCGTGGTCGAGGACGCCCGGCTGGTGGTGAGCGGGGGCCGGGTCGTCGAGGTGGGCGAGCGGCCGCCCGGCGCACGGGCCGACGTCGACGGCGGCGGCGCGCTGTGCCTGCCGGGGCTGGTGGACGTGCACACCGACGTGCTGGCCCACGAGCGGCGCCCGCGGCCGGGGGCCGAGCTGCCGGTGGACCTCGCGGTCCGCGCAGCCGCCGACCGGCTGGCGGCCTGCGGTGTGCTCACGGCGTTCCACGGCGTCCACTTCGGCACCCATACCCCCGTGGGCCTGCCCGCGACGGCGCCGGGCCCGGAGGGTCTGCTGCCCGCGCTGCGGGCGCCCGAGGCGCGGGCTGCGGGTACGCGGGTGCTGTACCGGCTGGACATCCGCAGCGCCGAGGGGCTGGCGGGGCTGGAGGCAGCGCTGGCGAGCCGCCCGGAGCGCGCCGCTCCGCCGCTCGTCTCCCACGAGGACCACACGCCCGGGATTGGGCAGTACGCCGACCCGGCCGACATGGAGCGCTGGCTGGTCGACCGGGAGGGGCTCTCGGCGGATGCCGCGCACGCCCACGTCCGGGGCTGGCGGGAGGAGCGCGAGGCCCGGGCCGACGTCGCCACGGCGACCCTCGCGCGGCTGGGCGACCTGGCGCGCGCCGGAAGAGTGCGGCTGGCAGGGCACGACCCCGAGTCGGTGGCGGACATCGAGGCGCTCGTGGCGCGCGGCGGCGCCGTGGCGGAGTTCCCTACCACCGTCGAGGCGGCCCGGGCGGCGCGCGAGCATGGGCTCGCCGTGGTGGCTGGCGCGCCCAACGCGGTGCGCGGCAGCTCGCACACGGCGAACGTCTCTGCCCGCGAGCTGGTCGCGCTGGGACTGGTGGACGCGCTCGCGTCCGACTACGTGCCCGCCACGATGCCGGCCGCCGTGGCGGTGCTGGTCGGCGAGGGACTGGCGGACCTGCCGCGCGCGGTCGGGCTCGTCACCTCCGGCCCCGCGCGCGTGGCCGGGCTCGCGGACCGCGGGTCGCTGGTGGCCGGAGCGCGGGCCGACGTCGTCCTGGTGCGGTGGGGCGGGCGGTGGCCGACCGTGGTCGCGTCGCTGCGAGCGCCCGTTGACGATGCCGACGGATCAGTGGGGCGGCGTGGCGAAGGCGTCATGTCGTGATCTCTAGGTCTGGCGTCGCCTTTCTTCGCACGAGGAGTTGTTTGAAGCGCCTGCTGTGCCGCTGAACAGGATCGAATGTTGCGTCGAGAACCTGGTACGTCATCGCCGAGCTCGGATACTTCGGTCCGATCCCGAGGCACTGCTCGTGACTGGGCAGGTACAGCTGTGCTGGCAACGAGCGCTCGTCGATGCGATCTTTGGTGAGCTGCTCGTGCATGCACACTGGCGAAGGGTCGCGGCGGGGTGACGGTTGCCCGCCGTTGCGCTCTCTTGCCCGGACGGCAGCGACTCACGCCGCCAGGCTTGTCGAGGCTTCACGACGACCCAAGAAGTACGTGCGGCTGAACATCCGGAGCTGGAGGTCTTTGAGAGGCGCCTCGACTTCGGTCTGTACCGAACCTCGTGGTGTTCGAATCGAGGCATGGCCAACGACGGGTCGTGCCGACCCTTCCGGTCGGTGTCGGACAGAGGAGTTCAGGATGACCAGACCGTTTCGGTTCGGGGTCGTGACCCCGCTCATGGCTGACCTGTCCGCGTGGCGTGACCAGGTGCGCCGGATCGCGGACAGCGGCTACTCGACGCTGCTCATGCCCGACGTCCCGCACTGGCAGCCGGCGCCCGCACCGACGCTCGCGTTCGCGGCGGCGCAGACGGATCTGCGTGTCGGCACCTGGGTCTACGCCTCGCCGCTGCGTCCGGCCTGGAGCACCGCGTGGGAGGCGCACTCCCTGAGCGTGCTGACCGGGGGCCGGTTCGAGATGGGTATCGGCACCGGCCGCCCGGGGATCGAGGAGGAACTGGGCGCCCTCGGGGTGACGGTGCTCCCACCTGCCGATCGCCTGGACCGGGTCCGCCAGACCGTGACGGCATTGCGCGAGCTGGACGGTCCCGACCTGCACACGCCGGTGGTGATGGCCGTCCGGGGGCCGAGGGCCCAGGCGCTGGCGGCCGAGGTCGCCGACACGGCCACCATCGCGGCGATGCCGCACGACACCCGTGCGGAGGTCGCGGGCAGAGTGCGCAACCTGCGCGCCGTACGGGACATGGAGCTCGCCCTGCATGTTCCAGTCGTCGGTGACGAGGTTGCGCCGTTCATGGCGCCCCCGGACATCGACCCCGCCGCGTTGCGCGCAGCGGACTCACTGGCCGTGCTGCCTTCCGACCCGGTTGCGGCTGCCGAAGAGATTCAGCGGCGACGCGACGAGATCGGCTACTCCTACTTCGTGATCGGAGCAGGAGCCGCCGAGCGGCTCGCACCGGTCGTCGCCGCGCTGTCCGGACGGTAGTCGTACCGGGCCTTCCCGACCGAGCACCTCGCTCGCCGCCAGGCTGGTCAGCGTCCTGGTACGCCTCGGCGGCCGCCCGGGCAGCACAGCAGCGCCGTGTGCGCTTCCTCCTACGCCCTGCTTACGCGCTCGTGCGAGGTGAGGCTCACAGCAGCGTGGCTGTCCGCTCAGGCTGGAGTCTCGGGCGTCCGGTCCCAGTCGCGTGGTGTCAGGTCGGGCCGGCGGTTCTCGTAGTCGCTGGACAGGAGCGGGGAGGAGATGATCATGTCCGCCGTGGCCACGTTGCAGGCCATGGGGACGTTCCATACGGCGCCGATCCGCAGCAGCGCCTTGACGTCGGGGTCGTGCGGCTGCGCCTCGAGCGGGTCCCAGAAGAAGATCAGCATGTCGAGGCTGCCCTCGGCGATCCGGGCCCCGATCTGCTGGTCCCCGCCTACCGGGCCCGAAAGGAACCGGTGCACGGGAAGCCCGAGCTCGTACTCGAGCATCGTCCCCGTCGTGCCGGTCGCGTAGAGCTGGTGCTCGGCGAGCGTGTCCCGGTTGTACTCGGCCCAGCGCAGGAGCTCGACCTTCATGTTGTCGTGAGCGACCAGGGCGATATGACGTTCCTTGACGGCCGGGTTCATCGAGACCTCCGATCGGCGGCGGGGCAGGTAGCACTCGCCCCGTCGCAAGCGTCGTACTCGAAGTATCTGGCTGCTGCCGGTGGTTGTCACCCGGGTCGTGTGCACTGTCCCTGTCGCTGCGGTGGTTCGACGAGCCGACTACGTCCACGCACCCCGCGCAGTTGACAACCCAAGGAGCTGGGACCCCCCGTCCCCCAGGTCGGGGGTCCCAGCTCCTGCCCGAGCGTGGGCCCAGACTCCTCGCTCGGGTCCCGGCCCGGGGCATCTCCCGGGCCTCTGCCCTGCCGGGAGCCTACGCGGGTCGTGGGTCCTGGGTTCGGTCTGGGATGGGTGAACTGGCCGACCTGCGGATGGTTGCGGTCCGCGATGTCGAGATCGGCTCCGGACACCCCCTCGGGGGCACGCCCTGTCGGGACCGAGCACCGGTAGGACGGAAGGTGGGCGTGGCGCGCGGGCGGATCGCCCTGTCACCAAGGGTCACGCGCTGAGGCGTGCTCCACCGTCGTCCGTGCAGGCTTGGCACCAACATAGATGACGTGTAATCTGATGACACGGCATCTATTTGAGGAGCTCGCCATGTCCACGACTGACCCCATCTCGCGTGTCTCGGTGATCAGTACCGGATCGGTGGTCATCCGGCCGGAGCACGTCGGCCCCACGCGCAAGAACACCTACGTGTGGCTGTTCACTTCGACGCGGTGGACGGCGCCCCGGCCGATCAACGTGTACGTGATCGAGCACCGCGACGGCCTGGTGCTGTTCGACACCGGTCAGGACCGAGCGTCGGTGACCGACCCCGGCTACTTCCCCGGGGGTCTCAACGGGCTGATCTACTCGCGTCTGGCGAAGTTCGAGATCGGTCCCACCGAGACGCTCGAAGCGGGTCTGTCCGGCCTGGGCTACCGTGTGGACGATGTCGGCTTGGCGGTGATCTCGCACCTGCACCAGGACCACATCGGTGGGCTGCCAGTGCTGGGCGGGGCCGAGATCATCATCAGCGACCAGGAGTGGAACAGCCTGGGTGAACCGCTGCCCGAAGCACGGGGACTGCTGCGCTCTCACATCGACCTGTTCGGGCTGCGCTGGAACCGTGTCACGCCCGAGCCGCTGGCCGACCCTGACCTGGCGCCGTTCACCGAAGGCCGCGACCTGTTCGGCGACGGTAGCCTCGTGCTGCTACCCACGCCCGGACATACGCCGGGCTCGCTGTCCCTGCTGGTCCGCCGGCCAGGCAGGGTGCCGCTGCTGCTCGTCGGTGACCTGACCTACGACGCTCGCCTGCTCGCTGCGGGCAAGCTGCCGGGCGCGGGCGACAAGCGGCAGATGCGGGTCACGGTGGGCAAGGTCAACGCGCTGCGTGAAAGCCTGCCTGGCTTGGCTGTGCTGGCGGCTCACGACCCGCGGGCAGCGGGCCTCCTCGCAGAGGCCCTGGCGGAGCCGGCGGAGCGCCGGTGAGGCCCGCCGAGGAGCTGCGGTTCCTGATCCTGGCCATCCAGCGGGAGGGCAACCGGCTGCTCGCGGCGGACCTGCGCCCGTTGGGTGTCACACCTTCGCAGGCGGAGGTGGTGCGCGTCCTCGCCGACTATCAGCCTCTGACCCTGACCGGGCTGGGTGAGCTGTTGGTCTGCGAGACGGGTGGCAGTCCGAGCCGCCTCGTGGACCGCCTCGTTTCCATGGGTCTGGTCGACCGCGGCGCGGGCGAGGCAGACCGACGGCGGGTCACCCTTGTCCTGACGGGCGACGGCGAAGAGCTGGCGGCGCAGATCGCGAAGGTGGAGGAGCGGCTGTACGGGACGATCGACGACCTGACAGCCGGCACGCCGGTGCCCCAGGCACTGAAGCTCCTGCGGGTGTTCGCAGCCGGGTTCCCGGCCGGGCAGGCCGTCGTCCGTAGGGGCGGCGGCCCGCCCGAGAGTGCCCGGTGACCGCGACCGGCAGCGCCACGCTGCACATCGACGCACCGCGGCAGAGGGTACGGGCGGTCCTGCTGGATGCGCTGTCCCTGCCGTCGTGGAACCCTGCCTTCGTCAGCTTGGCCGGGCCGGCCGTGGTCGCGCTCGGAACGGCGTATCGGATCACGGTCCGGCCGGGCCTGAAGGGCACTCTCGCATACGAAGCAATGGATCTGGACATGGTCCGCATGGCGTGGCAGGTGCCTGGGTTCGCGGAAACCGGTGACTGGCGGCTTGTCGCGAGCGGAGACCGAACACTCGTCCACCACGATTTCACGCACGCAGGCCCGATCGCAGCCGTACTGCGACAGGCCTACGAGGGAGTCGCCGAACTCCGGCTCGGCCGCCTTGCGCAGGTGCTGCACAGCTGACGAGGTTGCCGGCTGCCCTGCTCCCCGGCGCCCTGCCAGATGCGGGGGGAGCGGTAGGGCAGGACGTCCTCGGAAGACCTCGAGCAGCTCGAGCGCTCGCGGCCCGCATCATCGGGTCGGGCATGTCCGGCCCTCGGAGTCCTGAGCGCGTGTCGGTAGACGCAGAGCACCAGAGCGCATGGCTTCGGGCCAGACCATGCGGTATGCCGATCGCGTCGAGTTCGCCGACGCGGATGACGCGGCGTAGGCGCTCGGATGGGGCTGCCCGCCGGCCGACGTGTGGCTGACCCCCTGCCGGCCGACTCCCCGGGCCACCAGAATCGACCCAGGAGGTGTGCCGGAGGTGACCATCGTGCGGGTGCTGGTAGTTGACGACCAGGCGGCGTTCTTGCACGCCATGACTTCCGTGGTGGGGGAGACCCCCGGGTTCGAGATCGTGGGCTCGGCGTCGTCCGGGGAGGAGTCTCTGGCCCTCGCTGCCGGGCTGCTGCCGGACCTCGTGCTGATGGACGTGAACCTGCCCGGTATCGACGGGTTGGAGGCCACCCGGCGGTTGCTCGCGCGCGACAGCCCGCCGGTGGTGCTGCTGCTCTCGACCTATGACGAGGACGTGGGCGAGCATCTCGTCGCCGAGTCGGGGGCCGCGGCCTATCTGACCAAGTCGGCCTTCGGGCCGGACCGGCTCGAGGCGGCGTGGTCCACCGCGGTGCGCTGATCGGCTAGCGAGTGGGCGTCGAGGACACGACCCGTGCCACCGGCGTCGGCCCGCGGACCTCGATGACGGTGTGCCCGTCCTGCTCGGTGATCCGCACAGAGCCGCCGGCCGCCTCGACCCGGTCCTGCATGTGACGCAGCGGCAGCCCGCCTCGGTCACGGCCGCGCACGACCAGCCGCAGCTGGTCGTCGTGTGCCTCGAGCAGCACGACGACGGGGTCTCCGAGGTCGGGTATCGCCTCAGCCACGCAGAAGTAGGTCGCGGCTTCGACGCGTGGGTCGAAGCGCCGACCGACGACGGATGGTTCGACCACCAACCGCGCACTGCTGCTGGTTCGGGCAAGCAGCGACGCGAGCGCTGTCGGGAGTCCGGAGCGGGCGAGCTGGGCCGGGAAGACGCCGCGGGTGATCTCCCGCAACGCCGCAAGGGCAAGGTTCAGGGACTCGACCAGTTCTCCGAGCACTGCGGCGTCCAGAGTGTTCGGGGCGTTGTGGTCAAGGCTGGACAGCTGGCGCAACCGGCTTGGGAGTGGCGTCAGGTGCGGGACGACCTGGCGGGCGATCGTGCGTTCGAGCCGGCTCCGTTCGGCGTCGTCGGCGCTGATCAACCGTCGGCGGGACTCGGTCAGCTCGCGGGTACGGACGCCGACCTGTTCCACCTCCGCTGACAGCTCGGCGGTCAGCCGGGCGTTGCGGAAGGCCATCGCGGCCTGGTCGGCCAGGTCAGCCATCAGCCGTTGTTCGCGGGGACGCAGGGGGTGGCCGGCCGGCATCTGCACCATGATGCTGCCGAGGCGTTCCCCGCGGTCGACGACTGGCATCTCGATGTCGGAGGCCGTGGGGTCGTCTGTGCCGGACGGCGGCCAGACCGCCGTACGGTCAGGAGCGGACTCGATGTGCAGCACCACGATGACGCGGCTGGCCTTGACCGCGTGCGCGGCTGCGTCGGCCACGGTCGGCAGCAGGTCGGACGGGTCGGGAGTGTCCCCGACGCGGCGGCTGAAGTCGGCGAGCGCTTCATACGGGGCGGCCGCGGCGCCGAACGCCAACCGGTCGGCGACCCTGACCACCCGGCGACGAAGTGGCTGGAAGGCTATCGCCACCAGGGCGGTCGCGAGCAGCGACGGCCAGAAGCCACCGGTGCTACCGCCGATCGTGAGGCCGATGAGTACGACGACCAGCACGTAGCCGACGGCGACCAGTCCGGTGGCCAGGGCGAACACCAGTGCCCGATTGACGATCAGGTCGATCTGGAGCAGGCGGTGGCGCAGGACCGCGACCGCCACGCAGAGCGGGACGGCGAGCTGAGCGAGCCGCAGCGGCAGGCCGGCCAGCCATGTTCCCTCCTGCCCTTGGACGAGCGGCACCAGGAGGACGACCACGACGCCGAACGCCAGGAAGACCGCGGACGACGCGATCCACAGGAGCTGGCGCCGCTCGTCGTCGGCGGCCCGTCGCAGCCGCAGCGCCAGGGAGACGGCTGAGGCGATCAGACCGGCCGCGACGAGCAGGGATCCCGTGGTGAGCAGCGGCCCCGAGACAGTGCGGTTGCCGTAGTCCTCCCCGTACACGGACTCGCCGGGACGAATCGTCAGCGTTCCCAGTGTGTGCAGGCCGAGGCCGACCACCGTGACCCAGACGGCCCAGCGCCAGCGGGGTGAGGCCAGACGGCCGTCGGGAGAGATGAGGAAGACCATGATCAACGCGGTGAAGGCCGGCCAGCCCAGCAGGGGCGATGCCCACGCGGCGACATGTGCCCAGTAGGGGGAACCGGGCCCGTCACCCTCGAGCACCCAGATGCTGTAGGCGTCGGCAGCCAGCGTTACCGAGAGCAGGCTCGCGGTGCACAGCAGCCAGCCGAGTGGCTGCCTGGGGTAGCGCGAGACGATGAGCGCACCCATGAGCGCGCAGCCAACCCCGGCCAGGGGGGTCAACGGCCATCCGTGGTCGGCCCAGGTCGCCTCGCTGAGCAGCGAGCGGTGAGCGGCGGTGAAGGCGGTGTCCAGGACGCCGGCCAGTGTGGTCAGGGCGAGCACGCCCCAGGCGATCCGGGCGTGCACGTCAACCCACCTGGCTTGGAATGAGCGTGTGGGCCTGGCCGGGAACCGCCCGTGGTACGACGGCGATCACCGTCGTACCGCTGCCGGACCGGGAGCCGATGGTGACCGTGCCGCCCACCGCGTCCAGCCGGTCGCGCATGTTGGCCAGGCCCGCGCCCGTCCCGACGGCGCCGGCGGGTCCCTGGTCGAAGCCGGTCCCGTCGTCGGTGACGGTGAGGTGCCATCGGTGCTGTTCCTCGCCGAGGTGCACAGCTACGCTCCGCGCTCCGGAGTGCTTGGTGGCGTTCTGCACGGCCTCCATGCAGCAGAAGTACAACGCCGCCTCGACCGGTGTCGGGATCCTTCCGAGACCGTCCGCGTCGACGGTGACCGGGATCGCGCTGGTCGCGACCGCGGAGCGCAGGGCCGGCACGAGACCTTCGTCGGACAGCAGCCTCGGGTAGATCCCGCGGGACAGCGAGGAGAGGGTCTCGATGGCGGCGCGAGCGGCGTCGGCCTGCCCGGCGAGCACCCGGGCGGCGCGTTCCGGTGACCGGACGGCGATCGTCTGGGCGAGCCGCAGGTTGACGGTCAGCGCCACCAGATGTTGCTGCGCGCCGTCGTGGATGTCGCGCTCCAGACGACGCCGCTCGGCGTCCTGCGCCTCGATGAGCCGCTCCCTGGACGCCTGGAGCTGGTCGGCCCGCGCCGTCAGCTCTGCGTGACGGTCCTCGAGCTCGGCCCGCAGCCCGACCAGCCGCAGCACCAGCCCGGCCTGGGCGGCCAGTCCGGCGAACAGCCTCTCCTCCACGGCGGTCAGTGCCAAGCCCGGTCGCTCCTGCAGTCGGAGGACTCCCAGGAACTGGCCGCCGTGTCGCACGGCCAGAGCTCGCCGGCCCCGGCCGGTGGCGTCCACCCCGCCGGGTCGCAGGGACGGAGTGATCCGGTCGTCGTCGGCGTTCGCCGGCCAGGTGGCCGCCAGGGTCAGGCGGCCGGAGACGGTCAGCCACACCTGTGCCCACTGCGCTCCGGTGCCCTGGGCAAGCAGCGTGGACATGCGGGCCGGGAGCTGTTCCGTCGCGGAGCCGACCGTGGCCGCCTCCGAGAAACGACTCAACACGTCGTACGGTGCGGCAGCGCCGCCGTGCCCGACACTGGTCGCGGCCCGCTCGAGGGCGGCCTGCACGGGCGCGATCAGGAGCGCCACGACGGCGGTCGCCAAGACCGCCAGGGGCGGACTCGGCGAGTCGGTCCGGCCGATGATCGCGCCACCGCCGAGCACGACGAGCACGTAGACCGCGACCACGAAGCCGGCCAGACCGACCGCCACCAGCGGGCTCCGCCTGCCGCGGTTCAGCCGACCGAGCACCCGGCGGGTCTCCATGTGGCCAGTGTGCGCCTGTTCAGAACGACGGGGAGGGCCCGGGGCGCGGACGGTCGTGACAGCGGTCTTGATACCGCTCGGTCAGCGGCTCGATCCCGTCGCCTCCAGGTACGCGAGCACGGCCATCACGCGGCGGCTCACCTCGTGCTCGTCGACCAGCCCGAGCTTCTGAAACACCGACCCGATGTGCTTCTCAACGGCCCGGTCGCTCATGAACAACGTCTTCGCGATCGTCGCGTTGTTGCGACCGGTCGCCATCACCTGGAGGACCTCGCGTTCCCGATCGGTGAGGCCCAGGAGCGGCCCGTCCCTGCTCCCGCGTGCGAGCAACGCCTCGACGACAAGCGGATCGAGCACTGACCCGCCGCGAGCCACCTCATGCAACGCGTGGACGAGTTCGTCGAGATCGGTCACCCTCTCCTTGAGCAGATATCCCATTCCCGCCACGCCGCCTGCCAGCAGCTCGAAGACGTAGTCCTCCTCGACGTACTGCGACAGGACCACGACGCCGACCCCGGAGTGCTCGGTGCGGATCCGCTTCGCGGCCTGGATGCCCTCGTCCGTGTTGCTCGGCGGCATGCGGATGTCGGTCAGCACCACGTCCGGCGAGCTGTCGGCCACGGCCGTCATCAGCGAGCTCAGGTCGGCTGCCGTGGCAACCACGTCGATGTCCTCGACCTCGGCCAGCAACGAGGTCACTCCCTGACGAACCAGGTAGTTGTCGTCGGCGAAGACCACGCGTAGCGCCATGCCTGGGACTCTAGCGACCACGTCGTCCGGCGGAGCAGTCGCCGGATCTCTCACCCGATCGGTTCGGAGAAGTGCGTTGTCGCACCGTGGTGGTGCCGGCACGCACGTGCAGTGGTGCTGACCCCCTGCGTCGTGCTGCCTACCCCATCGTGGCGAGCACCACGTCTTCCTAGTGTCGAGGGTACGGAACCACAGCGAAGCCATCTCCCCGACTCAGCGGGGTGTCCGGCTGCTCGAGCAAAGGAGAGAGCCATGTCAAGAAGGATGATTGCGGTCACCGTGGGCATTCTGTTTTTCGTCCAGATGGCCACCGCGATGATAGGCACGTCATTGATCCAGGCTTTTGTGGACGGTGACACCGAGAGGGCGCCCCTGACGGTCGGTGTTCTGCTCATGATGTGTTCCGGCCTTGCTGTCGTAGGCATCGGCCTCCTGATGTACCCGGTCCTGAAGACCGTCAACCAGCGGCTGGCCATCTGGTATCCGGTGCTCAGGATCACCGAGTTCGCAGTGTCCGCAGCCTGTGGCGTCTACCTCCTGACCCAGTTGCAGGTAGTCCCGAACCACCTGCTGTGGGTATACATCCCGACAGGTATCGGTGGCCTGATTCTCAGCTACCTGCTGTTTGTCTCGCGTCTGGTTCCTCGACCCGTCGCAGTACTCGGCCTGGTTGGATACGGCCTGTTCTCCCTCGGGGTCCCGCTGGATCTCCTTGGCGTCCTGAACATGAACGAAGGGCTTGGCATGGTGATTCTCGTTCCCGGCTTCTTGTTCGAGTTCGTGGTGCTGCCGATCTGGTTGATCGCGAAGGGATTCAGCTCTCCGTCGCCCGCAAAGGAGTTCACGTCACCGGCGATGGTGACAACGAGCTGACCAACCCGCGACAACCCATGGTCTCGCCCCTCGTGCGGCGCCCGCCCCGGAAGTCGGGCGGGTGCCTGCTCGCGCGAGCGTTCAGAGTTGTCGGGGCTGCTGCGCGGTTAGGTGACGGGGTCTCTCGGGCCGCGTGAGGTCCGCGAGTGATGCGGTACAAGGCCAATCGGACGGGTTGACCGGTCAGATGTAGCCGAGTACTCCAGGCCTCGTTCGTGATCTGGATGGTGCCGTTGACGGCGGTCGTCCTCGGGAGGATGGTGGATCACACCTGGGGCAAGCGTGAATGCTGCCGGAATGTGCGTTCCGGCCCTGAGGGCCCGGCTGAATGACGGTGACCGTAAAGGGGCACGATCATGGACTCCCAGGGTGACCAGGCGACCGTGCGTCGGCTGTGGCTGTGGCCGGTGGCGATTCTGGTCGGCTTCCCGATCGGGGGCTATGCCGCAGACCTAGTTGTGAACGGGGTCGACTCCGTCGGAGCGGCACTCGCCGAGGGCCTCATCGCGGGCGCAATCATCGGTGCAGCTCAGTGGTTCGCGCTGCGGAAGTGGATCTCGTGGCTCTGGATCCCGGCGACGTGTGCTGGTCTGGCCCTGGGTCTGACTGCGGGAGCAGCACTTGTGGACTACGGGATCGGTCGAGGAGATATCGTCCTCATGGCAGCCGTTACCGGCGTTGGCGTGGGGCTGTTGCAGGCTCTGGTCCTCGCGCGACACACGAATCGCGGCGCATTGTGGTGGGGGCTCGCGAATCCGCCGGCCTGGGCGCTTGGCTGGTTCATCACCTCGTACGTGATCACGAGAAACATCGATGAGCGGTTCCCGGTTTTCGGTGCGGGCGGAGCACTCGTCTTCGGGCTGCTGACCTGGCCGCTCCTTGCGGTCCTGCTTCGTGGGGCGTTCGACGTTCGGGCAGCGACGGGCGAGGCCGCCCCGTGAGTGCGGCGGGCGTCGCCGGCGGACTTCTCATCGTCCTGCCCCTGGCGTTCAATCTTTGCTTCTTCTTGCTCGCACGAAGCTTCGACTACCCGGACATCCTGCGACGCCCTACGTCGGAGGTGCTGGCCCGCTTCCGCGAAGGTGGTACCCCTCTGCTGCTGTTGTGGTGGACTTTCGCGCTGACCGCGGTGCTGCTTGTGCCCTTGTCCGTGCTGCTCGCTGCCGCTCTCGTCGGCGTCGACCGGGCGGTGTTGGTCGTTGCTGCGACGACCGGCGTGCTGGCTGGGGTCGTGCAATTCCTGGGACTGATCCGCTGGCCGTTCCTGGTGCCCTATCTCGCCCGTGCCGATGCTGATGCGACCCCGGCGCGTCGCGAAGCCGTCGACGTCGTGTTCCAGTCGTTCAACCGCTATCTCGGAGTCGCCGTCGGTGAACACCTTGGCTACCTCTTCACGGCCGGCTGGAGCGTCCTGTCCGGTGTCGCTCTCATCCAAGCCACGAACACGCCGGGGTGGCTCGGTGTCGTCGGGATCGTCGTGGGCGGCCTCTTGTTGATGTGCTCTCTCGAGTTCGTCGGCGCCTTCGAGCACGAGGGCTGGAAGCTGGCCGAGATGTTGACCCCCATCGCATATGTCGCTTGGTCCGTCTGGCTGGTGGCCGTCGGAGTCGTCCTGATCTTGTAGCCGCCACCGAGTACGCCGGACGACGGCCGGCCACGAGGCCGTACAGTAGCGGCCGACCGCACTGGACGTATCGCCCCGCCCGCTACGGGCGCCCAGTTTGTCGGGGCCGGACCGGGGGTCGGGAAGCTGGGACGTCGGCTGAACCTTCTCGGGAAGGGGTGCGTCATGGGGAACATGAGCATCCACGCACCCGAGCGGGCCGAGGTCCGCGTGGTCCGTTCCAAGGACCAGGAGTTCGTCGCGTTCGTCAGGGACGCCCGCCCGTACCTGTTCCGTACCGCTTTCCTGCTGTGCGGTGACCCGCACCGGGCCGAGGACCTGGTCCAGGGCACGTTCGAGCGCGTCTACCGGTCGTGGCACCGGGTACGCAACGAACCGCGTGCCTACGCCCGCCGGGTCCTCGTCAACCTGCGGACCGATACCTGGCGCCGCACCAGCCGCACGGACCTGCCCGGCGACGACGTGATTCGGCTTCCCGACACCCCGGACCACGCCGCTCGGGTCGCCGTGCGGGACGAGCTGGTGCAGGCGCTGGACCAGCTACCGCTGCAGCAGCGCCGGGTGGTGGTGATGCGGCACCTGCTGGACCTGTCCGAGGCGCAGGTCGCCGGAGAGCTGGGGAGGTCGGTGGGGACCGTGAAGTCGGCGAACGCGCGTGGTCTGGAGAACCTCCGGGCGATCCTGGAGCGCGCGGACCTTGCGGACATCCCCGTGCCGCACCGCGACGCGGCCGAGACGCTGGGCGGGAGCCGGGCCGCGCTGCGCAGGCGGCGCACCGCGCAGGGGGTGCTCGGTGGCGTGGCTGCGCTCCTGGTGGCGTTCTTCCTGGCGGGCCCGGTCACGCTCCCGGGCGTGGGTCCGGTCGCGCTTCCGGGCAGCGAGTGGTTCCGCGCGCTCGTGGGTCTGGAGCGGCCGGACGGCGACGCCGACCTGTCGCTTGGGGACTGCCCGGCGGAGGCCTCGGCTCAGGATGCCCCGCCCTGGCTGGAGGGGCGGTGCGTGCTCACCGTGGACGTGGGGGCGGCGCCCGACGCCGTGGAGGCGGGAGTCGTCGTCGGCGTAGGAGGGCCGACGGCGGGTGCAGGGCTGCCGGGCACCCTGGCGGCGGACGGCTCGGTCATCACCTTCGCCGATATGGCCCCGGGTTCCGACGACGGCGACAGCTACCCCGACCAGGAGCTGGCGCTGGAGCTGCGTGCGGCCACAGGGGAGAGCAGCCCGGTGGCCGTCATCGGCACCGTCGACGGTCGCCGGGCCGAGGTCGCCGAACTCGTGCGGCAGGGCGACAGAGTCGCCTGGCTGGAGGTGGCGACGCCCCGGAGTGAAACGTCGCCCTGGGCGATCCGCGTGGTCGACGACGTGCGCGCCCCCGAGGTGCGCACGCTCATGGAGTCGTCGAGCGATCAGGTGCCTGTGGGATACCGGATCGGGCTGAGCGGCGCGTATCTGCACCTGCAGCGCCTCGCGGGCGATGGCGGGATCGAGCAGGTTCGGGTCCGGCTGGCGACCGGGGAGGCCGAGAGCCTGGTCGCGGGCACCACCGTGTTCGCCGCCACGTCGGACGGGGTCGAGTGGGCGGTGAACTACCTCCGGACCGGCATCGAGCTCGCCGCTCGTGGGGACGACGGTGTCCCACGGACACTCGTGGCCCTCCCGCCGACGGGTGGGCACCCGCTCGAGACGGTGACCGAGATGGCATCGTCGGACGCCGTGCTGGCGTGGGAGGTGGCGGGTGACCTCCACGTGCTCGACCGGGAGTCGGGCGCCGTGACGCTGGCCGAGTCGGCTGGCGGGGTGGCGCGGGTCGACGCCGACGGCCGAGCGGTGGCGTGGACGAGCTCGCGGGACAACGTCGGGACGGGGTTTCTGCTTCTCGACGGCCGGGCGTACCGGCTGGAGGGCAAGATCGTCGAGGTCGCCGTGGCGGGGGACTGGCTGGCTTGGGTCAGTGTGGGCCCCGAGGGGTCCTCCCTGCGGCAGCACCTGGCGCGGATCGTGGGAGCGGGGCGTTGAGGTCCGGAGCCGACGAGGATAGGTCGGCAGCCCCCCGGCGCGGGCAACGCACGAAACGACCCAGATCATGCCCGCTGATACCGGACCATTCCGTAGTTGGACATCTCGGGCGCCAGCACCGCCGGTCGTCGTCGAACCGCAGGACGACTTGGGGGCTTTGGCGCGGGGCGTCCGCGAGGGCAGGGTGGTGCGCCATGCCCAGGGCGAGGTCCTCAAGCCAGACGCGGACCAGGTCGGGGAACGGGCTGTGGGAGTTGCACGTCACTGACGCCCGCGACGATCCGGCTACGGTGAGCGAGCCTGACAACTCCTGCTCCGCCACTACAGCAGCGGTGCCGGTGGCCTCGACCGGCCGCAGGACTCCGTCCGGGTCTCGGAACCTCGCTCTGGCGGTCCAGGACCGCGGACTGTTCTGAGTGGTGTTGATGCCGCCGAACGTCCCGATCGGAATCCGCGACCTAGCCATGGCGAGTCACCGACCCGGAAGGTCGGAAGAGGTCAGGCGTTCGCGGACTCGTGGAAGAGGGATACGTGGCTGTGCGAAGCCGACAGCCTGTCGGACCCGACAGGAGCCGCCGGAACCCGAACCAACCTGGGTGCGGGCGAGGGTCCACCTGCGCCGGAGCGCTCAAAGTGGAGAGTAAATGGAGAGCGGTTCAAGTCTCAGAAACCCTTCAGGCCCGGGATTCCGTTGGAATCCCGGGCCTGATGCGGTCGGGCTGACAGGATTTGAACCTGCGACCCCTTGACCCCCAGTCAAGTGCGCTACCAAGCTGCGCCACAGCCCGCGGTGTTCTTGAGCATGCTCAAGGCTACCGGTTTGGCCCCTTGGGGCCGACGGAAATACTACCCCACCTCAGGGGCTGTGCCCGACCAGACGAGGTCGGAGCGTCGAACCGTCCCCGCGGGATCTCAGGTCGGCGCACCCGGCAGGCGCCGACCGTCCAGCACCATCGGGCCGCCGCCGACCAGTACTGTCGGCCCGTGTCAGCCGTCGGCAAGCCTCGCCAGGTCGTCAGGACTTCCCGTGCGCCGGCGCTCGAGGTGGCAGCTGCCGTCCTGATCCCGATCGGCGTGCTGATCCTTGCCGGGAACTGGTTGGCGGCCTCCGCCTGCTTCATCCATGCCTGTGGCACCCCGGAGCCCGGCAACTACGTCACCTACGCCGTCGTCGCCCCGCTCGTCGCGGCAGCCGTCGTCTGGACGTTCATCAGCGCCTGGAGGCGTGAGGCGAGCTGGATCTACCTCTGGCACGGTCCGATGGGTCTCGTCGCGCTCGCCGTCACGATCCTGTGCGCGGTGCCGTCGTTCGAAGTGACGAGCCCCGACGTAGAGCCTGAGCACACGCCGTGGACCGGTTGCGTCGAGTACTCGGGCGGCGACAGCGACTGCCCGGGCGGCTGACGCACGCCCGGGCACGTCTCACACGGACGGGAAGGTCACGCGCTGCCCTCGGGCAGCGCGGCGAGGAAGCCCGAAACCGCCGCGGTGAACTTTCCGGGGCTCTCGATGTGGCCGAGGTGCCCGGTCTGGTCGAGGACCGCCAGTCGCGAGTGGGGCACGGCCTCGTGGATCATCCGGGCCCAGCGTGGACCGCAGATGAAGTCGTCGTCGCCGACCAGCACCAAGGTGGGTGCCGTGATGGCGGGCAGCTCCTCCCGCACGTCGAAGGTGGGGCCCTCGCCCCACGCCGGGGCGGCGTACATCCGCAGGGCGTCACGCCCGACGGCGAAGTCGGACTCGTGGCCCCAGTAGTCATGGAAGTAGGCCGGCGAGATCCGGCGCAGCACCTCCGTCGCGCCCTCGTCGTCGGACGGCTCGGGGCGGCCCGTCAGGCCGGCGACGTAGCCGGCCACCTCGGGGTGCTCGGCGAGGTGCTGCTGCGCGAACCGTTCCATGTTCGCGACCGCCGTCGGCCAGAAGTCGTCACCGGTCACGGGCGAGGTGTCGTACAGGACCAGCGACGCCACGCGGTCGGGGTGGTCGAGCGCGAAGCGCTGGGCCACGAACCCGCCGTGGGAGTGTCCGAGCACCATGACCCGGGGCAGCCCCAGGTGCTCTACCACCGCGTGCAGGAAGTGGGTGTACGTACCCAGGTGGTATCCGCGCGGGTCGGCGAGCCGGCCCGACGCCCCGGTGCCGACGGGCTCGACGTACACCATGGTCATGGTTCGTTCCAGCTCGGGCATGCGCAGGTAGTCCCAGCCGATCCCGGGTCCGCCCGGGTGGACGACGCACACGGGGCCGGCGCCGGCGACGTGGTAGCGCTGCTCGATGACGGCGGTTCCGTGCTGGACGGAGATGGTGTGGGCTCCGAAGGAGATGCTGGTGTTCGAGGTCACGCCCCCAAGACCGGACACTCCCCGGACCTGTGACGGCACTCAGCCCGCCGCCGCCGTCGACCCCCGGACCACGAGCCGCGTCGCGAGCTCCTCCCGAGGTGCTTCCTGCGGCAGGCCGCCGCTGATCCGCAGCAGCATGCGCAGCGCGGCCCCGCCCATCTCGGCGATGGGCTGGTGCACCGTGGTCAGCGCGGGGCTGAGCCAGCGCGCCTCGGGCAGGTCGTCGAAGCCGACCACGCTGACGTCCTCGGGGATCCGCAGGCCCAGCGCGGCGGCGGCGTCGTACGCCCCGAGCGCGATGGTGTCCGAGCACGCGAAGACCGCCGTCGGCGTCGTGCTGCCGCGCAGCAGGCCCAAGGCCTGCTCCGTGGCGCGCTCGCGCCGCCAGTCGGTGTGCACCACGCGGTCGTCGGGCAGGTCGAGACCCGCCTGCGTGACGGCGGAGCGGAACCCGTCGATGCGGGCCTGGCTGTAGAGATGGGTGCGCTGCCCGGCCAGGATCCCGAACCGCCGGTGCCCCAGGGCCAGCAGGTGCTCGGCGGCCGCCCGCCCGCCGGCCCAGTTGGCCGCGCCCACGCTCGCGACGGACGACGGCGGCTGGCGCACCGGGTCCAGCAGCACGATCGGCACCCGCGCGGCGGCGAGCGTCGCGAGCTGCGCGGCGCTGGTGTCGACCAGAGCGAGCACGGCGCCGCGCGGCCGTCGCGCGAGCAGGCGGACGAGCCAGGCGTCGTCGGGCGGCCGGGCCACGGAGACGACGACGTCGAGGCCCGCGTCCTCGGCGGCCTGCTCCACGCCGCTCAGCGCCCGGTTGGCCCAGGTGCCCTCGATCCCGCTCAGCACGAGGTCCACGAGCGAGCTCTCACCGCGCGGCGCGGCGTCCCGGCCGGACCTGCCGCGGTACCCGAGCTCCGCGACGATACGCATCACCCGGTCGCGGGTGCCCGCGGAGACGTCCGATCGGCCGCTGAGGACCTTGGAGATCGTGGGCACCGTCGTCCCGGCCGCCTGCGCGACGTCCGCGAGCGTGGTCCGGCGAGGGTTCGGCATGTCGCGACCGTAGCGACGGCAGCAAAAGTTGCGCAACTTATTGGGGGTTGATCCGGGAAAAGTCCTCGTGTATCAAAGGGTCGCTGGCACTTCATCGAGCCACGAGTTGCGCAATTTTCTGGAGCGGAGCACCCATGACGACGACGTCGAGCACGAAACGCGCACTGGTCGTGCGCGGAGGCTGGACCGGGCACCAGCCCGTCGAGACCACCGACTCCTTCCTCCCGTTCCTGGCCGAGCACGGCTACGAGGTCCGGGTCGAGGACTCGACGGCGGTGTACGCCGACGCCGACTACCTGGCCGGCGTCGACGTCATCGTGCAGACCGTGACGATGAGCACCATCGAGGGCGCCGAGCTGAGCGGCCTGATCGCGGCGGTGACGGCCGGGACAGGGCTGGCGGGATGGCACGGCGGCATCGCCGACTCCTACCGCAACAGCTCCGACTACCTGCAGCTGATCGGGGGCCAGTTCGCCACCCACCCGCCCAAGGCGCCGCGTGCGGAGCTGGCGGGGGAGGCCGCCGACAACTTCGTGCGGCACACCATCGACATCGTGCCGGAGCGCGCCGACCACCCGATCGTCGCCGGGATCTCCGACTTCGAGCTGACGACCGAGCAGTACTGGGTGCTGTCCGACGAGTACAACGACGTGCTGGCGACAACGACGCTCGCCGCGCGCGACTTCGACCCGTGGCACCGCCCGGTCACGTGCCCCGCGATCTGGACCCGCCAGTGGGGTGCGGGGCGCATCTTCGTCTCGACGCCGGGCCACGAGCTCGCCGTCGTCGACGACCCGAACGTCCGCACCGTCATCGAGAGGGGAATCCTGTGGGCCAGCCGCTGAGGGTCGGTATCGTCGGGGTCGGGGCGATCGCCGGCCAGTACCTGGCCACGTTCGGCCGGCTGGACGCCGTCCGCCTGGTCGCCGTCGCCGACCTCGACGCCGACCGCGCGCAGGCCGTCGCCGCCGAGCAGGGCGTCCGCGCCCTGACGGTCGCGGAGCTGACGACGGACCCCGAGGTGGACCTGGTCCTCAACCTCACGATCCCCGCCGCCCACGCCGAGATCGCCCTGCAGGCCATCGCCGGCGGCAAGCACGTGTACGGCGAGAAGCCGCTCGCGGTCACGCCGGCGGAGGCCCGCACGGTCCTCGACGCCGCCCAGGCCGCCGGGGTGCGGGTGGGCTGCGCGCCGGACACGGTGCTCGGCACCGGCATCCAGACCGCGCGCAAGGCCATCGACGACGGCGCGATCGGCCTCCCGGTCGCGGCGACCGCCACCATGGCGACGCCGGGCCACGAGCGCTGGCACCCGAACCCCGACTTCTACTACCAGCCCGGCGGCGGCCCGCTGCTGGACATGGGCCCGTACTACGTGACCGCACTGGTCACGCTGCTCGGTCCGGTCGAGTCGGTGGTCGGCGCCGCGAGCCACACGCGCGCGACGCGCACCATCGGGTCCGGCCCCCGCGTGGGCGAGACGGTGCGGGTCGATGTCGACACGCACGTGACCGGGGTGCTCCGGCACGTCTCGGGCGCGCTGTCGACGCTGGTGATGAGCTTCGACTCGGTCGCCACGCACGCCTCGAACATCGAGGTCCACGGCCAGGCCGGATCGCTCGTGGTCCCCGACCCCAACCAGTTCGACGGCGACGTCGAGCTGCACGAGCTCGGCGGCTCCTGGCAGACCCTGCCGCCCAGCGCGGGCTACCGGGACGCGGGGCGCGGCTACGGCGTCGCGGACCTCGCGACGACGCCGGACGGCGTGCCCGCGCGGGCCGACGGCGAGCTCGCCTACCACGTGCTGGAGATCATGACGGCGCTGCTCGCGGCCGCCGACAGCGGCACGACCGTCGCCGTCGAGAGCAGGTGCGAGCGCCCGGCGGCCGTCCCGCTGTCGGACGCGCCGCGCCGACCGGAGCGTGACTAGCCGGCGCCCACCCCGGTGCTCTCCCGCTCGACCAGGCGGTGCGGTGCGATGACGCGCACCGCGTCGCTGTCGTCGCCGCCGACCCGTCGTACGAGGGCGTCCATGGCGGCCTGCGCGATGGCCTCCTTGTCGGGCGAGATCGTCGTGAGGCTGGGGTTGCCGTACCGGCCGTCCTCGATGTCGTCGAAGCCGACCACGGCGACCTGCTCGGGCACGGAGATCCCCGCCTCGTGCAGCGCCCGCAGCGCGCCGAGGGCGAGCAGGTCGGAGAAGCAGAAGAGGGCGTCGGGCAGGGTCCGCCCGCGCAGGAGCGCACGGGTGGCGTCGGCCCCGCCGCGCCGGGTGAACGCGTCGACGTAGGCGACGTCGGCCGAGGCGTGCGGTGCCGCGCCCGTCGCGGCCTCGAAGCCGGCCAGCCGCAGGGAGCTGGAGGACCCCTCGGCCCGCTGCGCGCCGACGGCCACCACGCGCTGCCGCCCGGTGGCCAGCAGGTGCTCGACGGCGTCGCGCGCGGCTGCGAAGTTGTCGATGTGCACGTGGTCGAAGCCCGGGTGCGACTCCTCGCCCAGCAGCACCACTGGTCGCTGCGTGCGCGACGACCGGGTCAGGTCGTCGTCGGTGAGCCCGAGCGGGCTCACGATCAGGCCGTCGAACACGGCCTTGGTGTCGGCGCGGGCGAGCAGCTCGCGCTCGCGGTCCCGGTCGCCGTCGGTCTGCTCGATCATGACCGTGTACCCGTGGTGCCGGGCGGCCTCGATGAGCTTGCGGGCGAGCTCCGCGAAGTAGGGGTTGTCGAGGTCGGGCACCACGAGCGCGGCCATGCCGGTGCGGCCGGAGCGCAGCATCCGGCCGATCTCGCTCGGCCGGTAGTCGAGCTCCTCGATGGCGGCGAGCACGCGCTCGCGGGTGGTGGCGGCGACGTTGACGGCGCCGCTCACGACGTTGGACACGGTGCGTGGCGAGACGCCCGCGAGGCGGGCGACGTCCTCGCGTCGACCCACGGTGGCCTCCTCGCGTCCGTGCCGAACGGCAGCGCTACGCTCGCCGACCGTGTTCGGCCTGCTCAGCGGCGCTGCTCTTGCATCGCGGCAAGCCTACTGGACAGTCGCCGTACGCACCCGGACCGAGCTCGTCTCGATCGTGGACCTCCCGCCGACCCACGGCCCGCACGAGCGCCCGCCGCTGCACTTCCCGTACGAGGGGCGCACGTTCGACGACCCGGACCACGCCACCGACCGCGCGGACCTGCTCTGGCGCCTGACCCAGTGGATGCTCCGCGCGCAGGACGAGCTGCCCACCGGCGCCTACACGGCCAAGCGCGCGCCGCACAACTGGGTGTTCGACGCCGGCACGGCCGACCCGGACGCCGGCACGGCCCGGGCCCACGCGAGGTGAGCCCGGGCCGCGATCCCGGGGTCAGAACCCGGAGTTGCCCCCGAGCCGGTTGAGCACGAACCCCATGTCGTTGAGCAGCCCCGCCGTCCCGGAGCCGGACACGGTCGTGTTCGCGAACGTGGCGCTGCCCGCGGCGTGCAGCTCGATGCCGTAGGTGCCCGAGCCGGTGATGCTGACCCGGTCGAGGCTGACCTGCTGGATCGACTTCTGCCACGACATCAGCACGCCCGCGTACGTGCTGTCCTGGATGGTCATGTCGCGGATCACGATCGGCGCGTCGATGGCGTGCACGTCGGCGTAGACCCACAGCGCGCCGAGCTCGGCCGGCCAGTTGGGCTCGCGGCTGCCGGTGCGGGTCAGCGTGTTGCGCGCCACCGTGGTGGTGCCCGTGAACGGCACGCCGAACCGGGTGCTGACCGCGATGCCCGCGGCCGCGTTGACGGTGTCGGCCACGAGGTTGTCCTCGACCCGGTTGCCGCCCCCGCCGCCGTAGACGGCCAGGCCGTTGGCCAGGGCCGGCGCCTGGACGGTGTTGAACGAGAAGACGCTGCCGCTCACGGCCGCGCCGTCCGACCACATCGCCAGCGAGTCGTCGCCCGTGTTGCGGAAGGTCGACTGGGTCACCTGCGCGTTCGTCACGCCCGAGCGCAGGTTCACGCCGTCGGCGTACGTGTCGCGCACCCGCAGCCCGATCGCGAGCAGGTCCCGGGAGCCCGGCCGCACCCACAGCCCCACCTTGGTGTGCTGCACCCAGATGTTCTGCAGCAGGGACTCGCTCGTGAAGTCGCCCTCGACGGCGGCCTGTCCCTCGGCGTCCTCGCGCACGGTGGCCGAGCCGAAGATGGCGACGTCGGCGATGGTCACGCCGCCGCCGGTCGCGAAGAAGCCGCCCGCCCGGCCCGTGCCCACGATCACCGAGTGCCACGGGCCGGCGCCGAGCACGGACACGCCAGAGACCCGGATCGCGTCGTTGACGTGGAAGGTGCCGGCCGGGATCCAGACCGGCACGCCCGCGGCCTTCGCCGCGGCGACGGCCGCCGTGATGGCCGCGGTGTCGTCACCGCCGCCCGACGTCGCGCCGTGCGCCGTGATCGACACGGCGCCCGCGGGCGCCGCCAGCGCGGCCGCGACCCGCTCGGCCTCGACCAGGTCGATGTCGAGGTGCGCCACGGCGCCCGAGTCCTTCTGCAGCGTCAGCACTGTGCCCGCCGGCTGCTCGGGGATCTCGAACCGCAGCTCGTCGTAGAACCGGTGGGCGCCGCCGAGCGCCGGGTCGTTGTGGAACGGGTACTCGCCGTACTGCCAGGCGTGCGCCGACGTCAGCGTCACGTCCTTCAGCTTGGTCCCGTTCGCGTAGACCGCCAGGGGCGACGTCTGGCCGGTACCCGCCGCGTTGTCGGGGATCGAGTAGCGCAGCACCAGCCCGCTCGCCGGGGCGGTGAGGGCCACGTCCACCTTCTCGCCGACGGCGTCCAGCCGGACGGCGCTGCGGCCGCTCGACTCAGCCTGCACCGTGCCGTAGGTGCGTGACGGCGACAGCTTGGTGCCGGTGGTCGTCCCCGCCTCGGCCTCGTACTGCTTGTACGACGTCGACGCACCGCGTGCGGCCAGGTCGGTCTCGCCGGAGACCACGAGGCTGTCGAGCAGCACGTCGGCCCCGCCGTTCGCGGCCCGGAGACCCACCGTGTTCACGCCGGCCCGGACCGGCACGCTCGCCGTGACGGTGCGCCACCCGCTGCCCGCGGCGAAGCTCATCTGGCCCGTGACCCGGCCGTTGACCAGCAGGTCGAGCGTCCGCGCACCCGCGGGCGTGGCGAACCGGATCGTCGCCGTCGCGGTGCCCGCGGAGCCGGCCTGGACCGTGCGCAGCACGCGCGCGCCCGCCGTCGTGAAGCCGCCGACGTACCCGGCGCCCGTGAAGCCGCCGGTGGCGGATGCCACGGCGGCATTCCCGGAGCGGTACGCGGTCTCGGCCTCGCCCGGCCCGGCGGGCTGCGGCGGCACGTTCGCGGCCACGTCGAGCTTGTCGATGTTCGCGTTGCCGTTGTCGCCCGAGGCGTAGGCCAGCCGCAGGTCGTGGTTGCCAGCGGTCAGCGTCGCGGTGTGCGTCACGGTGCCCCAGGTGTCCCAGCTCGCGGTCGCGGGCAGGGAGAGCTGCGTCAGCCGGGTGCCGCCGTCGTACAGCGACAGCGTTCGGGCCGAGCCGGTGCCGTTCGCGTAGCGGACCGTCAGGTCCTTGGCGCCCGCCGCGGCGGCCTGCACCTTGAACGTGACCGACGCCGAGCCGGCGTTGCCGTCCGTGAATCCGCCCACGAACCCGCTGCCGGAGTACCCGGTGTGGTCCGTGGCGGTCACGGCGCCGCCCGCCAGGGTGGCGGACTCCGCCTCGAACGTCGGCCCGGGGCCGTAGTCGGCGCCGGTGGAGCCGCCCGAGTCGCTGACGTCGAGGGCGTCGAGGTTCACGTTGCCGGAGTCGGCGGAGCCGAACCGGTAGGCGACCGAGTGGCTGCCCGCGCTCAGCGTGACGACGGTGTCCTGCGTGGCCCAGGTGGTCCAGCCCGCCGTCGCCGGGAGCGTGATCTGCTGGGCGGCGCCGTCCACCAGGAGCGTGAGGGACTTGGCCGAACCCGTGCCGTTGGCGTAGCGCAGGGCCAGCGTGTGCGGGCCCGACGCCGCCACCGGCACGGCGAACGTGGTGGTCGCGGCGCCCTTGTTGCCGTCGGTGTAGCCGCCCACGAAGCCGGCGCCGGTGTACCCGGCGTGCTCGGTGGCGACGACCGCCCCGCCGGTCAGGGCGGCCTGCTCGGCCTGGTAGCGGGTGGTCGCGGCGCCCGCCGGGGCCGCGCTCGCGGTCACGAGGGCGGAGCCGGCGACCGCGAGGGCCGCCAGCAGGGCCAGGCGTCTGCGCCAGGCGGGAAGAGTGCGGGTGTCAGTTCTGCGCGGCATGAGATCTCCTTCGACCGGGATGCGCATCAGCAGTGAGGTCTACCAGCCAGAGGTTTAGCGGTAAACTTCGCTGAGACCGTACGGGCACGCCGACCGTCCGGTCAAGAGCGACCTAGGATGCGGCTGGAGCCGGAAGCCGACGGGGGAGGTGCGCGTGACCACGCGACTGAGCGACATCGCGGACGAGGCCGGCGTCAGCGTCATGACCGTCTCGAACGTCATGAACGGCAAGCGCGCCCGCGTCTCGCCCGCCACGATCGAGCGGGTCCTCGGCATCGCCGCCCGGCTCGGCTACGTGCCCAACATCCCGGCCCGCAGCCTCGCGGCGAACAGCTCGCACATCGTGGCGGCGCTCGTCCCGGTGGGGGAGAACAACAGCCTGCTGGTCAGCCCGCACACCGTCGCCGTCGTGGGCGGCATGGAGACCCACCTGCGCCACCGCGGCTACCACGTGCTGCTGCGCGGCATCGAGCACGAGGACCAGGTCGCGCAGACCGTGCGCGGCTGGTCGCTCGACGGCGTGGTGCTGGTCGAGTTCACGGACGAGCAGATCGACCGGCTGCGGGTCGACGCCGTGCCGCTCGTCGCCATCGACAGCTACTCCGCGAACCCGCGCACCATCGGCGTACGCAGCGACGACCACGCGGGCGGCCGCCTCGCCGGCGCGCGCCTGGCCGACGCCGGGCACCGGCACGTGCTGTTCGCCGGGCCGCCCTACCGGGGCCTCGGCGTGGTCGGCCAGCGGTGGGCGGGCTTCCGCGAGGCCTGCCTGGCGGCGGGGCTCGACCCGCGGCACGTCGAGGCCGTGGAGGTGCTCACCTCGTTCGAGGACGGGCGGCGCCTCGGCCTGCGCCTGCGCCGCGACCACCCCGGGGTGACGGCGGTGTTCGCCACGGCCGACCATCTGGCGGTCGGGATCATGGCAGGCATCGTCGAGGCGGGCGGGTCGGTGCCCGGCGACGTGTCGGTCATCGGGTTCGACGACCTCGACTTCGCCCGGTACACGACCCCGGGCCTGACCACGGTCGCGCAGGACATGGCGGCCAAGGTCGCCGAGGCGTCGCGCATCATCCTCGAGGAGATCGAGCCGGCGGAGACCGGGCCCGCGGCGACCGAGCCCGGGACCGGCCGCGCGAAGAGCCCCCGCGAGCCCGTCTCGCTCGACGTCCACCTGGTCGAGCGCGGTTCGGTCGGGCCGCCCCGCGGGTGACGGCGCCGTCGTCCGACGTAGTCCCGCGGGGAGGCCCGGCCGGTCAGCGGAACGATCCCGCGGTGATGCCCTCGACGAACCGGCGCTGGGCCACGACGAAGAGGATCACGCTCGGGATCATGGACAGGATCACGCCCGCGAGCACCACCGAGATGCTGCCCGTGCCGAAGGTGCCCTGGAGGGTGACGAGCCCGAGCGGCAGCGTGAAGTTCTCCTGCGACTGCAGGAAGATCAGCGGCCGGTAGAACTCCGCCCAGAACCCGGTGAACGCGAGGATCGCGAGCGTGGCCATGGCCGGCGTCGCCATCGGCGCGTAGATCAGGCGGAACACCTGGAACCGGGACGCGCCGTCCACCCGGGCCGCCTCGCCGAGCTCGACGGGCATCTGCAGGAAGTACTGCCGCATCAGGAACGTGCCGAACGCGCTGCCGATGGCCGGGAGGATCAGCGAGGCCAGGCTGTCGGACAGCCCCATGCGGCTGATCAGCACGAACACCGGGATGATCGTCGTCTGGACCGGCACCATCATGGTGGCCAGGAACAGCGCGAAGATCGCGCCGCGCCCCGGGAAGCGCACCATGGCGAACGCGTAGCCGCTCAGGGTGCAGGTGATGATCTGCGCCCCGACGATGAGGCCGGTGACGATCACGCTGTTCAGGAAGAACCGCCCCAGCGAGACCTGCGAGAACACCGTGGCGTAGTTGGAGAAGTCGGGTTCCAGGGGGAGCCAGACGGGCGGGTTGGTGAAGGACTCGGCGGGCTCGCGCAGCGACGTCGTCAGCGTCCAGAGCAGCGGCCCGAAGGCGACCATCGCGGCGAGGACGAGGACGGCGAGGCCCACGCCCCGGCCGATCCGGCGGGTGAGGGACGACCGGGAGAACAGGGGCGACGGGGAGAACGAGGGAGCGGTCACGAGTAGAACACCAGCCTCCGGGAGAGAGTGAACTGCAGTCCGGTGAGCGCGATGAGCGCCGCGAAGAGCACCATGGAGATGGCCGACCCGTACCCGAACTGCAGGTTCTGGAACGCCGTCTGGTAGATGACCATCGTGATGGTCGTGGTGGCCGTGCCCGGCCCGCCCTTGGTCATGATGAAGGCCTGGTCGAACAGCTGCATCGCATTGATCAGGCCGATCACGCAGGCGAAGAAGACCGTGGGGCTGATCAGCGGCAGCTTGATCCGCAGGAGCGAGCGCACCGGCCCGGCGCCGTCGATCTCGGCGGCCTCCATCACGTCGCGGGGCAGCCCGGCCAGGGCGGCCACGAACAGCACGAACGTGAAGCCGACCGACTGCCAGACCGCGACGAAGACGATCGTCACCACCGCGCCGGCGTCGCTGGTCAGCCACGGCACGCCGCTGCCGCCGAGCAGGCGCAGGTAGTAGTTCACGACGCCGAACCGCTCGTTGAACATGTACGTCATGAAGATCGACACGGCGGCCGTCGACGCCAGCAGCGGCAGGTAGAACACGGTGCGGAACACGGCCTTGGTCGAGGCCCGGCGGCGCTGGTCCACGAGCAGGGCCAGGAACAGTCCGATCGCGACCTGGAGCACCACGATCGAGAAGGCCAGGACCAGCGTGACGCCGAACGAGTGCACCACGCGCTGGTCGCTGCCGATCGCGGCGTAGTTGTCCAGGCCCACGAACCGCGGCGGCGTGATGACGTCCCAGGCGAAGAACGACAGACCGAACGAGGCCAGGATCGGCCCGATCGTGAACAGCAGGATCGCCGCCCCGGCCAGGCCGATCATGCCGAAGCCGAACGCGGCCTCGGCCCGGCGGCTGCGGCGTGCGGCGGGCGTGCGCCGGACGACGTCGGAGGGCCGGGCGGGTGCGGGACGCCGGGCGGTCGCGGGGGCGCTCATCCGACCGCTCCTGCTGCCGTCTCGAGGTCGATCTGGAGCCCGTCGAGGGCCGTCCGGGCGTCACCCGTGGCGATGGCCTCGGTGGTGCGCTGGTTGAGCGCGGTGGACAGGGCGTTGAAGTAGATCGGGGCGGGGATCGGCGCCGTCTCCGGGAACTCGGTCAGCGTGCTGCTGAAGACGTCCCAGTGCTCGGGGCCGGTGCTCTCGTACCGCTTCGCCGTGGACAGGGACTGCCGCGCGGGCGTGGTCACGTTGCCCGGGAAGAGCACGTCGAACGCGTCCGGGAAGGTCAGCCGCTTGACCACCTCCCAGGCCAGGTCCTTCTTGTCGGACGTCTCCAGGATCGCGTAGCCGGCCGTGCCGAACAGGTGCCGCTGGGACTTCCAGCGCGGGAAGTACTGGACGTCGAACGAGCCGGGAGCCATGCCCGCGTTGTGCAGGCCGCCCGCCCAGAAGCCGCCGCCCACGCTCATCCCGACCCGGCCCGCGGCGAACAGGGCCTGCGAGGTCTGGCCGCCGCCGACGTCGGGCGAGGGCGCGATGCCCTCCTTGCGCAGCTCGATCATGAGCTCCAGGGCCTCGACCGCGGCGGGGGAGTTGGCCACGGGGTCGCCCCAGGCCCAGCCGCCGCCGCGGCCCGCGGCCGCGGGGTTGCCCGCGTACGCGGCGTCCCACAGCCACTCGCCGCCCGGCGCGCGGCCCTCGGCCAGCAGGTTGCCGTCGTTCGCGTAGAGGAACGAGGTCCAGCTGCCCCACAGCCGCACGACCCAGTCGTACGCGTTGATGTCGGGGATGCGGGCCAGGGCCCGGCCGGCGTCGTAGAAGTCGTCGACGGTCCAGTGCGGGTCGGGCAGATCCAGGCCCGCCTGCTCGAACAGGAGCGGGCTGTAGTACATGTTCCCGGCGTTGTAGTCGAGCGGCAGCAGGAACAGGCTGCCGTCGTACATCATCGCCTCGACCAGCGCGGGGGAGACGTCGTCGAAGTAGTCCCGCAGCTCGTCCAGGTCGCGCACGACGAGGTCGTCCAGCGGCGCGGCCAGGCCGCGCCCCGCCATGAGCTGCACGCCCTCGGTGGCGACGCTCACGATGTCGGGGCGGCTGCCCGCGGCGATCTGCGTGAGCAGCTTGGCGAAGAACTCGTTCCAGTCGGTGCCCGGCGTCGCGTTGATCTCCAGCCGGATGGTCGGGTCGAGCGCGCGGACCGGCTCCTCGAGCCGGGCGCGCAGCTCGTCCGCCCCGCTCTGGTCCCCGAAGAACGCGATCTTCAGGGCTTTCGGGTCCGACGGCGGTGCGCACGAGGCCAGGGCTGTCGTCGCGGCGAGCGCGAGTCCGACACCCCCGGCCCGCAGCAGCGACCGACGGGACAGTGGCGGCAATGGCATCCGTCCCCTCCTCTCTGAGGTGGTCAATTCCTATTGGGCGATGAGTGAAGCAGAGGCCTCGCGGCGTCGTCAATAGGTATTGACCGAATCGCGCGGCGGTAGTCTGCACGCGGGAGGTACCGATGACAGAAGTGGCAGGGGCAGGGCCGAGGGCGGGCGGGGCCGGGGCTGCCGGCGGGCCGGCGAGGACCGGCCGGCCGACGATGAACGACGTGGCCCGCCACGCGGGCGTCTCGCAGTCGACCGTCTCGTTCGTGCTGAACGACCGCCGCGACATCCCGGTGGCCGCCGAGACGCGCGAACGCATCCTGGAGGCGGCCCGGTCGCTCGGCTACCGCCTGAACCGGCGCGCGCAGGAGCTCCGGCTGAACCGGTCGACGACGCTCGGCGTGGTCTCCTACGGCGTCGCGTCCCACCCGTTCGCGGGTGCGCTGCTCGCCGGGATGCAGAGTGCGGCGCGGGCCGCCGGGCACGTCTGCATGGTGATCGACGTGGAGGGGCAGGACGGCGACGAGGCCGTGGCCGACCTGCTGGACCGCGGGGTGACCGGCATCGTGCACGCCTCTGCGGGCACCGGCCCGGTGACCGTGAACCGCGCGCTGGGCGAGACGCGGGAGCTGTTCGTCGGGTGCTGGCCGGAGTCGGGCGGCACGGGGGAGGGGACCGTGCTGCCGGACGACCGCGAGGGCGGACGGCGGGCTGCGGCCCACCTGCTCGACCTGGGGCACCGGGACATCGCGTTCCTGGGCGGCCCCGCGCACGACTTCGCCACCGGCGAGCGTGCGGCGGGGCTGGACGACGCCCTGCGCGCGGCCTCCGTCGACCCGGCCCGCGTGGTGCGCCGGCACGGCGACTACGGCTCCCGGTCGGGCTACCGGATCGCCGACGAACTGTTCGACGCCGGCCGGCCGACCGCCCTGATCTGCGGCAACGACCAGATGGCCCTCGGCGCCCTGCTCGCGCTGCACGAGCGCGGCCTGCGTGTGCCGCACGACGTGAGCATCGTCGGCTATGACGACCAGGAGGCGCTGGCCGACGCGATCCACCCGGCCCTGACGACGGTGCGCCTGCCGCACCGCGAGATGGGCCTGCGCGCGGCCGAGCTGCTCATGAAGGATCCCGCCGGGACGCCGCACGCGGAGATGGTCGACTGCCCGCTGGTGATCCGGGAGTCGACCGCGAGCCCCCGATAAATACCTATTGACGGCCCGTATGGACGCTGATTAGCCTCAGCGTCCATGCCCACGAGCGAACCCGTCGTCACCGAGCCCTACCGTCCGCGCCTGCACTTCTCGCCGGCCCGGAACTGGATGAACGACCCCAACGGCCTGCTCTTCCACGACGGGACCTATCACCTGTTCTTCCAGCACAACCCGGGCGGCCCGGAGTGGGGCGACATCGCCTGGGGGCACGCGACGTCGTCGGACCTGCTGACCTGGACCGAGCATCCGGTGGCCATCCCCGCGACCGAGCACGAGATGATCTTCTCGGGCTCCGCCGTGGTCGACGCGGCGAACACCTCGGGGCTGGGTGCTGCGGGGCTCGGTACAGCGGAGGCCGCGCCGCTCGTCGCGATCTACACCAGCGCCTACCGCGACCACCCGGTGCACGACGGCAACCAGGCGCAGTCGGTGGCCTTCTCCGCCGACGGCGGGTGCACCTGGGAGAAGTACGCGGGCAACCCGGTGCACGACCGGGGCCGCACCGACTACCGCGACCCCAAGGCCTTCTGGTTCGGCCCGCCCGAGAGCGGGCACTGGGTGATGGTCGCGGTGGACGCCGACGCCTCGCGGCTGGTCGTGAACGTCTCGGACGACCTGCTGCGGTGGCGCACCACGAGCACCTTCGCCGACGCGAGGTTGCCGGAGATGTGGGAGTGCCCGGACCTGTTCCCGCTGAAGGTGGAAGCTGACGCCGGCGGATCCGGCGGATCCGGCGGCGCCGTGCGGTGGGTGCTCGTGCTCAGCACCGGCGGTCCGGGGCAGCACTACGTGGTCGGCGACTTCGACGGCGAGAGCTTTGTCGAGGACGCCGGTGTGCCCCCCGGCCGGGTCGACCACGGCGCGGATCTCTACGCGGCGGCGTCGTTCAACGGGCTGGACCGCCGGGTGCTGATCGGGTGGATGGGCCAGGCGTTCCGGGCGCCGACCTCACCCTGGCAGGGCATCATGTCGGCGCCGCGCGACCTTGCGCTCCGCGACGTCGACCGTGTCCCGCGGCTGGTGAGCCGGTTCTCGCCGGAGATCGGCCGGGCCGAGCGTGAGGTGGTGTCCGTCGAGGGGCTGCGACCGGGCGGCTCGGGACCGGACGGTCCGGGGCCCGAGGGCTCGCGGTCCCAGGCGGCGACCGTCGTCGTCGGCCGGGGCGCCGGCCTCCAGCAGCGGGTGCGGGCCCGGATCGTGCCGGGGTCGGCATCGTTCGCGGGCGTGCGCGTGCTGGTGGGCGAGGCGTGCGGCACGAGCATCGGCTACGACCGGATGACGGGCGACCTCGTGCTCGACCGTTCGGCGTCGGGCCTCGTCGCGCACGACGGCTTCGCGACGCCACGCCGGGTGCCGGTGCGGCTGGTCGACGGCGCGATCACGCTCGACGTCCTCACCGATTCCATGAGTGTGGAGGTCCTGGTGAACGACGGCGAGGTCGCGGTCAGCGAGCTGGTCTTCCCGGAGCCGGGCGCGGTCGGCGTCGAGGTGTTCGCCGAGGGTGGGGACGCCGTCGTCGACGTGCGGGTGTCCGACGTCGGCGCTGAAATTGGTAACCGATAGGTTACCATTTGCCGTATGGACGTCTTCGGGGCCATCGCTGATCCGATCCGGCGCGAGCTGCTGCTGCGGCTCGCGGACGGCCCGGCGCGCGTGGTGGACCTCGCGGCGGAGCACGCGGTGTCGCGCCCGGCGATCAGCAAGCACCTGCGGGTGCTGAGCGAGGCGAGGCTGGTGCAGGGGACCGACGAGGGTCGCGAGCGGCGCTACGTGCTCGATCCCGGCCCGTTGGCGCAGGTGAGCGAGCTGCTGGCGGCGCTCACCCCGCGCCGGGCGCGGGTCACCGCGGTGCACCTCGACGCGCTGGACACCGAGGTGCGCCGGGCCGCCCGGGACCGCCGTCGGGGGACGTCCGCCTCAGGCACTACCGCGAACGCGAGGGAGCAGAGCGCATGAACCTGACCGGAACCCTGGAGGACGACGGCCGGACCCTGGTGCTGGTGCGCCGGTTCGGCGTCCCGATCGACGACGTGTGGGCGAGCGTCACCGAGTCGGAACGCCTGGCCCGGTGGTTCGGCACCTGGACCGGCGACCCGTCGTCGGGCCGGGTGCTGGTGACCATGAACGCGGAGGCCGAGCCGGGGACGCCGGCGGAGTTCCGGGTCGACGCGTGCGAGCCGCCGCGGCTGCTGGCGGTGAGCGCCGAGGACGAGTTCGGGAACTGGCGGCTCAGTGCGGAGCTCGCCGCGGTGGACGGCGGCACCACGCTGACCCTGCGGCAGAAGGAGCTCGACCCGAAGACGCTGCCGGAGACCGGGCCCGGCTGGGAGTGGTACCTGGACCGCCTCGTCGCCGCGGTCGAGGGCGGCGAGCCGCCGACGCTCGCCGGCTTCGACACCGACTACATGCCCATGAGCACGGGATACGGGGCGCTGGGTGAGTCCTGAGCCGACCCGTGCTGCCCGGCTGGCCGCCCACGGGGCCGTGTCCACGGCGTTGTCGCTGTGCAGCGACCGCAGGCTCCAGGAGCTCGTGGACGCCGGCACGCCGATCGGTTCCGGCATCGGCGGCACGACGGTGCTGCTGGACGTCGAAGGGACGCTGGTCTTCGTCAAGCAGGTGCGGCTCACCGACCTCGAACGACGTCCGGAGAACGTCGGCTCGACGGCGAACCTCTTCGGGCTGCCGGTCTTCTGCCACTACGGCGTCGGCACCATCGGCGGCCCGGGGTTCGGCGCCTGGCGGGAGCTGGCCGCGCAGATCATGACGACGGACTGGGTGCTCGCCGGGGACTTCGAGGGGTTCCCCCTGATGTACCACTGGCGGGAGCTGCCGGACGCCGGTCACCCGCTCCCCGAGGAGCTGGCCGACGTCGAGCACGCCGTCGCCTACTGGGGCGGCGGGCCCGAGATCCGCCACCGGATCGAGGCGGTGCGGCAGTCCTCGGCAAGCCTCGTGCTGTTCCTGGAGTACATCCCGCAGAACCTGCACGACTGGCTGGACGTCCAGGTCAAGGCCGGGGACGAAGCGGCCGAGCGGGCCTGCGCCCTGGTGGGCGACGAGCTGCGGGCCGGCATCTCGTTCATGAACGCCCGCGGGATGCTGCACTTCGACACGCACTTCCAGAACATCCTGACCGACGGCAGGCGGCTCTACTTCGCCGACTACGGCCTCGCGATCTCCTCCCGCTTCGAGCTCACCCCGGACGAGTCCGCCTTCTTCGACGACCACCAGGACTACGACCGGTACTACGCCGCCACGCACCTCGTGAACTGGCTGGCCGTCGCGCTGTACGGGTTCGGGCCGGAGGAGCGCAGGGCGTTCGTCCGCGCGTGCGCCGAGGGCGTGCCGCCCGAGGGAGTTCCGGCGGCGCTCGCGGCGGCGATGCTCCGGCACGCGCCAGTCGCCGCGGTGGTGGGGGACTTCTACCGTGCGTTCCAGCGGGAGAGCCGGGAGACGCCGTACCCGCTGGAGGCGGTCCGCCGGACCGGGCAGCAGGGGTAGGCCGGCCTCACCAGTGGGTCGGGCCCGACCCGTCGTCGCGGTGGGCCAGCGTGGCGAGCGCGTCCTTCCAGTGCCCCGCGGAGGCGGTCGCGTGCTGCGCGGAGTCGATGTTCCCGTGGGTCACGGTGACGCGCGTTCCGCCGTCGTCGGGCGTGAGCTCGATCCGGATCTCGTGGTAGTTCTCGGGGACGTCCGCGAGCCCGCTGAGCGGTGCGAAGTGCGTGAAGTGCAGCAGGCGCGGGCGGTCGACGGCGATGACGGTGCCCTTGTCGGCGAAGACGCGGCCGAAGAAGTGGCCCTCGAACGTGATCGGGCTGCCCGGCTGGTAGTCCGTCTCGATGTTCGCGCCCAGCATCCACCGGGCGCCGGGGTGGGTCAGCTCGGCCCAGACCCGCTCGGGCGGTTCGGCGATGTGGGTGGTCGCCGTGGCGGTGTGGCGCGGGGTCTCGATGCTCATCGCTGTCCTCCGTGATGGTTCTCGGATCTGACCGTAGCGTGTCGGCCGGCATCCCTATCGTGCCCGGGAATCGGCGCGCGCCGTCAGTTGTTGAGCGCTCGCTGTTGCCGCATCGATTCATCCCGGGGCTGCTCGACCGCCCCGGTGTTGCGCAGGAACACGATGATCCAGCTGAAGATGAGGATGGCCGCGACCAGCTCGACGGCCGTGAGGTTGTAGTACCCGGTGATGAAGAAGATCGCCAGGACCACGATCACGCCGACGTAGGTGTAGCCGAGCAGGACGAACACCCGGGGCATCGACGGGAGCAGCCGGCGGAGGGTCACGACCAGCGTGACGTAGACGACGACCATCCCGGTGGCGGACGTGTTGTGGGCGACCAGGAAGTCGTCGACGGGGAAGATCCCCACGCACGCCAGGAGTATGCCGATGAGGATGAGCGCGATCCGGACCCGGCTGCGGCCCCGCGCCTCCGCGGGAGTCGAGTGCGGGAGGTACGCGGTCGCGTAGTGGGCGATGGTCGTGACCATGACGCCGGCGACGATCAGGGTCAGGTTGAACGCCATGGCGGAGATGTCGTCGGTCATCCCGAGCGCGCTGAGGTTCTCCTTCCACCAGAACGGGTCGGTCGCGCTGAGCATGCTGGCGAAGGCTCCGACGGTGAGGAACACCGCAAGGACGAGCGAGAGCGTCATCGGGGTGAGATTCACGGCCGACAGGAACGTCAGGTAGGTGGTCACGGCCAGAGCCACGCCGGCGAGCACCGCGGCCGACGTCGGATAAGCGGTCGCTCCGACGAAGCTCCTGCTCACGATCGACGCGAGCCCGATCCACCCCAGCAGCGCGATGACGGCGTGCGCCAGCGCCAGGGCTGCGATGTCGAACCAGCGCAGCCGTGGTCGCTCCCGTTTGTCGGCAGCGTCCCGCCGGACCTGGCTGCGCCGCGAGACACAACCGAACAGGACCGCCGCGATCGCGACGAGCGCCCCGCCGAGGGCGGCGAAGTCGCCGATCGAGCCGCGGCCGGAGATCGGCACATCGCGACCCTGGAACACGAACAGCCCGACGATCACCCCCAGCACGAAGGCCACCGCGCCGGCGAGGAGCGCCGACGACTCACGTGACTCCGTGGTGGCGCCTGGGCGGCGGAAGATGCGGCTGATCGGTGTCGACTCACTCATGTCGGTTCTCCTGCCTCGTCGCCGCTGGTCCCGGAACCAGCATCCTCGAAGGCCGGCGCATCGGAGTCACCCGAACAGGATGACCCGTCTGTATCGATTGCGCCTGATCGGTCAGCGGGCTTCGGCGGGCACCGACCGGCATAGCCTTGCGCGGTGGTTCTCTACCTGGTGCGGCACGGGTGCCCGATCCTTGACCCGACGATCCCGGCGTCGACGTGGGTCCTGGACCCGGAGCACGAGCACCTCGTGGCAGACCTTGCGGCGCGGGCGCCGTGGCCGGACGACGCCGTCTGGTTCACCTCGCCCGAGCCGAAGGCAGCACGCACGGCGTTTCTGTTGACCGGGCGGGACGTTCCGGTGGTGAAGGACCTGCGGGAGCACGACCGCTCGGGCACGGGATGGGTGCCGGACTTCGCGGACGTCGTTCGCGAGGCGTTCGCGACCCCGCACACCGAGGTGCGTCCGGGTTGGGAGCCGATCAGCCGGACGCGCTCGCGGGTGGTCGACGCGGTGCGCCAGATCGTCAAGGAGCATCCTGGGCGCGATGTCGTCCTGATCGGTCACGGGACGGCGTGGACACTGCTGGCCGCCGAGCTCACCGGGACCGAACCGGACCTGGAGCGGTGGCGAACCCTGGCGATGCCGGACGTGCTCACCGTGGAGAGAACGACGCTCCTGAGGCCGTCGCGAGGTGCGTCGGCCGAGACGTGGCATGAGCATCTCTGGGACAGGCTCGGTGCCGGCGCCCGTCGTGATGAGCAGTGGGCGGTCCCACTGGTGGACCGCCTGCGCAATGACCCGCTCGTCGGCGCGCTGTTCCCGGTGTTCAGCCACTCCATACTGCACCTCCGGACCACACCCTGGCACGGCGACGACGCCCGGCTCGTCGCGATGGTGCGCTCAACACGAGACGGGCAGTACGCGGCCTTGGTCCCGGTCGAGGGCGAGGTCTTCGGGGCTTGGGAGGAGTTCATTCCGTGGCCGCGGTATCCGGACGTGGCGGCGACTGTCGAAGCTCTGCACGAGGGCCTGGCGACGCGCGAGAGCCGCCGGCCGGTGGTCCATGAATGGTCCCTGCAGGACGCCGGCGGCGATACTGTCGCGCGCCTGGTCGCCAGGGCGATCGATTTGGTAGGCCTCCTTGGCACGATGACCATGGAGAAGCCGCATCCTCTTGCCGAGGCGGTCTCAGTGGCTCGCGCCCTGCCGCACGCACGGCCCGAGCTCGTTGACATCCCGGAGACCTGGAACGAGGTCGATCCCGCGGCTCTTGCCGTACTGAGCGCGCGATCGGTGACGGGTCATGACCTTGGCGTGATCACCATGCGAGTCCACGAGAACCAGGTGTGGTGGGCAGCCAAATAAACGTGCGCTCGGTAAGTAGGCCTGTGTTCGGGTGTGTCCTGGCGCCAGTCGCCACGGTGCGATCGGCGGGCACGGGCATCGCGGTGGTTCAGCCGTGTCCCACGGTGTCTTGGTCGGCGCGGTGTTCGTCGACCGAGCTGGTCGTCGCCGTCCAGCTGCTGAGGAGCCTGAGTGCATCGTGCGAGGCCGAGCCGGGCGCAGCAGAGTAGGCGATCAGCTGGATGCCGCGGTCGGAGGAGAGATCCATGACCTCGAAGTCCAGGTCCAGGTCGCCGACGACCGGGTGGGTGATCGCCTTGACACCGGTGCGGTGCTCGCGCACGTCGTGGGACGCCCACAGGGTGCGGAAGGAGTCGCTGCGGGTGGAGAGCTCGCCGACCAGGTCGCTCAGGTCGCGGTCGTGCGGAGCGCGGCCGGCCTCTGTGCGCAGGATCGCGACGGTCTGGTGCGCCGCGTTGTCCCAGTCGCGGTAGAAGCCCTGGGCGCGGGGGTCGAGGAACACGAATCGGCCGAAGTTCGCGGGGCGTTGCGGCTGGACGTACATCTCCGAGAACACGGCCTGTCCGAGCCTGTTGACGGCGACGATGTCGAGCCGCCCGTTCTGCACGAACGCGGGGACGTTGTCCATCGCGTCGAGCAGCTGTCGCACACCCGGCCGGACCCGTTGCGCTCTGGAGCGTGCGCGACGTTGCTGCGGGCGAGTGCCTTCGTTGGCGGCGCGCACGAGGTCGTACAGGTGGGAGCGCTCGGCGTCGTCGAGCCGCAGGGCGCGACTGATGCCTTCGAGCACGGCCTCGGAGACGCCGGTGGCGTTCCCTCGCTCCAGGCGCACGTAATACTCCACGCTCATCCCTGCGACCAGAGCTACCTCTTCGCGGCGCAGCCCAGGAACGCGCCGCCGACCACCGAAGTCGGGCAGGCCTATCTGTTCGGGGGTGAGCCTGGCACGTCTGGTGGTCAGGAACTCACGGATGTCGTTCCGGGTGTCCATGCTTCGAAAATACGTCAGCGGCCCCGTTGTAGGGGGTCACTGGCATTAACCCTATGAAGCGGGTCTCCCTGCGACGCCCGCGGCAGCCTTTCCTGAAGACATGAACACCAACACGAAGGTCTGGTTCATCACCGGCGCGGGCCGAGGCATGGGCGTCGACATCGCGCGCACCGCTCTTGCCGCCGGCCACTCGGTCGTCGCAACCGGCCGCAACGCGGACCGGGTGCGGGCCTCGATCGGCGAGCACGAGAACCTGCTCGCCCTCTCCCTCGACATCACCGATCCCGACGCCGCGGCGGACGCCGCCCGGGCGGCCGTCGACCGTTTCGGTCGCATCGACGTTCTCGTCAACAATGCGGGCAACTTCTACGCCGGCTACTTCGAGAACATCAGCCCCGCGCAGTTCCGCGCGCAGATGGAGACCAACTTCTTCGGGCCGCTGAACGTCACTCGCGCGATCCTCCCGGTCATGCGCGCACAGCGGTCGGGCCAGGTCATCACGGTCACGTCGTCGGCCGGGCTCATCGGCCAGGAGTTCTGCGCCGCCTACGCCGCCTCCAAGTTCGCGCTCGAAGGCTGGATGGAGTCCCTGCGGTTCGACCTCGAACCGTTCGGCATCTCGACGATGGCCGTGGAGCCTGGCTTCTTCCGCACCGAGCTGCTCGTCGAAGGGGCCTCGACCATCTGGCCCGAGCTGGACATCGAGGACTACGCCGAGCGCACCACGCAGACCATCGCGGCCTGGAAGAGCATGAACGGGGAACAGGGCGGCGATCCGAAGAAGCTGGCTCAGGCCCTGGTCGCCCTCTCCGCCTCGGGGCACCTGCCGCTGCGCTTCGTGGCCGGCGCCGACGCGACCGCCGGGGTCGAGCAGAACCTCGCCACCATCCAGGGGCAGCTCGACGCGAACCGAGAGCTGTCCGCGTCGCTCTCCTACGACGTCTGACACAGAACCCCGACAGGAAGCCATCCTCATGACATCGACATCCCCTCTCGCCGGCACGGTCGCCATCGTGACCGGCGCCAGCAGTGGCATCGGCGAGGCAACCGCCCGCCGTCTGGCCGCGGAGGGCGCGTCCGTCGCGCTCGTCGCCCGGCGGGCCGGCCGGCTCAACACCCTCGCCGCGCAGATCCAGGCAGCGGGCGGTGCCGCCCTGGCCGTCGAGGCCGACATCACCGACCGCGCCCAGGCCGAAGCGGCAGTCCAGACAGTGATCGATCGGCTCGGCCGCCTGGACGTGCTCGTCAACAACGCAGGGCTCATGCTCCTCGGCCCGGTGGTCGGCGCCGACGTCGAAGAGTGGGAGCGCATGCTCGCGGTCAACGTGCAAGGCCTGCTGTACATGACCAACGCGGCACTACCGCACCTCCTGAAGGCCGCCGAGAACGACCCTCGCCAGGTCGCCGACGTCGTCAACATCAGCTCGATCGCCGGCCGTGTGGCCTGGGCGAACTACGGCGTGTACAACCTCACCAAGTTCGGCGTGAACGGCTTCACCCAGTCCCTGCGCCAGGAGGTCACCAAGAAGCACCTCCGGGTCGGCGTCCTGGAGCCCGGCGGCGTCGCTACCGAGCTCGGCTCCCACAACAGCGGGGCCATGCGCGACGACATCGACGCCTTCTTCGAGAACACCGAGACGCTCGTTCCTCAGGACATCGCCGACGGCATCGCCTACATGGTCACCCGCCCGCGGCACGCGTCCATCGCCGAGCTGTGGGTCATGCCCACCGACCAGGCCTGAGTCATCGAGCCCGGATCACGCCGTTCCACACACCTGAAGGAGAACCATCATGTCCGAATGGACGACAGACCAGCTCGCGGTGATCGCCGCGAACACCGACCTGTATCTCGCCCCGTTCCGTGAGGACGGCACCACCTACGGCACCCTCACCCAGACATGGGCGCTTGTCGTCGACGGCAAGGTGTACGTCCGAGCCGCCAACGGTCAGGGCTCGCGCTGGTACCAGGCCGCTGTTACTCAGAAGGCCGGAAAGGTCCGGGTCGCAGGTGCCGACATCGAGGTGACCTTCGATGCCGCCGGCACCGACGACGAGGCCGCGATCGATGCCGCCTACGAGGCGAAGTACCCCGGAAGCTCCGCCGTCCCGATCATGCAGGGTGCCGGCCCCAAGGCCGCATCCGTTCGCATCTGGCCGCGCTGAGAAACGCACCGAGTGCAACACGACCAAGCCTGGATCGACTGACCTTCCGCGTCAGGCGCCGGTCAGCGTCGTGCGCAGCCGCTTCTCGAAGGCCCCGAGCACTGGTTGCCCGGGCCGCGCGTCGAGGATCGCGAAGGCGACGTGCTCGAACCTCGGCCGTTCGGCCAGGGCTTCAGCGAAGGCAGAAGCGACGTCGGCGGGGTCGTTGCCGAACACTCCGCAGCCCCAGGCGCCGAGGACGATCCGGCGGCTGCCGTGGGCGGCGGCCACGTCGAGCACCCGCGCGGCCCGGCGGGCGAGCGTGGCCCCGACCTCGCCCACCGCGGCGGGCTGGTTGCGCTCGATCGCGGACAGGTTCGGCGCCGCAGCCGTCAGGAACGTGACCGGGTACGGTTCGGCGAGCAACGTGCCGCCGTCGTCCCGGATGACCGGGACGTCGGGGGAGAGGATGACCCGGTCGCTGTAGAGCAGGGACGTCTCGCGGCGGTGGTGCTCGTAGAACTCGGGCGCGGCGGTCTGGGACGCGTACAGCGCCGAGCTGCGCGCGATCGCCTCCTCCTGGGCCTGGGCGCCGTTGAGGAACCCGCCGCCCGGGTTGCGGGCCGAGGCGAAGACCAGGCAGGCGGTGCCCGGGCCGAGGCGCCGCGCCGCCGCCAGGCTCGACTCGTCGCGCACCTCGACCGTGGCGGGGCCGGACCAGGCGGCACCCTCGGGCAGCTGTGTGCCGGGGAGGATCAGGCGCGTCCCGGCGACGGCGGCGGCGACCTGGTCGGCGATGTCGACGCGCCGCCCGTGTGCGCTGTAGCTTCCGGCGCGGACGGCGTCCATGGTCTCGGCCGCGAGGGCGCGAAACCGGTCCCGGCTCCTGTTCGACGAGGTCACGGCCGCAATACTGGTCGCGGGAAACGCGGCCGGTCAATCAACGTGTCTGCGAGGTGCTGGGCAGCGGTGTGGGTTTCTCGGTCACGTCGAGAATGAAGAACGCTCCGCCTGCCATGGCGTTGGTGACGTGGCCCCACCTGGTCCCGCGAGACGAGGAGGTGCGCTTCTACCCAGTCATTGGGCCCGAAATCACGCTGATTCCGGGCCCAATGACCGGGTAGAAGCGCACCTTGCCGGCCGCCGCCGTCGGCGCCGTCATGGCGCCCCGTTCCGCTGACGCTCCACCGCCGGACCGTTGTGCTTTCCGTCGGAAATCGCACCGAACGACCACCCTGACATGATGACCGCATGGCGTGGTGGCACAGGAAGCCCAAGGAAGCGGACGGCGTCCGCCCGCCCAGCGATGCGGAGACGGCGGAGCTCATGCGCCAGCTCGCGGAGGAGTTCGTCCTGAGCTCCCGTGCCTCCGACCTCTTTCGACTACACGGTCGAGTCGATCACGGCACTCGAAGTTCTGATCGGCACCCTGCTGGAGTCGGCGTCCCCCGCCGACCTCGACAAGAGTTTCAGCCTCGGCATGGGCGCCTACGTGGGCGAGGTGATCGTGCGCCATCGCACTGGCGCGCACTGGTCCTATGACACCGACCAGAGCACCGCGCTGGTCCAGAGCGCCCAGCACGGCTCGTACCCCGTCTTCAAGGTCTCCAAGCGGTTCACGATCGGTCCGGAGCACTCCCTGGTGCAGTTCGTGCAGGCGGCGATCGACGACGAGATGCCGCCCGAGGCCCGCCGGCTCCCCTGAACGTCTCGCCCAAAAACGTCCCGCCCCAGGTGTTGACACCCCGCCCGCCTCGCCCCTAATGTCCTCGCTCATACGTAAGAGCACCCCTCCGCACTGTCGCGAGTCGCTGCTCATACGTATGAGCAGAGCACGCGCAGCGTATGCGCGGTGATCCACCTCGACGAAGCGGAAGGGATCTGGCATGGGACACGCACGATCGTTCGGGCGGCGCGTTTCAGCGCTGGTCGTCTCACTCGTCCTGCTCACCTCGGCCTGTGCGGGCGGCTCGTCGTCCGGCGACGGGACCGCGGGCGGGCGCGACGACACGATGATCTACGGCAAGGCGGACGGCGGCACCACGTTCGTCCACAACTACAACGTGGTAGGGCCCGCCGTCGACAAGGCGCCCAACATGGAGCTGGTCTACGAGCCGCTCATGCGCGTCGACTACAGCAACGGCGCCGTGGTCGAGCCGTGGCTCGCGGAGAGCTGGGAGTTCGACGACGCCGGCACCACCCTCACGGTGCACCTGCGCGACGGCGTCACGTTCTCGGACGGCGAGCCCTTCACGGCGGACGACGCCGTGTTCTCGCTGAACCTGCCGATCGAGCAGCCCGAGTTCTCGATCGCGGGCGTCACCTACGAGCGGGCCGAGAAGGTGGACGACCTGACGTTCACGGTCTCGTTCGCGGAGCCGTCGTTCGCCACGGTCAAGCAGTTCGCCAACATCCTGCTGCCGATGGTGCCGGAGCACATCTGGCGCGACCAGGACCTCAACACCTGGACCAACCCGGAGCCCGTCGGCACCGGGCCGTTCACGCTCGCCGAGTTCAAGCCGCAGCAGGTCACGCTCACCGCGCGGGACGACTACTGGGGCGGCGAGCTGCCCATGTCGACCTACAAGATCATCCCCACCAGCGCGGACGCCGCCAAGGCGCAGCTGCTGCGCGGGGACATCGACATCGCGCAGGGCTCCTGGGCCAACGGCGAGCAGGAGTACACGGCCAAGGACCCGGAGCACAACCTCTACCAGCTCTACCCGAACGGCGGCGCGATGTCGGCGATGTTCAACGCCGGCCGGCCCCCGTTCGACGACGTCCACGTGCGCCGTGCGCTGGCCATGACCATGGACCGCACCGCCATCACCACCACGCTCCAGCGTCCCGGCACCGAGGCAGGCCCCACCGGGCTCAACGCCACGGTCTACGCGGACTGGATCAACCCGGAGCTCGCCGAGCCGTGGCCCGTCGACGCCGAGGCCGCCCAGGCCGAGCTGGCCGACGGCGGCTGGACCGTGAAGGACGGCGCCCTCGTCAAGGACGGCGAGAGCTACCAGCCCACCATCCTGTTCAACAACGACTGGGCCTGGGGCAGCTACGCCGACATCCTCATCAACGGCTGGCGCGACACGCTCGGCATAGAGGTCAAGCCTGCCGGGCAGCCCACCGCCGGCTACTACGACGCGATGAACCTGGGCGACTTCGACATCACCGCGGCGTCCACGGGCGGGGCCGGCATCTACGGCGTCTACGGCTTCCTGGACGGCGACTTCGTGGTGCCGGTGGGGGAGAAGGCGACGCTCAACCAGGGCCGGTTCTCCAACCCCGAGGCCGACGAGATCATCGCGGCGATGGAGAGCACCGACGACGAGGCCGAGCTCAAGGAGCTGGGCCTGCGGATGCAGGAGCTCGTCGTGGACGAGGTGCCGTTCAGCCCGCTGTACGACAACTTCTACTTCGTCGAGATCAACGCGACCCGCTGGTCGGGCTGGCCCACGCCGGACAACTTCGACCACATCCCGTTCGTGGGGATGGGGCCGGACCTCATCCTCACGCTGCTCGGCCTCGAGCCGGCGGAGGGCTGACCATGACGACGACGGAGGCGCCCGCGCCGGTTCGCCCGGCGCCGGGCGGCCCGCCCGCGGCCGTGCGGGCGGTGCGCCGCTGGGGGTTCCTGCTGCGCCGGCTGGGGTTCTACGTCGCGGCGGCCGCCGCCGCGATCGTGCTCAACTTCCTGCTGCCGCGCCTGATGCCGGGGGACCCGTCCTCCGCGATCGTGGAGGAGCTGCAGCGGGTCAGCGGGCAGCAGGTGCCGCCGGAGACCCTGGAGAGCATCCGAGCGATCTTCGGCGACCCCGACCAGAACCTCGGCGAGCAGTTCCTCGGGTACCTGGGCCAGCTCGCGCGGTTCGACCTGGGTGTCTCCGTCGTCAACTTCCCCGTGCCCGTCAGCGAGCTCGTGCTGGAGGCGCTGCCCTGGACGCTGCTGCTGGTCGGCACCACCACCGTGCTCGCCTTCGTGCTCGGCACGGGCCTCGGCGTGATCGCCGGGTGGAAGGCCGGCAGCCGGCTCGACTCGATCCTCACGCCGCTGACGGCGTTCCTGTCGTCCGTGCCGTACTTCTGGGTCGCGCTCCTGGCCCTGTGGATCTTCGGTTTCGTGCTCGGCTGGTTCCCCCTGTCGGGTGGCTACGACGCCAACCTCGCCGAGGGGTTCAACCTGCCGTTCCTCGCCTCGGTCATGCACTACGGGGCGCTGCCCGCCGCGACCATCGTGTTCTCCGCGTTCGGCGGCTGGCTGCTGGGCATGCGGAACATGACGGTCACGACCGTCCGGGAGGACTACGTGCTGCTCGCCCAGGCCAAGGGCCTCTCCCGCGGCCGCGTCATCCTGCGCTATGCCGCGCGCAACGCGATGCTGCCCAGTTTCACCGGGTTCGCCATGGCGCTCGGCGGCGTGATCGGCGGCGCCCTGCTGACCGAGACCGTGTTCAGCTACCCCGGCATCGGCTACCTGCTGTTCGAGTCCCTCAACAAGCGTGACTACCCGATGATGCAGGGGGTCTTCCTGATCGTGACGCTCGCGACCCTGCTCGCCAACCTCCTGGCCGACTCCCTGTACGTGGTGCTCGACCCGCGCATCCGGGAACAGGGGTGAGCGCCATGAGAACCGGACTCCTGAAGGGCTGGAAGGTCCGCGTCGGCCTGTCCGTCATCGGCTTCTTCGTGCTCCTGGCGATCCTCGGGCCGTGGCTGACGGCGAGCGTCCCCGGCCTCGACCCGCGCGCCAACGACCTGACCGCGATCGGCCTGCCGCCGAGTGCCGAGCACTGGCTCGGCACCACCCAGTTCGGCCAGGACGTGCTGGCCCAGACCATCGAGGGCGCCCGCGGCTCCCTGTTCGTCGGGTTCCTCTCGGCGGTGATCGGCACGGCGCTCGCGATCCTCGTCGGGCTGCCCGCCGGGTATTTCGGCGGCCGCACCGACTCCTGGCTCAACTTCCTGTCCAACCTGTTCATCGTGATGCCCGTGCTGCCGCTCATCCTCATCGTCGCCGGCTACATGCAGGGCACGGGGCTGTGGGTCATCGCGCTGATCATCGGGTTCTTCGGCTGGTCGGGCGGCGCCCGCACCATCCGCGCGCAGGCCATGAGCGTGAGCAACCGCGACTTCGTGCTCGCGATGCGCACCCTCGGCGAGCCGCACCACCGGCTCCTGTTCCACGAGGTGCTGCCCCACCTGACCGGCTGGATCGCCGCGATGTTCCTGTCGGGCGTCATCGGCGGCGTCATGGCCGAGGCGGGTCTCGCCTTTCTCGGCATCTCCGACTCCGGCGCGATCAGCTGGGGCACCATGATCCAGGCCGCCCAGCAGCAGAGCGCGGTGCTGCGGGGCATGTGGTGGTGGTTCGTGCCGCCGGGGCTGTGCATCGCCCTGGTCGCGACGGGGGCGACGCTCGTGAACTTCGGCGTCGACGAGCTGGCCAACCCGAAGCTGCGCACGGTGCGGCGCTCCGTGGTGCGCCGCACCCGGGACCGTGCGGCCGAGACGTCCGTAGGGAGCGATGCCTGATGGTCACCCAGTTCGTGCCCGACACCGAGCAGTCCGTCGCCGGGACCACCGCCGAGCGGGGAGCCGACACCGACGTCCTGCGCGTCACCGGCCTGACCGTCGAGTACGTGACCGACGGCGACCCGGTGCGCGCCTGCGCCGACGTCACCTTCACGCTACGCCGCGGCGAGATCCTCGGCGTGGCGGGCGAGTCGGGCTCCGGCAAGTCCACCCTGATCACGGCCCTCACGAGGCTGCAGCGGCCGCCCGCCGTCACCACCGCGGGCAGCATCGTCTTCCAGCCGCGCGACGGCGGGGCCGCCGTCGACCTGGTCACCGCGAGTCCCAGGGCCCTGCGGGCGCTGCGCTGGACCTCCCTGTCCATCGTGCTGCAGAGCGCCATGGACGCGCTGAACCCCGTGATGCGGCTCGGCGCGCAGTTCGCCGACGCGCTGCGCACCCACGACCGGACCCTGACCAAGGACGCCGCCTGGGCGCGCGCCGCGGAGCTGCTCGCCACGGTCGGCATCTCGGGGGACCGGGCGCGCAGCTACCCGCACGAGCTGTCGGGCGGCATGCGGCAGCGCGCCAGCATCGCGCTCGCGCTCGCGTGCGGCCCGGAGCTCGTGGTCATGGACGAGCCGACGACGGCGGTCGACGTCGTCATGCAGCGGCAGATCCTGGCCCAGGTGCTGCGGCTGCGCCGGACGCTGGGGTTCGCCGTCGTCTTCGTGACGCACGACCTGTCGCTCCTGCTGGAGCTCGCCGACCGCATCGCCATCATGTACGCCGGGCGCATCGTGGAGCTCGGCACCGCATCGGAGCTCTACGACGATCCGCGCCACCCCTACACCCGCGGGCTGCGCGACTCGTTCCCGCCGCTGCACGCGCCCCTGCGGCGGCTCACGGGGATCCCGGGCACGCCGCCCGACCTGCGCCGTCCGCCGTCGGGCTGCCCGTTCCACCCGCGGTGCGCGGCCCGGTTCGAGGGGTGCGACACGCACCTGCCGGAGCTGGTCACCACGGGTGGGCACGCGGTCGCCTGCCGGCTGCACGACCCGACCGCGCGACCGGATCCGGCATCCGACCTGACATCTGAACCGGCATCCGACCCGACGCCCGTCCGAACCGAAGGGGGCTCCGCATGACCGCCACCACCGTTCCCACGTCGTCCGCCACCGGGGCCGGGGCACCGGACACCCCGGTCCTGGAGGCCGTGGACGTGACCAAGCACTTCGAGGTGCGTTCGGCCGTGGGCGCCCGCTCGGTGGTGCGCGCCGTGGAGGGCGCCTCGCTGGCGCTGCACCGCGGCCGGGTGGTCGCGCTCGTGGGGGAGTCCGGCAGCGGCAAGACGACGCTGGCCCGGCTGCTCGCGGGGTTCTACACCCCCACGAGCGGCGAGATCGCCCTGGAGGGCGTGCCCGTGCGGCAGCGGCGCGGCCGCGTGGAGCGCGGGTACCACAAGGACGTGCAGATCGTCTTCCAGGACCCGTTCGGGTCGCTGAACCCGCTGCACCGGGTGCGCCACAACCTGGAGCGGCCCCTCAAGCTGCACCACGGCGTGCGCGGCCGGGCGGAGCTGGACCGGCGGGTGCGGGAGCTGCTGGAGCGCGTGGCCCTGACGCCCACCGAGCAGTACGTGGACAAGTTCCCGCACGAGCTGTCCGGCGGGCAGCGGCAGCGCGTCGTCATCGCGCGCGCCCTGGCCGTCGAGCCCAAGGTGCTGCTCGGCGACGAGCCCATCTCGATGCTCGACGTGTCCATCCGCCTGGAGATGCTCAACCTGCTCGACCGGCTGCGCACCGAGGACGGCCTGGCGCTGCTCTACATCACGCACGACATCGCCAGCGCCCGCTACCTGTGCGACGACATCGTGGTGATGTACGCCGGCGAGATGGTCGAGGGCGGGCCCAAGGAGCAGGTCATCGCAGACCCGCAGCACCCGTACACGCGCCTGCTGGTGGAGTCCTCGCCCGACCCGGGTCGCGGCGCGCGCGACCGGGAGGCCCTGTTCGACGCCGACGCCGACGGCCTGGGCGAACCGCCCAGCCTCATCGACCCGCCGGCCGGCTGCCGGTTCCACCCGCGCTGCCCGTTCGCCATGGACGTGTGCCGCACGCAGGCACCGCCGCGCACCGACCTCGGCGAGGGCCGCTGGGCCCGCTGCTGGCTGCATGCCGCCGACCGCACCACCACCCAGGAGAACGAGTGACCACCACCCCGCGCCGTGCCCGGGCGCCCCGCCAGTCCGACGTCGCCGCGCTGGCCGGCGTCTCGCAGTCTGCCGTGTCCCGGGTGATCGGCGGCGACACGGACGCCGCCCGCATCCCCGAGGCCACCGCCCGGCGCATCCAGGACGCGATCAAGGAGCTGGGCTACGTGCCCAACCCGACGGCGCGCAAGCTGCGCACCGGCCGCAACCGGATGCTCGGCGTACACACCTTCGAGGCGGTGTTCCCGCGGGCGCGCGAGGACTTCTACTTCGAGTTCCTGCTCGGCATCGAGGAGCGGGCCGAGGAGATCGACCACGACCTGGTGCTGTTCACCTCCACGGGCGGCAGCGACGGACGGCGCCGCGTCTACCGCGACGGCGTCAACCGCCTCAACGTGGCCGACGGCGCGGTGCTGCTCGGCGTCGCCGCGGACCGGGCCGAGCTGGCGCGGCTGGAGGCCGACGGCTACCCCTTCGTGCACATCGGCCGCCGCGAGGTGCCCGGCACGCGCATCACGTGCGTCGTGCCCGACTACGAGTCGGCCGCCGCCGCGATCGTCGACCGCCTGGCCGACCTCGGGCACGTGCGGATCGCCTACCTGCGCGCCGGCATCGAGGAGGAGTCCTACGCGGACCGGCGGCGCGGCTACGAGTCCGCCGTCGCGCGACGCGGCCTGCGCGACGCCTCGCCCGCCAGGCCCGGCCTCGACGACGGCAGCCTCGACCCCGCCTGGCTCGACGCGGTCGCCGCCGGCGAGGTCACCGCCGTCGTCGCCGACGCCGAGTGGCTGGCGCACCCGCTCGCCGACGGGCTGGCCGCCCGCGGGCTGACCGTGCCGCGCGACGTGTCCGTCGCCGTCCTGGAGGGCGTGGCCCCCGACGCCCCCGTGCGCTGGGACTGCCTGCAGATCCCGCGCCGCGAGGTGGGCCGCCTCGCCATCGACACGCTCGTCGGCATGCTCGACGAGCCCGGCGAGCTGGTCGCGGACGTGCTCGTCGAGTGCGTCCTCGTCGACGGAGAGACCGTGGCCGCGCCGCCGGCCGGACCATCAGCACCGGCCGGACCATCAGCACCGGACGGACCATCAGCACCGGACGGACCATCAGCACCGACGAAGGGGAACGCTGGATGAGCGCGGGGACGAGCGAGCGCAAGACCGACGTGCTGATCGTGGGCGGCGGCATGGGCGGCGTGGCCGCCGCCCTGACCGCGGCCCGGCTGGGCCGGCGCGTGGTGCTGACCGAACCCACGGACTGGCTCGGCGGCCAGCTCACCGCGCAGGCCGTGCCCCCGGACGAGCACACCTGGATCGAGGACGGCTACGCCCCGCCCGGGTACGCCGAGCTGCGCCGCCGCGTGCGCGACTACTACCGGCGCAACTACCCGCTCACGCCGCGCGCCGCCGCCGACCCGCTGCTCGACCCCGGCCTCGGCATCGTCAGCCACCTGTGCCACGAGCCGCGCGTCGCCGCCGCCGTCCTGGAGGAGATGATCGCCCCCTGGCGCGCCGGCGGGCAGATCGAGCTGCTGCTCGGCCACGAGCCCGTCTCCGCCCACACCTCCGGCGACGAGGTCGACGCCGTCACCCTGCGCGACACCCGCGACGGCCACGAGACCACGGTGCACGCCGACTACGTCGTGGACGCCACCGAGCTCGGCGACCTGCTGGAGCTCGCCGACGTCGAGCACGTCATCGGCGCCGAGGGGCGCGACGAGACCGGCGAGCCACACGCCCCCGCCGTCGCCGACCCCCTCGACCAGCAGGCGATCTCCTGGTGCTTCGCCCTGGAGCACCGGCCCGGCGAGGACCACACCGTGGGTCGGCCTGCCGGCTACGCCCACTGGCGCACCGCCGTCGCGCCCTTCTGGCCCGGCCCGCAGCTCTCCTTCGACGACGTCGTGCCCATCACCCTGCAGCCGCGCACCTCGCGCCTGTTCGAGGCCGACCACGCCCGCAACGCCCACTTCCCGCTGTGGACCTTCCGCCGCGTCCTGGCCCGCGAGAACTTTGCCGACGGCGCGATCAGCGACGTCACGATCGTCAACTGGCCCCAGATCGACTACTGGGAGGCGCCCCTGCTCGGCCCCGGCGTCGACGACGCCGCCCGCGCGGCGGCGCTCGCGGGCGCGCGCGACCTCTCGCTCTCGTTCCTGCACTGGCTCCAGACGGAGGCGCCCCGGCCCGACGGCGGCGCCGGCTACCCCGGCCTGCGCCTGCGCCCCGACGTCACCGGGACGCCAGACGGCCTGGCCAAGACCCCGTACATCCGCGAGGCCCGCCGCATCCGGGCGGAGCTGACCGTCACCGAGCAGCACGTGGGCGTGCAGGCGAGGCCCGACGGCGCCGGCAGCGAGGTCTTCCCCGACACCGTGGGCCTGGGCCGGTACCGGATCGACCTGCACCCCAGCACTGCCGGGCGCTCCTACGTGGACATCGAGGCGTACCCGTTCCAGGTGCCGCTCGGGGCGCTGGTGCCGGTGCGGGTGGAGAACCTGCTGCCCGCCGGCAAGAACATCGGCACCACGCACATCACCAACGGCTGCTACCGGCTGCACCCCGTGGAGTGGGGCATCGGCGAGGCCGTCGGGGCGCTCGTCGCGTTCTGCCTCGACCGAGGCCTGCCGCCGCGCAAGGTGCGCAGCGACCCGGCGCGGCTCGCCGACTACCAGCGCCTGCTCACCGACACGCTCGGCATCACGCTCGCGTGGCCCGACGACATCCGTACCCACCGCGAGTGAGGGGAGGCAACTGACCGAACTCATCGACTTCGGTCCGATGACCTGAGATCGGTCGGTCAATCGACCGGTCTCAGTGCGTCCGACCGATCTCGTTGTGCTGCTCTCATCTGTGCCATGTCTTGTACCAGCTCGACCGCTCGTTCGACGAAGAACGGAGAACCATCGTGCTGCGAAACATCCTGTTCAGGGGCCGCAGTCCCGAGCCCACCGTCCCGGCTCCCATCAGCCCGGCTCCGCCCGTCTCCCGCCCCGCCGCGCGCCCGCCGCGGCGGGCGCGGACACGGCACGCGGTCGCCGCGTCCGCGCTCGCGCTGGTCGTGGCGGGTCTGGGGCTCACGGTCCCTGCGGCGGGAGCGGCCGGCGCGGCGCCCGCCGACGTCGAGCGCACCAAGGTCGCGCCCGCCGCCCTCTCGCCCGCCGCCGAGGCCGCCCCCGCCGCCGTCCCGCGTCTCGGCACCTCCGGCAACAAGATCGTCGACGCCGCCGGCACCCCCGTACAGCTGCGCGGCGTGTCCGTGCTGGCCCCGCGGCACAACGCCGAGTGCCCCGAGTGCCACCCGAGGCCGATCTCCGACGTGATCGACATGACCGTGTCCGACGGCTGGCAGTCTGACGTCGTACGCCTGCCCGTCACGGTCTGGGGTTCGCTCAGCGTCGAGGACAACGTGGCCCAGTACGTGGACCCCTACGTGCAGCAGGCCGTGGAGCTGGGCATCTACATCATCGTGGACCTGCACTACGTGTCCGACTACGGCAGCACGGGCGTGCCGCAGTCGACGGTCGCGGAGTTCTGGGACTACGTGGCGCCGCTGTACGCCGACGTGCCGAACGTGATCTACGAGGTCTTCAACGAGCCCGTCGCGCCCGCGAGCTGGGCCACGTGGAAGGCGTACATCCAGCCGGTGGTGGACGACATCCGGGCCGTCGCGCCCGAGACGCTGCTGCTCATGGGCGGGCCGCAGTGGAGCACGTACGTCAACCAGGCGGCGGCCGACCCGATCGCCGGGAACGACATCGCCTACGTCTACCACCTGTACCCCAACCAGGGGGACGCCACGGCGGCCAACCTGGACGCCAAGTTCGGCAACGCGGCCCAGCAGATCCCGGTGATCCTCACCGAGTTCGGCTGGAACCCGCCCGGCGAGTTCTCCGACCCGACCGTCACGCAGGGCACGACGTCGGGCTGGGGCATCCCGCTGCGCCAGTACCTCGACGCCCGGCCGCACATCAGCTGGACGGCGTGGATCTTCGACAACTACTGGAAGCCGCAGATGTTCGACCACGACTGGAACCTGCTCGGCGGCGAGCACCAGGGCGCGATGATCAAGGCGTGGCTCGCCGACCAGCCGTACGCGTCCCCGTGCGCGTCCCACGCGGCGGTCGGGGCGACGGCGGTCGCGTCGTCGTCCAGCAGCGCCACCAGCGGCGCGGCCAAGGCGGTGGACGGCGACTGCACCAACGCGGGCCGCTGGCTGTCGGCGGCGGGTGACACCGCGCCCACCCTGACGATCACCCTCGACGCGCCCACGGTCGTGGACCAGGTCGACGTGTACAGCGGGTTCATCGGCGGAGGCTCGGTCAACGTGCTGCGCGACTTCACGGTCGAGGTGCACACGTCCGCCGGGTGGCAGCAGGCGGCCGCCTTCGACGACAACACGCTCGGCCTGGTCAGCGTGCCGGGGCCGCCGGCGGCCGTCGACCAGGTGCGGCTCGTGATCACGGACCCGTCGAACTACACCCCGGACGTGGCCCGGGTGTTCGAGGTGGCGGTCCGGGCGGGCTGACCCGAGCGCCGGGGCGGACGGCGGTGCCGCCCGCCCCGGTGGTCGTCGGCGACCAGGCGCCGGTCCAGGGCGCTGCGGTTCCAGGACACCTGGCGCACGTCGATGAACGCGCGGATGCACCCGGGGCAGCCGTCCAGGTGCCGCTCCAGCCGGTGCCGGCGGTGGGGGAGCAGCCGTCCCGAGAGGTAGTCGTGGATCGAGGCTCGCGTCGAGCGGCACTCGGGGCGTGGCGCGCGGTCGCCGTGCTGCCTCGCCTCGCCCGACGGCCCCGTCCCGCCCGGCAGCCCGGCCAACGCGGTGCGGAGCCTGGCGACGTCGGCCCGACGCGCACCCGTGTTCGTCACGCGCACTGCCCCCTCTGCGTAGAGTGTCCGGCCGGACCGGCCGGGCAAATAGTGCCACTGCACACCGGGAGTTGCGCAAACCGACGGGTGATACGTGCTGACGGCGGTCCGGGAGCCGTGTCAGCGCCGTGTCAGCGTCGTGTCCGCGGGTGCCGACAGCATCCTCGGCATGGAGAACCTGTCCGGCCCCACAGCCTTCGTCGAAGACACGCGCACCAACCGCGTCGCCGAGCTCCTGCTCGCCGAACGCCACTCCCTGCCCCTGTCCGTCGCGCTGCACCTCGTGCCCGGCGTCCTGATCGTCGCCGTCTACCTGCTCGTGGCCCAGCCGCTGGTCCGGGCCATCCACTACCCGTCGTTCCTGGGCTGGGCGATCGCCCTGGTCATCGTGCTCTACCCGCTGCAGCTCGGCCTGCTCTGGCTCGGCCGCTACCGCACCGGCCGGTACTCGCTGCGGGGCGTGCTCGGCTACCTGGACAAGCCGCTCCCGCGCGGCCGCCTGATCGGCATGATCGCCGGCCTCATGGCCTGGTTCATCGTGCTGTCCTCGGTGCTCACCGTCCTGGACACCGCCGTCTTCGAGGCCTTCTTCACGTGGCTCCCGTTCGACGACGTCGGCGCCAGCGCCACCACGTACCTGGAGGGCAACGACCGCACGGTCATGATCATCACGCTGGCCGCGTCCATCCCGTTCACGGGCTTCACGCTGCCGCTCATCGAGGAGTACTACTTTCGCGGGTTCCTGATGCCGCGCCTGGCCCACCTGGGCGCCTGGGCGCCGGTGCTCAGCACCGTCCTCTTCTCGCTCTACCACCTCTGGTCGCCCTGGGTGTTCCTGTCCCGCGTGATCTTCTTCTTCCCCGGTCCCTGGTTCGTCTGGAAGAAGCAGGACCTGCGGCTGTCCATCGGCATGCACGCCGGCACCACGCTGCTCCTGGCCACCGGCGGCACCGTCGCCCTGATGCTGGGGATCATGTGATGAGCGACCTCGCGATCGCGGTCTCGGGGCTGCGCAAGACGTTCAAGGACAAGGTGGTGCTCGACGGCATCGACCTCGACGTCCGGGCGGGCACCATCTTCTCGCTGCTCGGCCCCAACGGCGCCGGCAAGACGACGACGGTGAACCTGCTGACCACTCTGACCCGGCCCGACGGCGGCACGGCACGCGTCGCCGGCCACGACCTGGCGACCGAGGCGAAGGCCGTGCGCGCCGCGATCGGCGTGACCGGCCAGTTCGCCGCCGTCGACGAGCTGCTCACGGGGACCGAGAACCTGCAGCTCATGGTCGACCTGAACGGCCGTGCCGGCGGCCGGTCCGTCGGGGAGCTGCTGGAGCGCTTCGAGCTGACCGAGGCGGCGCACAAGCCGGCGTCGACCTATTCGGGCGGCATGCGCCGCAAGCTCGACCTGGCGATGACCCTGGTGGGCGACCCGGAGATCATCTTCCTGGACGAGCCGACCACGGGCCTGGACCCGCGCAGCCGCCGCACGATGTGGTCGATCATCCGCGACCTGGTGGCCGACGGCGTGACGATCTTCCTCACCACGCAGTACCTGGAGGAGGCCGACCAGCTCGCCGACCGGATCGCCGTCCTGGATCAGGGCCGCATCGTGGCCCAGGGCACGGCCGACGAGCTCAAGCGTCAGATCCCCGGCACCCACGTGCGGCTGCGGTTCGCCACCCTCGCGGAGCTCGACGCCGCCGCCCGGGTGCTGGCCGACGCCACGCGGGACGACGACGCGCTGAGCCTGCGGGTCCCCGGCGACGGCGGCACCCGGTCGCTGCGCACCCTGCTGGACCGGCTCGACGAGTACTCCCTGAGCGCCGAGGAGCTGTCCGTGCACACGCCCGACCTGGACGACGTGTTCCTCGCCCTGACCGGGCACGCCGCTGCCCCGACGACCGCCCCGAACACAGAGAAGGAGGCCGCCCGATGAGCGCCGCACCCCACGCCGTCGTCATGCTGCGCCGGAACTTCAAGCACATCGCCCGCAACCCGACCGCCGTCTTCAACGCGGTGCTGATGCCGATCATCATCCTGCTGATGTTCGTCTACATGTTCGGCGACGCCTTCGACGTGGGCGTCGACTACATCGACTACGCGACCCCGGGCCTGATCCTGCTGGCCGTCTGCTACGGCCTCGGGTCCACGGCCACCGCGGTGAACTCCGACATGACCAAGGGGATCATCAACCGGTTCAAGGTCATGGACGTCTCGCGCAGCGCCGTGCTGACGGGCCACGTCGTGGCCAGCCTGCTCACCAACGTCGTGGCCGTCGCGGCCCTGCTCGGGGTGGCGTTCCTGCTCGGGTTCGGCCCGGCGGCGGGACCCCTGGACTGGCTGGGCGTGGCCGGCATGGTCGCGCTGCTCGGGTTCGCGACCGGCTGGCTGACCGTCGCGCTGGGGCTGGCCGCGAAGTCGCCCGAGACGGCGGGCCTGGCGTCCGTGCCGCTGGTCATGCTGCCGTTCTTCAGCAGCGCGATCGTCCCGGCCGACACCATGGGGCCCGGGCTGGCGCAGTTCGCGCGGTACCAGCCGTTCACGCCGATCATCGAGACCGTCCGGGGGCTGCTCGCCGGCACGCCGTCACTGGGCACCGCACTGGTCGCCGTCGGCTGGTGCGTCGCCATCGCCCTGGTGGGCTACGTCTGGGCGGGCGCCACGTTCACGAAGCGAGCGTGACGGCGGCCAGCCCCTCCCAGCCCGACTCCCGCTCCCAGGCCAGCCCCGCAGCGGCCGCCTCGGCGAACCCTGTGTCGCCGAGGCGGCCGCGCGCCGCGCCCTCGACCCGCGCGATGTCCGGCGTGGCGCGGTAGTCGCGCCGCTCGTGCACCGCGGAGCTCGCCCCGAGCAGGCGCGCGGCCTGGGCGTGGTCCCCGAGCCGCAGCGCCAGGTCCGCGACACCGACGAGCGCGACGGCGACCATGGGCGCGTGGCCGGTCTCCGCGGCGGCCCTGCACGCCGCCGTGTGGTGGACGCGCGCCTCGTCGAGGTCGGGGGAGAGGTAGCCGAGCTGGTCGCGCATGACCGCGCTGACGTGCGCCCCGTCGGCCTCCGCACCCCAGATCTCCGCGGCGGTGGCCAGGTGCTCGCGCGCCGCGGCGGCATCGCCGCGCCACCGTGCCAGCTCCGCCCTGGCGAGCGCCAGCGCGCCGAGGGTGCCCGGCCACGTGACCCGCCGCGCGTGCCGCTCGGCGTCGGCCATGGCGGCCGCGCTCGCGTCCTGGTCGCCCAGCAGCCAGTGCAGGTGGGCCAGGCGCGACCGGACCTGGATGACGTCGTCGACGGCGCCGATCTCGGTGACGACCACGGCGGCCTGCTCGTAGTGCTCGCAGGCGGCCGCGAGCTCGCCGCGCGCGGCGAGCTGGTCGGCCAGCTCGGACAGGGCGAACGAGATGCCGAACCGCTCGCCGAGCGCCCGGAACTCCGCCAGCGCCAGCCCGAGGTCCGCCTCCGCCTCCTGCTCGTCCCGGCCCAGGATCAGCTTGATCTTGCCGAGGTGCAGGCGGGCCAGCGCATGGACCCAGGGGTCCGCGTCGTCCAGCACGGACTCCCAGGCGGCCACGCCCTCGTGCGGGGCCGCGAGCAGGCGCTCCAGCGGGGCGGTCAGCAGCAGTGCGGGGTGCTGCCGTTCGGCGTCCTGGCTGAACCGGTAGGCCTTGTGGATCCAGTCGGCGGCCGTGTGCTCGTCGCCCAGGCCGGCGCTCAGGAACACCGAGAGCAGGGCGTACACCCAGGCCCGGACGCCGTCGTCCACCTCGCCGGGCAGCTTGGTCGCCGCGAGGATCAGGTCCATGCCCTCGGCCTTGTGGCCGCTCAGCCACCAGTACCAGCCGGAGCCCGCCGCGAGCCGCATCGCCTCCGGTGCCTCGCCCGCGGCCAGCGCGCCGCGCATCGCGGCCGTGAGGTTGTCGTGCTCGACGGTCAGCGTGGCGAGCCAGACGAGCTGCTCGGCGCGGCGCAGGTGCGGCTCGGCCGTCTCGGCGAGCTCGGTGAACCAGGCCAGGTGGGCCCGGCGCGCGAGGTCGCTCTCCCCGGCTTCCGTGAGGCGCCCGGCAGCGTACTCCTTGATGGTGCCGAGCATCCGGTAGCGCGGGGTGTGGGCGTCGCCGTCCGCGACGAGCAGCGACTTCTCGGTCAGCGCGGTGAGCAGGTCGAGCACGTCGTCCTGCGCCACACCCGACGCCCCGTCGGAGCAGACACGTTCGGCGGCCTCCAGGCTCGTCCCGCCCCGGAACAGCGACAGGCGGCACAGGACCGTCCGCTCGGCGTCCGTCAGCAGCTCCCAGCTCCAGTCGACCATCGCGCGCAGCGTGCGGTGGCGTGGCAGCGCGGTGCGGCTGCCGCCGGTCAGCAGGCGGAACCGGTCGTCGAGCCGGGCGGCGAGCTGGTCGATCGACATGGTGCGCAGCCGGGCGGCGGCCAGCTCGATGGCCAGGGGCATCCCGTCCAGCGCCCGGCAGACGCGCGCCATGGTCGTCAGCGTGGCGGCGTCGACGGCAAGGTCCGTGCGCACCGCGCGCGCCCGGTCGAGCAGCAGCCGGACGGCAGGCGCCGACCTGATCTCGTCGCCGTCGGCCGCGGCGCCCGGCAGGGCCAGCGGCAGGACCTGCCAGAGCGCCTCGCCCGGGATGCCGACCGCCTCCCGGCTCGTGGCCAGGATCCGCAGCCGCTGGCACTCCCCGAGGACCCGTTCGGCGAACACCGCGACGGCGTCGATCACGTGCTCGCAGTTGTCCAGGACCAGCAGCGCCTCGCGGTCGCGGACGGCGGCGACGACGCGGTCGGTCGCGTCCAGGTGCGGCGCCTCGCCGAGGAGGGCGTCCCGGAGCTCGAGCGCGGTGAGCGCCGCCTGCGCCACGTCGTCGTCGGGCCCGAGGGGCGCCAGCTCGACCAGCCACGCCCCGTCGGGGAGGTCGCCGGCCAGCAGGCGCGCGGTCTCACCGGCCAGCCGGGTCTTGCCCGCGCCGCCCGGGCCCACCAGGGTGGTCAGCCGGTGCTCCGCGACCAGGCCGCGCACCACGGCGAGGTCGGCGTCCCGGCCGACGAAGCTGGTCAGCGCGGCCCGCGCGTTGGTCCGGCGCGTCGCCTCGCGCGGGGCCAGCTCGCCCCGCAGCAGGGCGACGTGGAGGTCCGACAGCTCCGGTGAGGGGTCCACGCCCAGCGCGTCGGCGAGGGCCTCGCGCGTGCGCTGGTAGGCCTCCAGCGCCTCGGCGTCACGCCCGGCCGCGGCCAGCGCGCGCATCAGCGCGGCGACGAGCGGCTCGCGCACGGGGTGCTCGGCCACCAGGTCGGTCAGCTCCGCGACCAGGTCGGCGCCGTGGCCGAGGTCGAGCTCCGCGTCGAACCGGTCCTCCAGGGCCGTCAGGCGGAGCCGGTCGAGCCGGGTGACGACGGCGGCGAGGCTCCCGCCACCGACCCCGCCACCGACCCCGCCGTCCGCCCCGCCGATGTCCTGCAGGGCCGGGCCGCGCCACAGCCCGAGGGCGTCGCGCAGCAGCCCGACGCGGCCCGCGACGTCGGCGTCGTGCGCCCGGGCGACCAGGCGCTCGAACCGCACGGCGTCCACGTCGTCGGGGGCCACCAGCAGCCGGTAGCCGCTCACCTGGCCCTCCAGCGAGCCGTCCGGCAGCACCTTGCGCAGCCGGGAGACCAGGCGCTGGAGCGCGTTCGTCGCGTCGGACGGCGGGGCCTCGCCCCAGATCCAGTCCACCAGCGTCGCCTTGGGCACCACGCGGCCGGGGTCGAGCGCGAGCGCGGCCAGCAGCGCGCGCAGCCGCGTCCCGGGGACGTCGGCGGCGGCGCCGTCGTCCAGGGTGACCTCGAACGGACCGATCAGCCTGATCTGCACCGGCAGATCTTGGCACAGGGAACGGACTCCCGGGGGGCGTGCGAGCATGACGCCATGACCGCACGCCTCGGCATCATCTGGAACCCCGCCAAGACGACCAGGCAGGCCCTCGACACCGCGCTGGACAAGGCCGTGGCCGCCGAGCGCCTGGACGACCCGCGCTGGCGCGAGTCGGTGCTCTGGTTCGAGACCACCGAGGACGACCCCGGCCAGGGCGCGGCCGAGCGGGCGATCGAGGCGGGTGCCGGGGTGGTCGTGGCCGCGGGCGGGGACGGGACCGTCCGCGCCGTCGCGGAGCACCTAGCGCAGTCGGGCGCCGACGTCGAGCTGGGCATCGTCCCGCTCGGCACCGGCAACCTGCTCGCCCGCAACCTCGGGGTGCCGCTCACCGGTGCGGCGGCGGCCTTCCGCCGGGTGCTGAGGGGCCGCCCGCGCACGATCGACGTGGGCTGGCTCGAGCTCGACCTCGACGGCGGCACGCGCCGCCACGCCTTCGCCGTCATGGCCGGGTTCGGGCTCGACGCGCACATGATCACCGAGACCGACGACGACCTCAAGGACAAGGTGGGCTGGCTCGCCTACGTCGAGTCGCTGGGGCGGGCGCTGACCGCGAGCGGCACCCTCGACGTCAGGATCACCGCCGACGGCCAGGTGCTGGAGCGCGGCAGTGCCCACACGCTGCTGGTGGGCAACTGCGGCATGCTCCAGGGCGGCATCACGCTCCTGCCCGACGCCGACCCGGGGGACGGCGAGCTGGACCTGCTGGTCCTGAGCGCGGACGGCGCCGCCGGGTGGGTCGACACGCTGCGGAACATGGTCTGGGACAACGGCATCAAGCGTGCCCTGGCCGGCGGGGCGTCGGCCGAGAGCAGCGAGAGCGCCACCCACCGCCGCCTGGAGAGCCTGCAGATCGAGCTCGGCGAGCCGCGGGTGTTCGAGATCGACGGCGAGGACCTGGGGGAGTCGACCCGCGCCGCCGTCACGGTCCAGCCGGGCGCGGTCCGGGTGCGCTGACGGGATCGCCCACCGGTTCGACCAGGAGGAACGGCCGCAGCAGGCCGGGAACGGCGGCGTCGGCGAGCGCCAGGCCGTCCGGCTCCGCGGCGTCGCGCACCGCGTACGCGCCGGAACCCGCCGCGGTGGTCGCGAGCACGGTGACGAGCCCGGCCCGGCGCTGGAACACCGACTGCCGCACGGTCCAGCCCACGATGCCCCGCCGCTGGAGCGCCACGGTGGCGCGGCGCACGGTGCCGCTGCGCGCGACGAGGTAGTGCTCGGTCAGGGTGTGGCCGAGCGAGCGGTAGGCGTCCAGCGCCAGCACGATCGCCAGCGGCACGAGCACCAGCGCGCTGATCCAGGCGATGTGCAGCAGCACGGGCGTGAGCAGCAGGCCGAGCACCACGAGCACGGCCTCGGTGACGAGCACGGTGGCCAGCGCCCAGCGCAGCCGGCGGCCCCGCGCGGCGACCGGGTGCCCGGTGAGGGGCGCCGCCGTGGGCGAGGCCGGCTCGCGCAGCACGTCGGCGGCGACCCGGTCGGCGAGCTCCTTGGGCGCGACGGGCAGGAGGATCTGGCTGTCGGTCTTGTCCTCCTCGCCCTGGGCGAGGCCGGTCGCGACGGCGTCCACGCGCGCCCCGCCCGCCAGCCGGGCGGTGAGGGGTTCGACGACCTCGACGCCGCGCAGCCGGGACTCCTCGAGCGTGATGGACCGGGTGGTGAGCAGCCCGCGCCGCACGTGCAGGGTGCCGTCGGCCTGCCGGTCCAGGGTGTGGTTCCACCAGGACTCGACCCACAGCGCGACGGTGGCCACGCCGCCCACGACGAAGAGGCCCACGCCCATCAGCACGGCGACGAGCACGGCCGGGGCGAGGCCGAACCACGACCCGATCGTCTCGAACAGCTCCTCCTGCAGGCCGAACCACTCGGAGACCTGGATCAGGCCGCCGGCTGCCGCGGCGCCCAGGGCCGGGGTGAGGAAGGACAGCGGGGCGAACCGGATCCAGCGGCGGTCGAACCGGGCGAGGGCGCCGTCGTCGGCTCCCTCGTCCGCGCCCGTGCCGGCGCCCGGTGCGGCGTGCGCGAGCAGGGTGGCGCGCAGCGCCACCGCGTCCGGACGGCGCAGCGGCCAGAGGGTGACCGTCCCCTCGGTCCCGGCCTGCTCGCCCGTTCCGACCCGGACGGTGGCCGTGCCGAGCACGCGCAGCACCGGGTCGGCGGTCAGGTCCACCGAGCGGATCCGTTCCCGGCGCAGGGCCAGGCGCTTGCGCACGACGACGCCGGTGTGCACGTGGAACCGCTCCGGGTCCACGCGGTAGCGGGTGACGCGCCGCATCCACTCGCCCGCGACGCCACCCGCGACCACCGCGAGCACCAGCGGGGGCAGCACCCAGGCGAGCGCGAACCCGAGCCCGTTGCCCACGGCCAGCCAGTACCCCGTGATGAGCGCCGCGCCCCCGGCGGGGCCGAGGGTGTACACGGCGCCGGCCAGGTAGGCCCGGCGGTCCAGGCGTTCCCAGGTGACGTCGTCGGGTGTGGGGTCGTCGGGCGCGGGGTCGTCGGGCGCCGGGGCGCCGTCGGCGGCGCTCAGGTCGCGTCCTCGGGTGTGGCCTGCGTGGCGGCGGTCAGGCCGGCGGCGAGGTCGGCGGCCGTCCCGGCGTCGAGCCCCTCGATCTTCACGGCGCCCCGGGCGGACGCCGTCGTCACGGTGAGCGTGGCGAGGCCGAAGCGCTGCTCCAGCGGCCCCCGGGCCGTGTCGACGGTCTGGATCCGGGAGAGCGGGGCCACCCGCCACTCCTGGAAGAACCAGCCGGTGCGGGTGTAGACGGCCTCGTCGGTGACCTCCCAGCGGTGGTGGCGGAACCACAGCCGCGGCAGGGCGAGCGCGGCGGCCGCCCCGAGGACGGCCAGGATGCCCGCCGGCAGGAGGAGCCAGAAGCGCGCGGGCGGGATCAGCACGCCCAGCACCACCAGGACGACGACGGGCACCGCCGTCAGCAGCACCCACTGGAGGGCCCACCAGCCCACGGCGCGTGGGTCGACGGCATGTCGTGGGGGACGCAGCCGCAGGGGCTGGCTCGGACTCTCGTCGGTCAGCGGCGATGTCACCCGGTCATGGTCCCAACGCCCGGGAGCGGCGGCAACAAATTTCCTGGCCGTGGGCTCGTCGCGGGCTGGTCCGGCGCACCCCGATGAGTCCCGCCGCGACGGACGGTCTCTCCTGCAGCACGGTCCCACGAGGCGCGAGGAGACGGCAGCATGGACATCACGGAAGACCCGGCGGCGACGGGGCTCGACCTGCGGCGTCCGGGCGACGCCGGGTTCGACGAGGCCCGCGCGGTATGGAACGCGATGGTCGACCACCGGCCGGCGCTGGTGGTGCGCTGCCGCACGACGGACGACGTCGTCGCGGCGCTCGCGCTGGCCCGGCGCGAAGGGCTGGAGGTGGGCGTCCGGTGCGGCGGGCACAGCGTCGTCGGCCACGGGGTGCCGGACGGCGGGCTGATGATCGACCTCACGCCCCTGGGCGAGGTCCGCGTCGACCCGCAGCGCCGGCGGGCGTGGGTGCAGGGCGGCGCCCTGCTCGGCGCGCTCGACGCGGCGACCCAGCCCCACGGCCTGGCCACGACGGCGGGCAACGTCTCGCACACCGGCGTCGGCGGGCTCACCCTGGGCGGCGGCATGGGGTGGCTGGCCCGCCAGTACGGCCTGGCCTGCGACAACGTCGTGGCCTACGAGGTGGTGACGGCGGCCGGGGAGGTGGTCCGCGCGTCGGCCGACGAGCGGCCCGAGCTGTTCTGGGCGCTGCGCGGCGGGGGCGGCAACTTCGGCGTGGTGACCGAGTTCGAGTTCCGCCTGCACCCGACCGGGACGCGGGCGCTCGGCGTGGAGCTCGACTTCCCGATCGGCGCGGCGGGGGCGGGCGACGGGGCGGCGCCGACGTCGTCCGCGGCGTCGGCGGCCTTCCGGTGGCGCGACCTCAGCGCCTACGCCCCGCGGCAGGCCACGTACACCGCGGCCGTGCACGACGGCGTCGCGACGCTCGGCTTCGTCTGGGTGGGCGACCCCGACGAGGGCCGGGAGCACGCGCGGGAGCTCGACGCGCTGGGCACGCCGTCGGCCCGCCGGATCGAGGAGCTGTCCTACCTGGAGCTGCAGACCCGGGAGGACAGCGTCAGGGGGCACGCCGTGCGTCGCTACTGGAAGGGCCACTACTTTCGCGAGCTGCCCGACGCCGCGCTGGAGGCGCTGCTCGCCCACGACCCCGAGGTGCGGGCCGGCCTCCAGGCCTACGGCGGCGCGATCGCGGAGGTGCCGGACGACGAGGCCGCGTTCAGCCAGCGCGACGCGCGGTTCGAGTATGTCGTGGCCACCGGCTGGACCGACCCGGCCGAGGACGAGCGGCGGATCGCCGCCGCCCGCACGAGCGCTGCCCTGCTGGAGCCGTACGCGAGCGGCGTCTACGTCAACGTCCTGGCCGACGACGGCGCGGCCGGCGTCCGCCGGGCCTACCCGCCGGCGAAGCTGGCGCGGCTCGCGGAGGTCAAGCTCGCGTACGACCCGGAGAACGTGTTCCACCTGAACCAGAACATCCCGCCGGCGACGGCCTGAAAGGTTCACCCGCGATCGCCTTGTGCAGGCGGCCGGGTGTTCTCTAGGTTGCTTCCGTCAGAGCGGACCCGAACCCCGGGTTCGTCACTACGGGCCGGGATCGAGGGCATCATGTGGTTCGACGTCGAAGGCGTGGCGCACACCGTTGCCCTGCCCGACCCCGGGTGGGCGTTCGAGCCCGGGCTGCTCGCGGCCCTGACCTCGGCGGAGCCTGAGGATCGGGCGCGGCTGCGGAAGGTGCTCGACGGCCTGCTGGATGTGGCGTACCAGAGCCTCGACCCCGACCGGGTCGACACGGCGCACCTGGTCGAGGACGCGATCCCGCGGGGGACGGTCGGCGCGGGCCGGGCCGGTGAGCGCCTGCCGGTCGTGCGGCGGACGGCGGCCGCCCTCCGCGCGGTGCCCTACGAGTTCCGGCTCGATGGTCTGGTCGCCCTTGAGGAGCTGCTCGACGAGCTCATGGAGAACGAGGGCGGACCAGACGTGTACGCGGAGCCGGCCTAGAGCCCGTCTCGGAAGTCGTTGGCGTTCAGCGGACAAGTGTGAGCGGAGCCCGCAGCGACTGTCGAACGAGGGTTCGAATGTCGAGATGATGCCTGGCAGCCTTGTCCGTATGCCCAGGCACACCTCGTTCCGGTTCTGTCTCGACCCGTCGGTCGAGCAGGAACGTGTGCTGTTCCGGCAGGTCGGGGCGGCGAGGTTCGCGTTCAACCAAGCCCTGCGGCTGCTCCAGGAGGCACGCGCGGCTGCGGGCCTTGGTGTCGGTGAGGTTCGTGGTGGGGTCCGGGTGCCGTGGTCGGGTTTTGATCTGATCAATGCGTTCAATGCCTGGAAGCGGTCCGAGGATGCGGGACGTCGGTTCCTCGTCGCTGCCGACGGACGGGCGCGGGTTGAGGTGACAGGTCTGGTCTGGCGTGACCAGGTGGTGGCGCAGGTGTTCGAGGAGGCCGCCGTCGACCTCGGCCGAGGACTGAAGGCGGCCACCGACTCCATCGCCGGTGCTCGGAAGGGGCCGAAGGTCCAGTTCCCGCGGTTCAAGAAGAAGAGCCCGACGGGTGGGTCGTTCCGGATCCGGAACAAGGCCAGCACAGGCCGGTCGAGCATCCGGGTCGGCGACGGGCAGCGCGTCCGGTCGGTGAGCATGCCGAAGATCGGCAGCCTGCGCGTGCGGGAGGACACCCGGCGGCTGCGCCGCATGATCAGCACCGGCCGGGCCCGGATCTTGTACGTGACGGTGTCTCGTGGTGCGAACCGGTGGTGGATCTCCATCACCGTGGAGGCTGCCGACCTGCATCCCGCTGCCCGGCACGCGGCCCAGCGCGCCGACCAACCTGCGAACGTCGACGGCGGACATGACAGTTCGCAGCACAACGATCCTCGCGGTGAGTCTCGCGGTGAGAAGGGTTGGGTGGGTGTGGATCGTGGCCTGCACGCCCTGGCCGTGGCCGGTTCGACCGGCGGTGTCGAGATCCTGCGCGTCGAGAATCCTCGCGCGTTTCGACGCGGGCTGCCGCGGCTGCGCCGCCTGTCCAAAGCCGTGACCCGGAAGAAGAGAGGTTCGAAGAACCGGAAGAAGGCTGTCGTCCGTCTGGGACGGCAGCATGCCCGGACCCGCAACCGTCGTCGTCATGTGCTGCATCAGGTGTCCAACCAGTTGGTCAAGACTCACGCCCTACTGGTCCTGGAAGACCTGAACATCACCGGCATGACCACCAACCGGCGCGTATCGCGCGCTATCAACGACGCGGCGTGGGGAGAGCTCGCCCGGCAGATCGCGTACAAGCAGGCCTGGCGTGGCGGGCAGGTCCTGTTCGCGGACCGGTGGTTCGCCTCCTCCAAGACCTGCTCCACCTGCGGGACACTGCGCAAGGACCTGACGCTCCAGGACCGCGTGTTCGATTGCCGATCGTGCGGGTTGGTGCTGGACCGGGATCTGAATGCCGCCGTCAATCTCGCCGCCTGGGCCGAGAACCACACCCCCACCACCCCGGCAAGTACTGCCGCGGAGGGTGGGGGGCGTGGTGCTGCCCGGGTCGGGGACCGTCAAGCAGCCGGCCCCGTGACCAACGCCTACCGACAGGACACCCCCAACCATCCTGGCCCTCATGGCCAGGACGGTCAGGGACTGGACGACGTAGGAACCAACCCTCAGACCCCACCCGAGGCCTGAGGGTTGGACGCCCGAGAAGGGCGGTGTCTCACAAGCCTTCGGGCTTCCGAAACACGCCGTAGGTCAGAGCACCCCGCCCGCCGCGCGGGGTGCCGCCGCCGACTCGCCCGAGTCGCCGATGGTCTCGCGGGCCACGTAGTTCTCCAGGTCGAAGAGGTTGTCGCCGGCGCGCTTGGCGACGGTCACGAGGGTGGTCGCGGCGGCGACCTCCTCGACCTGCTCCTCCAGGAACCACAGCAGGAACTGCTCGCCGAGCGCGTCGCCCTCGGCGCGTGCCGCGCGGAAGATCGCCTCGATCTGGTTGGTCACCTGCTGCTCCTGGTCGAGCGCGAGCTGCAGGGGCTCCAGCACGTTCGCGAAGTCGTTGCGCACCTCGGGGGTGCCCGGGATGCGCACGGGCAGGGAACGGTCGAGGTGGTACTGCACGATCATCATGCCGTGGTTGCGCTCCTCGAGCGCCTGCCGGTAGAAGTGCGCGGCGAGCTGCGGCAGGTCGTGGCTGTCGAACCACACCGCGATCGCCACGTACTGCAGGTGCGCGGCGAACTCGTGGCCCACCTGCTCGCCCAGGAGGCGCAGGTACTCGGAGTTCGGATCGGTCGTCGTCATGGGGCCAACGGTAGGTCAGAGGCCGGGCCGGTGCAGGTGCGCCGGGACGAGCCGGGGGAGCGCCGGCCGATCACGTCTCGTTCCCGTATCGCTCGCCGCTCAGGCGGGGTTCGCCCTTGCCTAACCGGGACGTGCACGGCAGAGTCTGGTGTGACGCACCTCACGACGGGGTGAGGCGCGTCGCCAAGGAGGTGTCCCATGACGACCACCGAGTTCGCGACGCTGCGCCATTCGATCGAGCAGCTGCGTCGGAGCGTCGCCGACGTGCGCGGCGCCTTCGGTGACGCACCCGAGGTGCGCCGGCTGGTGAACGACCTGGAGCGGCTGGAGATCGACGCGGGCGAGCTCGCCGCGGCGCACCCCGCGCGAGGCGTCCCGGACCTGGTTCCCGAGCACGTCGTCGTGCCCGACACCCCGCTGGACGAGTCGATGTTCAGCGATGCCGACGACGAGGGGCTCGGCGGCTACCACGGCGACCGGTCGTGACGGCGACGGCGCGTGGTGTCGGCGCGCGCGGCGTCGACACCCCGGGGCGCGCCGCCGTCGGGGCCCGCACCCTGCGCACGGACCGGTGGTGGCTCGCCCCGGCGGCGACGGCGGCCGGCCTCCTGGTCTTCGTCGTCTACGGCGGCGTGCGGGCCTTCCAGCAGCAGTACTTCTTCGCGGACGAGCGCTACCTGACGCCGTTCTACTCGCCGTGCGTGTCGCTCGGGTGCGCGTCGGAACCGGGGTCCTCGCACTTCGGCATGTTCCTGCCGGACCACCCGCTGATCCCGTACGCGGCCCTCAGCCTGCCGTTCCTGCTGGGCTTCCGGCTGACCTGCTACTACTACCGCAAGGCGTACTACCGGTCCTTCTGGCTGGCGCCGGCGGCGTGCGCGGTGCCCGAGCCGCACGGGCGGCAGACGGGTGAGACCCGCTTCCCGCTGGTCCTGCAGAACGTGCACCGCTACTTCTTCTACGTCGCGGTGCTGGTCTCGCTGGTCAACACCTACGACGCGCTCGTCGCGTTCCGGCATCCCGACGACGGGTTCGTCGTGGGCGTCGGCAACCTGGTGCTGCTGGCCAACGTCGTCCTGCTGTGGTGCTACACGGCGTCCTGCCACTCGTGCCGGCACGTCATGGGCGGCCGCCTCACGCACTTCTCGAAGCACCCGGTCCGTTACTGGTTCTGGACCCGGATCTCCGCGCTCAACACGCGGCACATGTTCTTCGCCTGGATCACGCTCGCCTCGCTGATCCTCACGGACCTGTACGTGATGCTCGTCGCGCGCGGGACGATCACGGACCTGCGCCTCATCGGATAGCGACCACCCCGGACAGCGAACACCGCACGGCCCGTCGGAGAGGAAGCCCGGCCTTGACCGAGATCGAACGACACGACTACGACGTCCTCGTGATCGGCGCGGGCGGTGCAGGGCTGCGCGCCGCGATCGAGGCCCGCGAGCGCGGGCTGCGCACCGCGATCGTCTGCAAGTCGCTCTTCGGCAAGGCGCACACCGTGATGGCCGAGGGCGGCTGCGCGGCGGCCATGGGCAACGTCAACGAGCACGACTCCTGGCAGGTGCACTTCCGCGACACCATGCGCGGCGGCAAGTTCCTCAACAGCTGGCGGATGGCGGAGCTGCACGCGAAGGAGGCGCCCGACCGGGTCTGGGAGCTGGAGACGTACGGCGCCCTGTTCGACCGGACGCCCGACGGCCGCATCAGCCAGCGCCACTTCGGCGGGCACACCTACCCGCGGCTCGCGCACGTCGGCGACCGGACCGGGCTGGAGCTGCTGCGCACCCTGCAGCAGCGCATCGTCGCGCTGCAGCAGGCGGACCACGCCGCCACCGGCGACTACGAGGCGCGGCTGCGGGTGTTCGCGGAGTGCACGATCACCGAGCTGCTGACCGACCCCGAGGCGGGGACCGAGCACCACGGCGCCGTCGCCGGGGCCTTCGGGTACTGGCGCGAGTCGGGCCGGCACGTCCTGTTCTCCGCGCCCGCCGTCGTGCTGGCCACGGGCGGGATCGGCAAGTCGTTCCAGGTCACGTCCAACTCCTGGGAGTACACGGGCGACGGCCACGCCCTGGCGCTGCGCGCCGGCGCCAGCCTGATCGACATGGAGTTCGTCCAGTTCCACCCCACCGGGATGGTCTGGCCGCCCAGCGTCAAGGGCATCCTCGTGACCGAGGGCGTGCGCGGCGACGGCGGCGTGCTGCGCAACTCCGACGGCGAGCGGTTCATGTTCGGGTACGTGCCGGACGTGTTCAAGGGCCAGTACGCCCAGTCCGAGGACGAGGCGGACCGCTGGTACGACGACCAGGAGACCAACCGCCGCACGCCCGACCTGCTGCCCCGCGACGAGGTGGCCCGCGCCATCAACACCGAGGTCAAGGAGGGCCGCGGCTCACCCCACGGCGGCGTCTACCTCGACATCGCCAGCCGCATGCCGGCCGACGAGATCCGGCGGCGCCTGCCCTCGATGTACCACCAGTTCAAGGAGCTGGCCGACGTCGACATCACCGCCGAGCAGATGGAGGTCGGCCCCACCTGCCACTATGTGATGGGCGGCATCGCCGTGGACCCGGACACCGGGCAGTCCCGGGTGCCGGGGCTGTTCGCGGCGGGGGAGTGCGCCGGCGGGATGCACGGCTCCAACCGCCTCGGCGGCAACTCGCTGTCCGACCTGCTGGTGTTCGGCCGGCGCGCGGGGCTCGGCGCGGCCGACTACGTCGTCGGCCTGGAGCGCCGTCCCGCGGTCCAGGCGGCGGACGTCGCCGCGGCGGCCGCCATGACGCTCGCGCCGTTCGACGCGCACCCGGTCAGCAGGGCGGGCGAGAACCCCTACACCCTCCACGCCGAGCTGCAGCGCGTGATGAACGACCTCGTCGGGATCATCCGCACGGAGGCCGAGGTGGTCGCCGCGCTCGACCGGCTCGCCGAGCTGCGGGCCCGGGTGCACGACGTCGTCGTCGAGGGGCACCGCCAGTACAACCCCGGCTGGCACCTGGCGCTGGACCTGCGCAACATGCTCATGGTCAGCGAGGCCGTCGCGTCCTCGGCCCTGCTGCGCACCGAGAGCCGCGGCGGGCACACCCGCGAGGACCACCCCGGGCTCGACGCCGAGTGGCGGCACCGCGTGCTGGTCACCCACTGCGTCCGGGACGGTTCGGGGCTCGGCTCCGGGGCGGCGGTGGTACCGCGGACCGCCGTCGAACCCGCCGAGCGGGAACCCATGCGCCCGGACCTGCTCGCGCTGTTCGACCTGTCCGAGCTGGAGAAGTACTACACGCCGGCCGAGCTGGCCGGGCACCCCGAGGCCGGGCGGCCCGCGGCGCTGCATCCCGAGGGAGGAACGGCATGAGCTACAAGGGTCGCTTCCGGGTCTGGCGCGGGGACGCCTCCGGCGGGGCGCTCGCGGACTTCGAGGTGGAGGTCAACGAGGGCGAGGTGGTGCTCGACGTGCTGCACCGGATCCAGGCCACGCAGGCGCCCGACCTCGCGGTGCGGTGGAACTGCAAGGCGGGCAAGTGCGGGTCGTGCTCGGCCGAGATCGACGGGCGCCCGCGGCTGCTGTGCATGACGCGGATGTCGGTGTTCGCGCCCACCGACGTGGTGACCGTGACGCCGATGCGGACGTTCCCGGTGCTGCGCGACCTCGTGACGGACGTGTCGTTCAACTACGCCAAGGCGCGCGAGATCCCGTCGTTCACGCCGCCGGACGGCCTCGCGCCGGGCGAGTACCGGATGGCGCAGGTCGACGTCGAGCGCTCGCAGGAGTTCCGCAAGTGCATCGAGTGCTTCCTGTGCCAGGACACGTGCCACGTGGTGCGCGACCACGACGAGAACAAGGAGGCGTTCGCCGGCCCGCGGTTCCTGATGCGGGTCGCCGAGCTCGAGATGCACCCGCTCGACGTCGCCGACCGGGTGCCCGCCGCGCAGGACGAGCACGGCCTGGGCCGCTGCAACATCACCAAGTGCTGCACCGAGGTGTGCCCCGAGGGGATCAAGATCACCGACAACGCCCTCATCCCGATGAAGGAGCGGGTGGCGGACCGGCGCTACGACCCCCTGGTCTGGCTGGGCCGGACGATCTCGCGCCGGCGCGGTTGAGCTCGGCGCGGCCGAGCTCCGCGGTGGCCCGGGCCAGCTCCGCGCGGATCCCGGCGACGCCACCGAGCCCGAGCTCGACGGACTGGTCCAGGCACTCCTGCCAGGCGTCGCGGGCCTCCGTCCAGCGGCCGGCCTCGCCGAGCAGGACGGCGAGCCGCCGCTCGGCCGCCACCAGGTCCTGCCGCATGTCGAACTCCCGGAACCGGACCGCCGCCTCCTGGTAGCAGACGATCGCCCGCTCCGGGTCGCCCAGACCGGTGTGCACGTGGCCGAGCGTGTCCCAGACGACGGCGCGGGTGGTCGGGTTGTCCCGGTCGTTCAGCATCCCGAGGGCCCGCTCGGCCAGCGGCAGGGCCCGGTCGAGGTCGCCGGCGTGCGCCAGGGCCCACGCGAGGATGTTCAGCGCGTGGGCCTCGTGGAAGGGGTCGCCCGAGCGGCGGCCGTGCACGAGCGCCTGCTCCGCCTGGGCCACCGCCTCGTCGTGCCGCCCCCAGCGCACCAGGTCGCCGGCGTAGCCGTGGTGCGCGAGCTGGAGCCCCCGCACGTCGCCCAGCTCGGCAGCCAGGTGGATGGTGCGTCGCCGCAGCTCCTCGCACTCCCTCCGGCGCCCCGCGGCGGCCGCCACCGCCGCGAGGTACCGGGTGCACCACAGCTCCGCCCGGCGGTCCCGGACCTCGACCGCGACGTCGCGCGCCGCGACCAGCACCGTCCACAGCGCGTCGCGCTGCTCCGCGTGGTGGGACAGCGTGCTGTAGAGGGCCCAGACCAGGGACAGCACCTCGCCGGGAAGCCCGTGCTCGCGGGCCGCCGTCACGACGGCGAACAGGACCGTCCGCTCGGCCCGGAACCAGGCGGCCGGCTCCTCGTCCGGCACCCGGACCGGGCCGGGGTCCCGGACGAACTCCTGGCGGACGCGCCCCGGCCACCTGCGGCGGTCCAGCTCCAGCGCCACGCCCAGGTACCAGGCCGTCACGCGCCCCACGGCGGCGTCCCGCCACGCCGCCGTCTCGTCCTCGCGCGCCCGCTCGCGGGCGTACTCCGCCACGAGGTCGTGCATCGCGAACCGGCCGGGGGCGTGCTCCGTCACGAGGTTCACCTGGACCAGCTCGGCCAGCGCGCCCTCGGCGCCGGGGCCGCCGACGAGGGACGAGACCGCGGCCGCCGCGACGTCGGGCCCGGGATGGACCCCGAGCAGGCGGAACAGGCGTGCCGCCTGCGGCGACAGCGCCCGGTACGACGTGGCGAACACGCTGCGGACGTCGGCCATCGCGTCGTCGTCGCCCAGCGTGTCCAGCCGGGCGCCGCCGTCCGCCAGCTCGTCGGCGACCGCCGACAGCGGGAACGCCGGCCGGGCCAGCACCCGGGCCGCGGCGATCACGACGGCCAGCGGCAGGCCGGCGCACCGCTCGACGATCCGGCGCGCGGCCTCCGGCTCGGCCGCGCAGCGCTCGGCGCCGACCCGCAGGGCGAGCAGGTCGAACCCCTCGGCCGGCGTCAGGGTGCCGAGCGGGACCCGCGCGGCGCCCAGGCCGGTCAGGGTGGCGCGGCTCGTGACCACGGCGACGCCCGGCCCGGACCCCGGCAGGAGCGGCGCCACCTGGTCGGCGTCGCGGGCGTTGTCCAGCACCACGAGCAGCCGCCGTCCGGCCACGACGCCCCGGTACAGCGCGAGCAGGGCGTCCGCCGACGCCGGGACGCGGCCCTTGGCCACGCCCAGGGCCTCCAGGAACGCCCGCACCACCGTGGACGGCGGCACCGGCGCCGACGTGGGGTCGAACCCTCGCAGGTTCGCGTAGAGCTGCCCGTCGGGGAACCGGCCGGCCACCCGGTGCGCCCAGTGCAGCGCGGTCGCGGTCTTGCCGACGCCGCCCGCGCCGTCGAGCACCGCGGACCGGGGCGCGCCGTCGTCCGCGAGGAACGCGTCGAGCTCGGCGAGCGCGCCCGCGCGCCCGCTGAAGGCGAGGGGACCGAGCGGGAGCTGGCGCGGGACCCGGCCCGGCTCCCCGCCCGGTCGGCCGGCGGACTCCGCGCCGGGGGTCTCTGCGCCGGCGGTCTCTGCGCCGGCGATCGCCCGCTGCAGGCGCCGGACCGCCTCCCCGGGGCCGATGCCCAGCTCGTCGGCGAGCGTCCGCTCGAGCCGCGCCGAGGCGTCGAGGGCCTCGGCGGTCCGTCCGCTGCGAGCCAGCGCCGTCATGAGGTGCCCCCAGAAGCGCTCCTGCAGCGGGTACCGGTCCGTGAGACCGCGCAGCTCCGCGACCAGGGCGTCGTCCGGCGTCGCGAGGTCGATCTCGATCCGGCGGGCCAGCGCCGCCAGGCGCTGCTCCTCCAGCCGGGGAGCCTCGACCGCGTGCAGGATCTCGGAGCCGACCCCGTCGAACGGCGCGCCGCGCCACAGGCCCAGGGCGTCGGCCAGGCGCCGTCGCTCCGCGGCCGGCGCCTCGGCGGGCCGGGCCTGGACCAGCTCCGCGAACGACGCGACGTCCACGCGCCCGACCGGGACGGCGAGCCGGTACCCGCCCGGGACGGTCTCGACCACGGCGTCGCCCAGGACGGACCGCAGCCTGCGGACCAGCACCTGCAGCGACCCCTGCGGGGAGGCGGGCAGATCCTCGCCCCAGACCACGTCGACGAGGTGTTCCACGGACACCGGCGCGCCCGCGCCGACCGCCAGCCCGGCCAGGAGGGTGCGCGGCCGGCCCGGCAGGCGCACCTCCACGCCGTCGACCACGACGGCGAACGTGCCCAGCACGGAGACCGTGACCGCGGGCTCGTGCCCGTCGTCCATCCGCATCCCGTCCCGCACCGTCGCGCCCCCCGTCCCGGCCATCCTGCCGGGTCGGGGTCCCGACCGAAAGTGAAAGCGGTTTGAAACCGCCACCGCGTGGAATGGTCGGTGCCGCCGAGATCCGGCGGCACGCAGGAGGGCGCCGATGCTACGGATCCACTTCACCGCCGAGGACCTGCTGCGGGTCCGGCTCGCCCCCGGGCCCGACCCCCTGTGGGAGGCCGTGCTCAGCGCGCACCAGGTCAACCAGCCGGGCGGGCCCCTGGTCTTCGCCCAGTGGCGCTCGCGCGTGGTGTCCGCGCTGACCTGGGAGGCGCGCTCCTACCTGCGGCTCACGCCGCCGCGGGGGTACACGCCCGACCTCCGCACGCCCGCCGGCGGGACCACCGAGCTCGGCGCGGGCCTGGGGACGGTGCCCAGCACGCCGTCCGCCAGGTTCCGGGACGAGCTGGAGCTCCTGGGCGGGCAGCGTGACGTGCCGCGCTGGGCAGTCGACCTCGCGCGCTCCGCGCCCGCCCGACGGCGGCTGGGGCGCGCCGCCCAGGCGTACTACGACCAGGCGCTCGCGCCCTACTGGTCCGCGGTCCGCAGCGCCGTGGAGGCCGACGTCGCCGCGCACGTGCGCACCCTGACCAGCGGCGGCACGGCGGCGCTGCTCAGCTCGGTGCACCCGTCCGTCACCTGGCGGGACCCGGTGCTCTGCGTCGGGACCGCGGCCGACCGGGACGTCTACCTGGAGGGCCGGGGGATCACCCTGCAGCCGGCGTTCTTCTGCTGGCGCGCGCCGATCGCGCTGGCCGACCCGGGGCTCGCGCCGGTGCTCGTGTACCCGGTCCCGCACCGGCTGTCCTGGCTCCGCCCGGCCGGCAGCGGCCGGCACGACCGGGCGCTGGCCGCGCTCCTCGGCCGGACGCGCGCGGCCGCGCTGGCGGCCCTGACCTACGGCGCCAGCACCAGCGAGCTGGCCCGGCACATCGGCGTCTCCGCGCCGTCGGCCTCGGAGCACGCGTCCGTGCTGCGCGAGGCCGGGCTGATCGCGTCGCGGCGGGAGCGCAACAGCGTCTGGCACACCCTCACGCCGCTCGGTCAGGCGGTGCTCGACGGCGACCGGGTGCTGCCGGTCGTTCAGCGCCCAGCGGCGTCGGCATCGGCGTCGGCATCGGCGTCCCGGGCCGCGACGTCGAGCTTGCCGAGGATCCCGGCGAGCTCGTCCGTGCGGCCCAGGGTGCGCAGGTCCTCGGCGCACGCCCGGTAGGCGGCGGCCGCGGCGGCGGGCTCGCCGAGGTCGAGCTGGACGTCGCCGACGAGCTCCTGGGTGTAGCAGCGGAGCCAGAGGTCGCCGGCGTCCGTCAGGGTGGTGTACGCGTGGCGCGCGGCCGCCAGTGCGTCGTCGAGCTTGCCCAGCCGGCGCAGGTAGAGGCCTACCGCCGACTCGGTGCAGCCGTCGCCGAAGAGGTCGCCCGTGCCGCGGAAGAGGACGAGGGCTCGCTCCGCGTGGTCGAGGGCCTCGTCCGGGCGGCCCAGCTCGGCCAGCACCGCGGCCGTCGTGTTCAGCAGCCAGGCCCGCGCGGTGTCGTCGACCTCGGCCTGGTGCTCGGCGTGGCGCTCGGCGTGGCGCTCGGCCGGCTGCTCGGCCGGCTGCTCGGCCAGGGGGAGCGTCGGCTCGAGGGTGCGCCAGGCGTCGTCGGGCCGCCCGAGCCGCATGAGGGCGTGGGCGATCCAGCGGCGGGAGCCCACCTGCTCCGGAACGCGGCCGAGCCGTTCCAGCGCGGCGAGCGCCAGGCGCTCTGCCTCCAGGAGCGTGGTGACCTGACGCCGCCCCCACAGGTACGGGCGCAGGCAGCGCGCGATGCGCCAGGTGTGCTCGTGGTTGCCGGTGGCGGCGGCCCGCCGGACCATCGCGACGAGGACGGGTGCCTCGCCCTCGAAGAGGGCGAGGGCGGCGTCGTACCCGGACGGCGGGGGCGGCCCGAGCACGCCGTCCGACGGCGGGCCGACCGTGTGCCGGTCCTCGGTGGGCGCCAGCGCCCCCTCGGCCTCGTGGGCCATGCCGAGGTAGTGGTCGAGCATGCGGACGGTCGCGGCGCCGGACTGCTCGGGCGGGTCCTGCGCGACCAGCTCGGTCGCGTAGTCCATGAGCAGCTCGTGCATGGTGAACCGGCCCGGCGCGAGCTCGATCAGGAGGCTCGCGCGCTCCAGCTCGGCGACCGCGGCGCGGGCGCGGTCCCGGGGGAGCGACCCGAGGCTCGCGACGCTCGGGATCGTGAGGTGCGGCCCGGGGTGCAGGCCGAGCAGGCGGAACACCGCGGCTGCGTCCGCGCCGAGCGCGCGGTAGGACCACGAGAAGACGGAGCGGGCCGCATGGTCGCGGCCGGTGGACAGGGCGGCGATGCGGGAGCGGTGCAGCTCGCGGACCAGGCCGGCGAGCGGCGCCCCGGGCCGTGCGGCCGCGCGCTCGGCGACGATCACGTGCGCCAGGGGGAGCCCGCCGCACAGCGCCAGCAGCTCGCGGACGGCCTCGGGCTCCGCGGCGAGGCGGGCGGCGCCCAGCCGGGCGGCGAGCAGGTCCTCGGCCTCGGCCGGAGTGAGGGTTCCGAGGGCGAGGCGGGCGGCGCCCTCCACGGCGACCAGGCCGCCGAGCCGGTTCCGGCTCGTGACGACCACGACGCAGCGCCGTCCGCCCGGCAGGAGGGGTCGCACCTGCTCGACGTCGCGGGCGTTGTCCAGCACCACCAGGACCCGGCGGTCCGCGAGCACCGAGCGGTACAGGGCGGCCTGGGCGTCGGCGTCGTCGGGGATCCGGGCCGGCGGGACGCCGAGGGTGTCGAGGAGCTGGCGGACGGCGACCGCGGGGGCCAGTGGCGTGTTCGTCGGGAAGTAGCCGCGCAGGTTCACGTAGAGGGTCCCGCCGGGGAAGTGGTCGGACGCGCGGTGGGCCCAGTGCAGCACCGTCGCCGTCTTGCCGACCCCGCCCGGTCCGTCGACGACGGCGATCCTTGGTGCGGTGTCGAGGAGGGCGTCGAGGGCTGCGAGGGCGGCGGCGCGGCCACGGAAGGCGCGTTCCGGGGGCGGGAGCATGGCTGGTGGTGCCGGCGGTGCTGGTGGCTCGGGCGGCTCGGGCGGCTCGGGCGCGAGGAGGCGGCGGTGCGCCGCCTGGGCCTCCGCGCCGGGCGGGGTGCCGAGCTCGTCGCGCAGGATCCGGTACAGGTCCTGGTAGGCGGCCAGGGCGTCGGCGCGCCGGCCGGTGCCGTCGAGCACGGCCATGAGCCGGACCCACAGGCTCTCGCGCAGCGGGTGGACGCCGACGAGCTCGCGCAGGGCGGCGGCCAGGTCGCCGAGGTCTGGCTCGCCGGGGCTGCCGGGGCTGCCGGGGCTGCCGGGGTGCGGGGCGCGGCCGGCCAGTGCGAGGTCGGCGCACCGCTCCACGGCGGCCAGCGCGGGCTGCACCAGGCGCGGTCGGTCGACCGTGACGAGCAGGTCGGAGTCAACGGTCTCGAAGGGGGAGCCGCGCCAGTGCGCGAGGGCCTGGCGCAGGAGCCGGTACTCCTCGGCGGGGTCGGCCGCCGTGCGGCTCTCGGTCAGCGCCGACTCGAACCGGGACAGGTCGACGGCCTGGGGCGCGACGTCGAGCTGGTAGCCGCCGGGGGTGGTGCGGACGGCGTCGGCCCCGAGCGCCGTGCGGAGCCGGGTGACCAGCACCTGGATGGCCTTGCGGGGGTCGGCGGGGCGGTCCTGGCCCCACACCGCGGCGGCGATGCGCTCGGCCGGCACGGGCCGCCCGACGTCGAGCGCGAGCACCGCGAGGAGCGTGCGCAGGCGGGAGCTGAGGGCGACGGGCGCGTCGTCGACCGTCACGGCGAACGGGCCGAGCAGGCGCACCGACAGCCGGCCCGTGACATGTGCCATGCCCGCTCCCTGGGTCGGCCGTCCTTGTGCCTGCTCAGTATCGTGCTTCGCCGCCTTGTGGCGCAGAGGTCAGGGCCGATGGGTCGAGGAGAGGCCGTCGCGCCGGTTCCCGGGCAAGGTGCGCTTCTACCCAGCCATCTGGCCCGGAAACGCCATGATTCCGGGCCCAATGACTGGGTAGAAGCGCACCATGCCGCCGTCGACCTCGCGGAGCCGCACCCGCTTCCGGGCTGCGACGCGCACCCCGCTGTCGACAGTCTGTTCGGTGCCCGGGCAAGGTGCGCTTCTACCCAGCGATCTGGCCCGGAAACGCCATGATTCCGGGCCCAATGACTGGGTAGAAGCGCACTTCCGCTGGGCGGCGGCCCCGAACGCGCACCGGCCCGCATCATCGCCATCGCGGCCGCACACCCCCACCGCACACCACCTCACGGCCGGCCGCGCCGGACCGTGATCCCTGTGAACCGCCCGTCCTCGACCTCGATCGTCGCGCCCTCGAGCTGGTGCAGCGGCCCGCCCCAGGCGGCGTGGTCGGCGCCGGGGAAGGCAGCGACCAGGACCGGCTCGATCGAACCGCCGGACGAGACGATCAGCGCGGCCCCGCCCTCGGGCACGGCGTCGAGGACGCGCCGCCAGTGCGTCAGGTGCTCCTGCGCGACGTCGTGCAACCCACGCCCCGCGGCGAGCAGCGCCGCGTAGCGGACGAAGGGCTGGTCCCAGGTCCACTGGTCGTGGTGGTCCACCTCGCCCTCGACGTACCCGGAGGGCCACGCCACCTGCTCGTCGACGGCGAACCCCAGGGCGATCGCCGTCTCCAGGTGCCGGGGCAGGTCGCCGACCGCGACGTAGGCCATGTCGGGCATCGACTCGCCGAGCCGGCGCGCGAGCCGGACGCCCTCGGGCGACAGGTGCGACCCGGCGCCCCGGGAGCGGGACACGCCCTTGCGGGTCAGCGAGTGTCGGACGACGTCGAGCGTGCGCACGGCAGCCACCCTAGGCGCCCCTACAACCAGTCGTGCTCCCGCGCGTACCGGGCCGCCTCGTGCCGGGTCCGGGTCTGGGTCTTCTGCATCGCGTTCGAGAGGTAGTTGCGCACCGTGCCCTCCGCGAGGTGGAGCTGGGCCGCGATCTCGGCGACCGAGTAGCCCTTGCTCGTCACCCGCAGCACGTCGACCTCCCGCTCCGTGAGCGGGCAGTCGTCGATGACGGCGAGCGCGGAGACGTCCGGGTCGATCCAGCGCTTGCCCTCGTGCAGCGCGGCGATGACCTGCGTGATGTGCGCCGGCTCCGCGGACTTGCTGACGAAGCCCTGGACGCCGAGCCGCAGCGCCTTGCGCAGCACCCCCGGCCGGGCGTGGCGGGTGAGCATGAGGATCACCTGGTCCGGGCGCGCGGCGCGGATCTGCGCGACGGCGCCGAGCCCGTCCACCCCCGGCATCTCCAGGTCGATCACGAGCACGTCGGGCCGGTGCAGCAGCGTGGCCTCGACGGCGGTGGCGCCGTCCTCGGCCTCGGCCAGCACCTCGATGTCGCCCTCCAGGGGGAGCAGCGCGGCCAGGGCCTTGCGCAGCAGGGCCTCGTCGTCGGCCAGTACCACCGTGGTCATCGGCTGCCCTCCAGTGCTCTCGTCGTCGGCGCGGGGGCCGCGCCTGCCTGCGGGAACGCCGCCGCCGTCCGGAACCGTCCGGCGCCCTGCTCCACCGTCAGCTCGCCGCCGTCCTCGGCCACGCGCTGCCGCAGGGCGGACAGCCCGCTGAGCGCGGGCGGCGGCCCGTCCCGGACGCCGTCGTTGACGATGTCGATGCCGGAGCCGGACAGCGTGATCCGCACCAGCGAGGCCTGCGCGTGCCGCAGGATGTTGGTGGTCGTCTCGCGCAGCACCTGGCCGAGCAGCTCGGCGGTGCGCGGGTCGGCCTCGGCCACGCGGTCGACGCGGACGTCGATGCCCGCGGCCTCGAACAGGTTCTTCGCGTTCTCCAGCTCGACCGACAGGTTGAGCCGCCGCTGCCCGTGCGCCAGGTTCTTGGTCTGCGCGATCGTGTCGGCGACCAGGGCGTGGATCTCGCGCAGCTCCTCCTGCGCCCGGTCGGCGTCGGCGTGCACCAGCTTCTGGGCCAGCACGGTCTTCAGCTTCACCACGTGCAGGGTGTGGCCCTGGATGTCGTGCAGGTCGCTCGCGAACCGGATCCGCTCCTGGGCCACGGCGAGCTCCGCCTCGCGGTCGCGCGTCTCCTTCATGAGGTCGAGGTACCGCTGGTTGCCGTACAGCAGGGCCGTGGCCAGCACGAAGACACCCGTCGGAACGATCACGTAGGCGACCAGGTCGCCGCCGACGTCGTCCTGGGTCACCAGCAGCCGGCTCGCCCCCGCGGCCGCGATGAAGACGGCGAGCCCGAGCAGCGCCGCGACCCGGTGCCGCGGGAGCTGCGGCACCACGAGGGAGCCGACGACGCCGAGTCCGTAGAACGCCGTGCTGCTGCCCGCCACGAGCGCGCCGAACAGCCACACCACGGCGCCGGCGGCCAGGCAGGGCACGGCGACGCGGGCCAGGTCGTCCGCCGTCCACCGCTCCATGGCCACGACCGCGGCCACCACCCCCGCGACCAGGGCCACCGTGCTCCACGGGCTCTTGTGGTCGAACGCGACGAGCACCGCCCCCGCGAGCGCGATCGGCGGGACCTGCAGCACCAGGTTGAGCCGGCGCAGCCGCCCCTGGGAGGCCTCGTTGTGCTCGGACAGAGCGGTCCGTCCGGGCCTCAACGGTCGGTACCCGGCAGGTGGTGCACGCTCGCGGGCTTGGTCTCCATGGGAACTCCGGGTCGCGCGGGGACGGGTCGGGCGGGAAGGGTCGCGCGGGACCCAGTATTCGTGCCCGACGCCGACCTCACCAGTGACGCCGTGTCACGGCCGTGCTCGACGAATGTCACGACCGGCCGGTGACGTCGTCCCACTGTCGGGCGGGTGAAAGCTCGGGTGTGATCGAGCCACAGGCACCTCACCGCCGAACCAGCCATCCACGACCCTGGAGGAGCACGTGCACAGCACACGCGCCGCAGTCACGACCGTGTCAGCCCTCGCCGCCGTCGCCCTGACGGGCGCGGTCGGCCTCCCCGTCGCCACAGCGCAGAAACCGTCGGACGAGCAGGCCGCCGTCGCGACCGCGGACCGTCCCGTGACGCACGCGGAGAACGACCGCGTCCCCGAGGGCGCCGCCTGGACGCAGCACTACTTCCCGTCCTCGGACGGCTCCGACGTCGAGCTGCACGCCGACGTCCTGCTGCCGGAGGGGCTGGGGAAGGGCGACCGGGTGCCGGTGATCCTGTCGGCCGGCTCGTACTTCGGGCACTCGGGCGAGATCTCCGAGGAGGGCCACGCGCACACCGGCCCGTCCGACCGGTTCGGCGACCTCGTCGAGGGCATCGACCTGTTCGACCGCGGCTACGCCCTGGTCCTGGTGGACACCCGCGGTTACGGCGGCTCGACCGGCTGCCTCGACTTCGCGGGCCCCGGCGAGCAGGCCGACGTCGCCGCCGCGATCGACTGGGCCGCCGACCAGTCGTGGTCCACCGGCGCGGTGGGCATGTACGGCAAGTCGTACGACGCCGTCACCGGCCTGATCGGCAACAACCTGGACCAGGACGCGCTCAAGGCCGTCGTGGCCCAGGAGCCCATCTGGGACATGTACGACCGCGTCCGCTCCCACGGCGTGCCGCGGCAGGAGGGGATCATCGCCCCGAGCACGTACAACACGATCGCCCAGCTCCCGCAGCTGCCGGACGACGACGAGCGCTACGTGGCCAACTCGAGGTACGAGCTGGCGCACCCCGAGTGCCTCGCGGCCAACACGGTGAACAACCTGAAGGCCGACCCGGGCACGAGCTACTGGCGGGACCGGGACCTGGCGAAGCACGCCAAGGGGAGCGACACCCCGCTGTTCGTCACCCAGGGCTTCCTGGAGTGGAACACCCGGCCCGAGGGCATGGCCGAGTACCTCGCCAACCACGACGGCCCGCAGCGCGGCTGGCTCGGCCCGTGGGACCACGTGCGGGGCAACGACCGCACCGAGGACGGCACGTGGAAGATGGGGCGCGAGGGCTGGTTCGACGAGATCGGCGCCTTCTACGACGAGCACCTGAAGGACGTGGAGCCGACGACGGCCTACCCCGCGTTCTCGATCCAGGACAGCACCGGCGCCTGGCGCGCCGAGGACACGTGGCCGACCGCGGACCGGACCGCGCGGATCGCGCTCGGCGGCGGCTCCTACGTGGACGACGGCGGCCCCGACGAGGAGCAGGACGGCGCCCGGTCGAGCTGGTTCACCTGGTCCGCGCCCGTTGAGCGGGACACCCGCGTCGTCGGGACGCCGAAGGTGGCGCTGGACGTGCGGGGCACCGGCAACGTGCTGGTCGAGCTGCACGACGTCGCCCCGGACGGGACGGCCGTGCCGTTCGTCGAGCAGGCCGCCGTCATCGACTCGGGCCGGGTGACCCTCGACCTGGAGTCGACCGACTGGACGCTGGCCGCCGGGCACCGGCTGGCCGTGGAGATCGGCTCGATCCAGTCCGGCTCGTGGGTGGACACGCCGTCGGGCCAGACCATCCGCGTCCGCGACGCCCGGCTGGAGCTCGCCGTGGACGACCCGGCCGGCGACGCGCCCACGGAGGGCGGGCGCGCCGTCTGGCTGGACTCCTACCTGGCGGCCTTCACCGCGGAGCTGACCCCGGGTGAGCCGTCCTTCAGGGTGCCGGCACCCGGCGGCCGCGGCTGACGCCGCTCAGTTGTCCCGGCGGCGCGTGTCCGTGCGACGCGGCCGCCGGGTCAGCAGCGCGTCGTGGCCGCGCGGCCGCCCCACCGGGTGGACGACGTCGAGCGCGCGCTTGAGCGCGGCCTGCGTGACTCCGGTCTTCTCGTTGTCGGCGTGCAGCGCCTCCATCACCTGGTCGGCGGCGAGGCGCAGTGTCACGTCGGCCTTGCGTGCGGCGTCGACGAGGATCTCCGTCGCCCCGTTCTCGTCGACGCCCCGCACCGCGACGATGACGCCCTTGGCCTGCTCGATCGATGCCTGGCTGACGAAGGCGCGGTTGACTGCCCCGTCCGCCTCCCGGTCCAGCGCCTCCTTCTGCACGGGCGTGACGTCCACGACGTAGCCGACCAGCTCGGGCGAGCGGGTGCGGTCGCTCTGGCTGCCCTGACCGGTCACCACCACCGACCGGGTGCGGCCGTTGCGGTCCACGATGCGGTGCGCGCACGCGAACGGGCGGCCGACGCGCAACGCCTGGCTGGCGGCGCGGACCACCCGGCTCCGGTCGTCCGGGTGCTTGCGGGAGCGGAGGGCGTCGAGCCCCGGTTCGATCTCGTCCCGCTTCCAGCCGTGCATGGTGTAGACCTCGTCGGACCACCACCAGGTCCCGGAGGTGAGCTCGACGCGGTAGGTGCCGACCAGGAGATTGGTGCCGAGACCCATCGTGCGCATGAGGTCAGCGGGCGAGAACTCCGCGGAGAGTGTCGAGCGGTCGTTCTGGTCGTCGCTCAGGGCGGTCGTGCGGGGCTGTTCGATCAAGGACACAGGGACCTCCCAGATCCGTCCGGATCGGGAGCCGCTTCATGACTCCGAGCAATTCACCCTACGCCGGTTCGGGCGATTCGGACAGTCCGGGCGGTGAAGGGGCGGGTGGTCCCGGGTTGCGAGTGGCCGTCGTCGGCCTAGGTTGGTTCGAGGTCAGGCAGGCCGGCACGAGCTGGGCCGCGCCCACGGGGGGGAGTTGGCATGGCCGACATCGACGACTCGTCAGCACGCGTGGGTGCACCGGCGCCGGACGACCGGCGCAAGCCGGATGCCCCGCCGGACCTGCACCGCGGCACCTGGAAGTACGTCGCGCGGAACACCGTGCGCCAGTTCACGCGCGACGAGTGCCTGGACCTGGCCGCGGCCCTGACGTACTACGCGGTGCTCGCGGCAGCGCCGGCCCTGCTCGCGCTCGTCTCCGTGCTCGGGCTCGTGGGGGACGGCGGCCAGGCGGTCGAGCGCGTGCTCGACACGGTCGACGGCGTGGTGCCGCCGGACGCGCTGGCGATCGTCGAGCCGCTCGTCCAGAACGCCGCGGCGGGCGGCGGCCGGGCCGGGCTCACCCTCGTGCTCGGTGTCGCCCTGGCCCTGTGGTCCGCCTCCGGGTACGTCGGCGCCTTCGGCCGCGCGATGAACCGCATCTACGGGATCGACGAGGGCCGCCCCGCCTGGAAGCTCCGCCCGGTGATGCTGCTGGTCACGCTCGTCGCCGTGGTCACGGCGGCCTTGATCGTCGCCGCGCTCGTGCTGAGCGGGCCGCTCGCCCGGGCGGTGGGCGAGGCCGTGGGCCTCGGCTCGACGGCGGTGACGGTCTGGGGCATCGTCAAGTGGCCGGTGGTGCTCCTGCTGGCCGTGCTGCTGGTCGCGATCCTGTACCGCGTCACACCGAACGTACGGCAGCCCCGGATGCGCTGGATCAGTGTCGGGGCGGTCGTCGCGATCCTCGGCTGGCTGCTCGCGTCCGCCGCCTTCGGCTTCTACGTCGCGTCGTTCGCGAGCTACGACGCCACGTACGGGTCGCTGGCCGGGATCATCGTGTTCCTGCTGTGGCTCTGGATCACCAACCTCGCGCTGCTGTTCGGCGCCGAGCTGGACGCTGAGCTCGAACGCGGGCGCGAGCTCCAGGGCGGCATCGCCGCCGAGGAGAGCGTGCAGCTCCCGCCCAAGGACGCGCGGGCGAGCGAGAAGCGGCAGGCGAAGCACCTGCGCGAGGTCGAGCGGGGCCGCGAGATCCGCGTGGCGGCGACGCGGGAGGACTCCGCCGGAACGGATGGCGCCGGAACGGATGCCGTGGGAAAGGACGCCGCGGGAGAGGGCGGCGCCCGAAGGAACACCGGCGGCTAGCGTCCCCAGGCCGCCGTCCGGAACGCCCGCTCGCGCGCCCAGGCGTGGTACCGGTCGAACAGGTCGACCTGGCGCTGCGCCTGGGCGATGAGCTCGTCGAGCCGCGTGGCGTCCAGGCCGATGTCGGCGGCGTGCTCCCGGAGCGTCTGCCAGCCGCCGATCTTGCCCAGCACCGCCGACCGCATGAGCTCCGCCTCCAGCACCGCCGTCATCGGCGACCGGTCCGTGATCCGGCCGTTGAGCTTGAGCCGCCCGGCCTTCTCGCCCAGCCAGGCCGCGGCCTGGCGGTGCCGGCGGCGCGGCACGCCGAGGGCGGCCAGGAGGTCGCGGTAGAGCTCCCGCTCGCCCCGGAGCTGCTCGGTCGCCTCGGCCAGCTCGGCGTAGAACGGCGTGTCCTCGGAGGTGCGGGTCATCAGCTCCAGCCGCTCCAGGCCCGCCGTCGCGCCGGTGAAGTGGTCCGAGAGGTAGAGGCCGAAGAGGTAGTGGTCCATCGAGTCGGGGATGCGCGGGCTCACGCCGGGCAGCGGCACCACCGCGGAGCCCGCCGGCCGGGGGCTCGCCGGACGCAGCGGCGCCGAGCCCACGCCCTGCCCCACTGCCATGCCGTCGAGCAGGTCCTCGACCGCCTCCGCCGCGGTCCGGCGCGGTGCCCAGCCCAGCTCGGTCCGGATCCGCGCGGCGTCCAGGACGGGCGCCGCCAGCGCCATGTCCAGCCAGCCCGGGTCCACGGGCACCGTGTGTGCGGCGTACGCGGCGGCCAGCGCGCCGCGGACGGCGGCAGGCGGCACCTCGACCAGGCGCCCGTGGTCCACGATCCGCGCGAGGTCCGCGCCGCGCAGCACGTCACGGGCAGCGACGTTGAACGCCCCGGCGGCCCGCTCGACCACCACGCGGCGGTAGGCGTCGGCGACGTCGTCGGCGTGCACCGCCTGCAGCCGCAGCCCGGCGGGCAGCGGCAGCGCGGGCAGCCGGCGCCGGCGCAGCAGACCCACCGGCACGAGCGGTCCGATGAAGGCGCGCCCGATCGACGGGGCGGCGTCCGCCTGGAAGACGAGTGCGGGCCGCAGCCGGGCCACCACGACGTCGGGGTGCGCGACCTCGAACTCGTCGAGCACCCGCTCCTGCGCGGCCTTGTCGACGCTGTAGTGCGACGTGGGGGTGCCGCGGACGGGCCAGTCCTCGCCGCGCGGCGTGTCGTCGCCCACGGGGGAGTACGCGCCCACCGACGACGCGACCACCAGGTGCGGCACCCCCGCCCGCGCCGCGGCCTCGGCCACGCGGCGGGTGCCCTCCACGTTGGTGCGGCGCAGCAGCTCGCGTTCGCGGTTGGGCTGGATCAGCCAGGCCAGGTGGACCACGGCGTCCGCGCCGCCGAACTGGTCGGCGAGCCGCGCGACCACGGTCTCGTCGGTGTCCTCGGCGCCGACGTCGACGGCCGCCCACCCCGCGTGCCGGAACGGTTCCGCCGCCCGGTCCGGCAGGCGCCGGGCGATCCCCAGCAGCGAGGTGACCCGCGGCTCGGTGTGCAGGGCGCGCAGCAGCGCGGTCCCGACGTTCCCCGTGGCTCCGACGACGACGACGCGCATGAGGCCACCGTCGCACCCGGCCCGGGCAGCCGCATCCCGCGATAGCCTGCACCGGATGAACCGGTCCCGCGAACCCGGCAGGTCCGCCCCACGTGTGCTCGCCGAGCTCGGCCGGCTCGGCACGCGGGCCGTCGACTACGCCTGGGCCGCCGACCGGCAGCTTCGCCACCTGCTGGGCCGCGCCGTGCTGCCCACCGGACCCGGCGGCGCCGCGCCCGTCGTGCTGCTGCCCGGCATCTACGAGACCTGGGAGTTCCTCCGCCCCGTGGCCACCGCGCTCGCCCGGGCGGGCCACCCGGTGCACGCCGTCCCCGCGCTGCGCCACAACGCCCGGCCCGTCCCCGAGTCCGCCGACGTCGTCGTGGAGCACCTCGAGCGCGCCGACCTGTCCGGTGTCGTGCTCGTGGCGCACAGCAAGGGCGGCCTCATCGGCAAGCACGTCATGCTCTCGCCCGTGAGCGACCGCGTGCTCGGCATGGTCGCGATCGCCACGCCCTTCGCCGGCTCCCGCTGGGCGCGGTACATGCTCTCGCGCGCCCTGCGCTCGTTCGACCCGCGTGACCCGGTGCTGCTGGCGCTCGCGGGCGAGCTGCTGGTCAACGAGCGCATCACCGCCGTGTACCCGCGGTTCGACCCGCACATCCCCGAGACCGGCCGGCTGCCCGGCGCGCGGAACGTCGAGCTGCCGCTGGCGGGGCACTTCCGGCCGCTCGGGCAGCGACTGCTGGTGGAGACCGTGGTGCGCGAGGTGGCGCGGGTGGAGGCGGAGCGCGCCGTCCCGTGAGCGGGGCGAGCCCGTCCCGGCAGGGCCCGCCGGTGTGGTCCACTGGGATGTGCTCACCGTCCGCCACACCTCGCCGCGGCGGCTCGACGTCGGCCTGACGCTCGGACCATTCGCGCACGGACCGGGCGACCCCACGTTCCACCGGGCCGCCGACGGGTCCGTCTGGCGCACGTCGCTGCTCCGGAGCGGCCCGGTGACGCAGCGCTTCGTCCCCGCCGGCTCGCACGAGGTGCTGGCGCACCTGTGGGGCGACGGCGCCCGGGAGGCGGCCGAGGCGCTGCCGGTCCTCCTCGGCGAGGACGACGACGCGGCGGGCTTCGCGCCGCCCCCGCAGGTCCGCGACGCCCACCGCCGGGCCGCCGGCCTGCGGATGCCGCGCAGCGGTCGGGTGCTGGAGTCCCTGGTGCCCGCCGTGCTGGAGCAGCGCGTGCAGACCGTCACGGCGCACCGGGCCTGGCGCTGGCTGGTCACGCGGTACGGCACCCCGGCCCCCGGGCCGGCGCCCGAGGGCCTGCGGGGCGGGCTGCGCGTGGTGCCCGCGGCGCAGACCTGGGCGCGGGTCCCGGTGTGGGACTGGCACCGGGCCGGCGTCGACCCCGGACGCGCCCGGACCGTGACGCGGTGCGCCCTGGTCGCCCCGCGGCTGGAGGAGGCGGCCGCGATGGCACCGGCGGAAGCGCGGGCGCGGCTGGAGAAGGTGCAGGGCGTGGGCGCGTGGACGTCGGCGGAGGTGGCGCAGCGCGCGTTCGGCGACGCCGACGCCGTCTCGGTCGGCGACTTCCACCTGCCCGCCGCCGTCGGCTGGGCGCTGGCCGGCGAGCGCACCGACGACGCCGGGATGCTGCGGCTGCTGGCGCCCTACGCGCCGCACCGGCACCGGGTGGTCCGCCTGCTGTCGTTGTCCGGGCACCCGCGTGCGCCCCGGCGCGGACCCAAGCTGCCGATCGCGGACTACCGGGCGTTCTAGGGCGGGCGGGCGGTCGGGCGGTCGGGCGGTTCCGGCCGGGCTGTTCGGGCGGGCGGTTTCGGGCGGGGGGGTCGGGCGGGATCAGGCCGCGCAGCGGCCCGACGACACGGGGGTGTCCAGGGCGGTGGCCTGGGCCGCGACGGGGCGCAGCTCGGCGTCCGTCATGGCGAACCCGACCTCGACGTCGGCCTCGGCGCGCGCGAAGATGACGCCCGCGACGCGCCCGTCGGTGGTCAGCAGCGGCCCGCCGGAGTTGCCGGGGCGCACCTCGGCGGCCACCGAGTAGACCTCGCGGGGGCTGGCCCCCTCGTTGTAGACGTCCGGGACGGGGGCGGTGCTGACGCTCAGCACGCCCGCGCCGCGGGAGGTGAACGGGCCGCCCCAGGGGTAGCCCTGGACGGCGGCGCGGTCGCCGACCGAGAGGGTCCGCGCGATCTCCAGCGGCTCGGCGGCCAGGTCCTCGACGGCGATCACGGCGAGGTCGTCCACCGGGTCGTAGTACACGACGCGCCCCTCGCGGGCCGGGCGGTCGGGCAGCTCGACGACCGGCCGGTCCACGCCCGCCACGACGTGCGCGTTGGTGACCAGCCGGTCCGGGGCCACGACGAACCCGGACCCGGTCGAGCTCTTGCCGCACGCGTAGGCGATGCCGGAGACCCGGGCCACCGACTGGGCGGCGGCCTCGAGCTGCGGGTTGTCGAGGTCGACGACGGGCGTGACCGGGTCCTGCCGGGGGACCATCAGGATGTTCAGCCGCGGCAGGCCGTCGTCGAGCACCATCGCGCGCATCTGGGCCAGGGGACGGCCCACCGCGGCTGGCGTCAGGTCGTCGATGGTGCGCAGGACCGCCGACGAGGACACGGCCGACGAGACACCCGGCGTGCCGGTGGCCGAGACCGCGTTGCCCACGAACGACAACGCCAGGGCGACCACGATCACGTTCGCCGCGCCGCCCAGCAGCCGCTCCAGCGGACGGAGCGCGGTGCGGTCCACGCCGCGGCGCAGGTCTCGGCCCAGCCCGGCGCCGAGGGAGGCCCCGAACACCGGCAGCAGCACCGCGAGGGCGATGGAGACCGGCCCGCGCCACTGCGACGACGGCAGCACGTCGTTGACCGCGGGGACCGCCCAGAAGGCCGCCAGCCCGCCCAGGATCAGGCCGACGAGGCCACCGAGCGTGGCCAGCAGGCCGCGGCTCAGCCCGGCGCCGAGGGCGATGAGCAGCACCACGAGGAGCACGAGGTCGACGAGCGTCACGGGTAGACGGTAAGCGCTGCGCCCCTGCGCCGGGCGCCGCCACGCACCTCCGTCACCCGATCCTCAGATGTGCGGGCTGAACATTCACAGCGCGGGCCCGGTGCCGCGGGGCTCTTGCTGCCCTGCATCCAGCTCCTGCACTGCAGATATGGGGAAAACCCGTAACTGTGCGACCACTCGTTGTGCGGCTCCGACGGCCGAATGTACGGTCCGTCAGGAACAGCTCTGAGCGCGAAGGTCACTGCGATGACCGCCGGGCAGTCCCGCCCGGCGGGATGGCTCACGTCGAGGGAGCACCCCGATGCGTCGTGCACACAGATCCAGCAGGTCCAGCAGGTCCAGCACCCCCGGAACCACCGCACCCAGGACCCTGGCCACGGCGCTCGCCGCCGTGACGCTCGTCCTGTCCGCCTCGCTCGTCGCCTCGGCAGCGCCGCCGCAGGTGCCGGACGCCGAGGCCGCACAGGACACGGCAGCCCAGGCCGAAACCGCGCAGGCACCAGCCGCCGCCGCCCTGACCTGGTCCGACGAGTTCAACGGCGCCGCGGGCAGCGCCCCCAACGCCGCGAACTGGAACCACGAGACCGGCGCCGGCGGCTGGGGCAACAACGAGCTGCAGAACTACGTCAACTCCCGGCAGAACTCCGCCCTGGACGGCAACGGCAACCTCGTCATCACGGCCCGACAGGACGGCGGCGGCTACACCTCCGCCCGGCTGACGACCAAGGGCAAGGTGCAGCCGCAGTACGGCCGCCTGGAGGCGCGCATCAAGATCCCGCGCGGCCAGGGCATCTGGCCGGCGTTCTGGATGCTCGGCGGACAGTTCCCCGGTACGCCGTGGCCCAGCTCGGGCGAGATCGACATCATGGAGAACATCGGCCGCGAGCCCCACCTGGTGCACGGCACGCTGCACGGCCCGGGCTACTCGGGCGGCAACCCCATCACGGGGCAGTACCAGCACCCGCAGGGCTGGTCGTTCGCCGACGACTTCCACACTTTCGCGGTCGACTGGAGCCCCAACTCGATCACCTGGCTGGTGGACGGCAACGCGTACCAGACGTTCACGCCCGCCAACACCGGCGGCAACCCGTGGGTGTTCAACCAGCCGTTCTTCTTCATCCTGAACGTCGCCGTGGGCGGCAACTGGCCCGGCTACCCCGACGGGACCACGCAGTTCCCGCAGCAGATGGTCGTCGACTACGTCCGGGTCTACGACTCCCAGGGCGGCGGGGGTGGCCGGACCGGCACGATCCGGGCGAGCAACGGCATCTGCCTCGACGTCGCCGGGGCCAGCTCGGCCAACGGCACGCCCATCCAGCTCGCGAACTGCAACGGCAACGCCGCCCAGCAGTGGACCGTCGGCACGGACGGCACGGTCCGCGCGCTCGGCAAGTGCCTCGACGTCGCCGGCGGAGCGACGGCGCCGGGTACCGCCGTCCAGCTCTGGGACTGCAACGGCACCGGCGCCCAGCAGTGGGCCTCGACCAGCGGCACCCTCGCGCTGCGCAACCCGCAGTCCGGCCGCTGCCTGCAGCCGGTCGGCCGGGTGCAGAACGACGGGACCCGCACCCAGATCGCCGACTGCGACGGGAGCACGGTCCAGCGCTGGACCTTGCCCTGACACCCACCCACCGGACCGCCCACCCACCCACCCGCTGACCCGCCCAGCCGCAAGGTGCGCTTCTACCCAGTCATTCGGCCCGGACAACGCGTGATTCCGGGCCAGATGACTGGGTAGAAGCGCACCTTGGGTGCGCCCCGGCGGCCCCGACGACCGGCGGCGCGGTGGACCGGCGCCCGGCGGCGGGGCGGCGGTCGGGTCGGCGGTCGGGCGGTCAGGCCCAGAGATGTATCGCCAGGACGACGACGAGGCCGCCCAGGCCGATCGTCACCACGACGGCGCCTGCCACCGCGAGCAGCCCCGCGCCCGGCGAGTCGTGCCCCGGGCCCCGGGCCGGCACCGGCACACGTCGGCCGTGCCGCCGTCGGGACGCGATCAGGAGGTAGCCGGCCAGCATCAGCCCGGCCAGGCCAGGCAGCAGCCAGACCGCGCTGCCGAAGAGCGCGGGCAGCAGCCGCGCCCCGACCAGCGAGACCGCGGCGACCGACAGCGCCGTGCGGCGCCAGGCCAGCTCGGTGCGCTCCGGCTGCAGCCCGGGGACGGGCGCCTGACCCGCGCCCGAGGAAGGGGGAGACCCCGCCCCTGGAGGAGACCCTGCGTCTGGAGGAGACCCCGCGCCCGGGGGCGACCCCGCCGCGGTCATCGCAGCAGCACGCCCAGCAGCACCAGCGCGCCGACCACCGCGACGACGACCGCGAGCACCACGCCCACGATCGACGACGGCAGCGGCGACCCGCTGCGCAGCGCCCGCTCGACGCGCATCCACCCGGCCCACGCGATCAGCGGCAGCGCCGTGCCCGCGACGATGAGCACGAGCGACGCCGCGAGCCGCAGGCCCGGGTGCAGGTCGAGCCCGAGGGTCTCCAGGGCCACGCCGCCGGCCACCAGGGCGAGGGCGGTCCGGATCCAGGCGAGGAAGGTCCGCTCGTTGGCGAGGGTGAACCGTGCGTCGGGCTCCGAGCCGACGCGGAACACCGACGCCGGGAACCGCTGCTCGTCCGGCCGGCTCATCAGGCACTCCTTGTGTCGCGAGGTCTGCCCCAGAGCCTGCCACGTCTCGCCCGCACCAGCGGGATCACCACGGCCGCGGCCACGGCCAGGAGCACGAGACCCAGCAGGGCCCACGGCACGGCCCAGCCGCTCGCGGCGTCGTGCGCGGAGGTGACGCCGCCCCCGCCGATGCCGACCACGAGGCCGTCGACCCGGACCGTCGCCTCGGCCCGCACGAGCGGGCGGACACCGCGGACCTCGACCGTGCGCTCCACCGTCGAGCCCGGCAGGATCTCGGTCAGCTCGCCCGACGCCGACGCCGACGCCGACCCCACCACCCCACGGCGTTGACCACAGCAGTTGCTGCCAGCCGGGGATCGAATCTGGCAGCAACTGCTGTGGTCAACACCGTGGGGCGGCGTGGGAGACGAGGGGGACGTGGGGCGGGGAGGGCGTGTGGGTGTTGGAACCACCCGAAAAGGAGGTGGTGAGCGCCGCCGTCCGCCCAGCACACTGCCCGGATGATCGACTCGACCGCCGGCGGAGGCCGCGCTGCCGGCGGTCCCCGCATCGGGCCCCGCATCGGCGTGGGGCGCGAGGCGGAGGTGTACGCCTGGGGCGGCGACGCCGTCGTGAAGCTCTACCGCTCCGGGTTCGACGGGCACCGGGCCGAGGCCACGGCCCTGACCGGGCTGGCGGGGCACGACGTCGCTCCCGGACTGGTCGACGTCCTGACCTGGGACGGCCGCCCCGGCCTGGTGCTGGAACGCGTCGCCGGCGCGGACATGCTGGAGGTGCTCCGACGCAGGCCGTGGCAGGTGCGCTCGCTCGCCCGCGTCCTGGCCGAGACCCACCTCGCCGTCCACGCGGTGCCCGCACCGGCGGACCTGCCCGACGTCCGCCAGGTGCTGGCCGCCCGCATCGAGGACGCGACCCTGTCCCGGGAGCTGCGCGGGTTCGCGCTGCGCCTGCTCGACGGGCTGCCGTCGGGGGACCGCCTGTGCCACGGCGACTACCACCCCGGCAACGTCATGGTGTCCGCCGAGCGGGTCAGCGTCATCGACTGGCCCAACGCCACGCGCGGCGTGCCCGAGGCGGACCACACCCGGGCGATCCTGCTGCTGCAGTGGGCCGATCCGCTGCCGACCAACGGTCTGGTGTCGCGCGGGCTCGTGGCGGCCGGGCGGTCCATGCTCACCCGGGCCTACGCTCTCGCCTATGCCGCCGGCGCGGACCGTCCCCTGCGCGACCTGGAGTCGTGGCTGGTGGTGCACGTCGCGGCGCGGCTGTCCGAGGGTGTCGTCGCCGAGCGCGCCCGGCTTGTCGACTGGCTCGTGCGCGCCCTGCACGCCTTCGAGGCCTGAGTTTTCTTCGCTTTCGGGGGGCTCAGAGCGAAGAAGCTCGGGCCTCGAAGAGGATCCGCCCAGGGGAGTCGCCGAGTCCTCCGGGCGGGGTGCCCGGCCCGTCCACCAGGCCGAACACGCCGGCCCGGGCGTAGCGTTGACCTCGGAGGTGCGGTCATGAGCGACTCACGGACGGGCGCCGCGGGCGGCGGCGCGATCTACGGGCTCGGCGTCATCGGCGCATGGTTCTACTTCTGGCAGCAGGCCGACGGGTTCTGGGAGTTCGTCTGGGCCATCGTCCAGGGCCTCTTCTGGCCGGCCTTCATGGTGTACGAGGCGTTCTCCGCGCTGGGCGGATAGCCCCGCGGGCCGCGCCCGCGATCTCCTGGCTCGCTGCCCTCTCGCGCTCCGCCGCCGGGACCACGTGACCCGTGCCGAACCCGCGCGCCAGCGCCCCGCGCAGCCGCTCGGTCCCGCGCAGCCGGCCGTTGCCGTCCGTGCGGCCGGGCGCCGCCGGGACGGGGACGACGGTCAGCCGCGCCCGCTCGGCGTCGTCGACCGGCTGGTGGATCTCGGCGTACCCGCCGTTCGGCATCCGCACCACCCGGCCCGTCTCGTGCCCGTGCAGGGCGATCTCGCGGTCCTTGCGCTGCAGACCGATGCAGACCCGCCGCGTGATCTCGAACGCCAGCGCCGGCCCGACGAACAGCAGCACCTGCAGCGTGGTGATCACCGACTCGAAGGTCACGTTGAACTCGGTCGAGACGATGTCGGCGCTCGCGGCGCCCCACAGGATGCCGTAGAAGAGCGCGCCGGCCACGCCGATACCGGTGCGGACCGGGAAGTGGCGCGGCCGGTCCAGGACGTGGTGCTGCTCGCGGTCCTGGGTGACCCACGCCTCGACGTACGGGTAGACGACCAGCAGCCCGAAGTACACGGCGACCACGGCGAGCGGGACCAGCGTGGCGAACGTCCACGTCCAGCCGAACCACTCGGTCTCCCAGCCGGTCGGGACCAGGCGCAGCGCCCCGTCGAGGAACCCCATGTACCAGTCGGGCTGGCTCCCGGCGCCGACCTCGCCCACCGACGCCGGCCCGTAGGTCCAGACGGGGCTGATCGTGGCGGTCGCGCCGAGCAGCACCAGCACCGAGCCGGTGATGCCCATCATGCCGAGGGCGCGGAAGGCGGCGTCGGGCCAGAGGCGCAGCCCGAGCGAGGCGACCGGCTCCGGCCGGAACTGCTTGGCCTGCCCGTCCCGCAGGGTGAGCGCCGCCCGCGCAATCAGGACGACGACGAGCAGACCCGGCGCGATCGCCACGTGCAGCGGGTACAGGTTCTCGATGATCTGGCCCGGGAACGGCCCGCCGAACATCAGCCCGGCGATCCAGGTCCCGAGGAACGGGATGCTCAGCACCACGCCCTCCACGATCCGCAGGCCGGTGCCCGAGAGCATGTCGTCGGGCAGGGCGTAACCGCTCCAGCCGGCGGCCAGCACCAGCACGAACGCCGCCACCAGCAGCACCCAGCTCAGCCGCCGCGGCCTGCGGAACCCGCCGGTGAAGAACGTGATGAGCAGCTGCATGATGACCGACGCCGGCATGACGAGCGCCGCCCAGTGGTGTGTCTGGCGCAGCAGCAGACCGCCCGTCTGCTCGAACGAGATGCGCATCGTCGAGGCGAACGCCTCGGTGACCGTCGCCCCCTGCAGCGGCCCGTAGGGCCCCGTGTAGGTGACCAGCTCGTTCGACGGCGTGTAGGTGAACGCCAGCAGGATGCCGGTCACGGTCAGCACGACCAGGCACGTGAACGTCACGACGCCGAACAGGTTGGACCAGTGCAGCTGCACACGCCGCTCGCCGAGCGCGGCGGCCCGGGCGCGCAGTCCCGCGGCCCGACGGCGGAGGTCAGCCCGCATCGCGCACCACGCTCAGCTCGGGGCGGACGGCGGGGTCGGCGGGGGTCGGGACCGCCGGTACCGCCGGTGCCGGGGCGGCCGGTGCGGGGGCCGCGGGGGTGCCGGCGGCTGCCGCCTTCTCGCCCGAGGCCTGCTCGCCCGTACCCGCGAACGGGTCGCCGCCCGCGAGGAACGCCGCGCGGGGCGCCTGCACCGTCGAGAGCGGGATGATGTCGCGGCCGAACAGCACCGCGGAGACCCACACGAGCAGCACGCGCACCTTGCGCTCCCAGGTCGGGACTGCCAGGACGTGGTACCCGCGGTGCATGATCCAGGCCGGGAACCCCTTGATGACCAGGCGCTTGTACTGGAAGATCCCGCGCCCGATGCCGAGGGTCGCGACCACGCCGAGGCTGTGGTGCAGGTACGGCCTGGGCTTTCGGCCCCGCAGGACGGCAACCAGGTTCTTCGCCAGCAGCTTGCCCTGCCGGACGGCGTGCTGGGCGTTCGGCACGGTCCGCGCGCCGGGGACGGGCGAGGCCAGGTCGGGCACGGCGGCGTTGTCGCCGGCGGCCCAGGCGTCGGCGACGAGCGCGTCATCGGTGCCGACGCGGAGGTCCGCGCGGACGCGGACCAGGCCGCGCTCGTCGACGGGCAGGTCGGTGTTCCGCGCGACGACGGGGTTGCTGCCGTTGCCGGCCGCCCAGACGAGCAGGCCGTTGCCGTACGACTCGCCGGTGGAGAGCATGATCCGGCCGTCGGCCGCCGAGACAACCTGCGTGCCGAGGTGGATGCGCCCGCCCCGCTCCTGCAGATGGCGCACGACCCAGCGACCCGGCTCGTCCGTGACCTCGGGCAGGATGCGCTTGTTCGAGTCGACGAGGTGGAAGGCCAGGTCGTCGCGGCCCAGCTCCGGGTAGGAGCGCAGCAGGGCCGTGGCCAGCGAGAGCAGCTCGCCGAAGACCTCGACGCCGGTGAATCCGCCGCCCACGACGGTGACCGTCAGCAGGCGGCGTCGCTCGATCCCCGGCGGGAGCAGGGCGGCGCGGTCGAACGCGGTCAGCAGCGCGTCGCGGATCGCGACGGCCTCCTCCACGTGCTTGAGGCCGATCGCCTCCTGCTCGATGCCGGGGACGGGGAAGGTCCGGGTCACGGCGCCGGCGGTGACGACGATCGTGTCGTACGCGATCTCCCGCAGGGTGCCGTCGTTGGTGCGGACGGTCGCAGTGCGGTGCGCGTGGTCGATCCGGGTGGTGTGGCCGGCGATGATCGTGGTGCGGTGCAGGTGGCGCCGCAGCGACACCATGACGTGGCGCGCCTCGATGGAGCCGGCGGTGACCTCGGGCAGGAACGGCTGGTAGGTCATGTAGCCGTGCGGGTCGACGAGCGTCACCTCGGCCTCGCCCCGGCGGAGCTTCTTCTCCAGGCCCCACGCTGCGTAGAAGCCCGCGTAGCCGCCGCCGACGATCAGAATCTTCTCCATGACACCCTCCTGGTGGTCTTACCAGTTCGACAAAACAGCGGGCCCGGACGTGACGTGGTGCTGGGCACAGGCCCGTAGCCACGGACAGCTCGAACCTGGATCCGGTCGCGGGCCGCGCGCACGCTGATCGGGACCGGTCGGCCGACCGGTGGAGAACCCGTCGTGAGGAAGACCCGTCGTGAGCAAGAACTCCGTGACCAGCAGCCCCGTGGCCGGCGGCCTGTTGACCAGCACGCCCGTGAAGCACCGTCCCCGCAGGTACACCGACGTCGTCGTGCCGGACCTCACCGGTCGGCGCGCCCTCGTGACCGGCGCCAGCGACGGGATCGGTCTCGGGATCGCCGAGCGGCTCGCGCGGGCCGGGGCCGAGCTCGTGCTGCCCGTGCGGAACCCGGCCAAGGGCGAGGCCGCCGTCGAACGCCTTCGTGCGGCGGTGCCGGACGCCGTCGTCGGCACGCGTCGGCTCGACCTCGCCTCGCTGGAGTCCGTGGCCGCGCTGGCCGACGACCTCCTGGCGGAGGGCCGGCCGATCGACCTGCTGGTCGCCAACGCCGGGGTGATGACGCCGCCCAGCCGGCACACGACCGCCGACGGGTTCGAGCTCCAGCTCGGCACCAACCACCTGGGGCACATGGCGCTCATCGGGCGGCTGCTGCCGCTGCTGCGCGCGACCGGGGAGCGTCCGGCCGGGGCCCGCGTGACCACGATGTCGAGCGCCGCTGCGCGGTTCGGCAAGATCGACTGGACCGACCTCAACAGCGAGCGCGACTACTCGCCGGTGCGCGCCTACAACTTCTCCAAGCTCGCCCAGCTCATGTTCGCCCTGGAGCTGGACCGGCGCAGCCGGGCGCACGGCTGGGGCATCGTGAGCAACGTGGCCCACCCGGGCACCACCTACACCGGCCTGTACGCCGCCGGCCCCGGCCTGGGCACCAGCGGGCCCCCGCGGATGGACGCCGTCATGCGGCGGCTGCTCGCCCTCGGGGTGTTCGTGCAGCCGGTCGAGATGGGCATCCTGCCCGCGCTGCAGGCAGTCACGGACGTCACGGCGGAGGGCGGGACGTTCTACGGGCCCGACGGCGTTGGCCACTTCACGGGCAGCTCGGCACCGCAGCGCGTCTACGACGCGGCGACCGACGAGGCGGCCGCGAGCAGGCTCTGGGACGCCTCGGAGAACCTGACGGGCGTGCGGTTCCCGGGTGCGGGCTCCGCAGGACGAGACTGAGCCGCAGGACGAGACTGAGCCGCAGGACGAGACTGAGCCACAGGACGAGAGTGAGGCGAAGATGGACCGCCAGCAGCTGGCCGACTTCCTGAGGACGCGCCGCGAGGCGCTCCAGCCGGAGGACGTGGGCCTGCCGCGCGGCCCGCGCCGGCGCACCAGCGGGCTGCGGCGCGAGGAGGTGGCGGCGCTGAGCGGCGTCTCCGCCGACTACTACAGCCGCATCGAGCAGCAGCGCGGGCCGGTGCCGTCGGAGCAGGTGCTCGCGGCGATCGCGCACGGCCTGCGCCTGAGCCTTCAGGAGCGGGACCGGCTCGTCGAGCTCGCGGGGCACGCCTTGCCACGCCGGGTGCGGCGCGGGGACCACGTCAACGTCGGCATGATGCGGATCCTCGACGGTCTGACGGACGTGCCCGCCCAGGTCGAGAACGTGCTGGGCGAGACCCTGCGGCAGACCCGGCTCGCGGTGGCGCTGCTGGGCGACGAGACGTCGTACACCGGGCCGGACCGGGTGCGGGCCTACCGGTGGTTCACCGACCCGCAGGCCCGGGACCGGGTCCCCGAGGAGGACCACGAGCACCACGGGCGCACGCTCACGGCGCGGCTCGCGGCCCTCCAGGCACAGACCGGTCCGCGGTCCCCGGCGGGCGAGCTCGCCGTCCGGCTGCGCGACCGCAGCCCGGAGTTCGCCCGGCTCTGGGACGAGCATCCCGTCGTCGGCCCCTACTGCGAGCCCAAGCGCCTGAACCACCCCGAGGTGGGCCTCGTGGAGCTGCACGGGCAGACCCTGCTCGACCCGGACCAGAACCAGGCCCTGACGGTCTTCACCGCGGTGCCTGGGACGGAGAGCTACGAACGGCTCCAGCTCCTGTCGGTGGTGGGTTCGCTCTGAGGGCGCCGCGACGGCTGTACGCGATCATGTTCCGGTCAGGGCCGGAAGCTGGCCCGGTACTCCGTCGGCGTGCGGCCGGTCAGCTCCCTGAACGCGGCGTTGAACGCCGACAGCGAGGTGTATCCGACAAGGAACGCAATCTCGGTCACCGGAGCGTCACCGGCGGCTAGCTCCTCGATCGCACGCAGCACCCGCATCCGGCGCAGGACCGCGCGCCAGGTCATGCCGGTCTCGTCCTCGAAGCGGCGGGCCAGGGACCGTGGCGCGAGGCCGACCTCGCCCGCAACGTCCTCGAAGCGGACAGCGTCGCCGAGCCGCCGCGCGGTCAGGTCGAGGGCCCGGCGCAGCTCCGGTGAGCGCCCCGCCGGCACGACGACCGGGCTCGGCCGCCGGGCGAGACGCCAGGTCACGGCTGCGAGCGCGGCGAACAGCGTCTCCGCGTAGGCCGTGAGGGGTTCGTCGCGCTCGTCCCACGTGCGGCACTCGGCCAGCAGCGCGCGGGCCAGGGGGTCGAGGTCGAACACGGTCAGAGGCGCGGGCGGGGTCGGGGCGAATCCGGTGTCGAAGAGGACTGACGCTGTCGTGACCTGCCGCGGGACGGTCACCCGGATCTCCTGGCCCGCCTCGATCAGGGCGGCCCGCGCCGGCGGCAGCAGCCACGACTGACCCTGCGCCTCCAGCCGGAGGGTCCCGGCGGAGGCGCAGAGCAGGTAGTGGTGGTCGACGCGCAGGTCGCGAGCGGGCTCCGGCGCGAACGTGCGGACGAAGCTGTACGCCCCGCGGGTCATCGAAACTCTCGCACGGGCCGATCCTAGGGTCCGTCGGTCCGTCGGTCCGTCGGTCCGTCAGCTCCGGTCAGGCCACGGTCTCCAGCAGGTCGGCGTGAAACCGCCGGCTGACCGGGACATCGATCATCATCGGCCGGATCGCCTCGCCCGATCGCGCGAAGGAGCCCGAGGCCAGGTAGGCGGCGAACGACGCCTGGTCGTCCCACTCGTGGACGACGGCGACGGCGGTGTCGTCGTCGCGTGCGGCGTAGACCCGGAAGGCGATGTTGCCCGGCATGGCGCGTACCCGGTCAGTCTCCTCGTCGAACCGGGCGAGGGCGGCGGGACGGTCGGTGGCAGCAGTCCTGAAGTCGAGGATCGCGATGAACATAGGGGCCTCCTGATCTGGGGCGGCGGGGCCGCGAGGGATGACCCGATCCTCCGGCAGCACCCGCTCGGCGTGCTCCCGCCGGTCGGACGAGTTCACGCTCCCAGCGGACGACGCCGGCCGGGTGCTGGAGGCTCCCGGCCGGCGTCACGAGGTCGCGCTACGACCTCAGTCCGAGGTGGCGCGGACCGCGGTGATGATCGTCTCGGCCACCGTGACCGGGTGCGACACGGCGAGCGCGTGCGACGCCCCGGGCACCTCGGTCGCCGCACGGGCGCCGGCGCGCTCGGCCATGAACCGGATCAGCTCGGCCGGGATGTTGCGGTCGTCCTCGCCGAACACGAACCACGACGGCAGGGTGCGCCACGCGGGCTCGGCGGCCTGCAGGTCGTCGGTCAGGGCCGCCTCGGTCACCGGCCGCTGGGTCGCGGCCATGAGGGCGGTGAGGTCGGCGTCGACGTCGGCGGCGAACTGCTCGCCGAACACCTCCGGACGGATGGCGAGCTCGTTGCCGCCGGTCGAGACCGGGTAGGCCTTGAGCGCCGCGCCCAGGGTGCTGCCGGGGAACTTCGCGGACAGGTTGAACGCGTTCTCCCCGGTGTCGGGCGTGAACGCCGCGACGTAGACGAGGCCCACGACCTTCGGGTTGCCGGCGGCGGCCTCGGTGATGACCATGCCGCCGTAGGAGTGGCCGGCCAGGACGACCGGGCCGTCGATCGACGCGACGACGTCGCGCACGTACTGGGCGTCACCCGCGACGGAACGCAGCGGGTTGGCGGCGGCGACCACCGGGATCATCTGCTGCTGCAGATGCCCGACGACGGCGTTCCAGCTGGACGACTCGGCGAACGCCCCGTGGACCAGGACGACGGTGGGTGTGGTCATGACTGCTCTCCCTTGCTCTGTACTGCACTGTTGGCGGTGTTGGTGTTGATGTTGATGCCCAGCGCCTTGCGCAGCACGTGGACGGCCTGCTCCAGCGCCGCGGTGGTGGCCGCGGTGCCGCGCAGGGGGTTCAGCATCAGGAAGTCGTGGATCGTGCCGTTGTAGCGAACCGTCGTGGTCGGGACGCCGGCGGCGATCAGGTGGCGGGCGTACGCCTCGCCCTCGTCCCGCAGCACGTCGTTCTCGTCGACGACCAGGAACGCCTCGGGCAGGCCCGCGAGGTCCTCGGCAGTGGCCCGCAGCGGGGACGCGGTGATCTCGCCGCGCCGGTCCAGGTCCGGCAGGTACGCGTCCCAGAACCACGCCATGGCCTTGGCCGTCAGGTGCGGGCCGTCGGCGAACTCGCGGTAGCTGTCGGTGTCCTGCCCGGCGTCGGTCACCGGGTAGTACATCGACTGGTGGACGAAGGTCACGTCGCCGCGCTGCTTGGCCAGGATCGCCAGGGCGGCGGTCATGTTCCCGCCCACGGAGTCGCCGACGACGGCCAGCCGCGCGGCGTCGAGCCCCTCGGCGGCACCCTCCCGGACGATCCACTGCGCGGTGGCGTAGGCCTGCTCGATCGCCACGGGGTACTGCGCCTCGGGCGACCGGGTGTACTCCACGAACACCACGGCCGCGCCGACGCCGACGGCCAGCTCACGCACGAGCCGGTCGTGGGTGCCCGCGTTGCCGAGGATCCAGCCGCCGCCGTGCACGTAGAGGATGGTTGGCAACAGGGACGGCGCCTCGTCCGGAAGCAGGTCCGGCAGGAGGTCGGGCCGGCCGGCCGCGCTGTGCTTGCCTGCTGTGCCGTTCGTGCCGTTCGTGCCGACGGGCTTGACGATGCGGACCCGCACGTCGCCCACCTCGGCCGGGACGGTGATCCACTTCTCGTCGACGTCGGGCTTCTCGATCGGTGCCGCCTGGACGTCGTCGAGGAGCTTGCGGGCTCCCTCGACGCCCAGCTCGTAGAGCAGCGGGGGCTTGGCGGTCGCTTCGCCGAACGCCTGGGCGGCCGGCTCGAGCACGTGCTCGCTCATCTTTTTCTCCTTGCTCGCATCATCGTGCCTGCTACCGAGCCTGTGGATGTATCTCGATGATCTGCCGGGCCGGGTGGCGGCTCGCGCAGCGCAGGACAGGGGATCCGGGCCGTGTTTTTATCGGCCTCACACGTACGACCGGTCGGGGGCGCCGGCTGTGACGGTCGTCCACCCCTGAGGGAGAACCATGGCCGCGTCAGGCGCCCCGCAACCGGGAGCTCCAGGGCAGGACGAGGCGGGCCCGGAGGGCGCGAGACCGGGTGGCGAGGAGTTACCGGGCGGCAAGGAGCTCGACGGCGCGGCAGCCGTCTTCACGCAGGTCCGGCCGCAGCTGTTCGGGATCGTGTACCGCATGCTCGGCTCGGTCGCCGAGGCGGAGGACGTGCTGCAGGACACCTGGATCCGCTGGCACACCACCGACCGGTCCGTAGTCCGCAACCCGCAGGCCTTCCTGACGACGACGACCACCCGCCTGGCCATCAACGTCCTGCAGAGCGCGCACACCCGCCGCGAGACATACACGGGGCCGTGGCTCCCCGAACCGGTGGACACGACCCACGACCCTGCGCTCGGCGCGGAGCAGGCCGAGGCCCTGGACGTGGCGGTGCTGGTGCTGCTCGAACGCCTCACGCCGACCGAGCGTGCCGCCTACGTGCTCCGCGAGGCGTTCGACTACGCGTATGCGGACATCGCCGACATCGTCCAGCTCTCGCAGGCCGCGGCGCGCCAGCTCGTGAGCCGGGCGCGCAAGCACATCGCGTCCGGCAAGCGGAGCACGGTGCTGGCGGGCAAGCGGCGGGCGCTGCTGGACGCGTTCGTCGCGGCGGCGCGGATCGGCGACCTCGCCGGGCTCGAGCAGTTGTTCACCGAGGACGTCGTCAGCCGGGCGGACAGCGGCGGCGTCGTCCGGCCGGCCGCGCGCGTCCCCGTCGTCGGCCGCCGCAAGGTCGCCCGGCTCCTGCAGGCCTACGCCGAGCGGTTCTGGTCCGGGGTGACGGCGATACCGCTGGAGGTCAACGGGCACTCCGCGGCGGGCCTGGAGCGGGACGGCGAGCTGTTCTGCGTGCTGACGCTGACCGCCTCGGACGCGGGCGTGGACGAGGTGCTGTGGCAGATGAACCCGGGCAAGCTCGGGCCGGTCAGGCGCGGCCGGTCAGGCGCGGCCGGTCAGGCGGCCGGGCCGGTGCAGTAGCGGGTGGTGCAGTCGCGGGTGGTGCGCCGGACGGTGCACCTGGCGTACCGCCGGGGTCGTGGCCCGACGGCACGCCAGGTGCAGTGCCGCCGGGAGCTATCCCGCCGGGTTGAACGGGACGCCGGCCGGCTTCATGCGGTCCAGCCAGTACGTGAAGTCGCCGTCGTCGATCTTGATGGTGGCGCCGCCGAAGTCGGCGGTCATCAGGCGGTCGCGCAGCGACGTGCTGGGCCAGCCGTCCCAGCCGACCACCGGCGGGTAGCGCCAGGTTCCGTAGTGGTTCTCCGGCGGGTCGTCGTTGCCGTTGGCCAGGCGGAACAGGTGCGTGCTCGGCCCGTCCTTGTGGTAGACGATCTTGGGGTGCGAACCCTCGAACCGGACCTGTGAGCGGGGGTAGGTCGCCGAGCCGCTGTGCTCGGTGATCGAGACGTGCTCGACCTGGTTGGTCGCCTGGTCGACCCACACCACGACGTGCTCCCAGTCGTGCCGGTGGCTGCCGATCGCCACCGGGCCGTCCATGGTCTGGTCCTTCTCGAAGTAGCTCGCGTACATGACGGCGCACCAGCCGTTGTTGCACTTCTCGCGCGAGTAGGTCTGCGACGCGTCCAGGTCCCACTGGTCGCGGCAGCTCCCGTTGACGGCGCCGCCGATCGCGAGGCCGGTCGCCAGCGTCCCGTCCGGGCCGATCGCGGACGTCGCATAGCAGCCGTCGGTGTCGTAGTCGTAGGCGGGGGAGAAGGACTGCTCGTACCCGCTCGCGTTCTGCGGGAGGTTGGGCGGCGGGTCGGCCTGCGCCGTTGCGGCCGGGGCGACCAGCGCGAGCAGTGTGACGACGGCGGCCGCGACGACGCGGGCCGGTGCGTGGGGTGTCGGTCGACGGTCCGTGCGTTCCATGACGGGCCTCTCGTGAGTCCTGCGCTTCGGGTTCGGGCGGAGCGGGTGAAAAGCCGGGCAGACGGATGGTATTGCCGCTGGGTGGACCGGGCAATGAGGGTGATTGCTTACGCGGGCGGACGGCGTTGACCGCGCACCACCGGGGTCGCTATGTTCTTTGTGGGCACAATCGTTCGGATGCCGAACACCTGCGCGAGCACCACGTACAGCACCCACGTACAGCACCCACGTACAGCACCCACGTTCAAGGGAGAACCTCAGTGCGACGTACCTTTTCTGCTGCCGCCCCTGTTCTTGCCGCCGCGACGGCGGCCCTGCTCCTGGCCGCGTGCGGGGGCGCCTCCGAGGCCGGTTCCGGTGCCGGCGGTTCCGGTGCCGGCGGTTCCGGTGCCGGCGGGTCCGGGGACGGCGGGTCCGGCGGCGGTGGGTCCGACGGCGGGCTCACGCCGGTCACGGTCGGCGTCATCCCGATCGTCGACGTCGCACCGATCTACCTCGGCGTGCAGGAGGGCTTCTTCGAGGACGAGGGCCTCGACGTCACGCTCGAGCTCGCGCAGGGCGGTGCCGCCATCGTGCCCGCCGTGGTCGCCGGCGAGTACCAGTTCGGATTCAGCAACGTGACGTCCCTGCTGGTCGCGTCGTCGCAGGGGCTGCCGCTCAAGGCCGTGGCGCCCGGCAACTCCACGACGGGCGTGGCCGGCGAGGACTTCAGCGCCGTCGTCGTCCCGGAGGACTCCGACGTCCAGGACGCGGCCGACCTGGCCGGCCGGACCGTCGCCGTCAACACGCTGAACAACATCGGCGACACCACGATCCGCAAGGTGGTCGGCGACGCCGGGGGCGACCCGGCCGCGGTGGAATTCGTCGAGATGGCGTTCCCCGACATGCCGGCCGCCGTCGCCGGGGGTCAGGTCGACGCCGCGTGGATCGTCGAGCCGCACCTGACCAGGGCGCTGCAGGACGGCGCGCGGGTCGTCGCGTCCAACTTCGCCGAGACCGACCCCGACCTGCTGATCGCCGCCTACTTCACGTCCGACCAGCAGATCGCCGCCGACCCGGAGACCGTCGAGGCCTTCACCGCCGCCATGGAGGAGTCCCTGACCTATGCGGAGGAGCACCCCGACGAGACGCGCGCGGTCCTGGACGACTACACCGAGATCGACCCGGCCGTGAAGGAAGCCATGGTCATGCCGCGGTTCGCGCCCGGGCTGGAGGCGTCGTCGTTCCAGGTGCTCGCCGACCTCGGCCTGGAGCAGGGCCTGTTCGACGAGGCCGTCGACGTGAGCACGCTGCTGCCGTGAGCGCTGCCGTCACTCCTCCTGGCGCTGGACCCGGCGCTCGACCCGGCCCTCGACCTGGCGCTCGACTGGGCGCTCGACCTGCCGCTCGATCCGGGGCTCGAACCGCGGGCGTGCCCGCCTGGGCGTTCGGCGCGGGCGGGGTAGCGACCCTGGTCCTGGTCGTCGAGCTCGTGCCGCGGCTCGGGCTCGTGGACGCGCGGTACCTGCCCCCGACGTCGCAGATCCTGGCGGCCCTGGTGGAACGCCTGGGCCGGGGCGAGTTCTGGACGGCACTCGGGCAGACGCTGACCACGTGGTTCACGGGGCTCGCGATCTCGCTCGTGGCCGGCGTCGTGCTGGGGGTGGTCATCGGGTCGGTGCCGCTGCTGCGGGCCGTGACGGCGTCGACGATCGAGTTCCTGCGGCCCGTGCCCTCGGTCGCGCTCATCCCCGTGGCCATCCTGCTGTACGGCACGGGGATGGCCTCCACCCTGCTGCTCGTGGTCTACGCGAGCTTCTGGCAGGTCCTGGTCCAGGTGCTCGCCGGGGTGCAGGACGTCGATCCGGTCGCCTCGGACACGGCGCGCTCGTACCGGTTCTCGCCGCTGACCCGCCTCCGCACCGTGGTGTGGCCGACGGCGCTGCCGTACGCGATGACGGGCCTGCGGCTGGCCGCGAGCGTGGCGCTGATCCTGACCGTGACCGGCGAGCTGCTGATCGGCACGCCCGGGATCGGCAAGCTGCTCGGGGTGGCGCAGTCCTCGGGGGCGGTCGGGTCGATGTACGCCTATGTGGTCGTCGCCGGCCTGCTCGGGGTCGCCGTGAACGTCGTGGCCCGCGCGCTGGAGCGCCCGACCCTGTTCTGGCACCCCTCGGTCCGCGGGGAGCGTGCGGCATGACGGGCAAGATGCTGCGGTCCGCGCTGCTCGTCGTCGGGCTGCCCGCCGTGCTGCTCACGGCGTGGTGGTTCCTGACCGCCGGCAGCACGTCGTACTTCAACCCGCCGCTGCGCACGATCGTCGGCACGTTCGGTGAGACGTGGTTCGGTGCCCCTTCCGGAGCCCCAACCGGCGAGGGCCTCGCCGGGAGCCGCCTCGCTACCGACGTGGTGCCGAGCGTGCTGCGACTGCTCGCCGGGTACTCGATCGCGCTCGTCGTCGGCGTCGGCCTGGGGGTGGCGGTCGGGTCCTCGCGCGCGCTGCGCGCCTACGCGGAGCCGGTGCTGGAGTTCTTCCGCGCGATCCCGCCCCCGGTGCTGGTGCCGGTCCTGATGCTGTTCCTCGGCATCGGCACCCCGATGAAGATCGTCGTGATCGCCACGGGCTGCCTGTGGCCGATCCTGCTCAACACCGTCGAGGGCGTGCGCGGCCTGGACCCGGTGCTGCGCGACACCGCGCGGGCCTACCGGCTCGGCCGCGTGGCGACGGTGCGGCACCTCGTGCTGCGCGGCGCCGGCCCGCAGATCGTGACCGGCGCCCGGCAGGCACTGTCGATCGGGATCATCCTGATGGTGATCAGCGAGATGTTCGCGGCCAAGGACGGACTGGGTTTCTCGATCGTGCAGTTCCAGCGCAGCTTCGCGATCCCGGAGATGTGGAGCGGGGTCATCCTGCTCGGCGTCGTCGGCGTGCTGCTGTCCCTCGTCTTCCGGGCCGTGACGAACGCGGTCCTCGGCTGGTACCTCGGGTACCGGCAGTCGCAGAACGGAGGAGCCTGAGATGAGCAGCTCGGTTGACGGAGCCGGCCTGGTCGACACCGGCGGCCTGGTCGACAGGGCCGGGCCGGCCGGCGGGGCGCGCCTCGCGGTGCGCGGTCTGCGCAAGGTGTACGACGGCGGTCCGCGTCCCGGTGGGGCCCTGTCTCGCGGTGCCCGATCTCGCGGTGCCCGGTCTCCTGGTGCCCGGTCTCCTGGTGCCCGATCCCGTGGGGCCCGGTCCGGCGGCGCGGGCGGCGGTGCCGCGCCCGTCGAGGCGATCGCCGACCTCACGTTCGAGGTGCGCCCGGGCGAGCTGGTGTGCGTCGTCGGACCCTCGGGTGCCGGCAAGACGACGCTGCTGCGCTGCGTGGCGGGCCTCCTGCCGCCGACGTCGGGCGAGGTGGTGCTGGGTCAGGAGGTGATCACCGAGCCGCCGCAGGGGATGGCGGTGGTGCTCCAGGAGTACGGCCGCTCCCTGTTCCCCTGGATGACGGTCGCCCAGAACGTGGAGCTGCCGCTGCGCGAGAAGCGCGTCGCGAAGGGCCGGCGGGCGGAACTCGTCCGGGAGACCCTCGCGGCGGTCGGCCTGGACGACGTGACCGACGCCTATCCCTGGCAGCTCTCCGGCGGCATGCAGCAGCGGGTGGCGATCGCGCGCGCCGTCGCCTACGAGCCGCAGGTGCTGCTCATGGACGAACCGTTCGCCGCCGTCGACGCGCAGACCCGGTTCGACCTGGAGGACCTGGTGCGCGAGCTGTGGCGGCGGCTGGGCATCACCGTCGTCTTCGTGACGCACGACATCGACGAGGCGATCTACCTGGGCGAGCGGGTGCTCGTCCTCTCGGCCCGGCCCACGGTCGTCCTGGAGGACGTCGCGATCGGCCTCGGCCCCGACCGCGACCAGCTCGAGACGCGCTCCGCGCCCGAGTTCGCCCGCCTGCGCACGCACGTGTACGAGCTGGTGCAGCAGGCCAAGCAGGGCGTGCGCAGCCTCGCCGAGGCGCGGCTCACCCACGCGGTGGGGGGAGCGGATGCCTGACCTACCAGAGTCCGATCCGGATGTCGGTGCGGGCGATGCCGGGACCGAACCCGGCCGCTCGCCCGAGTTCGTGCAGTCCCTCGAACGTGGCCTCGCGGTGATCCGGGCGTTCGACGGCGACCGGCGGTCCCTCACCCTGAGCGACGTCGCGCGCGAGACGGGGCTCAGCCGCGCGTCGGCGCGGCGGTTCCTGCACACGCTCGTCGAGCTCGGGTACGTCGCGACCGACGGCCGCGAGTTCACGCTGCGGCCCGCCCTGCTCGAGCTCGGCTACGCCTACCTGTCGAGCCTCACCCTGCCGGACATCGCGACCCCGCACCTCGAGAAGCTGTCCGAGCGGGTGAGCGAGTCCTCCTCCGTGGCGGTGCTCGACGGCGCGGACATCGTCTACGTCGCCCGCGTCGCCACGCGCCGCATCATGAGCGCGACGATCCGGGTGGGCACGCGGTTCCCGGCCTATGCGACGTCGATGGGCCGGGCGATCCTGGCCCACGCCGAGCCCGCCGCGCTCGACGCCTACCTCGCCCGCGCCGCGCCGTCGGGCACGCTCGCGGCGCTGACCCCACGCACGATCACCGACCCCCAGGACCTGCGGGCCGCGCTCGCCGAGGCGCGCGAGCAGGGCTGGGCGCTCGTGGACCAGGAGCTGGAGGACGGCCTGCGGTCCGTCGCGGCGCCGCTGCGCGACGGGACGGGCCGTGTGGTGGCTGCGGTCAACGTCTCGGCGCCGGTGCGGAGGGGCGAGGTCGCGGAGATCCTGCGGCACGTGCTGCCCCCGCTGCTCAAGGCGGCGGCCGCGATCGAGGCCGACCTGGCCCGGATGCGGTAGGGCGGGAAGCCTCTGAACCTCTGAACCTCTGAACCTCTGAACCTGTGAACCGTCGAACCTCGGGAGGACGTCTTGCCCGCACCAGCAGCTGAGCGCGCCGTTCCCGAGCGCACCGTTCCCGAGCGCACCGTTCCCGAGCGCACCGTCGCCGAGCGCACCGTCGTCGGCATCGTGGGCGGCGGACCCGCCGGGCTGCTGCTCTCGCACCTGCTGCACCGGTCCGGCGTCGACCACGTGGTGCTGGAGGCGCGCTCCCGCGACGAGATCGAGCACACGCACCGCGCGGGGATCCTGGAGGCGGGCGCGGTGCAGGTCCTGGTGGACGCCGGCCTGGACCGCGTGCTGCGCGACGGATCCCGGCACGACGGCATCGTTCTGCGCTTCGACGGCGCCGGCCACCGCATCGACCTGACCGGCCTCACCGGGCGCAGCGTGTGGCTCTACCCGCAGACCGACGTCTTCGTCGACCTCGCGACCCGGCGGGCGGCCGACGGCGCGGACGGCGTCGGCCGCGAGGGCGCCCAGGTCCGGTGGGGCGCGACCGTCACGCACGTGCTCGACGGCGACACCGACCGGCCCGGCGTCCTCTGGACCGACCCCGAGGGCGACACCCACGAGCTGCGCTGCGACGTGCTGGTCGGCGCCGACGGCTCGCACTCGACCCTGCGGCACACCCTGCCCGAGGCGCAGCGGCGCACGTTCGTCCACGAGTACCCCTACGCGTGGTTCGGCGTCATCGTCGAGACGCCGCGCAGCGCGCCCGAGCTCGTGTACACGGCGTCCGAGCACGGGTTCGCGCTGATCAGCCAGCGCACCGACACCCACCAGCGCCTCTACTTCCAGTGCGACCCCGACGAGGACCCCACCGGCTGGAGCGACGACCAGATCTGGGCCGAGCTGCAGCGCCGCGTCGCCGGGCCCGACGGCTTCCGCCTCGTCGAGGGCCCCGTCGAGGAACGGTCGGTGCTGCGGTTCCGCTCGTCCGTCGTCGAACCCGTGCGGCACGGCCGCATGCTCCTGGCGGGCGACGCCGCCCACACCGTCCCGCCCACAGGAGCCAAGGGCTTGAACCTGGCGCTCGCGGACGTCGTCGTGCTGCACGACGTGCTGGAGACCTGGCTCGCGGGTACGGACGACGCCGTGCTCGACGAGTACGGCCGCCGCGTCGCAGAACGGGTGTGGCGCGCGCAGCACTTCTCCGCGTGGATGAGCGGCATGCTGCACTCCCACCCGGGCGAGACGGGCTTCGCCGCCCGACGGCGCCTGGCCGAGCTGCGCACGCTCGCCGCCTCGGAGTCCGGCCGCCGCTTCCTGGCGGAGGGCTACACCGGCTGGGGCCCGGTGCTCGGAGGGGGAGCACTGTGAGCGCGGAGGTCCCACGACGTCGAGAGGGAGACGAGATGACGGAACGAGTGCCCGCCTCAGGAGCTGACAGGTCAGGAGCTGACAGGGCGGCTGCTACGGCGCCCATTACGGCACCTGCTACGGCACCTGCTACGGCACCTGACGCGGCGGCCGACACGCAGGCGCAGCTCAGCGCTGAGATCGAGGCCGCGCACCGGGCGTACGAGGAGGGCCTGGCGCAGGGCGCGCCGCAGGAGCTCGGTCCGAGGCGGGACTGGCCGCCGTACCGCAGCTCGCTCCTGCGGCACCCGACCAAGGACCTGCACCACGCCGACCCGGAGACGATCGAGCTGTTCGCGCCCGTCTTCGGCGAGCGGGACATCGGCGCGCTGGAGTCCGACCTGACGGTGCAGCGGGGCGGCGAGCCGATCGGCGAGCGGATCGTGGTGCGCGGCCGGGTGGTCGACGGCCAGGGCCGGCCCGTCCGACGTCAGCTCGTGGAGGTGTGGCAGGCGAACGCCGCCGGGCGGTACGTGCACAAGCGCGACCAGCATCCGGCGCCGATCGACCCGAACTTCACCGGCGTCGGACGCGCGCTGACCGACGACGACGGCTGGTACCGGTTCCAGACCATCAAGCCCGGCCCGTACCCGTGGAAGAACCACTTCAACGCGTGGCGTCCCGCGCACATCCACTTCTCGCTGTTCGGGACCGAGCTCACCCAGCGCGTCGTCACGCAGATGTACTTCCCCGGGGACCCGCTGTTCGCCCTCGACCCGATCTACCAGTCCATCCAGGACCCCCGGGCCCGCGAGCTGCTGGTCGCGAGGTACGACCACGACCTGTCGCAGCACGAGTGGGCGACCGGGTACCGGTGGGACATCGTGCTGTCGGGATCGCACCGCACCTGGACCGAGCCGGAGGACGGCGATGAGTGAGCGGACACCCGAGTCGGCGCGCGACGACCTGCTCCCGCCGACGCCGGGGCAGACCGTCGGGCCGTTCTTCGGCTACGCCCTGCCCTACGCGCGCGGCAACGAGCTGGTCGAGGCCGGCACGCCGGGCGCCGTGCGCCTGCACGGGACCGTGTACGACGGTGCGGGCGCCCCCGTCCCCGACGCCCTGATCGAGATCTGGCAGGCCGACCCGGCGGGTGCCGTCGTCGGCCGGTCCGGCTCCCTCCTGCGCGACGGGACCTTCACCGGCTGGGGCCGCGCCGAGACGGACCGCGAGGGCGGCTACTGGTTCCGGACCCTGACGCCGGGCGCCACGGAGCCGGGCCGCGCCCCGTTCTTCGCGGTGACGGTCTTCGCGCGCGGCCTGCAGGACCGCCTGCACACCCGCGCGTACCTGCCGGACGCCGACCTGGACGCTGCCCCGCGCAGTATGGGTCCGGACGGCGTCGCACTGTATGACGAGGGCCCGGACGTCGCCGCCCTGCACGACGAGGGCCCGGACGTCGCTGCCCTGCATGACGAGGGCCCGGACGTCGCTGCCCTGCACGACGAGGGCCCGAACGGCGTGGGCCCGGACGGCGTCGGCACGCCGGCTGCGGAGGCGCTGCTCGCCTCGCTCGAACCCGGTCGGCGCGCCACCCTGGTCACATCGCGCGAACCCGACGGGTCGCTGCGGTTCGACATCCGTCTCCAGGGCGGCCCGGAGGGCGAGGAGGAGACCGTGTTCCTCACGTACGACACGGCAGCGCACGGAAGCACGATGCACGGTGGTCCGCGGGGCGGCGCCGATGCCTGACGTCGGCCTGCTGATCCCCGGCGCCGACCTCGGCCCGGGGTCCCCGGCCGCGCTCACCGACGACGTGGCGGTGCTGCGGGCGATGCTCCGCGTCGAGGCGGCTTGGGTGCGGGTCGTCGTCGGGCACCAGGCGGGCTGCGACGGCGACCTCGACGCCGTCGTCGAACGCCTCGCCGGGGCGGACGACGACGCCGACCTCGATTCCGACCTCGATTCCGGCCTCGACGGCGGCCTCGACGCCGACCTCGACGCCGTCGTCGAACGCCTCGCCGGGGCGGACGACGACGCGCTGGCCCTCGCCACACGGCTGGCCCGCGCCGGCGGGGCCGGGGGAAACCCGGTGATCCCGCTGGTCGCCGTGTTGCGCGAGGCGGTAGGTCCGCGTCTCGCGCCCGCCGTGCACGCGGGCCTCACGTCGCAGGACGTGCTCGACACCGCCCTGGTCCTCGTGCTGCGCGACGCCGCTCGGAGCGCCGTGACCGACCTTGACCGTGCGGCCGCGGCGGCGGCGCGCCTCGCGGCCGAGCACCGCGCCCGGCCCGCCCTCGCCCGCACCCTCGCCCAGGCTGCGGTGCCCACCACGCTCGGAGCGCGGTTCGCCGGCTGGTTGCAGGGCATCCTCGCCGCGCGGGCCTTCCTGGACGCCGTCTCGGACGCGCTGCCGCTGGCCTACGGCGGCGCGGCCGGCGAGCTGTCCGGGCTCGCCGTGCTGTCCGGGTCTGCCAACCCGTCCGGGGCAACGGACCTGACCGGGGCGACCGGGGCAACGGACCTGACCGGGGCGACCGGGGCAACGGACCTGACCGGGGCGACCGGGGCGACCGGGTTGGCTGCGCTGACCGGGGCGACCGAGCTGGCGGAGGCGACCGAGCTGGCGGGGGCGACCGAGCTGGCGGAGGCGACCGAGCTGGCGGAGGCGACCGAGCTGGCGGGGGCGACCGAGCGCTCCGGAGTGGCTGCGCCGACGGCGTCAGCCGACGACACCGGGCCCTCGCGCCCCGAGTTCGCCCTCGTCGAGGCCTGGGGCGCGGCGCTCGGGCTGCCGGTCGGCCCGGCACCGTGGCACGCCACGCGGACGCCGATGGTCCGGATCGCCTCGGCGCTCGCCGAGACCTGCACGGCGCTCGGCAAGGTCGCGAACGACGTGCTGCAGGCGGTCCGGCCGGGTGCCGGTGAGCTGCGCGAGCCGGCCGCGCCGGGACGCGGGACGTCGTCGGCCATGGCGCACAAGCGCAACCCCGTGCTGTCGGTGCTCGTGCGGCGCTCCGCGATCGTCGCGCCGCACCTGGCCGCGCAGGTGCTCGGGGCCGCGGGGCTCGCCGTGGACGAGCGGTCCGACGGCGCCTGGCACGCCGAGTGGCCCGCCCTGCAGCTGCTCGCCCGGCACGCGATCGCGTCGGCGCACGCAGCGGCGGAGCTCCTGGAGGGTCTGGAGGTGGACGCCGACGCCGTGGCCCGGAACCTGCGCGACGGCCTGCCCGACATCCGATCGGCGCCCGACGTCGAGGCGGCGGCCGCCGTCGTCGGCCGGGTGCTGGACCAGTACGCCGAACAGGCGGGGCAGGGAACATGACCGCGCGACCCAGGCTGGGTGCCGTCGAGTTCGTGCTGCGCGACGCCACACGCCCGCTGCTGGTGCTCGGGCCCTCCCTGGGCACGTCGGTGGCGGCGCTGTGGGGCGACGCCGTCGGGCTGCTGGCCGGTGTCGGCGCTGCCGCAGACGGAGGTCGTGTCGCCAGGGGCACCGGTGTGGGGGGTGCGGCTGCCGACGAAGTCGTCGACCATGCTGGTGCTGGTGCTGGTGCTGGTGCTGGTGCTGGTGCTGGTGCTGGTGCTGGTGCTGGTGCTGGTGCTGGTGCTGGTGCAGGTGCTGCCGTCGCCGCCGGAGTCGGAGTCGGCGTTGGTGTAGATGTCGATGGCGCCGCCGGTGTCGCTGCTGATGGCGCCGCCAGCGAGCTCGACGTGATCGGCTGGGACCTGCCGGGCCACGGCACGGCGCCGACGCCGTCCGCGGACGAGCTCGACGGGTTGAGCATCGCTGATCTCGCCGATGCCGTCCTGGGCGTCGTCGAGCGCGCGCAGGAGCGGCGCGGGGACGTCGGGGCGCCGTTCTGGTACGCCGGTGTCTCTGTGGGCGGTGCGGTCGGTCAGCGGTTGCTGCTGGACGCGCCCGACCGGGTGCTCGGCGCGGCCCTGATCTGCACAGCGACCTACTTCGGCGAGCCGTCGGGGTGGGCTGAACGCGCCGAGCTGGTGCGGCTGGCGGGCACACCCACCCAGGTGGAGGCCGCGGCGCGGCGCTGGTTCGCGCCCGGGTTTCTAGACCGCGAACCGCAGGTGGCCCTCCGCCTGCTCGCCGGCCTGCAGACCGCCGACCGCTTCGGCTACGCCGCGGTGTGCGACGCCGTGGGCGCCCACGACCTGCGGGGGCGGCTCGGCGCAGTCGGCGTCCCCGTCGTCGCGATCGCGGGCAGTGCGGACCCGGCGACGCCGCCCGCGAAGCTCGAGGAGATCGCCGACGCCGTCCCCGGCGCACGACTCCAGGTGCTGGACGGAGCGGCACACCTCGCGCCGGCGGAGCGGCCGCAGGCCGTGGCCGACCTGGTGCGCGATCTCGTCCGGGGAAGGGTGACAGCGTGACCGACAGCAGCGAAGTCCCGAACAGCGCCGAACAGCCGAACAGCAGCGAACGGCCGAACAGCGGCGAACGGCCGAACAGGGGCGAGACACCGAGCAGGGACGTGTCGTCGGACAAGGGCGAGGCATCGATCGGGAGGGACGCGCCGGACAGCGGCGAGGCACTGCTCGGTCACGAGGCGTCGAACAGTGGCGAGGCGTCGAGCAGGGACGTGTCGTTGGACAGCTCTGAGGCGTCGAACGCGGGTGACGTGTCGGACAGCGGCGACGCCGTGCGTGGTGGCGGCGCGCCCGGCAGCGCCGATGCGGTCGAGCGCGCCGAAGCTTCGAGCAGTGCTGGCACGTCGAAAGACGAGAGCGTGGCGAGAAGCCTCGGTGCGTCGAGCCGTGGGGCCGCGCCCGGCAGCGGCGTCCCCGCGAGCAGCGTTCCCCTGAGCAGGCCCCTGAGTCGTAGGCCGGAGCGTGGCGACGACGTGCGTCGGCACGACGGCGCCGCCGTCCGACGCCAGGTGCTCGGGGACGGGCACGTGGACAGCGCAATCGTGGGTACCACGGCGTTCACCGCCGACTTTCAGGACCTCATCACGCGGTACGCGTGGGGCGAGATCTGGAATCGTCCGGGCCTGGACCGGCGCAGCCGCTCGATGATCACGTTGACCGCGCTGATCGCCGGCGGGCACTGGGACGAGCTGGCGATGCACGTGCGGGCCGCCGTCCGCAACGGGCTCAGCGTCGACGAGATCAAGGAGGTGCTCCTGCAGACGGCGATCTACTGCTCGGTGCCGAGCGCGAACCACGCCTTCAAGATTGCCCAGAAGGCGCTGGCCGACGAGGGTCTCGTCTGAGTCTGAGTCTGAGTCTGAGTCTGAGTCTGAGTCTGAGTCTGAGTCTGAGTCTGGGGCTGGGCTGGGGCTGGGGCTGGGGCGTCGGGGGAGGGCGACCTTCAACCTGAACCTGAGCCTGCCCGTGGTCCCGAGCCTCAACTTCTGCTTGAACCCGTACCGGAGTCCGCACCCGAGATCGCGCTCGGCCCGAGCCGGGCCCTTGCCGGCCCCGGACCCGGAGCCTCGTCGTGGGGGTGCGAACGAGCACTCGGGCGACGCGCGGTTCGCCGGTCCGACGGGTGACGGTGCATCCGCCGCCGCATTATCTTGAGGCATGACCAGCGCGCCCCCGCCTGTACCTGGCGGCCCTGACTCCGCCGGCCCCGCCAGCCCCGACCCCGCCAGCCCCGGCCCCGCCAGCCCCGGCTCCGCAAGCCCCGGCTCCGCCAGCCCCGACCCCGCCAGCTCTTTCCCCGGATCCGACCGCGGCGTCGGAGCCACGCTCACCCCGGGTTTTCGCGGGCGCCCGCGGCCCGCGGGCGTGACTCTCCCTCCCGGGCAGTACAAGGAGGAGGGCTTCCCGGTTCTCTCCGCAGGGCCGACGCCCAACGTCGACAGCCGGACCTGGAGCTTCACCGTCACCGACGAGTCCGGCGCCGCGAAGACCTGGACGTGGGCGCAGCTGATGGCGCTGCCCCAGGAGACGCCGACGGTCGACATCCACTGCGTCACACGCTGGTCCAAGTTCGGCACCCGCTGGCGGGGTGTGTCCCTGGACGTCCTGCTCGCGGACGTCGAGTCCACCGCCGACTTCGCGATGGTCGGCTCCTACGGCGGCTACACGACCAACCTTCCGGTCGCCGACCTGCTGGGCGGCAAGGCGTGGATCGCGCACACCTTCGACGGTGCGCCGCTGCACCCCGAGCACGGCGGCCCCGCACGGCTGCTCGTGCCGCACCTGTACTTCTGGAAGTCGGCGAAGTGGGTGCGCTCGCTCACGCTCATGCCGACGGACCGGCCCGGCTTCTGGGAGAAGCTCGGCTACCACGACCTCGGCGACCCGTGGCGTGAGCAGAGGTACCAGGGTGACTGAGGCGGTGGGCGCCCGGCTCGGCCGCCGCTACGCGGTCCCGTCCGGCTGGCAGGTCGCGACCCTGCTGGAACGACGGGCCGAGAGCGCCTCCGCGGAGACCCTCGTGCTCGACGTCCCGGAATGGCCCGGTCACCAGGCAGGACAGCACCTCGACCTGCGCCTCACCGCGCCCGACGGCTACACCGCCGAGCGGTCCTACTCGCTGGCGAGCGGCCCCACGCCGTCCGGCAGCGGGGGCGTGGAGGTCACCGTCCAGCGTGTCCGGGACGGCGAGGTGTCGCCCTACCTGGTCGACGACTTCCCGCCCGGGGCGGCCATCGAGGTGCGCGGGCCCATCGGCGGATGGTTCGTCTGGGATCCGGCGCGGGACGCGGGCACGCCCGTGCTGCTCCTGGCCGGCGGTTCGGGGCTGGTCCCCGTCATGTCGATGGCCCGCGCCCGCCGCCAGTCCGGCGACCGGACGCCGTTCCGCCTGATCTACTCGGTGCGCACGCCGGAGGACCGGCTGTACACCGACGAGCTCGACGCGCTCGTGGCCCGCGGCGACGGGTTCGAGGCGAGCACGATCTTCACGCGGGCGGTCTCGCTGACGGCGCTGCGCGGCCCGCGTCGGCTCACCTCCTCCGAGCTGGCCTCGTGGGGCTGGCCGCCCGAGCTGGAGCCGCGGGTGTACGTGTGCGGTCCGACGGGGTTCGTCGAGGCGGTCGCCCGCATGCTCGTGGCCCAGGGCCACGATCCGGCCCGGATCCGGACCGAACGGTTCGGGCCCGCGGGCAGCTGAGCGGCTTCTGCGCTGGTGAACGGTCGATCCGGGCTTGCCGGAACTCGGTCCAAGCGTTTGCGCAGTCGCCCCGGCCAGCTCGGTCGCGGGGCCCGTCCCGGCGGGTGCGCACCGAGCTGGCCGGCGTCGGTCGGGCACGAACTGGGCACTCTCGTCCCGCCCGGTCGAAGTGCGTGGTGAACGGTGTGCCTTGGTGACTGCCTGGTCATGTGATGCTCGTGCGGGTGGGGTGTGTGACGTGCCCGTTCGGGTGCGTGAAGTGCCAGCCCTCGTCGTAGTGCATGGTGATGTCCTGCGTGTCGACGAGGTCGTGGTGGTGGTAGCAGAGCAGGGCGGCGTTGGTGGTGGAGGTCTCGCCGCCGTGTGCCCAGTGGCGTAGTGCGTGGTGGACCTCGCAGCGCGTGGGCGGTTGGTCGCACTGGCCGTAGACGCAGTGCTGGTCGCGGGCGATGACCGCCCGGCGCAGCTGCCCGGTGACCGTACGTTTGCTCCGGCCGACGTCCAGGATCTGTGAGTCGGATCCGAACACGATGCGGGTGACCTCGCTGTCACAGGCGATGCGGCGCAGGAGCGAGGTCGGCACCGGGGTGCTCGTCTCGGTGAAGACGGCAGGACGCTTGATGCGAGGAACGCCGTCCGGGCCGATCGAGCTCGTCGGTCCGGTCGGGACGCTCGTGCCCGGGTGCTCCGCGTCGCTCCGGGCGGCGCTCCTGGCGGCGAGGGCCTGGAGCTCGGTCCAGGACACGGTCACGCTCAGGTGCGGGCGGACGGATGCGCCGGTACCGGTGCGGCCGGTGTCGAGCACGACGCGGCTCAGGTCGGCGAGGGCCTGGGCCCGGCGCTGACCGGGCGTGCGGTCATCGCCGGTGGCCGGTGCGCCCATGATCGAGCCGATCGCCGTGGTCAGCGTCTGGCCGTGCTCCTCGGTGAGGAACCCGCTCAGGTGGTAGCCGCCCAGCGTGGGTGCGACGTCGAGGTACTCGCGCTGCCTGGCCTTCGTGTATCCGCGCTCGTCGGCGTCGGGGTCCGCGTGGCGGGCGAAGTAGCGCACCAGACCGCGGAACCGGTCGGGCCCGTTCTGGGTCGACCAGTCGAGCAGCTGCTCCTCCCACGTAGGCTCGGCTGAAGTCGTCGGTGTCCCCGTCGTCGGCTCGTCGGGCACAGGTCCAGCGGGTGCGTCCTCAGCGGGACCCGGGTCAGGGGCGGAGCCGGCCTGGTCGATGGTGGGCACGTCGACCGCCGGGGCGGCCAGGGCCTCGGTGCGGGTGGCGCTGGTGGTGGTGACGTCGACCAGGACCCGGATCTTGTCGATACCCACGTGACCCGCCAGGCCTGCCGACAGGGTGGCGGGCAGGTGGTCGCGCAGGGCCCTGGCGGTGCGGACGTCGCGTCGGGCGGTCACCGTCTGGACGTCCTCGGCGCGAGCCAGCCAGACGGCGAAGGTGCGTGCGCCCGTCTGGGCCCAGAGCCCGGCGGCCTCGATCCGGGGCAGGATCGACCAGCGCACGGCATCCATGCGCGCGCCGGCCACGCGCAGGCGGGCGGACGCCGACACCAGACCCGAGGTCGTCATGGGCTCGTGCGGTGGTGCGGTGAGCTCGTCCAGCAGCGCGTCGAGGTCGGTCAGGACGTCCTCCAGGGCACGCGGAGTGCCTCCACGCTCTTCTCCTGCCATGGTTCACACCACCTCTCGTGCGCGATCTCGAACGCCAGGTTCGCCCTACGGCGTTGTTGCGAGTCTATCGAACGAATGTGCTGTGGGTTGGGCAGAAAAAAGATCTGTGGATAACTCTTCCGTCCCGCGAAGCCTCCGCCTCACGGCGACGTCCTCCCGGAATCCGTGGCGAAAAGGAAAGGGCCGGCCGGCCCCTCAGGACCGGCCGACCCGTCAGCCACCTACCGAATACCCCCTATCGAATACCCCCTAGCGAGCTCCACGCACCGAGTTCCTTCGACCGAGCCTCGCTACTTCTCACCACGCCCCAGCTTGGACGGCCACCAGATCTTCCGGCCGATGTCGTACGTGAGCGCCGGGACCAGCAGCGAGCGGACGGCGAACGTGTCGAGCAGCACGCCGAACGCGACGATGAAGGCGAGCTGGACCAGGAACAGCACCGGGATCACGGCGAGCGCCGTGAACGTCGCGGCGAGCACCAGGCCCGCCGACGTGATGATGCCGCCCGTCAGCCGCAGCCCGCGCAACACGCCCTCGCGGGTGCCGTGCACGAGCGACTCCTCTCGGACCCGGGTCATCAGGAAGATGTTGTAGTCGATCCCGAGCGCCACCAGGAACACGAACCCGAACAGCGGGACCGCCGGGTCGGCGCCCGGGAAGCCCAGCACGTCGTTGAAGACCAGCGCGGAGACGCCCATGGCGGTCCCGAACGACAGCACTGTGGTCAGGATGAGCAGCACGGGGGCGAGCACCGCGCGCAGCAGCAGCATGAGGATGACCAGGATCACCACGAGCACGATCGGCACGATGACCGTGCGGTCGCGGATCGACGCCTCGTTCGTGTCCAGGTCCGTCGCGGACTCGCCGCCGACCAGGGCCGCGGGCAGCTCGTCGGCGTAGGCGGCGCGCAGGTCGCGCACGGTCTGCTCCGCGGCCAGCGAGTCCGCGGCGTCGCCGAGCGTGCCCTGGAGCAGCACCGCGCCGTCGGACACCACGGGTTCCGGGGCCGGCGAACCGGGCGGGCCGAAGGGCTGCACGCCGTCCTTGGTCACCGGCGCGGTCGAGCTCGCGGTGTCGGCCGTGATCGCGACGTCCTCGATTCCGTCGTCCGCCAACAGGACGTCGGCCGCGCGCTGCAGGTCCTCCTGCGGCGCGATCACGTAGACCGGGCTGCCCGACCCGGCCGGGAAGTGCTCGGCGAGCCGCTCCTGCCCGTCGCGTGCCTCGGAGGAGCCCAGGACGAGCTCCGACTGCGGCACGCCCGAGGCCTGGAGCTGGGTGATCCCCAGGCAACCGAGAGCGAGCACCGCCGCCGTCGTGATCCAGATGGTGCGCGGCCTGGAGCGGATCGCGCGCGAGACCCGTCCCCACAGCCCGACCTCCTCGGCGCCGGACTCCGCCGCGGAGGGGTCGTAGACGGGGCGCCGCGGCCAGAACGCCGCCCGGCCGAACGCCAGCAGCAGGGCCGGGAGCAGCGTCAGCGCGGCGAGCATCGAGAAGGCGATGCCGACGGCGGCGACCGGTCCCAGCGTGCTGTTGGACCGCAGCTCGCTGAACACCAGGCAGAGCAGGCCGGCGATGACGGTGCCGCCCGAGGCCAGGATCGGCTCGACCGAGCCGCGCAGCGCGCGCAGCGTCGCGGTCCACCTGTCCGGGGTGTGCAGCAGCTCCTCGCGGAACCGCGCCACGTACAGCAGCGCGTAGTCCGTGGCCGCGCCGATCACGAGGATGAACAGGATGCCCTGGGTCTGCCCGCTGAGCAGCAGCACGCCGGAGTTCGCCAGGTGCCACACCGTGAGCAGCGCGATGCACAGCGCGAACATGCTGGTGGCGAGCACCGCCAGGGGCAGCAGCAGCGATCGGTAGACGATGATCAGGATGACCAGCACCGCGGACAGCGCCACGCCGAGCAGCAGGCCGTCGATCCCGGCGAACGCCGACGCCAGGTCGCTGGTGAAGCCCGCGGGGCCCGTGACGTACAGGTCGACGTCGGCGGGCAGGTCCTCGGCGAGGGTCTCGCGCAGCTCGGCGGTCGCCTCGCCGACGTCGGCGTCGCCCGACAGCGGCACGAACGCCTGGGCGGCGACGCCGTCGTCCGACGGGATGGCGGGGGAGACGTCGCCGTCCACCACGTCCAGGTCGCCGACCGCGGTCAGCCGGTCACCGAAGGTGGTGAGGTCGTCGTCGGACAGCTCGTCCGGCGAGACGAAGACGACCAGCGCGGGGATCGCGTCGCCCTCGGTGAAGCCCGAGAGTCGTTCCTGCACCTCGGTCGCCTCGGCGGTCTCGGGCAGGTAGGCGGTGCGGTCGTTGGAGGAGACCTCGTCGATCCGGCCGAAGTACGGGCCGCCCACGGAGGCGCCCACGAGCCAGACGAGGATGAGGACGGCGGGCAGGGTCACCCGGAGCCAGCGCGGTACGCGCGAGGTCATGGTGCGAGGGCCGGGTGTCGACGGGCCGGAGGTGGGTGCGGTGCTCATGCGACGACCCGCTCCCAGCTCGCCACGTCGCCGGGCACGGCGACGAACAGCGGGTGGGCGGCGGGCGTGCCGGTGGAGGCGAGCCTCGGCCGGTACTCGGGCGAGCGGACGGCGAGCTTGCGCAGCAGGTGCTGCCGCTCGAGGTCGAGCTGCCCGGTGGTCACGACGATCCTGCGGTCGTCGCGCGTGCTCGGGTCCAGCGGCTGCGCGATCCGCTCGGCGTCGAACCGGTAGCCCCGCCGCGTCGCCTCGTCCCGCACCCCGTGGAGGTAGCTGGAGATGGCGGCGACCGGGTCCGGGTGCGCGGAGAAGCGCTCGAGCTGGGGGTGTGCGGTGTATCCCGCGGTCCGGCCGAGGAGTACGGCCTGCGCCAGGAGCGCCTCGCGCCAGCAGGCGACGAGCCCCTGGCGGTCGAGCAGTGCGGGATCGAGCGACCAGAGCCTCATGGGCGTCGTCGGCTCCTTCTCTGAGGTGTGGGTGCCCGCTCCCCGCACAGGGCGCGGGCAGGCGGTTCGGGGCACAGTCATGCCAGGGTTGCCAGGAATTTTAGCTAGCCAGGCTATATTCAAGTGTATGACGCAGTATGTGCAGGGGTAAAATCCGAGCGTGGAGCCAGAACCCGTGCCGGATACCGAGTCCCAGCCGTCGATGCTGGACCCCCGAGTCATGGACCCGGACGAGGAGATCGTGCACCGGGCCGGCATGGACGAGCGGGACGTCGACCAGGTCGTGCGCGTCCTGGAGGCCCTGCGCGGCTGGCACGAGACCGAGCGCCGCATGAGCGAGGCGTCGCGTCGATACATGAAGCTCGGCGAGACCGACATGCGGGCCCTGCGCTTCATCATCGCCATGCAGAACCACGGGCGCATCGTGACGCCGGGCGCGATCGCCGAGCACCTCGGCATCACCACCGCCTCGACCACGAAGCTGATCGACCGGCTCGCCGCGGGCGGCCACGTGCACCGGTTCCCCCACCCGTCCGACCGGCGCAGCCTCGCGATCGAGGTGTCCGTCGAGACGCGGCGGGCGGCGCGGGAGACCGTGGGGCGCAGCCACGCCCGGCGGTTCGACGCCGCGGCGCGGCTGACGCCCAAGGAGCGGGAGATCGTCGCGCGGTTCCTCGACGACCTCGCGAGCACGGAGCACGAGCCGGACTAGGGCCTGTCCTGTGACCAGGCCATTCACAGGACAGGCCCTAGCGCCCAGGTCGCTCGCACGTCCGGCCGCTCGCACGTCCGGCCGCTCACACCTCCAGCAGCACCCGGACGTCCCACGGGCCGAGCTCGAGCCGCTCGCCCTCGGCCAGATCCTCACCGCTGAGCAGGTCGCGGACCGCGCCCGGCAGCACGAAGGCGCTCGGGTCCCAGGACCACGAGTGCACGAACCGCACCCGCTCGCCCGCCGGGTTCCGCGCGCCGGTCACCGTCTGCGACGGCGACTGGGGGCGCCACCGCGGGGCGGCGTCGGCCACCCGCCCGTCCGCCGGACCGCTGTGCCGCGCCACCCAGTCGAGCACCGCCCGGGCCAGCGTCGGGTCGGGCACGGTGCCCACCGTGGTGACCCGGCCCGCGCCGTGCGCGCGGGTGGTCACGGCGGGCCAGCGGCCGAAGTGCGGGTGCTCGTAGCCGACCAGCACCTCGGCGTCCAGGACCTGCAGCCCGTCGACCCAGCTCGTCGCGTGCGCGCCGGCGAGCGCGCCGTCGGCCACGTCGAACCCGGCCGCGGCGTGCACGGGCAGCGGCGCGTCGATTGTGGCGAACTCGTCGTAGAAGACGCCGGCCGCCGCGCTGAGGTGCGCGGGCTTGCGCTCCGCCCGGGCGCGGGCCTCCTCGTCCTCGTACCCGGTCCGGATGCCCAGCACGAGGTGGCCGCCGGCCGTCGCGTAGCGCTCCAGCCACTGCAGCCAGGCGTCGTCGGCGATCGTCACGCCCGCCGCGACCAGCACAGGATGCTCGCGCGCGGCGTCCTCGGGGGTGGCGTCGGTGAGCTGGGCGTCGTGCACGAGCCGCGCCTGCAGGCCGGCGTCGAACGCCCCGCGGTAGAAGGCGTCGAAGATCCGGTGCCAGCCGCGCGGGTCCGGGCCGGCGCCACCGCCGAGCTGCGGGAACTCGGCCAGCGACCACTTGCTCGGGTTGGACCAGACCAGGGCGACGTCGGCGTCCGGCGTCAGGTTCGCCACCGCGGAACCGGCCGTCCGCAGCTCGGCGCCGAGCTCCGCGACCTGCCGGTAGACCCGCCCCGGCTCCAGCGAGTGCGGCAGCACGCCGCCCCAGTACGTCTCGGTGCCGTAGGGGAGCGTGTGCCAGTGCCAGTACTCGATCATGGTCGCGCCGCGCGAGACCAGCGCCCAGGCGGCCTGGCGCCACTGGCCGTCGTAGGCGGGCTCGTTCAGCCAGGGTCCGCCGATCGCCTGCGCGTTGGTCTCCGTGACGAGGAAGGGCGCCTGCTTCGAGGCGTACATCCGGTCCGCCGTGGCGTAGAGCGACCACGTGCCCGTCGTCATCCAGGTCTGGCCCGGGTCGGCGCTCGGGGGCAGGGCCAGGTGGTCGCGCATCCGGTAGTACGGGTTGCCTGCGGTCACGTCCAGCTCGCGGGTGAGCGCGTCGTCCTGCACGCCCGGGCGCTCGTACGAGATGCAGGTGGTGACGAACTGGTCCTCGCGCGCGTACTCCCGCACGACGTCGGCCTGCCAGCCGATGAAGTCCGTGGTGAGCTGTGCCTGGAACCGGCGCCAGGCGAGCGCGTACTGCGGCTGCGCGTTGCCCGACGGCGTCCACAGGTCCGCCCACGACGACAGCCGGTGCGACCAGTACGTCAGCCCCCACTCGTCGTTCAGCCGCTCGACCGACCCGTACCTGCTGCGCAGGTGGTCGACGAACCGCTCGAAGACTTGCCGGTTGTGGAAGATCTCGTTGCCGGGCTCGTTGTCCACCTGGAAGCCGACGACGGCGGGGTGGGCCGCGTACCGCGCGACGACGGCGCGGATCACCCGCTCGGCGTGGAACAGGAACGCCGGGTGCGTGTAGTCGATCTCCTGGCGCGCGCCCCAGCCCATCGCCCGGCCGTCCGCACGCACCACGTTGATCTCCGGGTACAGCCGCGCCAGCCACATCGGCACCGCGTACGTGGGCGTGCCGAGCACCACCCTGATGCCGCGCTCGTGCGCGCCGTCGAGCACGGGCTGGAGCCAGTCGAGGTCGAAGCGCCCGTTCTCGGGCTCCCACGTGGACCAGACCGACTCGCCGACCCGGATCACCGAGAACCCGGCCTCGACCATGAGGTCCAGGTCCTTCTCCAGGCGCCGGGTCCGCTGGTCCTCGGGCCGGTGGTACTCGTGGTAGTACGCGGCGCCGAACAGGACGCCGTCGGTCAGGTGGTGCAGGGGGCTCATGACGGCCTCTCGGGTCTGTGCGGGTCGGTGTGCGGGTCAGGGGTGCGGGTTGTCGGGTGGTGTGCTTGCGGGCGGCGTGGTCTCAGGCGGCGTGGTCTCAGGCGGCGGCGCCGTGCTCTCCCGGACCACGAGCTGGGTGGGGACCAGCCGGTGCCGCTCCGCGGGCGGCCGGCCCTCCACGGCGCGGAGCAGCCGGTGCACGGCCAGGCAGGTCACCTCGGCGAAGTCCTGGCGCACGGTCGTCAGGGGAGTGGACAGGTACTCGGCCTCCGGTGCGTCGTCGAAGCCCACGACGCTGACGTCGTGCGGCACCCGGAGTCCGGCCAGCTCCACGGCCCGGACGGCTCCGATCGCCATGTGGTCGTTGGCAGCGAAGATCGCGGTGACGGGGGTGCCGGTGCCAGTGCCGGTGCCGGCGTCGGAGCCGGCGCGGCGCAGCAGCTCGGTGGTCGCCTCGTAGCCGGAGCGGGGGCTCCAGTCGCCGTGCACCACCTCGGGCGCGGCCACCCCGGCGTCGGCCAGCGCGCTGTGCCAGCCGGCGATCCGGCGGGCGGTGGCGGACCAGCCCGCGGTGCCCGCGACGTGGTGCACGGTGCGGTGCCCGAGCGCCAGCAGGTGCCCGGTGGCAGCCCGGGCCCCGGCCAGCTCGTCGGCGCCCAGCACCAGCTCGTCGGGACGGGTTCCGGCGGACTCGTCCGCCGTCGTCGGCGAGCCGAACGTGAGGACCGGCAGCCCGCCCGGCAGGCGCAGCTCCGGGTGCCCGAGGTCGATCGGCTCGGAGAGCACGAGGCCCGCGACGTCCTGCGTGACGAGCTCGTCGATCGCGGCCTGCAGGTCGGCGACGCCGCCGCCCTGCGTGCGCGCGACGCTCAGGTGGTAGCCGGAGCCCCGCAGGGCGGCGTCGACGCCCTGAAGGATCGACGTCGGACCGTACAGCGCGGTGCCCATCGTGACCATGCCGATGCGCCGGTTCCGGCGGGTGACCAGGGCTCGGGCCGCCGCATTCGGGCGGAAGCCCAGCTCCTCGATCACCGCCTGGACCCGCGTGCGGATCGCGTCCGCCACGTGGGGCTCGCGATTGACCACGCGCGAGACGGTCTTCTGCGAGACGCCGGCGCGACGGGCGACGTCCGTCATCGACACGCGCTGTGCGGCGCCCATGGACCAGCTCCCTCGCTGTGCTCGGACCGTGTCTCGGCCGGGCCGTGAGCCTGTTCGGATCCCGCCCCTGTCCCACCCTCTGACTCGTGGCCCTGCTCGTGGTCGGACTCTCGGCTGACTACGTAGTCAACCTGGGCGAGCGAACCACGTCCTGACTACGCAGTCAAGGGTCCTGGCGTCGTTGCGCTGGACGTCGTTGCGCTGGACGTCGTTGCGCTGGACGCCCGCCCAGCCACGAGTAGCCGACGGCGGTGACGGCGACGGCGCAGAAGATCCCGGCCGGCGCGACCGTCCCGGTCAGCAGCACGGCGGTGACGAGCGCGGCGCTCGCGGCGGCGAGCTCGGGCCGGCGTCGGCGGAGGCTGGAACGCAGGCCCGGGTCGGCGTTCTCCTTGGGTGTGACCACGAACCTGGCGCCGTTCCCCGCGGCGACCCGCAGGACGGCGCGCAGCGCGACGACGGCCACGGACGCGTAGAGCATGGCGCCCCGCACGAGGAAGGAGATCGCGGCCAGCACGGAGCCGGCGACGGAGATGGCGGTCGACCGGCCCTCCGACCGGCCCTCCGACCGGCTTCGCGACCGGCCTCGCGACCGGATCAGACGGAGCGCCTCGGGCAGCAGCGGCACCGCGCCGAGGATCCCGAGCGAGGCGCCGAGCGGGACAGGCAGGCCCGGCGCCTGGCTGGCACCCCCGCCGGCCGCTGCCGCGACGGCGAACGCGAACAGCGAGACCGTCATGGCAGCGCCCACCAGCGGCGAGGCGAGGTCCACGAACACGTCCAGCCGCCGCGCGGGGCGGAGCCGCGGGTCGAACAGCAGACCGCCGCTGCGGCCGAGGAGCTGCATGGCCCCCTCCGTGAACTTGCCGAGCTGGGTGGTGAACGCCGCGTGGTCCGTGGGCGCGTCCTCGACGGAGACCAGGTCCGGCACGTACCGGACCGCGTGCCCGCGACCGGCGAGCTCCAGGGTCAGCGCGGCGTCCTCGGCGACGACCTCGGGAAAGCCGCCGGCCGCACGCAGGGCGCCGACGTCGAGCAGGGCACCGCGACCGGCGAACGTGGCGATGCCGAGCGCGGACCGGCCCGCCGACATCGCGCGCAGGTGGGCGTCGAACATCCCGCGGAAGTCGTGGACGAACCGGGTGCCGCCGCGCCGCGAGCGGATCTCGCCCTGCACCACGGCGACCCCGCGGTAGGCGCGGAGGTGGCGCAGCGCGGTGCGGACGAAGTCCGGGCCGATCTCCTGGTCGGCGTCAAGGATCACCACGGCGTCCACCGCGTCGGCGTGGTGGCGCAGATAGTTGTTGAGATTGCCCGCCTTGAAACCCCGCCGGTCCGCCCGCCGCACGACCTCCACGGCGCCCGGCGCGCAGCCCGCGGCGAAGGCGTCGACCGCGGCCAGGGCCTCGCTGGTGCGCGAGTCGTCCAGGATCACCGTCCGGACCCGCCCGTGGGACTGCCGCATGCTCCGGCGCACCACGTCGGGCCGGAAGTCGTCCGCCGTCGGGTACAGGAGGGCGACGACCGAGTCGAGGTCGAGGCGCGCCTCCCGTGCCCGCGACCCGACGGAGGGGTGCCGCGACCGGCACGACGCGGCCAGCAGCAGGGCGGCCCGTGCCCCGACCAGCCATGCCGCGGCGATCGCGCCGGCGGCCGGCGGCATGGTCACCCACAGTGCGGGGGTCGACGGCGGGGCGCCCGCGGCAAGTGCGAGCCACGCGAGCGCGGCGAGCCCGCCCCAGGCCAGCGCGAGCGACAGCGCGGGCAGGACGGCGGAGGACATGCTGGCCGGAGCAGCCGGACGGCGGGGACGCGGAGGGGGTCCATCGGGGCCCGTGATCACCATGCCTCTCATCCCAGCGGGGGCGATCCCCCTGGTCACGGGCGTGCGGACGATGCCGGGGGTAGACCTGGCACTACCCCCGGGGTCCACCGCGCGCCCTCTTCGGCCGTACCCTCCGGCGGTACCGTGAGGGCGTGCGCCGACCCGACAGCCTCGCCCTCGCCCTGCGCCGGCCCGGGTACCTGGTGTCCGCGTGGCTGCCCCGTGCCTGGCTGTTCACCCTCACGAGCGCGCTGATCACGGGGCCGTTCGTGATCCTGATCTTCAGCGGCCTCCTGCGGTCGCAGTCGCTGTACGCCCTGGTCGCCCTCCTGGTGGTCGCCACGCTGGTGTGCAGCCCCCTGATCGCCCGGCTCGACCGGTTCCGCGTCTCCCTGCTGGGACAGGACCGGATCGCCGACCCGCACACGCAGGAGCTGGTCCGGCTGCGCCTCGGGGAGGCGGCGACCTGGCGCGAGGTCCTCTACGTGACGGCCTGCCTGGTGGTCGGCTGGGCGTGCGCCGGAGCGCACCTGCTGGTCGTCGCGGCGGTGTCGGCCGCGGTGACGATCCCGGAACGGGTGATCGCGGGCGATCCCGTCTGGGACGCGAACCCGGCGGGCGTCGCGCTCGGCTTCGCCGTCGCCGTGCTCAGCCTCCCGGCGCTGGGCTACACGGTCGGGCTGCTCGCGCTGGCCCAGGGCGCGCTGGCGCGGATCCTGCTCGCGCCCCGCGGCGACGAGCTGCGTCGTCAGATCGCCCGGCTGACGGCGTCGCGGGCGAACCTCGTCCGGTCGTTCGAGGGCGACCTGCGCCGCATCGAGCGTGACCTGCACGACGGCGCCCAGCAGAAGCTGGTGACCCTCGCCATCGCCCTCGGCTCCGCGGAGCTGGATCTCGCGGAGCTGGACGCCGACGAGCTGGCCCGGGCAGGTGTCGACGTCGCGCGGCTGAAAGGCCGGCTCGACCGGGCGCACGACCTCGCTGAGGCCGCGCTCGACGACCTCCGCTCGACGGTCCGTGCAATCCATCCCCGGGTGCTCGCCGACCACGGGCTGACCCCCGCCGTGCACGAGCTGACGTCACGCATGCCCGTCCCGGTGACGCTGACGAGCGCGGTGGAGGACCGGTTCGACGCCGAGGTCGAGCTCTGCGCCTACTTCGTCGTCAGCGAAGCCCTGACGAACGTGGCGCGCCACAGCCGGGCGCGCGGTGCCGGCGTCGAGGTGGCGCAGGACGGCGACGTGCTGACCGTCCGGGTCCACGACGACGGCGTGGGCGGCGCGGACCCGCGCACCGGGACCGGCCTCGCCGGCCTGCGCGAGCGTGCCGAGGCGGCCGGCGGAAACCTGACGGTGTCCAGCCCGGCCGGCGGCCCGACGACTGTCGCCCTGCTCCTGCCCGCTCGTGCGCCCGCCGTGGTGCCCGCCGGACCGACCGGGGCGGCCTGACGTGCGGGTCGTGCTGGCGGAGGACTCGGTGCTGCTGCGGGACGGACTGGTCTCGCTGCTCGAACGCGTGGGGCACGAGGTGGTGCACGTGACGGGCGACGCCGGCGAGCTCGTGCGGCTGGTGCTCGCCGACGGCGCCCACGGCGAGCTGCCCGACCTGGTGATCACGGACGTCCGGATGCCGCCCCGGCTGGAGAACGACGGCATCGACGCGGCGGTCGAGCTCCGGCGGCACTTCCCGGCCCTGCCCGTCGTGCTGCTCTCGCAGTACGTCGCCGACGCCTACGCGCGGGACCTGCTCGCGGGCTCCTCCGGTGGGATCGGTTACCTGCTCAAGGACCGGATCGGCCGCGTGAGCGACGTCATGACGTCGTTGGAGGTCGTCGCGTCCGGTGGCACGGTGATCGACCCGCAGATCGTCCGGTCGCTGCTCGACCGGCGTGCGTCCCCGCTGGACGTCCTGACGCCCCGCGAGCGGGAGGTGCTCGCGCTCATGGCCGAGGGCCGGTCGAACCCCGAGATCGCCGCGCGGCTCGTGGTGAGCGACGCCGCGGTGGCCAAGCACATCGGGAACGTGTTCGCCAAGCTCGGCCTCACCGCCGACGAGACCGGGCACCGCCGGGTGCGGGCCGTGCTCGCCTACCTGCGCGGCTGAGCGGTCGCCCGCGCCCGATCGTGCAACCGAGGGACCATCCGGACAACTTGGCACTTGTATGTCATGTGACCAACGCCTACTGTTCGGGTTGTTAGCGTTCACATCGACGTGAAGGGTTCATTGATGAGCCGACGAACGACTGCCAGGTTCGGAGCCGCCCTCGTGGCCGGCGCCCTGGTCACCGTCCCGCTCGCGGCGGGCGCGCCGGCTGCCGACGCCGGCACCGGCACCGCTGCCGACGCCGGCACCGCCGGCACGCAGGTCGCCGGAGCCGCCGGTACCGGGGGCGGCGGGCCCGAGGACGAGTACGCCCCGCGCTCCCTCCCGTTCGCCCTGCCGGGATTCAAGGAGCAGGAGTTCGACGGCGCACTCCTGGTCGGCGAGGGGCACGCCCGGTTCTCGCTGGCGTTCAACATGGTGACGCCTGCCGGCCGGGTGCTCGACGACAACATGGTCCCGTGGATCAAGCGCATCGGGACGGTCACGCCCGACGGCTCGTACTACGAGATCGACATGACCACCGACAACCGGAACATCACGCCCGAGACGATCGGAGCCCTGCGCGCCGTCCTGGCCCATCCCGAGGACTGGTCCGAGGCGGAGGTCGCCGAGGCGCGCGAGCAGCTGCCGGTCCAGGAGGCCGCGTACGAGGCGGCCGTGCGCGACACCCGCACCGTCCGGCTGCGGTTCTCGACCACGGACGACGGCGAGATCGTGGGCTCGGCCACCGCGCTGACCGACGACACCGAGGTGTTCCTGCAGGCCAGCCCGCCGTGGGCGGAGCCCAGCACGTATCGCCCCGAGGGGGAGCGCTCGATCGTCGCGACGTCGGCGGGCGTGCGCGACGCGTCCGAGGTGGGCAGCTTCCGGCTCGACTCGACCGAGACACCCGAGGAGACCACCGGCTACGCGAACGTCGCCGAGCTGCTCAAGGGTCTGGCCGGCAAGGAGTACGCGGCGGGCGAGGGCGCCGTCGCGCAGCGGTACACGCTGGAGGCGGGCGAGACCGTCGCGTTCCACGCCGCGGTCTCGACCGCGGCACCCGACCGGTCCCGGCTGAGCACCGGGGACGTGACGCGGATCCTGGACCGCGCCGAGGCGCGGGCCGACGACGACACCCTGAACGGCCGCGGCCCGACCGGCCAGGCGGCGACGTACCTGCGCGACGCGATGTCGCTGAACGACAACTGGGACGAGAAGTACGACCGGTCGTTCGTCATGTGGGGCCTCGGCGGCGGCGGTGACGACATCTTCCTGGGCTGGGACTCCGCCTGGGACGCGATCACCGAGCTGAGCGTCGACCCGGCCACGGCGCTCGACCACATCCGCGACTTCTACGACCAGAAGGGCCCGCGCTACGACCAGCTCCACGCCGGGCCGATGCACACCTACGCGGCCTGGCGGGCGTACACGCGCACGGGGGACCGCAGCATCCTGGAGCTCGTCTACCCGATCATGACGCGGTACATCGAGCGGATGCCGGAGTTCGACACGAACCAGGACGGGCTCCTGGAGAGCCCGTGGGTCGAGGAGCGCCGCGGCGGCCGCGGCAACCACCTGGGCCTCGACGACAGCCCGCAGTACTGGAACTACGTCGAGGTCCCGCGCGACGGCGGCACCGACACGCGGGAGAACACCAACCTGACCGACGTCGCGCTCAACTCCTACTACGGCCTCATGGCCGAGAACCTGGCGCAGATGGCCACGGTGCTCGGCGACACCGCCGGGGCCGAGCGGTACGCCGCGCTGCACGAGCGGCTCGAGGTGCGCATGAACGAGCACCTGTGGAACGAGGAGCGCGGCCTCTACCTCAACCGGTACCTCGACGGGAGCTGGGAGCCCACCAACACGCCCACGGTCTTCTACCCGCTGTTCGGCGGGCTGGCGACGCCGGAGCGCGCGGAGATCCTGGTCCGCGACCACCTGGAGAACCCGGAGGAGTACGGCGGCGAGTTCGTGATCCCGAGCGTGGCGCGCAACGACCCGGCGTTCTGCGCCGGGCGAGCCAACGAGTCGACCGAGGCCTACCGGTACTTCCAGTCGCCGGGGGAGGAGGACTCGTGCGAGGAGTGGCAGGGCGCCGCCTGGCCCCCGATGAACGCCACGGTCTACGACGGCCTCAAGCGGTACGGCCTGGACGAGGCGGCCGCCGAGCTGGCGACGAAGTCGACGCGGATGTGGCTGACCTCGTACCAGGAGATCGGCTGGTTCCCGGAGTACTTCGACCCCGAGCCGGGCCAGCTCATCAACAACGTGGCGACCGACACCGCGTGGCGCACCTACTCGTGGTCCAACCTGATGCCGCTGATGAGCACGCAGGAGCTGATCGCGGACGAGCCGTGGGGCGACGCCGCAGGCTTCCGCTTCGGCACCCTCGGCCTGCCCGGCACCAACACGGTCTCGGAGGTGCCCCTGAAGGGGCACGCGTGGTCGGTGACGGCGGGTCCGCGCACGACGACGCTGGAGCGTGACGGCCGCACGGTGGTGCGCGCCGAGGGCGGGCGGATCGTGGCCCGGGACGTGGTGCTGGACGCCGCCCGCGGCGGGAACGCCATGGACGTCACGACGACGTCCCGCACCACGATCACGGTGACTGTCCCGGGCAAGCTGCCGCACGTCTTCCAGGTCAAGAAGGGCGACACCCACCTCACCTGGTGACGGGATCCCGGCGGACGTGTCAGACCCTCGGGTCACTCCGGTGACCTGACGGTCTGACACGTCCGTGCGTTTCTGACGGGTCTCGACGAGCCGCCGGCCCGGGTGCCAGACGAACGCGGGGTGCTGGACGAACGCGGGGCGCTAGACGAAGATCCCGAGCAGCAGGACCACCAGCAGGGCGACGACCGAGAGCACGGACTCCATCAGCGACCAGGTCTTGAACGTCTGGCCCACCGTCATGCCGAAGTACTCCTTGACGAGCCAGAACCCGGCGTCGTTCACGTGGGAGAGGAACACCGAGCCCGCGCCGACGGCGAGCACGAGCAGCGCGGCCTGGGTGGGCTCGAGGCCCGCGGCCAGGGGCGCCATGATGCCCGCGGCGGTGATGGTCGCGACGGTGGCCGAACCGGTGGCGATGCGGATGAGCGCCGCCACGAGCCAGCCCGCCAGCAGCGGGGTGATCCCGGCGTCGGCGATGCCTGACGCGATGACGTCGCCGACACCCGAGTCCACGAGCGTCTGCTTGAAGCCGCCGCCCGCGCCCACGATGAGCAGGATCCCGGCGATCGGCGCGAACGAGGAGCCGACGAGGTCGCCGAGCTGCTGACGCGTGCGGCCGACGGCGGTGCCGAAGGCGAACAGCGCGAACAGCGACGTGATGAGCAGCGCCACGAGCGGCTCGCCGAGGAACTCCAGCACGGTGCCGTAGCCCGTCTCGGCGGCGCCCGAGATCTCGACCACGGACCGCGCGAGCATCAGGATCACGGGGAGCAGCACGACCAGGACCGAGATGCCGAACGACGGCTTGCGCAGCATGGTGCCGGTCGCGGTGCCCGTCGCGGTAGCGGTGGCCGTGGCGTTCCCGGTGCCATCGGACGACGGCGAGCCGCCCGTGCCACCGGTGCCGCCCGCGCCCGTGCCGCCTGTGCCCGTGCCGCCCGCGGCGTCGTCGGACATGCCCAGCACGGTGGTGGGCGGGTCCAGCTTGACCCAGCGGGTGAGCGGGATGGCGAGCAGCGGCCCGGCGATGATCACCGTCGGGATCGCGACCAGCAGGCCGAGGCCCAGCGTGAGGCCCAGGTTGGCGCCGAGCGCGTCGATGGCGAGCAGCGGCCCGGGGTGCGGCGGCACGAGGCCGTGCAACGCGGAGAGCCCGGCGAGGGCCGGGATACCGACCAGGACGGGGTTGGCGCGCATGCGGCGCGCCACGATCATCACGACCGGGATCAGCAGCACCACGCCGACCTCGAAGAACAGCGGGATGCCGACCACGAACGCGATGAGCGCCATGGCCCAGGGCAGACGCCGTACGGGCGTCCGGTCCAGGATCGTGTCGACGATCCGGTCGGCGCCGCCCGAGTCGATGAGCAGCTTGCCGATGATCGCGCCGAGCGCGATGAGCACCCCGACGCCGGCGACGGTGGACCCGAGGCCGGCCGTGAAGCTGGTGAACGTGTCCGTGAGGCCCACCCCGGCCACGATCGCGAGCACGCCCGAACCGAGCACGAGCGCGAGGAACGGGTGCATCTTGAGCCAGACGATGAGTCCGACGATGACGACGATGCCGATGAGCGCGGCGAGGACGAGCTGCGGGGTCGAGGCGGTCGGGGCGGTGTCCGCCGCGGCGGCGGAGATGGTGAGGGCAGTGGTGCCGAGCATCAGGCGTCCTCTCCCAGCAGGTGCAGGATCTCGTCGACGATCTGGTCCGGGCGCGGCGTGACGTCCACGGAGAACCCGGGCTCGTCGTCCGCCAGGGGCTCCAGCGCGGCGAGCTGGCTGTCGAGCATCTCGGGCTTCATGAAGTGCCCGGCGCGGCCCTGGATGCGGGTGCGCAGCAGGTCGTACGAGCCGGTGAGGTGCACGAACTGCACGCCGCCGTTCGTGCCGCTGCCCGCCGTCTCCAGCAGGTCGCGGTAGCTGCGGCGCAGGGCACTGCACGGCACGACGGCGCTGCGGCCCTCGTTCAGCTCCTTGGCGAACCAGTCGCGGATGCCACGCAGCCAGGGCCAGCGGTCCTCGTCGTCCAGGGGATGGCCTGCGGCCATCTTGGCGACGTTCTCGGGCGAGTGGAAGTCGTCGCCCTCGGCGAACGACGCCCCCAGGCGGCCGGCGAGGAGGGCGGCGACCGTGGTCTTGCCCGAGCCGGCCACGCCCATCACGACGATGGCACGGGGTGCGGGAACGGTTCCGGCGGGGTCGGCCCCGCCGCTTGTCTGGGGCGAGAACATCGCTGTCTCGGTGACGTCTGTGTCCATGGCACCTATCTTCACCCATTGATGACACCATTCGTGCGTGATTCATGTCACCAATGGTGTGACCAATCGGCCGCCCGTGATGGTGCCAACTAGGCTGTGAGGATGCCCCCAGTGCTGCACAGTCCCGTCCTCGACGCTCTGGGCCGGCGCATCACTGGTGGTGAGCTGCCGGCGGGTGCCGCGCTCACGCTTGACGGCATCGGCAGCGAGTTCGGGGTGTCCCGGACTGTCGCGCGCGAGGCGATGCGCCTGCTCGAAGGTCTCGGGCTGGTCCGGTCCGGCCCTCGGGTGGGGATCGTCGTGCTGCCCCACTCGGCCTGGAACGTGCTCGACCCCCGGGTCATCGCGTGGCGCCTGGACGGCCCGGGCCGCACGTCGCAGCTCCGTTCCCTCACCGAGCTGCGCCAGGCCGTCGAGCCGCGGGCGGCGGCCGGGGCGGCCCGCGGCTCGACGGCGGCGGTGCGCGACGAGCTCGTCGCCACCGCGAGCCAGATGCGCAAGCTGGGCGAGGCCGGCGAGGGTGACGGCGCGGAGTTCCTCGCGCTCGACATCCGCATGCACGAGCTGCTCATGCGCTCCAGCGGCAACGAGCTGTTCAGTGCGCTCGCCGACGTCGTCGCCGTCGTGATCTCCGGGCGCATCCACCTCGGACTCATGCCCGCCTACCCCGTGCCGGAGGCGCTCGACGCGCACGAGGCGGTGGCCCGGGCGGTCGCCGCGGGCGACGCCGAGGCCGCCGAGGAGGCGATGGCGCGCATCGTGCGCGAGGTGCGCGGCGCGCTCGACGACGGCTCGGCGCCCGCGCACCCCGCTCAGGCCTGACTGCCGAACCAGCTCTCCTGTGCGGCGTCCAGGCCCGTGGAGGCGTCCCAGTCCTTGAGGGGCTCGGAGAACTCCCACTGGTATCCGAACGGGTCGACGCACTCGAACACGCGGTCGCCCCAGGCCTCGTCGGCCGGCTCCGACGTGATGGTGCAGCCGGATGCCCGGCAGTAGTCGTAGCTCGCGGCCAGGTCGTCCACGCCCAGGCCGACGGCCACGCCGAGCCCGCGCGGGCCGCGCTGGGTGAGCCGTTCGCGCTCGCTGTCCGGGAACGGCATGCCGACCAGGGCGTCGACGATGAGCTGCACCTCGCCGCGCGCCAGGATCGTCATCACCGGACCGCCGTCGGGGCCCGGGACCGAGCCCACCTCCTCGAAGCCGAAGCCCCGGTAGAGCTCCGCCGCCGCGACGACGTCGTCCACCCGCAGACCCACTCGGAACGCTGCTGCTACCACTGGTGCCTCCCTGATGGTGTCGCCGTCGGCGCGCCCGGCGCTCCATTTGGGTACGGCGTACGCAAACTATAGTCGATGCCGACGCGCCGCGCGGGCGACGTGCCGTACGGGTGATGTGCAGCGCGGGCGACGAGCCGGAGGAGGCGACGCATGGCAGAGGCAGGCGACGAGCGGGACCGGGTGCGGACCCTGGACCTGCTGTGGGGCACACGGGAGTCCTCCGGGCTCGGCCGCAAGCCCGGGCTGGGCCTCGACCGGATCGTGGCGGCGGGCGTGGACGTCGCGGACGACGGGGGCCTGGACAGCCTCTCGATGCGGCGTGTCGCCGACCGGCTGGGTGTGGGTGCCATGTCGCTCTACCGGCACGTGCGGGACAAGGCGGAGCTGCTCGACCTCATGGTCGACCGGGTGCTCGCCGAGGTGCGCTACGACGATGCGGGCGGGCCGGACGGCGCGGGCGACACCGGCGACGGGAACGCCTGGCGCCCGCGGCTGGAGCGGGTGGCGGACGAGAACCGGGCGCTCTTCGAGCGGCATCCGTGGCTGCTGGGCCGGTTCGAGAGCAGGCCTCCGCTCGGGCCGGGGACGATCGCCAAGTACGACGCCGAGCTGCGCGCCGTCGACGGGATCGGGCTGAGCGACGTCGAGATGGACCTCGTGCTGACCCTGGTGCTGGGTTACGCCCGGGATGCCACGGCCGGCCTGCTCGCCTGGCGGTCGCTCCCCGAGCGTTCCGGCCAGGACGACGCCCGGTGGTGGGCGGAGCACGCGCCCCACATGGCACGGGTCCTGGGGGACCGCTACGCGCTGGCCGCGCGGGTCGGCACCGCCGCGACGAGCCAGTACGGCGGTCTGCACGACGCCGAGCGCGCCTGGGCGTTCGGCCTGTCGCGGGTCCTGGACGGGATCGGGTCCTTCGTCGGGCGCGACCGGTCGTAGGCAGCTCGTCGCAGGTGGCTGGTCGCAGGCCCAGGCCGGGGGAGCCCTAGATCGCGGCCAGCAGCGGCAGCCGGACGGCGGGCGGCAGCGGTGCGACGTCGGGCCGGGCGCTGATCGACTGGATCTGCAGCGCCGCGAACCGGCGCGAGGCGGCGACCGCGGCCTTGCGGGACGAGGCCCGGATGCCGGAGTTCGCCATGATCAGCATGATCAGGTCGTCGAGCACGAAGTCGCGCCGCAGGCCGCCGGAGTCCTTCGCGCGCTGGATCAGCTCGGCCAGCGACCGCAGGGCGTGCGTACGCTCGCGAGCGAAGTCGACGGCCTTCGGGAACGCCGTGACGAACGCCGCGGTGAAGCCGCGGTCCAGGGCGTGCATCACGCAGACCTCCTCGATCACCGCACGGAGCCCGTGCCACGGGTCGGGGTCGGCCAGGCCCTGCTCGACGATCCGCGAGCAGGTCGCCATCTGCTCCCCGAACGCCTCGGTGACCAGCGCCTCCTTGGTCGGGAAGCGCCGGTACAGCGTCGCCGGCCCGACGCCGGCGCGTCGGGCCAGCTCCCGCATCGGGACGTCGATGCCACGCTCCGCGAACGTCGCGCGCGCCACCTGGAGGATGCGCTCGCGGTTGTCCCGCGCGTCGGAGCGCAGCTCGCGCGCCGGGTACGGTTCCAGGGCCTCGGGCGGCGCGGTCTCCAGCTGCTCGGTCATGACTCTCGCTTCGCCGAAACGGACGGGGTGTTCCACTCTCACGAAACATCATCGCACCGTCACCCCGGCATTCGCTCCCGGCCGGAAAACACGTCGCGGGGGAGTCCTCGTCCTGCGACACTCCTGCGATGCGGATCAGCAGGGTGCAGCCGGACGGGCTGCACGCGACGCCGGGCTACCACCACGTGACGATCGTCGAGGAGGGCCGGACCGCCCACCTGGCGGGCCAGTGCCCGCTCGACGCGTCCGGCGCGCTCGTCGGGGCCGACGACCCACTGGCGCAGGCGGACCAGGTCGCCGCCAACGCCCTGGTGGCGCTCGCCGCGGTCGGCGCCGCGCCGCAGGACGTCGTCCGCTCCGTCGTCTACGTGGCGAGCGCCGACCGCGCCGTGCTCTCGGCGGTCTGGCACCGGCTGAACACCGGCCCCGTCGCCGAGGCGTTCACCACCGCGAGCACGCTCCTGGGCGTCACGGTGCTCGGCTTCGCCGGCCAGCTCGTCGAGGTCGACCTGACGACGGCGCTCCCCGACTGACCCCGCCCGGCCATCACCAGACCTGCCACCACCGGATCGGCCCTCGGCAGGAATGGCGCGGCGCGGTTGGTCCGGCCGACCCCGCCCGGCGCGGCGGTGGTCAGTTCTGCAGCAGCACCTTGATCGCGCGCCGCTCGTCCATGGCGCGGTAGGCCTCCGCGACCTCCGACAGCGGCAGGGTCAGGTCGAAGACCTTGCCCGGGTCGATCTCGCGCTTCCACACCAGGTCCAGCAGGTGCGGCAGGTAGGCGCGGACCGGCGCGACGCCGCCGTGGATGCCCTTGTTGCCCCAGAACAGCGTGTCGGTGGGCAGGTCGCCGTGCGGTACGCCGACCAGGCCGATCATGCCGCCCGGCCGGACCAGCTCCACGGACTGGGCCCGGGCCTCCGCGGTGCCGACGCACTCCAGCACCGCGTCCGCGCCGATGCCCTCGGTCAGCTCCAGCACCTTGGCGAGGCCCTCCTCACCGCGCTCGGCGATGATGTGGGTCGCGCCGAACTCCTCGGCCACCTTCTGCCGTGACGCGTGCCGGCTCATGGCGATGATCGTGGTGGCGCCGAGCTGGGCCGCGGCCAGCACGCCGCTCAGCCCGACGGCGCCGTCGCCCACCACCACGACGCTCGAACCCGGCCCGACGCCGGCCGAGACGGCCGCGTGCCAGCCTGTGCACATCACGTCCGACAGGCTCAGCAGGCTCGGGATCAGGTCGGCGTCCGGCTCGCCGGGGGTGGCGAGCAGGGTGCCGTCCGCGTTCGGGATCCGGATCTTCTCGGCCTGGCAGCCGTCGTAGCCGCCCCCGTGCAGGCAGTTGGCCTGCATGCCCTTGCGGCACACCGCGCAGGTGTTGTCGCTGTGCAGGAACCCGCCGACCACGAAGTCGCCGGGCTTGACGGTGGTGACGTCGGCGCCGACCTGCTCGACGACGCCGACGTACTCGTGGCCGATCGGCGTGGGCCGCTTGACCTCGGAGATCCCGCGGTAGCGCCACAGGTCCGAGCCGCACACGCAGGCGGCGACGGTCCGGATGACGGCGTCGGTCGGTTCGACGATCTCGGGGTCGGCCCGCTCCTCGAAGCGGACGTCCCCGGCTCCATGAATGATTGCTCCTCGCATGCCCCTATTCAACACGCGCCGTGCGGATGAGGGAGTGTCTGTCGTTACCCCTCGCCGTCCGGCTGGGTGACCGGCACGCGGCGGCTCAGGCGCGCGCGGCGCGGACGACGTCGGCCAGCGGGGTGGCGGGGCGGCCCAGGAGGCGGGCCAGGTCGTCGCTGTCGGTCTGCAGGTCGCCGGCCGCGATCGAGGCGTCGAGCCCGGCCACGAAGCCGGCGGTCCCGGCGTCGAGGCCGACCTGCTGGAGCTCGGCCGCGTAGTCGGCCACCGACAGGTCGCGGTAGGTCACCGCGGTGCCGGTGACGTCGCTGATCGTCGCCGCCAGCTCCGCGAACGTGAACGCGGGCCCGCCCAGCTCGTGGACGACGACGGGGGCGGTGCCGTCGGTCGTCCCGGAGCCGGCCGCGTCGTCGGCCAGCAGGGCGGACGCCGCCGCGCCGGCGTAGTCGGCGCGCGGCGCGGCCGAGACCTTGCCGTCCGCCGTGGCCCCCACGATCTCGCCGCGCTCGAGGAACTCGCCGAGCCGCTCGGTGTAGTTCTCGGTGTACCAGCCGTTGCGCAGCAGGGTGACCGGGACTCCCGACGCGCGCAGCACCTGCTCGGTGGCCTGGTGCTCCCCGGCGAGCGGGTTGGTGGTGTCGTCAGCGTTGAGGATGCCGGTGTAGGCGATGCGCTGCACGCCGGCGGCCTTCGCCGCGTCGATCACCGCGGTGTGCTGCGCGACGCGCGCGCCGGGCTCGCTGCCCGAGACCAGCAGCAGCCGCTGGACGCCGTCCAGGGCCGCGGGCAGGGTCTCCGGGCGGTCGTAGTCGCCCTCGCGGACCTGCACGCCGCGCTCGGCGAGGTCGGCCGCCTTCTCGGGGGTGCGCGCGATCGCGACCACGTCGGCGGCGGGCACGCCGCGGGACAGCAGCTCCTCGACGACGAGGCGGCCCAGGTGTCCGGTGGCTCCGGTGACGGCGTAGGTGGTCATGGTTCTCTCCAGTTCGCGGTGCGGTGTGTGTGTCGAGCGGCCCGTTGGCCAGTTGCCAACGGATAGCACTAACGAATCGAAAGTACACCACATTCCGAGGGTGCGCGGTATCCTCGTGTCGTGAGCATCACCGACCTCGAACCCGCCGACCTGCCGGGCGACGGCCCGAGCGGGCCGCCGCAGGAGCTGGTGACCGACGTCTTCGCCCGCGGCTGCACGTCGCGGGCCGCCTTCGAGGTGGTCACCTCCAAGTGGGCGTCGCTCGCGCTGCTCGCGCTGGGAGAGGGCAGCTACCGGTTCAACGCGCTGCGCCGCCGCGTCGAGGGGGTCAGCGAGAAGATGCTGTCCCAGACGCTGCAGGCCCTGGAGCGGGACGGCATGGTCACCCGCGACGTCGTCACCACCATCCCGCCGCGCGTGGAGTACGGGCTGACGCCGCTGGGGGAGCAGGTGGCGCAGCGACTGCGCGCGCTGGCGGACCTGCTGGAGGCCACGGCGGCGGCGTCGGCCCGGGAGGTTGCCGGGGCGGACGATGCGCCGGAGCCCGGCCCGAGCCGCTGACCCGTCACCCCACGCGCGAGACGTGGTAGTGGCTGATCAGCCAGCGGTCCTCCTCGCGGACGGCGACGACGGTGAGGTACGTCGGCACCTCCCGGTCAGGGCGGTGGAAGGTGACCGCCGCGTAGCCGAGCACGGCGTCGTCGCCCAGGGCCGTGGCGCGGATCAGCGTGTACTCGGCCGTGAGCCCGATCGGCTGCTTGCCGTAGTACGCCGAGACGACGCCCCGACCGAACGCCGGCTCCGGGTCGAAGCCCTGGAACAGGGCGTCCTGCGTGAACTGGGCGGCGATGTGCGCGAGGTCGCGGCGGCGGATCCCGTCGGACCACCGGTCGAGCAGTGCGGAGATCACCGCGTCGTCGTCCCGCCCGGTGTCGTCCCGCCCGGTGTCGTCCCGCCGGGTGTCGTCCCGCCCGGTGTCGTGCCGGCTGGTGTCGTGCTGGAGCATGATCCTTCTCCTTCTCCTTGTCCCGGTCCGGGGACCGGTGTGCTGCGTGGCCGGGGTGCCCGGCCGAGCGTGGGGCGGCCCGGGTGGGCCGCCCCGGACGGGTCAGTGGCCTGCGATCTGCCCGCCGTCGACGTGCAGGAACTCGCCCGTGACGAAGGGTGACTGCTCCAGGTAGAGGACGCCGCGGGCGACGTCGTCCACCTCGCCGATGCGGCCCAGCGGGTGCAGGCCGGCGAGGGCCTCGTGGGTCTCCTCCGGGTGCAGCGGGGTCTTGATGACGCCGGGGGAGACGGCGTTGAAGCGGATGCCCTCGGCCGCGTACTCGATGGCCAGGGCGCGCGTGGCCGAGGCGATGCCGCCCTTGGTCACGGACGCCAGGGCGGACGGGAACACCGAGAGCGCGCTCTCGACGAGGGTCGTGGTGATGCTCACGACGTGGCCGCCGCCGGCCGCCTGCATCAGGGGGATCGCCCGCTGCGTGAGGTGGAAGAAGCCGGCGACGTTGATGCCGACCATCGTCTCGAGGTCCGCGGCGGTGTACTCGGTGAACCGCTTGGCGATGAACACGCCCGCGTTGTTCACGACCGTGTCGACGCGGCCGAAGCGCTCGACGGCGGTCTTGATGATCCGGTCCGCGGTCGCGGGGTCGGAGATGTCTCCGCTGACGACGGCGAGGTCGTCGGCCTCGTCCCGGTCGATGGAGCGCGAGTTGGCGACGACGGCGTACCCGATCTGGCGGTACGCGTCGACCAGGCCGGCGCCGATGCCCTGGGAGGCTCCGGTGATGACGGCAACCTTGCGAGTGCTCATGGTCTTCTCTCCTTGGTAGACGGTCGGTCAACTACTGGGGTTCCCAGTTATAGTTGACCGGTCGTATGCTGTCAACATGCCGAGAAGCTCAGATGGTCGTGAACGCCTGATCGAAGCGGGCGTGGAACTGTTCTCCCAGCGTCCCTACGGTTCGATCGGTGTCGCGGAGCTGTGTGCGCGCGCCGGCGTGAACAAGGGGTCGTTCTACTACTTCTTCCCGTCCAAGGAGGCGCTGGCGCTGGCCGTGATCGACCGGCACTGGTCGTGGCAGAAGGGCGTGTGGACCGGGATCCTCGACGGCCCCGGCACCCTGCTCGAGCGGCTGCGCGGCCTGTTCGACGCCACGGCGCAGATGCAGGTCGACGCCCTGACGGGCACCGGCTGGGTGGCGGGCTGCCTGTTCGGCAACCTCGCCCTGGAGGTCAGCTCCCAGAACGAGCCGGTGCGGCTGCGCCTGCAGGAGATCTTCGACGAGCAGATCGAGATGATCGCGGCGCGGCTCGCCGCGGCGGTGGAGTCCGGGGACGTGCAGCCCCTGGCCGACGGCGTCGACGGGGCCGCCAAGGCGATCGTCGCCCAGCTCGAGGGGCTCGTGCTCTTCGCCAAGGTGTTCAACGACCCGTCGCAGCTCGACACGCTCTGGCGGAACAGCCTGGCGCTCCTGGGCCTGACGGCTCCGGCCGCCGCCTGACCACCCCGTCCCCAGCACTCGACGGAGTCGGGCCGGGTGGGGGTGCACTACGCTGCGCGCGTGACAGAACAGGACATTGCGGACGGTGTCGCGCCGGACGGTGTCGCGCCGGTCTTCTCGCCCGACGCGCACCGGCTCGACCTCGGGCGGCTCGGTGCGATCACGCTCGTGGTCGGCATCCTGCTGACCGGGCCGCTCGGCTGGGCGTGCGGCTACGCCGTCGTGACCGACCCGGACCCCGCCGTCGAGTGGATCGCCGGATTCTTCGGCCTGCTGTTCGGCGGCCTGTGCGTCCTGTTCGTGGCCTCGTTCTGGCGGGTCACCCGGCCGCGCGGCATCGTGGTCGACGTCGCCGGCATCTGGTTCTGGCACGGTACGTCCTGGGACCTGGTCCGCTGGACCCAGGCGGCGCGCATCGGCCTGCCTACGAGCTGCCGCCGGAGCTGCCCACGATCGGCGGGCCCGTCGACCACCTGAAGGCCAAGGCGAGCGACTGGGTCAAGAGCAAGGTCTTCGGGGCCCTGCGCGTGACCGACAAGCGGGGCATCGCGCTGGAGATCGTGCCGACGCGCGAGGAGGAGCTGGCCGGGATGTCGCGGCTGCGGCGCTACCGCGCCAAGGGCTCCGCCGGTGGTTCGACGCCGGCGCCGTGGCGCGTCCCGCTGCCCGGCGGGTACCACTCCTTCGAGAAGCTGGTCGCCGCCGGCGAGCGGTTCGGCGGGCACACCTGGGAGGGCTGGTTCCGCCGGCAGTGGACCGGCGGCGCCGGCCGCGGGCCGCGCGCGACCGACTGACCGTCGGCTCCGGTCACGGGCCGGCGGCGCCGGCCAGGTCGAGCCCCCACGCCGCACGGACCAGCGCGTGCCCCGACTCGGTCACGTCCAGGCCCCGGCCGGAGCGGTGCCGGGTCACCCAGCCGGCGTCGAGAAACCGTGCGCCGACGGCGGAGCCGAGCGCCCCGGCCAGGTGCGGCCGGCGCTCCGTCCAGTCGAGGCAGGCCCGGGTGGTCGGACGCCGGGCCGTGACGGCGCCCTCGACGTCCACCCCGAGCTCGCCCAGACCGACCGCGCCCGCGTCGGTCAGGGTCAGCTCGTCGCGGCCGGCGAGCCAGCCGGACCGCACCCAGGCGTCCGTCAGGCCGGTGCCGAGGCGGCCGGCGAGATGGTCGTAGCAGAACCGCGCGGCGGCCAGGTACTCGGCCCGGCGGCTGCGGCGGTACCCCGAGACGGGCGCGGCGTCGGCCAGCATGCCGAGGGACTCCAGCGCGGCCGCGACGTCCTCGCCCGCGAGGGCGTAGTAGCGATGCCGCCCCTGGGTCCGGGCGGTGACGAGGCCGGCGTCGAGCAGGACGGCCAGGTGCTCCGAGGCGGTCGAGGCGCTCACGCCGGCCGCCGACGCCAGCTCGCCCGCCGGACGGCGGGTGCCGTCCAGGAGCAGGTTGAGGAACACGGAGCGCGCCGGCGTGGACAGCGCCCGGCCCACCACGGTGAAGTCTCGGTCCCGGGTCATCGCCCGACGGTACGGCGCGGACATTTCGGCGTCCACCGAAGGGTTTCCGACCTACGGTCCCGGCATGAGCCACCCACAGACCGCCCCGCCCCTGCCCTGCGAGACCCAGCCGCACGCGGCCCTGTCGCACCCCTACGCCACCCGCCTGCACTGGGCCGGTTCCACCGGCGGCGGGCTCCGCGCCTACTCGCGCGACCACGTCGCGACCGCCGCACCCGCCACGCCGGTCGTCGAGCTGAGCGCCGACTCCGCCTTCCGCGGGGACCCCGACCGGCTCAACCCGGAGCAGCTGGTGGTGATGGCGGCGTCGTCGTGCCAGATGCTCTCCTTTCTCGGCGCCGCCGCCCGCGCCGGGGTGGACGTGCTCGCCTACGACGACGCGGCCACCAGCCACCTGGACCTGGCCGCCACGCCCGCGCGCCTCGGCACGATCCGCCTGGCCGTGACCGTCCGGGTGGCCGCCGGGACCGACGAGGCGCTGGTGCGAGAGCTCGCCGAGCAGGCGCACCACGCCTGCTACGTGGCCGCCTCCCTGGCCGTCCCCGTCGAGGTCGCCCTGGCGGTGACGATCGGATGAGCACCCACCTGCGGGACCTGGAGGTCCGCCTGCCCGACCGTCCCGGGGCGCTCGCGGACCTGGGCGAGGCCCTCGGCGCGGCGGGCGTCAGCCTGGAGGGCGGCGGCGTCTTCACGGTGGGCGACGTCGCGGTCGCCCACTACCTCGTGCACGACGGCGCCAGGGCCGCGCGGGCGGTCGCCGCCGCGGGGCTCGGGCCGGCGGTGGTGAGCGACGTCGTCCTGGCCCGGCTGGACCAGGAGACCCCCGGTCAGCTCGGCACGCTCGCCCGGCGCCTGGGCGACGCGCGCGTCAACGTGCAGGTCCAGTACAGCGACCACGTGGGCAACCTGGTGCTGCTGGTCGCGGACGACGAGGTCGCGGCGTGCCGGGAGGTCGTCGCGGAGTGGGGGCGGCGTCGGCCGCCCACCGACAGGATGTGATCGGCCGGCGTCACGCGGCCGGGAGCCCGCGTTACCGGGCCGGGACGCCGACCAGTTCCGCCGAGCGCTCCCAGAGGCGGCGGGCCAGGTCGGCGTCCTGGGCCTGGGGGTTGGTGCGGCGCGCGACCCGCCCGCGCTCGTAGTAGGCGCCGGACTGCCAGTCGACGCCGGGCTCGGTCTGCGCGAACCGGACCAGCTGCGCGGCGCCCCGCTCGGGCGAGGCCATGACCAGCCTGCCGATCCGGCTCTGGTACAGGGGCCGCATGAAGCTGGTGCTCTCGGCGGCGAAGTTCGTCGCGACGCCGCCCGGGTGGAAGGCGACCGACGACAGGCCCTGCCCGTGGAACCGCCGGTGCAGCTCGGTGGTGAACAGGATGTTCTCGAGCTTGGCCGTGCCGTAGGCGAGGTGGGGCGTGAAGTCCCGGTCGTGGTCGAGGTCGTCCAGCTCGAGATGGCCGAACAGCCGCGCGCCAACGCTCGACGTCTGGACGACGACGGCGCGGCTCGCCAGGAGCTTGTCGAGCAGCAGGTTGGTCAGCAGGAAGGGCGCCAGGTGGTTGACCTGGAGCGTCCGCTCGAAGCCGTCCTCGGTCTTGGCACGGTCGCCGAGGATGCCGCCCGCGTTGTTGGCCAGGACGTCGATCCGGGGGTAGGCCTCGTCGAGCTCCGCGGCCAGTCGGCGTGCGTCGGTGAGCCGGGCGAAGTCGGCCACGAAGCGGTCCGCGCCCAGCGTGCGGGCGACCTGCTCGGTCTTTTCCCGCGACCGTCCGACGACGACGACGCGGTGGCCGGCGTCGGAGAGCGTGCGTGCGGCCGCAGCGCCGATCCCGTCGCTGGCACCGGTGATGACGATGGTCCTGCGGGCGGGGAGGTCCATGGGGAACAGCATGCGCCCGCATGTGGGTCCGTCGGTACCGCCGCGCCCGGACTCGTCGGGGGCACCGGTTCCGAACATTTTTCGGGGCGCGAATAGTCCTCTGACCAGCGCTTTTCACCCTGACTATATGTATATGAAAGCGAAAAGCCGGATAAACCAGTTGTAGGAAATGTTCAGCGTGTTCACACTCGATGTCGGGTTGCTGCCCAGCGGCCCGGCTCCTCAGGAAACACCAACACGGGGGTTGGCGATGTCCGAGGCACGTGCGCACCACCTTGCGAGCACCTGGCTGCTGCGGCGCTGGCTGGCGCTCGCCGTAGCCGTGGGTTTCTCCGCGTCGCTGCTGATCGCCGTGGCACCGCAGCAGCAGGCCGAGGCGGCCTCGGTGCCGCAGGCCGCCACGGCGGGGCAGGGCCCGGCGGACCGGGCGATGCCGGACGGGGTGCGGCGGTCCACCGCCTACGCCGAGGACGAACGTCCGCCCGTGGTGCCGGAGGCCGTGCGAGCCGACGGCGAGCCCGCCGAGGTGACGGCCACGGCGTGGCGTACGCTCACGGCCCGCACCGCCATGAGCACTGCCACGGGCGCGCGCCCGAACGTCGCCGCGGCGGGTTTCGCCGGGATCGACCTGCGGCCGGGCTTCCTGCTCGGCGACACCTCGCTGGTCCTGTACTTCGACAGCGGCGACGTGGACCCCGACTGGACCGCCGCCGTCGTGCGCCTGTACGAGGGGGACGACCAGACCGAGCAGGAGTCGGTGCGGCTGAGCCGCGCGGAGCTGGAGGGTCCGCGGTTCTGCGGCGGCGCGGAGTTCTGCCGCAGCTTCGGTACGGAGGACGGCTGGGAGCTCGACGAGGACAAGAACTACTTCGTCACGGTCGCGGCCGTGCTGCCCGGCGGCGACGAGGTGGTCTCGGACCCGTCGGGCGACTCCCGGCCGCGGGCCACGATCCTGCCGCCGGCCATCCCCGACGACCAGGCGGCCGGCTGCGGGTGCGAGAACGCGCTGGCCCCGACCGCCGTCGGGCAGGCGAAGCGCGGCGTCGGGGTCAACACGGGCACCGGCGCGTTCGTGCGGGTCGAGCGCGACCTGCAGATGGCGTCGTTCGGCATCTCGTTCGGCAGCGCCCGCACCTACTCCTCGGCGAACAACCGCCAGGGGCCGTTCGGCGTGGGCTGGGCGTGGTCGTACGACATGCGCGTCACGCCCACGGACGACGGCGTCATCGTGCGCGCCGAGGACGGCGCCGAGGCGCTCTACACCCCGGACGGCGACGGGTACACGCGCCCGCCGGGCGTGCGCTCGAACCTCCGGAAGGACGGCGACGGCTGGGAGCTGGTCACTCCCGGGCAGGTGCGCTACCGCTTCGGCGCGGCGGGCCGGCTCTCGGCCGTGCTCAGCCCCCGCGACGACGGAGTGCGCCTGGCCTACGTCGAGGTCGACGACCACGGCGTCGACGACAGGGGCCACGACGTGGACCGGGACGAGGTCCGGATCACCGACGCGTCCGGACGCACCGCCGTCGCGCACCTGGCCGACGGGCTGATCGAGAAGATGGTGCTGCCCGACCGCCGTCAGGTGCGGTTCGAGTACGCCGACGGCCTGCTCTCGAAGGTCAAGGACGCCCGGGGGAACGTCTGGGAGTACCGGTACGACGCCGAGGGCCGCCTGGCCGAGGTGGTGGACCCGCACGACGTGGTCGCGGTGCACAACGAGTACGGCACCGGCGGGCGTGTCGTCGCCCAGCGCGACGGCGTGGGCGCCGAGATGACGTTCGCGTGGGACGCGGACAAGCAGGAGGCGCGCAGCACCGACGCCGACGACGTCTCCGTGTACGACGGCTACCGCGGCAACGTGCTGCTCTACAGCCAGCGCAGCACCGGCGACGCCGACAACCACCGGTACAACGCGCGGCTGGACCGCAACCTCGTGGTCAACGGCAACCAGTACCAGCACGTGGTCCGGTTCGACGCGCAGGGCAACCCCACGCAGGCCGTGGCACCGCAGGGCTTCGAGGAGAAGACGAAGTACGACGACCGGAACAACCCGATCGAGTTCACCGACGCGAACGGGAACGTCTGGAAGAACACGTACAACGAGTTCGACGAGCTGGTGCGCAGCGTCGACGCCGAGGGCAACGACATCAACCACGAGTACGACGACCGGGGCCTGCGCACGTCCACGACGGACCAGCGGGACAAGGTCACGCGCTACGAGTACCTGCCGGCCGGCGAGGAGAACGCGGGGCTGCTGTCCGCCGTCGTGTCGCCGGAGGGGCGGCGCAGCGAGTACTTCTACGACAAGACCGGGCGCCAGGTGGCGCAGACCGACCCGCGCGGCACCGCGGACCCGCGCGACCGGCGGCGCTACACGACCGAGACCCGCTACGACGAGCAGGACCGGGTGGTCGAGGTCGAGGAGCCGGGCAAGACCCGCGGCTGGCGGTCGGTGTACGACGACGTGGGCCGGCTCTCCCAGGAGATCTCGCCCGAGGGCGTGGTCAGCAGCTACGGCTATCTCGACAACGGTCTCCAGTCGAAGGTCGAGGCGGGCGGCCGGGTGCTCGTGTTCGAGTACACGGCGGCCGGCCGGCGCAAGTCCGAGGGCGTGCGGATGCGGGGCGACGACCTGACGACGTCGTACACGTACGACGCGAAGGGCCTGGTCAAGACGGTGACCTCGCCACGCGGCAACGTGCCCGGGGCGAACCGGGCCGACTTCACCACGGAGTACTTCTACGACGCCAACGACAACCCGGTCCGGATGCGCATGCCGTACCCGGGCGGCGAGCACGTGGACCGCGACATCAAGGTCGACGCCCTGGACCGGACGACGGCGTCGATCAACGAGCTGAACAAGACCTCCAGCTTCGAGCGGAGCAACACCGGCCAGGTGAGCTCCGTGACGGACACCAAGGGTCGTACCACCACGATGGGGTACGACAAGAACGGCCGGCAGACCAAGCGCACCGACGCCGGCGACAAGACGACCCGCACCGAGTACGACGCGGCGGGCAACAAGATCAAGGAGATCTCGCCGGTCGGCGGCGTCACGACGTACGCGTACACCGACGACGGCCTGCTCGCGTCCGTGACGGAGCCGCGTGGCAACGTCGAGGGCGCCGACAAGGCGCGCTTCACCACCCGCTACGAGTACGACCTGGCGGGCAACCGCGTGCGCGAGATCGACCCGCTCGGCAACACGACGTCGACCACGTACGACGAGAACAGCCGCCCGACCGAGGTGACGGACGCGCGCGGCGGGACCACCTACGTGGCCTACCGCGACGACGACCAGGTGAGCCACGTGCGCCAGCCGGACGCGCCGAGGCTGCCGCTCTTCTCGCAGGCGTTCGCGACCGTGCTCGCGTACGACGACGACGGCCGCGTGGTCGGCGTGCGCGACCCGCAGGGCGGGCGCACGCACGTCACCTACGACGAGGCGGGGCGCCCCGAGGCCACCACCGACCCGCTGGGCCGGACCACGCACGTCGGGTACGACGCCGAGTCGAACGCCGTCTCCAGCATCACGACCGACCGGCGCGAGGACCTGGACGACCTGAGCGAGGCCGAGCGGGCCGAGCGGACCATCACCTCGGAGTACGACCTGCGCAGCCGGCTGACCAGCCAGCAGGTCGGCTCGGGCGGGCCCGGGTACACGTACGGGTACGACGCGAAGGACCGGACGACGTCGTACGGCGACCCGCTGGGCGTGCGCACGGTCACGTACGACGACGAGGACCAGATCACCAAGGTGGTCCGCGAGGAGGCGAACCAGGCCACCGAGACCTTCACCTACGGCTACGACCAGCGCGGCAACATCACGGACCGCACCTACCCCGACGGCACGAAGATCACCTCGACGTACGACGACGACTCGCGGCTCGCCTCCACCACGGCGGCCGGCGGCTCGGCGGGCGCGAGCAGCGCACGCTGGGAGTACGCGTACGACGTCGCCGGACGCCGGACGGCGACCACGCTCCCGGCGGCCACGGGCCTGACGGAGGAACGGGCGTACGACGACGCGGGCCGGCTCACCTCGATCGGCACGGAGCGCACCGGGGACCCGGTGGACGGCGTGCAGGACCCGGTGTCCGCGTTCGACCTGACCCTCGACGAGGTGGGCAACCCGTCGAAGGTCATGACCACGCGCGGCGGCGTGACCGAGGGGGTCGCCTACGCGTACGACGACGCGAACCGCGTGACGGACGCCTGCTACGCGGCGCACGAGTGCGGCCCGAAGAGCAAGGCCGCCGGCCGGATCTCGTACGAGTACGACCTGCTGGGCAACCGGACCGAGCAGAAGCGGACCGGCTCGGCGGGCGACGACCTGACGCGGTACACCTACGACCACGCGAGCCAGCTGCTGCGCGAGGTCACGTTCGGCACGGACGGCGGCCAGCCGAAGGTCGAGCGCAAGGAGTACGGCTACGACCTCCTGGGCAACCAGACACGCGCCGGCGACGACCGGCTCGAGTACAACCTGGACAGCACGCTGGCCCGGGCGACCGTGGGCGGGGTGCGGACGAACTACACCTACGACGCGACGCGCATGCGGCTGGACGCGATCACGGGGGTGGGCGCGGGCGCGAAGACGCGGCACTGGTCGTGGGACGTCAACGGGTCGCTGGAGAACATCGCCGTCGACACCCTGACGGACGTGAACGGCGTGGTCCAGGGCCGGCAGGCGTTCGCGTACGGGCCCACGGACGAGCCGCTCGCGCTGCTGGAGACGCAGGGCGGGGCGCACGTCTACACGCACGACTGGCTGGGCGGCGTGGCGAACATGCTCTCGGCCGACGGGCAGGTCGAGGAGGGGTACGACTACGACCCGTTCGGCAACCCGCGGCAGGGGGCGACACTGGCGGGGGCCGTCGCCGAGGCGGCCGGAGGTGCTGCCGGCGAGGACGCGGCCGGGGCAGCGGACGGCGATGGTTCGGGTGACGGTGCCTCGGGTGACGGTGCGACGCTGACCGGCGTCGGGCCGCTGGCGGACGCCCAGCCCGGGGACACGATCAAGAACCCGATGCGGTTCGCGGGGGCCTATCTCGACCCGACCACGGGCGAGGGCAACTACGCGATGCGGGCGCGGAACTACGACCCGGGGACGGGGCGGTTCTCGTCCATGGACCCGGCGGGGGCGCAGCCGATCGGCTCCTCGCCGTACGCGTACGCAGGCAACAACCCGATGGTGTTCACGGACCCGACCGGTGAGCGGGAGATCGAGGGGCCGACGGGCGGCGGCACCACCGAGAGCCCGACCGGCGCGGACACCACGTCCAACCCGAACGACCCCGGCGCGGAGGTCGAGGGACCGAGCGCCGAGGACGTGGCCAAGGCGCAGCAGCTTCAGGGCAAGTCGATGCTCGACGTCATCCTGGAGGCCGGCGGGCAGATCCTCATGGAGTTCCTGGGCATCACCGACCTGATGGACTGCCTGGACGGCGACCTCGGCGCGTGCGTGATGCTCGTGGTCGGCGCGCTGCCCTGGGGCAAGATCTTCAAGGCGGCGAAGATCGGCGAGGCCATCTACAAGGCCGGCAAGGCCGTGATGACCTTCTCCAGCGAGCTGAAGTGGGCGCAGAAGATTCTTTCTGGCGCCAAGAAGGCGAAACAGGCTGCCGAGGCGGCCAAGGCCGCTGCCGCGAAGGCGGCCCGGGAGGCGGCGGCGAAGGCGGCCAAGGCGAAGGCTGCGGCTGACGCGAAGGTCAAACAGCTCGCGGCGGAGGCCAAGGCGAAGGCGCGCGCGCAGGCGGCCAAGAAGAAGGCTGACACGACGGGCAAGGGGGACACCTGCAACAGCTTCGTGCCGGGCACTGGCGTACTCATGGCCGACGGGAGCCGAAAGCGGATCGAGGACATCGAGCCTGGCGACGAGGTCTTGGCTGCCGACGAGAAGACGGGTGACCGCACAGGCCCACGGCTCGTGACGGCCAGTATCACCGGCGCCGGAATGAAGACACTGGTCACGGTGACGGTCCGTGACAACGACGGTGACAACCAGAAGGTCGTCGCGACCGACGGTCATCCGTTCTGGAACCCCGAGGAGAACACCTGGGTCAAGGCGATCGACCTCGAATCTGGTGACTGGCTCAAGACCAGCGCAGGCACCTGGGTCCAGGTTGCCGCTGTCGATGTCCACCACAAACGTGCGGTGGCACACAACGTCACGGTGGACCGCGACCACACCTTCTACGTGCTCGTTGGTGCCACGCCGGTTCTCGTCCACAACTGCGACAAGGCTGGGCTCGCGGCCGCTGAGCGGGCGGGCAACCATTTCGACCGACCAGGGGGCGCGACAGGTGCTCTACGTTCGGCAGAGCAGGGTTGGTTCGCAGACCCGCTTTCTTCTGGGGCAAGAAACGTCCACCCAAGCGTTGCCGGAAGTCCCGCGCCTGGGACGAGGGCGGGGTTCGGCCACCACCTCGAGGCGCAAGCTGCCGCGCTGATGCGACAGAATCCCGGAATGCAAAATGCGACTCTGTATGTGCATTTCCGAGATGTGGGTACCGCCCGGCAGGTCTGCGGTGCATGCGACGGGACTCTGGAGGACATGCTGCCTGCTGGTACTTCCCTGACAGTGGTGTTCAAGGATGCTGCAGGTGGGATATTCCGATCGACCCCATACATCGGTAACGCGAACTGACCGGTGCGGGTGGTTGGGGACCGTACATCGCCCCCCAACCACTCGCACCAGACCAGGGCGGTTACCGCCCTCGTGTACGCCAGTGCGCCCCAGCCAGTCGGTCGAGGTGGGACAACCTGCCGAGGGTGGGCGCGACCACGTCCACGTCCCACCCGGAGGAGGAGTTGGTCTCGACCGCCTCGGCGATCATCATGCTGCCCATGAACGTCCGGAAGCCGGACGCCGGCCATCTCCAGGGGCCGAAGGAGATCTCGTCCATCGTGGCGAGAACCTCTGACAGGATTTCATCAGACGCTGCGACCGCCCGTTTACCGGCGGGGGCGCCGTACACCACTTCTCTCACCGTGTTATGGACCAGTAGCTCAGAAAGTGTCTCTGAGCTTCTTTCCCATGGTTCGTAGCGCTCGGCATCGAAGACCAGGTCTGGCTCGGCCGGGTCGACGCACCAGCGCCAGTCCCCGGTCGCGTCAACCATGAATGTGGCCATCCCGTCGTCGGCCACGTGGACATTCTCGGGCGAGATCATCGCCGTCGTGCTGGTGAGTTGCAGGTCCCACCGTGCAGCTAGCGTGTGCCATTTCTTGAGCGGCTCCGGCAGCCAGTCGCATGAAGCAGGTAGTGGTCTTTCGTCCCTGCTGGGTGCCCCGTACCAGGTGACCAGAAATTCGGAGAGATCAATGCTCCGCGGATCGATCATCGAACCACTCTCCCACGTCAGAGATCTGCGGGTCACCAAGCCGGGCAAGGATCCGCACAGCAAGCAGCCGCGGGTCGGCAACGGCACAAGGTGTGTCCTCTACGCCACGTCGACGTGCTTGCGGGCCGCCTCCATGAACCGGAAGACGCCCTGGCGGGAGGTGCCGCGCGTGCTCGCGAACTCCTCCGGTGAGAGGTTGAGCTTCATCTGGTCCACGCCCTCGATCGCCTGCTTGCCCAGGTCGATCAGTTCTTTGGACTCCGTGACGAGCTGGACGCGGAACAGCGCCTCCTGCGCGTCGGTGTAGAGGCGGTAGGTCTCGTAGCGCAGCGCCTCGGGGTCGACGCTCTTGCGCTCGTCGTGGATCGCGAACCAGCGGTCCATGTGGGCGCGGCGCAGGTTCACGAGGACGCCGCCAAATGTCGTGTACGCGCTCACCCGCTCCTGGCGCAAGCGTTCGCCGCGCTCGAAGCGCTCCGCGTCGGCGCGGTTGCGGCGTTGGAAGTAGTGGGTCGCGAGCGAGCCGAGCAGGGTTCCGAGGACGGCGACGACGCTGGTCACGATGATCTCCACGGCCCGAAGCCAACCATGTCGGCGCGCGGTGGGGAAGGGAATGGGAGCGGGCGTGGGCGGGTTCCGTCAGGCATGGAGCTGCAGGTTGTGCTGCCCGACGAGTCCCCGGCGATGCCGGCGCGGACGCTGGTCGACCTGGCGCGGACGGCGGAGGGCCTCGGGTACACGACGGCGTGGCTGCCCGACCACGTGCTGCCGCCCGGGCCGTACGGGTCCACGTTCGGCGGCGTGTACGAGCCGCTGGTGACGATCGGGCACCTCACCGCGGTCACCGAGCGCCTGCGGTTCGGCACGTCGGTGCTGGTCGTGCCGCTGCGTGACCCGTTCGTGCTCGCCAAGCAGGTCGCGACCCTGCACGAGCTCTCCGGCGGCCGGGTGATCCTGGGCGTCGGGGTGGGCTGGAACGTCCCCGAGTTCGACGCGGTGGGCGCCGACCACTCCCGTCGCGGCGCCGTCACCGACGATGCCCTGGCACTGCTCTGGCACCTGTTCGCGGGCGGGCCGGCGCCGTACCGGGGCCGGCGCTTCTCCTACGAGCAGGGCGTGTTCGAGCCGGTGCCCGACGGGTCCGTGCCGATCATGGTCGGCGGGAACAGCGACGCCGCGCTGCGCCGCGCGGCCCGGTACGGCGACGTCTGGCAGGGACTGCCGGCCAGTCCGGCCGCGTTCGCCGAGCGGGCCGCGGTGCTCGCCGGCCTGGCGGGGGACCGCGCCGTCGCGCCCGCCCTCCGGATCGGCTGGGACGGGCGCACACAGGTCGGGCGGGTCGCCGACGCCGTCGTCGCCTACCGCGAGGCGGGGGCCGCCCAGCTCGCCGTGCACTTCGGGGAGCACGAGGGCACCGCGGAGCGGATGACGGCGCTGGTCGAGGCCCTGGCTACCCGCTGAACGGCGCGTCCAGCCGGTCCAGGGCCGCGACGACCAGCGCCGTCACGCCCGTCTCCAGGGTCGGGTGCGGCACCGGCGCGAACCGGGGGGAGTGGTTGGACGGGATGTCCCGGTCGGTCGTGCCCGTCTGCTGCGCGGCGAAGAACGCGGCCGGGTCCCAGCCGCCGAGCAGCCAGTAGACGATCGGCACGCCGGCGGCGGTGGCGAGAATGCCGACGTCCTCGCTGCCCGACACGGGGCCGGGGTCGATGACGCGCTCGGCGCCGAAATGGGCGGCCAGAGCCCCACGGGTGCGCTCGGTCTCCGCCGGGTCGTTGACCAGCGGCGGGAACGACTCGCCGGGCGTGATCTCCGGGGGTTGCGGCGCGCCCGCGGCGTCGGCCTCGGCCCGCACGATCCGCTCGACGGCGGCCAGGACCCGCACCCGCACCGCCTCGTCGAAGGAGCGGATGTTCACCCCGAGGCGGGCGTCGTCCGCGATGATGTTCTCCTTGGTGCCGGCCTGGAGCGTGCCCACGGTGACGACGGCGGCCTCCCCGGCCGCCACCTCACGCGACACGATGGTCTGCAGCCGCATCACCGTGGCGGCCGCCATCACGACCGGGTCCACGGTGGCCTCCGGCCGCGAGCCGTGCCCACCGCGCCCGACGAGCCGGATGCCCAGGATGTCCGTGCCGGCGAAGGCCGGGCCGCCGTGCACCCCGAGCAGACCCGCCGCGACGGGCGCCACGTGCTGGCCCAGCACGATGTCGGGGCGCGGCACGAGGTCGTACAGCCCGTCGTCCACCATGGCGCGGGCGCCCGTGCCGAGCTCCTCCGCGGGCTGGAAGACGACCACCAGCGTGCCCGACCACGCCGACCGGCCCTGCGCCAGCACGTCGGCCGCGCCGAGCAGGGCGGTCACGTGCACGTCGTGCCCGCACGCGTGCATGACGCCCGACTCGACACCGTCCGCCGTCGTGGTGCGGACGGTGCTGGCATACGGCAGCCCGGTGTCCTCCGTGACGGGCAGGGCGTCCATGTCGGCGCGCAGCAGCACGCACGGACCGTCGCCGTTGGTCAGCACCCCGGCGACGCCGGTCCCGCCGATGCCCGTGTGCACCACGTACCCGGCCGCCGCGAGCTGCTCCGCGGCCAGGGCCGCCGTGCGCGTCTCCTGGTAGGACAGCTCCGGGTGCTCGTGCAGGTCCACGTAGGTCTCGCGCAGACCCGGCAGCAGCCCGGGAAGCGGCGCCAGGACCGCGTCGACGTCGGGGACCGTGCCGACGTCGGGGACCGTGCCGCTCACCGCAGGAGTAGTCGTCATGCGCTCACGATGCCATCGCCGCCGTGGTGGAGCGCGGCGAGCCCCACGGAAACGGGTGATCGGCAGAACGTCAGGTGATCGGCCCACCCCGGGGTACCGATCACCTGACGTTCTACCGACCACCCGGTCGGTCAGCGCGCTTCACCTCAGCGCCGCTTCACCTCCAGGTCCGCCGTGGCCTCGGAGCCCGCGAGCTCGTCGGTCCCGGCGTACTCCGCCGTGATCGTGTAGTCGCCGGCCCGCAGGAGCGGCGGCACCAGCACGTCGGCCTTCCCGCCCCGCAGTTTCACGGTGCGCTCGTACGGGTGCCGGTCGCCCTCGCGGCCCACCGTGACGGTGACCCGGCCCGACGGGGTCTCGTCGTCGGTGGAGACGGTGACCTTGACCAGGAACGGCTCCAGCGGGCGGACCGAGGCCGGGGCCTTGATCTGTGTCGTGGTCGCCGCGGGCAGCAGGTCGGCGGGCACGAGCGCGCTGACCGTGGTGCGGTGCACGCCGCCCTCGTCGGTGCCCGCGTAGACCCAGGCGCCGTCCGGGCTCACGGTCAGGGACCGCACCGACATCGCCGTGAGGTCCTTGGACGCCGACGCCCACGTGGCGCCGCCGTCGGCCGAGACGAGCACGCCGGCGCCGTTGGCCGCCAGGCCGTACGGGCGCCAGCGGGCGGCGCCCGCGACCAGGAGCTCCGTGCCCGCGGCCGGACCGTCCGGCACCTCGACGGCCACGAACGTGCCCACCGCGGCGGACGTGTTCGGCACCTCGGCGTCGGCGAAGGTCTCGCCGCCGTCGGTGCTGACCCGGATGCCCGGCGTCTCACCGACCACCACGTGGTCGGTGTCGGCCGGGTCGACCCACACGGACCGCGCCTCGTCCTTGGTCAGGCGGGTGATCGTCCGGCCCAGGTCGTCCGACCGGTACAGGCCGGACGACGTCGCCAGCCACAGCCGGTGCTCGTCGACCGGGTCGACCACGATCTGCTGGACCAGCACCTCGTGGGCGTAGCTGGTCCACGTCTCGAACCCGTCGGTCGAGACCATGAGGCCGGTGTCCACGAGCGAGGTGTAGCCCACCGCCACCGTGTCCTCGGCGTGCGGGGAGACGGCCAGCGCCGTCGGGCTGAACCCGCCCGTCGGGCCCACCCGCGTGAGGTCGGCGTCGGACCCGCCGGCCCCCGCGGTGAGGATGCGGCCCTCGCCGAGCGCGTTGGTGCCGATCGCCCAGACGTCGTGGTCACTCAGCGGCGACTGGGTCACCTCGGACACCTGACGGCCGATGATGCCCTCGTGGCCGATCGAGCCCCAGTCCTGCGTGTCGGGGCCGAGGTCGGCCAGGGGCTGCTGGTGCAGGCCCTCGAAGTCGACGGCGCGCAGCACGGGCTCGCCGTCGGCGTCGAAGCCGGCGTGCACGCCGGAGACGTCGGAGCCGGAGACCCCGGCCTTGACCCACTCCTCGCCGTCGTCGGTCGTGTAGATCCCGGCGCCCTCCATCGACATGACGATCTGCTCGTCCGGCGTGCCGGGCCAGTGGTCGACGTCGGTGGCGAGCGGTCCGCGCACGGGCAGCGGGTGGACCTGCCAGGTCTTGCCCAGGTCGTTGCTGGTGCTGAAGGACGACAGGCCCGACGCGTACACGGTGCCGTTCGTCAGGGTGGTGACGGTGACGTAGGACTGCTCGGTGTCGGCACCCTCCGTCCAGGTGGCCCCGCCGTCCGCCGAGGTGAGCGAGACGCCGTCCCCGCGGACCAGGACCGCGGTGGACCCGTCGGCCACGACGCCCTGCGGGCGGTCGACGTAGTCGGTCGTCACGTAGGGCTGGGTGACCTCCTGGCCGCCGGACAGCACGTCGGCGATCCGGTAGACGCCGTCGTAGGTGGCGATGAGCAGGTCGTCGTCCGCGAACGCGGCGCCGTAGACGAGCCCGCCCCACTCCGGGGCGACGCGGCTCCAGCGCTGCCCGCCGTCCTTGCTCAGGTAGAGGCCGTCGTCGGTGACCGCGGCCAGCGCGTCACCGTGGGCGACGAGCTCGCTGATCGCGACGTCGGGGAAGGGCAGGACCGTCCAGGTGGCCCCGGCGTCGGGCGTGTGCACGATGCGGCCGGAGTAGCTGGGATCGAGGGTGACCCTGCCGGCGGCGCCGTTGAGGGCCACGTAGAACCCGCCGGGCGTGGTCGTGTCGGCCACGGGGATGCCCCAGCCGTCGGCGACGGGCATGCTACGCACCCGCTGCCAGGTGACGCCGTAGTCGGTGGTGACGAACGGGTGCACGCCGGACCCGGCCATCGCCAGGCCGGTCCCCGGGGTGGTGGGGGAGGTGGCGAGCTCGCGGGCAGCGCCGGACAGGCCGACCTGCTCCCACGCGCCCGGCTGGTCGGCGCCCTCGGACTGCACGCCGCCGGTGCCGGTCAGGGTGCGGCCGGTCACGGTCGCGCGGGCGTCGAGCTGGTAGGTGCCGGGCTCGTCGAGCGGCACGGTGCCGCGGTACCAGCCGGGGCTGGTGCCGACGGCGGTGAGCGCGGCGGTGTACTTCTCGCCGGACGGTGCGGTCGCCGTGGCGGTCGGCGTCGCCTCGGGGGTCATCGGCGCGTAGACGAAGACGTCGGTGCTGCCGGTCGCCAGGGTCGGCGAGGACTGCACCTGCAGCGGCCGCACGTACGCCGCGTACGGGATGCGCACGGTGGTGCCGTCCGAGACGGCGCCGGTCAGGACGCCGGAGGTCTCGGTGCCGCCCGCCTCCGGGGTGGTGGTGTCCGGGGTGACCGTGAGGTCGACCGAGGCGCTGCGGCCGGCCGGGATCTTGACCTGACGCGCGGAGAGCTCGGCCTCGCCGGTGCTCGTCGCGGACGGCTTCGCCGACAGCTTGACCGTCACGGCCTTGGTGCCGGAGTTGCGCAGCACGACGGTGCTGGTCCGGGCCGGCTTGCCGCCCATGTCGGCCAGCCCCAGGGAGACGGCGTCGGGCGAGGCCGTGACCCGCTGGTCCACGGCGGCGGCGACGTCGAGCTTGCCGGCGCCCTGGGCGGACGGCGACACCTCGGCGTCGTCGGACTCGAGTTCCTGTGCGCTGCCGATGAGGGTCGCGCGGAGCTGCTCGGCGGTCTGCTCGGGACGTGCCTGGGCCAGCAGGGCGGCCGCCCCGGCGACGTGCGGCGCGGCCATCGAGGTGCCGGACATCCGGTACTGGTCGCCGGGCACCCCGTACATGGCCGGGATGTCGGACATGATCTCGAAGCCTGGCGCCACGATCTCGGGCTTGAGCGTCATGGCGTCGCTCGGGCCGCGGGAGCTGAAGTCGGTGATCGTGTCGGTCTGGTCGACCGAGCCGATGGTGCCCGACACGGTGCCGGCCGCGACCTCGGACTTGAAGGTCTGGTACTGGGCCGAGGCGATGTTCATCATGACCAGCGACTCGCGGCGCAGGTCGAAGCCGCTGCCGGCCAGGATGTTCGCGGATCCCTGGGGGCCCGCGCCGCCGTCGCCGGCGGGGTCGGTCGGGCTCGGCATGTACAGCAGGGCGCCGATCGCGCCGTGCTCCTCGGCGAGCTGGGCCTGCAGCAGGTGCAGGCCTTCCACCCCGCCCAGGGAGGTCGTGGTCATGCTCTGCATGACGACGATCGCGCCGCGCACGTCGCCCGCCTGCTCGTAGTCCTCCTCGTCGAAGCCGTCGCCGACGTCGACCAGGCGGCCCGTGATGCCCTCGGCCGGCGGGTTGGCCGACATCGGGAAGCGGGTCACGTCCAGCGGCCGCGGGTCGTCGCCCGGTGCGGCGCCGTCCAGTGTGAGCGTCGGGTCGGCGACGCCGGTCACCTGCGCGCCGACGGCGATGACGCCCTCGGCGGCGGCCGGCGAGCTGACGCTCTGGTCGTACGGCCCGGCGTTGCCGGCCGCGGCCACGACCACGACGCCCTGCCGCACGGCGGCGGTCGAGGCGCGGCCCAGCGGGTCGGTGCCGTCGCCGGGCGTGCCGAGGCTCATGTTCACGACGTCGGCCGGGTAGTCGCCCAGCGGGTCCGTCGCGGCCTCCAGCGCGAGCAGCAGGTCCTCGGTGGTGCCGCCGCCGTTGGCGTCCAAGGCCTTCCACGCCGTGAACGTCACGTCGGGCGCCATGCCGGTCAGGTTGTCCCCGCCGGCGCCGACGATGCCGGCCACGTGCGTGCCGTGCATGTGGTCGTCCATCGGGTCGTCGTCATCATTGGCGAAGTCGTACCCGTCGGCCACGCGGTGGCCGGGGCCGAACCCGCCGCCGAGGTCGTCGAGCGTGTAGTCGATGCCCGTGTCGATGATCGCCACGGTGCGGCCCTCGCCCGTGACGGACGCGCCGTCCGCGTCGGTGCGGTCCCAGACCTGCGGGGCGCCGGTGGCGGGGATGTTCGCCTCGTCGCCGAGGATGCGCACCGCGGCGCTCTCGGTGACGCGCGCGACGCCGGGGGCGGAGCGCAGCTCGGCCAGGTCCGCGGGGTCGACCGTGGCGACGACGGCGGACAGCAGTCCGGTGACGGACTCGGGCTTGTCGAGCTCGACGCCCTGGTGCTCGGCCCAGGACGTGACGCCCTCCTGTGCCTCCTCGACCTCGTCGACGGCGGCACGGTAGTCGGCGGCGAAGGCGCTGCGTGCCCGGGCGGCACCGGCGCCCGTGGCGGTACGTGCGGCGGCGACCGCCTCCTGGCCGACGACGTCGGCGGCCGTGGGGGAGTCGAGCTCGATGATGACGCGCACCGGATCGGCGTCGGGTGCGGCGTCCGGGGCCGCGACGGCGGCTCCGGGTGACAGGACCAGGGAGGCCGAGACGAGGGTGCTCCCGATAAGGAGACCCCGGCGGCGGCCGGAGGGCAGAGGTTGCATGAGGGCTGTCTAGTCCGCGCTACCCTCTGCGAGCAATGGGCGTAATGGCCGTATCTGGCCACTGGCCGGTACCGGCCGCAAGGTTTTACACGGGCGTCACGCGGCAGGGCATTTTTCACCCCGCCTGACCGTCGTCAGAGCCAGCCCTTGCGGACCGCCTGGACCCCTGCCTGGAAGCGGTTGGCCGCGCCCAGCCGGCGCAGGAGGTCCGCGCTGCGCCGCCGCAGCGTCCGCTCGGACAGCCCGAGCTCGCGTGCGATCGCCTCGTCCTTGGCCCCCGAGCCCAGCAGCGCGAGCAGTGCCCGGTCGTCCTTGTTCGGCCCGCGGTCCGGGGGAGCGGTGCCCTCCAGGCTGTCGGCCGCGGGGATCTCCACCGCGTCGGCCCACACGGCCTCGAACGCGGCGCACAGCAGGTCCACGAGCGGGCCGCCCTCGACCACCACGGCCGCCGGGTGCTGCGGGTCGAGGTCCGTGCTGACCAGCGCGGTGCGCCGGTCGGCGATGGCCAGCTTGGTGGGCAGGGTCCGCGCGATCCGGGCCTGCTCGCCCACCGACGCCGCGTGGCGCAGCTCCGCCCACGCACCGGGGATGTCCAGCACCTCCGCCGCGTACACGGCCCGCCACTGGACGCCGCGGGCCAGCGCGAGCGGCTCCACGGGGTTCTCGTCCGCGAGCACGTACGGCGGCCGGTCGAAGGCCATGAACTCGCCCGTCACCTCGTGCTCCATGCGCGTGTACCAGGCGCCGATCAGCGCGGGGTCGTCGATCACGTGTACCCCCGCGCCCGAGCCCGCGGCGTCGGACGCCTGCTCGAACAGGCCGGCCAGGTCCGGGATGGTCGCCCGGACGCGGTCGAGCTGCGCGGCGGTGCGGTCCGTGAGCGCCCGCAGCGCCACGCGTGGGTCGACCGCCGTGTACTCGCCGTCGCCCCCGCTCGTGCGGTTGATCAGCCCGGCCGTGCGCAGCCGCGCGAGCAACCCGGCGGGGTCGGTGCCCTCCAGCGGCACGTCCTGCGCGACGTCGTCCACCCGGACGGTGCCCTGGGCCAGCACGTACCGGTAGACCAGCCGGGTGTCGTCGTCGATGCCGACGGCCTCGAAGTCGCTGTCGAGATCGTGTGCGGGTTCCGGGGCCATGGGGGTCAGCGTAGGTCAGGTGTGCGGGCCCGGCCGATGGTCGGCCGGGCGGGCTCGACGGGCCTGCCCGAAGTCGGCCTGGGCGCGGGTGAAATTACCCGGAGCGTGGCGCGTCGCCCACTAATCTGAGCGACAAGAATCACCACTTTTCATGCTGACAGGCTGTGGCGACCGCAGAAACAGGAGAAATGATGGCGAACCTGACCATTATCGAGCGGTCGCCCGACCCCGAGACGCACCAACCCGGGCCACGCTGGCCCTCCATCGCCGTATGGATCCGCTCGCTCGGCCAGAGCCGCCTGGGTGCACTCCTGCTCCTGCTCGCGACCGTCATGGCGATCGTCTGGGCGAACGTCTCCTACGAGTCGTACAACGAGTTCTGGGAGACACACCTCAACGTCGGGGTGGGCGACTTCCAGCTCGAGTTCACGCTGCACGCCCTGGTCAACGACGCGCTCATGGCCATCTTCTTCTTCACCGTCGGCCTGGAGGTGCGCCGCGAGTTCGCGATCGGCGAGCTCACGAGCTGGTCCCGGGCCATGGTGCCCGTGGCCGCCGCCGTCGCCGGGCTCGTGGTGCCCGCCGTGCTCTACGTGCTCATCGCACGCGGCTCCGGCTGGGAGCACGCCTGGGGGGTCGTCATCTCGACGGACACCGCGTTCGTCGTCGGCGCGCTCGCCCTCATCGGGCCACGCGCGCCCGGCCGGCTGAGAGTGTTCCTGCTGGCGCTCGCGGTGGTCGACGACATCGGCGCCCTGAGCATCATCGCGCTCGTCTACACCGAGAACTTCGACCCGCTGCCGCTGGTGATCGCCGCCGTGGGCCTGGTCGGCGTCTACCTCACGCGGTACGTGCCCAGCGGCCGCGGGCCCATCTACGCCACGCTCTCGATCGTCGTGTGGGGCGCGTTCCTGGCCTCGGGCGTGCACCCGACGCTGGCGGGCGTCGCCATCGCGCTGCTGGTGCCGGTCTACCGGCCCAGCCGGCGCGACGTCGAGCACGCGCTGACGCTGGCGCGCACGTTCCGGCAGTCGCCGAACAGCGACTACGCGCGGGCCGCGGCCAACAGCCTGCGCGAGTCGATCTCGATCAACGAACGGCTCCAGTCGGCCTACGCCCCGTACGTGGCGTACGTGATCCTGCCCCTGTTCGCGCTGGCGAACGCGGGCGTGCAGATCAACGCCGAGATCCTGGCCGCGGCGGCCGGCTCCGCGATCACGTGGGGCATCATCGTGGGCCTCGTGGTCGGCAAGTTCATCGGGGTGCTGGGCACCGGCACGGTCATGAAGGTGTTCCGCCTCGGGGACCTCGGGCCCGGGCTGACGCTCGACCGGCTCGCCGGGGGCGGCGCGCTGTGCGGAATCGGCTTCACGATCTCGCTGTTCATCGTGGACCTCGCGATCGAGGACCCCGGGGTGCAGAACGAGGCCCGGGTGGGCGTGCTCACGGCGTCGGTGGTCGCGTTCCTGCTCGCCGCAGTGATCTTCAAGATCTCGGACCGGGTGCACCCGTCGAAGGAGGCGGGTGCCACGCTGCTGCGCCCGGTCGACCCGGCCCGGGACCACGTGTACGGCCCGGCCGACGCGCCGTACACGCTGGTGGAGTACGGCGACTTCCAGTGCGGGTTCTGCTCCAAGGCGTCGGGCGCCATCCAGGAGGTGCACCGCGAGCTCGGCGACCGCCTGCGGTACGTCTGGCGGCACGCCCCGTTGGACCGGTACCACCCGAACGCCGTCGCGGCCGCCGAGGCGTCGGAGGCCGCCGCCCTGCAGGACAAGTTCTTCGACATGGAGCGCAGCCTGCTGCTCGACCAGGAGAACCAGCTCCCCTCGGACATCGTGCGGCGGGCGGAGGAGCTCGGGCTCGACGTCGAACGGTTCGAGCGGGACCTGGTGTCCCCGGAGGTCGCCGGCCGGGTGCGGGACGACGTGCTCGACGCCGAGGCCATGGAGGTCAGTGCCGTGCCGACGTTCTTCGTCAACGGCCGCCGGCACACCGGCCCGTACGACGCGCAGTCGCTGATCCACGCGCTGGAGACGACGGCGCCGGTGGCCCAGGCCGTCCCGCCGGCCGCAGCCCCCCGGAACGACTGAACGTGCCAGACGTACAGGTCACGCGAGTGACCTGTACGTCTGACACGTCCCGGGGCGGGTGGGCTCAGCCCTTGACCGAGCCCGACATCAGGCCGCCCACGAAGTACTTGCCGAGGATGATGTACACGATCAGCGTCGGCAGCGACGCGAACAGCGCACCCGCCATGGAGACGCCGTAGTTCTGCAGCAGCGCGCCGTTGGCGAGGTTGTTCAGCGCCACGGTGACGGGACCGTTCTGGGACGACGAGAAGAACACTGCGAACAGGAAGTCGTTCCACGCCGACGTGAACTGCCAGATGAGCACCACGACGAAGCTGGGGATCGAGATCGGCAGCACGATCGACCAGTAGGTGCGCAGCATGCCCGCGCCGTCGACGCGCCCGGCCTCGATGAGCTCGTGCGGCACCGTCGAGTAGTAGTTGCGGAAGATCAGCGTGGTGATCGGGATGCCGTAGACCACGTGCAGCAGGATCAGCGTGGGCACACCCGTGGGTATGCCGAGGTTCAGCACGAGCTGGGTCAGGGGGATCATCACGGCCTGGTACGGGATGAACATCCCGAACAGGATCACCGTGAAGACGATGTCCGCACCCCGGAAGCTCCAGCGCGAGAGCACGAACCCGTTCAGCGAGCCGAGGAACGCCGAGATGATCGAGCTCGGCACGACGATCGCCAGCGTGCGCCCGATCGCGGGCGCCAGCGTGGTCCATGCCGCGACCCAGTTCTCCGTGGTCCAGATCTGGGGCAGCGCCCAGGCGCGGCTCGGGTCGGCGTCGCCGGTGCCCTTGAAGCTGGTCACCAGCAGCACGTACACCGGGATCAGGACGACGATCAGGAAGAAGATCAGGCCCACGTACTTGAGCGTGCGCGCGAGCGAGTACCGGCCCTTGTGGACGCGCGGCGGGGCAGGCGCCGGGCGGTGGGCGGTGAGCTGTTCGGCCTCGGCGGTCATCGCTTCTCCTCACGGTTCGTGCGGATCAGGTAGGGCACGATGACGATCGCGACGATGATCAGCAGGATCGAGCCGACGGCGGCGGCGTTCGCGTAGTCGAAGCTCGACTTGAACACGAACATGTCGACGGCCGGGACCTTGGTCTGGTAGTTCGCGGGCTTGGAGATCGACATGATGAGGTCGAACGCCTTGAGCGACATGTGGCCGATGATGATCAGCGCGGACAGCGCGACGGGGGAGAGCTGCGGGAACAGGACGTGCCGGTAGAGCTTCCACTCGGAGGCGCCGTCCATCCGGGCGGCCTCGCGCAGCTCCTCGGGGATACCGCGGAACCCGGCGAGGAACAGCGCCATCACGTAGCCCGAGAGCTGCCAGATCGCGGGGATGGCGATGGCGATGATGCCGAAGGTGACGTTGTTCCACCAGTTGTTCTGCAGCGCGTCGAGCCCGACGATCTGGAACAGCCGGTTCAGGCCGGAGGCCTGCTCGTCCTGGTTGGAGTTGAGCAACCAGCGCCACACCACACCCGAGGCGACGAACGAGACCGCCATCGGGAAGAGGTAGACCGAGCGGAAGATCCCCTCGCCCTTCATGGGCTTCTCGAGCATCCAGGCCCACAGGAAGCCCATGATCATGGTGCCGACCAGGAACACGACCGTGTACAGGACGAGGTTCATCAGCGAGTGCTGGAAGTCCTCGCTGGCCAGCAGGTCGAGGTAGTTGGTGAACCACACGAAGACCGCCGGCTTCTGCCCGGTGGCCTGGGCCGCCGTGTGGTTGTCCGTCAGGGACGTCGTGAAGTTGGCGACGATCAGCCCGTAGACGAAGACGCCGACGAGGATCAGGGACGGGGCGAGCATGAGCAGCGGTGGCCCGACTCGCCGCAGTTTGTTCAGCATGTAGGTACCTCGGATGAGTGGGCGCAGCCGCGCGCCGTCGGGATCGATCCCCGACGGCGCGCGACGTACGGCGGTGTGCGTTACACGGGAGCTGTTCGCACCCGGGTGTCAGCTCTGCGTGGCCGAGGCCAGCTCGGACTGGAAGCCGGCGAGGTCGGACGCACCGGTCGTGAACTTGCTCGTGGCGTCCGAGATCGCGTTCAGCGTCGCGACCGGGGCGGCCGCACCGTGCGCCAGCGAGGACACGATCGTGTCGTTCGCGAACGACTCGATGGCGGTCTGCTGGTACTCCGAGAACTCGGCGGGGTCCGCGTCGGTCCGGGCCGGGATGGAGCCCTTGGCCTTGTTGAACGCGACCTGGCCCTCGAGCGAGCCCACGGTCTCCAGCCACGCCTTCGCGCCGTCCGGGTGGGGCGCGCCGACCGGCAGGGTGAAGGAGTCGGCCAGGAAGTCGAACGTCCCGTCGGTGCCCGGGACCGGGGCCGCCGTGAAGTCCGTGCCGAGCACCTTGTCCTGCTCCTCGAACGCCGCCACGGCCCAGTCGCCCATGACGTTGAACGCCGCGCTGCCGTCGATGACCATCTGGGTCGCCTCGGGCCAGTCGAGACCGTCACGGTCGTCGTTGGTGTAGCTCATCAGCGTCTCGAAGTCCTCGAGCGCCGCCGTGACCTCGGGGCCCTCCCAGTCGGTCGAGCCGTCCCACAGGCCGCTGTACCCGTCCGCGCCCAGGTCGGCGAGCAGCACGGTCTCGAGCAGGTGGACCTGGGTCCACGTGGTGCCCACCGACAGCGGCGTGACACCGGCCTTGTCGAGCTTCTCCAGGTCGGCCATCCAGGCGTCGAGGTCCGCGTACTCGGCCGCGGGGTCGATGTCGTTGTCCTCGAGCACCGTCGGGTTGGCCCAGACGACGTTCGCGCGGTGGATGTTCGACGGGATCGAGTAGATCGCGCCGTCCTCCGTGGAGAGCCGGTCGACCAGGTCGGCCGGGAAGACGTCCGTCAGGCCGAACTCGTCGTAGAGGTCGGAGACGTCCTCGATCTGCGCGGCGTCGATGTAGTCCTGCAGCTCGGCGCCCGCGTGGGCCTGGAACGTGTCCGGCGGGTCCTGCGCCTGCAGACGGGTCTGCAGCAGGTCCTTCGCCGCGGAGCCCGCACCACCGGCGACGGCGCCGTTGACGAACTCGGTGTCGGGGTGCTGCTCGTTGAACACGCCCACCAGGGCGTCGAGGCCGGCCTTCTCGGATCCGGCAGCCCACCAGGTGAACACCTCGACCTGGTCGGCGCTGCCGCTCTCGCCGCTGCCTTCGCCACCGTCACCGCCGCCGCCGCACGCGGCCAGCGTGAGACCGAGCACAGCGGCTGTCGCCACCGTTGCGGTCATCCTCCGGTTCACTCGCATCTGGGGTCCCTCAACCTTCCTCGGTCGCTGGAGCACCGACCCGGGACGGCGTCGTCGTACCTGGCGAGGGTGAATTCTCCTCGCGGCCAGGACGGCGTCGTACCTGTGGACCGGCCGGGCGCGCCTGTACGCCCGTGAACCCGGGTCCTATCGAACGGCCGCTGAGCCTTGGTGTCAAGAAATGAACGCAAGCGTCGCTCGATCGTGACCTGAACGTTCAGTTCGTGTATCCAAACCCGTCATTCCAGGCCGGAGCACGCCGGAAGGCGGTTACCCTGGGCGCTGTGCGCGCGGATCGGGTAACACCGGGTTCGCAGACCTCACTGCGTGAGGCCAACCGAGCCCGGATCGTGAGCGCCGTCCAGCAGCGTGGCTCTCTCACGCAGATCGAGCTGGCCGGCGTCACAGGGCTGTCCCCGGCCACGATCTCGAACATCGTCAAGGAGCTCACCGTCGCGGGCGTCCTGCACACGTCGCAGTCGGTGCGCAACGGCCGCCGCGCCCTCCAGGTCACCCTCGCGCGCAACCTTGGCGTCGTCGCCGGCATCCGGTTCGGCATGCGGTCCCTCAGCGTCGCGCTCGCGGACGCCTCCATGCGGGTCCTGGCGGAGCAGCGCATGCCGCTCGCGCCCGACCACCGCGCCGACGCCGGCCTGCAGCGCACCGCGATGCTGATCCGGGAGATGCTGGAGTCCGTCGACGCCGACCCGTCCGAGCTGCTCGCCGTCGGCGTCGGGGTGCCCGCACCCGTCGACATCCGCACCGGCCAGGTCGTCACCGTCGGCATGATGCGCGGCTGGGACGGCGTGCACGTCGACGACATCCTCGCCGCCGAGCTCGACGTGCCCGTGACCGCCGACAACGACTCGACGCTCGCCGCGATCGCGGAGGCCCGGTTCGGCGCGGGCGCCGGGCACGACTCGGTCGCCTACATCCGCGTCTCCCACGGCGTGGGCGGCGGGCTCGTGCTGGGCGGCCGCGCCGTGCACGGCCGGTCCGGCGTCGCCGGCGAGATCGGGCACGTGTCCGTCGACGAGCACGGTCCCGTGTGCCGCTGCGGCAACCGCGGCTGCCTCGAGATGCTCGTGGGCGCCTCCAGCCTGCTCGCCATGCTCCCGCCCGAGGCGGGGCACCTCACCCTCGCCGACCTGGTCGCCCGCGCCCGCGAGGGCGACGCCGGCTCCCGCCGGGTCGTGTTCGACGCCGGACGCCACCTCGGCGTGGCCCTCGCCAACCTCTGCAACCTCGTGGACCCCGACGTCGTGGTCATCGGCGGCAAGCTCGCCGAGGCCGGGGACCTGCTGCTCGAACCGTTGCGCACCTCGCTCGGCCAGCGCGTCGTCGCCACCTCACGAGGCCCGGTCGAGGTGGTCCCGTCCGCGCTGGGGGCCGACGCCGGCGTCCGCGGCGCCCTTGCCGCGGCCCTCGACCAGGCCCGGATGTTCGGCTCCCTGGGGGTGAGCTCATGACCCGTCGACCACGCACTCAGCGGTGGCGGACGTGGCGGACGAGGCGGACGGCCGTGGCCGCCGTCGCCGGCCTGGCGCTCGCGGCCGGGCTGGGCGGGTGCGCGCCGTCCGAGCCCGCGGGCGCCGCCGGCGTGCCGCACGAGGGGACGATCGGGCTGCTCCTGCCCGAGGCCCAGACGGCGCGGTACGAGGCGTCCGACCACCCGACGTTCGTCGCCGTCACGGGCCGCCGGTGCCCGGGCTGCACCGTGCTGTACGCCAACGCGGGGCAGGACGCCGCCGCGCAGCTCCAGCAGGCGGAGTCCATGCTCGCCCAGGGGGCCGACGTGCTGGTGCTCGACGCCGTGGACACCGTGGCCGCGGCCGGGATCGTCGCGCAGGCCAAGCGGCTGGGAGCCCAGGTGATCGCCTACGATCGGTTCGTGGACGGCGCGGACTACTACGTGTCGTACGACTACGAGTTCATCGGCTTCCTCCTGGGCTCGGCACTTGCTGGTGCCGTCACGGAACGAGACGCTGAGACAGAAGCTGAACCAGACGCAGACGCCGGACCGGACGCCGAGGACCGGCCGGGGGTGCTCCTGGTGCACGGATCGGCGACCGAGCCCAACGCGCTCGCCATCGCCGCCGGTACCCGCCGCGCCCTCGAAGGAGAGGACATCGACGTGCTCGCCGAGTACTACACGCCCGACTGGAGCCCGGACAAGGCCACCGAGTGGACCGAGGCCATGCTCACCCGGTTCCCCGGGCAGGTCGACGGCGTGCTCGCCGCCAACGACGGCATAGCGGGCGGCGCGATCGCCGCGGCCAAGGCCGCGGGCCTGGACCCCGTGCCGGTCACCACCGGGCAGGACGGCGAGCTGGCCGCGGTGCAGCGGATCATCGCGGGCGACCAGTACATGACGGTCTACAAGGCGACCGACCAGCAGGCGCAGACCGCCGCGGAGCTCGCGGTGCGCGTGCTGCGCGGCGAGGAGCCCCGCACCACGGCGGTCACCCAGGGGGTGCCCACGCAGCTCCTGGCGCCGCGCGCCGTGGCGGCCGCCGACGTCCAGCACGTGATCGTCGACGGGCACGTGTACAGCACCGACGAGATCTGCGTGCCGGCCTACCGGGACGCGTGCGAGCGCGCGGGCCTGATCGGCCCGGACGCCGACGCCGCGCCCGCGCACCTCGGGGAGGCCACCCGATGAGCGACCCGGTGCTCTCGCTGCGCGGCGTCTCCAAGCGGTTCGGCGGCGTCCGCGCCCTGGTGGACGTCGACGCCGACGTGCACGAGCACGAGGTGCTCGCCGTCGTCGGCGACAACGGGGCCGGCAAGTCCACGCTCGCGGGCGTGCTCGCCGGGGCGCACCGGCCCGACGCCGGCCAGGTGCTGCTCGACGCGCGCCCCGTGGTGCTCGACTCGCCCGCCGCCGCGCGGGCGCTCGGCATCGCCGCGGTGTTCCAGGAGCTCGCGCTCGTGGACGACCTGGACGTCGTGGAGAACCTGTTCCTCGGGCACGAGACCCGGCGCGGGCCCCTGCTCGACGAGGTGGCCATGGAGCGCGAGGCGTGGCGGCTGCTCGACCAGCTCGCCGCCAGCGTGCCCAGCGTGCGCGACCCCGTCCGTACCCTGTCCGGCGGGCAGCGCCAGACCGTCGCCGTGGCCCGTGCGCTGCTCGGCTCCCCGCGCGTCGTCGTCCTGGACGAGCCGACGGCGTCGCTCGGCGTGCGCCAGACCGCCGAGGTGCTCAACCTCATCGTCCGGCTGCGCGAGCGCGGCCACGCCGTCGTGCTGGTCAGCCACCAGGCGGGCGACCTGCAGGCCGTCGCCGACCGCATCCTCGTGCTGCGGCTCGGCCGCGTGCACGACGTGTTCGACGGCGACGCGTCCTACGAGGACCTGCTCGCCGCCATGACCGGCGCGGTCCGGCCGGGGGCCAAGCACCCCGGGGCCCGCTCCGGCGCACCGTCGGGCGCGGAGTCCGGTCGGGCGGTGCGCCGATGAGCGCGCAGCAGGGCGCCACCGGGGCCGGGCTGACCGGCACGGGACTGGCCGCGACGGGCGGTCTGACCGGCGCCGTCTGGCAGCGCGTGCGGGGCGGCAGCAGCCTGCTCCCCATCGTCGGGGCGCTCGTGGTGATCTGGCTGGTGATGGGCGCCGTCAACCCCGCGTTCCTCGCCCCCGAGAACCTGGTCAACCTCACGCTGCAGAGCGCCCCCGTCGGCGTCATCGCGCTCGGCGTCGTGCTCGTGCTGCTGGTCGGCCAGATCGACCTGTCCGTCGGCTCGGTGAGCGGGCTCGCCGCGGCCGTCGTCGCCGTCGGCTCCGTGACGCTCGGGTGGCCCGTGGCGCTCGCGATCCTCGCCGCGCTCGCGTGCGGGGTGGTGGTCGGGCTGGCGTACGGCGCGCTCTCCACGCGGCTGGGGCTGCCGAGCTTCGTCTTCACCCTGGCCGGCCTGCTGTTCCTCGCCGGGGTGCAGCTGCGCGTGCTCGGGCCGTACGGCTCGATCAACCTGCCGTTCGAGTCGTGGTTCGTCCGGTCGGTGCAGCAGGGCTTCCTCTCGCCCGCCGTGGCCTGGGCGCTCGTGGTGGCCGTGGTCGCCACCACGGCGACGGTGCAGGTCGTGGCCCGGGTCCGACGCCGCCGGGCGGACCTCGCCTGCGCGAGCGTGCCCCAGATCGTGGTGCGCACCCTGGTGCTGGCCGCCGTGCTGTCGGCGATCGTGGCCTACCTGGGCACCGCCCGGGGCATCGGGTACTCCGTGGTGCTGTTCGCCGCGCTGGTCGTGGTCACGGACGTGCTGCTGCGCCGCACGCGGTGGGGGCGGTCGGTGCGCGCGGTGGGCGGCGACCGGCGGGCGGCGATGCTCGCCGGGGTGCCCGTGCAGCGCACGGTGGTGCTGTGCTTCGTCGCCTGCTCGACGCTGGCAGCGCTCGGCGGCGTGCTCGCTGCGGGGCGGCTCGGGGCCGCGAACCAGGGGACCGGGGGAGCGGACACGTACCTCGTGGCGATCGCCGCGGCCGTGATCGGCGGCACCAGCCTGTTCGGCGGGCGCGGCAGCGCCTGGTCGGCCGTGCTGGGCGTGCTGGTGATCCAGTCCATCGCCAACGGGCTCACGCTGATGAACGTGGACCAGGCCGCGCGATACATGGTGACCGGCGCGGTGCTGCTGCTGGCGATCATCATCGACATGCTGATGCGCAAGCGACGGGAGGCCTGAGGTGATGCGTCGTCCGACGCTGGCGGTGGTGGCGCAGGCCGCCGGGGTGAGCCTGAAGACCGCCTCCCGGGTGCTGAACGGGGAGCCCAACGTGGCGTCCGCGACGCGCGAGCGCGTGCAGGACGCCGCGGCGTCCCTGGGCTTCCGCCGCAACGCCGTGGCCGCCGACCTCGCCCGGGGCGGCCTCTCGCGGCTGGTCGGGTTCATCACCGGCGACCTGGCCAACGAGTTCTACTCCGCCCTGGCCAGCGGCATCGAGCGCGAGCTGCGCGAGCACGGGCTGCAGCTCCTGACGGCGTCGTCCGACGAGGACCCCGAGCGCGAGGCCTCCCTGACGGGCGAGCTGCTCGAACGGCGGGTCGGCGCCCTGATCGTCACGCCCGCCGGGGCCGACCACTCGGCGCTGCGCGGCGAGATCGCCGCCGGGCTGCCCGTGGTGGTCGTGGACCGGCCGGCGGCCGGGATGGACGTCGACACCGTGGTCATCGACAACCGGGGTGGCACGCGCGCCGCCGTCGGCCACCTGCTCGCGCACGGCCACCGCCGCATCGGGTTCGTGGGCGACGAGCCCCACCTGTGGACCTACCAGGAGCGCAGCGACGAGTTCCTCGCCGCGATGCGCGACGCCGGGGTGGCCGACGCCGACCGCTGGGTCCGCTCCGGCGCCCACGACGCCGCGGCCGCCCGGGACCTGGCGCTGGAGCTGCTCGCGGCGCCCGAGCCGCCCACCGCGATCCTCGCCGCGAACAACCGGGCCACCGTCGGCACGCTCCAGGCGCTGCGCGACACCCCGGGCGGCGCGGACGTCGCCGTGGTCGGCTTCGACGACTTCGAGCTCGCCGACCTGCTGGGCATCACCGTGGTGGCGTACGACGCCGTGGAGATGGGGCGGCGGGCCGCCGAGCTCGCGGTCGCGCGGTCCGCCGACCCCGACCGGACGGTCGAGCAGGTGGTGCTGCCCACGCGGGTCGTCACCCGCGGCAGCGGCGAGCGACCGCCCCGTTCGGCGGCCCGCTGACCCACCCGTTGACACCGGGCCTGGCCTGCACCTACGTTCGGCACGCGACAGCGCTGTCAGCCGACGAGGGAGACCACCCATGTCCATAGTCACCGGCCGAGCCAGATCCCGGCAGGCGGCCGCCGCTCTCTCGGGAGCACTCGCCCTGCTGCTCGCGGTGCCCTCGGGCGTCGCGCTCGCAGCACCCGTCGGCACCGGCTCCGTGGGCACCGGCACCACCGCGGCGACGTCGGGCGAGGGAGCCGGCGGCGACTTCGCCACCTCCTTCGAGGACGACGACGCCGCGCCGCTGGAGTCCACGCCGGCCGAGCGCGGCGGGGCGCCGTGGCAGGAGAACGTCGGCGAGTTCGTCGTGGGCCTGCCGGGCAGCGTGCTGGACCGTGTCTCCGCCGTCGCGGCGAGCGCGGAGAACCTGCCGAACGAGGGCGCGGCCAACCTGGCGGACGCGTCGTCGGCCACCAAGTGGCTCACGTTCGCGCGCACGGGCTGGGCCACCTACGAGACGACCGAGCCCACCGTGGTCACGGCCTACGCGCTGACCTCCGCGAACGACTTCGCCGACCGCGACCCGCGCGCCTGGACGCTGCAGGGGTCGACCGACGGCGAGACCTGGGAGACCATCGACGAGCGCAGCGGCGAGGCCTTCGAGGACCGGTTCCAGCAGCGGGTCTTCGAGCTGGACGCGCCGACCGCCGCGTACACCTGGTTCCGCCTGGACGTGACGCAGAACGCGGGCGCGGGCATCGTGCAGCTCGCCGACTGGGACCTGTCCGCCGACCTCTCCGAGCAGCCCGCGGACCGGCCGATGACCACCGCCGTCGGCTCCGGGCCCACCACCGTGGACTTCACGAACAAGAAGGGCGTCGGCTTCACCGGTACCCGCTCGCTGCGGTACGACGGCGGCCACCAGGCCGACGGCCCGGCGCACGCGACCAACGTGCTGTACGACGACGTCGACGTCCGCGTGGGCCGCGACACCCGGCTGAGCTGGAAGATCTTCCCCGAGCTGCTGGGCGACCTGGAGTACCCGTCCACCTTCGCGAGCGTGGACCTCAGGTTCACGGACGGCACCTACCTGTCCGACCTGGACGCGCGCGACGCGCACGGGACGGCCGCGACGGCCGCCGGGCAGGGCGCGGGCAAGATCCTGTACGCCGACCAGTGGAACTCCGTGCGGGTCGACCTCGGGTCGGTCGCGAAGGGCAAGACGGTCGACCAGGTGCTGCTCGGCTACGACAACGACGGCGGCTCGGCCGCCACGAAGTTCGCCGGCTGGCTGGACGACGTGGCGCTGGAGGCGAAGCCCGAGCGGATCGACGGGGACAGCCTGACCAGCTACGTCGACACGCGCCGCGGCACGCTGTCCAGCGGGTCGTTCTCGCGCGGCAACAACGTGCCGGCCACGGCCGTGCCGAACGGCTTCAACTTCTGGACGCCGCTGACCAACGCGTCGTCGCAGAGCTGGCTGTACGAGTACCAGGCCGCCAACGACGAGCAGAACCGCCCGGTGCTGCAGGGCATCGGCATCTCGCACGAGCCGAGCCCCTGGATGGGCGACCGCAACCAGCTCGCCTTCCAGCCCGCCACCGGCGCGGGCGTGCCCGACGCGGGGCTGGACGCGCGCGGCCTGGCGTTCGACCACGCCGACGAGACCGCCCGGCCCGACTACTACGGCGTGACCTTCGCCGACGGGATCACGGCCGAGGTGACGCCGACGGACCACGCCGCGGTGCTGCGGTACACCTTCCCGGCGGATGCCGGGGCCGACGCCGGGGCCGGCACCGGCCACGTGCTGGTCGACCGCGTCGCCGGCTCCTCGAAGCTGTTGTTCGACGCCGCCACCGGCGAGCTGACCGGCTGGGTCGAGAACGGCAGCGGCCTGTCGGTCGGCCGCACCCGCATGTACGTCGCGGGCACGTTCGACCGGGCGCCGTCGGCCGTGGGCGAGGCCGCGGGCGACCGCGCCGGCGCCCGGTACGCGACGTTCGACACGAGCGAGGACCGCACGGTCGAGCTGCGCGTGGCCACGTCGTTCATCGGGCTGGACCAGGCCCGGGCCAACCTCGGCCTGGAGGTCACCGGCCGGTCGTTCGACAAGGTGCAGCGTGCGGCCGAGCGGGAGTGGAACGGCCGGCTCGGCGTGATCGAGACGGAGGGCGGCAGCGAGGACGAGCTCGTCACGCTGTACTCCAACCTGTACCGGCTCAACCTGTACCCGAACTCGCAGTTCGAGAACACGGGCACCGCCAAGCGGCCTGTGTACAAGTACGCGAGCCCCGTCACCGCGCCGTCCGGCGAGGCGACCGACACCACGACGAACGCGAAGCTCGTCGACGGCAAGATCTACGTCAACAACGGGTTCTGGGACACCTACCGCACGGCCTGGCCCGCGTACTCGTTCCTGTACCCGGACGTCGCCGCGGAGCTGGTCGACGGGTTCACGCAGCAGTACCGCGACGGCGGCTGGATCGCCCGCTGGTCCTCGCCGGGCTACGCGGACCTGATGACGGGCACGTCGTCCGACGTCGCGTTCGCCGATGCCTACCTCAAGGGTTCCCTGCCCACGGACCAGGCGCTGGACGCGTACGACGCCGCGCTGAGGAACGGCACCGTGGCCCCGCCGAACAACGCGGTGGGCCGCAAGGGCCTGGAGTCCTCGCCGTTCCTCGGCTTCACGCCGGAGAGCACCCACGAGTCCGTCTCCTGGGGCCTGGAGGGTCTGATCAACGACTTCGGCATCGGCAACATGGCCGCGGCGCTCGCGGAAGACCGGCACACGCCGCGGGAGCGGCGCGCGACGCTGCGGGAGGAGTCGGCCTACTTCCTGGAGCGCGCCACGCACTACGGCGAGCTCTTCGACCCGGCGATCGACTTCTTCCAGCCGCGGCACGCCGACGGTTCGTTCCTCAACGCGCCCGAGGACTACGACCCGCGCACCTGGGGCGGGGGCTACACCGAGACCAGCGGCTGGAACTTCTCGTTCCACGCGCCGCAGGACCCGCGCGGCCTCGGCAACCTCTACGGCGGCCAGGACGGTCTGGAGGCCAAGCTCGACACCTTCTTCGCCACCCCCGAGGACGCCACGCACACCGGCGGCTACGGCGGCGTCATCCACGAGATGCGCGAGGCGCGGGACATCCGCCTGGGCCAGTGGGGCATGAGCAACCAGGTCTCGCACCACATCCCGTGGCTGTACGACGCCGCGGGCGCCCCGCACAAGACGCAGGAGATCGTGCGGGAGGTGACACGCCGGCTGTTCGTGGGCAGCGAGATCGGCCAGGGCTACCCGGGCGACGAGGACAACGGTGAGATGTCGTCGTGGTGGATCTTCGCCGCGCTCGGCCTCTACCCGCTGCAGGTCGGGTCCGACCAGTACGCGATCGGCTCGCCCCTGTTCGACCGGGCGACGGTGCACCTGCCGGACGGCGACCTGGTGATCAGCGCGCGGAACAACTCCGTGGAGAACGTCTACGTGCAGTCGCTGCGCGTGGACGGGCGGTCGCGCACGTCGACGTCGCTGTCCCAGGCGGACCTGTCGGGCGGCGCCCGGCTGGACTTCGTCATGGGCGCCGAGCCGTCCTCGTGGGGCACCGGGGCGGACGACGCCCCGCCGTCGCTCACCGAGGGCGACGAGCCGCCGACGCCGGACCGGGACGCGACCGGGGCGGGCACCGTGACGGTCGCCGGCGGCTCTGCTGCCGACGCCGACGCGCTCGTCGACGACACGTCGACCACGCGCACCGCGTTCGCCACGCCGACCCCGACGATCACCTGGGACGGGTCCGGCACGCGGGCGACGGTCGGTACGTACACGCTGACCTCGGGTGTCGCGGGCACGGCGGCGCCGTCGGCCTGGCGGCTGGAGGGGTCGGACGACGGCGAGAGCTGGACCGTGCTCGACGAGCGGGACGGGGAGGCGTTCCGCTGGGCGCTGCAGACCCGGACGTTCCAGGTCGACGACCCGGCGGAGTACGGGCACCTGCGGATCGTGGTCGAGGACTCGTCCGGCGGTTCGACGGACGGCGACCTGTCGCTGGCCGAGGTGCAGCTCCTGGCGGACCAGGGCGCCGGCTCCGACGTGCTGCCGCTCGAGGCGGCCGCGACGCCGGACGCCGAGACGCGGGCCGAGACCCGGGCCGCGGACAAGGCGGAGGACACGGCGAACGGCGTCACGGTGTGGGCCGCCCCGGCCTGTGTCGACGGCGACTCGACGCTGCGGGTCCTGGTGGACGGCGCAGAGGGCGCGACCGTCAGGGTCACGTCCGACTTCGGGAGCACGACGCTGCGCGGTCCGGGCGAGCACACGTTCGACGCGGGCTCGGCCCGGGTCGGCACGGGTGCGGTGACCGCGGTCGTGACGGCGACCGTCGACGGTCAGAAGGCGACCGAGACGGTGACCGTGCCGTACCAGGCGGCCGCCTGCAGCTGACCCGGAACGCCGCTCGGCCCTGGCGCCGGGTTCGGTGGTGTCGCTCCTCGGGGCGACGCCACCTCCGCGGGGTGTGTTGCTGTGCGTCGACAACGTCCACGCACAGCAACACACCCCGCGCACGTACGTTCACCCCGCGGCGCAGCGGTATCCGCGCCTACAGGGCGCATACGGGGCGGATAGGTACTTTCCACACAGCGCCGTCCCACCCGTTCTGGTCGCGGCGCGGCGTCAATACGCTCCCAGGCACACGAGGTTCCCCAGGCCTGATGAGGAGCACAAGACCATGTCACGATCCCTGAGAACGTCACGTTCCCTGATAGCGCTGTCAGCGACGGTGCTGATGGTCGGCACGGCGCTGACCGGCGCGAGCACGGCGGGCGCTGTCCCGGCGCCGCTGAACCCGCAGGGCGCTGCGGACGTCCGGGGCGCCGACGCCCCCGACGCCCTGCCCGAGGGCCAGGTCGGCGCGATGGAGCGCGACCTGGGCCTGACCCGGGCCGAGATCCCCGCCCGCCTGGCCCGCGACGCCGACGCCGCGATCGTCGAGGCGCACCTGACCGCGGCGCTCGGCGACCGGTACGCGGGCACCTGGCTGCCCGACGGCGCGGACGCGCCGCGCGTCGCCGTCACCAGTGCGGCGGCGGCCAAGGTGGCCGAGCGCGCGGGCGCCGACGCCGTCGTCGTCGACCACAGCCTGGACGAGCTGACCGGGTGGAAGGAGGCCCTCGACGAGGTGGGCGCCCCCGCCTCGGTGCACGCCTGGTACGCGGACCCGGCCACCAACGAGGTGGTGATCGAGGCGGCCGACGTCGCGGCGGCCCAGGCGATGATCGCCGCCTCCGACGTGCCGTCCGGCGCCGTGCGGGTGGAGAAGTCGAAGGTCGCGCCCCGGACGGCGCGCGACATCCGGGGCGGCGACGAGTTCCACAAGCCGCTCGGCAACGGGTACGTGACGCTGTGCTCGATCGGCTTCGCGGTCTCCGGCGGGTTCGTCACGGCCGGGCACTGCGGCTCGACCGGCGACCCGGTCAACGCCCCCGACGGTGCCGCGCTCGGCACCTACCGCGGCTCCACCTTCCCGGGCCACGACTGGGCCTGGGTGGGCACCAACGGCAACTGGACGCCCACTCCGGCCGTGAACAACTACGCGGGCGGCACCACGGCGGTCGCGGGTTCGGCGGAGCAGGGCATCGGCGCGGCGGTGTGCCGGTCGGGCCGCACGACGGGCTGGCGCTGCGGCGTCATCCAGGAGAAGAACGTCACCATCAACTACGGCTCCGGTGACATCCCCGGCATGGCGACCGGCTCGGCCTGCGCCGAGGGCGGCGACTCGGGCGGCTCGGTGCTCTCGGGCAACCAGGCGCAGGGCGTCACCTCGGGCCGGATCGGCGACTGCTCCACGAACGGCCGGTTCATCTACCAGCCGGTCAACCCGATCCTGAGCGCGTACGGGCTGCAGCTCACCACCACCGGCGGTGGCAGCGGGGGCCGGCCGCTCGTCGGCCTCGCCGGCAAGTGCATCGACGTGCCGAACTCCGAGTTCACGGACGGCAAGCGCCTGCAGCTGTGGACCTGCAACGGCACGGGCGCGCAGAACTGGACGTTCCAGGCCGACGGCACGCTGCGGGCCGGCGGCCTGTGCATGGACGTGGCCGGGGCCAACACCGGCGACGGCACGCCCGTGCAGCTCGCCAACTGCAGCGGCAACCCGGCCCAGCAGTTCACGCTGAGCGGGGCGGGGGACCTGGTCTCGATCCTCGCGAACAAGTGCGTGGACGTGCCGAACAGCAACAGCGCGAACGGCACGCAGCTCCAGATCTGGACCTGCAACGGCACGTCGGCCCAGAAGTGGCGCGTGGGCTGACCGTTCCCCGTTGATGAGCCCACTCCCTTTCGTGGCCCGAGTTTCTTCGCTTTGACAGGCGTCAGAGCGAAGAAACTCGGGCCTCGAAAAGGATGGACGTGGGGCGGGCGTCAGAGGGTGGCGCGGACCGCCTTGGCGGCCGTCACCAGGTGGGCCAGGGACTCCTTGGTCTCCGCGTAGGCGCGGGTCTTCAGGCCGCAGTCCGGGTTGACCCAGACGAGCCGCGGGTCGATCGACTTGGCGGCGAGCTCGACCAGGTCGGTCACCTCCTGCACCGACGGCACGCGCGGGCTGTGGATGTCGTAGACGCCCGGCCCGATGCCGCGCCCGTACCCGGCGTCGGCCAGCTCGGGCACGATCTCCATGCGGGACCGGGCCGCCTCCACCGACGTGACGTCGGCGTCCAGGCCGTCGATCGCGCCGATGACCTGCCCGAACTCCGAGTAGCACAGGTGCGTGTGCACCTGCGTGGCGGTCTCCGCCCCGGCGGTCGACAGCCGGAAGGAGCGCACCGACCAGTCGAGGTAGCCCGGGTGCGCCGAGCGGCGCAGCGGCAGCAGCTCGCGCAGCGCCGGCTCGTCCACCTGGACGACGCCGATGCCGGCCGCCTCCAGGTCGGTCACCTCGTCGCGCAGCGCCAGGGCCACCTGGTCGGCGGTGTCGCCCAGCGGCAGGTCGTCGCGCACGAACGACCAGGCCAGGATCGTGACCGGACCCGTGAGCATGCCCTTGACCGGCTTGTCGGTCAGGGACGCCGCGTACGCCGTCCACTCGACCGTCAGGGGCGCGGGCCGGGACACGTCGCCCCACAGGATCGGCGGCCGCACACAGCGCGAGCCGTACGACTGGACCCAGCCGTTGACGGTCGTCGCGAAGCCGTCGAGCTGCTCCGCGAAGTACTGCACCATGTCGTTGCGCTCGGGCTCGCCGTGCACCAGCACGTCCAGGCCCAGCTCCTCCTGGAGCGCGACCGTGCTCGCGATCTCGGCGCGCATCGCCGCCGTGTAGTCGGCGTCCGACAGCTCGCCCCGCACCCACGCGGCGCGCGTGCTGCGGATCTCGGCGGTCTGCGGGAACGACCCGATGGTCGTGGTCGGCAGCGGTGGCAGGTTCAGCCGCGCCTGCTGCGCGGCCGCCCGCTCCGCGTACGGCGCGCGCTCGACGTCGGCGGCGGTCAGCGCGGCGGTCCGCTCGCGCACCACCGGGACGACGACGCCGGGTGCCGCGGCGCGGGAGCGCACCGCCGCCGTCGACTCGGCGAGCCGGTCGGCGACCGCCCCGCGGCCGTCGGTCAGCGCGGTGGCCAGCGTGACGACCTCGGCGACCTTCTGGTCGGCGAACGCGAGCCACGACTTCAGGTCCGCGTCCAGGCGGGGCTCGTCGGCGACGTCGTGCGGCACGTGCAGCAGCGACGTCGAGGTGCCGACGGCGACGGTCCCGGCGCCGAGCCCGGTGCCGGTCGCCGCCAGACCCTCCAGGGTGGTCAGACGGGCGTCGAGGTCGGCGCGCCAGATGTTGTGGCCGTCGATCGCGCCCGCGACCAGGGTCTTGGTCTCCAGGCCGGGGACCGGTCCGGTCGGTACGGCGCCGCGCACCAGGTCGATCGCGATCGCCTCGACGTCGGTGCCGGCCAGCAGGGCGAGCCCGTCGCCGGCCTCGCTGCGCAGGTCGCCGTACGGCGCGGTGACCAGGATCGCGGGGCGCTGCGCCGGGGCGTCGCCCGCGGCCGCGGGGGAGAGCTCGGTCGCGAGCGCGGCGTAGGCCCGGCGGACGGCGTCGGCCACCTCGTCGAACGGGACGTCCAGCAGGTCGGTGACCAGGGCGGGCTCGTCGAGCTGCACCCAGGGCGCGCCCGCGGCGGCCAGCGCGCGCAGCAGGTCGGCGTAGGCGGCGACGACGTCGTCCAGCCGGTCCAGGGGGCGGAAGCCGTCGCCTGCGGCTGAGGAGTGAGCTTGCGAGCCCCGCAGAGCCGCGGCAGCGGGTACTGCGCCGTCGGCGGCCTTGCTCAGCAGCAGGAACGTCACCGGGCCCACGAACGCGGGGCGGGTCACGACCGCCTGGCCGCCGTCGGCCGGGTGTGCCAGCTCGGTGAACTCGCGCACCGCGCGGTCGTCGACGAAGCCGATCGGGGTGTCCGGCCCGATCTCCGGGACCAGGTAGTGGTAGTTCGTGTCGAACCACTTGGTCATCTCGAGCGGCGCGTTGTCGCCCTCGCCGCGGGCCACCGTGAAGTAGGCCTCCAGGGGCAGGCGGCCCCCGTCCGTGGTGAGCCCGGCGAACCGGTCGGGCACGGCGCCCAGCAGGGCGACGGCGTCGAGCACCTGGTCGTAGTACGAGAACGAGCCGGGGACGGCAGCGTTGCCGGCGTCCAGGCCCAGGTCGACGAGGCGGCGCGCGGTGGTCTGCCGCAGGTCGCGGGCGGTCGCCTCCAGCTCGTCGGCGGTGGTGCGGCCGGCCCAGAAGGACTCGACGGCGCGCTTGAGCTCGCGCCTCCGGCCGATGCGGGGGTAGCCCAGGATCGTGGCGGTGGAAAGGTGCGGGTTCGTGACTGCCATGCGTATCAGCTCCATCGGACCTGGCGTTAGCACCTTGCCCCGAGATTGGCGCCTCGGAGGTAGGTTGCTGCGGTGTCGTGGAGCCAGGACTCTCGACCGCTCTGGATGATGAGACTTGATCGTAGGCATGCCCGGGATGTGGTCGGCAAACCGTCCACGCCTCGGACAAATCCGAGCCATAAGTCTGGTTATGGCTCCGACTGTCTGTCTCGGCATCCGGTGATGGATTCTGACGTTCCCCGAGGACCGCACCTCAGCGGGAAGCTCCCCGAACAGATCGGAACCACACCATGTCGAAGATCCTGATGGTCGTCTCCGCCGCGAACAGCCTGCGCCTGGCCGACGGCACCGAGCACCCCACCGGTTACTGGGCCGAGGAGGTCGCCGCCTCCCACCGGGTGCTCACCGCGGCCGGCGCGCAGGTCGACGTCGCGACGCCGGGCGGCGTGGCGCCGACGGTCGACGCGGTCAGCCTCGACGAGCGCGGCGGGGTGCCCGCCGCCGACGCGGCGGAGTTCCGCGCCTACCTCGACGGCATCGCCGACCAGCTCGCCCACCCGCTCACGCTGGCCGACGTGCGCGCCGACGACTACGACGCCGTCTACATCCCGGGTGGCCACGCCCCGATGGCCGACCTCGCGCACGATGCCGACCTCGGCCGCCTGCTGCTCGACGCGAACGACCGGGGCACGACCGTGGGCGCGCTGTGCCACGGCGTCGCCGCGTTGCTCAGCGCCCAGGAGCCGGACGGCACCTTCGCCTACGCGGGCCGGGCGCTCACGTCGTTCACCGACGAGGAGGAGCGCCAGGGCGGCCTCGGCGACGCCGCGCCGTACCTCGTCGAGTCGCGGCTGCGCGAGCGCGGCGCCGTCGTCCAGGTCGGCGCGCCCTGGAGCAGCACCGTGGTCCAGGACGGCAACCTGATCACCGGCCAGAACCCGCAGTCCAGCGCGGCCGCCGCCGAGGCGGTGCTCAAGGCGCTCGCGGCGCGCTGAGCCGGGCTAGCCTGTGGGCAGGACGACGACGGAGGGTGGTGCCGGTGCCGGGCCTCGACCTCCTCGCCACGTTCCTGGAGGTCTACCGCACCGGGTCGCTGTCGGCGGCGGCCGAGCGGCTGGGCGTGAGCCAGCCCGCCGTCACCGGGCAGCTCGCCCGCCTGGAGGAGCAGCTCGGCACCCGCCTGTTCGTGCGGTCCCGCCGGGGCGCCGAGCCCACGGAGCGCGCCGTGGCGCTGGCCGCCGAGGTGGGGCTCCACGTGGACGGGCTCCGGTCGGCCCTCGGTCCTCGCGACGTCGAGCCGGCGGTGCGCGGGCTCGTCCGGATCGGCGGAGCCGCCGAGCTCATGACGGTGCGTGTGCTGCCCGCGCTCGCGCCGCTCGTCGCGCAGGGGCTCCAGCTCCGTGCGACGCTCGGGCTCGGCGACGAGCTGCTGGCCGCGCTGGCGGCCGGCCACCTCGACCTCGTCGTGTCCTCGGTGCGCCCGCGGCAGGACGCCGTGGTGGCGACGCCGCTGGTCGACGAGGAGTTCCTGCTCGTCGGGCCGCCGGCCCTGGCCCACACCGTCGACCAGGTGCGCCTGGCGGCCGACCCCGTGGCTGCCCTCGCGCACCTGCCGCTGGTCGCGTACGCGGAGGACCTCCCGATCGTGCGCCGGTACTGGCGCAGCGAGTTCGGCCGGCGGCCGCCCAACGCGACGGCGCTCGTGGTGCCCGACCTGCGGGCCGTGCTCGCCTCCGTCACCGGCGGCGCGGGCGTCTCCGTCCTGCCGCGGTACCTGGTTGCGCCCGCGCTGGAGTCCGGGCAGGTGGTCGAGCTCCACCACCCCGAGGCGCCGCCGCTGAACACGCTGTACCTCGCGGGGCGCCGCGGCGTGCCGCACGGGCCGGCGGTCTCCGCCGTCCGGGCGCGGCTGACCGGGGCCGCCGCGGAGTGGGGGAGCCTCTGAGGCGTGCCGCTACCCGGCCGACTGCCGGGTTCCGGTCACGACCCGGCGCACCCGTCGTCCGCCACCGGACCCGAGATGCCCACGAGCGGCGGGTACGCCGAGACCCGGAGCTCCCAGCCGGCGGGGTCGGTGGCCGTCACGTACGCGTCGCCGCCGTGCTCGGCGTGGGTCACGTCCGACAGCGGGTCGAACCCGTGCTCCTCGAGCACCGGGTCGAGCCCGGCGGCGAGGTCGGCGAGGCCGCCGCTGGGCTCGTACAGGTCGCCCTCGCCCAGGCTCTCGGCGAGGAAGAGCACGCACTCGCCGTCCGGCTGCTCGGTGACGAACGGGAAGCGGTCCTTGGCGGTCCACCCCACGTCCGGGACGGATCGGTCGAGCGCGACGAGGACGTCGTCCAGCACCGCCGCGTACTGCTCCGTCGCGGCCTCACGCGCGGGGGCCGGCTCCGCGGGTCCGGCCGGGGTGTCGGCGGGGCCCGCGGAGCAGGACGTCAGCACGCCCGGGATCAGCACGGCGAGGGCCAGCCCGGCCGCGCCGCGGGTCCGTCGCGCCCGTGCGGGGAACCGCGCCCGTGCGGGGAACCGCGCCCGTGCCGGGAACCGTGTCCGTGCCGGGAACCGTGCCAGTGCTGGGAACAGGGACCGCATCCGTCTCCTCGCTCGTGCTCGCCGCCGTCGTGCCGGGGACGCTACCAGGCACGACGGCGGCGTGGTCGAGATCTCGGCGTGAAGTGCTCGGGCGCGGGACGTCTCCCGGCGCCCTCCGGGAAAGGGCTGCACCGCCGAGGAGGTAACGCTCAGATAGCACTGCTACCCCAGCGTTACGTCCCCCGACGCGTGACGTCTCCCGGGCGCCGTCCCGGGTGTGCGCGCCGTACCGCCCGGAGCGTGACGGCCACCGCTGTCAGCGCCGCGCTCACCGCCAGGGGCCCGGCGGGCCCGAGCGCCGCGACGGCGCTCCCGCCGAGCACCGGGCCGGCGAGCGCGCCGAGGTTGAGGGCGACCGTCGAGAACGCGCCGCCCATGGTCGGCGCGCCGTGGGCCGCCGCCATGGTGCGGGCGATCAGTGTGCCGCCCATGGCGAACGACAGCGCGCCCTGCACCGGCGCGAGCACCCACACCGCCGCGGGGCTCGGGGCGAGCGCGGCCCACAGGACCCATCCCGTGAGCAGGGCGGGGCCGGCGACTGCGAGCAGGCGCCCGCCGTGGGCGTCGGCGAGCCGGCCCGCGGCCGAGACCCCGGCGAAGGCGCCGAGACCGAACAGGGCCAGTACCACCGGCACCAGCGCGGACCCGAGGCCCGCACCGTCGGTGGCGACGACCGCCAGGTAGGTGAACGCGCAGAATGTCGCGCCGTTGACCAGCACCCCGAGCACGAGGTGGTGCAGCAGGCGCGGTGAGCGCAGCGCGCCGAGCTCGGTGCGCAGGTCCAGGCGGGCGCGCGGCGTACCGCCGTCGAGCCGGACCGGCGTCAGGCAGGCCACGGCGACCAGGGCCGCGGCCGAGACCCCGGCGATCGCCCACAGGGCGGAGCGCCAGCCCCAGAGCTCGCCCAGCAGGGCGCCGGCGGGGACGCCGGCCACCAGGGCGAGCGTCGTGCCGCCGAGGATCATGGCCAGCGCCCGGGCCCGCCGTCCGGCGGGGACGACGTGCTGCACCGTCGACAGCGCGACCGCCAGGAACCCGGCGTTCGCCACCGCGGCGACGAATCTCGTGCCGAGCAGCACGGCGAAGCTGTCGGTCAGTGCCCCCGCGACGTGCGTGGCGACGAACACCAGCAGGCAGGCGGACAGGGTCCAGCGGGGCGGCAGGCGGCGTCCGACGGCGGCGGTGAGCGGCGCGCCGACGACCATCCCGACCGCGAAGCCCGAGGTCAGGTAGCCGGCCTGGGCGATCGAGACGCCGAGGCCGAGAGAGATGCCGGGCACGAGCCCGGCGAGGACGAATTCCGACGTGCCTTGCGCGAAGACCGCGACAGCGAGCACGTAGAGCAGGACAGGCATGAGGAACTCCGAAGGGTGGAGGGAGACGGGTAGGCCGGGACGGCACTACGGGCCCTTCGGATGCGGGTGTTCTCTACAGGGGCATCTCGGGCTACCGGAGTACCGGCAGCCCTGACCTGGATGCTTCTGGAGACCTCATGCGGTGAAGCTAGCACGCGGCGGCGCCGGCGCGGGCTCCGGCAGCGGACGGCGCCACGCGACCTCGTGGTCGAGCTGGCCCGTCGAGCGGAAGAGCTCCACCTGGTGGGCGTCGGGCAGGGCGGCGGCGAGCGCCCGCGTCGTCGTCGGGCCGAAGCCGAGCTTCTGCCAGAAGCCGCCCGACCGGCGGGAGAACAGCCAGGCCTCGCGCGCCCCGGCGTCGGCGGCGCGGTCCAGGGCGAAGCGGGCCAGGCGCAGGCCGTCCCCGGCGCCGCGCAGGTCGGGCCGGACGGCGACGCTGCGGATCAGCGCGTGCTCGCCGTCCGCGCCGAGCTCGAACCCCGTGGTCGCGGTGACCGCCCCGGCCTCGTCGCGCTCGAGCCAGAGGCGGACGGCGGGCTCCGCGAGGGCGGCGACCGTCAGGTCGGCCGTGCGGAGGAACGCGGCCAGGTCGTCGAGGTCGGCGGAGGCGGCGGGGTGGAGCACGCCGGGGAGCCTATCGTGGCGGGTCGACGGGTCGGCGGGTCGGCGGGGCCGGGTCAGGGCCGGTCGGCGCCGTTCGTCGGGGCCATGCTGGGCTCGTCGCACCCCGACCAGCTCAGGTCGCTGTGCACGCGGAACTGCTTGCCGCCGTCGGACGTGGCCCAGATCTCCTGGGCCCGCGGCAGCCAGGTCGTGGTGTCGACCAGTACCTCGACGCGGGTCACGTCGCCGCCCTGGACCTGGTCGTCCGACGGGATGACCCGGATCCGCGCGACCGTCTGCCCGGCCAGCTCCTCGACCGCAAGGTCGTCGTCGAGCCGCTGGTTCGTGCCGTCGTAGCCCGGCAGGCCGAGCAGCACGCGGGCCGACGCCGCCTGCAGCACCTGGAGAGGCTGCTGGTCCAGCAGGGGCTTCGGCACGGCCACGTCCGGCTCGTCGACCTGGTCGAAGCGCATGATCGGCTCGTCCCCGAGCGTCGAGCGGATCTTCACGCCGCAGCTCGCGCCGGACATCGCCTTGCCCGCGAGGGTGACGACCTCGCCCGGCGTGTGCCAGGTCGTGGGGGACGGCGACGCGCCCGGACGGGGGGTCCCGGCCGCCGACGCGCCGGTGCCCGGGGCCGAGCCCGGGAGGGCGCCCGGTCCCGGAGCGCCGGTGAGGCTCAGCACGAGGACGGCGGCCGCTGCCGCGGCTGCCGCACCCGCCCACGCGAGCACCGGCCCGCGGCGGCCCGACGGCGCGCGCCGGAGCGCGGCCGGGACGAGCCCGGGTGTGTCGGGGCCGCGGAGCAGCACCTCGACGTCGCCGGTGTCGGCCCAGTCGTTGTTACCGGTGTCGGCCCGGTCGTCGGAGCCGCTGTCGGACCAGGGGGCGGCCCAGTCGCCGGGGCCGGTGTCGCGCGGGTCTGACTCCGCCCGTGCGCGGGACTCGGCGTACGCGCGCGCCAGGTCGAGCTCGGGATCGGCACCGCGCAACGCACGGCGGGCGCGGGTCAGCTCGTCGTCGTCCACGTCAGGCACCTTCCTCGGTCAGCCGTTCGTCGGTCAGCCGTTCGTACGCCGCGCGCAGGCGGCGTCGGGCGCGGTGCACCCGGGTGGCGGCGACCGCCGTCGTGCAGCCCAGCACCTGGGCCACCTCCGCCGTGGAGAGCTCCGCGGCCGCGAGCAGCGCGATGACCTCCCGGTCGGCGGGGCGCAGCAGGTCCATCGCGCGGCGGAGCTCGTCGAGCTCGCCGACCAGGCGGACGTCGTCGGCGCCCGCCGGGGCCGGGTGCGTGCGCACCCGCTCGACCAGGGCCGTGCGCCGCTGCCGGGCGCGCGCCTGGTTGGCCATCACCCGGCGGGCGACGGCCAGGAGCCACGCCCGCGGGTTGTCGGGCAGCTCGCCCTTGCGCCACACGATCGCGAAGACCTCGGCCACGACGTCCTCCGCCTCGGCGGCCGGGAGCCGCGCGCGGGCATAGCGGTGGACGGCACGCGCGTGCGTCGCGAAGAGCTCCTCCGTACGCGCGGCCGTGAGCGGGCCCGGCGCGACGCGGTGCGGCTCGGTGTTCGTGGTCAGGGCGGTCTCCGGGGTCTCCGTCGGTCTCCGGGGTGAACGTTCCGGGGGTGAGTGCTTCCGACACAGTGTGTCCGGCAGGGAACCGCCCATGACACGACCCCGGTGTTGCCCACGTCACAGCGCGCCGCTGACATCGGGGGCCGCGCGCCGCACACGACCCCGGTGTGCCTACCTTTTCGAACCGTTTGTCCGTGCCGCGCACCGGGGCCGTCCCCGCGGCGCTGCTCGCCGCCGCGCTGCTGCTCGCCGGCTGCGCGGCCGGGCCCGCGGCGGGGTCGGTCGCCGGTCCGGTCGGGCCGCCGCGAGCCGGCGGCGGGACGAGCGCCGCGAGCGCCGTCGGGCCGAAGGGAGCGCCCGTCGATGCCGAGCCGGGCGAGGAACCGGACGGCGGCCCGGACGGCGGCCCCGGGGACGACCCGGGCATCGACCTGACCGCCCGGTCGACCACCGACCCGGCGAGCCCCTGGGTCGTGGTCAACAAGCACACGCCGCTCGACCCGGTCGACCACGAGCCCGACCTCACCACGGTGCGCGGCTACCTCGTGCGGCCCGACGTCGCGCCGGACCTCACGGCCCTCTTGGCGGCGGCCGACGCCGACGGCGTGCGGCTGACGCTCCGCAGCGCCTACCGCGGGTACCCGAAGCAGGCCGCGGTCTACGGGGGCTGGGTGGCGCAGCTCGGCGCGCAGCAGGCGGACGCCGTCTCGGCGCGCCCGGGGCACAGCGAGCACCAGACGGGCCTGGCGGTGGACGTGGGTGGCACGACACAGCCGGGGTGCGACTTCGAGCCGTGCTTCGGGGAGACCGCCGAGGGGCGGTGGGTCGCGGAGCACGCCGCGACGTACGGCTTCCTGGTGCGGTACACGCCCGAGAACAGCGCGGTGACGGGGTATGCCCCCGAGGCCTGGCACCTGCGCTGGGTGGGCCGCGACCTGGCGGCGTACATGCGGGACGTTGGCGTCACGACGCTGGAGGAGGTCTTCGACGTGCCCGGCGGGGGCTACACCGACTGACGGGCTTGACCTTGCCGTAGCGGCAACCCTGCACGCTGCGGTCATGACCACACCAGACAGTGCGGCCGCGGCCGCACCAGGCACCGCGATCGAGGTCGCCGGCCTGCACAAGTCCTACGGCGACCACCACGTGCTCGACGGCGTGGACCTCACCGTCCCCGCCGGCTCCGTCTACGCCCTGCTGGGGCCGAACGGCGCGGGCAAGACCACCATGGTGAACATCCTGTCCACGCTGCTGACGGCCGACGCCGGCGAGGTGCGCGTCGCGGGCCACGACGTGCGCCGCGAGCCGGCGCGGGTGCGGGCGGCGATCGGCGTGACCGGGCAGTTCTCGGCGATCGACATGTTCCTGACCGGCCGCGAGAACCTGCGCCTCATGGCCGACCTGACCCATCTCGACCGGCCGACCGCCGTCCGGGACGTCGCGGCGCTGCTCGACCGGTTCGACCTGGCCGACGCCGCCGACCGCCGCGCCCTGACCTGGTCGGGCGGCATGCGGCGCCGCCTCGACCTGGCGATGACGCTGATCACCCGGCCGCGCCTGATCTTCCTGGACGAGCCGACGACGGGGCTCGACCCGCGCAGCCGCCGCGCCGTCTGGCAGGTGGTCCGGGAGCAGGTGGCCGACGGCGTCACCGTGCTGCTGACCACCCAGTACCTCGAGGAGGCCGACGCCCTGGCCGACCGGGTCGGCGTGCTCGACGCCGGCACGCTGGTGGCCGAGGGGACGCCGGGCGAGCTCAAGGCGCAGGTGCCCGGCGGCGCCACCAGCCTCGACGACGTGTTCCTGGCGCTGACGGGGCACGCCGCCGACCCCGCCGACCCTGCCGACCCTGCCGACCCTGCCGCGCCCGCCGACACCCCGGAGGTGACCGCACGATGAGCACGACCTACGCCGTCCGCGACTCGATCACCATGCTGCGCCGCAACCTGCGGCACCTCAGCCGCTACCCGTCCCTGGCGGTCATGCTGATCGCCATCCCCGTCGTGTTCCTGCTGCTGTTCGTGTACGTGTTCGGCGGCACGCTGGGCGCGGGCCTCCCGGTCGACGGCGGCGGCAGCCGCGCCGACTACCTGAACTACCTGGTCCCCGGCATCTGGGTCATGACCGTGTCCAGCGTGGCGAACGGGACCGCCGTCGCCGTCGCGATCGACCGCACCGGCGGGATGTTCGACCGGTTCCGGACCATGGACATCGCACGCGTCTCGGTGCTGACCGGGCACGTGCTCGGCGCGGTGGTCCGGACCGTGCTCGCCCTGACGGTGATGGTCGGGTTCGCGGTGCTGCTCGGGTTCCGTTCGGAGGCCGGGGTCGTGGGCTGGCTCGGGGCCGCCGGTCTGGTGCTGCTCCTGGCGTTCTCGTTCACCTGGCTGACCGTCGCCATGGGGCTGGCCGCGGGCAGCGTCGAGACAGCGAGCAACACGCCGCTGGTGCTGATGGTGCTGCCGGTCGTGAGCAGCGGGTTCGTGCCCACCGAGCAGATGCCGGCCGGGCTGCGGCAGTTCGCCGAGCACCAGCCGTTCACGCCGGTGATCGAGACCCTGCGGGCCCTGACGTCCGGCACGCCCGTGGGGTCGGACGGCTGGCTCGCCGTCGGCTGGTGCGTGCTGATCGCCGGTGTGGGCCTCGCCTGGTCCCGCCACGCCTTCGGCAGGACGACGGCGCCGGCCCGCTGACCCGGCACTCCGACGACAAGACGGGAGGATGGTTTCATGTTGACGATCGGGCAGGTGGCGTCCTACGCGGGGGTGACGGCGCGCACCGTGCGGCACTACCACGCCGTGGGGCTGCTGCCGGAGCCGGAGCGCGACCACTCCGGGTACCGCCGGTACGGCGCGCAGGCCGTGGTGGACCTCATCCGGATCCGGACGCTGGCCGAGGCCGGCGTGCCGCTGGCCCGGGTCCAGGAGCTCCTGCGCGCCGACGAGGAGGAGCTCGCGGCGGCCGTCGCCGAGATCGACGCGCGCCTCAGGTCGGAGATCGAGGAGCGGGAGCGGCACCGCGAGCGCATCGCGCGGCTCGCCGCGGGGGACAGCCTGGCCCTGCCGCCGGAGGGTGCGGCCTACCTCGACCGGTGGCGCGAGCTGGGTGTGCCCGAGCGGGTCGTCGAGATCGAGCGGGACAGCTGGATCCTGTCGCTGGCCGTGTACTCGCGCGAGCAGATCGCCGCGGCGATGGTGAACAAGGGCCGCCTTCTGGAGGACGCCGAGTTCGTCGGTGTGCTGCGGTCGATCGGCGAGGGGATCGGCTGGGACCCGGACGACCCGCGGCTGCCCGGCCTGGCCGACAAGGTGGCGGCCGTCCTGGACCGGCACGCCGGGTGGACCGGCGACGGCGGGCGCGGGGTGGAGCGGGGGCTCGTCGAGCAGTTCGACTCGCTCGCCCTCGACTCCATCCCGGCGGGCCGCCGTCTGGAGGAGCTGCTGGAGGAGCGCGGCTGGTCGGGCTGGACCCGCCAGGAGCGAGTCCCCCGCAAGACCCGCTGACCACGCCCGGCCGTCGACGTCGACCCCCACGGTGTTGACGTCGACCCCACGGTGTCGATCACAGCGGTTGCTGCCACGAGATCGCCATTCTTGGCAGCAACTGCTGTGGTCAACACCGGCCGGTGGGTTGGCGGGCGGCGGGCGGCGGGCGGCTGGCGGGCGGCGTCGCGGGCGCGGCCGGCGGTGTCAGAAGGGGAGCCAGACGATCGACGCCAGGGCCGTCAGGTACAGGGCCTGCTCCGCGAGGCGGCGTCCGACCGGGGTGGCCGGCTTGCCGCCGAACAGGACGCGGCGGCGCGCCGCGGAGATGTTCGCCGGGGTCATGGCCAGGGTGAGCAGCCCGAGGCAGATCGCCGCGGCGGACGCCGTCGCGGGCACCAGCAGGCCGATCGCGCCCGCCAGCTCCAGCACCCCCGTGCCGGCGACGAGCAGGTCGGGGCGGGGCAGGCCCGGCGGCACCATCCGTACGAGGTCCTGGCGGACGTGCGGGATGAGCCGTCCGGACGACGCCAGCAGGTAGACGGCGGCGACGCCGACCCGCGCGGCGTCGTGCCAGGAGTCGAGGGCCGGTACCGCGAGCAGGCCGAGCAGGCGCGCGAGCGCCGTGACCGCGAGCAGCAGCACGGGAAGGGGGACGGGCATGACCGTGTCCAATCTTGACGGCGACAAGTTCGAGCGACACCTCACCACTCGCGGTGCTATCTTGTCAATGGCAAGATCGGCGCCGAGGACGAGAACACCGAGCACGAGAACACCGCGAGAGACGGAGCTCCATGAGCTACCACCACGGAGACCTGCGCAGGACGATGACCGCCGCCGCCGCGACCGCCGTCGCCGAGCACGGGCCCGCCGGCCTGAGCCTGCGCGAGCTGGCCCGGCTCGCGGGGGTGTCGCACGCGGCGCCGGCCCACCACTTCGGCGACAAGGCGGGCGTGCTCACGGCCGTCGCGACCGAGGGCTTCACGCTGCTCGCTGCGGCCCTGGACGAGGTCGGGGACGACCTGCTCGCCGCCGGCGTCGCCTACGTACGGTTCGCGGTGGACCACCCCGGGCACTTCGCCGTCATGTTCGACCGCAGCCTGCTGCACGGCGACGACGCGGACCTGCGCGCCGCCGAGCAGACGGCCTCCGGGGCGCTCGCGGGCCTGGCGCCCGACGCCGACGGGGCGCGCGCGGCCTGGTCCGTCGCCCACGGCTTCGCGAGCCTCTGGCTCTCCGGCGCCCTCGAGGGGCCCGACGTCGTCGCGGCCGCCGAACCCGTGCTGCGCCGGCTGGTCCCGGACGCCTGAGGGGCGCGGGACGACGCGGGCGCCGAGTGCGCCGGGCGTCGCCGAGGACCATGCACCTGCTGCCGGCAGGGTCGCCCGCCCGGCAGCAACTGCCTGGTCGTCTGACAGCGGGCCGTCCGGCGAAGAGGCCCCCTCCGGCAGCGGCGATCAGCCGACGACCGCGGCGCCCGCCGGTCTGCTGCGGTCGCGGCCCGGCGGGGCGCCGAACAGGCGGCGGTACTCCCGGTTGAACTGGGCCGCGCTCTCGTAGCCGACGTCGAACGCGACCCGTGTGACGCTGGTGTCTCGCGACGCGAGCATCTGGCGCGCGGTGGCCAGCCGGAGCTGCTTCTGGAACTGGAGCGGGCTCGACCCGGTCACCGCGCGGAACGTGCGGTGGAACGCAGAGACGCTCAGGCCTGCGCGCCGGGCGAGGTCCTCGACGCGGAGCGGCTCGGCGGCGTTGTCCCGGATCCACTGCACCACCGCGCTGACCCGGGTGAGCTTGCTGCCGGCCAGCCCGAGCTGCCGCACGGTGTCGCCCTGCGGTCCCGTGACCAGCAGCCACAGGATCTCCCGCCGCACCATCGGCCCGAGCACCGGCAGGTCGCGCGGCCGGTCGAGCAGGCGGATCAGCCGCCCGACGGCGTCCAGCAGCTCGGCCGGCGCCCGGTTCGTCGCCAGGGCGGGGACGGCGGGGCCGTGCCCCGGGCCCGGCGCGCTCGCCCCGCGCGCGGTTCCGGCCGACGCGGTCCCCGTCGACGGGGAGTCGGCCGGCGCGCTTCCCGCCGGCGAGGACCCCGTCGGCCGGGACTCCGCCGACAGCAGCAGCTCGGCGATGGCGGGGGCGGTCAACGTCATCCCGAAGCCCAGCGCCGGGGCCCGGTCGCTCGCCTCCGTGAACCGGCCGATGACCGGCAGGTCGATCGAGGTGACCAGGTACTCGCCGGGTCCGTACACGACGGTCTCGGCGCCCAGCCGCAGCTCCTTGGTGCCCTGGGTGATGAGCGCGAAGGTGGTGCCGGTCGTGGCGGCCTCCGGGTCGCCCGGCCGCGTCTCGCGCGACAGGAACACCCCGGGCAGTGGCTCGCTCGTGCCCGCGGGCGCCCGCCGGTCCATGAGCGCGCGCAGCCCGTCGAGGTCCATGCCGCCCACCTTCCTCCTCCGGCTCCGGTCCGTCCCCGCGCAACGCCCCTGCGAGCAGGATCAGGCAAGAACGCGCGAGGAACGCTCTCACCGTCGCGGCCGGTCATCGCCTTGACTTGTCGAGGAGCCGGGGCCTCACGGTCCCGCCTCCGAGGCTTCCACCGCAAGCACTATCCGGCAAGCAGTCGAGACAACCAGAGAACGAGGAAGACATGTCGATCACCATCGTCGTCGGGGCCAGCTCCGGCATCGGGCAGGCCGCCGCGATCCGCGCCGCGGAGGGCGGCTCCGGCGTCGTCGTCACCTACAACGCGAACCGGGACGGGGCCCTGGAGACCGTCGCACGCATCGAGGAGGCCGGCGGCACCGCCGTCGCGCTCCCGCTCGACGTGGGCGACAGCGCCACGTTCCCCGCGTTCCGAGCCGCCGTCGAGCAGGCGCTCGCCGAGACCTGGGGCGCGCGGACCATCACCGGCCTGGTCAACAACGCGGGCTACGGCGGCGGCACCCTGTTCGCGGACACCACCGAGAAGCAGCTCGACGACTTCTACCGGGTCATCTTCAAGGGTCCCTACCTGGTGACCCAGGCCCTGCTGCCGCTGATCGAGGACGGCGGCGCGATCGTCAACACGGCCAGCAGCTCCGCGGGCACCGCCGGGCTGTCCGAGGGGTACTCGGCCTACGGGTCCCTGAAGGGCGCCGTCGTGGTGCTGACCCGGTACCTCGCCAAGGAGCTGGGCGCACGCGGCATCCGCGTCAACTCGGTGTCCCCGGGGCCTACGCGCACCCCGTTCGCCGGCGGCGCGTTCGAGGAGTACCCCGAGATCACGGCCGAGCTCGTCGGCCGCACCGTGCTGGGCCGGCTCGGCGAGCCGGACGACGCCGGCTCCGCCATCGCGTTCCTCCTGTCCGACGGCGCGCGCTGGATCACCGCGCAGGACATCGAGGTGACCGGCGGCTTCAACCTGTAGACGGCGCGGCGCGGCGCGGTGCGGTGCTGTGCGGCGTGCGGGCGGGGCGGCTGTGGCTAGGGTCGAACCATGGGGTTTCGACCGATGCCCCCGGTGTCGGCCTGGACCCACACCGGGGTCCGGGCCGGCTTCGAGGTGCTGTTCGCCGGGCCGACGGCGGACGGGCTGGTGCTGCGCGGGCACACCACCGCCGCCGAGGGCGCCGAGGCGTGGTCGGTCGGGTACCGGATCGACGTCGACCACCGGTGGCGCACCCGCGAGGTCCGGGTCGAGGCGTTGACGGCCGCCGAGACCCTTCGCGTCACCCTCGAACGGGTCGACGACCCCGGTGGCACGCGCTGGCTGGTCGACGGAGAGCCCGACGACCGGTTCGACGACTGCGTCGACGTGGACCTCGAGTCGTCCGCCGTGACCAACACGCTGCCGGTCCACCGGCTCGACCTGCGGCCCGGGCGGGCCTGCGCCGCGCCCGCGCTGTTCGTCCGGGCCGGCGACCTCTCCGTCGAGCCGATCGAGCAGGAGTACCGACTCCGGGAGCACACCCCCGACGTGCTCAGCCTCGACTACACCGCGGCGACCTTCGACTTCGCCTGCGTGCTCACCTGCGACGCCTCCGGGCTGGTGCTGGAGTACCCGGGCATCGCCGTCCGCGAGCGCTGACCGGACGGGTGCGTCATTCACCCGCCCCGGCGTGTATCGTTTCGGCCGCCGCAGGCTTCTGACCTGGGACGACACCGATCTCGCCGCAAGAACGCGAGTTCCAAAATGTCCTATTATGAGGGATGATGGGCCCGCCGCCTATCACCAGGGGAATACCGTGACCGCGACCGCCTCCGGGGCCACCGCAGCACCGCCCGACGTACCCACGTCCACGCCCGTCCTCGTCGCCTGCGACGTCGACGGGACCCTTGTCCGTGCCGGCCGCCGCGCCACCCCCGCCGTCGTCGAGGCGCTCGCGGCGGTGCGTGCCGCCGGGCACCACCTGGTGATCGCCACCGGCCGGTCGCTGTCGGGCGCGGTGCAGGTGGTGCGGCAGCTCGGGGTCCGTGACGGCTGGGTGGTCGCGGCGAACGGGGCCGTGACGGCGCGCCTGGACCCGGACGGCTACTCGGTGGTCGAGGTGCGGGCCGTGGCGGCCGAGCCCGTGGTCCGGCTGGTCACGCGCACCCGGCCGGACCTGCGGCTCGCCGCCGAGGTGGTCGGCACCGGCTACCGCGTCACCAGGCGGTTCCCCGAGCGGCAGCTCCACGGGCACCAGGAGGTGCTGCGCCAGGTCGAGGACCTCTGGGCGCGGCCGACGCCGCGCCTGGTCGTGTACGGGCAGTGGGCCCAGCGCCTCGCCCCGGCGCTGCGCGCGACCGGGGTCACCGCGATCCCCGCCCGCGTGGACTGGGTGGACGTCACCGCCCCCGGCGTCAGCACGGCGGTCGCGCTGGAGAGCATCCGCGTCGAGCTGGGCGTCGCGCCGTCGCGGACCCTGGCGGTCGGCGACGGGGAGAACGACCTGGAGATGTTCGCCTGGGCGGCCGTGTCGATCGCCATGGGGCACGCGCCCGCCGGCGTCCGCGCCGCCGCGCACCGCGTCACGGGCACCCTGGAGCAGGACGGCGCGGCGTCCGCCCTGCGCGACGCGCTCCTGCTGTCGACGGCCTGACCTGCCCGAACGGCCGGATCTTCCCGGCGCACCACCACGCCGACCCGTCGGTGGCCCGGCCCGTCCGGCGATCGATTGAACCAAAACGTTAGGCCCTCTACCATCAGGCCAGCAGCCCGGCACGGAAGCCGGTCCGGGGCGGTCAGGGGAGTCGGGGGCACAGTGCCAGTCGCAGCGCTCAGCAGCGGGGATCCGCGCGAGGTCGGTCCGTACGTGATCGAGGGGCGCCTCGGCGCGGGCGGCATGGGGAGCGTGTACCTGGGCCGCCCGCGGACCGGGCGGCCCGTCGCGGTCAAGATCGTCCACCCCGACCTGGCGGGCGACGCCGAGTTTCGCACGCGGTTCCGGCGCGAGGTCGCCGCGGCGCGGCGGGTCGGCGGGTTCTGGGCGGCGCAGGTGGTCGACGCCGACCCCGACGCCGAGCTGCCGTGGATGGCCACCGCCTACGTGGCGGGCCCCTCGCTGCAGGACGCGGTGGACCAGGAGGGGGCGCTGCCCCTGTCGGTGGTCCGCACCCTGGGCGCCACGCTGGCCGAGGGGCTGAGCGCGATCCACACCCAGGGCCTGGTGCACCGCGACCTCAAGCCGTCCAACATCCTCCTGGCCGACGACGGCCCCCGGGTCGTGGACTTCGGCATCGCGCTGGAGCGGGACGCGACCTCGCTGACCCGCCAGGGCTCGATCGGCACGGCGCCCTACATGTCGCCGGAGCAGGTGCGCGGCCTGGACGTGACCCCGGCGTCCGACGTCTTCGCGCTGGGTTCGGTGCTGGGCTTCGCCTGCACGGGCCGCAGCCCGTTCGGCGGTGGCGCGGCCGAGGACGTCGCCCGGCGCGTGGTGCACGACGAGCCGGACCTGACCGGTGTGCCGTCGGGCATCCGCGACCTGGTGGGGTCCTGCCTCGCGAAGGAGCCGGGGGAGCGCCCCGCGCTGTCCGACGTCGTGGACCGGCTCGCCACCGGTACGGGCGGCTGGGAGCTGCCCGCCGGGGTGGTCGCGATGATCGCCGAACGCAGCGCCGAGGTGGGCGGGGCCGAGGCGGGCGTGGTGTCGGTGTCCCGGCACGACCCCGCGGCCACCGAGCGCGTCGGCGACCCGGGCACGCGGCGCGGGGACGTGCCGGCCGCCGGCGGCGTGCCGGCCGCCGGTCCCGACGACGCGGCTGCTCGGCCCTGGTGGCGGACCCCGGCGGCCCGGTGGGCCGGGATCGGCGTCGCGGCCGTCGCCGTCGGCACGGTCGCCGCCGTCGCCGTCGCGGGAGTGCTGACCCCCGACGGCGGGACGCCGGACGCGGGTCCGTCGCCGTCGGTCGGCAACATGCAGCTCACCGTGCCGGACGAGACGCACGAGGTCACGCTCGAGGTGACGGCCACGGGCAAGGACGCGGCCACCACGGAGGTGGGCGTGCGCTACGACGGGCGCCTCGGCCCGTCCGGCCTCGCGGACTCGTTCCGCAGCGCCGAGGACGTCATGGAGATGGACCCCGACAAGCTGTACACCGAGGTCGAGCTCCCGTGGAGCAGGACGATCACCGCCCAGGGCACGGTCGACGGGGCGAACATCACGCTGTCCGCCGAGGCCGGCTGGCGCGACCGGATGGCCATGCTGACCGGCGACACGGACATCGCGGTCTCCTGCCGCATCCTGATCGACGGCAAGGTGGTCGTGGACGAGGCGGGGCAGGTCAACGTGGGCTGCATGCTGCTGCCCCCGGAGCTGCAAGAACAGATGGACAAGATGCGCGAGGAGAGCGAGAAGCTGGCCCAGGAGCAGACCGAGAAGCAGCAGGAGCAGCAGGAGAACCTGCCGGAGCCGGGCACCCCCGAGTTCCAGGAGTACGTGGAGAACCTGCTGGACAAGGCCGGCCAGGCCCAGGACGGCAACGGCTGATGCCTCGCGTCGCACGGCGATCCGGGGTGCGCCCGTGATGGAGGCACTCCGTGCGGAGGACCCCGCCCAGGCGGGCCCGTACCGCCTCCTGGGCCGGCTGGCGGCCGGCGGCATGGGCCAGGTGTACGTGGGCCGCTCGCGCGGCGGGCGCGTCGTCGCGGTCAAGGTGATCCACCCGGGCCTGGCCGAGGGCGACGAGTTCCGCGTCCGGTTCGCCCGGGAGGTCGCGGCCGCCCGGGCGGTCGGCGGCTACCACACGGCCGAGGTGGTCGACGCCGACGCGTACGCCGACCAGCCCTGGATGGCCACCGCCTACGTGCCCGGCCCGTCGCTCCACGAGGTGGTGCAGCGCGGCGGCGTGCTCGACGTCGAGGCGGTCCGGGCGCTCGGCGCGGGGCTGGTGGGCGGCCTGGAGGCGATCCACGCCGCGGGCCTGGTGCACCGGGACCTCAAGCCCGCCAACGTGCTCCTGACGGCCGACGGCCCGCGCGTCATCGACTTCGGCATCGCGCGTGCCGTCGACGCGACGTCGGTGACGACGGCGGGCGACGTGCTCGGCACCGCCGCCTACATGTCGCCCGAGCAGGTGCGCGGACGGGAGGCCGAGCCGCCGTCGGACGTGTTCGCCCTGGGGTGCGTGCTGCACTTCGCGGCCACGGGGCGCTCGCCGTTCGGCGGCGGCCCCACCGAGGCCGTCGTCTACCGCGTGGTGCACGAGGACGTCGACCTCGGCGAGGTGCCCGAGGAGCTGCGCGGGCTGATCGCGGACTGCCTCGCCAAGGACGCGGCCGCCCGCCCGACGACGGCGCAGGTGCTCGACCGGCTCCGGCCCGCCTCCGATACCGGGGCGGCGGGCGCCGGGGCGGCGGTGGTGCCGTGGCGGCTGCCGCCCGGCGTCGGCCCGCTGGTCGCGGAGCGCGCGCAGGAGCTCAAGGACCTGCAGGCGCGGGACGTGCCCGCGGTCACCGAGGTGGTGCGGGCGCCGGTCCCCGAGGGCGTCGAGGACGCCGTCGCCGAGCGCGACCGCACGGACACGAGCGCGGGGGCAGGGCCCGGCGGTGCCCGAGCCGGTGGGCGCGGCGCGGGCCGGCGGTGGCAGTGGTGGGCGTTGGCGGCGGCGGGGACCGTCGCGGTCGCCGCCGGTGCGTGGTGGTTCGCGGCGCAGGGCGGCGCGCCGGCCGACGCCGTGGCGAGCGGCGCCTACAGCCTGTCGGGCGAGCACCTGGGCGCCGGACCCGTGGACGCGCCGCACAGCGTGGAGCTGGAGATCGTGACGCCCCGGGAGGGTGAGGTGCTCATCGTGACCTACAACGCCACCGTCGTCACCTCGGACGGCGAGGGCACCCAGCAGGGGCAGCAGGGCAACGATGACGGCTTCACGGTGGTGACGCCGTGGACGGGCACCATCCCCGTCGACTCGCAGCTCCTGTCCCTGACCGTCGCCGCCGAGGGCGACGACGTGGACGACATCACCTGCCGGATCGGGCTGGACGGCGAGCCGGCCGCCGAGGCGACCGACTCCCGCGGTGTGGCGTGCGGGGTACCGGTCGACACGTCGAACATCCTGGACGGGCTGTTCTGACGCGGCGCCGACCAGACCCCAGCCGTTCCGGACCACCGAGAGGACACCGACCATGGAACTGGAACCGCTGGGCGACCGTGACCCCCGCGAGCTGGGCCCGTACCACCTGCGGGGCCGCCTGCGGGTGGGCCGGCTGGGCACGGTCCACCTCGGCCGGTCGCCGGACGGGCTGTTCGCCGAGGTGACCGTGGTCGGCGAGCAGATCGCGTGGGACCCGCAGGTGCTCGCCCTCCTGACCGAGGGCGCGGACGGCGCGCGGCGGCTCCGCGCCGCCCACGTGCAGCGCGTGCGCGACGCCGACCTGGCCGCGCGCACACCGTGGATCGCCGCCGACTTCCTCCCCGGGCCCTCCCTGCGCGAGGCCGTCGAGGCGCACGGCCCGCTCCCGCCCGCCGCCGTGCGGCGCCTGGCCGTGGCGCTCGCGGACGCCCTGGACGCCGTCCACAGCTCGGGCCAGGTGCACCGCGGCCTCGACCCGTCCACGGTGGTCCTCACCGCGGACGGCCCGGTGGCGACCGGGCTGGGTCTCGCCCGCGCCCTGGAGGCCGTCACGGTCACGCTCCCGCGCCTCGTGCCGGACGCCGTCGCCTACCTGGCCCCGGAGGTGGCGCGCGGCCTGGAGCCCGGGTCGCCCGCCGACGTCTTCGGCCTGGGCGCGGTGCTCACGTACGCCGCGACGGGGCGCGGACCGTTCGGCTCCGGCGCCTCCGGGGAGCTGGCACGCCGCGTGCGGGACGACGAGCCCGACCTCGCGGGCCTGCCGGACGACCTGGTCGAGCCGGTGGCCGCCGCCGTCCGCGCCAACCCCGGGGAGCGGCCCACCCTCGCGGCGCTGCGCCGGCGGCTGGCGGCCGGGCCTGCGGGTTCGTGGGTGCTGCCCGCCGGACTGACCGGCGAGCTCGCGCAGTGGGCGGTGCTGGGCCGGGGCCGGTCGGCGCCGCTGGCGCCCGCGATCCCCGCGGAGCCGACGGCGCGGCTCGCGCCGGGGGTGGGGCCGGACCCGGCCCAGACCTCGGCGCTGACGAAGCAGCTCGACACGGCCCGGCTGGACGTCCCGCGCGGCGACGCCGACACCACTGCCGCCGACACCACTGCCGCCGACACCGCTGCCTCCGCCGGTGCTGCCGCGACAGGCACCGCCGCCGCTGGTGCCCCGGCGCAGCCGGTGTCCATCCTGCCCCGGGGTGCCCAGGGCGACCGGGCGGCAGCACGCGCCGGCCGGACCACCGGCGCCGGCGGCGGTGCGGGCGGCTCCCGCGTCTCCCCGCTGCTCATGATCGCCGTCGGTGTGGCGGTGGCGGCCCTGGTGTTCGCGGCGGTCACGCTGTTGCTGTAGCGCGGTTGGCCGGAGCACCGTCCGCGCTGGCCAGCCGGGCCGAGAGCCCCGCGACCGCGAGGCAGGCCACGACAGGGACGGTCAGGGGCCAGCCCGCGACGTCGGCGTCCCAGCGCCCGCCGCCCAGGATTCCGACGATCCCGGCCAGGACCGCCACGCCGAGCGCGCCGCCGAGCTGGTTGGTGACGAACAGGATCGTGGTGCCCGGCGCGATGCGCTCGGGCGGCAGCGCGCGGTAGATCGACGAGACGGTCGGACTGCCCACCGAGCCGATGCCCAGCCCCACGACCAGGCCGAGCAGGGCGTAGAGGGCGAGCCGGGCGCCGCCGTCGAGCAGCCCCGCCAGCGGGTAGCCCGCGAAGCCGACGGCGGCCACGCCGGCCCCGACCCGCACGAGCAGGCCGGTGCTGACCGAGTCCGAGAGCCGGCCCGTGAGCGGCATCGCGATCAGGGTGCCGAGGCCGTACGGCGCCACCAGCAGGCCCGCCGCCGCGGGCGAGAGGTCGCCGACCGACTGGAAGAGCTGGGGCAGCCCGAAGAACGCGGGGTACACGGCTGCGCCGAGCAGGGCCATGACGGCGACGGCGGCGCCGTAGCCCCGAGCGGAGAACGTGCCGAGGTCGACGACCGCCGCCGTGCCGCGGCGTCGGGCCCAGCGCACGAAGGCGAGCAGGGCGACGGCGCCGCTCACGACGAGCGCGATCGCGAGCGGGTCGACGCCGTCCGGCGCGGCCGCGCGGGAGAATCCGGCGAGCAGCGCCGTGGTGGCGGCCGAGAGCAGCAGGAGCCCCACGAGGTCCAGGGCGGCCGGGGCGCGCTCGTCGTCCCGGACCACGAGCAGCGACACGACCCACAGGACCGCCGCGACCACGGCGAGCACGCCGAACACCGCACGCCAGCCGACCGCTCCGACCAGGAAGCCGCCGGTCACGGGGCCGAGCAGCGGCCCGATCGACATGGCCGCTGCCGCCGAGCCCATGACGCGGCCCATCCGGGCCGGGTCGACGGCGCGCGCCAGGGCCGTCAGCATGATCGGCTCCAGGGCGCCGGCACCCAGACCCTGCACGACGCGGGCGACCACGAGCACCGGGAACGTCGGGGCGAGCGCGGAGGCGGCCAGGCCCACGGCGAACAGGCCGAGCGCGACCAGCCAGGTGGCGCGCGTCCCGAACCGGATGGTGGCCCAGCCGGACAGGGGGATCGCTACACCCGCGGCGAGCAGCGCGACCGTGGCGACCCAGGACGCGTCGGCCTCGGAGACCCGCAGGTCGTCCGCGAGGTCGGGCACGGCGACGCCCACGACCGTGGTGGACAGCAGGGCGAGGACGCCGCCCGCCACGAGGGCCGTCGCGAGGGCACCCAGCCGGGGTGCGGGCGTGGACGTTGACTCGGCAGTTCGCTGAATTGAACTCACGAGTTCACTATATGCACCCCGCCGGTACAGCGGTCAAGGTAGGATCGTCGTGATGAGCACCCACCTGGACGAGACGAGGGCCGCCCGGCGGCGCGGCGGGGCGCGGCCGGACAAGCGCCGCGCGATCCTCGACGCGGCGCTCCTGGTCTTCGCCCGGGACGGCTTCGCCGACGCGTCCGTCGACGAGATCGCCCGCGACGCGGGTGTGGCCAAGCCGACGGTCTACAACCACTTCGGCGACAAGCGCACGCTCTTCCTCGAGGTGATCACCGAGTACGCCGCGCGTTCGGGGGAGCGGGTGTCGCGAATCGTCGACTCGATCGACGTCGACACCGACGACCTGCGCGCCGAGCTGGAGCGGCTCGGGGCGTCGATCATCGCGTGCGTCACGGACGCCGAGGGGGCGGCGGTGATCCGGCTGCAGTTCGCCGAGTCGCCACGGTTCGGCGACGCCGTGGACTCCATCCGCGACGCCGGGCGGGACCGCACCCTGGACCGGCTGGCGGGCAAGTTCGGCCAGTTCGCCGCGACGGGGCGGCTGCATACCGACAACCCGGCGCGGGCCGCCCGGCACTTCATGGCGCTGGTCCAGGACGAGGTGCTCACGCGAAGCGCCTACGGTGCCCGCCCGATCGACCCGGCCGAGGCCGTGGGGCCGGTCAACGCCGGCGTCGACACGTTCCTGGCGGCCTTTGGGCCGCGCGGCTGACCGAGGGGCCCACGCGCCGGTCGGGCGGTGCAAACTGCCGATCTCGGACCTTGCTCTGGCTCGCCGTGCCCGCGGCGCACTCGTGAGCCAGGATGTCGGCATGGCGCACGCTCCCTCGCACGGCTCGGCGGGCCCTGCCGCGCCGAAGACCACGTTCTTCCTGGTCATGATCCTGGTCTCGGCGCTGCTCGCCACGCTGGCCGGGCTGTGGCTGCTGTGGCCGAACGCCGGCGACGTGCCCGACCGGGTGCCGAACCGGGCCGAGGGCACGTCCTTCGTGGACGTCACGATCGCGGGCCCCGCGGACCCGGCCACGGGGAGCATCCCGGTCGAGCTCGCCGACGGCGGCACCTCGCGGATGCAGTCGCCCGGCCCGTCGGTCCCGCTCGCCGAGGGCGACCGCATCACCGCCGTGGACATCTCCGGGGTCGCGCAGCCCGGCGTCGACCCGCTCGTGTTCATGGACTTCCAGCGTGAGCTGCCGATCGCGCTGCTTGCCGTCGGCTACGCGCTGGTGGTGCTGCTCGTGGCGCGGTGGCGGGGGCTGGCGGCGATGGCCGGGCTGGGGATCGCGTTCGTGGTGCTCCTCGGGTTCACGATGCCGGCCCTGCTCGCGGGGCAGGACGCGTTCGGCGTGGCGCTGGTGACGTCGTCGCTCATCATGTTCGTCACCCTGTACCTGGCGCACGGGCTGTCGGCGCGCACCTCGACGGCGCTGCTGGGCACGCTGGTGGGCCTCGCGCTGACGGCGGGGATCGCCGCCTGGGCGTCGGGCGCCGCGCAGATCACCGGCACCTCCGACGAGGCCTCGGCCTTCCTGCCGTCCAGCGCGCCCCTCGCCGACCTGCGCGGGATCGCGCTGTGCGGCATCGTCCTGGCGGGCCTGGGCGTGCTGAACGACGTGACCATCACGCAGGCCTCGGCGGTCTGGGAGCTGCGCGCCGTCGCGCCGACGGCGACCCGGGCCGAGCTGTTCACGAGCGCCATGCGGATCGGTCGCGACCACATCGCCTCGACCGTCTACACGATCGCGTTCGCCTACGTGGGCGCCGCCCTGCCGCTGCTCATGATCGTCTGGCTCGTGGACCAGTCGCCGCTCACGGCCCTGACCTCGGGCGAGATCGCCGAGGAGGTGGTGCGCACCCTCGTGGGCTCGATCGGCCTCGTGCTCGCCATCCCCGTGACCACGGCGATCGCGACCCTCACCGTCCCGGGGCCGACGACGGACCTCGTGGTCGACGCCGGCCCCGAACCGTCGTCGGACCCGGAGCTGATGGCGCCCGTGTCGGAGGCATGGGCCGCGCAGGCCCGGGCGTCGGAGTCCTGAACCGCGGAGTCCTGAACTTCGGAGGCCTGAACTTCGGAGTCCTGGACTGCGGGGTCGTGCGCGGCGGGCAGACTGTCCCTGAGGGAGAGGACGCATGATGCGCGCAGTGGTGTACGACCAGTTCGGCGGGCCCGAGGTGCTGCACCTCGGTGAGGTCCCGGAGCCGGAGGCCGGGCCGGGGCGGGTCCGAGTCCGCGTCGAGGCGGTGGGCCTCAACGCCTTCGACGGCAAGGTCCGTTCGGGGGCCATGGAGTCCGCGTTCCGCACGCGCCTCCCGGCGGTGCCGGGGCTGGAGGTCGCGGGCGTCGTCGACCAGGTGGGGGCGGACGTCGCCGGGGTCGCCCCGGGCGACCGGGTCACCGGGTGGACGAGCCGCGGAGCCGCGGAGCTCGCCGTCCTGAGACGCTGGGCCCCGGTGCCCTACGGGCTCGCCGTGACGCAGGCGGCCGCGCTGCCCGTGGTGGGCGAGGCCGCCCGGCGGTCGCTGCGCCTCCTCGGCCCGCAGCCGGGGGAGACCCTGCTGGTGCACGGCGCCAGCGGCGGCATCGGCGGGCTGGTGACCCAGCTCGCCGTCGCGGCGGGCGTGCGCGTGATCGGCACGGCGTCGCCCGCCAACCAGGGTCGGGTCGCGGCGTACGGGGCGACGCCCACGACGTACGGCGCCGGGCTCGTCGAGCGGGTCCGCGCGCTCACGCCCGTCGTCGACGCCGTGCTGGACACGTCCGGCGCCGGTGTGCTGCCGGACAGCATCGAGCTGCGGGGCGGCACCGACCGCGTGCTGACCCTCACCGACCCGGCGGCCCACGACCTGGGGGTGGAGTTCGACGAGCGGTCCACGCCCTCGGCCGCCGAGCTCGCCGATCTGATCGGCCTCGTGCTGCGTGGCGAGGTGTCGGTGCCGGTCGCGCACGTGCTGCCGCTCGCGGAGGCGGCACGCGGGCAGGGCCTGGTCGACGGCGGGCACCCCGGCGGCAAGGTCGTGCTCGTGCCCTGATCGGGTGGTTCACCCGTAGTGACTGATGCGGTAGTTTGGGTCACTACGGAGGTGCGCATGCCCAGACCGACCATCCCGGACCGCCGGGAGACGCTGCTCGACGTCGCCGAACGGCTCGTGCTCGACCGCGGCTTCGACGCCATGTCGATGCAGTCCGTGGCGGAGGCCGCCGGCGTGAGCAAGGGCGGCGTCTACCGCGAGTTCGCGGGCAAGCACGAGCTGCTCGACGCCGTCCTGCTGCGCTCGACCGCCCGGCTCGGCGAGCGCGTCGATGCACTGACGGCGTACCTGCCGCCCCCGGTCCCGCTGAGCGCGCTCTACCGCGCCGGGGTCGAGGCGCTGCTGGCGGACCCGCTGATGTCGGCCGCGTTTCTCGACGACCGCGCGGTGCTCGGCGAGCACGTGCGCGCCGTCGACCCCGAGCGGTACCGTGCCCGGTTCCGCTGGATCACGGCGCACGTCGAGGAGCTGCGGGCCGCCGGCCGCGTGCGGCCCGACGTCGACCCCGAGGCGGTCTCGCTCGCGTTGTCCAGCGTCACGATCGGGCTGCTCTCCGCCTCGGCGCTGATCGGGCCGCTGACGGCGGACCAGCTGCGGGCGGCGCTCGGGGTGGTCGAGGGGCTGGTGCGCGAGGGCATCGACGTCGGCCCGGACGAAGGAACCCGGCCATGACCACGGCGACCACCAACTTCGACGACGTCCGCGACCTCACCGTGGCGGGCGGACCGGTCCGCCTCTACACGAGCGGCCGCCCCGACGCGCCGCCGGTCCTGCTGCTGCACGGCGCGATGCTGGACACGGCGGAGCTGGACTGGATGCACGTGGCGCCGGCGCTCGCGGAACACTTCCGGGTCCTGGCGATCGACCTGCCGCGACACGGCGGCAGCCGACCCTGGCGGGGGCCCGTGGACCAGCCCCTGCTCCAGCGGGTCGTGATCGGGCTGCTCGACCAGCTCGGCATCGAACGGACGGCGCTCGTCGGGCTGTCGATGGGCAGCGGCGTGTCGATCGGCACGGCGCTCGACCACCCGGACCGGGTCAGCGCCGCGGTGCTGCTGGCGCCGGGCGGGCTGGGCGCGCGACGTCCGGCACAGCTGGTCACCTGGCTGTCCACGCGCACGCCCGGCCTGCTCCGCGCGACGACGGCGTGGCTGGCGCGGAGCCCGCGCGCGGTGCGCCGCTCGCTCGCCGACAACCTGCAGCACGGCGCGGACACGCCGGGCTTCGAGCGGGCGGTCGAGCTCGCGCAGCGGGAGGCCGAGCAGAAGGCCCGGCACCGCGAGCCGGCCCTCGACGACTGGCAGGCCCTGTCGTTCGGGCCGTTCGCGATGCGCACCGACTTTCTCCCGGAGCTGCACCGGCTGTCGGTGCCGACGCTCTGGGTGCGTGGTTCGGAGGACCCGCTGGTGCTGCGGCCCGAGCTCGACGCCGCGGTCGCCGCCACGCCCGGCGCGCGGACGGCGGTGCTGCCCGGCGCGGGCCACCTCTCCACGCTGGACCAGCCGGACCGGGTGGTGGCGCTGGTCCGGGAGTTCCTGACGGACACCGCGAGGCCGGCTGAACGCTGACCGCTCGCCGTGTGTGGCGTGCGAAGTGCACTTCTACCCTGCGATCGGGCCCGGAAACGTGGTGCTGGACGCGCCTGATCACTGGGTAGAAGCGCGCTGGGTGTGCAGTGGGTCTCGCCTGAGTTGGCCTCCGGCTCGTTCCCCAGTGTTGCGTTTGCCGTCGCGGCTTCCTGACTTTCGCGTCGTGGGCCGAGTGCAGTGTCAGTGGTCGTCCCTACGCTCTGGCCATGACAACGTATCGGTCGAGCTTCACACTTCGGCGGCTGCTCGAAGAGACACGTGAGCTGACTGTGCACGAGGACGTCGGGCACCAAATCGACGCGGCACTGAAGATAATTGACGAACCATCCAGCGTCCGTTATGGCAGAGGCAAGCCGCTTGTGCTGGCGCTTGAGCAGGTCGGTCGGATTGCATTCCGGCACGAGGAATGGGAAATCGTCGACCGTGTCCAGCGTTTCGCTGATTACGCGGCGGGGGAACTCCCGCTCAGTATCCTTGAGATGCACTACGACAATGGCGCGCGGTCCCGGCAAGAGCAGTTCATGCGCTCCATGGCGAGCCTGGGCGCGCAACAAGCAGTGAGTGCATTGGATGTGCTTTGCGAGGGACATCCGGATGCTACTGCATCGGACGCCCGTGAGTTCTTTCGCGGAATCGCACGGTCGATGGACAGCGTCTCGATCGGATCCGGTGACGGAGGAGTAAGACTCTCACCGCAGGACGCCGATCGGCTGTTGTGGATCGGCCGCATGGAACTGGTGGTGCGCGACCTGCAATCTCCTGTGTCCTCGGAAACGGCGGATCTCCTGGATGACCTGCTAACCAACCCAGAGGCAGGTGCACTGGCCCAACTTGTTGAGCTGAGATCTCGACGGGTAAGCCTCGATGCATTAAGAGCCGTGGTCGACGAACCGACCAGTTCAGAAGGTGCCCTGCATGCCTGTCTGAAGAGCCAGGATTGGATTTTCGGCGGCGCCTATGTTGGTGAGCTTGTGCGTCGCCAGTACGCGCCTGACGCCATCCTCGACATCCCGCTCCTGCGTGGTGATGGCTCCTTGCACGTGATCGAACTGAAGAGGGCCAATATCAAGGACCTGCTCGTTCGTCGTAGCGGTCATGTCATGCTTGGTGCGTCGGTCCATCACGCTGTATCGCAGGCAGAGAACTATCTACGAACACTTGACGAGGCCCATGGGCGGATCCTGGCGGAACACGGGATCGAGACTCGGCGTGCTTCTGCAACCGTGGTGATCGGGCATCCAAAGTATTTGCATGCGAACTATTCGAGCGATGAAGTCGCGGACACACTCCGCACCTACAACTCGCACCTGGCCCGACTTGAAGTGATCACCTACGAAATGCTGTTGGACTCGGCCACTCGAATGCTGGCACTCTCGTCGCCAGAAAAGCCTGATTCGCAGAGCAAATGATGAGGCGTTTTGTCGCAGACTGGGCCACTGGACTGGCGGCTCTCAGACGACATTTCGGTACGAAGTCCGGTGAGTCGGTCGGGGTCGGCTGACCCACAAACGGACTCGCTGAGTTACTGGTTTGTTCAGGCTGGGCGGGAAATCTCGGCTTCGCTCCTGAAGGTCAGGCTCCGGCAGCCTCGTGGATCAGGCCCTCGATCTCCGCCGTCAGCAGGTCCGCACCGTCGAGTCCCATCATGTCGAAACCGCCGACCAGCTCCAGCGACACCAGCCCGTGCACGCGGTACCAGGTCGACAGCGCCAGCCGCAGCGCGCCGGGCGCGGTGTCCGCCGGGGCACCGAGCGACCGGCCCCACCGGGACAGCTCCGCGTCGAGGCCCTGTCGCGGACCGGACTCTCGCCGCGCGCCGGGTTCGTCGCCGGCGCGGCCCCCGCCGTCCGGTGCGCGTTCCTCGTCCGGGACGCCCCCGCCGTCCCGGACGAGCTCCTGGAGGGCCGTGACCAGCGCGAGCATGCTCGCGGTGATCGGGCCGACGTGCTCCAGCGGGTCCACGGCCTCGCGCCGGCTGCCCGTGAAGAGCATCGCGTAGCGCCGCGGGTGGTCCAGCGCCCAGCGCCGCCACGCGTGGGCGATCGCCGCCACCCGCTCCCGAGCCGGCCGGTCCGACGCCGCGCGCGCGGCGTCCTCCACCGCGGTGCCGAGGTCCGTGTACCCGGCCAGGACCAGCGCGTCGAGCAGCGCGTCCCGGGAGGCGAAGTAGTGGTACAGCGCGGGCGGCGTCATGCCCATCGCCTTGCTGACCGACGCGATCGACAGGCCGTGCGCCCCGCCCGAGTCGACGAGCTCGAGCGCCCGCTCCACGATCTCGTCGACGGTCTGCCGCCGCAGGCGCTCGCGGCGGGTCCGGGTCCGCGGCGGTGCGGGCCGGGTGTCGACGTCGTCCACGGGCATGCCGCGAGCCTAGTGCCAACTCCGGGGGCTGGAGCCTGCCTGGGGCAGGGGAGCGGAGACCGCTGCGACACGCCGCGGGCTTACCTGGCACGATGACGCGCATGGCGGCTGACTCCGTGCGCACACGGCTGCGCATCCCTGCGTCCACCCCGGCCGGTGCGTCATGACCCGGACCTGGTTCGTCACCGGCGCGGGCCGCGGGCTCGGCCGGGCGATCGCGGTCGCGGCCCTGGAGCGCGGCGACCGCGTGGCGGCCACCGCACGCGACCTGGCCGCGTTCGACGACCTCGTGGACGCGCACGGCGACGCCGTCGTGCCGCTGCACCTGGACGTGACGGACCCGGAGCAGGCGCGGGACGCGGTGCGGACGGCGGCGCGGGCGCTCGGCCGGATCGACGTGGTGGTGAACAACGCGGGCTACGGTCTGTTCGGCACCATCGAGGAGATCACGCCCGAGCAGCTCCGTGACCAGCTCGACGTCAACCTCTTCGGCGTGCTGCACGTGACCCAGGCGGCCCTGCCGGTGCTCCGTGCGCAGGGCAGCGGGCACGTGGTGCAGGTCTCCAGCTCCAGCGGGGTCGCGGCCTGGCCGGGGCTCGGCGGCTACAGCGCGTCGAAGTGGGCGCTCGAAGGGCTCTCGGAGGCGCTCGCCCAGGAGGTCGCCGGGTTCGGCATCCACGTGACGCTCGTCGAGCCGGGGCCCGTGGACACCGGGTGGCGCGAGGAGTCGGCGGTGCGCGCCGCGCACCTGCCCGCCTACGACCCGCTGCGCGCGGCCGCCTGGCACCCGCCGGGTTCGTCGTCCCCGGCCGACGTCGCCCGCGTGGTCCTCGCCGTGGTCGACGCCGACGAGCCGCCGCTGCGCATCCTGGTCGGCGACCTCGCCGTGGACGCCGTGCTGCCGATCACCGAGGAGCGGGTCGCCGCGTGGCGGCGCTGGGAGGACCTGGGGCGTTCGGCGGGCTGACGGCGGCGCCGGTCAGCGCGTGCGCCAGCCCGGCAGCAGGCGCTCCAGGACGTCGGCCAGGGGCATGGACTCGCCGTCCTTCCCGCCGGCGCCGAGGACCAGGGGCGGACGGCGCGTCTCGGGGTGGATCCCGCGCAGGCGGTCGAGCAGGCCGATGGGCGCGGTGAGCACGTAGAAGTCGCCGTCGGTGCTGACCCCCGCGCTCCGGTCGACGCGCAGGTACCAGCCCTGCAGCCCGGTGCGCGCCGTCCCGCGCCCGCCGTAGCCCTGGACCTGGAGGTCCTCGGGGGCAAGCCCGGCGGTGCGCGCGGCGGCCACGAACTCGCGCAGCATCGCCTCCGCGCGGGTGTGCTCGGCGTCCTGCCGCGCCGCCAGGCGCTCCGCCTGCACCCGGACCGCCTCGGCGCGCTGCCGGGACCACTCGTCGTCACGCATGCGCGCAGTCTCGCACTTCTGCACCGCAGAGTCGGGGGGGGGGGGGTGGCGGGGTGTGGGGGCGCCGGGCGGGCTGGCGGCGAGGGTCAGTCG
>NZ_JBIVCZ010000003.1:0-79107 GCF_044746965.1 Promicromonospora sp. NPDC090134 | reverse complement strand
GTCGCCCCGCCGGCGCGCTGTCGCCCACGCGCCCCCCGCCGTGTCGGCCGTCTGCATCGAGGTCGGCACAGGCCTGTGCCGACCTCGATGCAGACTGCCGACCGCGCGTGCTGACTGCCGACCTCACCGGTGTACGGTGAGAGAGTGCCCGAGGCAACCGAGTTCCAGAGCGGGCGTCGGCGGTACGACGTCGGGCGGTGCGCACGACGAACCAGCAGGCGAGCCGCGGGGTGACCGGCCCCGACCAACCCACCGGCCCGGACGGGCCCGGCGACCAGCCCGCCCCCGAGCCCGCCCGGTTCGACGGCAGGCTCATCGCGCCGATGGTCCTCGGCTCGGTGCTCAACCCGCTCAACACCTCGCTGCTGGCGGTCGCGCTCGTGCCGATCGGACTGGCGTTCGGGGCGCCGCCGTCGGACACCGCGTGGCTGGTCAGCGCGCTCTACCTCGCGTGCGCGGTGGGGCAGCCGGTGGTGGGCCGCATGGTCGACACCTACGGGCCGCGGCGGCTGTACCTCATCGGCACGGCGCTCGTCGGCGCCGCGGGTCTGCTCGGCACGTTCGCGCCGACGCTCGGCTGGCTGGTCGTGGCCCGGGTGCTGATCGGCCTGGGTACGTGTGCCGGCTACCCGGCGTCGATGGCGCTCATCAAGCGCGAGGGGCATCGCACCGGCGGACCCTCGCCCGCCGGGGTGCTGGCCACGCTGTCGTTCGCGAACCAGGTGATCGCGGTCGTCGGGCCGTCGCTCGGCGGGCTGCTCGTCGATCTCGGCGGCTGGCGCACGGTGTTCTCCGTCAACGTGCCGTTCGCCGTCGCCTGCCTGGTGCTGGGCGCCCTGTTCCTGCCGCGGGACGACGCCGCGGACGGTGTCCGGGTCCCGCGCCGCACCTGGGACGCCGCCGGGATCGCCCTGTTCGCCGTGTCGCTCACCGCGCTCATGCTGTTCCTCATGGACCCGGCGGCCCGCGCGCTGTGGCTCGTCGCGATCACGCTCGTCGCCGGAACCGGGTTCGTCCGGCGGGAGCTGCGCACGGTCGACCCGTTCCTCGACGTCCGGGTCCTGGGGCAGAACCGGCCGCTGCTGCTCACCTACGCCCGGCAGATGATGACCGGGATCGTCATGTACTGCGTGGTCTACGGCATGCCGCAGTGGCTGGAGCACGCGCGCGGGCTCTCGCCGTCGCACACCGGTCTGGTGGTGCTGCCGATGTTCGGCACGGCGATGCTGTTCACGGTGCTGACCGGGCGCAGCCCGGCGATCCTGGGCAAGCTGCTCGCCGGGTCGGCGGTCCAGGTGGTCGCCTGCGCCGCGCTCCTCCTGCTCGACGGCGGCACGGCCGTGCTCTGGCTGTGCGTCGTCATCGCGCTGCACGGCATCCCGCAGGCGCTGAACGGCCTGGCCAACCAGAACGCGCTGTACGAGCAGGCCACCCCGGAGCAGATCGGCGCGGCGTCCGGGCTGTTCCGCACCTTCATGTACGTGGGCGCCCTGTGCGCGACGGCGGCCACCGCCGCGGCCTACCGGCAGGAGCCCGACACCGCCGGCATGCACGCCCTCGCCCTGTTCGCGGGCGCCTGCGCGGCGGTGCTGCTCCTGACGGTGCTCGGCGAGCTCCTGCTCCGCCGCCGCCGCCGTCACGGTCACCGCCGTCGTCCCGACGGGACCAGGTAACGACCCGCGGCCGCGTCAGTCCGGGAGGACCGACCGTTCCAGGCCGCGCTCGCGGTAGTACGCCAGCAGGCGGTCCCACTCGATCACCCCGGCCGACCGCGCCCACGCCTCCCAGCAGCGCTCCAGCCGCGCGACGACGCCGGGGTGCGCACCCGCCAGGTCGTGCGTCTCGCCGCGGTCCGCGCCGACGTCGTACAGCTCCCAGGGCCGCCCGGCCTCGCGCACCAGCTTCCACCGGCCGCGCCGCACGGCGGCGTTCCCGAGGTGCTCCCAGAACAGCGGTCGCTCCACCGCCGCCGCGCCCCGCCACTGGTCGAGCATGCTCATGCCCGCCATGCCGTCGGCGTCGCCGCCCGCCGCGCCCAGCACGGTCGGCGCGACGTCGACCACGTGGCCCGGCCCCGCCGTCCGGCCCCCGCCCCGCACGCCGCCCGCCGGCCACGACGCGATGAGCGGGGACGCGATGCCGCCCTCGTGCACCCACCGCTTGTACCGGCGGAACGGGGTGTTCGACAGGTGGGCCCACGCCCGCCCGTAGCTCGCGAAGGTGTCCTCCGGCCCCGGGACGACGGCGGGGGAGTTGCCCACCCGCACCGCCCGCCCGTCGCGCGTCGTCGGCGGGGACACGTCCGGGGCGAGGCCGGACGGCGGCGGCAGCTCCTCCGCGCACGCCCCGTTGTCCGAGCAGAACACGACCAGCGTGTCGTCCAGCGTGCCCTGCGCCGCGAGCTGGTCCAGCAGCGCGCCCACGCCTCGGTCCATGGCCTCGACCTGCGCCGCGTAGACCGCCATGCGCTCCGCCTCCCACTCCCGGTCGGCCGTCTCCGCCCACGCCGGCACGCGCGGGTCGCGCGGCGGCAGGTCGGCGGCCGTGGCCAGGCCGAGGCGGTGCTGCGCGGCCAGCCGGCGCTCGCGGAGCCGGTCCCAGCCGGCGAGGTAGCGCTCGCGGTACTTTGCGACGTCGGACTCGCGCGCGTGCAGCGGCCAGTGCGGCGCGGTGTACGCGAGGTACAGGAACCAGGGCCGGCCGGCCTGGTGCGCCCGCTCCACGAACCCGCGCGCGTACCTGGTCAGGTCGTCCGTGAGGTAGTAGTCGCCCGCGGTGGCGGACGGTGGCAGCCGCTTCTCGCCCTGGACCAGCGGCGGGCGGTAGTAGCTGGCCGCGCCGGGCAGCACGCCGTAGAACTCGTCGAACCCGCGGCGCGTGGGCCAGGTCTCGTCGGGCTGGTCCGTGTGCGACGACAGGTGCCACTTGCCCGCGAGCGCCGTCGTGTAGCCGACGGCGCGCAGGCGCTCGGCGAGGGTGGGCGCCGCGGGGTCGGGCGAGCCGCGGTAGCCGTGCGGGCGGTCGTCGCTGGTGAGCACGCCGACGCCGACGTCGTGCGCGTGGCGGCCGGTGAGCAGCGCGGCGCGCGACGGGCTGCAGCGGGGCGTCGCGTAGAAGGAGCTCATCCGGACGCCGCGCCGGGCCAGGCGGTCCAGGGCGGGGGTGTCGATCTCGCCGCCGAACGCGCCGAGGTCGGAGAAGCCGAGGTCGTCGGCGAGGACGACCAGCACGTCGGGCCGGCGGGTCATGTGGCCCCCGCGATCCGCGCGTGGACCGTGCCGAGGCCCTCGATCCCGGCGGTGACATCCAGGCCCGCCGCGTACTGCTCGCGTGTGACGCGCACCCGGGCCGACGCGGACCCCAGCGTCACCACGTCCCCCGGGAACAGCGTGATCATGCGGGAGATCGTGGTCAGCAGCTCGCCCGGCCCGGCGGCGTACTCCGCCGTCGAGCAGCGGGCGGTGCCTGCCGCCGTCGTCAGCCACATCTCGCGCCCCCACCAGCCGGCCGGGTCGGGCAGGGCGGCGACGGGCAGGAGCGGGCCGGGGGCGGGCAGGACCACGTTGAAGCCGTCGGCCCAGCGCCCGTAGACGGCGCCGATGCCGCGCTCGCCGGCGCGGGCGGGCTCGGCGACGGCGTCGGTGAACGACTGGTCGCAGACCGAGACCAGGGGTGTGTACCCGAGCACCAGGTCGTCGAGCCCCGGCCCGCCGGGGGCCTCGGAGACCAGGCGGCGCACCACGAGCGCCAGCTCGACCGCGACGACCAGGTCCGTGGCGCGCGCCGGGACGTGCACGGCGCCGCCCACGGCACCGCCTGCGAGGTCGCCCGCCGCGTCGCCCGCGGACAGTGCGGAGGCCGGGCCGTTGAGGAAGCGGGGCACGGCGAGCCGCGGCAGGCCGTCCGGGTCGACGGCGCCCGCCGGGGCGGCGTTGCCGAAGGCGGTCCAGAAGTGCCGCGCCCGCGCGACCGACCAGTCCGCGGGCGCCCCGATCACCGTCGAGCCGGGCTCGGCGCGCTCGCGCAGCGCGAGCTCCCGCACGGCCCACGAGGGGTGCCGGGTCAGGTCGGGCGGCGCGGCCGGGGACGCCGGGACGTCGTCGGGCGCCACCACCGGGTTGGCCAGCGCCCCCACGCGCTCGATCTCGACCTCGAGCCGCGTGCCGCCGGCGACCTCGCCGGGCGTGACGGGCAGGCCGTCGATGCCCATGGTGCCGAGGTGGATCACGTCGCCCACGTGCAGCGACGCGAACGAGGAGTACCAGGCGAGCACCCGCTCGATGCCCAGCAGCGTGGCGCCGCTGTGCGCGCGGTCGCGCGTGCGGCCGGACTGCCGCGTCCACATCAGCAGGTCGTACGGGTCGCCCACCTCGTCCTTCGTGACGAGGTACGGGCCCATGGGGCACATGCTGTCGGCCTTCTTGCCGGCCCACGACGCCGTCGCCTGGAACAGCCAGTCCTGGTAGCCGGGCGGCAGCGTGTACCCGGTGCCGGCGTTGCCCGGCACGGCGGAGAAGTAATGGGTGCCGGACACGTCGTCCACCACGGTGTACCCCGCCACGTGCTCCATGGCCCGCTCGACCGGGACGTCCCGTCCCGCCCGGCCGATCACCACGGCCAGCTCCACGTTGTAGGCCATGGCGGGCAGGTGGTGGCCGTGCCGGACGACGACGGGCGCGCCGTTCCCGACCACCGCCCCCTGCGGCCGCTGGTGCCCCAGCGGGAACAGGTTGAGCAGCGGCACGCCCGGCTTGTTCCGCACGAACGACGGCGAGTTCGTCACCAGCCCCCAGCACAGCCGCGGCCGGGGGACCGGCGCGAGCAGCTCGACGCCGCCGTCCCGCGCGTCGCCGCCCGACCCTGCGCCGCCCGGGCCGCCGACGCGGTGCCCCGAGCGGGGCAGGATCGTCACGTCGGTCCGCGCCCGCTGCTCGACGGCGGCGGCGAGCCGGGACAGGGCCGCCAGGCCGGCGTCGTCCAGCGCGAGGAGGCCCACGAGCGTGTCCGGCCACGGCCCCGCGAGGAAGTGCGGGGCCGCGCCGGGGGCGGGGACGGGCGCGTGCGCCGCCAGCGCGGCCTCGGCGCGGACGGGCTCGACGAGCCACTCGCGGTCCGCCACGCCGGGGTCGCGCAGCACGACGCCCCAGCGCTCCGTGCCCTGGGCCAGGAAGCTGGCGAGCCTCACGGCTGTCCTCTCACGGCTGTCCGCTCACGACAGCTCCCCGGCGCCCGGGACCTCGATCGTGGCGCCGTCGGCGGTGAGGTACCCGGCCACGATCACCCGGTACCAGCGCCGCCCGTCGGACACGGCGAGCGTGGGGAAGGGGCCCAGCGCGTCGGGCACCATCACGAGCCCGCCCGCGACGGGCTCGGGCAGCTCGGCCACGGGGTTGGGCACGAGCTGCAGGCTGTGCGCGTGCACCCGGCGCATCCGCAGCTCCGCGGAGCCGAGGTCGCGCTCGTTGTCGGCGGTGGGCACCACGCCGTCGGCCCCGACGCGGACGGCGGCCAGCGCGTTCGCCTCGGGCGTCGCGGCCACCAGCTCGACGACGGCGGCCCCCGCCTCGCCGGCGGGCACCACCCGCACGCCGCCCTTCACGCCCGGCCCGGCGCCGGCGACCTGGGCGGACGCCGCCAGGAAGCTGCCGTAGGCGTCGCCGTCCGCGTACCCGTCGGCCGCGGTGGCCCGCACCACGGACGCCCCGTTCTTCGCGGAGGTGAGCTCGTGCTCGTTGTTCCCGGCGCTGCGCCGCTGCACGTAGCACCCCTCGCCCACGGTGCCCGCGAGCAGCACGGGCGCTGCGGCGTCCAGCGTGTTGCCGCTGATGGTGGAGCCGGTCAGGATCCCCGTCACCCGCACGGGCGCGTTCGCGGGCACCGTGTTGGTGCCGAACGCGTTGCCCATCACGGAGATCCCGGCGGCGTCGCCGGCGATCCGCACCGCGCCCCGGATCACGCTGCGCTCCAGGTTCCAGTTGTCGAACGAGTTGGCGGAGATCGTGATCTCGGACGCCGACTGCTCGAACGCGACCGGGTCGAGGTTGATCCAGTTGAAGGTGTTCCCGCTGATGGTGACGTTGTGCGCGTCCACGCCGCGGAACAGGATCGCGTTCGGGGGCCGGTTGCCGCCCGGCTCCACCCCGCCGCCGCCGATCACGTTGCCCGCGATCGTCAGGTTGGTGCCGCCCGCCGTGATGTCGATCGCCGGCCCGGAGGCGTGCTCCACGACGTTACCGACGATCGTGGAGTTGATGATGCCGCCGGCGAAGAACCGGCGGCCGATGTCGACCAGGTTGTTCGAGATCACGGCGCCCCGGAAGTTCTCGTTCTCCGCGCCGGTGGTCGCGATGCACTGGTTCATGCTGTGGAAGTGGTTGCCCTCGATGAGCCACTTGCGCATGCCGTAGGGCAGCAGGTGCAGGTCGCCGCCGCCGGTGCCGTCGGTGGGCCACTGCACGGTCAGGGCGGTCCCGGAGATCGCCACCAGGTTGTTGGTGAACACCAGTCCGCGCCCGATGTGCACCACCGCCTGGTTGAACGACACGAACGTGCACTCCGTGATCGTGGCGTCCATGTCGTCGGTGTTGTTGGTCCGGGCCGTGCGCACCGCCACCGAGCTGGGCGTGCGGGTCCGGGTGATGAACGACAGCCCGCGGATGCCGCACAGCGGGGCGTGCATCTCCAGGCCGGTGCCGTCGAAGTCCACGAGGATCAGCGACGTGCGCACGCCCATGGTGCCCTGGCCGGCCAGCACGATGCGGTTGAGGTTCATCGCCTCGGTGAACTCGGTGTCCCGCACCACGAGCGGCGCGGTGATGCGGTAGGTGCCCGGCGGGAACCAGACGATCTTGCTGAGCCGCTCGAACTGCGCGTCGATGGCGGCCTGGATCGCGGCGGTGTCGTCGTTGACGCCGTCGGCCAGGGCGCCGAACTCCTGCGGGGTGGTGGCGCCGGAGATGTCGAGCGTGGCCAGCGCGGGGTCGGAGAGCTCGGGCGGACCCGGCTCGGCCGGCAGCGCGGTCGTGGGGGACTGTGCGGTGGTGGGGGACTGTGCGGTGGTGGGGGACTGTGCGGTGGTGGGGGACAGTGCGGTGGTGGGGGACAGTGCGGCGGACAGCGGGGTGGACACGGCGCCTGCGGCGGTGGCGAGGCCGGCCAGGCTGGCGGTGCGGAGCATGTTCCGTCGGGTCACGGGCTGGTGCATCGTTGCTTTCCTTCCGTCGAGCCTTACGGGCTGAGCCTTCGTGGGGCGGCCCAGATGGGGGTGACTCAGGTAGGGGCACTCAGATGAGATGCTCCGCGAAGGGCACGAGAAAGGCGTGCAGCGCCTCCCGTTCGGCCCGGTCGCACGCGATCAGGGGTGGCGCGACGTGCGGGGGACACAGCCCGCGCCGGGCGAGCACGGCCTTGATCGCGGGGGTGCCCGGGCGCACCTTGTGCAGGCCCACCAGGGCGGTCAGCAGCTCCTGCAGGCGGGCCACTTCGGCGGTGTCGCCCGCGCGGTGCGCGGCCACGAGCGCGAGCGTCGCGCGCGGCGCGATGTTGCCGACGCCGGGCACGATGCCGTGCGCGCCCAGGTCCAGGGCGGCGGCGAGCTGGGTCTCGTCACCCTGCCCGACGGCGAACCCCGGCCGGCGCGCCGCGATCCCCACCAGGTGCCGCAGCAGCACGAGGTCGCCGGAGCTGTCCTTGATGCCGACCACGTGGTCGAGGTCGGCCAGCGCGTCGGCCAGGCCCGGCGTGATCGGGTTGCTGTACCGGGGCGCGTTGTACGCCACGACGGGCAGGCCGACGTCGGCCAGGGCCGCGAAGTGCGCCACCACCTCGTCGGCGCGGTGGTGGAAGTAGATCGGCGGGCTGAGCACCAGGGCGTCGGCGCCGGCCGCCGCGGCGGCGTCCGCCCGCGCCAGGACGTCGTGGGTACCGGCCGCCGTCACGTTCACCAGGACGAACCCGCCGTCGTGCCCCGCGCCGTGGTGCGGCGCGCCGGAACCCTGCCCGTCGAGGCGGGGCCCGCCGTTGTGCTGGCCGTTGCGATGACCGTCGTGGTGACCGTTGTGGTGCTCGGAGCTCCGGCCCAGAGCGCGCCAGTGCGCGACCACCCCGGCCGTGAACGGGCCGACGTGCGCGGCGGGCACCAGCGGGCCTTCGCCGTTGCTGCCGAACAGCATCAGGGTGCGCACACCGTGGGCGTGCAGGCTGTTCAGCAGCCGGCTCGCGCTCGCCGCCGCCGGTCGGCCGCGCACGTCCATGGGCGTCACGAGCGGCACGGTCACCCCGGTCAGGAGCGGTGTTCCGGTCAGCATCAGTACCCCTTGATCTCGGGCCAGTCGAGCTCGAACCCGTCGGCGACGAGCTCGGCCTGGAACGCGGCCAGCAGCGCGGCGTCACCGTGCACCTGGGCGGGCTCCACGCCCTGGGCCAGGCAGTGCGCCGCGAGCGCCCCGGCGGCCTCGCCGGCGTTCCACTCGACGGGGTGCAGGCGGTAGCAGCCGTTGGTGATGTGCGTGGTGCCGATGTTCTTCCCGGCCGCCAGCAGGTTGCGTACCCGCACGGGCAGCAGCGCGCCGAGGGGGATCCGGAACGGGCTGGACGGGACGTCCAGGTAGTTGTCCCCGCCGGTGCTGGGGTGCAGGTCGATCCGGTACATGCCCACGCCCACGGAGTCGGGGTAGGCCACGGCGCCGGCGGCGCCACGCACCGCGAGCGACAGGTCCTGCTCCACCACGGTGGTGCGCGCCTGGATGCGGCGCGACTCACGCACGTACGGCGCCTTCGCGAACCCGTCCTGGGTGCCCAGCACGTCCGGCCGCAGCCGCAGGCCCGGCCAGCCCGTGCCGCCGTCGGGCCGGGGCGCCTCGGTCTGCAGCCAGTAGAGCATGCTCAGCGACTGCTGCCGAGCGCCCAGCAGGTGCTTGTCGCGTTCGGCCTCGGGCACGGGGTCGTCCGCCGGGCCGACCAGCGGGCCGGGCAGGTAGTCGATCATGGGCCAGTTGACGAGCGTGACGTCGCTCGCGGCGAAGCCGGCCTCGAACTGCTCGCGCGCCACGACGCGGCGGAACTGCCACAGGTCGCGGTCGCCGGGGTCGGCGCTCTGGTCGGCCACGACCGGGCCGCCGGGCGCGTGCGGCACGAACGTGCGCACCAGCGGCTCCAGGGTGCGCGGATCCGGAGCGGTGAGGCTGAGCATGCGGTCGGGCCAGTACGGCGGCCGGTAGTCGTGCCAGAGCTCGTACTGCTCCGGCCGGTCCACCGTGTGGTCCTCGCCCTCGCGGTGCTCCACGGCGAACACCCACGAGAAGGCCTGCTGGTTGCCGGGCTGCGGATGAGCGGGGGCGCTCGGCTCCCCGGTCTCGTCCCGCGACTCGAACCCCGTGACGTGCTCGACGCCGCCCAGCGGCAGCAGGTCGCCGAGCTCCGTGGCGTCCAGCACGTAGGGCGCCGCGACCGTGACGTGGGCGCCGTCCGGACCCGTCAGGGTCACGGCCGCCACCCGGTCGCCGTCCGAGAGCACCGCCACCGGACGGTGCCCGAACAGGACCCGCAGCCGACCCGCGGCCAGGTACGGCGCCACCATCGCGTCCAGCACCGCGGCCGCGACCCGGGGCTCGTAGCACAGCCGGCTCACCCGGCCCAGGCCCGGGTTGAGGTCCACCACCCGGCGGGCCGACGGCGTCAGCGGGTACCACGTGCGGTAGTACTGCCGCACGCCCTCGCGGAACGCCCGGTAGGACCGCGTGCAGCCGAACTGCTCGATCCACGGGTGCTCGTCCGGCGGCACGCCCTGCGCGCTGAGCTGCCCGCCCAGCCAGTCCGTCTCCTCGGTCAGCACCACCGAGCGGCCGCGCCGCAGCGCGGCCAGCGCGGCGGCCACCCCGCCCGCGCCGCCGCCCACGACGAGCACCTCCGTGCCCAGCTCGTCGGTGGCCGGCTCGTCCGTGCCTGGCTCGTCCGTGCCCGGATCCCGCATCACCCCACCCCCTCCAGGTCGTGCGCGGCCCGCAGCAGCCCCTGCGTGTACGGATGCTCCGGCGCGGTGAAGAGCTGCTCGGCGGAGGTGTCCTCGACCAGCACCCCGCGGTGCATCACGGCCACCCGGTCGGCGATCTGCCGCACCACCGCGAGGTCGTGCGTGATGAACAGCAGCGACAGGTCGTGCTCGTCGCGCAGGTCCACCAGCAGGCGCAGGATCTGCGACTGCACCGACACGTCCAGCGCCGAGACCGCCTCGTCGCAGACCAGCAGCCGCGGGCGCAGCGCCAGCGCCCGCGCGATGCTGACGCGCTGCTTCTGCCCGCCCGACAGCGCGGACGGCCGCCGGTCCGCCACCCCCGGGTCCAGCCCGACGTCGGCCAGCACCCGCGCCAGCGCCGCACGCCGGTCCCCGGCCGGCGCCACCGACGGGTGCACCCGCCAGGCCTCGCGGACGATCGCGCCCACCGTCATGCGGGGGTTGAGCGACGACCCCGGGTCCTGGAACACCAGCTGCACCGCGCGGTGCAGCTCCGGCGACCGCCGCCGCACCGGGCCCAGTGGCCGCCCCTCGAACGTGATGGTGCCCTCCTGCGGCGCGACCAGCCCCAGCACGCACCGCGCCACCGTCGACTTGCCCGAACCCGACTCGCCCACCAGCGCCACGGTCTGCCGCGCGCCGACGTCCAGGTCCACGCCGTCGACCGCCCGCACCGTGGTGCGGCGCTCGCGGACCGACCGGCGCGGACCGGCGAACGTGACGCGCAGGTCGCGGATCTCGAGCACGTTCACGGCGTGACCTCCTCGGCGAAGTGGCAGGCGCTGAGCCGGCGGGGCGCGGGCCCCGCGCCGGTCTCACGCAGCGCGGGGACCTCCGTGGCGCAGCGCGCCCGCGCCATCGGGCAGCGGGGGTGGAACGGGCACCCGGACGGCGGGTCGAACGGGCTGGCGGGCGCGCCCGGGAGCGGCTCGGCGATCGCCGTCCGGCTGGTCACGGCCGGGACGTTGCCCGCGAGCGCCCGGGTGTAGGGGTGATGCGGGCGGTCGAGCACGGCGCGCGCGGGGCCCTGCTCGCAGACCCGGCCCGCGTACATCACCACCACGTCGTCGGCGACGTGCGCCATGACCCGCAGGTCGTGGCTGACCAGGATCATGGCCAGGCCCTCGCGCTCGCGCAGGTCGGCGAGCAGCGCCAGGATCCGCGCCTGGGTGGTGACGTCGAGCGCGGTGGTCGGCTCGTCGGCGATGACCAGCTCGGGCCGCCCGGCCAGCGCGATGGCGATCATGACGCGCTGCCGCATGCCGCCCGACAGCTCGTGCGGGTACGAGCCGGCCTGCCGCTCCGGCTCGGGCAGCCCCACGCGCGCCAGCAGCTCCAGCACGCGCGCCCGGACCTCGGCGCGCGGCCGGCCGGCGCGGCGCAGGATCTCGCCCACCTGGCGCCCCACGGTCTGGATCGGGTCGAGCGCCGCGGACGGGTCCTGGAAGACGACGCCGATCTCGCGCCCGCGCACCTGCCGTCGGCGGCGCTCGGGCGCGGTCAGGAGGTCCTCAGACTTCCACCGCACCTGGCCGGAGGCGACGGCGGCGTCCGGCAGCAGCCCGACGACGGCCATCGCCGTCATCGTCTTGCCGCTGCCGGACTCGCCGATCAGGCCCGTGGTGCGCCCCGCCAGGACGGTGAACGAGACCCGGTCGACCACCACCCCCGCGGGCAGGGTGACGCCGAGCCCGGTCACCTCGAGCATCGGGGTGGTGCTCCGCTCGGCGGTCACCACCGCGACGGACTGGTCAGCCATCTGTGCTCCCTCCCGCGAGTCAGCCCCGCGCGCCCGTCAGCTCTCGGAGTTCGTCACGCGCGTGAAGTAGGGGAGGCTGTCGGAGGCCGGCACGAAGCCCTCGACCCCCGAGCGCCACGCGTACGGCATGCCGACGAACATCGGGTACATGCCCACGGCGTCGTCCCAGACGATCTGCGTGGCCTGCGCGTACAGGTCCTCCCGCTCGGCGGTGTCGCTCGTGGCCTCCGCGGCGGCCAGCAGCTCGTCGAGGTCCTCGTTGCAGTAGCCGGTGCGGCCCGCGGCGCACGGGTACAGGCGCCCCAGGTTGGTGGCGGCGTCGTACCCCTGCGAACCGATCTGCTGGATGTTGAGGTCCCACTTCAGGGCCAGCAGGTCCTCCAGGAACACCGCCTGCTCCTTCTCCAGCGGCTCGACCTGCACGCCGATCTCGGCCAGGTCGGAGGCCACGGCCTGCGCGAGCTGGCGGAACTGCGGCTGGGAGAACTGCATGCGCAGCTTCGTGTCGTAGTCGAAGCCGGTTGCGTCCAGGGCCGCCTTGGCGGCCTGCGGGTCGTGGACCACCGGCTCCTGCGGCGCGTAGCCGAGCACCACGGGGCTGACCACGGAGTCGGCCGGCGAGCCCGTCTCCGGGAACAGCGAGGCGGTGATCTCGTCGAAGTCGACCGCCTGCCACAGCGCCCGCCGTACCGCGGCCTCCTGGAGGGTCTCCTCGGAGCTGTTCATCCACATGGTCAGCACGCCGGGGCTGTCCACGCTCTCGACCGTGATCGAGGTGTCGCCCTGCAGGGCGGGGATCTGGTCGTCGGGCATGGCCCAGGTGACGTCGACCTCGCCGGTCTGCAGCGCCGTCATGCGGGCGGAGACCTCGGGGATCGACTGGAAGACCAGCTCCTGCAGCGCCGGGGGACCGTCCCAGTAGGTCGGGTTCGGCGTCATCCGCAGCGTCTGGCCCGGCTCGAACGACTCCACGACGAACGGCCCGGAGCCCACGGGGTCCTGGAAGAACGCCTCGTCGACTCCCGCCGGGGTGACGAAGAACGACGAGATCTTCGCGACGAACGACGCGTCCGGCTTACCGGCGTCGAACACGACGGTGGCCTCGTCGGGCGCCTCCACCTGGTAGTCCACGAAGTTGCCGGCCAGCGGACCCTGCAGCTCCAGCACCCGCTCGAAGGAGGCCACCACGGCGTCGGCGTCGACCGGCTCGCCGTCGGAGAACTCCACGCCGTCGCGCAGCGTGAACGTCCACTGGCTCGTGTCGTCGTTCGGCTCCCACTCGGTCGCCAGGTCGCCCGTGAACTCGCCGGGGCCGGTGCTGACCACGAGCTGGCTGAACAGGGCGCGGGCCGCGAGGTGCGTGCCCGCGTCCATGCTGGACGGGCCGTGCGGGTCCAGGTTCTCGATGGGGATGGGGCCGGCCGCGGTCAGCGTGCCGCCCGCCGCGTCGCCGCCGGGGTCGTCCCCGCCGTCGGAGCCGCCGCAGGCCGCCGTGGCCAGGAGCGCGAGAGTGATCGTGAGGGCGGGTACGGCGCGCCGGGTGCTGAGCTTCATCGCTCGTTCCTTCCGGTCAGGGCTGGGTGAAACGTCTGGTGAGGCGGTCGCCGACGAGGCCGATGCAGACGACCAGGACGGTGAGCGCGATGCCTGGGAAGGCCGAGATCCACCACGCGGTGGCGAGGTACTCCTTGCCGCTCGCGATGCTCTGGCCCCAGGACGCGACGTGGGGAGGGAGGCCGACGCCCAGGAAGCTGAGGGCCGCCTCGGACAGGACGACGGAGGCGAGCTCCATCGTGGCGAGCGCGACCACGGGCCCGGCGAGGAACGGCACCACGTGCCGGCCGAGGATCACCGGGGTGCGCACGCCCATGATGCGGGCGGCGTCGACCCAGTCGCGCTCGCGGACGGACAGGGCCACGCTGCGCGACAGCCGGGCGAACCCGATCCAGCCCGCGACCGACAGGGCGATGATCACCACGCCCGTGCCGCGGTCCAGGAGCCCGGCGATCACGATCGCCAGCAGGATGCCGGGGAACGCCATGAGCACGTCGACGGTGCGGGCCACGGCGACGTCGGCGAACCCGCCCGCGTAGCCGGCCACCGCGCCGAGCGCCACGCCCACCAGGGAGCACACCGCCACCACGACCACGCCGATGGTCAGGGACGTGCGCGCCCCGTGCACCACCTGCGCCAGCACGTCGCGGCCCACGCCGTCCGTGCCGAGCCAGGCGGTGCCGGACGCCGTGGCCGAGCCGGGCGGCAGCAGCCGCTCGGTGACGACGGTGGCCACCGGGTCGTACGGCACGAGGTACGGGCCGACGACGGCGGCGAGCACGTAGACGCCGATGATCGCGTAGACGACGAAGGCGCCGACCGGCGTCGCGCGTCTCATCGGCGGGCCTCCAGCCGGATGCGCGGGTCGAGGCGGGCGTAGGCGAGGTCGGCGGCCAGGTTGAGCACGACGACGCAGACGGCGATCAGCACCGTGGCGGCCTGCACCACCGCGTAGTCGCGGTTGCCGACCGCGCCGACCAGCAGGTTGCCGAGCCCGGGCCAGGCGAACACGGTCTCGATCACGACGGCGCCGCCCAGCAGCGTGCCGACCTGGAGGCCGACGACCGTGACCACCGGGACCAGCGAGTTCTTCAGGACGTGCCCGGTCAGCACCTCGCGCTCGGTCAGGCCCTTGGACCGCGCGGTGCGCACGAACGGCTCGGACATGGTCTCGGCGACGCCGCTGCGCGTGATGCGCCCGACCAGCGCGGTGAACGGGATGGCGAGGGTGACCGCGGGCAGCACCAGGTGCTCCAGGTCCCCGCCGCCGGCGCTCGGCAGGAGCCGCAGCCACAGCGCCAGGACCAGGATCAGCATGATGCCGACCCAGAACGGTGGCAGCGCCTGCAGCCCCAGCGTGACCGTGGAGGTGGCACGGTCCACGAGGCTGCCGGGCCGGTGCCCCGCCAGCACGCCGAGCACGATCCCGACCGTGACCGCGACGAGCGTGGCCGCCAGGGTGAGCGTGACGGTCGCGGGGAACCGTTCGAGCACCGCGTCCATGGCCGGGCGGCCGTACCGGTACGACTCGCCGAAGTCGCCGCGTACGGCGTCGCCCAGGAACGACAGGTACTGGGCGGGCAGCGGCCGGTCCAGGCCCAGCGTGTGCCGCAGCTCCGCGACCTGCTCGGGCGCGGCGTCGGGGCCCAGGGCGACCGTGGCCTGGTCGCCCGGCGCGAGGCGGACGACGAGGAACACCGCGGTGAGCACGCCCCAGATGGTGAACAGCCCGACGGCCAGGCGCCGCAGCAGGAACGTCAGCATCATCGCGGGCTCCCCACCGAGTCGCCGTCGACCGGCGTGCACGCGACGGAGAGCCGGCGCGGGCCGTCGTCGGCGTCCAGGATCTCCAGCAGGAGGCCCACGGCCGCCCGGCCCATGTCCTCGCGGGGGAGCGTGAAGCGGGTCCAGTCGCGGCCGGACGGGTTGGCGGTGCTGCCGGGCGTGCTGCTCGGCGACGGGTCGCCCAGGAGCGCGACGGAGAGGTCCTCCGGGATGCGCAGCCCCGCGGCGGCGGCGACCCGTTCCAGGGCGGCGACGGTCTGGTCGTCCTCGCTCGGCTCGACCAGCAGCGCCGTCACGCCGTCGGCCAGCCACCGCTGCAGCAGGTCGGTCAGCAGCGTGGTGGTGGTCGCGGCGTCGTCCGGCAGCTCGTGGACGGGCTGGTCCGGCAGGCCGGCGTCCGCCAGACCCGCGCGGAACCCCGCCTCGCGGTCGCGCGTGGGCTCCTGGTGGTCGGCGGGCCGCAGGTAGGCGAGGCGCCGGTGCCCGGCGTCGGCCAGGCGGCGCACCATGTCGCGGGTGGCGCCCACGTAGTCCGGGGCCACGTAGGACAGCTCCGCGCCGGGCAGCTCGCGCCGTCCGACGAAGACGAACGGGAAGTCCTCGCGGACCAGGTCGGCGAGGTCCGCGCGGTCGATGTGCCGGCCCAGCAGCACGCAGCCGTCGGCGACCTTGAGCCGGTTGATGCCGCCGGTGTAGATGCGGCGCTCGCCCGTGCCCACGGAGCTGAACAGCAGCAGGTCGTACCCGAACTCGGCGGTGGCCTCCTCGACGCCCAGCAGGAACGGGAAGTAGAAGTCGCGCTGGTCCACGGGGAAGACCGGCTCGAACGTGTAGAGGCCGAGCATGCGGTTGCGGCCGCCCTTGAGGCTGCGCGCGGCGGTGTTGACGGTGTAGCCGAGCCGCGCCGCGGCGTCGAGCACCGCACGGCGGGTCTGCTCGGCGACCTGGTTGCTGGCCTGGCCGCCGCTGACCACCAGGGAGACCGTCGCCTGCGAGACGCCGGCGGCCCGCGCGATGTCCACCTGGGTGGGACGCCGACGTTGCGTCATCGCAGACTCCTCGGGTAGCCGGCGCCATTGCCGGGTAGCCTCTTTAATACGTATTAAAGGGCTGCGACGCCACACTATGGATCCAGGCAACGGGCCGTCAAGGAAATCTCGGCGGAAACCCCGGTTTTCACCCGGTCGACGGAACGAGGGCGGGATGCGCGAGATCCGGTCGGACGACGACGTCCTGACCTGGGCGGGTGCCGTCTCCGTGGAGCACGGGCCGGGCTGGTCGCGCGCCTGGCGGCTGCCGCACGACCGGATCGGCCTGTTTCCCGGCGGCGCCCTGCGCTCGCGCGCCGCGATGCCCGCGGGCGTTCGGCTGGTCCTCGGCACCGACGCGCGGACGCTCGCGGGGCTCGCCGCGGTCCAGGGGGTCGAGGTGCCGCTGGACGTGGTGGTGGAGGGCGGCGCCGGGCCGGACGGCACCGGATCGGACGGCGCCGGATCTCACGGCGCCGTCGTCGCCGTGCCCGTCGGGCCGGACGGGGGCTTCGCCGTGGAGCTGCCGCCCGGCGACAAGCGGGTCGAGGTGTGGCTGCCGCAGTTCGGGACGTTCCGGCTGCTGGGCCTCGCCGTCGACGACGGGGCACGGGTGTGGCCGGCCGCCGGCCCGGCGAGGCCCCGGCTCGTGACCTACGGCAGCTCCCTGACGCAGTGCCGCCAGGCGGCGTCCCCCACGCGGACGTGGCCCGCCCGCGTGGCGCGCGAGCTCGGCCTGGACCTGACGTGCCTGGGTTTTGCGGGGGAGGCGCACCTCGACCCGATGGTGGCGCGCGTGCTGCGCGACCTGCCCGCCGACGTCGTCGTGACCTGCCTCGGCATCAACGTGTACGGCGCGGGCACGTTCGACGAGCGGTCGCTGCCGGCGGCGCTGCTCGGGTTCCTGAGCACGGTCCGCGACGGGCACCCGGGCGTGCCCGTGCTGGTGGTCTCGCCCGTCGCCTCACCGCGGCGCGAGGACGTGGCGGGACCCGCGGGCCTGACGCTCGCGCAGGTGCGCGGCCAGGTGGCCGACGCCGTCGGCCTGCTGGCCGCGCACGGCGACCCGGACCTGCACCTGCTCGACGGGCGCGCGGTGCTCGGGCCCGAGCACGCGCACCTGCTCGACGACGGCCTGCACCCGGGGCCCGAGGGCTACGCCCACATCGCGTCGGTGCTCGGCCCGGTGGTGCGGGAGCTGCTGGCCGGGCGGGACGCGGGCGGGGCGGTGCCGGACCGGCCGTGAGGCATCAGCGGGCGGTCAGAGCAGGTCCAGCGGCGTCCCGTACTCCGGGACCACCACACGCGTGCCGGGCGAGAGCTGCCCGATCCGCTCGGTGAGGTCGCGCATGCGGCCCCGCGTGCGCTCGTCGGCCCGCGGCGGGTCGGCCAGTGGCGACTCGAAGTCGTCCCAGTGCACCAGGACGACCTGCTCGACGCCGTCCAGCGCCGCGAGCAGGCGGCCGGCGTAGTCGGCGGTGACGTCGGTGCTGGGCACGGGCAGCGCCACGGTGTGGACGCGCAGCCCGCGCAGCGCCCGGTCGTCGTAGTCGCTGCCGCCGAGCAGCAGCACGGACCGGCCCTGCGGCGAGCGCAGCAGGTACGACAGGGTGTCGCCCTCCGGCAGGTCGGCGATCGTGCGGGGCGGCGCCGGCACCCGCGTGTGCACGCCGGGGAACAGCAGCCCGCCGGACGCCGTGCGGCTGTGCAGGGAGGGCACGACGCGCAGCACCAGGTCGCCCAGGTGCATCTCCTCGCTGCCGCGCACGACCGCGAGCTGCTCCCGGGGCACGCCCATGGCCAGCCCCAGGTGGTACCCGGTCAGGGTGGTGAACACGGTGGCGCCGCGCGTGCGGGCCAGGTGGGGCACGTCGGCGAAGTGGTCCCAGTGGGTGTGCGTCACCAGGATCGAGTCGACGGCGCCGTCGGCCGTCCCGGCTGCGCCGAGCGCCGCGTCGAGCGCGGCGGCGTCGACCCGCAGCCGGGTGGTGGCGCGGAACGCCCCGGCCGCCAGGCCGGTGTCGAACCGCGTGACGTACGGGTCGAGCAGCACCGTGGTCGTGGGGGTGCGGATGCGCCAGCCGGAGGTGCCGAGCCAGGCGAACGTGGCGAAGCCCGTGGGAGCGCCGGCCGCTTCGGCAGGCGGGACCGCGCTTCCGGCGGCGGGCGCCGGGACCGCGCCCAGCGCGCGGGCCCCGGTCACGCCGCCGAGCACGCCCAGGGCCGCCGTCCCGGCGCCGGTCATCAGGGTGCGGCGGCTGAGGCCGCGGTTCGAGGTGGTGGGTGTCGTCATGCGGCACACCCTTCGCGAGGCCGCAGGCGAGAGTCAAAGAGTCTTGCCGACGTGGCCCGAGTCGATCCTGATATGGCCACCGCCTAGGCTCGGGCCGTGGACCTCCTGAAGCACCTGGGCTTCTTCGCGGCCGTCGCCGACGCCCGGCACTTCGGCAACGCCGCCGCCGACCTCGGCATGACCCAGCCGCCGCTGTCCCAGGGCATCCTCCGGCTGGAGCGGCACCTCGGCGTGCGGCTCTTCGACCGCGACGCGCGCGGCGTGCGCATCACCGCCGCCGGGCGCCGGCTCCTGCCCGCCGCCCGCGACCTGCTCGACGCCGCCGACGACCTCGTCGTCGCCGCCCGCGACCTCGCCCTGCCGGAGCAGGTCCGTCTCGGCGTCGCCGCCGACCTCGAGGACGGCGTCCCCGGCCTGCTCCGGGTGGTCGCGGGAGACGCCGCAGGCGGCGCCGTGGTGCCCACGGTCGCGGGCAGCGTCGAGCTCGTCGACCTGCTGCGGGACGGCCTGCTCGACGCCGCCGTCGTGCGCCACCCGGGCGTGCTCGACGGCCTGACGGCGGGTCCGGTGCTCATGGTGCCGACCCGGCTGGTCGGCACACGACCGGATCCCGGCGTCGGGCTCGCGGAGGTCCGGCTGCCCGTGGCCGTCCCGCCCCGGCACCACCAGCCGCCCGCGCACGACCAGCTCGTCGACGCCCTGCGCCGCGCCGGACACAGCGGCGCGGTGGTCGAGGCGCGGGACGCCGCACAGCGCCAGGCGCTGGTCGCGGCAGGGGCGGCGGTCGGGGTCGTGCCCACCACCGTGGCGCGGCCCGGCGACCCGTCGTGCCCGCCGTTGCGGCTGCGCGTCGCGCTGCCCCACACCGCGCAGCGCCGGCCCGAGGTGGACCACGACGCGGTCGCCGCGGCGATCGAGCGGGCGCTCGGCGCGGGACCGGGCCGATGACGCCCGCCGGCACCACCGCCGTCGTCGCGACCCTGCGCGACGTGGCGCGCGACGCGGGCGTCACGGCCCGGGTCCACGCGACCCGCCTGACCGGCCCGCCCGGCGCGGTCGCCCTGGACGACGCCGAGCCCGTCGCGATCGCCTCGCTCTACAAGCTGCCGCTCGCGCTGGTCTGGGCGGATCTCGTGGCGGCGGGCGACCTCGCCGCGGACCAGCCGCTGCGGCTCCCGGCGGGCTCCCGCATGCCCGGCCCCACGGGGGTGGCGATGCTGCTCGACGACGTGTCGCTGACCGCGCGCGACGCCGTGCGGCTGATGCTCGCGGTGTCCGACAACGCGTGCGGCGACGCCCTCCTGGGCCTGGTGGGCCGGGCGCGGGCGCACGAGCGGCTGGCGGAGCTGGGCCTCCCGGCGACCCTGGTGCGGCAGGGCTCGGCGGAGGAGACGCGCGCCGTGCTGCGCGACACCGGTACCGGCGGCTGGGCCGCCGCCCAGCGGGCGCTCGCCGACCCGGACCGGGCCGCGGAGACGTCGCAGTACGACCCGGCGTTCGCGAGCGCCGCGACGGCGCAGCAGGTCGGCCAGGTGCTGCGCGTCCTGTGGTCGCGCACCGGCCCGGCCTACGACCTGGTGCGGGACGCGCTGGCTCACCAGGCGTGGCGGCACCGGGTGGGCAGCGGGTTCCCGCACGACGACGTGGCGCTGCTCGGCAAGACCGGCACCCTCGGGCGGCTGCGGCACGAGGCCGCCGTCGTCCGGTTCCCGCACGAGCACCCCGTGGGGGTGGTGGTGCTGACCCGGGCCGCGCGTCCGGAGCGGCACCTGCCGCGGGTGGACGCCGCGATCGGCGAGCTGGCGCGTCTCGCCGTCGGGCCGCTGCGGCTGCCCGACGACGTCTGACCGCTCCGTGCGACAGGTGACGCGCGACCGCCGTCAGCCCGCGGCGTCCTGCCGTCGCTCGTGGGTCAGGAGCGTGATCACCACGGCCACGACGACACCGATCAGCGTGTCGACGGCGCGGTCGCTGACGAGGCCGGCGACGGGCACGGGGTGCGCCAGGTGCGTCATGGACAGCGCGAGCGGCGTGATGAACAGCATCGCGACGGCGTAGTTGCGGCCCACGTACAGCTCGGCGCCGGCCTGCAGCAGCGCGGCGACCGCGATGACCACGAGGGGCGGCGGACCCGCCGTCAGCAGCGCCCACGCGAGGAGCACGCCCACCAGGGTGCCCGCCAGGCGCTGGGCGGCGCGCATGAGCGCCCCGGAGGCGTCGGGGGCCGACATCGGCACCACGGCGGCGACCATCGCCCAGTACGGGTGCCCGACGGCGGTGGCGATCGCGCCCGCGACGGCCACGCCGGCGGCGTACCGCACGAGGTAGTGCGAGAGCGTCCACTCCGGGCCGGTGGCGCTGGGGGCCCTGGTCGCCGGGGCCGGGCCCGGCTCGAACCGCGCGAGGGCGGCGGTCAGCGCGAGCGCGAACAGCACGGCGGCCACGGCCACGGCCAGGGCGACGACCAGGCTGCCCGCGCCGGCCGGCACCGAGGAGCAGGCCCCCAGCGCGAACACCGGGAACAGCGGCCCGGGCGGGTGCCAGCGCAGCCGGTGCGACACGATCGCCACGCCCGTGGCCCAGAGCGCCGCGACGGGCACCACAACCCACCCCGTACCGGGGACGGCGGAGGCCAGCACGGCGATCAGCGTGCCGACGAGCACCGACGCGACCAGCACGGCCCCCGCCTGGACCTGCATGACCAGGCGCGGCCGGATCGGCACGGTGCGGCCGAACAAGCTGGTGAACGCGCCGAACGTCGCGTAGAGCGACCACTCCAGGTGGCCCGTCGCCCAGAGCACCAGCATCGGCACGGCCACCGACGCGGCGGCCCGCAATGCCACGGGCAGCTCCCCGCCGTACGGTCCCACGTGCAGCATCCGGCGCAGGTGGGGGAGCGGGGAGCGGGAGTTCATGACCTTTGCATCTTCCCACGCGGCCAGGTCGGGATAACCCACGGCCCAGCACGGAGGACAGCCGGTTGGTGCGCGGATCGCCGTCTGACCAGCATGGACGCATGACCGAAACCGCACCGCACACGTTGCTCACAGGCCGGCTCCGGACGTCCGCGGCCGGCGCGTTCGCGCTCGCCGTCGCGGCGGGGATCGCCGAGGCCGTCGTCGCCGTCACCTCGATCGTGACGCAGCAGGGGGCCGACGGCGCCCTGCTCGCGCAGGTGGGTCTGCGCGGCCTGATCTTCGCCGCCGCCCTGACCTGCGCCTGGTACCTGGCCCGCGGACGGCGCTGGGCGTGGTGGGCCCTCCTGCTCGGCCTGGGCGTGGTGGGCCTCGCGTCGATGCTCCTGCCCATGGCCGCCCTGCTGGCCGACGGCGCCTCCTGGTCCACCGCCTTCGAGGGCGACGTCTCGCCGCTCTTCCCCGTGATCCGGGCGCTGCACATCCTGTTCGTGCTGGCGGGCGTCACGCTGGCGCTGCACCCGGCGGTCCGCGCGAGCCTGGGCGCAGGCGCCGCACGCCGACCGGGATGAGCAGACATCTGCTGCCAGGACCGGGCCGGTCCTGGCAGCAGGTGCGTGGTCACCTCGCCATGGTCACCTCGGTGTGGTCACCGCGACGGGTCAGCCGGCCGGCGCCGTCGCCACGTCGAAGACGTGCATGATGCCGCGGTCCGTCGAGGCGGGCAGCACCACGGCGTCGACCGTCCTGCCCGGGTCCAGCGCCACGGGGCGCGTCGCGAACACCCGGAACGTGCCCGTCCCGGCCGTGCCGTTGCGGTTGTTGCGGCCCTGCACCTCGACCAGCGTGGTGTTGCCCGCGCCGGGGCCCGCCGCCCAGTCCGTCAGCTCGACCTCGACCGGCTGGCGCGTACCGTCCGTGTACTCGACGTACGCCGTGCCGCGCGCGGGACCGTTCGTGGCCAGGCCGAGGAACGAGACCGACGACGCCGGGGCGTCGTCCAGCTCGACCCGCTGACCGGCGACGATCCAGTTGTCCGGCTTGCCCGCCCCGGCGTCGGGCCAGGTGAAGGCGACGCCCGTGTCCGCGCCGTCCACGCGCAGGGGCAGACGCGCCCCCGGCGCGGCGCCTGCCGCCGTCAGACCCTCGCGCGACAGCGACCAGTCGCTCAGGTCGACCGACCCCAGGTTCCCGCGGCCGTCGTGGGTGGTGCCCACGTTGTTCCGGCCGTCCATCCCCTCCGTGTACGACGGCGGGACGTCGTCCGCCCCGGTGCCCCACGTCCCCGGCTCGTCGGACAGCGTGAACCGCAGCGTGCCGCCCTTCCGGGCGAACGACGCGTCGATCCAGGACGCGCTCTGCGTGCGGCCGTCGACCCGCAGGCCGGTGGTGTACCGGCGCTCGCTGCTCGCACCCGGCGCGACGATCCGGTAGTCCCGGCGGCTGTCGGCGGCGTCGATGGTGATGCTCTCCCACAGCGGGGCGCTGACGGCGAGCCCGGCCGTGCCGTAGACCACGGGGTAGATGCCCAGGTTGGCCCAGACGTACCAGGCGCTCAGACCGCCCTGGTCGTCGTTGCCGGGCAGGCCCGTCGGCGTCGTGTCGTACAGCTCGTCGACGGCGCGGTGCAGCACGTCCGTGGTCTTGTGCGGCTTGCCGAGCCAGTTGTAGACCCACGGGGAACTGAAGGCCGGCTCGTTGCTCAGGTAGTTGCCGGTCTGCGTGTAGGCGCCGGCGTCGAGGTCCTCCATGAGCACGTCGAGCGCCTGCTCGGACGCCTCCGCCCCGCCCCGCTTGTCGACCAGGGTGCCGACGTTGTGCGGCACCATCCAGCCGTTCTGGTAGCCGGTGGACTGGTTGAACTGACCGCGGCCCGCTCCGTCGTCCCGCACCCGCAGGTCGAAGGACCGGTCGAAACCCGTGCGCTCGCGCGGGCGGATGTGCCGGGTGACCGGGTCGAACACGTTCTGCCACGACTGGGCGCGGACCATGAGCGCGTCGTGCGCCTCGTCGTCGCCGAGGCGCTCGGCGAGCTGCGCGATGGCGAAGTCCTCGATCGAGTACTCCAGCACGCGGGCCGTGGCGAAGTTGCCCTTGCGGTTCTCGATCATGCCCGTGGCGAGGTACTGGTACGCGTCCGGGCGGGTGCTGGCATCGCCTGGCAGCGACTGGGTCTCCAGCAGGGAGGCCAGCGCGGCCTCGCGGTCGTAGCCCGTGGCGCCGAAGTCGTCCATCGCGGCCAGCGCGATCGGCAGCGAGTCGGCGGCCATGCGGGCCTGCACCAGGTTGTAGGTCGGGCCGTCGTACCAGGTGCCGGTCTGCTGTGCCATGAGCACGAGCGACTGCGCGATGTCCTCCGCGACCTTCGGGAACGTCATCGCCAGGAGCTGGGCGTGCCCGCGGTAGAAGTCCCAGCCGGCGAAGTTCACGTACAGGTGCCGGCCCTTCTCCACGCGGCGCAGGTCGCCGTCGTAGCCCACGTACTGCCCGTTGACGTCCTCGAACACGTTCGGCTGCTGCAGCACGTGGTAGAGCGCCGTGTAGAGCTTGGTGCGCTCGGCGTCGGTGTCCGAGCCGGCGTCGGGGCCGTCGCCGCCGTCCACCTCGATGGTCCCCAGCGCTTCGCGCCAGGCGTTGCGGGCGCCCGCGCGGACGGCGTCGAAGCTCTTGTGCCGTACCTCGGTGACGCGGTTGAGCGCGGCGTTCCCGACGCTCGTGTAGCTCAGGCCGATGCGGGCCGTGACGGTGCTGCCCGGCTCGAAGCCGAGCCAGGCGCCCGTGCCGTGCTTCTTGTCGGTGCCCACGGCGTGGTCCTGGCCGGGCGTGACCTGGCCGTCGTCCCACACGCCGTGGCTGCGGATCGGCTGGTCGAACGTCGCGGAGAAGTGGACCGTGTAGTACGTGCCCTGGTTGCAGACGGCGCCCGCCGTGACCGTGCCGGTCACGGTGCGGCGCTCCGCGTCGATCGTCACCTCGCTGGCGCGGATCGAGTTGTTCGAGCCGGCGACGTCGAGCAGCAGGGTGGCGCCGTCGGCGCCCTGCGGGAACTCGAACCGGCTGACGGCGGTGCGCTGGGTGGCGGTGAGCTGCGTGGTCACGTCGTTGCTCGTGGTGACCTCGTAGAACCCGGGCTCGGCGCGCTCGTCGTCGTGGCTGAACGGCAGGTAGTAGTCCCGGATGTTCGCCGCCGGGTCGGTCGGCAGCGCGCCGTCGGGCAGGGCGCCCGTGAAGGGCAGCACCGGGAAGTCGAAGCCGCCGTAGTTGCCCGTGCAGCCCGTGCCCGACAGCCGGGTCATGCCGAAGCCGCGGATCCGGTCGGCGGTGTACTCGTAGCCGCCCTTCTCGCCGTTGCTGCCCTCGCGGTAGGTCGTGGGGCTGGACTGGACCAGGCCGAACGGCGCCGTCGCGCCCGGGAACGTGTTCCCGTAGGCGTCGTTGCTCTTGTTCTCGGTCGTGTCGAGCTCGGTGCCGATGAAGGGGTCGACGGCGTCGAACGGGGAGAGCTCGCGGGAGTGCGCCGTCGCCTGCTGGGGTGAGGCGGCCTGTGCAGCGGCGGGCTCGGCCGCCGCGGGCAGCGTCACGGCGGGGGTGAGCGCGAGGAGCGTCACCACCCCCGCCGCGAGCGCCGCCCGGGTACCGGCGGGACGGCTGGGGCGCGGTGCTGGGCGCCACCTGGATGAGGACATGACTTGTTCCTGACGTGTCCGGGGAAGGGTCGGCTCAGTGTGTTGGCCGAGGTCTTCGCCCAGGTGAGCGCCGCACGGCCGCGGGGTGAACGGGCCGTGGCGGCCCGGCTACCGCGTGCGGCGGCCCGGCTACCGCCGCAGGAAGTCGCTCACGGCCGCGAGGAACTCGTCCGGGGCCTCGTGGTGCACCATGTGGCCCACGCGGATCTCCACGAGCCGGCCGTGGGCCACGCGGGCGGTGAACTCCGCGAGGTCCGCCTGGTCCACGTTGCTCGTCGGGCCGCCCGCGACGACGAGCACCGGCGCCTCGATCCGCAGCGCGTCGTCCCACCAGGCCGGGTCGGGTTCGCTCCGCTGGGCGCGCAGCGCGTTGACGAGCGGCCAGTCGAACGGGACGGGGTGGTCCGGCTCGTCGAACGGCTCGAACCGCGGCCCGCCGGGGCGCGGCGGGGTGGCGTCCTCCAGGACGAGGCGGGTGACGGGGGTGGTGGCGGGTTCGGCGGTGGCCGGCTGGGTGGTGGCCGGCTGGGTGGTGGCCGGCTGGGTGGTGGCGTTCAGGGCGGCGGTGACCAGGGCCGCGGTGACGGCGCCCATCGAGTGCCCGACGATCGCGAGGTCTCCCGGGGCGGTCACGTCGAGCGCGGCACAGAACGCGAGGGTGTCGGCCGTCATCACCTCGTACGAGTACTGCCCGGGCCGGTCGCTGTCGCCGTGGCCCCGGGCGTCCGGGGCCAGGACCCGGTGGCCGAGCGCCGCGAGGTCGTCGAGCAGGGGATCCCAGGACAGCGAGCTTTCGCCGAGGGCGTGCAGCAGGAGCAGCACCGGGGCGGCGGGGTCGCCGGCCTCGCGGTAGGCGAGGCGCAGGGGCGCGACGCTGGTGGGCGTGGTGTCGGCGGGTGCGTCGTCGTCGTGCCGGAGGGGTGCGTGCTGGATGTCGACGTGGCGGACCGGGTGCTGCGCTGCGGTGGTCATCCGCGCAAGTATGCCGAGCCCGGGACCGCGCGTTGACCAGCGGGAACAACCGGCCGCGAAAATCCGCTGACCGCGTACGGGTCCGGCCGCTACGGTCGGGCGTCGCTGACGCACCGGACGGAGGTGAGACGCGTGAGCAGCAACAAGAAGAACCGCACCCGGCACAAGCACGCGCTCCCGGCCGAGGCCGTGCGTGAGCGTGCCGAGCACGCCCGCTCAGGTGCGGCCGGGGTGCACGCCGACCAGCAGGCCCGGGCCTACCGGACGGGCGCCACCAACCGCGTGGGTTCGCGCTCGGCACGGGTACGCGCCGCGATCCGCGCCGACCAGCGCTGACCGGACCCGCCCGACCCGCCGCGCCCGCCCGGACCCGTCCGACTGGACGCGCGGGTGGGGGGCGCCAATAGTGCGCTTCTACCCAGCCATTGGGCCCGGAAACGGCGTGATTTCGGGCCCAATGGCTGGGTAGAAGCGCACTATTGGCGGCTCCCCGGCGGTCCGGCTCCCCGGCTCCCCGGCGGTCCGGCGAGGGCTGGACGCCCCACCGCCCCCCGTCAGTGGTGGTGGCGGTGCCTGCCCGCCGCCACCGGCGTCGCACCCGGGCGGGACCACTGGACGGCAGGCCTCCCTTCGACCCTGTCGTCTCCGCCGTTCCCGGCGCCGTCCGCGTCGGAACGCCAGAACCAGCCCGCCGACCGGCCCTCCGGCCAGCCCTCGGGGGAGTCCTGCCAGGCCTCCACGCGGCCGCGCGCCGTCATGTCGAGCAGCGCGAGCGCCGGCATCGTGGCCTCCGCCCCGCGCCCGGTGACGGAGTTGGTGAGGTAGACGCGGTCGCCCTGCCGCAGGAAGCACACCCAGGTGCCGAACTCGCCGCCGCCCACGATCTCGTCCGCACCGTCCTGCTCGGAGTAGTCCAGTACGGAGAACCAGTGCTCCGGGTACCCCATGAACTCCACGAACGGCGCGAGCTCCGCGTAGGGCGCCTTCGCGAACACCGCGAACGAGACGCCGCGCGCGGTCAGGTAGGCCGGGTCCTGCACCGCCCAGTAGGTCAGCGTGCAGCCCTCGCACTGGTTCTCGAACGGCTCGCCCGCGTGCCACATGTGCTTGTAGACGACCAGCTCCTCGCGGCCGTGGAACAGGTCCAGCAGCGTGGTGGGCCCGTCCCGTCCGACGACGACGGCGCCCGCGTCGACCTCCGCCATCGGCAGCCGGCGCCGCGCCGCCGCGATCGCGTCGCCCTCGTGCGTGTGCGCCTTCTCCCGCACCAGCAGCTTGTCGCGCGCGGCCTGCCAGGCAGCCCGGTCGACGACGGGCGGCACGCCGGGGGAGTCAGGCTGGGCGCTCGCGGTGCCGGCCTGGTCGGGGTGGTGCTCGTGTGTCGCGGTCATGTGCTCTCCTTGGTCGACGGGCTGCTCGGTGTGCGGGACGACGCCCTCTCCACGTACCGACGACCGACCACACCGAAGCTCATCGGCCGGGCGTCCATGAGGACGACGAACGAGCCCCGCCGAGAACGACACGCGCCGAGAACGACAGTTCCCTGCGGTCGGCAGTCTGCATCGAGGTCGGCACAGGCCTGTGCCGACCTCGATGCCAACTGCCGACTTTGTGCGGCAAACTGCCGACGCGGGAGGGAACTGCCGAGTTCGTGCGGCAAACTGCCGACGTCGGCGGCGAGTACTCCTACCGCAGCGCCGCCGAGACGATCTCCAGGGCCTCGGCCCGGCTGATCCCCAGGGCGCGGGCCGTCTCCGCGTACCGCGCCGCGGCGTCCTGGGCCAGGGCGAGGCGCTGGTTGCCCGCCGCGCTGACGAACGTCCCGGCGCGGCCCCGGGTCTCGACGAGCCCGGCCGCCTCCAGCTCGCGGTACGCGCGGGCCACGGTGTTGACGGCGATCCCGAGGTCGGCGGCCAGGGCCCGCACGGTCGGGAGCCGGGCGCCGACGGGCAGGGTCCGGTCCGCCATCTGCTGGGCGAGCGAGGTGCGCACCTGCTCGTACGGCGGGACGGAGGACTCGGCGTCGATGCTGATCACGCTCGACACAGTACAAGCGCGGCCCGCGCCCGACAGGCCGGGACGCACCCCACGCCCCTCACACCACGCAGAGCTCGTTCCCCTCCGGGTCGCGCACCGTGACGTGGTCCAGTCCCGCCGGCCCGGGGGCCTCCCACGCGATGGTGCCGCCTGCCGCGACCAGCTCGGCGACCTTGGCGCGGATGCGCTCCTCGCGCAGGCCGGGCGGGACGTCGCGTCCGCCCGAGACCTGCAGGTCCACGTGCACGCGGTTCTTGACCGTCTTGGGCTCGGGCACCCTGAGGAACGACACGGACGGCAGCCGGCCCTCGGGATCGGCGAGATAGGCGACGTCGTACCACTCCTCCTCGGGCACGCCCTGGGCGGCCAGCCAGTCCTCCCACGTGCCCCACCCCGCGGGCGGCGGCCGCTCGCCGTAGCCGAGCGCGAGCATCCAGAACGGGGCGACCGCGCGGACGTCGGCGCAGTCGATCGTGAGGGACCAGGCGGTGGTCATACCCGCACGCTAAGGGGTCGCCCCGCCCGCCGCACGGTGGTAGACATGACCGACATATACGGAACATGGCGCGAGGGGGAACCGTGGCTGAGACGTACGAGATCAACGGTGAGGGCGGCGTTGTGCTGGAGGTGCTCGCGTCCGACGACGAGCCGCAGGGCGAGGTGACCGAGCCCTACGCGGCCCCGGAACCCGCCGAGCCGCCCGAGACACCGGAGCTCCCCGAACCCACCACGACCCCCGAACCGCCCGAGCCGTACGTCGAGCCCACCGCCACGGTGAGCATCGCGACCCGCGCGTCCTGGGGCGCCCGCTACCCCGACGGGGACCTGACCCTCACCGGCCCCGCCGTCGAGGTGTGGGTGCACCACTCGGTCACCGCGCAGCTCTCGCCCGGCGCGAGCGTGGCCGCCGAGGCCGAGCAGATGCGCGCGCTGGAGAGCGTGGGCCAGACCCGGTTCGGCACCGGCATCTCGTACAACGTGGTGATCTTCCCCTCCGGCCGGGCCTACCAGGGCGTGAGCTGGAACCGCCGCGGCACCCACACCGGCGGGCGCAACAGCACCTCCCGGTCCATCTGCTTCGCCGGCAACTACGAGACCAACAACCCCACCGCCGCCCAGATCTCCACGGCCGCGGCCATCTACGGCGCCGGCAAGGGCCGCTGGTGGACCCAGGGCGCGCCGCTCGGCGGCCACCGCGACGTCTCGCAGACCGCCTGCCCGGGGCGCAACCTGTACGCCCGGCTCGACGACATCCGCGCCGGCGCGGGCTCCACCCCGCCCAGCCCGGGGGAGCCCGGCGGCCTGACCGTCGACGGCTTCTGGGGCTCGTCCACGACCCGCCGCCTCCAGCAGGAGCTCGGCACCACGGTCGACGGTGTGGTCTCGTCCCAGAGCGTCGCCTGGCGCGACGTCAACCCGGGCCTGACCACCGGCTGGCGCTGGGTCACCGACGCCCAGGGCTCCCGCGTGATCGCCGCCCTGCAGCGCAAGATCGGCATGCCCGCGGACCAGCGCGACGGCAAGATCGGACCGCAGACCATCCGCGCCCTCCAGCGCTACCTCGGCACCCCGGTCGACGGCGTCATCTCCCGCGACTCCCGCGCGGTCATGACCCTGCAGCGCCGCCTCAACCAGGGCCGCGTCTGACGGCGCCGGGTCCGGCCCGGCCCGTCCGACGACGGCCGGGTCCGGCCCGCACCGCAGGTCACCGACGCCGCCCCCGCGATCACGGCTAGTCTCGCGTCCATGACCGACGCCGCCCAGCGCCCCGCACCCGCCCAGCCCGCCGGCCGCCCCGCGCCCGACCCGATCCCGCTCGGCACCGCACCCCGGCCCGCCCTCGGTGCCGACCTGGAGGCGCGGATCCGCGCGACGCTCGCGGACGAGGTCGGCGGCCAGGCCGTGGGGCTGGACCGCGCGCCGGTCACCGCGGAGCTCGACGGCGCGGACATCGCGTCCGCCGTCATCGACCTGTCGGGCGTCGTCGTGCGCCTGCCGGAGGCCGCGGCGCAGCCCACCCAGCCCGCCCACAACGGCCTGCCCGGCCACCATGCCCAGCCCGGCCACCCCGCCCAGCCCGCGTCGGCCGCGAAGCGCTGGCACCCCGAGGTGGTCCGCCGCGAGCCCGGCACGCTGCGCCACCTCCGCCTGGACGCGCACCAGCTCGTCGCGGTGGACCTGCCCGTGGACATCACCGCGGAGCTGACCGACCTGCGGTTCGATTGGGTCGAGGGCTCCGACGGCCGTGTCGGCATCCAGCCCGTCGAGCCCAGCGCCGACCACCCGGTCTCGGGCCACGCCCGGGTCGCCGTCGACAAGGCGGGCCTGGTCGCGACGGCGCGCGGGGTGCTCACCGTCGTGCTGCTGCAGCAGGGCATCACGCTGACCGGGCTGGACCTCGACGTGGTCTCGCAGGGTCCGCGGGCGGCGACGCTCCGGGTCGACGCCGCGATCAGGAAGGGCGTGTTCCTCTCGGCGCGGGTGCAGGCCACGGCGTCGGTCAGCATCGACGAGAACATGGTGCTCGCCGTGCGCGACGTGCAGCTCGGCAGCGGCAACCCGCTGGTCGCCGCGCTGCTCGGGACGATCCGCGGCAAGGTCGAGGCCGCCACCAGCCGGGACGTCGACCTCGCCGAGAAGCTGCCGGACGGTGTCCGCCTGGCCGACGTCCGCCTGGACGTGGGCCGCGAGATCGTGGCCAGCGCCCGCCTCGCCTGAGGCGGAGCGGCCCGAAACCGTCGCGCCGCCCCCGCCGGGGTACGTTGGGCGCATGTCCGTGAGCGCTCAGACCGGCCCGTCCACCAGGACCGGCGCCACCACCACCGGCTCGCGTGGTGGGTACGCCAAGGGCCGCGCGACGCAGCAGGAGATCATCCGCACGGCGATCCTCGTGTTCGCCGACGTCGGCTTCCACGGCGCGTCCCTGCGCGACATCGCGGCCCGGGTGGGGATCTCCCACCCGGGCCTGCTGCACCACTTCCCCAACAAGGCCGCCCTGCTGGAGGCCGTGCTGGAGTATCGCGACGCGGTGGACGAGCAGTCCTTCCAGGAGGACGTCGAACGCGGCTCCGACTACTTCGAGGCCCTGCTGAACCTCGTGGAGCGCAATCGCCTGCGCCGTCCGCTCGTCGAGCTGTTCGCCGGGCTGTCCACCGAGGCGACGTCGCCCGACCACCCGGCGCACGAGTACTTCCGGCGCCGGTACGCGCGCGTGCTGGGCGAGCAGTCCCAGCTCCTCCGGGAGCGGGCCGCGCGGGGCGGCCTCGCTCCCGGGGTGGACCCGGACCAGGCGGCGCGCACCGTGGTGGCGCTCATGGACGGCCTGCAGATCCAGTGGCTGTTCTCCCTGGAACGGCCGGGCGCCGAGCGGGTCGACATGGCCGCCGACCTGCGCGGCTACCTGGACCTCATCCTGCGCTAGTTGTTGGCCTCCGCGAGCAGCGCCGTCAGGGCGTCGCGGTCGAACCCGCCCATGCCGAAGTCGGCGACGACCGTGAGCGGCATGTCACCGATCATCCCGAGCATGTCGTCGGCCACGCCGCCGCCGTGCACCAGGGCCTGGACATGCGGCCCGACGACGGGGTGGTCCATCGCCTCGGCCACGGTGGACAGCGGCTCCAGCGGCAGGCGCACGTCCTCGCCGTCGACGACGACGGTGGCCGAGCCGCGCAGGTCGCGCGACGACGCGCCCACGGAGACGACGAACTCGCCGTCCTCGACCACCCAGCGGCGCAGCACGGGGTGCCAGTAGGCCAGGTCGCGGCCCGTGAGGTCGAGGGTGAGCTCGCGCGACTCGCCCGGCGCCAGGTCGACCTTGCCGAACGCCTTGAGCTCGCGCTCCGGGCGCTGCACCTGGGCCGCGGGATCGCCCACGTACACCTGCACCACCTCGGCGCCCGGCCGGTCGCCCGTGTTGGTGACGGTCACCCGCACGCGCACCGCGGCGCCGTGCGCGGCGTCGTCATCCGCCGCCGTCGCGTCAGGGCGCAGCACCTCGGCGGCCACGCCGTCGTAGGCGAACGTGGTGTAGGACAGGCCGTGGCCGAACGGGTAGGCGACGTCCGCCTGCCGCGCGTCGTACCAGCGGTAGCCCACCAGGAGGCCCTCGCCGTAGCGGACGTGGCCGAGCTCGCCGGGGAAGTTGCCGTAGGACGGGTTGTCCTCCAGCCGCAGCGGGATCGTCTCGGCGAGGCGCCCGGCCGGGTTCACCGCGCCGAGCAGCACGTCGGCGACGGCGGATCCGCCGGCCTGGCCGCCCAGCCAGCCCTCGACCACGGCCGGGGCGAGGTGCCGCCACGACGCGACGGAGACGGCCGAGCCGTTCGCCAGCACCACCACGACGCGCGGGTTGACCGCCGCGACGGCCTCCAGCAGCGCCACCTGCTCGGCGGGCAGGTCCATGTGGGCGCGGTCGAAGCCCTCCGACTCGTAGGAGGCGGGCAGCCCCAGGAACACCAGCACCGTCCCGGCGGCGCGGGCCACCTCGACGGCCTCGGCCAGCAGCGCCGCCGCGTCCGTGCCCGAGCCGGCGTCGGCGCCGTCGACCGTGTAGCCCGCGGCGAACGGCACCTCGGCGCCCGTCGCGGCGCGCAGCGCGGACAGCGCGTCGTCGAGCCGCGTGGGGTTGACCTGCGAGGACCCGGCGCCCTGGTAGCGCGGCGTGCGGGCCAGCTCGCCGACGACGGCGACGCCGTCGGCGGAGGCGAGCGGGAGCAGCGGCGCGCCATCACCCGAAGAGCCCGCGGGGACGGCGTCGTTCTTCAGCAGCACCGTCCCGGCGGCCGCGGCCTCGCGGGCCAGGGCGTGGTGGGCGTCGACGTCGAAGCCCTCGCCGGAAGCGGCGGCGGCGTCGAGCGCCGGCAGCGAGCGCGCCACCAGGTGCAGCACGCGGCGCGCCGCGACGTCGACCACGGCCTCGTCGAGCGTGCCCGCGCGGACCGCGGCGACCACCTCGGCGTCGGTCCGGCCGCCCGAGGCGGGCATCTCCAGGTCGAGCCCGGCGGCGACGGCGGCGACGCGGTCGCGCACCGCGCCCCAGTCGGACACGACGAGTCCTTCGAAGCCCCACTCGTCGCGCAGCACCTCGGTGAGCAGCCAGTGGTTCTGCGAGGCGTAGACGTCGTTGATCTTGTTGTACGAGCACATCACCGTCCACGGCTGCGCCTTCTTGACCACGCGCTCGAACCCGGGCAGGTAGATCTCGCGCAGCGTGCGCTCGTCGACGTCGGCCGAGACGCGCATGCGGTCGGCCTCCTGGTTGTTGGCCGCGAAGTGCTTCAGCGAGGTGCCGACGCCCTGGGACTGGATGCCGGCCACGAGGGCCGCGCCGAGCTCGCCCGAGATCACCGGGTCCTCGGACAGGTACTCGAAGTTGCGCCCGTTCAGCGGCGAGCGCTTGATGTTGATGCCGGGGCCCAGCAGCACGGCGACGTCGTTGGCGCGCGTCTCGCGGCCCAGCGCCTCACCGACGCGGCGCAGCAGCGCGGGGTCCCAGGTGGAGCCGAGCGTGGCCGCGGGCGGGAAGCAGGTGGCGGGCACGGAGGTGCCGAGCCCCAGGTGGTCGGGGGACTCGGCCTGCTTGCGCAGCCCGTGCGGGCCGTCGGTGACCATGACGCCGGGCACGGCGACGCCGTCCCGATCGACCGGCTGCGTGGTCCAGAAGTCCAGGCCCGACAGGAGCGACGCCTTCTCCTCGAGCGTGAGGGCGGCGAGCACGCGCTCGACGTCGAACGCGCGGCCCGAACCCGGGCCGGTGGTGCCCGGAACTACGGCTGCCGGGGCCTCGGTGGTCTCCTCGATGGTCATGGGTGCGCTCCTTAGCCTGGTCTGTTGCGTTGCAAACCTACCGAGTGGTAGAAATTCAAAAACTACCACCTGGTAGGCCGTCGTCGACAGCGGCCCGCCGGGAGCCCGACCAGCCGGGGCAGTGCTGCCCCACTCAGGAGAGACCATGGCAACCCTCGACTCGCCTCCCGCGCCCCAGGACCCGGCGGCCGCGCTGCCGCGCCCGGCCCAGCCCCCGACGCAGGACCCGACGCAGCGCCGGGCCGGCGGCACCGGCCTCGTCCTCGCCTACGTGGCCGCGTTCTTCGCGCTCTACGTGGCGCTCCTGACCCCGGTGATCAGCACCCTGGCGCTGCGCGTCAGCGCCCTGTCCACCCCCGAGTCCCGCGCGGCCGACCTGGCGCTGGTGACCGGCGTCGGCGCGTTCTTCGCGTTCGTGGCCAACCCGCTCGCCGGCGCCCTGTCCGACCGCACCACCTCCCGCCTCGGCATGCGCCGCCCCTGGCTGCTGTGGGGCGTGCTGCTCGGCTCCGCCGGCATCGCGATCATCGCGGTCGCGCCGAACATCGCGGTGGTCGCGATCGGCTGGGCCGTCGCGCAGACGGCGTTCAACGGCACGCAGGCCGCGCTGCAGGCGCTGCTGCCGGACCAGGTCTCCGAGCGCCTGCGCGCCCGGGTCTCGGGCTGGCTCGGCATCGCGCAGAACCTCGCGCCGCTGGCCGGCATCGGCATCGCCGCCTGGCTCACGGCAGCCGGCGCGGGCTCGGCCTGGCTGTTCCTGCTGCCCACCGCGCTGGCGATCGTGGGGGTCCTCGCGCTGGTCGCCGTGCTGCGGGACCGCCGTCTGGACCCGGCCGACGTCGAGCCGTTCCACCTGGGCCGCTTCCTCGCGGGCTTCTGGGTCTCGCCGCGCAAGCACCCCGACTTCGGCTGGGCCTTCGCCGGGCGCTTCCTGCTGCTGTTCGGCTTCGCGCTGTACAACAGCTACCAGGTGTACTTCCTGCAGGACCGGTTCGGCATGGACGAGCCGACGGCGCTCGGCTGGCAGCTGCGCCTCATGGTGCTCCAGGCGGCCGTGCTGCTGCTGGCGGGCGCCGCGGGCGGCGCGGTGTCGGACCGCACGGGCCGCCGCAAGGTGTTCGTCATCGTCTCCACCGTGCTCGCGGGCGCGGGCCTGCTCGTCTTCGCGTTCGCCGGGGCGCCCAGCCACCTGTACCTCGGGGCCGCGCTGTTCGGCGCGGGCCTGGGCGCGTACTTCGCCGTCGACCTGGCGCTCGTGACCGACGTGCTGCCCAACCGGGAGACGGAGGCCGCCAAGAACATGGGCGTGTTCAACATCGCCAACGCCCTGCCGCAGTCGCTCGCGCCGGCCCTCGCGCCCGCGCTGCTGGCGATCGGCCCGGCCTCCGGGGCGGGCGGCAACTACACGTCGCTGTTCCTGGTGGGCGCGCTGGTGGTCGTGATCGGCGCCGTGAGCACCATGTTCATCCGGGGTGCGCGATGACGGCGACCGAGGCGGGCCGCGAGGCAGGGCCCGAGGCGGTGGCGTACCGCGACCCCGCGCTGCCCGTCGCCGAGCGGGTCGCCGACCTGCTGGGCCGGATGACCCTGGCCGAGAAGGCCGGTCAGATGTTCCAGACCATGGTCGAGGTGGGCCCCGGCGGGACGCTCGCCGGGGAGCCGTCCGACCACGGCATGCCCGGCACGTCCGAGCTCGTGCTGGACCGGCACATGACGCACCTCAACGTGCTGGCCGCGCCGCCGACCGCCCGCGAGTTCGCCGTCTGGCACAACCGGCTGCAGCGCCTGGCGGCCGGGACCCGCCTGGGTATCCCCGTGACGGTGGCCTCCGACCCGCGGCACGGCTTCACGGACAACCCGGGCGCGGCCCTGCTGTCAGGGCCGTTCTCGCAGTGGCCCGAGACGCTGGGCCTGGCCGCGACCCGCGACGAGCGGCTCGTGGAGGAGCACGCCGACGCCGCCCGGCAGGAGTACCTCGCCGTCGGCATCCGCACGGCGCTGCACCCGCAGGTGGACCTCGTGACCGAGCCCCGCTGGGCGCGCGGCGGGGGCACCTTCGGCGAGGACGCAGACCTCACCGGACGCCTGGGCGCCGCCTACGTGCACGGCCTCCAGGCCGGGGGCGACGTCGCGCGGAAAGCAGGCCTGGACGGCGCGTTCGGCCGCGACAGCGTGTCCACGATGACCAAGCACTTCCCGGGCGGCGGCCCGCAGCTCGACGGCGAGGACCCGCACTTCGCCTACGGCCGCGAGCAGGTCTACCCGGGCGGCCGGTTCGACCTGCACCTGGAGCCGTTCAAGGCGCTGCTCGCCGCCGGCACGCGGCAGATGATGCCGTACTACGGCATGCCGGTGGGCCTCCGGGCCGACCTCGGTGCCGGGCCGGAGGACGTCGAGCAGGTCGGGTTCGGCTTCAACCGCGGCGTGCTGACCCGGCTGCTGCGCGAGCACCTCGGCTTCGACGGCATCATCTGCACCGACTGGGGCCTGGTGACCGACGTCGAGATGTTCGGCCTCCCGTTCCCCGCCCGCGCCTGGGGCGTGGAGCACCTCAGCCCGCTGGAGCGGGTGGCGAAGATCCTGGACGCCGGCGCCGACCAGCTCGGCGGCGAGGCCTGTCCGGAGCACGTGGTCGAGCTCGTGGAGTCCGGCCGGGTGCCGGAGGAGCGCATCGACGCCTCGGTGCGGCGCCTGCTGGCCGAGAAGTTCGAGCTCGGCCTGTTCGACGACCGCCGGTACGTCGACGAGGACGCCGCGGCCGTCGTCGTCGGGCGCGCGGACCTGGTCGCCGCCGGCCGGCGGGCGCAGTCCCGGTCCGTGACGGTGCTGCGCAACGCGGGCGCCGACGCGGGCGCCGCCGCGGGCGGCGTCGTCGGTGCGGCTGGCGGCGTCGCCGGCGGGGGAGCGGGCGGCGCGGCGCGCCTGCCGCTCGCGCCCGGCCTGCGCCTGTACGCGGAGGGGGTGCCCGACGGCGAGATCGCCGGGTTCCGGCGCGTGGCCTCGCCGGCCGAGGCCGACGCGGCGCTGCTGCGCCTCGACCCGCCGTTCGAACAGCGCGGCCCGGGCTTCGAGAGCTTCTTCCACGCGGGGTCGCTCGAGCTCGCCGACGACGTCGTGGCCCACGTCGCCGAGGTGGCCGCGGCCGTGCCGACCGTGGTGGACGTGCACCTGGACCGCCCGGCGATCCTGACCCCGCTGGTCGAGCTGCCCGGCACGACCACGCTCGTCGTCACGTTCGGCGTGGGCACCCCCGCGCTGCTCGACGCGCTCACCGGGGCGGTCCCGCCCGAGGGCCGGCTGCCGTTCGACCTGCCCCGGTCGACGGCGGCGGTCGAGGAGTCCCGCTCGGACGTCCCGTTCGACACGGCGGACCCGCTGTTCCGCTTCGGCGCCGGCGAGCCGCTGGAGGCGGCGGACGGCCCGGCGGCCTGACCCTCAACCTCGACCTGAGGGTGAGCGGGACAGAACCTCCACCCTCAACCTGAGCCTGAACCCAGGCCGGCCGCAGCCCCCACCACCCCGGGTGTTGACCACAGCAGTTCCTGCCACGAGAGGCCATCTCCTGGCAGGAACTGCTGTGGTCAACGCCTCGGGGGTGGGGCGGCGGCGGGGCGGGTCAGTAGGGGGTGGTCGTGTACGTGCGGTTCAGCGGTTCCGGGATGCGGAAGTAGCTCGCCGACAGGCCCGCCGGGTCCGTCGCCAGGGCGCCGCGGCCGGGGACGTCGTCGCCGTCGTCCCAGCCCCACGGGGCGTTCGCGGAGTTCTGCGTGCAGGAGATGCCGCCGTCGCCGCAGGTGCCCGAGGTGTCGCCCGCGAAGGTGCCCGCGCTCGCGAAGAGCTGGGTGTTGTCCCGCTGCGTCCACAGGCCGCCGGAGGCGTGGACGTCCACCAGGCGGTAGGACACGTCCCGGTCGTCCGGGTGCTCCGGCACCTCCGCACGGCCGGCCGGGTAGTAGATGACGCCGTCACCCTTGATGTCGTAGCCCGGGCGCGCCTTGAGCCCGTGGCCCTTGGCCTCCTGGGCGGTGACCGGGTGGGTCAGGCCGTCGTGCGGGCTGGTCGCCATCTGCAGCGTGCCGTCGATCGTCTCGGCGCCCGCGCCCCAGGTGCTGCCCTGCGGCGTGTACGAGTAGAAGTCGCTGTGCGCCACCGTCACGGCCCCGCGCAGGACGCCGTAGGCGGAGCCGTCCTTCTGCACGGCGACCATGACGCCCTCGGCGTCGTTCTCGTGCTCCGTGTCGAAGATCGAGTCCGACCAGTCCCGCGGGTGGAAGAACATGTAGGTCACGAACCAGTGGGTCGACGTCTCCATGACCGAGTAGTACGCGGTGGCGGCCAGTGCGTGGCTGCCGGTGTTCTCCCAGTTGTTGCGCGCGTTCAGGTCGCCGTCGAAGTCGTAGGCGGCGAGGTAGTCCGAGCGTCCGCCCAGGGCGTTGGTCCCGGTCTGGTCCACGTCCTGGTAGTGGATCGGCGCCCAGCGCTGGGCCAGGTCGGCATTGCTCGCGGCGGACACCTCGGCAGAGCTCGCGGTAGGGCTCGCGGCAGCGCTCGCCGCCGTCGGCCCCGCCGCGGCGGATCCCGCCGCCGCGATCCCCAGGGCGACCACGGCCGCCGTCGTACCGGCGGCCAGCGTGAGTGTTCGTGCAGGTCCAGGCATCTGATTCCCTCGTCCCGGTCGGTCTGACAGGTGGGTGTTCGAGGGAAGACTTCACCCCACGCGTTGCCGCAGGGCAACCGTGACATGGCAGTTCGATGACCAGTTCTAGCCCGGCAGGTCCTCCGCCAGCAGGTCCTGGGCCAGCCCGGCGGCCTGCCGCCGCAGGTCCGGCACCGACGTGCACTCCCACTCCAGCCCGCGCCGGGCCAGCCCCATGGCGCGCAGCCGCGGGTGGCCGACGCCGGCGGCGTCGACCAGCGCGGCGTCCGTCGTCAGGTCGAGGCCCGTGCCGAGCCGGTGGGGGCGCATCACGCCGCGCGCGACCAGGGCGTCCACCAGGGGGTTCCAGCCGGGCGAGGTGAGGGCCGGCAGCCCTGTGGCGCCCACCACGAGGTCGAACGCGGACGTGTCCCGGCCCGGGGCGCCCGGGCCACCCAGCCCTGCCTCGACCGTGGACACGGTGAGCACGCCGTCCGCGAGCAGCCGGTCCACGTGGGTGCGCATCGCGTGCGACATGCGGTGCCGCACGTTCTCCCACGAGCGCGCGTGCTCGCGCTGGAACGCCGCCTGCTCGTCGGCGGTCAGCCGGGACCAGGCGGGGTTGACCTGCGGGCGGACGGCGTCGATCACCGCGCGCCAGTCCCGGCCCGCCGCGCGCTCCGCGGCGGCGCGCCGCCGCACCACGTCGACGGCGGCGTCGAGCGTCCCGGCCGGGGAGAGGGTGCCGTCCAGGTCGACCTCCACGGCCGGCGGCAGCGGGTCCGCGGCGTGCGCCGCGGGCAGGGCGCCGCCCCGGGAGACGGCGGTGAACGTCGCACCGGGCAGCAGCGGGTGCAGGTGCGCCACGACGTCGAGCGTGGTCAGGCCGGTGCCCACGACCAGCACCCGGCGGGCGCCCGCGGCCCGGTCGTCGAGGTCGGGCGACCAGGGGTCGGCAACGTACCGGTCGCCCCACGCCTCGTACTCGGGCAGCCGCACGGGCGGCGGGGTGCCGAGCGCGAGCACCGCGGCGTCGGCGCGCAGGGTGCCGCCGTCCGCCAGGGTGAGCGTGACGCCCGGCTCGGGCCCGTCCACGACGTCCACCACCGTGCCGCGCAGGTGCTCGACGGCGGTGCCGGCCGGCATGGGCACCGAGCCGAGCAGCTCGGTGAGGTAGCGGCCGAAGTCGGCGCGCTGCAGGAACGTGCCCGGCTCGGCGGGCACGCCGGCCGACGTGCACCAGCGCAGCAGGTGCTCCGGGTCGTCGTCGAAGGCGCTGAGCCGCGCGACCACGGCGTTGAGCGTGTGCCGGGGGTCGGTGGTCCGGTAGGGGAGGCCGCGGCCGGGTGTCTCCGCGGGGTCGATCAGCAGGACCCGCACCTGCCGGTGCGGCCCGTGTGACGCGGCCGCACGCACGAGGTGGGCCGAGAGGATGACGCCGGCGGCCCCGCCGCCGACGACGGCGATGGTCCGCTGCATGGCCCGAGGATAACGGTTGCGACCAGGGTCGATGTATTACGGCGCATGGGACATGAGGTACATTCCGCCTAAAAGACATGGAGCGCGCCTCCGTCGCGCCCAGACACTGGGGAGCCATGACAGTCACGACGACCACCCAGTCGGAGCGCCTGGCCGACCTGGCCGGCCTGGCCGACCTCACGCCGCTGAGCGAGACCACGAGCGGCCCCGACCCCGCCGCGGTGTACGAGCGGCTGCGCGCCCGGTGGGGGAACGTGGCGCCCGTCCTCCTGGAGCCGGGCGTGCCGGCCTGGCTCGTGCTGGGGCACCGGGAGCTGGTCACGGTGCTGCGCAACGAGGGCCTGTACTCGCGCGACGCGCGCAACTGGGGCCTGTTCGCGGACGGCACCGTCGGCCCGGGCAGCGGCGTCGGCGGCGTCCTGGCCCCGCGCGACGGCATCTACTACGTGGACGGCGCGCGCCACCGGCACCTGCGCCGGCTGGTCGACGACGCGTTCGAGAGCGTGGACGAGCACCGCCTCGCGGCGACGGTCGAGTACTGGTGCGGCCTCGCGCTGGACCGCGTGCTGGCCTCCGGCGAGGCCGACCTCGTCGCCGACTACGCGCGGGCCGTCCCCCTGCTGGTGATGTCCACGATGTTCGGCCTCGACCCGGAGCAGGCCCGCGCGATGCTCGGGCACTCGCGCAAGGTCTTCCAGGCCAAGGGCGCGGCCGGTGCCGAGGCGCTCAACGCGCAGCGCGCGCTGATCTCCGACCTGATCGCGGACCGCCGCGCGGCGCCGTCGGACGACCTGACCTCGGCGATCCTGCGGCACCCGAGCGCGCCCACCGACCTGGACGCGCAGAGCGCGGTGTCCGCCACGCTGATCCTGGGCAGCGAGTTCGAGGTCGGGTGGATCACGCAGGCGCTGCGCCTGCGGCTCACCGACCCGCGGTTCGACGGGCGCTCGGGCGGCCGGCTGTCCGCGCCGGACACGCTGGAGGCCGTGCTCGGCTCCACGCCGCCGGCCCCGAACGCGGCGCCGCGCTTCGCCCTGGCCGACACCACGCTCGGCGACCGCGCGATCGCGGCGGGCGACGCGGTGGTGCCGGGCATCCTGGGCGCGAGCGCCGAGTCCCGGGGGACCGGCGACGACATCTGGCTGGAGTCGGGCAATCTGTCGTACCTCACGTGGGGCGCGGGCCCGCACGCCTGCCCCGCGCGCCGTCCCGCGACGCTGATCGCGCAGATCACGGTCGAGGCCGCGCTGCGTCGTCTCGGCGGGGTCGCGCTGACCGTGCCGCCGGAGGCGCTGCGCTCGGCCGGGACGCTGTTCTCGTCGGCGCCGCGGGAGCTGCCCGTGCGGTTCGAGGTGCCCAGGCCCCCGCGGCCGGTCAGGCCGGCGCGCTGATCGCGAGCATCTCCGGCACGACCACGTCCCAGGCGGACCGCGGCGGGTACTGGTGCCCCACTCCGGGCAGCAGCACGAGCCGGGCGCCCGTGATCGCGGCGGCCAGCGCCGCGCCGTGCTCGGGCGGGAACAGCGGGTCGGCGTCGCCGTGCAGCACGAGGGTGGGCACGGCGATGTCGGCGAGCGTGCCGCGCACCGGCCGGCTCTCGACCAGGAAGTGGTTGGCCGCGGCCGCCGGGTCGATCGACCGCCGCACGATCTGGCGGGCGGTGGCCAGCGCCGCCGCCTCGTCGTAGCCGGGCCCGGCGAACGCTCGCTCCGCCGCGACGATCGAGCGGACGACGTCGTCCGGGTCGCTCCAGTCGGGGTCCGGCGGCGGCGAGTGGAACTGGGCCGCCGCCTCCGGCGTGGGGCCGGGCAGGGTCGGCCCGTCCGGGTCGTGCGTCACCGGGCTGGTCGACATCAGCGTGAGCGACGCGACCCGGCGCCGGTGCTCGATCGCCGTCTGCTGCGCGATCCCCCCGCCCATCGACACCCCGGCCAGGTGCGCGCGGCCGATCCCGAGCGCGTCCAGCAGGCGCACCGGGTCCAGCGCGAGGTCGTCCCCGGTGTACGACGGCGCCCCGGGCGGGTCGGTCCGGGAGCGTCCGGTGTCGCGGTGGTCGTAGCGGATGACGTACCGGCCCGGCGGGCCGCCGGTCGTCGTGCTGCCCGGCGGGCCGCCGTCGGCCAGGGCCTGGCAGAAGTCCTCCTGCCACCAGTCCATGGGCCCCCCGATACCGCCGATCAGGAGGATGGCCGGGTCGGCCGGGTCGCCGAAGGTCTCGGCGCACAGCAGGGCGCCCGGTACGTCGACAAGGGTCTCCGTCATGAGGTTCTGACGACCGGGAGGTGAAAAACTCATCGGTCCGGTTCGTCGAGCTTGTTTGTCGGGCGGCCGTAGCGGAGCTGAGTCAGAGCCCGAGGGCCAGCGCGACCACGGCGAGCATCGCCGCCACCCCCGCGCCGCACCAGGCGATCAGCACCTGCCGCCGGGTGCGCGCCCGGTCGTCGTCGAGCTGGGCCCGCAGGGTCTCGAACTCCCGGTGGGCCGCCTCGATCTCCGCGCGGAGGGCCGCGAGCTGGGCATCGGCCCGGGCCGCCGTGGCCTGCGCGGTCGCCGCCTCGGCACGCGCCGCCGCCGCGTCGGCCCGCGCGTCGGCGGCCTCGTCGCGGGCCGCGGCGGCCTCGGCCCCCGCGTGGTCGGCCGTCGCGAGCGCGGCGGACGCGAGCGCCGTCGCGTCGTCGGACTGCGGGAACGGCTCGTGGGCGGCCCCCGTTGCCGGCTCGGGTGCGGACCCCGGCGTCGCCGCCTGCTGGGCCGTGACCTGCGCGGCCGTGACGTGCGGGGCCGTGGCTGACGCCGCCTGCGGCACCCGGCCCGGGATCTCGGTGCGGGAGAGCTGGTTCTGCACCTCGGCCCTGAGGTCGGAGAGGAAGGGCTTCAGGCCGCGGCGCTCCTTCGCGGAGGCGTGGCGGGGCACACCGCCGGCCGGGATCGGGGCGTCGAGGGTGCTGGGGTCGTGGTCGCTCGCCATGGGTGAGGAACATACACGGAGGTCGATCTGTGACATATGGCCGGTTGGTGGGTGGGCGGGTGAGGTCCGGCCTCGCCGGCGGGTACGGTGCCGGGGTGCAGCTCACCCGGCCCGACCTCGCCCGCGTCCTGGAACGTTCCGTGCACGCCGACCCGGTGGCCGACGTCGGCTGGCTGGCGGCCCCGCCGCCGCGCAGCCGCGTGCTGCGCGAGCGGGTGGCGCTGGACCCGGGCGCGTCCCTGACGGACACCGCCGACGCGCTGTTCGGCTGGGCCGTGCACCGCGGCGCCGGGCTGACGATCGCCCCGACCGGGCCGGCCGACCTGGGCGTGACCGTGGTACAGGCCGTGCGGGTCGGGCCGCTGTGGTTCACGGCCCCGTGCCGGGTGGTCGACGTCGTCCGTGAACCCGACGAGGCCGGGTTCACCTACGCGACGCTGCCGCACCACCCGGAGACGGGGGTGGAGTCCTTCCGCGTGCTGCGCGACGGGGCGGGTCTCGTCTTCGAGATCCACGCCGTGGCCCGGCACGACTTCTGGGGCAGCCGGATCGTGCCGCCGGCGGCGCGCCGGGTGCAGGACCGCGTGACGCGCGGCTACCTGGGCGCCGCCCGGGAGCTCAGCCGCGGGGGTCGTCCAGGAACTGCGTGATCAGCGCCGTGGTCTCGTCGGGGCGCTCCAGGTTCGGCAGGTGGCCGGCCCAGCCGAGCTGGGTGTGCCGGGCGCCGGGGATGTGCCCGGCGAGGTGGTTCGCGATGGCGCGGAAGTGGTCGAGATCCTGGCCGCCGGAGACCACGAGGGTGCGGGCAGTGATCGCCGCCAGGTCGATCGCGGGTCCGGCCTCCTGGTTGACGTCGTCGCCGGCGGCGAGCTGCACGTCGAAGGCGCGGCGCTGCATGGTGCGCACCAGCTCGCGGGCGTCGTCGTCCGCGTCGGGCCCGAGCCAGGTGGCGACGTTGAGCTCGGTGGCGCCGTCGACGTCACCCGCCTCCAGCAGCGCGTCCTCGCGGCGGGCGAAGCGCTGCACGGAACGCGTGGGCGGCAGCGCGAAGGCGGAGTTGATGAGCATCAGGTGCGACACGAGGTCCGGCCACTCGGACGCCACCTGGAGGGCGACCTTGCCGCCCGCGGACGCCGCGACGATCGCCACGGGCCGCTCGCCCAGCGAGTCGAGCAGCGCCTTGACGTCGCCCGCGTTGTCGAAGCGTGCGCTGGTCAGCGGGGTGTCGCCGTAGCCGCGCAGGTCGCAGCGGATCACGCGGTGGTGCCGGGCCAGGGGAGCACGCTGCGGGTCCCACATCCGGGAGTCGGCGACGCCGGCGTGCAGGAGCAGGACGGCGGGGCCGGAACCCGTGGTGTCGTGGCTGAGGATCATCCGCCGACCGTAACGGCGGCGGCGCGGCACGGGCCAACGCATTCGGTGGACTCCCGTCCAGGCGGCGGATATACTCGAACACATGTACGAATCCATGGAAGGTCAGGCGCTCGGCGGTCCCGTCGACGTGGCGTTCGCGGCCCTGCTGGACGGGCTGTTCACCGGCCCCCGGGTCACCTACGCACCGGTCCGCGAGGCCCCGACGTACTACGGCGGTCGCCACCACGGCGAGCGACAGCAGGGCGGGCAGCCGCACCGGCGCTTCGTGCTGCGCGCCGGCACCGACCTCGACGACCCGCGCCTCGACCCGCGCTAGCCCGCGGCGGCTACACCACGACCCCGACCACGGCGGCGACGACCGCGAGTGCGATGCCGACCCACGCGAACGTGGTCGCGGTGGCCGCCTTCCTCGTGGCGGCCTCCGCGGTCTCGCGCGCCGCATCGGTGGCCGTGCGCGCCGCGTCGAGGTCGCCGCGCAGCGTGCCGGCGGTCGTGGTGAGCGCGTCGAGCTCGCCCTGCAGCCGCTCCGCCTCCGCACGGGCCTTGGCCGCGGCCCGCTGGGCCGAGGCCGCCTGCTCGTCGAGCCGGCCGTCGAACCGGGTGGCCAGCTCGGCCACGGTCTTCTCCCGCGCCGCCGCGAGGCCCTGTTCGAGACCTGTCTCCAGCGCCTCCTTCAGCGACTTCTCCTGGGTGTCGCCCCGCTTCGCGACGAGCTCCCGCAGGTCGGCGCCCTGCTCCTTGAGCGCGACGGTCAGCTCGGCGCGGACCTCCTCCGGGGTCAGGGGCTTGTCCGGCTTGGCCAGGTAGGCGTCGGCCCAGGTGCGCCGCGACCGGCTCTTGCCGGGCCCGGAGCCCTCGACGACGGCCTCCTTCTCCTCCTCGGTCAGGCGGTCCAGCGCCTCGGCGGCGGCCTTGACCGCGGGCGGCGTCTCGACGGGAGCCTTGGCGCCCTTGGGGGTCTTTCCCTCGGCTGACATCGGAGTCCTGGCCCCCTGGGGTGTCGCGGCGGCTGCCACGGCTGCGGCGTAGTCGGCGTCCTCGGTGTCGGCCGACGCCGACTCCGGGATCTTGATGGGCTTGTTCAGCAGAGCCCGGAGGCGGTCCATCCGCTCAGTCTTCTCGCCGCCCTCGGTCCGAGGCGCGTCGCTGTCACTGCTCATGGGGCAAAACGTACTGCTCTGCCCGATCTAGGTCGACTACATCGGCGGGAGTGGCGTTGTTGCTGCACGGATGCTCCCGGGCGTTTGGACCATGGTGGACAGGATTGACCCCTTGGGGACCCGGACGAGGCTCCGGTGATCACCGCCGTGCGGCCGGTGGTGGTGGTCATGCTGCTTCCTCGCGTACGTGCCCGTCGGGGCATCGCTGATCGTTCGAGCCGTGGAACTCCGGGCTCAGCCGGCTGCGGCTTCCTCCCGGATCTGGTCGATCGCGTCGTTGAACCCCTGTGTCGTGCCGCTGGACCCGGCGAGCCTGTCGAGCTCGACCTCGTCGATGCTCCGTCCGACGACGACGTCCGGCACGGCCTCGGCGAACCGCTCCTGGAGATCCAGGGACGTCTCGTCCTCCGCGTGCGGGGTGACCTCGACGTCGGTGATGACGCCGTCACGCAGGCTGAGGTCCACGGTGATGCTCGAGGGCAGCCCGCCGTACCAGCCGGTCGCCTCGTACTGCCCGTCGCGGTACGCGGCCGGCTCGTCGCCCGGCGTCTGCCGGGTGGTGGAGGACTGCGCCGGTTCCGGGTCGGTGGTCGTGCACGCGCTGGTTAGCGCGGTGAGCGTGAGTCCGGCCGCCGTCAGGGCGGTCGCTGTGGTCCGTCGCATCAGACGGTCTCCTTCGTGGTGCGGGTGTTCGGGTCTCCGGCGGGTGCTGCGCTGGTGAAGAGCTCGATGCCGGCGCCGGGGGAGTGCTGGACCCGGCGGTCGGGGAGGAGGCGTGCGAACTGTGCGTCGAAGGCGGTGAGCCGGTCCGGGCCGACGAGGAACAGCGCGGTCGCCACGCCGTCGGCCACCGCGGCCGAGTCGGCGACCGCCCAGGTCGCGACGACGTCGCGGACGGCCAGTCCGGTGCGGGCGTCGAGGAGGTGGTGCAAGGCCTCGCCCCAGGCGCGACGGTTGGTCGCCGAGGCGCACAGCGCGCGCCGGTCCAGCGTCGCCACACCCAGCACGCGCCGAGGATCGGCCGGGTCCTCGAGGCCCACCCGCAGCCCCGACCGGCCGTGCTGGACGAGGTCGCCGCCGGCGTCGACGGTGAAGCGCCGCAGACCGGCGTCCGCGAGCACGTCGGCGACGCGGTCGACCAGGTAGCCCTTGCCCGCCGCGCCGACGTCGATCACGACCGGCCGACGCGTCCGGAGCGTGGCCCCGGCCCGGTCGACGTCGTCGAACCATGACGGGCGGACCGCGTGCTGCCTACCGAGCTCATGGTCGGAGGCGGGGCGCAGCGTGTACCGCGCGTCGTAGCCCAGCAGCTCGAGGCGGCCACCGACGAGCGGGTCCAGCGCGCCGTCCGTGGCCTCGACGAGCCGGTCGTACAGGTCGAGCAGGGGCACGTCCCCGGACGGGACCTCGAACGTGCCGCCGTGCTCGGAGCGGGCGATGTGTGTCACGAGGGAGTCGGGCCGGAACCGGGACCAGGTCCGGTCGAAGTCGTCGATCACGGCGCGCACGCGCTCCCGGACGTCCTGGGCGAGCACGTCCTCGGCGTCGACGACCCAGCGGGTGCCGATCGCGTCGAACGACATGACGCGTCGGGCGGCCGGGGCACTCCGGCCCGCGGCCCCGGCGTGCGCCGGGCGGTCGGCAGCGGGAGTGTTGGTCTGCATGGGACCCAGTCGACAGCAGACCTGCCCGGCGTGACAGTGACGGGTGTTCGGGGTAACAGCAGGGCCTCCCACGACGGCCGGACCGTACCTAGCGTGAAGGACATGACGATGAGCACCATCCCCACCCTGAACCTGAACAACGGCGTGGCGCTGCCCGCCCTCGGGTACGGCGTCTTCCAGACCCCGCCGGCCGAGACGGTCGCCGCCGTCGAGGCGGCACTGGGCGCCGGCTACCGGCATATCGACACGGCTGCCGCGTACGGCAACGAGCGTGAGGTCGGCGAGGCGATCCGCCGCTCCGGCGTCGACCGGTCCGAGATCTTCGTCGAGACGAAGGTCTGGATCAGCGACTACGGGTACGACGCGACCCTGCACGCGTTCGACAAGAGCGCGGGCAAGCTCGGCGTCGAGACGATCGACCTGCTGATCCTGCACCAGGCGCTGCCGAGCCGGTTCGATCTGACGACCGAGGCCTACCGGGCCCTGGAGACGCTGCTGGCGGACGGCCGGGTGCGCGCGATCGGCGTCAGCAACTTCATGCCGGACCACCTGGAGCGGCTCGCGCAGACCGCCACGGTGGTGCCGGCGGTGAACCAGGTGGAGGTGCACCCCTACTTCCGGCAACCCGAGGTGCTCGCCGCGGACGCCGCGGCGGGGATCCTCACCCAGGCGTGGTCGCCGATCGGCGGCATCACGTTCTACCGCGACGCCGGCCACACCAGCACCCTGGAGGACGCCACGATCGTGGGTATCGCCGAGGCCCACGCGAAGACGCCGGCGCAGGTGATGCTCCGGTGGCACCTGCAGCAGGGCCGTTCTGCCATCCCCAAGTCGGTCACGCCGCACCGCATCGCCGAGAACTTCGACGTGTTCGACTTCGAGCTCACAAGCACGGAGCTGGCCGCGATCGACGCCCTGGACACGGGCCGCCGTGGTGGTCCGGAGCCGGCCGACATCACGCTGGAGACCTTCGGCCGCGAGATCCCGGAGGCCTGAGTCCATGCGCTACCGCCCGCTGGGACGCACCGGCGTCCAGGTCAGCCCGCTCACGCTCGGGGCCATGATGTTCGGTCCGTGGGGCAACGACGACCGGCAGGACGCGACCCGGATCATCCACCGGGCCCTGGACGCCGGCATCAACGTGGTCGACACCGCCGACGTCTACTCGGCGGGCGTCTCCGAGGAGATCGTCGGCGAGGCCATCGCCGGACGCCGCGACGACGTGTTCCTCGCGACCAAGTTCTTCATGCCGATGGGCGACGACCCGAACCACCGCGGCGGTTCCCGCCGGTGGATCGTGCGTGAGGTCGAGAGCTCGCTGCGGCGGCTCGGCACCGACCACATCGACCTCTACCAGGTGCACCGGCCGTCGCCGGACACCGACGTGACCGAGACGCTCGGCGCGCTGACCGACCTCGTGCGGCAGGGCAAGATCCGCTACCTCGGCTCGTCGTCCTACGCCGGGTCGCAGATCGTCGAGGCCCAGTGGGCCTCCCGGGAGCGGCACCTCGAACGGTTCGTGAGCGAGCAGCCGCCGTACTCGATCCTGGTGCGTGGCATCGAGGAGGATGTGCTGCCCACCGTCCGGCGGCACGGCATGGGCACGCTCACGTACAGCCCGCTGAGCGGCGGCTGGCTGTCAGGCCGGTGGCGCAAGGGATCGGCGTCCAGCCCGACGTCGAGCGCGCGGCCGGGTGCCCGGTTCGACATGAGCAGCCCCGCCAACCAGCGCAAGCTCGACGTCGTCGAGCAGCTCGCGCTGCTCGCCGAGGAGGCGGGGATGACGCTGATCGAGCTCGCGATCGCGTTCGTGATCAACCACCCGGGCGTCACGTCGGCGATCGTCGGCCCGCGCACCATGGAGCAGCTCGAGTCCTACCTGCCCGCGACGGACGTCACGCTGACCCCCGACGTCCTGGACCGGATCGACGAGCTCGTCGCCCCCGGCGTGACCATGAACCCCGACGACAACAGCTACGGCGCCCACGAGCTCACGCCCGCCGAGCTGCGCCGCGAGCAGGAGCGCCGATGAGCGCCCTTGACCCCACCCTCGCGTCGACCGACCCGGGGCTCGTCGCGATCTTCGACCGCTTCGCCGACGACGACGTGCCGCGCGACGCCCCTCTCGAACCCCGGACCGCGGCCCTGGTGGTGCTCGCCGCGCTCGTCGCGACGGGCGGAGCAGCCGCGTACCGGGCGGCGCTCACCGACGCGCTCGCGGCCGGCGTCACGCCGGTCGAGGTGAAGGAGGTCGTGTACCAGGCGGTGCCCTACGTGGGCGTGGGGCGGGCGGTCGACGCCGTGCACGCCACGAACGAGGAGCTCACCGCGCGCGGGGTCGGGCTCCCGCTGCCGGACCAGGCCACCGTGACGCCCGCGTCGCGCGCCGCCGAAGGGCTCGCGGTCCAGAAGCGGATCGTCGGCGACGCCGCGGTCGACGCGATGTACGCGAACGCGCCGGCGGACGAGCAGCACGTCCAGCGCTACCTCTCCGCCCACTGCTTCGGCGACCACTACACGCGCGACGGGATCGACGTGCCCATCCGCGAGCTGCTCACGCTCGCGTACCTCGTCGCGCTGGGCGGCGCCGATCCGCAGGTCGGCGGGCACGTGCGGGCCAACCTCCGTGTCGGCAACGACCGGGCGCGCCTGCTCGCGGTGCTCACCCGGCTCCTGCCGTACGTGGGCTACCCGCGCACCCTCAACGCGCTGCGCGCGCTCGACGAGATCGCACCGCCGACCGGACAACCGGAGGAACCATGAGCACCACCTGGACACCTGAGGACCTCGCCGCCATCGACGGGGACGGGGAGCTGCGGGTCGCCGCCCACCGGCCGGACGGTACCCTGCGCACGTCCCGGATCGTCTGGCACGTCGTCGTCGACGACGCGCTGTTCATCCGGTCCGTCCGGGGTCAGGATGGCGCCTGGTACCGAGGCGTGCAGCGCACCGGCACCGGCGCCATCGACTCCGGCGGTGTGTCCGCCGAGGTGACGTTCACCCCGGACGACGCCCACGACGCCGCGATCGACCGCGCCTACCACGCCAAGTACGGCGACGGGTCGGCGGTGCGATCGATCACCAGCCCGGCCGCGACGGCGACCACCCTGCGCGTCGACCGCCGCTGACCCCCGGGCCGGTCTCCCGACCCCGGGCGTTCGACCTCACGCGGGTGCGCAGGCCCGGCGATAGGATCCCGGGACAGCGGCCGCCCGCCGCGGCTCATGCCGGGCTCCGGAGCTGCTCAATCCTTCTTCGCAGCGGACACGTCGACGCAGACGACTCCTGTGTTGCCGTCCTGGTCGGCGATCACGGTGAGCATGGGCGCGTTGCTGTTGTCGACGACCGTCCCGCCCGCAGCGAGCGCGGCGGCGATGCGTTCCTCGGCCACCTCGGGCGGGACATAGACCTCGATGTGGAACCGCTGAAGCGGGGTCTCGTGCTCGTCGGCGTCCCCGAACCACAGGTTCGGTACCCGCCCCGTCGCATCCCGGATCTCGTCGCTGGGGGACCCGCGGCCCTGGGACTCGGCGCTCCCGGTCAGGAGGGCGGCCCACACCGGGGCGATGGTCGCGGAGCGCGTCGTGTCGAGCCCGAGTTCGATGTGACTGACCGAGGCCGGCTCGGCGTCGATCTTGTGGTGAACGGCGATCTGGGTGATCCGTCGCGCGAGGTCGATGTCCTGCTGGGTCACCCATTCGACGACATGTTCGGTGCCCTCGTCGTCGCGGTAGACGGCGTCGTCGCTGACCAGCTTGAGATCGACGTACCCGTTGCCGATCGACACGCGCGGGTGGTGGCCGAGCATGTCGCCCGCCTCGCCCACCGCGACGACGAACCGTGCGCCGGCGCCGAAGGTGTCGACCAGGTAGCGGGCATGCAGTCCCTGGGCCAGCTTGCGCCAGTCGGTCAGGTTGGCCGCGGCGATCTGCGCGCCAGTCAGCATGTCCATGGACGAAGACACTATCTCCGAACCAGCCGCCCGCGCGCTGACTGCCGGCCGTCACCTGGCCACGCTGTCCGCCGTGCGCTGCTGCGATGTCGCAGGAGCCCTGGGTGTGCATTCAGTCGTTCGTTCGCCAGGTCGGTCCGAAGTCTCCACGGGCGCCCGGCGTCGCACTGTTCAGCGCCGTCACCAGTTCGTCGACGCCCTTGCCGGTCATCTCGTCCTCAAGGGAGTAGTCGACCGCGTCGGGGTCGGGGGACGTCGGTTCGCTCTGGACTGTGCCCTGGACTTCCCCGACGCCGAGCTCGGTGCCGTCATAGGGGATGACGGAATCCGAACCCAGGCTGTGCCAACTTGATGGATATTGGATCCCGCCGTCGGTGAACTCAGGCTCGTACACCAGCGCCATCACGTAGGTGTGGTCGACCTCGACACGCGGCTCATCCGCGCCCGCCATCTCGATGCGCTCGCCATCTTGGAGCGCCCATCCCCACCCACTCCACTCGAACGTCGCGGGTGCCTCGTGGCGCGGGTCTGCTGACGTCCATACCACGTCATCGACCTGCATGTTCACCATGCGGTCCACGGCGCCCTCACCGTTGGCGGAGTCGTCCTCATCGAGTGGCAGGGCCTCGTCGTCGACGGCGGTTGCGATCACGACATGATCAGCGTAGGTGACCCAGTCCTCTGCCGTGGTGCTCGGATATCGGTCGGAGCCTTCGGCGATCACGGGGCCGCCACCGCTACTTCCTGCGCACGCTGCCGTTGCGAGGACGAGCCCTGCCGTGGCAGCCGTCACCGGGGCTCGTTGCGTCCGTCGCGCACTGTGTCTCGACATTGCCGCTCCTGGTAGCTGAGGTCGATGTTAGCTACCTGTTGCGAGCCCAGGTTGTCTTGCGCCGAGCCGATCGGTGTTCTCATGCATCCGAGCGCCGAACCGGGCATCGTGCGCCTGGCTCGCTCCGTGCCAGGTCGAGGCTCGGCCTAATTCTGTACCGCGCGGAATAGAATCCTGTGGGTCGGGGTTCCCAACCCACAGCGGCGGCTACCGCAGCAAGACCGTGGAGGGCGTCGCGACCCATCACCACCGCGAGTGCACAACACCCGGCAATCCCGGGAAGGGAAGAGGGAAACACCATGTCCATGTCTGAGAGCGAGATCCGGGACGTCTTCGAGCGCTACATCGAGGCGCTCAACGCCCACGACTTCGACCGTATGACCGAGTTCGTCCACGACGAGCTCGTCGAGAACGGCAAGGCGGCCACCCGCGCCGACATCATCGCGGAGCTCAAGGCGCACGGTGACTCCGTGCCGGACTTCGAGTGGCGGCCCCAGGACATCGCCATCGATGGTGACCGCGTCGCGGCCCGCCTGTACAACAAGGGCACCCACACCAAGGAGTGGTTCGGTGTCGCCCCCACGGGCAAGACGTTCGAGTTCGCCGAGTACTCGTTCCACAAGGTCCGTGACGGTCGCTTCTACGAGATGAACTACCTGATCGACTCACAGGCGGTTCGCGACCAGCTCGACGTCTGACACCCGAGGGCACACTCGCCGCGTCCGCGCGCACGTCCCGCAGTCGATCGCGGCGAGTGTGCCCAGGGCTGGCCGCGCTTGCTCAGCTCGTCTGCCGGAAGGCGGCCAGGGCGCGCTCGGCCACGCGCGACAGCTGGTCACGGGTCGCGCCGGCACCTGCCTGGATGGCCTGGCCGCCGGTGACGGTGAGCAGGTACCTTGCCAGGTCCACAGGGTCCTCGTCGGGCGGGAGGTCGCCGTCCGCGATCGCCTGCTTGAAGCGGGCGGCCAGCCGTTCCTCGACGGCGGCCCGATGGGCGTCGAGGAACTTCACGACGCGTTGGTCGGCCTGCGAGCCGGAGACGCCGCCCTGGACGGTCAGGCAGCCGGGTGGACGGTTGGGGTTGGTGCTGGCGCGGAGGTGGCCGCGGAGATACTCCGCGGCGACGGCGAGCGCCGTGGACTGGGCCAGCGCCGTCTCGACGTAGCTCTGGTCGACCTGCGAGTACCGCTCCACGGCGCGCTTGAACGTCGCTTCCTTGTCGCCGAAGGCGGCGTACAGGCTCGGACGGCTGATGCCCATCGCCTTGGTCAGGTCGTCGAGCGTCGTCCCCTCGTACCCCTGGCTCCAGAAGACGTTGATGGCGGCGTCCAGCGCCTGGTCCAGGTCGAACTCGCGGGGTCTGCCCCTGCCTGCCATCCAGCACCACCCACGTCTCAGAATCAGCTGGGAACTCCGCTCGTCCCGGCAACGGTTGTCTCGCGGAGGATATTTCCGCACCGTACCGCGGAGACGGCTCCGGGCGCCTACCCGCGTACGTCTGAGCGCCGTGCCGGCACCCGGATGCCTCACCCTGGCGCGCAGGCGAGCTAACGTCTGACCTCAGCGGAGCAACCGGCCCATTACGTATGCCGATGGTAGTTTCCCGACCATGTCTGATCCGAGCGCACGACCCGCTTCCCCCCACTCCCTGCGCGGGCTGCACAGCCGCGTCCTGGATGCGCTCGGGACCGCGATCTGCGCCGGCACCCTCGCCCCGGGCAGCACGCTCACGCTGCAGGAGATCGAGGAGCGCTACGAGATCTCGCGCTCGGTGGCCCGCGAGACCATCCGCGTCCTGGAGTCCATGCGCCTCGTCGTCTCCCGCCGCCGGGTCGGGGTGGTCGTGCTCCCGCCGGAGGAGTGGAACCTCTTCGACCCGCAGGTCATCCGCTGGCGCATGGCCTCGCCCGACGCGGCGGAGCAGACCGCCTCGCTCGTCGAGCTGCGGATCGCCGTCGAGCCGGAGGCGGCGCGGCTCGCCGCCCAGCGAGCGAGCTCCGCGCAGATCGCCGAGCTCGTCGCCATCGCGGGGCAGATGTGGGCTGCGAGCGAGGACGAGGACCGGGAGCGGTTCCTCGAGCTCGACGTCAGCTTCCACTCCCTGATCCTGGCCGCGTCGAAGAACCTGATGTTCGGTCGGCTCGAGTCCCTCGTGAGCGAGATCCTCACGGGCTGGCTGGCCCACGGCCTGGGCCCCGACCACCCGCAGCCGGGTGCGCTCCACCTGCACGCGGAGGCCGCCGCGGCGATCCAGCGCCGCGATCCCGAGGCGTCGTTCCGCGCGATGCGTGACCTGCTCGTCCAGAGCGCCGAGGAGTCGGCTACCGGTGAGGATTCATCCGCCAGCCGCTGGTAAGGCATACGTTTAAGGCGAGGAGGGTGTTAACGTATGCCTGCTCGCGGCTCGATGTGGAGCCGCCCCGGCGGAAGGAATACGAATGCCCGACATGCGACGCCGTCCTGCCCTCGTGGCAGCGCTGGCGGCCACCGCCCTCGTCCTCGCAGGCTGTGCCGGCGGCACCACCGGCGCCGCGACCGCCGAGGGTCCTACCCAGGCCGAGGTCGACGAGGCGATGTCCACCCCGACCACCCTCGAGTTCTGGTCGTGGGTACCGGACATCGAGAACGAGATAGCCCTGTTCGAGAAGAAGTACCCGGAGATCAAGGTCAACCTCTCCAACCAGGGCGGCGCGACGGCGCAGTACCAGAAGCTGCGGACGTCGGTCTCGTCCGGTGACGTCCCCGACGTCGCGCAGATCGAGTACTCGTTCCTGCCGTCGTTCACCATCACGAAGAGCGTCCTCGACCTGGGCCCCTACGGCTTCGGCGACCTGTCGGCGGACTACGCGCCGAGTGCCTGGGGCCAGGTCGCGACCGGTGAGCAGGTCTGGGGCCTGCCCCAGGACGTCGGACCCACCGGGCAGCTGTACCGGGCCGACCTGTTCGAGAAGGCAGGGGTCGAACCGCCCGCCACCTGGGACGAGTACCCCGAGGCCGCCCGCGCGATCAAGGAGAGGACGGGCGCCTACATCACCGACCTGCCCGGCAACAGCTTCTCGCCCATCCTCGCCCTGCTCTGGCAGGCGGGCGCCCGCCCCTTCGGGTACGACGGCGACAAGACAGTCACCATCGACTTCGACAGCCCGGAGGTCAAGCAGGTTATCGAGTTCTGGGACGGGCTCATCCAGGACGACCTGGTGGCCACCGAGCCGCAGCTCGACGACAACTGGTACCAGCGCACGTCCCGCGGTGAGTACGCGAGCTGGCTGGCGGCCGCGTGGGGTCCCGTGTTCCTTCAGGGCACCGCCGCGAACACCAGCGGGAAGTGGCGCGCGACCGAGCTGCCGCAGTGGGACGCGTCCGCGCCCGCCTCCGGTAACCAGGGCGGGTCCGCCCTCACCGTCATGGCGGGCAGCGACAACCCGATCGCCGCGTCCGAGCTCGTGAAGTTCCTCAACCACGACGAGGCGGCGACCAACATGTTCGCCACCGAGCAGTTCCTCTTCCCGTCGCTCGTCGCGACGCAGGAGCTGCCCGAGTTCCGCGACCAGAAGCTCCCCTTCTACGGCGACGAGACCGTGAACGACACGTTCGTCGGCATCTCCGAGACCGTCGAGTCGGACTGGCAGTGGCTCCCGTTCAACGACTTCGCCAGCTCCAGCTTCAAGGAGACGCTCGGCGCCGCGATCACCGAGCGCACCGACCTGAACGCCGGCCTGGACGCGTGGGAGGAACAGCTCGTCTCCTACGCCAAGCAGCAGGGATTCACCGTCGAGCAGTGAGTCGATGCCGGGTGCGCGCCAGCCGCGCACCCGGCGGACGAACGGAGCCACACCCATGACCCAGACTCTGGTCTCACCCCCGACGTCGCGGCCGGTCCCGCGGCGTCCGGCCGCCCGGCCTACCCTGAGCGCCACCCGGCGCAAGCACGTCGCTGCCTACGCGTTCCTCCTGCCCTTCCTGCTGGTGTTCGTCACGATGCTCGTCGTGCCGCTCGTGTACGCCGGCTACCTCAGCCTCTTCACGCAGCAGCTCGTCGGCGGCAACGCGTTCGTCGGCCTCGGGAACTACGCACGCGCGCTCACGGACCCGCGGTTCGTCGAGGGCGTCGGCCGGATGGCGCTGTTCCTCGTCATCCAGGTGCCCGTGATGCTGGTGCTCGCGCTGCTGTTCGCGCTCGCGCTCGACAGCGGGCGGGTACGCGGCGGACGGTTCGCCCGCGTGGCGATCTTCGTCCCCTACGCGGTGCCGGGCGTCGTCACCACCCTCATGTGGGGCTACCTCTACGGCCGCAACTTCGGGCCCATCGCCCAGGCGTTCGAAGCCCTCGGGCTGGACGCGCCTGACCTGCTCTCCAGCAGCACCATCCTCGGCTCGATCATGAACATCGTCACCTGGCAGTACATCGGCTACAACATGGTGATCATGTACTCCGCCCTGCGGGCCATACCGCAGGAGCTGTACGAGGCGGCCCGGATCGACGGGGCGGGCCAGTACCGCATCGCCTGGAGCATCAAGATCCCGGCGATCCGCTCGGCGATCCTGCTGACCGTCATCTTCTCGATCATCGGCAGCTTCCAGCTCTTCAGCGAGCCGAAGCTCCTGTACGAGATCGCCCCCAACGCCATCGGCCGCTCGTTCTCGCCGAACCTCTACGCCTACAACCTCGCGTTCGTCGACCAGGACGTGAACTACTCGGCGGCCATCGCGTTCCTGCTCGGCGTCGTCATCATGATCGTCTCCTACGTCGTGCAGCTGTCCACCACCCACCGCGAGCGGAAGGCGGCGCACCGATGACCACGGCCACCCAGCAAGGCCCCCGGGCCGCGGCCGGTACCCCGGCCGGCGCCGCACCCGCCGTCGGCCCGCCCGCCGGCCCGAACCGGCGGGCCCACCGGAACCGCTCCGGGAACCTGCCGCCGGGGGAGCGGCGCAGCACCCTGCTGACCGTCCTGCTCTGGCTGTGCGGCGGGTACTTCCTGCTCCCGCTGGTCTGGCTGGTGGTCGCGTCGACCAAGGACAACACGGGGCTCTTCACGAGCTTCGGGTTCTGGTTCGCCGACGACTTCCGCCTCGGCGACAACCTGGCCACGCTGTTCACGCTGCAGGACGGCGTGTTCGGCCAGTGGATCCTGAACACGGTGCTCTACTCCGTCGTCAGCGGCGTCGGTGCGGCCCTGCTCTCCACCGCCGCCGGCTACGCGTTCGCGAAGTACGAGTTCCCCGGCAAGCGACTGTGGTTCGCCGTGGTGCTCGGCGCCGTCATGGTCCCCACCACCGCCCTCGCCATCCCGACGTACCTGCTCTTCGCGGGAGCGGGGCTGACCAACACCGTCTGGGCCGTGATCCTGCCGTCGCTGGTCAGCCCCTTCGGCGTCTACCTCATGCGGATCTTCGCCGAGGAGGCGGTGCCCGACAGCCTCGTCGAGGCGGCGCGGATCGACGGCGCGGGCGAGTTCCGGATCTTCTGGCAGATCGTGCTGCGCCTCCTCGCGCCCGGCATCGTCACCGTCCTGCTGTTCGCGCTGGTCGCGACGTGGAACAACTACTTCCTGCCGCTGATCATGCTCACCGACCCGAAGCTCTTCCCGCTCACGGTCGGGCTGGCGCAGCTCCAGGCCGCGAGCGAGGCCGGCGGCGGCGCGTCCGCCCAGTTCTCCACGGTCATCACGGGTTCGCTCGTCTCGGTCCTGCCGCTCATCGTGGCGTTCCTCTACCTGCAGCGCTACTGGCAGTCCGGCCTGTCGGCGGGGAGCGTGAAGGAGTGACCCCGGAGCACGCCCCCGTCGTCGGCCGCGCGCCGTCCGAAACCCTGTCCGGCCTCGAATCGGCCCATCCTGAGAGCGAGCACGTGACCACCACCTCACCGTCCTACCTCGAGGCCTTCCTCCCGCGCCGGGGCACCCTGCCCGCGCGGGCCTGGGCCCGCTCCGACGCGCCCGAGCTGTCCCTCGGGGGCACCTGGGCCTTCCGGCTCTGCCCGACGGCGGACGGCCCGGCGGACCTCGGCGACCTCGCGCTCGACGACAGCGCGTGGGCGACGATCCCCGTTCCCGGGCACTGGCAGCTGAACGGGTTCGGCGCCCCGGCGTACACCAACCGGAAGTTCCCGTTCCCCGTGGACCCGCCGCACGTGCCGAACGAGAACCCGACCGGCGACTACCGGCGGCGCTTCCGGGTGCCGGCCGGCTGGGACGTCGAGCGGATCCTCCTGCGGTTCGAGGGCATCGACTCGGTCGGGCGCGTGTGGCTCAACGGCGTCGAGCTCGGTGTCACGTCCGGCAGCCGGCTCGTCGCGGAGTTCGACGTCACGCAGCACGTGCTGCGCGGCGCAGAGAACGTGCTCGCCGTCCGCGTGCACCAGTGGTCCTCCGCGACGTACCTCGAGGACCAGGACATGTGGTGGCTGTCGGGGATCTTCCGGGACGTGACGCTCCTCGGCCGCCCGGCGGGCGCCGTCGACGACCATGCGGTCCACGCCGACTACGACCACGCGACCGGCCGCGGCACGCTGCGGGTCGACGCCGACGTGCCGGCGCGCGTCGTCGTCCCGGAGCTCGGCATCGACGCCGCCGCGGGGGAGGACGTCGTGGTCGACGGCGTCGCACCCTGGTCCGCCGAGGTACCCCGGCTGTACGACGGCGAGCTCGTGAGCGCGGGGGAGCGCGTCCGGCTGCGCATCGGGTTCCGCCGCGTCGAGATCGACGGGCCCCGGTTCCTCGTCAACGGCCGGCCGATCCTCATGCGCGGCGTGAACCGGCACGACATCGACCCCGACACCGGCCGCGCCGTCAGCGAGGAGCGGATGCGGGCCGACATCCTGCTGATGAAACGGCACAACATCAACGCCGTGCGGACCAGCCACTACCCGCCCCAGGCCCGGTTCCTCGAGCTGTGCGACGAGCTCGGCCTGTGGGTGATCGACGAGGCTGACCTGGAGACCCACGGCTTCTTCCCCGTCGACTGGTTCCACGAGCTGGACGGGCACCCCGTGTCCGACGCCCGCTGGGAGGAGGCGTTCGTCGACCGGATGCGGAGCCTCGTCGAGCGGGACAAGAACCGCCCGAGCGTGATCATGTGGTCGCTCGGCAACGAGTGCGGTCGCGGGCAGAACCTCGGCGCGATGGCCCGGTGGGCGCGCGACCGCGACCCCTCCCGCCCGCTGCACTACGAGCGCGACTGGTCGGCCGAGCACGTGGACGTCTACAGCCGGATGTACACCACCCCGGCCCAGCTCGAGCAGATCGGCCTCGGCCAGGAGGAGCCCTGGCCGGAGCCCGAGCTGGACGCCCGACGCCGGGACATGCCCTTCGTGCTGTGCGAGTACGCGCACGCCATGGGCAACGGGCCGGGTGGGCTGGCCGAGTACCAGGAGATCTTCGAGCGCCACCCCCGGCTCGCCGGCGGGTTCGTCTGGGAGCTGTTCGACCACGGTCTGCGCACCACCACGCCGGACGGCGTCGAGTTCTACGGGTACGGCGGCGACTTCGGCGAGGTGGTGCACGACGGGAACTTCGTGGCCGACGGGCTCGCGTTCTCCGACGGCACGCCCGGACCCGGGCTCGTCCAGCTCAAGGCCGTCTACGCCCCGGTCCGGCTGGCGCTCGACGGCGACCGGCTGACGGTCGAGAACCGGTACGACCACACCGACACCGAGCACCTGCGGTTCGTCCGCACGGCGCAGCTCGACGGCCGCACCCTGGTGGACGAGAAGCTCGCGGTGCCCGCGGTCCCCGCACGGCGCAGCGCCGTGGTCGAGCTGCCACCCCTCAAGCTTCCGGCGGGTGCGGTCGTCACCGTGTCCGCCCAGCTCGACGGCAACTCGGCCTGGGCCAAGGCGGGGCACGAGATCGGCTGGGTCCAGCGCGCTGTACCGCGGCATGTCGTCGCCGCCACGAACGGCGCGGTGCCCCGGTCGGACGAGCCCGCCCTGGTGCTCGGTCCCGGCCGGTTCGACCCGCGCACGGGCGCGCTCCTGTCCGTCGGGTCGCTGCCCGTGCACGCGTTCGGCCTCGACGTCTGGCGCGCCCCGATCGACAACGACCGCCCGTTCTCCTGGGCGCCGAAGGAGCTGGAGTGGCGGCAGATCGGGCTCGACCACGCGATGTTCCGGGTCGACGCCGTCGACGTCGGACCGGACGCCCTGACCACGCGCGGCCTGCTCGGCTTCCCCGGCAGCGACCTCGGCCTCACCGTCACCCTGCGGTGGACGGCGGACGACGACGCGCTCAGCGTCCGGGTCCAGGCGCGGCCCAAGGGAAGCTGGACCACCGAGCTGCCCCGGTTCGGGCTCCGGCTCGCGCTGCCCGGCGACCTCGACCAGGTCGAGTGGGACGGGTTCGGACCCGGCGAGGCCTACAGCGACAGCCGCTCCGGGGTGCGCCTGGGACGGTGGCGGTCGAGCGTGCAGGACATGCAGACGCCGTACGCGTACCCGCAGGAGAACGGGAACCGGATCGACGCCGCCCGGGTGCTCCTGTCCGGCCCCGACCACACGCTGGAGATCGAGGCGCACCCGACCCTCGACTTCACCGTGCGGCCGTGGACCAGCGAGGCGCTCGACCAGGCTCGTCACCCTCACGACCTGGTCCCGGACGGGCACACCTGGCTGAACCTGGACCACGGCCAGACCGGCCTGGGCTCGGCGTCGTGCGGTCCGGAGGTCCTCCCGGCCCAGCGGCTGCTCGCCGCGCCGATCGACTACGGCTGCACACTGCGGCCCGGCGCTCGCTGAAGCCGTGAGCAACGATCGAACGACCCTGACGGCCCTGTAGGTGGACACCCCGGCGCAGCTCGGCGGCGGCGTCCAGCGAGGTCGCGGCGTCCGGCACACCTGAGCCGCGACGCCGTCGCGCTGTGCAGGCGGAAGGTTACGGCGCGGTTGCGGCGGGGGATTCCCCCGCCGCAAGGGCCTGCCCAGGCCTTCCACGGGTGATGGCGTTCTCGACTGCCGTCCCGATGCGCTGCAAGGCTTTCAGGTCGCGGGGCTCGAGCTCGTCGATCAGGTACTCGCGGACCGCTGCGACATGTCCGGGTGCCGCCGTGACGACGACGTCGTATCCGGCGTCGGTCAGCGTCGTGTTGGTGCGTCGTCCAGGCCCGGGGATCCGGGATCTCGTAAGGAGCCCGCGGTTCTCCAGTCGTCCGACGACGTGCGACAGCCGTGACAGGGACGCCGACGTGCGTTCGGCGAGCCTGCTCATCTGCATGGTGCGGTCCGACTCCTCGGAGAGGACGGAAAGCACCATGTACTCGAAGAAGGTCAGCTGGGACTCGCGCTGCATCCGGGCGTCCAGGGCGGCGGGCAGGCTGATCATGATCGCGGAGTTGGCCAGCCACGCCGCCAGCTCGTCGTCGGTCAGCCATCGCGGTTCGGTGGTCGCCGCAGAGGGCACGTCCGAGCCGGGTTCTGCGGTGCCACGCCCTTCCGCGACCAGAGGTGTCGCTGCGCGGGATGCCGAGCCCCCTTGCGCAGCCCTCCGGCCTTGTCGGTGTGCATCCGCTGTCTTCGCCATGCCGCCAGCCTACGGCGACAGTTGTTGACACATCAAGTTCGCGAGGGTAGAACTTGACGCATCAAGTTGATCTTGATGCGTCAAGTTCTATTGCGGTCCATCCGCCGGATATGGAACGGACGTACCGATCCAGGAGAGGACCACTCGATGCAGACCACGTCACTGGGCGGGCTCGAAATATCACGCATCGGTCTAGGCGTCATGGGTATGTCTGACTTCTACACGGGCAAGGGCGAGTCCGAAGGCGACTCGGTCCGCACCATCCAGCGCGCCCTTGACCTCGGTGTCACGCACCTGGACACCGCCGAGGTGTACGGGGGCTACGCCAACGAAGCCCTGTTGGGCCGGGCGGTCAGAGGTCGTCGGGACGAGGTGGTGCTCGCGACCAAGTTCGGCCTGGTGTCTCACACGGGCCGGCCAGGGGCTGACAGCACCCCGGCGAACATTCGGCTCGCTGTGGAGGGGTCGCTGCGGCGCCTGGGTACCGACCACATCGATCTGTACTACCAGCACCGTGTCGACCCGGGCACCCCGATCGAGGACACCGTCGGCGCCCTGGCAGACCTGGTCACTCAGGGCAAGGTCCGCTACATCGGCCTGTCCGAGGCCGGCCCCGCCACCATCCGCCGCGCGCATGCCGTCCATCCCTTGGCCGCGGTCCAGAGCGAGTACTCGCTGTGGACCCGCGACCCCGAGCACGCGGTGCTGCCCGTGCTGCGCGAGCTGGGGATCGCGCTGGTGCCTTACTCCCCGCTGGGTCACGGCTTCCTGACGGGGAACATCCGTTCTCTGGACGGCCTCGACGCCGACGACTGGCGTCGTACCAACCCACGGTTCACCGGCGGCAACCTGGAGCGCAACCTGCGCATCGTGGACGAGGTCCGGGCGGTGGCGACCGAGGCCGGAGCCGCTCCCGCGCAGGTCGCCCTGGCCTGGCTCCTGGCCCAGGGCGAGGACATCAACCCCATCCCCGGTACGCGACGCGTCGAACGCCTCGAGGAGAACATCGCCGCCGGCGGGATCCGGCTCAGCCCGGACCAGGTCGGCCGGCTGAACGATCTTGCCCCCGCGTCCGGCGACCGCCATGACCGCAACGGCATGGCCGCCATCGACCGGTGACGAGCGGCTCCGCAGCGAGCCGAGCGGCACGGGACGACCGTGCCAGGACCACGAGAACGAACGGAGCAGTACACCATGGCAAGTAACGTGATCCGCGTCGGGATCATCGGTGCCGACACCAAGGCGAGCTGGGCCGGAGCGTCCCACATCCCCGCGCTGGCCGCCCAGCCGCGGCTCGTGCTGGCGGCAGTGGCGACCCGGCGTGAGGAGAGCGCGCGGAAGGCCGCCGAGCTGTTCGGCGCCGAACGCTGGTACGCCGACCCGTACGAGCTGATCAACGACCCGTCGATCGACCTCGTCACCGTCGCCGTCAAGGTCCCGGCACACCGCGAGCTCGTGCTCGCGGCCCTCGCGGCGGGCAAGGCCGTGTACTCGGAGTCCCCTCTGGGGGCGAGCGTCGCGCAGGTCGAGGAGATGGCCGCGGCGGCCGGGACCCTGCACACGGCCATCGGGCTGCAGGGCAGTCTCAACCCGTCGGTGCGCCGGGCCGCCGAGATCATCACCCAGGGCCGGCTCGGGCGGCTGCTCTCGGCCCGGGTCAGCGCGACGACCTTCGGAAACGGTCCCGAGTCGATGAGCGCCTACGAGTACTTCGACAAGGCGGACGCCGGGGCAGGCTTCCTGACGATCGCGGTGGGCCATGTGCTCGACGTGGTCGAGACGGTCCTCGGTGAGATCACCGAGATCGATGCGCGCACGGAGCTGCTCTGGCCCGAGGTGAAGCTGGTCGACACCGGCACGACGACCACCCGTGAGGTACCGGACCACCTCGACGCGATCGTCAGGACCTCGTCCGGTGCCCCGGTGGGGGTGCAGGTCCTGGCCGGCGTGCCCGTACCCGACGCCCGGTTCAGCCTGGAGGTGCGCGGCGCCGACGGCTGGCTCAGGCTGACCGGCGACCACCCCGCCGGTGTCCAGGTCGGCGACCTCACATTGACCTCGAGCGTGGACTTCGACGCGCCCGACAGCCCCGTCGCCACGGGTACCGGTCCGGCCGCGGCCGAGATCTGGACCGGTGCCTCCATCAACGTGGGCGAGGTGTACGCGAGCCTCGCGCGCGACATCACCGAAGACACCCACCACACCCCGGGATTCGCGCACGCCGCACACAACAGCCGCCTGGTCGCCCGGGTCGAGCGGGCCGCGCGAACCGGTATCCGGCAGTAGGCACACCGGCACCAACCGGACCTGGTGCTCGCAGCAGGCCGCGCGGGCACCAGGTCCGGCCGCGGGAGGTCGTGCGTCAGATCGAGAACATGGGGCGGCGAGGTCTCGCCGTCCAGGCGAACGGTGCCGATCCGGCGGCAAACGAACTGCTCGTGCACCGCGTGGCCCAGGGCCTGGGGGGTCTCGACATCCTCGTCAACAACGCGGGCACGATCCGCGAGGGCTGGCTCGCGAGCTCGGGTCGGCCGACATCACCGTCAACCTGGTGCAGCCGGGGCCCATCGATTCCGCACTGAATCCGGCCGACGGCGATTCCGCCGACTACATCCGCAGCCTGGTCCCGCTCGCGCGCTACGGCACACCCGAAGAGGTCGCGGGTGTCGTCGCCTTCCTGGCGGGCCCGCAAGCGGGGTTCATGACCGGATCGGTCGTCACGGTCGGCAGCGGGATGAACGCCTGACGGGCAGGACCCGCAGCCCGACCCCTGCCCCTCTTCCTCGAGCACACGCCGACCCCGAGTTCACGTCGGCACGGTCTCCTCGGACGACGACGACGACGGCGCCTCGTCGCGGGGCGTGTAGAGCATCACCCAGTGGTCTCGCTCCGGGTCGTGCAGGAGCTCGATGTCGAAGCTGACCCGGCCGTACGTGGGGTGGTGCAGCTGCTTGGTCGCCGATCGCCACGTGATGACCTCGCCGCGCTCCCAGTGGTTGCGGAAGGTCGGGCTGGTCGCGGTGAGCTCCGTGAGCAGGTCGCGGAGGTAGGCGTCCGCGGGATATCGGCTCAGTGCCGTGCGCAGCTCAGCGGCCGCGACGCGCAGAAACTGCTCCGCACCGTCACCGAGCAGGTCAGTCAGGGCGGTGGTCGCGAAAGCCTGGTAGGCGAGGTTGCGACCGAAGGGTCCGGTCTCGTCAGGAGGCGGCAGCAGCTCGGCCGCGCGCTTGTTCCGGGCCAGGACGTCGAGCCGACCGTCGTGCACGGTGACCGGCATCGTGTCGTCCAGCCCCTGCAGCATCCGCAGCAACCCTGGGCGGACGATCCCATCGGGGCTGGGCAGCTCGGGCGGGGACTCGCCGCCCAACCGGAACAGGTAGGCGCGCTCCGGCCCGGTCAGAGCCAGGCCCTGTGCCAGGGCCGCGAGAATCTCTCGCGACGGTCGTGGAGCCCGGCCCTGTTCCAGGCGGGTGTAGTACTCCACGGAGATACCGGTCAGATCTGCAATCTCCTGCCGGCGAAGACCTGACACGCGGCGCCGAGAGCTTCTCGGCTGCCCGGGCAGGAGCGGCGGAGTCATCCCCGCCCTGCGCTGCCGCAGGTAGTGCGCCAGGTCGCTCCGGTCCGTGCTCGTCATCGGCCCATTCTTCCTCAGGAGGGGTGCTGCCTTCCGCTGCGGTGACGCCGTGTGGTGACACCGGCAGTACTAGTCTCGGTCGGGTCTTCCTCGCTGTCGTGAGTGCTCGCATCCTCGATGGTGTGCACGATTCCGCTGCACCAGAGCCACCGGAGGAAACATGACCAGCACCGGACCCACCACCCGCTCGACGCTGGAGACCGCGCGGGAGTTCATCCGGGCTGTCGAGGCGAAGGACATCGAGGCCGTCGCGGACACGCTCAGGGACGACGTCGAGCAGCTCTTCATGCACTCGAACGCCGTGATCAGCGACCAGGGGGTCGCGGAGCTCGTCGCCGGCCGCCGGCGGGGCTTCTGCGTCGCAGACGTGAGCGGCCGGGAAGAGGTGCTCGGGTACACGAGGGGCATCTTCGACAAGTTCGAACCACTGGTGTGGCGCAACCATCGGTGGACCGTCAACCCTGACGGTCGCGAGGTCTTCTTCCTCGGGACCGGCGACATGGTCGTCGCCCGCACAGGCGTCCCCTATCGCAACACCTACCTGACTCGGTTCGACGTCACCGACGGCAAGATCGTGCGCATGGCCGAGTACGGCAACGCGATGATGTATGCCCGCCTGGGTGTCCGGCCGAACCGCGCCGAGTTCCGGTCCCTTCTCCGGGCTGTCGGGCGCATGTTCTCCCTGACGCGGTCGTCTCGCTCCGGTCGGTGACGCACGGTGCTCCCGACAGGTACCCGCCGGTACCTTTCGGGTCCGTAGCGTCCAGGACATGGAAGACATCACGACATCGACCACCTTTGTCCTGGTCCACGGGGCCTGGCACGACGGCACCTGCTGGGACCGTGTCGTCCCCTTGCTGGAGGCGCGTGGACACCTCGTCCACGCGCCCACGCTCACCGGGCACGGCGACACCGCCGATCGGCTCGGGCCGGAGGTGAACCTCACCACGCACGCGGACGACGTCGTCGACCTCGTCCGGGACCTCGTCCGGGACAAGGACGTGTCAGAGGTCGTGCTCGTCGGCCACAGCTACGGGGGCATGGTGATCTCGGCGGTCGCCCACCGCATCCCGGAACATGTCGCGCAGCTGGTGTACGTCGACGCCATGGTTCCTGAGCACGGCGAGAACGCGGTGGACGTCATGCCCGCCACCCGGCACCTGATCGACCTGGCGGCCGGGAGCAGCTCGCCGTGGCGTGTCCCACCGCTCCCGGAGCTCCCCGCGCCGGCCGGGCTGTTCGGGGTGACCGATCCGCAGGACGTCGCCTGGCTCCGGGGCACCCTCGGCGACGAGTCGGTCTCCTGCTTCGTCGAGCGTGTCGACCAGAGCAACCCCGCACTGGCCCGCATCCCGCGTGCGCACATCCATTGCGTCGGGTACGAGCCGGACGGCCTCGTCCGACGTCCGGTGCCGGCGGTACAGCCCAACGGTGACCCGGCGCGGGTCCTGGAGGTCCGTAGCGGGCACGACTGCATGGTCACCGTTCCGGCCGAGCTCACCGGCCTTCTTGCCGGGCTGGTCTGAGTAGCGTTCGACCATGCGTGCTCCCGTAGCCGATGTCTTCCTTGCCGACTGTCCTACGCGCCTGGCCGTCGAGATCATCGCTGACAAGTGGTCCGTGGTCGTGCTCTTCGCGCTCAGCCGGCGTCCCTACCGGCACGGCGAGCTCGTCGAGCAGATCGGTGGTATCTCCCGGAAGGTGCTCACCCAGACCCTCAGGCGGCTGCAGCGGTACGGTCTGGTCGACCGGGAGGCCCACCGTGAGGCGCGCCCGCGAGTGAAGTACGCGCTGACGGACCTGGGCCGGACGCTGATCGGCCCCATCGAGGCCCTGACCGACTGGGCGCGGGCCCATGGGGCGGCGATCGCCGAACGGCTCGAGGACACCGGCGACCCGGACGTTCTCTAGGAGGGAGGGCCCGCCTTCACCACCACTTCCGCACCATCGCGCCAGCCAGGCCGAAAGGTCGTTCGTGGGCACAGGAGGACTCTGCCACGGGCGCCCGCGGGATCGCCGCACGGATACGGTCTCAACCTGGGAGGATGCCGGCGCGTGGGTAGGAGCATGGAGACACTCTTGGGAAGACGGGTCGAGGTCCGCGTGGGCGGCCGGTCGCGGGACGAGGAGTTCGTCGCGTTCGTGGAGGAGGACGGCCCGTACCTGTTTCGGACGGCGTACTTCCTGGTCGGTGAGCGTGCCCTGGCCGAGGACCTGGTCCAGGGCACCTTCGAGCGGGTCTACCGGCGCTGGGACACGGCGCGGGCCGGGAACCCTCTCGCGTACGCGCGGAAGGTGCTGGTCAACCTCCGGACCGACGCGTGGCGTCGGACGCGGCTGACCGACGTCCCCGGTGACGACAACCTGCCGGTCGCGCACACGGACGACCCCGCCGCACAGATCGCGCTCCGGGACGAGCTCGCCCGGGCGCTGGGAAGCCTCTCGCCGCAGCAGCGGCGGGTCGTGGTGCTGCGGCACGTCCTTGACCTGCCGGAGGCACAGGTCGCCCGTGAGATCGGGCGATCGGTCGGCACCGTCAAGGCCGCGAGCTCCCGAGGCCTCGAACGGCTCCGCTCGCTCCTGACCGCCGCTGTTCCGGAGGCCGCGGACGAGCCGGTGTTCGACGGCCGCGAGACGCTGACCCGCAGCAAGGCCGCGGCAGCGCGTCAGGTCCGCCGCGACGCCGCGCTCGGCGTCGCCGGGGTCGCGGTGTGCGCGTTCATCGCGCTGGTCGTGCACGGTCCGGTCGGTCTGCCGGTGCTGGACGCCGTCACCGGCCCCGCCCACCGCTGGCTGGTGGAGACGTTCCACCTGCCGGCGATCGACACCACTCGTGATGACGCCCCGGTCCGGGACGAGGACGCGGTGGCCGGGCAGGACGACGCCGTCGGGCTGGGCGACCTCGACATCCCCGAGATGCCGGCCACCGCCCCCGCATGCGCCGGGCACGACCTCCCTGCGCCGGACGCGACGAGGACCATCCCGGTCCCCGCGGACGCCCCGACCGGGGACTTCACGATCGTTCACGCGCTCGACGCCGAGGACGCCCGCCGGGCGGTCGAGTGCGTCGACTACGTCACCGACCACCGCGTGGACCTGGCTACTCCTCCGGACGTCATGGTCGGGTCCGGCATCGGGCTGGACCCCAACGTGCCGTTCGCGGTCCGTCGGGACGGGACGCTGGTCGCCGCGCTGCACCGGCCCGACGTCGGACCCGGCTCCGAGCCGGTCACCGCGCTGGCGCGGCCCGCAGCCACCCGGTCGTCCGGCGGGTCGGCGCTGGAGCACTGGCAGCTCACGGCCGCCTCGCCGGGCTCGGACCGCGAGCCCCGCGAGTACGCCGGCGTCGGCAGCCCGGTCCTCACCGACACCCACGTCGCCTGGACCCAGGAGAGCGAGGACGGGTCGGTCGTGGTCAAGGCGCAGGGGCCGGACGGGGAGGTCAGTACCGTCACGAGCTACCCGACAGATCCCGACCGGTACGTCTGGAAGATCGCCGCAGGTGGGGAGACCCTGGCGATCCTGCACATCGAGAACGAGGCCCCCGCCGACCCGGACCGGTGTCCAGGAAGCGTCGACCTGGTCGACCTGGGGGCCCCCGACGCCGGCGTCGTCCGCGACGTGGCCACGGACGTCTGTGCGATCTCCGACGGTGAGGACGGTGTGGTCGTGTCCCGCAATCCCGCCGACGGGCCCAGCACGATCGGTCTGCTCACCCCGGGCTCCGGCCTGCGCGACCTCGTGCGGCTCGACCGGAGCACGGCGTGGAACCACTACGCGTACCTGTCCGGAGACACGCTGCTGTTCGAGCAGGATCAGTGGATCGTGGCGCTCGACACGGGCTCGCGCGACGCCACGGTCGTCCGGGAGGACTCCGCGTGGACGGTCGGCGCATTCGACGACGGCGTCCTCTGGGCCGACGGCGAGCACATCTACTTCCTGCGGCTGGCACCACGGGACGGGGTGGCCGTGCCCGCCCTGACCACGCTCGGGCCGGGACCGGACGAGGACGGGACCGCGTGGCTGGACGTCGCCGCGGCTGCGAGGCGTGTCGTCTGGACCGAGTACGACGGCGCCCAGATGGAGAGCTTCCAGGACCAGGACTCCTGGAGCTACGCCGAGCTGCGCCAGACGGTGGTGTACGCGCGGACGTCGTGGTGACGTGCCCACGCGGGTATCACCCGCAACGGGTGAGGGCGCCGCCCGGCGCTGCCACGCATGGTCGCGGGGCCAGCCGAAGCCGCGCGAACAGGACGATCCATGGCCTACCAACGACAGCAACCGCAGGATCCGGCTCCGCGACCGAGGGCGGTCGACGCCCGGGTCCTGTGGTCCGGAGGAGTGGCGACTGCGCTCGTCGTGGCGCTGATCGCGCTGGTCGGTGTGGTCGTCTTCCGCGGCGTCTTCGGCATCCCGATCCTCGCCCCGGAGGGCGAGGGCGTCTGGGGTGACGCGTCGACGATCGGGCTGATGGTGGCCGCCGCGGTCGCGGCGCTGGTCGCCGTGGCGCTGGTCCACCTCCTGCTGCTGAGCACACCGCGGGCGCTGTCGTTCTTCAGCTGGATCGTCGTGCTCGCCACCGTCGTCGCGGGCGTGGCGCCGTTCGCCACCGACGCCGCGCTCGACAGCAAGCTGGCGAGCGCGCTCATCAACGTGGTGGTCGGGTTCGCCATCCTGGGCCTGGTCGCCGGGGTCGCGCGGTCCGCGGTCGCGCGGGCGGGGCAGGGCGCATGACGCCGTCGACGTCGGAGCGAGGCCCGGGGTCACGCCGACGGTTCACGCGAGCGCTCGCCACCCTCGGTGCCCTCGCGATGGTGCTGCCGCTCGTGCTCCTGACGGCGCCGTCCGCGGCCGCCGCCGAGTGGGGCATCGCCAAGACCGAGGTGAGCTCCGGGCCCTACGAGCCCGGCGACACCGTCCAGTACGTCATCACGATCTCGTGCTCGGACCCGAACGCCGACCCGTGCACCGGCGCCGTGGTCACCGACGAGCTGCCCGAGGGTCTGGTGCTGGTCAGCGCCTCGATCCAGAGCGGCCCGGCCGGCGGTCAGATCGTCGCCGACACGGAGACGGACACGGTCACGGCGACCTGGCCGAGCGTCCCGAACGGCGGGCAGGGCCAGATCATCGTCTCGGCGCAGGTCGACCCGGACCTGCCCTACAGCCAGGACGGCGTGCCGATCACGAACACGGCCACGGTGGTCGCCGACAACGCGACACAGGCGTCCTCCGACGCGACGGTGACGCCGGTGGTGCCGCTGGTGCTGGACTCCGGGACGACGAAGTCCATCGACCCGGCGAGCGCGGTAGCGACACCGGGCACCGCAGCCACGATGACGCTGTCCGCGACCAACACCTCCAACGACGCGGTGGACGAGCTGGTGGTCCAGGATCCCGTCGACCTGACGGCCTCGCCCAGCCCGTTCACCTACCTCGGGTACACCGGGACGGGCGACATCACGCTCCCGCCGAACGCGGACACCGTGACGCAGGAGTACTGGGACGGCACCCAGTGGCTGCCGCTCGACGACTCCGTCGACCCCGCCGCGGTGCTGGGAGTGCGCTACACGTTCAGCGGCGACATCCAGCCGGGGGCCACGGCCACGATCCCGGTCGAGGTGGAGCAGCGCGAGAACGTCACCGAGCTCACCGACGCGACCACCGTGACCAACGACGTCTCCTCGTACGTCGTGCACGGCGACGCCGAGTCCGACCCCGTGACCGACGAGGACACCTACGTCATCACCCCGCCCGACAACAGCGTGACGGCGAGCAAGTCGTTCGACCCGGCGACCGTGAGCGCGGGCTCCCCGACGACCGTGACGCTCGGCGCGACGAGCACGGGTGACCCGACGACCTCGCTGACCATCACCGAACCCTCGCCGGGCACGCCCAGCCCGTTCGAGGGCGACGACCCGCTCACCTTCACCGGGTTCGGCCCGTCCGGCGACGGCACCGGCATCCAGTGGCCGGCCGACGCCGATGCCGCGACGGTCACCTTCACCTGCGCGGACGGCTCCGCGCCCAGTCTCAGCACGACGACGGCGGGCACCCTGCCGAACCCGCCCGCGGACTGTGTGGTGACCGGGTTCTCCGTGGAGTTCACCGGAGCCATCGTCACCGGCGGTGCGGCGTCGGTCCCGTTCACCGCGGACACCGACCCCGACCAGGAGGTCGACGACGTCACGCACCCGAACGAGGTCACCGCGACCATCCCCAACGCGGAGGACACCGCGTCGGCCGACCTCGTGACCCTGGACGACCGCCTGGCGACGCGGACGGACAAGCTCATCACGCCGTCGACCGTCCCGGCGATCCCGGGTCAGAGCGTGGTGGTCCAGCTCCCGACGCAGCTCCTGCCGTTCGGCCCGGACGGGTCGACGACGTCGGCGGACCAGGTGGTGATCCAGGACCCCACCGACCCGGCGGACCCCGGGGAGTTCTGGGCGAACTTCACCGCCACCTCGGTGCGCACGACCGACGTGCCGGCCGGGGCGACGCTCATCGTGAACTACTGGGACGGCAGCGACTGGGTGCCCGCACCGGACTGCGGTCCGTGGACCGGCCCGCAGACGGTGAGCTGTGACCTGCCGGAGGGCGCCGAGGGCGTCCAGTTCGTCTACGACTCCGAGGACGGGTTCCCGCCGGGCACCTCGTTCCAGCCCAACTTCACCGCCGCGTATGACGGCCCCGCCGACCGCGACGACCCGATCGCCAACTGCGGGGCGTCGAGCGCCTCGTCCGGCACGGTGGAACCCACGGAGCCCGCCGAGGGCTGCGCTTCGGTCGACCCGTTCCCCGTGGACGGGTCGGGCGACCTCGACTTCGTCGACAAGGCGTTCCTCGGCGGCGATCCGCCCTCCGTGCTGGCCCGGTCCGAGGACCAGGTGACGGCGCAGATCACCTGGTCGACGAACGGCTTCTCCGGCGTGGACCCGATGGTGATCTCGGACATCGCGGACCCGGCGGGCACCGACGTCGCCGACTCGTTCTACGACGCCTTCGACCTCGTCCAGGTCGAGCCGATCACCCCCGCCGTCGACCCCCTGATCGGCTACGACCAGGTGGAGAGCGTCGAGCTCTTCGTCGACGGCGCCTGGGTCGAGGCCGCGGACGACCCCTGTCCCGAGGCCTGCGACGGGACCTTCCCGGGCTACACCCCGTCCGCCGAGGAACGGGCCGCGGCGACCTCGGTGCGGCTCACCTACGTCGAGTCGCCGTCCCGCACCACCGGGACCGACCCGACGACCCCGCAGCCGGGCGACGGTGTGGCGCGCTCGACGCAGGCCGACGGGCGCCACCTGCAGCTCACGTTCCAGGTCCGGGACGACCGGCGCAGCACCGGCGAGCCCGTGCTCGGTTCCACGAACGGCACGATCTACAACACGACCGACCCCGGCCTCGTGAACGACACGGTGCTGGGCGAGGCGACGTTCGGCGGCGAGGTCTACACCGACACCGCCGACGCGGACGTGCTGATCATCGACGAGCCGATCAACGCGGGCGCCACCAAGACCTGGACCGGGGGACCGATCTCCGTGCCGCCGGAGGACACCCCGGCGCAGTTCTACCCGTCGACCACCGTCACGGTCACGGGCACGAACGAGTCCCTGGCGCGGGTGGACCAGCTCCGGCTCGTCGAGCCGGGGCTCACGGGCAGCGGCGACGTGCAGGTCGACCCCGGGACGTCGCCGTTCGACGCGTTCTCGCTCCGGCAGATCGTGGTCACGCCGCCCGACGGCACCGGGTCGACGACCGTGACGCTTACCCGCTGGGACGGCACCACGACGTCGACGGCCACGTACACGGAGGCGGAGGCCGAGGCGCTCACGGCGGACGACCTGCAGGACGTCACCGGGGTGGAGGTCGCGTTCGACGGGCGGATCCCGGGCCAGGCCTCCGGGAGCGTCGACCTGACGCTGCAGCTGCGCGAGCTGGACCGGTACACCGGCGATCCGGTCACCGTCGCCGGCTACTCGCCCGTGCCCGACGTGGCGGCGGCGCAGGTCACCGACCCCGGCGGAACCACCGACGACGCGCCGCTGGCCTGGGACGACGCCGACATGGTGCTCCAGGACGCGGACATCAGCCTCGTCGTCGGCAAGTCCTTCGACCCGGACCAGGTGGTCGAGCCCGGCACGGGCCCCGTGACCATGACGCTCTCGGGGCAGCCTCAGGGCCCGTCCCGGGCGGTCGAGATGGTGCTGACCGACGACGACCCGCGATTCTGGAACCAGTACGACTTCGCGGGCTTCGACGGTGCGACCCTGACGTCCCCGATCGACCGGGTACAGGTCGACGCGTACACCGGCGGCACGTTCACCGAGGGGCCCGACGGCGTCGAGGTGACCGGAGGGGGCTGGGTCACCGGCTCGCCGTCGGACGCGTTCGCCCTGCCCGGGTCGGTGAGCCCGGCCGACGTGCAGGGCCTGCGGTTCACGTTCACGCGGGCCGACGGGGCGATCTGGGAGAACCCGGCGAACCCGACCCAGACGGTGCCGATCAGCGTCGAGCGGCGCGACGAGCTGCGCACCGGCGGGCCCGTGCTGCCCGATCTCGCCGCCAACCCCCCGGCCCCCGGCGAGACCGCGCCCGGCGTCGCGAGCAACGAGGTGGACGGCACGGTGACGGGCGCCGACCTGGTGGTCGACCCGGAGACGGGGGACCTGGTCCCGGTGAGCGGTGCCGACAGCGCGTCCGCGCAGGTCGTGTACGTCCACGCGAGCAACGGCGTCGAGATCGTCAAGGACTTCGACGGCACCGTGACCGGTGGTACCCAGGCACCGAACGCCGTCTTCCCGATGAACATCGCGATCACCAACACGGGGAACCGGCCGGTCTACGACCTGACGGTCACCGACCCGATGCCGGTCGGGCAGGGCGGCGCCCAGCTGCGCCTCGCCGACGTCGACGAGCCGTTCTCGTACGCGCTGGCGGGCGAGCCCCCGGACCCCGACAACGGGCCGCCGCTCCCGACCGACCCGGCCGACGTGACTGTCGACCAGACCGGCGACCTCGTGAACCTCGAGTTCACCTTCCCGGAGGGATCGGTGCTCGAGGTCGGGCAGACCTACACGATCACGGTCCAGGTGCAGTTCCGGGTGGGGCTGCCCGCGCAGACCGTGGTGGACAACACCGTTGGCGTCACCGGTGACCGGCCGTGGGACGAGTGCGCCGCGCGGCTCGACGAGGCGACCGGCGCCTGCGAGGCCGATGCCGACGTCACGACCATCCCCGCCGGCGTGCTCGCCCAGTCCAAGCTGGTCAAGGCGACGGACGACGACGAGCTCGACGTGATCGTCGACCCCGCGGCCGACCCGGACACCGTGTGCGAACCGAACGCGGCCGGGTTCTACGCCTACCCCTGCACACCCGTCGTCGCGCCGGGCCACAACGAGACCTGGCGCGTGCGCGTCGACAACGTGGGCAACCTACCCATCACCAAGGTGGTCGCCTATGACCGGCTGCCCGTCCCGGGCGACACCGGGTCGTACGCGCAGTCCGAGCGCGGCTCCCAGTGGAAGCCGGTCCTGACGAACGACCCGCCGCCGGAGCTCGTCAATGCGCCGGAGGGCGCGGAGACGGCGTTCTCCTACACGACGGCGACCGACTACTGCCGGGACGACATCGAGCAGCCCACGGCCGAACCGGTGTGCCCGACCGACGACCCGGAGACGGGCTGGGTCCTGCTCACCGGGAACGAGAGCGACGAGCTCTACGAGACGATCACCGCTCTGAAGGTCGTCGTCACCTTCCCTGAGGACCAGCCGCTGGAGCCGGGCGAGTTCGTCGCCTTCCAGGGCACCACGACCACTCCGCCCGTCGCGCCGGAGGCGGGGGACGGGGCGATCGCGTACAACTCGGCTGCCGTCTCGGGCACGGTGCAGACCCCCCAGGGCCCCCTGAACCTGCTGCCCACCGAGGGCACCAAGGTCGGGGTCGCGACCGCCAGCGGGTCGCTCCAGGTGGTCAAGCGGGTCACCGGGGAGGGCGCCGCGTACGCGCCCGACTCGTTCGAGCTGAACGTGGAGTGCACCTCGGCCGTCGGCACCTGGGTCGAGGAGGAGCTCGACCCGATCCCGGTCACCGTGTCGCCGGGCACCCCGGTCACGGTGCCGAACCTGCCCTACGGCGCCGAGTGCACGGTCACCGAGGACCCCGCGGGCGGCCAGACGGCGCTCGTGGTCGGGTCGGTGACGATCGGCCGCGAACCCGAGGTCGTCACGCTCACCGCGGTGAACCGCTACGACCTGGCGAGCCTGGTCCTGTCGAAGGACGTCGTGACCGACGCCGTGGACCAGGACGGCGAGCCGGTCGGTTACGGGCCGTTCGAGGTCACGGTCGACTGCACGTTCCTCGGCGAGCCGGTCTACGCGGACGGCTACGGGCCGCTGCGCCCGATGGTGGTGACCATCGAGGACGGCGAAGAGGTGGTGCTCGACGGCCTGCCGGTCGGCGCCGAGTGCACCGCCACGGAGACCGGCACGGGCGGCGCGGCCTCGGTCGACGTCACGGTGACGCACGAGGGCCAGGAACCCGTGGTCACGGAGGGCGACGAGGCCACGACCACCGTCACGCCGGACGGGGCCGACGGGAGCACGACGGAGGTCGCCTTCACCAACGAGTTCGACGTGGGCGCGCTCGACCTGGTCAAGGTCGTGGACGGGGAGGGCGCCGAGGCCTACGGCGCGGGACCCTTCACGCTCGCGGTGCGGTGCACCCTCGACGACACGGACGACGGGCGCCGCGTCGTCTACGACGGCACCGTCACGCTCGGCGGCGCCGGCCCGCTCACGGCACAGGTCCCGGACCTGCCGACGGGCGCCGTCTGCCGGGTCACCGAACCCGGCGACGGCGGGGCGACGTCCACGAGCGTCTCGCCGCGCCGCGTCACCGTCGGCTCGGGCGACACCGCCGAGGTGACCGCCACCAACACGTTCGACCTCGGCACGATCACGGTCGACAAGGCGGTGGACGGCGACGGCGCCGAGCTGTACGGCACCGGCCCGTTCGAGGTGTCGCTCTCCTGCACCTTCGACGGCGCCCCGATCGGGATCCCCGGCGGGGCGGTCCGCGAGCTGGTGCCGGGTGACCCGGTCGTCTACGACGGTCTACCGGTCGGCGCGGAGTGCGCCGTCACCGAGACCGCGACGGGCGGCGCCACCTCGACGACCGTCTCCACCGTCGGCGACGGCGCCGCCGGTACGGCCGTCGTGCCGGCCGGTGACCCTGCGGCGCTCGCGGTGACGAACACGTTCGACGTGGGGCGGGTGGAGGTGGTCAAGACCCTGTCCGGGCCGGACGCCGCCGCGCACGAGGACGACGTCTTCACCGTCGAGCTGGCCTGCACCCGGGACGTCGACGGCGTGGTCGTGGACGTCGAGATCCCGGGCGGTCCGGCTCGCACGCTGTCCGCCGCCGACGACTGGACGGCGGTGTACGAGGACCTGCCGCAGGGGGCGACGTGCCAGGTCACCGAGACGGACGCCGGCAGCGCCGACAGCGTCACGATCCTTGTCGACGGGACCACCACGCAGGCCGACCCCGCGGAGGGGGACCTGCGGTCGGCGACGTTCGACCTGCCGCCCGGCGACGACGTCTGCCTGCCGGTCGAGGTGACCAACACGTGGGGTGCGTCGACCGGCGGCCTCGCGGCGGCGCCCACCCTCACGGCCCTGACCGCGGCCCTCGCGTCGGACGGCGGCACGCTGCCCGAGGCGTGCGGGGACGCCGGCGGCGGCACGGACGGCGGCCCCGGGGGCGGTGACGGCGTCGGGCCGGCCGACCCGGGGGTCCCGCCGGGCAGCCTGCCCTGGACGGGCGTGAACCCGTTCCCGACGGCCCTGCTCGCCCTCCTGTTCCTGGTGGGCGGCGGCGTGGTCCTCACGATCAGCCGCCGGATGCGAGGTCGCCCCGGAAACCACTGAACCCGGCCGGCACCCGCCGGACCGCACCTGTTGTCCTACCTGTCTTCTCGCCCTGGAGGTAGTCATGGAACCCTCGTTCGGACCCGTAGAGCTCGTCGCGCTCGCCTTCGACACCCCGCGCGTCCCGCCCTCGGTCGCCCAGGCCGTGCTCGACGTCGGCGCGACCGGCGCCGTCACGCTGCTCGACCTCGCCGTCGTACGCCGCGACCAGGGCGGCGACGTCGAGATCCTGGAGGCGCAGGACCTCGGCGACGAGATCGACCTCGTCGCGGTGGAGCTGCCCGCGTCCGGACTCACCGGCGACGAGGACCTGCGGGAGATCGCCGCGGCGGTCGAACCGGGCACCTCCGTGCTCGTCCTCGCGATCGAGCACACATGGTCGCGCGACCTGGTGACCGCGGCGGTCGCCGCGGAGGCCGACGTGATCCTGCACGAACGGGTGCCCGCCGTGACGGTCAACGAGATCGCCACCCTGGCGGACACCGCCGCATCCCCGCTCTGAGCAGCACCGAGCAGCACCATCACCGAGCAGCACCACCACCGAACGGAGCAGCGACATGGCACCCTTACGACGCTTCGGCCGGCCGGGCCTCATCGGCACGGCAGCCCGCACGGCGGTCATCGCCGGCACCGCCCAGGCCACCGCCGGCGCGATCAGCCGGCGGCAGGCGGGCCGCGCTCAGCAGCAGTACGAGGCCCAGCAGTACGAGAACCAGCAGTACGAGAACCAGCAGTACCAGGCCCAGCAGCCCGCGCCCCAGCAGGCCGCGCCACCGCAGTACGCACCCGCGCAGCAAGCACCCGCCGCGCCGCCGTCGGACGGGGCGAACGACGCGCTCCTGACCCAGCTCGCGCAGCTCGGCGAGCTGCACGGCAAGGGCGTGCTCACCGACGAAGAGTTCGCGGACGCCAAAGCAAAGCTCCTGAGCTGAGAGAGGATCGACATGAGACGAACGACAGCGGTCACGACAGCGGTCACGATGAGCCTGATGCTCCTGGGCACGGCGGCATGCTCCAGCGACACGCCCGAGGAGAACACCGAGCAGGCCTGTGCCGCGGCGGAGCAGCTGAACGTCGCGCTGGACGACTTCGACACCACGGTGACCCCGGAGGCCACCGTGGACGAGGTCAGCGCGGCCCGGGACGAGGTGCGCCAGGCGTGGCAGGAGCTGGGCGACGCCACCGCCGACGTGGCCGAGGACCGGGGCCAGGAGCTCGACGACGCGTGGGACGGCCTGCAGCAGGCCGTCGACGACGTCCAGGGGGACGAGACGGTGTCCGACGCCGCCGAGTCGCTGAAGGACGAGGCCGCGAACGTCCAGGACGCACGCCAGGCCATGGCGGACGAGCTCGGCTGCTGACGTAGGTCGCGAAGGAGGGGGGCGCCATGAGCGAGAAGCAGCGGCGGACAGTGTCCCGCTGGTCCGTCGAGAACGTGGCCGTGGCGCTCCTCGCGATCACCGCGGTGCTCACCGCGTGGAGCGGTTTCGAGGCGAGCAAGTGGGGCGGGGAGATGTCCATCGCGTTCTCCCGGGCGTCCACCCAGCGCATCGAGGCCACCCGCCAGGCGACGATCGCGGAGGCAGCGCGGGCGGTCGACCTGCAGGTGTTCGGCATCTGGCTGCAGGCGACCGCCGAGGACGACGAGGCGCTGGCCGAGTTCACGCGGGAGCGGTTCACGGAGCACTTCACGCCCGCCTTCGACGAGTGGCTCGCGGCGCGTCCGCTGAAGAACCCGGACGCGCCGGCGAGCCCCTTCGCGCTGGACACGTACGTGCCGCCCGGTCGGGTGGAGGCGCAGGAGGCCGACACCCGCGCCGACGAGTACTTCGCGGACGCGCTCACCGACAACCGCCGCGGTGACAACTACACGCTGCTCACCGTGCTGTTCGCACTCGTCCTGTTCCTCGGGGCGCTCGCCAACCGGTTCGACTCACCACGCAGGTCCTGGACCGTGCTGGCGGGCGCGGGCGTCTTCCTGCTGCTCGGCGTGGGTCTCCTCGCGGCCTTCCCGAAGATCGTCTAGGGCGTGTTTTGGATTGTGGTTCTGACCTGCGGGTTCGGCATGATGCGGGGTCGTGAGCGGGGTCGTTGGTCGGCATGATCTGACGGATGAG